>NZ_JAHKQH010000019.1 GCF_018861025.1 Psychrosphaera sp. B3R10 | reverse complement strand
TTGTCGAGAGTGAACCGACGATGTTGTCGTTTTGAAATGGTGTGTCGTTTTAAAAATTGATTGTGAACATTCGAATTGGTTGCGGGAGCCGGATTTGAACCGACGACCTTCGGGTTATGAGCCCGACGAGCTACCAGACTGCTCCATCCCGCGTCCGAATGCTTCTCCTAAGAGAAGGTGCCTACAATATTTTAATTCGACTGTAACGAATTTCCCAGAACCAATTAATTGGTTGCGGGAGCCACTCTCTATAAACAAAGAATGAACCGACGACCTTCGGGTTATGAGCCCGACGAGCTACCAGACTGCTCCATCCCGCGTCCGAATGCTTCTCCTAAGAGAAGAGAGTCAACAACATTTTAATTCAGTTGATAAGAATTCAGGCTTCCATTTTTCCTTAAAAAGGAAATGGTTGCGGGAGCCGGATTTGAACCGACGACCTTCGGGTTATGAGCCCGACGAGCTACCAGACTGCTCCATCCCGCGCCTGGGTTTCCGTTGTTTCGACTAGTGTCTCTCAACGAGATGCGTATAATAGCGATCTAAATTTAAATTGCAACGATTAATTTAAAAAACTGTAATAAATAGGTCTTTTGAATAAATTTGCTATAATGACGCCAATTTCCCAAAGGTTTAAAAATTATGCCCAATTTCATTGCACTAACATCCGCTGGTATAGAATTACTTCTTGCCGAAGAGCTTGTTGAACTCGGTGCTACCGACGTAGCCCCTAAAGTACAATCTGTTCATTTTTTCTGCAGCTTTGAAACTGCCCAAAAAATATGTCTTTGGACACGTCTTGCAACACGTATATTACGTCATGTTGTTCAGGTCTCAGGAAGCAGCAAAGAAAAAATTTACGACGGGGTTTTAGGCTTTGATTGGCATCCTTTCTTTACTAAAACAAAGGTTTTCGCCGTCGAGTTTGTTGGAACCGATAAAAGTATAAGAAATAGCCAATTTGGTGGACAAATAGTCAAAGATGCAATCGTCGATAACATCCGAGAAGAAACCGGCAAAAGACCAGACGTAGATAAGCAGTCTCCAGATCTTATTATTCAAGCGAGATTGTTTAAAGGGCAGTGTAATGTCTATGTTGATTTCTCAGGCCCATCACTCCACCAACGAGGTTACCGTAAAGCGCAGGGCGCTGCGCCGTTAAAAGAACATTTGGCTGCGGGTATTATTAGACGCAGTGGTTGGGATGGAAAATCCAGTTTTGTCGATTTGTTTTGTGGTTCAGGTACTTTGTTAATAGAAGCGGCCATGATTAACAAAAATCGCGCGCCAGGTTTAACTCGCAGGCAGTTTTCATTTGTTAAGCATCCTGAATTTCTGGTTCATAAGTATGAAGCGATTCGTGATGAAGCCATTGCTCAAGAAAAGCCAATTAGTGCCGACATTATCGGATTTGAAATTGTAGGTTACGTTTTGGATATCGCTAGAGAAAATATCGCAATGGCAGGATTAGAAGGTGATATTAAACTGGCGCAACAAGACGCAGTAAAAGCGACTGTAGGTAAAGACGTCACTCCGGGCTGGATTGTATCAAACCCTCCGTATGGAGAACGTATTGGCGACTCTATTACATTACTCACGTTGTTTAAGAAGCTTGGCTTTAATTTAAAATCAAATTACGTTAATTGGAACATGTCGTTGTTGTGTACTGAAAATACACTTTTAAAGTTACTTAAACTTCAAAAAGACAAAGAATATAAGTTTAAAAACGGTGCGATAGACATACTGTTGGTTAAATATCAATTGACCGAACAACAATGTGAAATGGGTAACGTTACGTCCAATGGCTATTTTTTGAGTAAAGATGGTCAGGCATTTTCGGGTCGAATCGACAAAAACTTAAAGCGTCTTAGTAAGTGGATCAAAAAAGAAAACATTAGCTGCTATCGGATCTACGATGCCGATATTCCAGAATACAATGTTGCAGTTGATTATTACGACGGCCGCATTGTGGTATACGAATACCAAGCGCCAAAAACGGTAAATGCTAATTTAGCAGAACAGCGCCTTCTTGATGTTTTAAGTATTTTACAAGAGAAGTTTGACCTTACTAGCGATAAGTTTTCGTTAAAAGTACGTAAGTCTCAAAAAGGTAAAGAACAGTACCAAAAAGAAGCTGAACGTCAGCAACGTTTTATTGTTGAAGAGAATGGCGCAAAATTATACGTCAATATTCATGACTACTTAGATACAGGCCTGTTTTTAGATCACCGTTCGGTACGTCAACGTTTTGCGTCTATGTGTTCTGGTAAAAGCATTTTGAATTTGTTTTGTTATACCGGCAGTGTATCGGTGCACGCGGCGTTAAATGGCGCTAAACGTGTTACCTCTGTAGATATGTCTAATACTTATTTAGAATGGGCTGAAGACAATTTCTTTATTAATAAATTGGACAAGAAAAACCACTTTTTCCACCGCGCCGATTGCCTTGCTTGGTTAACAAATACACGAGATAAGTTTGACTTAGTCTTTTTAGATCCACCGAGTTTTTCGAATTCTAAAAAAATGGACCGAACTTGGGATGTACAACGTGACCATGTTGAAATCCTAAAGTTAATGAAAGACCGTTTGATGGACGGCGGACAAATATTGTTCTCTAATAATTTACGTGGCTTTAAGCTTGATGTTGAAGGCATTACAGAACTGGGCTACAAAATAGAAGACATTACGAAAGATACATTACCACCAGATTTTGAACGTAATGCAAAAATTCATCATTGTTGGATATTGTCTGTCGCGTAATGGACAAGCAACCACGGATTTTCTTTTTATTAGGTACTGACGGTTGCCATCTCTGTGAGGTGGCAGAAACGCTGTTAATGCAAAATAACATTGAATTTCAAAAAATTGATATTATCGAAGATGAGCAATTGGTGTCACTTTACGGTGACCATATACCAGTGTTTATTGCAGAAAATGCTGAACAAGCATTATTTTGGCCCTTTGAACAAACACAACTAAAGCAGTATTTAATACACTATGGAATTGATTCGAGTTACTAACGCCCAATTAGCATTTGGCACAAATCCTCTTTTGGATAAGACAAATTTTCAACTTAATACCCACGAGCGGGTATGTATTGTTGGACGTAATGGTGCCGGTAAGTCGTCATTGTTAAAAATATTAACTGGCGATATGCACCTTGACGATGGTCAAGTGCAATTTGTTAATGAAATAACGGTCGCTCGTCTTGAACAAGATCCACCACGTGGTCAAACAGGCACCGTTTACGAATTTGTTTGTGAGGGGCTAAAGGACATTATCGCCCTTGTAGCTCAGTATAATGACTTAGCTTATCAAGCGGCTGAAGATCCATCTGCGCTAGATAAGATGGAAGTTATTCAACAGGAAATTGACCGTGTAAATGGTTGGGCTGTTGAATCTCGTATAGCACAAACATTAACTAAGCTTGGGTTAGACCCTACACAAGACGTTAATAAACTCAGTGGGGGTTGGTTGCGTAAAGTCGCTTTGGCGAAAGCATTGGTTACCGAACCTGATGTGCTGCTATTAGATGAACCAACAAACCATTTAGATATCGACGCTATTGCTTGGTTAGAGAAGTTTTTAAAAGACTTTGCCGGTTCAATCATCTTTATTTCACATGACCGTGCCTTTATTCGGAATATGGCAACTCGTATTGTCGACCTAGATCGAGGTAAGCTCGTTTCTTTTGAAAGTAACTATTTTGACTATTTGTTAGAAAAACAAAGGTTGTTGGAAGTTGAGGAACAACAAAATGCGCTATTTGATAAAAAATTAGCGCAGGAAGAAGTGTGGATCCGCCAGGGAATTAAAGCTAGACGTACGCGAAATGAAGGCCGTGTTCGTGCGTTAAAAGATTTACGTAATGAACGTAGCGCAAGAATAGGGGTTCAAAAAACCGCAAATATGACAATTCAGCAGGGCGAAAAGTCTGCGAAAAAAGTATTTGAAGCCATTGATCTCAGTTTTGCAATTAAAGACCAACGTTTAGTATCAAATTTTGATGCGTTAGTCACTCGCGGCGATAGGATCGCATTAGTCGGTCCAAATGGGATTGGTAAGTCAACATTAATTAAATTACTGATGGGTAATCTTACGCCAGATAGCGGTATCGTTAAAATTGGTGAAAATTTACAGGTTGCCTATTTTGACCAGCACAGATTGGCTCTAGATCCAGAGCAAACGGTGCAAGATAATGTCGCTGATGGCAAACAAGAAATCATGTTTAATGGCAACAGTCGTCATGTATTAGGTTACTTACAAGACTTCCTATTTCCGCCGGTACGTTCAAGAACACCAGTTAAAGCGCTTTCTGGTGGCGAAAAAAATAGATTACTTTTAGCCAAGCTATTTGTAAAACCATCTAATTTGTTAATTCTCGACGAGCCAACCAATGATTTGGATGTTGAAACGTTGGAATTACTTGAAGAACTTGTGGCAAATTATGAAGGTACTGTACTTCTCGTTAGCCACGATCGTGAGTTTATCGACAATACAGCCACAACAGTTTGGGCATTTGAAGGTAATGGCTTAGTAAATAAAGTCGTTGGCGGTTACGAAGAATATCGTGAATATCTGCAACGAATTGCGCCGTCTATTGACGAAAAGCCTGCCGTTACACCGTCAAAACCGGTTGTAACGGAAACTAAAGTTAAAAATAATCAGAAGAAAAAGCTTTCATACAAAGAGGAGAGGGAGTTAGAATCACTCCCCAAACAGGTTGAACTTATAGAGCAAGAAATTGCAGAGCTTCAACTCACTGTTAACTCCTCTGAATTTTTTAAGTTAGATGCCGAGTTAACCACAAATACTTTGAACCAATTGGCCGAAGCTGAGTCAAAGCTTGACGAAGCTTTTGCACGGTGGGAAGAGCTCGAAGAAAAACAATAAAATTAAATTTAGGTAGTAGTTATTTTGAGTAATAAATATTTTGTTCGTTCATTAATATCCTTGTCTTTATTGACAGTAGTAGGTCAGGCAAACGCCGCTAAATATGACATTAAAGAAGTGTACTCTGGTGACAAATACCGTCAGAGTTTTGCTATTGACATAGATAATCAAGGCACGTTAATTGGTGCGGTTCGAGACAGTTTTAATTTTCCTATATATGTAGAACCCTATTTGACCGCTGAAACAGGACCGTTTCGCAGCTATTGTGCACTTTCGGATGCTGAACTAACGTCAGGTGAATTTGATTCTTCATCTATCGGTTGTCTCAAATTAGATTTAGCACGTACAACGACATCTAATAATCGCGTGGGTTATGGCGCTAGTCCTATTTATCAAAAAATTGGCGATTATAAATCGTTTTTTGGTACGGCTGATGACAGTACATTGATCAATATATTTGATTTTATTGATGACGATTTAGGAGACTTTACTAATAGTAATGTTGAACAAATTCGAGCAAGTAATAGTAATGGCATTAAAGTCGGTCACGGTACTGGTCCTTACAGTAAAATTTCGTTTCAACAAACGGGTGAATTTGCAGCCGAGTCGCCAGTAACTATGTGGCAGCAAGACTTTTTGTCTAGAGCCGTTGCTATTGTTGACGGTAATGTCATTGAATTGATGTCAGAAGAAACTCGTTATGGTGGCTATTCAACGGTTTATGACATATCTGATTCAAACTTTATTGCCGGTTCAGAGGCTATTGGTCTTCAAGTTGGTGTTGTAACTGCACTAGAAGAAAACTGTACTGGTGAATTGCTACCTGAACAAGTTTGTGCCTGGTCAGTATTTAGGTCGAGTGCGTTTTACAATACACGTCCGGTTGTTTGGCAAATTGATAACTCAGGTAATATTGTGAGTAAAACACAATATGATTTAGTGTTTACGCCAAACGAAAATCAAACTGGCTCGTATTCAAGTCGCGCTATTGCAGTGAATGATCTTGGTATTGCTGTAGGTTATGGTCATGTACCTTATTCTGATTCGTCGGCAGCTGCGCAGGATTATCCACTGGTATTTCAAAATGGCACAACAACCGAAATGTTGGCTGATCATGAAGATTACGACCGTGGTTATGCGTTAGACATAAATGAAAACAATCTTATTGTGGGTAATTTAGACACGTATTTTGACAGTGCTTATAATAGTGAATTTTTCATCTATGACTTAAACAGCGGCGAGTTACAAACGCCAACGACGTTTTATTCCACGGCACAAAGTACAGCAAGTGGTATTAATGACGAAGGGGTTGTTGTTGGCCAAGCTGAATACGAAGTTACAACAAACCAAACACGTCGTAAACATGGCTTTATTTACGACAGTGTTAAAAAAGAATTTTTTGACTTAAATGATTTGACCGAATGTAATTCGATTTATGAAATTGTCTCAACAAGTGCCATCAATAATGCTGGTCAAATTGCCGCAACCGCACTTAAAACAGTTGATACAAGAGATTATAAAGGCGAAATTGTTATAGATCCTTCTACCGGTGAAGCCTACCAAGAGCAGGTGGCAGTTGCCGTTTTACTGTCTCCAATCGATGGTGGCGAACTGGAAGAATGTGCGACTGAAGATGAACCAGACTATAAACGTAAAGGGTTATCCTTGCCGGTTAGTTTTACCATTTTACTTAGTGGTTTAATCGCAATAAGACGCAAGTTTTTATAATTTAATGTTCTAATAAAAAAGCCCATGTCTATCATGGGCTTATTTTTTTCCTCTATTTATTTCCGCTAAAACAGTTGATCATATTTTTGTAATCTACTATTCATATATATGTGATTTTGCTCCAAAGAGTAAAAACTCAAAAGTGACTTCAAACTAATAAATTGAGGAAGTGCCTATGAAAAGACAGAAACGTGATCGCTCAGAAAGAGCTCATTCACAAGGATATAAAGCAGGTCTTACCGGACGTTCGAGAGACGCCTGTCCTTATCAATCTTCAGAAAGTAAATCACAATGGTTAGGCGGATGGCGAGAGGCTATCGGAGACAAGAATATTGGTCTCTTTAAATAACTATCACTAGAAATAAAAAAGCCCGACATAAATGACGGGCTTTTTAGTAACTAGTTTGAACTTTCAAACTTAGAATGAAGAAGTGTCTGTAAACAATCCAACTTTTAAATCATTTGCTTCATAGATTTTTTTGCCATCTACTTCAACTACACCGTCACCTAATCCCATATAAAGCTTACGTTTGATAACGCGCTTAAGGTCGATTCGGTAAGTTACTTTTTTAGCGGTAGGTAGCACTTGACCGGTAAATTTAACTTCACCTACACCGAGTGCACGACCTTTACCAGGGCCACCAGTCCAACCTAAGAAAAAGCCTACAAGTTGCCACATAGCATCAAGTCCTAAACAACCTGGCATGACGGGATCTTCTTTAAAATGGCAAGCAAAAAACCACAGGTCTGGATTAATATCCAATTCAGCTATGATCTGTCCTTTACCATATTTTCCGCCTTCTTCTGAAATATGGACAATACGGTCCATCATTAACATATTATCTGACGGAAGTCGGCTATTTCCCGGGCCAAAAAGCTCGCCATTACCGCAATCGATTAAATCGTTTTTATCGTAGCTGTTTTTCTGTAACATAAATACTCTTAACAAGAAGTGTAATAAAGGTCGCTAATTTAGCGAACACTTGTACGCTAAACAACTCTGAACAGTAATTTAACTAAAATTTAATATTCAAATGAACAAAAAACAACCATTATCTAACGCTGAGAAACAAAAACGCTACCGAGAAAGGAAGATCCTGCAAGGTAGAAAAGAAGTTCGTGGCTATTTAACCAATGAAGCTCAAGTGTGTCTTGAAGAAATTCGTATCAAAACGGGATGGGATGACAGCACAATATTGAGCAATGCAATTCGCCTAACGTTTGCGGCTCAACAGTGTGGACAAGTGAAATTATTAAATAGTTGGTTGGTGAAGCACAAAAAATAACTATTGAAACTGACCATCTCCAAAACTTACCGAAAAATCGGCACACCACACACTTATACTATTCATTTTGTCGAGTGGGGCAGGCGAAGTGAGTTTAACGGTAAAGTCTTCATTGGCATACGCTCTACCATTTAATTGCATACCCATAGCAAAACCGCCATTCTCAGTGTCGTATTGCCCATCTAAAGCGCCATAAAAATAGACAGACGGACCTTCACCATCGTAAGTAAAATTAGTCACAGATAAGGTGCAGTTGTCCTCAATCTTAACTGTTCCAGACACCATATGATGAAGTGTACTCAATATCGCCGTAGAGCCAACGCTAGGGTGATCTGCCATGTCACAGCTATATTGTGATTCATTTTCTATGTCGTCGTCTGTGGTTGCGCCACCGTCGTCCATGTCGTTGGTTGTTGTGTCATCCATCATGACCGTTTCGGTCATTTCTATGTCTGGTTCATTCATTTTATCAGAACAGGCCCCAAGCAAAGTTGATGATAAAACCAATAGTGTTAACAAGGACAATTTAGTAGACATAACAAACCTTAGAAATACAAACGACGCGTTAACTATATAGAACTAGGTTTGTTAAATAATCTTTCAATTTACTTTTATTTTTTACAACTGGTATTTTTCTAGTCGATATAAAAACTGTTTGTAGTTTAACCCGATGAGTTTCGCCGACTTCGTTCGGTTGCCATCGGTACGGTCTAAAGATTGCTGTAATATGTCTTTTTCAAACTCATCCCAAACCAGCCCATCGGGGGGGATTTCAAAACCTGAAGTAACATCTATTTTGTGGGTACTGTTGCTATTAAAACTCAACTCTTCTGCATCCCCGAGCAAAACGAATCGTTCTATACGATTACTTAACTCGCGCACATTGCCGGGCCAAGGGTAGTCATAAATAGCCCGTTTTTGTTCTGTCGTCAGTTGCGGTGCTTTACTTTTGTACTGAGTTTCGAACTTCTGAATAAAGTGTTCAAATAACCGTGGTATGTCTTCTTTTCTTTCTCTGAGCGCCGGCATTGTAAGCGGCACAACGTTTAACCGATAATAGAGATCTTCACGAAATTCATTGGAACTGATTAACTCTGGAATATCTCTGTGGGTCGCCGCGATAACTCGGGCATCAATTTGGATCTCTTCATTTGAGCCTAAACGGACAATGACATTTTCTTGTAAAAACCGGAGTAACTTGGCCTGCAGTAAAATAGGTAACTCACCAATTTCATCTAAAAATAATGTTCCGCCATTGGCCGCTTCTATTTTGCCAATTTTACGTTCTGTCGCGCCGGTAAAGGCGCCTTTTTCAGCACCAAATAGTTCGGCTTCTGCTAGGTTTTCTGGAATAGCCCCGCAGTTTATTGCCACAAAGTTATTAAGGTGACGTTGTGACATCTTATGCAGCGCTCTGGCCGCTAACTCTTTACCTGTACCACTTTCTCCGTGGATCAATACGGTAGCATTGGTATTTGAAACACGTTTTATTCGGTCATATACTTTTTGCATACACGGCGCGCTACCAACAAGTTCAACTAAGTTTTTTTGTTCGGAGAGTTGCTCTGAAAGGGCGCTGTTTTGTAACCGTAAATTGTTTGCTGTATTGGCTTTGGTAATGGCCAGAAGCAGTTCTTGAGTTTGAAATGGCTTACTTAGATAGTCATCTGCGCCTTTTTCAACAGCTTCTACTGCGTGTTGCACTGAACCGTAGGCCGTAGCAACCACAAAGCCACAGTTAATCTTGTTGTTTCGAATATATTCCAACAAGCTGATGCCAGTTAAACTTCCCAGCTTCCAGTCAGAAAAAATAACATTTGGCACTTGGCCTATTTTTTCGAGGTTTTTTAATTCAACTATTGCTGACTCAACCGATTCGGCTGAAACTATTTCATGGCCATGATCTTTAAGAATGTCGGCGACAAGTTCTCGTTGATCTTTTTCATCTTCTACTAATAGAACTAACATTTGGAACCCTTTGACGTGCATTTTATATTTAACACCTAATCAAAAACATATGTTCGTAGGTTGTTAAAGTAACATTGGTCTTAGTAATACTGGTTTTGTATCTCGATTTTAATGACAGTGGTTTACATTATCCTTGCTTACGCAAAATTAACGTTGCCTTTGCACCTTCTGACGTATTTTTTAGGTTTAGTGAACCATTGTAATAAAGTTCTGCGATACGTTTGCCAATGTATAAGCCCATTCCAGCGCCTTCAGCTTTTGAAGATACATGGGGCGCAAATAACTGTGGTTCAATATTTTTATCTATACCGCCGCCATTGTCTGAAACGGTAATGCAAGTTTGATCATCATTTTCATATTTGTTGATTTTGAGTTTTAAAACATCTGGGTTATGGCTTATTGCCGCTTCGTAACCGTTAAAAATAATAGTATGTAATATGCTTCTCAATTCGTTTAGTTCGCCAACGACAAAGCTCTGTTCGCCGAGCTCAAACTCGATTTCCAACGGTTTGGTATTAGAAGGGTGTGATTGCTTGAGTTCCAACGTTACATCTTTAATCAAACTGTTAATATCAATTTTAGCACCGCGTTCCATTTTACCAGACGTTAAGGTTAACAGCGCCGCAATGCTTTTGTTTAGTTGCGAGATCTTAACTTTGATGTTGTCTAATAATTGAAGTTTGGTCGTTTCATCGCAATCTGGTTTTTGCAGCTGATCTATGGCTAAACCAATAGTATGAAGTGGGTTGCGAAGGGCATGCGCAATGCCTTTGCTCACGTCACCGATTTCTTCGAGGTGAGAGCGTTCGCTCAATTTTGTTTCCATCTGTTCGAGCAATACGAGTTGTTTGCTCATGGCATTAAACTGGGTAATCGCAAATTGGATTTCGTTGGTGCCTGAAACTTCAACTTCGACGTCTTTTTCGCCTTGTTCTATTTTGCGAAAACCAAGTGTTAGATTATTCATCGGTTGGCTGATTTTATTGCTTAACCAAAAAACAAAAATAATCCCTAAAATAGAAGTAAATATAATGATGTAGGTGATTGAGTTAATCATTTTTTCTAGCAAAAACGATTGCCCTTTATTGGCGCTTTTGTGTCTCTTTTCAATAATTTTCACGAGCGCGGGTTTGTGCTCCGACAAGTCAGGATCGATTTCTTTATAATGTTCGATTTGTTGCTTTAAATGTTTTTTGAATAGCTGATGTGTTGAACGTTCATCTTTAGTAATAAAGATTTGGATATTTCCGAATTCTTCCGCGGTACTAATTTCTTTGCCGTTATAGAACTTTCTTAACATCGAATTAATTTTTTTCCTAATTGATTTAGGTTCGTTTTTTAACAACTGATTAATGAGTTCTTCAGATTTTCTGCTTTTGCCAGGCAAAACGACGTCATAGTCATTTCGAACACCATTGCTCATATCTTTGATCTCAATTCGAAATGCATTTAATGAACGTTTAGATTTAGACTTAGATTTATGAGCGGTTTTATTTTTGTTTGAATATTTGTTGAACTCCAATTCATGAACTTCAACCTCAACTTCGGCATCTTGCGGAATATTTTCGATTGTTCTATCGATGATAAGGTTGGCTAATCGTTTGCCTCGTAATTCAATTTCTTGCTCCATCTTTTGTTTTAATTGATCAACTAAAAATATTTGTGATGCGGCCATCACAACAAGAAACGTGGTAAGCAAAATAAATAGGTAACGCTTGATTGTCATTTTTTAATCTTATGTTTGGTCGTTTGAAAATAACGGACTGAAAATCAACCCTAACGGAATTAAATGAAGAATTAACGTATCGTTCGAATACCTATACTCGGTACTTTCCCATTGCCCAGTATCTTCATCTCTTCGCAACTATATTGTTTCATATACTGATACTGTTTAATTGTACGCAATCTTTGTTCCACATATTTAAACTTTGTAAAACAGCAGGTTAACGAAGGCATAATTAGACTATAGATTAATATATCCTGATATGGGGAATAACGCATGCTTATATCAGGATTTATTTGTATTTATTAGGACGTGTATTTTTACTTAATTTAGTTAAGTAATTGAAATTTATGTCGTAATTTTTTGTGGCACAGGAATTGAGTTACTTACTGAGAATGACATTAAAAGAGTTGAATACTTTTAACGTCGAATTGTTCAACTTAGATTACTATTTTACGGAGTAATACCATGAAAAAAATGAAATTACATTCTATCGCCGCTGCTGTAAGTCTTACAATCGGTATGTTAGCAATGACATCAACAGGTGCCATTGCAGGTTCTAAACATAAAGATCACGAAAATCGCAGAAACGTTGAAAAAAATATCGTTAAAGTTGTTTCTGAATCAGGTGACGGTGTTGAAGTTTATGTTTTAAACAAAGACGTTAAAAAAGAATACAACTTTAGCTTTGACGAATTAGATAGCATGGACAATGTTTCCGCCAAACTTGGCGACTTAGATTCAGATACACAATCTAAAATTGTCGAACTTTTAGGCCAACTTAAAGACCACGATGCCAAACATGTTGTGATAAAAAGTGCCGAAATAGCTAAAGGCGATAAAGAAACTGAAGTTTATATGATCAGAACCGCTGATGGCGAAGAAAATGTACATATTGAAATTGACGTAGAAGGCGAAGGCGCGGGTTCTGAAAAACGCATGTTTATCCATAAAATGATGGAAGATGGTAAAAAAGGCCACCATGACAGAGGCGGAAAACGTAATTCGAAAGAAAAAGGCAAAATGAGCAAGAAAAAATTAAAACACATCTTGAAACATTTAGTTAAAACTGAAAAGTTAGATGAAGCAGAGAAAGCTGAACTTAGAGCTATTTTAGACGGTCAATAAAACATAGCGTTTCCCAACGGTTGTGTCACGCCATTACAATTTTGTAATGGCGTTTTTCATGACCTTGTAGTGATTAAGTAACTCACTAAATCTTTCGGTAGTTCCGCCTTTATCTGGGTGATATTCTAGAGATTTATGACGATATTTGGCCTTTAGTTCCTTCATCGTTGGCGTAGTGTCAAATTCGAAATAGGCCTGAGCTTGCTCTACAAGTTGCGGCGTATAAAGGGCGTTTTTGTTATATTTTTGCCAAAATTGAGACAACAAACTCGCTACATCTGCACTATCAGTTTTATCAAAATTATTCCAATCCAAATAATAATCACGTAAACCGTCACTTTCTAAGTAACAGCTTGGCTCGGTTGTTGAGTTGGCAGAAATCACATTGAGTTGTATAGAAAGTACATGAATTTCTATATAAAAAGTTTGTGTTTCGTGACCGAGTTGATTGAGCCGATACAAGGCGTGAAACAAAATAAAGTGCGTTTGAAACAAGCTTAGATTTTGGGATAGACTACCTACCTCAAAAAAAGAATAGGGCGCTTTGGATAGCTTATCGATTAATTCAAATTCGGTAAATTTATCGCCGGACAAGAGCAACTGATAAACAGCTTGTTCGAGTTCATCAGTAGCCCCAGGCGGATTTGTTATCGCTTTTTTGTCGTTAGACTTCATAAGTCAGTGGGTCAGTCACATTATTTTTTTCAAATGCTTCTAATCGTTCCTGACAGGCACCACATTTGCCACATGCATGTTCACGTCCGTTATAACAGGTCCAAGTTAACCCGTAGTCCAGTCTCATTTTAAGACCGTCTTTTAGAATATCGATTTTACTCGATTCTAAATATGGAACGACGATGTCTATCGGATCGTAGTTTGAAATCGCACAAACGTCCTGCATCTTTTTGACAAACTCTGGTCGACAATCTGGATAAATAGCGTGGTCACCTGAATGTGCGCCATAATACACTTTACTAGCCTCTAAGCTCACGGCGTAACCGACAGCAAGTGATAATAAGATCATATTCCGATTAGGCACGACTGTCTGCTTCATGCTTTCTGCTTCGTAATGACCCTCAGGCACGTCAATATTTGCAGTTAACGACGAACCCGCAATGATGCCGCCAATGGCACTAATATCGACAATTTTGTGTTGTACTCCAAGTTTCTCACAGGCATTTTGAGCAAAGTTAACTTCTTTTACATGGCGTTGCCCATAATCAAACGTTAACGCATATACGTCTAAACCGTCTCTAATTGCTCGGTTTAATACAGTGAATGAATCCATTCCACCAGAAAAGATAACAACTGCTTTATCAGACATTTTTAACCTTATTTAATATTTACCAACATCGAGGTATTGGATTTGTTACAATACCGCGCAATATTTACTGGCGCAGTAGTTAACTATTGATAGTCGTAAATTTTAAATCATTATTGAACGATTAGAAAGAATAGTCAGAGATTGAGCGGTTAATATTCCATGATTAATTACAATGTAAATGAGTTGTTTGAAACGATCCAAGGTGAAGGGCAATATACCGGTACGCCTTCTTTGTTTTTGCGATTGCAAGGTTGCCCAGTGGGTTGTTCTTGGTGCGATACAAAACAAACGTGGGAAACAGACAAAGCTGATGAAACTGATTTGCAGACCATATTGATTAAAACAGCGGACTCGCCTACGTGGACTGCTTTAACTGCAGACCAAATATTAGGTATTTTTAAAAACCAAGGTTATACCGCTAAACATGTGGTTATCACAGGTGGTGAACCCTGTATGTTTGATTTAGTGCCGCTTTGTGAGTTGTTACATAATCATGGCTATTCAACCCAAATTGAAACCAGTGGTACATTTGTAATTAAAGCTCCTAAAACAACTTGGGTTACGGTTTCGCCAAAGATTAATATGAAAGGCGGATATGAAGTTTTGGCCTCTTGTATGGCTCGTGCGAATGAAATTAAGCACCCGGTGGCCCGTGAAGTTCACGTTGAAGAACTAGAAGCGCTATTAGCTAAGTCACCAATTAATAAGAATGCTTTTGTGTATTTACAACCAATTAGTCAAAAGCCGTCTGCAACCCAATTAGCGATAGACACCTGCATTAAAAAGAACTGGCGCTTATCGATTCAAGTTCATAAGTATATTGGGATCAGTTAGTCTTATTTTTAAATGATACGGCACAAATAAAAAAGCTCATTTGTTAATTAAAACAAAATGAGCTTTTTTTATGTTTAACGTCTAATGCAATCAATTGCTTGCATTAGACGTTAACATTACCAATTAGCGTTTAGTTGCAGCTTTCATATCACGAACAAAAGCAGCTAATTCACTTAACATTGTTTGTTTGTCGTTAAGATTATTCTCAATGATTTTAACGACAGCGGAGCCCGATATTGCACCTTTTGCTCCGGCCGCAATAGCACTCGCAACCTGTTTTGGCGTAGATATACCAAAGCCTAAAATAGGTGGTGCTGCATGGTAAGCTTTCATTGTTTTTATCATAGCATCTGCCGGCATTTCTGCCTGCGACTCTGCACCAGTGACGCCAGAACGACTCAACAAGTAGGTATAACCGCGGCTGTAACTCGCCACTTGACGTAATGTTTCATCGCGCACATTTGGCGGCACGATAAAGACCGCGTCGATATTGGCTTTTTCAGCGGCTAATCTAAATGGTTTAGACTCACGAACAGGTACGTCAGCGACGAGCACTGAGTCGACACCTGCATCATTACATAGTTGATAAAATTGCTCGATACCTTTTGCTAATACCAAGTTACTATATAACAACAATCCAATTGGGGTATCTGGGTATTCGTCTCGAATTCGACGAATTAAATCCAAACAGTCTTGTGTACGAATTGGATTATCAAGTGCTCTAATATTTGCCGCTTGGATTGTTGGTCCATCGGCAATAGGGTCTGAAAACGGAATACCGAGTTCTAATGCGTCTGCGCCAGCGTCAATAAGTGTTTTAATGATCTCATAACTGGTTTCTAAATCGGGGTCAGCAATCGTGACAAAAGGAATAAACCCGCCTTCAGCGTTTTGGTCTAATTTTGCAAATAAGTTGGAGTAACGGTTTGACATTATTTGTCTCCCATTTCAGTTAATACGCTATGGACATGAGTTAGATCTTTATCACCACGACCCGATAAATTAACCAATAAAACCTGATGTTTTTCAGGATCGGCTTTGGCTAATTTAAGTGCGTAGGCTAGGGCATGTGATGATTCCAACGCAGGGATAATCCCTTCTCGTTTGGCTAGCGTTTGAAAAGCTTCAAGGGCTTCATCGTCATTAATAGCAACATAATTGGCTCGACCAATTGATTTTAAATGCGCATGTTGAGGCCCTACAGCAGGATAATCGAGTCCTGCTGAAATTGAGTAAGATTCTTCAATTTCGCCGTCTTCGGTTTGCATAATGTGGGTGTAAGCCCCGTGCAATATCCCTTTTGAATCGATACCTAAATCAAGAACCGCTAGCGCTGCCCCATGTTCACCGGTTTCAATGCCTTTACCGCCTGGTTCAACGCCAATAAGTTGCACGCCATCTTCTGGGATAAAGTCGTTAAACATACCGATTGCATTTGAACCACCACCAACACAGGCAATAACCGCGTCTGGCAATTGACCTTCTTGCTCAAGAATTTGTTGTTTTGCTTCTTCACCAATCATTTTTTGGAAGTCACGAACAATGGTTGGGAACGGATGTGGGCCCGCTGCTGTGCCCAATAAATAATGACTGTCGTCGTAGCTAGAAGCCCAATCACGCATCGCTTCGTTTACTGCATCTTTTAACGTGCCAGAACCAGCAGTAACAGGAATAACCTTCGCCCCCATTAGCTCCATTCTAAAAACATTAGGTTGCTGTCTTTCTATGTCTTTTGCACCCATATAAATACGAGCTTCGAGACCCAATAACGCACAGGCTAGGGCGGTTGCAACGCCATGTTGTCCGGCACCTGTTTCGGCGATAACCCGTGTTTTACCCATGCGTTTTGTTAACAAGGCTTGGCCTAAAACCTGATTGGTTTTATGTGCGCCACCGTGTAATAAGTCTTCGCGTTTTAAGTAGATTTTTGTATTGGTGCCCTTGGTAAGGTTACGACACAAAGTTAATGGTGTCGGACGACCTGCGTAATCTTTTAATAAGTGGTTAAACTCTTTGATAAATGCATCGTCGTCAATTGCGTTGATATAGGCTTGTTCGAGCTGTTCCAAAGCAGGAACAAACAATTCGGGAACAAACATACCGCCATATTCGCCAAAATACGGATCTAATGTTTTCTTTTGTGACATTTGAAATACCTTACTGTTTAACTTTGTAAACTGTGTTTACGATTAATTATATCGAAACACTGTTGAACTAATTCTTTATTTTTGATGCCTGGCGATGTTTCTACGCCAGAATTTAAATCCACACCATTAATTGGCAATTGGATGGCATCGTTTATGTTTTGCGGGTTTAATCCGCCAGCCAACATTATTGGCGCGATATCGAGTGGTAAAGACGTTAAGTTTTGCCAACTAAATGTCATACCGCTACCACCTTGGGTGCCATCTGGTGTTACGGTATCTAATAAAATACGATCAGCTTGTGGCCATTGCGCTGGTAATTTCCCATCGACAGGCACTGAAATAACTTGCCAGATCTCGATGTTTTTGCCGACTTGTGACAGTGCTTCACGTAATTCATCAATGTAATTTTGATCCTCATCACCGTGAAGTTGTAAGGCGCTGACTGGAACTTGGGAAATCAAACGAACCAAGTCGTTTATTGTTTTATTCCTAACAACGGCTACAAACGGTAAGTTTATCACTTCGTGAGTTTCGCTAATGATGTCTTTTGCTTGTTCTGGGGTAACACAACGTTTACTCGATTCAACAAAAATGAGCCCACAAAATGATGCACCGGCCTTAGCAATGGCGATAGCGTCTTCAGACTGAGTAATACCACATACTTTATGTTGTCCATGCACTAATTCACGGCAGGCTTTTTCCAAGTCTTTTTGAGCCATTAACGAACTACCAACGAGATAGCCATCTACATGTTTGTTGAGGCTCATAATTTGGCCGTGATTATAAATGCCGGATTCAGAAATTAATACGGTATTATCCTGTTGTTTTTTATCGGCAAGCGTTTTAAACAGGTCAACTAACATTGGTGTTTGATTTAGATCAGTAGACAGATCACGCAAATTTCGGTTATTTATGCCTAAAATATCACAATTTAGCGCAACGGCTCGTTCCATCTCTTCACGGTTACTGACCTCGGTCAATACATGCATACCAAGCTCTTTTGCTACCGTATCCAAGCGAATATAAGTTTCATCGTCTAATACTGACAGCATCAATAAAATCGCATTGCCGCCAAAATGGCGCGCGAGATAAACTTGATAGGGCTCTACAAAAAAATCTTTACATAACACTGGTTGTGGCAATTTGCTGCGCACAAGCGGTAATCGTTCAAATTCGCCTTGAAAGTACTTTTCGTCAGTTAAAACCGAAACACAACTGGCATATTGACTATACGCTTGGCAAATTTCATTCAGGTCAAATACTTCTCTTATCAAACCTTTAGATGGACTGGCTTTTTTACATTCGAAAATATATGCCGCGCCTTTGTTTTGTTTATCATCGATTAATGCTTGTTTAAAATCACGATCGGACACGGTTAATTGGTCTATAAACGACTCAAGTGGAAAATCGATTTCTCGCTGTGCCACTTCAATACGCTTATCTACAACGATTTTTTCTAATACATTCATGTTTACTGGTCCTGCGCCGACAGTGCGACAAAATGATTCAGCGTTGTCAGCCCTGCGCCACTTAATAACGTCGACTTAGCCAATGCAATTGCAGCTTCAAAGCTGTCCACTAAACCAGATAAAAATAGCACTGGCGCGGTATTTAGAATGACAGCGGTATTGTGAGCGTCGATACCATCGCCCGCCAATACTTGTTTAATATTAGCGGCGTTTTCTACTGGTGTTCCACCTTGTAGGTCAGATAAGGCGTATTGTTTAAACCCAAATTGTTGTGGGGTAAGTTCGAACTCTGTTATCTCACCATTAAGAAGTTGCACGACTTTAGAAGGGCCATGAACAGCAATTTCATCCATTCCACTGCCGTGTACTATCCATGCGGCTTTTTTACCAAGCAGCTTTAGCGTTTCAGCTAAAGGTCGACATAAATGTTCTGAGTATACGCCAATCACTTTTATTTCAGATTTTGCAGGGTTAACTAATGGGCCAAGAATATTAAAGATGGTGCGGGTCTCGAGAGCTTGACGAACGGGCATCGCAAATCGAATACCGGCGTGGTATACCGGCGCCATAAGAAACGTTAAATTGGTTTCATCTAAACATTTACGAGCATGTTCAGGCGTCATATCCAATTTAATCCCAAGCTCGGACAATACGTCGGCCGAGCCTGACTTTGACGATACTTTACGATTACCATGTTTTGCCATTTTAACGCCACATGCAGCACCAAGTATTGCGCTAATGGTGCTAATGTTAATGGTATGCGTGCCATCGCCGCCCGTACCGCAATTGTCTGCAGTAGGATAGTTTGGGATTGGGAAGGGTAACGCGTTACCCGAAAGTGCCGCGGCCGCGCCCGCGATTTCATCCGGCGTTTCACCTTTCATTTTTAAAGCTGTTAACAGCGCACTTAAATGGATATCTTCCATTTGGCCTTTTACGACACTCGTGAAAAGTTGTTCTGTTTGTTCAGCGGACAAATTGTTATTTGCCATCACATTATGAATAAGGTCAATGTCTTTCATTACGTAATCCTTTAATTTGAATTCTGGGTCAAATAGGCGATGCTATTTTTTAATAAATGAGAACCGTTGGTGGTTAAAATAGATTCAGGGTGGAATTGGAAACCAAGGGTTTTATCTTGCTCATGCACCATCGCCATTACCAAGTCGCCAAACATGGCAATTTGCTTGAGTTCACTCGGTAGGTCCCGTGCAACAAGGGAATGATATCTCGCGACTTGTAACGCGTTACCGAAATCATTGAATATCTCATGATCTTTAAGGTCAATAACTGACGATTTGCCATGTACGGTTTCACCGGCTAAATCGACGGTTGCACCGTAGTGTTCTGCTAAGGCTTGATGGCCTAAACAAATGCCGATAATTGGAATAACACCACAAAATTTTGCAATAAGCGCCATCATGGTTGGCGAGTCACTCGGTGTACCTGGACCAGGTGATAAAAACAAAATAGGCTGTTCGTGATTCGCGATACTGTTCTCAATGCGTTGCGTGATAAATTCTGCACTTAAGGTATTTCGATAAACTTCGACGTTAAGTTCAAGGGCGTTTAATTCTTCTACTAGGTTGTAGGTAAACGAATCTTGGTTGTCGATAAAGTATATTTTACTCATTAGTCACTCCGTTTACTTAGAGGTTAAAAGGGCTTGGCTTGCACAAACCGCTCGAATAACGGCTTGCGCTTTACTGACGGTTTCGTCGGCTTCAGATTGTGGGTCTGAATCATAAACAACCCCAGCACCCGCCTGAATGTGAGCCATGTTGTGCTGGACAAATGCGCTTCGAATTACGATACAGGAATCCATATCGCCATTGCCGTTAAGGTATCCAACCGCACCACCGTAACTGCCGCGTCGCTGTTTCTCTACTTGTCGAATTAATTGCGCGGCTTTAATTTTTGGCGCGCCAACTAAGGTGCCCATATTCATGCACGCTTGGTAAGCATGCAGAGCGTCTAATTCTGGTTTAAGCTTACCGACAACTCGAGACACTAAATGCATTACGTAACTATAGCGGTCTACTTTTAGTAATTCTTTTACGCAGCGTGTGCCCGTATCACTAATACGAGCTACGTCATTACGCGCTAAATCAACTAACATTAAATGCTCGGCGACTTCTTTTTGATCATTACGAAGTTCAAGCTCAACCCGCGAGTCTAGGTCTAAATTGATCCCGCCTTTGGAGTCAAAACCACGTTTACGTGTACCTGCAATTGGGTAGACTTCGACTTGACGTGTATCCGCGCAGTACTTTAAAGCCGATTCAGGAGACGCTCCAAACAACACGTAATCTGCATGTTTAAGATAAAACATATATGGGCTTGGGTTATCACGTTTTAAGTGGCGGTAAGCGTCGAGGCTGTCTTCACAAGGAAGAGAAAAACATCGTGAAGGAACCACTTGGAATATGTCGCCCTGAACGATGTTGTTTTTTAACTGTAAAACGGTTTGCTTGAATGTGTCATCTGAAATATTTACCGTAAAATCCAATTTGCCGTTTAACAGATCAAAACCTACGTCTTTAATTTCAGGTGAAATTTGTTTAAAGATATTTTTGATGTGCTCTAAACGTTTGCCAATGCTAAAACAGTTTGCGTAGGCGGTTTCGCCACTGAATACATTACCTACTATTTCAGATGTACCATTTTGATGGTCGATCACAACCATAGTTTCGGCCAAATAATAAACAAAGTCTGGGCAAGTATTATTTCCGTCTGGGACATTTGGTAGTTGTTCAAAATTTCCTAACATGTCGTAGGCAAAACAACCGCCTAAAAACACCGCAAAAGGGTCGGTTTCATCATGTTTAAACTGATTAATGATTAAGCGTAAAGACTCAAAGGCGTTAACTTGTTTTAATCGTTGTTCTTCATTGACGTTTAAATCCGGTGGTGAAAAGGTCAGCGTGAGTTCCATGCCTTGTTGCACGATAACAACATCGCTTACGTGTAATTGTTCAAACTGTTGTTTTATATAATGATTCGCGCATTGACCATTTTCATTCTGGGCAACAAGTGTCACTGTATTTCCACGACATTCTAAAACAACGGCGGTATCAACAAGCATTAAACTTTTTAAGTTATCTTTGCTGTTAATTTCTGCGGATTCTAATAAAAGAGCGTAATTGCTGTCAGTTGTTGCTAGTTCAAAGGCTTTTAATGGGCTGTCGATGTAATCCACATTTATTGAAATACTGGCTACTTCGCCCGGAGAAGTCGTAATTTGACTGAATACCATGTTTAATCTTCTTTACTAAATAATGTTCTAAATTTACGGGCATAAAAAAACCCGCTGATTGCGGGTTTCTACATAAAGTCGTGTTAAAAAACAGACACGCAGCACTCACCCGCCAAAATTGGAAGTTAACCACCAACGCCAAGTTGTATGATTTGAGATAACTGTATTCATGATTACCTAAGCTGTCTGTTTTAAAAAGTGGTTATATAAAACCGCGAATTTAACTTAGAGTCAAGAGGGGAATTTATCGCGTGTAGAACTAAACGCTATATGCAATAATGTTGGCTATGCAAAATACCGATAATTTTTCCTATGATTTACACAGTCATACGACCGAATCTGATGGCTCGTTAACGGTTTCAGAACTGTTAATGAGAGCCGATATTAAACAAGTTAATGCCTTGGCAATAACTGATCACGATACAATCAATGGGTTAGTCAAAGCAAAACAATATATTGAAGAACAATCGCTTAAGATAAAACTAGTCAATGGTGTTGAAATATCCACCAAATGGCATGGTTTTGAAATACATGTCATTGGTTTATGTTTAGATCTTGAAAACGAGCATTTAAATGACTTGCTTACAAAGCAACAAAACGCAAGGCGGATCAGGGCTAAGCTGGTTGCTGAAAAGTTAGAAAAAAAAGGTTATGTTGGTATTTATCAAGATGCCTATGACTTAGCTGGAAGTGATCACATAAGTCGAACTCATTTTGCTAAGGCCCTTATAAACAGAGGTGGCGTAGCCCATTTTAATGGTGCTTTTAAAAAATATTTAGGCAAGGGTAAATCTTGTTATGTGGCAGCGGAATGGGTAAGTATAGAAGAAGCTGTGGCGGCTATAAATGCTGCGGGCGGTATTGCAGTTCTTGCGCATCCCATTCGTTACGATATGTCGAATAAGTGGTTAGCAAAATTAGTTGCACAGTTTGCTGAAGCGCAGGGGGCGGGGCTTGAAGTTGGATTAACCCAAATCACGCCTAACCAACGAACCCATTTGAGTAATTTGGCCCAGCAACATGACTTATATAGCTCCCAAGGCTCGGACTTTCATGGTCCTGCACGTTGGATAGAGTTAGGACGAAATCTAAAGTTAGGCGAACATTGCAAACCTGTTTGGGAACATCCTAAATGGCGCTTTGCTTAACGGCACGTTATAGTAAGATATATAGAGAAAGGAAGTACCTAAGCCATGAGTCAGTTTTTTCATATTCATCCAGATAACCCGCAGGGCCGATTGATCAGTCAAGCCGTCGCTATTGTAAGGAACGGTGGTGTTATTATTTATCCGACCGATTCGGGATATGCTATTGGATGTGGATTAGGTGAGAAAAAAGCGATGGATCGAATAATTAGTATTCGACGCGTTGATAAAAACCATAATTTTACATTGGTTTGTAAAGATTTATCAGAAATCGCAAATTTTGCACGAGTCGACAATTCTGCGTTTCGTATCATCAGGCATTTAACGCCCGGGCCATTTACCTTTATTTTTAAAGGCACAAAAGAAGTCCCAAAACGTGTGTTAAATGACAAACGTCGAACCATAGGTATACGAGTACCAAATAACAAAATAGCATTAGCCTTGCTCGAAGAGCTAGGTGAGCCATTAATGTCATCGTCATTGTTGTTACCAGGTGACGAATTTGCAGAGTCTGATCCAGACGAAATGCGATTACGCCTTGAGAAACACGTTGATTTAATTATCCATGGTGGCTTTTTGGGTGAGAAACCGACATCCGTTGTCGATTTTACGGATGGCGAGCCTGTGGTATTGCGCCGCGGTGAGGGCGATACTAGCCATTTTGACTAATGACCAACGCTGAACAACTTCAACCTCCTGTCATAGATACAACACAAATGGTGCAGCAGTCGCTGCCTCTTGCGTTTGTCCGTGGGGAAGCGGTAATTGAACGACCTGAAGACTTATTTATTCCACCAGATGCCCTTGAGGTTTTTTTAGAGGCATTTGAAGGGCCTCTCGATTTTTTACTGTATCTCATCAAAAAGCAAAAGTTTGATATTGTCGACTTACCAATTCAAGAAATTACCCTGCAGTACATGGAATACGTCGATTTGATGAAAAACATGAAACTTGAACTTGCTGCTGAATATCTTGTAATGGCAGCCATGTTAGCTGAAATCAAATCTCGATTATTATTACCGCGCAATCAGTTTTCCGACGACGATGAATTAGACCCTAGAGCTGAATTGATACGTCGATTACAAGAGTATGAAATATATAAAGAAGCAGCGGCAAATATCGATGAAATGCCGCGTTTAAACCGCGAAATTTATGTTGCTCAAGCAGCTTTACCATTAAATATGGAGCCAATTGTTCAACATCCTGAAATTGATATGCACGAACTTGTCGCAGCGTTCCAAGACGTTGTTAATCGGCTCGAAGCTTTTAGTCATCATGAAATATCCGCGGAAAAATTATCAACACGTGAGAGAATGTCGCAATTATTAGAACGTTTGTCACAGACTGACTCTTTTGTGCCATTCCCGGAATTGTTTGATTTATCTGAGGGGAGACAGGGCGTTGTCGTGACCTTTTTGGCTATACTCGAACTCGTAAAAGAAAAATTACTAGAGATAATTCAGAGTGAAGCGTTTAGTCAATTACATGTTAGGTATAAAAGGGTAGAATAGCGATGAGCGAAAGTCTGACCGACGACAAATTACTCCAATTAATCGAAGCTGCAATATTTTGTGCTGATTCGCCATTGACGGTGGAGAAGATGAAACAAACGGTGTTAGTCGACCAAAAAGTGACGACAAAACGTGTGAAAATTGCGCTAGAAAAATTGCAAGAACATTACGACAACCGCGGCATTAACTTAGTCAAGGTGGCTTCGGGGTATCGCTTTGAAGCGGCAAAATCCATATCGAGTTCGTTAGGTTATCTATGGACAGAGCGGCCTGCAAAATACAGTCGAGCGTTGTTAGAAACGTTAGCATTAATCGCCTACAAACAACCAATAACCCGTGGTGAAATAGAAGATGTACGTGGTGTCAGCGTTAGCACAAACATTATACGTACGTTAACAGAGCGAAATTGGGTAAAAGTCGTTGGACATAAAGAGGTACCGGGTAGACCATCGTTGTTTGGCACCACCAACGCATTTTTAGACTATTTTGGGTTGCGCAATTTGTCGCAGTTGCCACAATTGATGGAACCAGAAGCACTTGAAACGATTACACGTCGTTTAGAAAATGAATTTATGGGGGTTGACCAAGAAGCGTCGACCTCAACTGAAACAAATTATACAAATTAGAAATAGAGATTATTTAATGTCAGAAAAATTGCAAAAAGTATTAGCACGCTGTGGTGTTGGCTCTCGTCGGGAAATGGAAACATACATTACCAACAATCGAGTAAGCATTAACGGTAAAGTTGCAAAACTTGGGGATAGAATCGACAGCACAGAAACCATTCGTGTTGACGGCCATGTTATTGAAATTCGTCCAGTTGCTGACGAAATATGCCGAGTGATTATGTACAACAAGCCAGAAGGCGAAATGTGTACCCGTAAAGACCCTCAAGGTCGTCCTACCGTCTACGATAGATTGCCACAACTTAAAAATAGTCGCTGGATTGGTATTGGTCGTCTCGACGTGAATACCTCTGGTTTATTGCTATTTACTAATGATGGTGATTTAGCTAATCGATTAATGCACCCAAGTTACGAAATAGAACGTGAATATTCGGTTCGTGTATTTGGTGAAGTCGAAAACAGCCATTTGCAAAATTTAACCAAAGGGGTTGAGTTAGAAGATGGCATTGCAAAGTTTGATAAAATTAAAGCGGATTCAAACCAAAACGATGAAAGCAGTAATCGCTGGTTTACGGTTAGTTTACGAGAAGGTAAAAACCGTGAAGTACGTCGTTTATGGGCTTCTCAAGAGTTAACTGTAAGCAGACTGGTTCGTACTCGTTATGCTGACGTTGTTCTCGATAGACGGTTAATCCAAGGCGGTTGGCGCGAGTTGCCGTTAGATGAATTAAATAAACTTCGTAAAAAGGTGGGGTTAGACCGTGAGTTACAAGAGTTTAATCCTGTTGTTACGAAAGACAATGCAAAAAGCCGTCGGGTAGAACACGCTCGTATTAAACGTGCAGTGAAAAAACATAAGATACGCTCGACTAAACGAAAATAAGCAAACGCTCTACCACAAAAACACTCTCTTATTAGACAACCAGTTTGGTGCAAAAAGTATAAATATTTTTTGCTAACTGGTTGTACCAATGCATTAGTTATGATAATTGTACCTTTAGTCAATAAATGGACTGTTAAATTTACAGTCCGCTATATATTTTTTAAGACTACAATATAAAAATAATTATAAAACAGGTTTAAGAGGGAGAGGTCATGCAAACTACTGCATTCGTGAGAACCATAGTCGCACTATCAGTCGCAGCGGGAATTGTTGCTTGTGGAGATAGCGCACCAGATGTCGAAACATTAATCGACGAACAAGTTCAAGTAAGCACAGAAAACAAAGTATACACCGGCTCAGGTGGAGCAGCACCTCAGGTTCCTGATGTTGACACAAGTAGCGTGACTGATTCTTTGACAATTGCTTATGACGAGAGTGATTATCCGTTTAACGCCGAAGGCGCCAACAAGTTTTACTATGGTATTGATGCACAAGCTGCTGTTATTCCTGACACTGGGATAATGCTAGATTTCACTACTCCATCAGGCGGTAATTCAACAACTTATCCAATCGAAGTTGTCTTAAAAGCATTAGATGATGCTAACGATGCGGCGACTGAGCCAACCAAAGTTGTTTTGGTAATGCCTGAAGGGCACTTTGTGTTAGATCAAACATTCAACATAGATTTAGCCGACTACGAAAATCTGTCAGCCGTCACGATTATGGGTCACGGTATTGATAAAACGACCCTTGACTATAAAGGCGCGAGTGTCGCTAAAGATGGTTTCCTCATATCAAATGGGGCTAACTTAGAGTTAAGTCATTTCTCAGTTTTAGATTCAAACAATAACGCCATTAAAGTCACAAAGACCGATGGTGTTTATATGCATCATTTAGGCACGATATGGCCTGGTACACCTGATAAAGATAACGGCGCATACGGTTTATACCCAGTTGAAACCAAAAATGTCATCATCGAAGATAGCTTTTCTTATGGTTCAGCTGATGCCGGTGTTTATGTCGGGCAGTCAGAAAAAATAGTCGTTAGAAATAACTTTGCCGTAGCAAACGTTGCTGGTATTGAAATTGAAAACTCCAAAGACGCTGATGTTTATAGCAACTATGCGTTTATGAATACCGCGGGTATTTTGATTTTTGACCTTCCTATCGGTAACAATCATTACGGTGATGGTACGCGTATATTTAATAACGTGTCGATAGCAAACAACACTGAAAACTTTGCTAATGCCAGCGCAAATCCTGCAGGTGTGCATATCGCACCTCCTGGATCTGGGATCATAGTGTTAGCGTCTAGAAATGTAGAAATTTTTGATAACGACATTTCTGGAAATGATTCGTATGCAATTGCGATTGCAAGTTACTTTTTAGCTGAACAAGATTTTACAAAATATGCTGATCCAAACCAACTAGGCGGAGTTATCGCGAACGGCTGGAAACCAGTACCACGCGGTATTAACGTTCACGACAATCGAATTGCTGAAACTGGTGGAAACCCAAATGGTGCACTGCTTGAAGATCCTTCTTTACCCATCATTGATGGTTTTGTTGGAATTAACGGTTTAATGCCTGCAATTTTATATGATGGTCTTGGCCAAAACTTAGCTGAAAATTCTATTCTTCAGCCAATGGGCGAATTGCCATTTAGAGCAAATGAGCAAATTTGTGCAACAAATAATGGCGGCGCTACTGTTGGCGAATTATTTGACCACACAACGGCATCAAACGCTTTTGCAATTATGCAAGGAAATGGTTTCCCATCGTTTGAAATTGACCTAACTGGTGAATCACTACTTAATTGTCAATTAACTGAACTGCCTGTTTACACTGTAAAATTTGATGGTGTTGAAATGGGTTGTGGCGTTGATGATATGGGCGAAGTTTGTACCGCTGCAACACCAGCTCCAACTCGTGTTGATGAGTTAACGATTGCCGTTCCTGATAATGCTTATCCAATGAACGCTGACTCAGATACTGCTTTTTACTATGGTTTAGACGAAATGGCAGTCACCATCCCTGATGGTGCAATTATGCTCGATTTTACCACGCCGAGTGATGGCAACTCAGCAACTTACCCAATTGAAGCTGTTTTAGAAGCGCTAGATACAGCAGATCAAGCTGCTACGGCCCCAACACATGCTGTTTTGGTAATGCCTGAAGGGCGTTTTGTTCTGGATCAAACCTTTAACATAGATTTAGCGGATTACAGTAATTTATCTGCGGTTACGATTATGGGTCATGGTATAGACAAAACCATTTTAGACTATAAAGGTGCGAGCGTAGCTAAAGACGGCTTCCTTATTTCAAATGGTGCAAATCTAGAACTCGCACATTTCTCAGTACTGGATTCCAATAATAACGCCATTAAAGTCACTAAAACAGACGGTGTCTACATGCACCACGTCGGTACAATTTGGCCTGGTGTTCCAGACAAAGACAATGGCGCGTATGGTCTATATCCTGTAGAAACGTCAAATGTAATTATCGAAGACAGCTTTAGTTACGGTTCCGCAGACGCAGGTGTTTATGTCGGTCAGTCAACCGATATCGTTGTTAGACGAAATTTTGCGGTTGCAAATGTCGCTGGTATTGAAATTGAAAACTCAAAAAATGCCGATGTTTATGATAACTATGCATATATGAACACCGCAGGTATCTTGATATTTGATTTACCGATTGGTAATGGTAACTACGGAAATGGAGTTCGTATCTTTAATAACGTATCCATTGCAAATAATACCGACAACTTTGCAAATGCAAGTAGTAACCCAGCAGGTGTGCATATCGCACCTCCAGGTTCGGGCATGATAGTGCTAAGTACAAATAGTGTTGAAATATTTGATAATGTAATTGCTGGAAACGAATCTTATGCAATAGCAGTATCGAGCTACTTCTTAGCCGAACCAGACTTTGCAAAATATGCCGATCCGGCTGGACTCGGTGGCGTTATTTTTGATGGTTGGAGACCAGTTCCTAGAGCAATTAATATGCACGACAATGAAATGGTTATGAATGCTACTCGACCTCGCGGTGCGTTGATTGATGACGTCGTAACTGGCTTCTTTGGCTACAATGGCCGATATCCTGAGATCCTATATGACGGTTTAGGTGAAAACCTGGCAAATATAGGGGCGATAGCTGATATGGGTGAAGCTGCATTTACCGCTAACGATGCCATATGTTCACAGAATAATGGTTACATGAAAGACGGTGTAATGCAGAATATATTGGTTGGTACTGTATTTGATTTCACAGGTGTAATACCAGCAACGACAGGCAGTGAATATACCTTTACTATGAGTGAGTCATTGTTGGATTGTAGTCATGACGCTTTACCGGTTTACGATGTTGAATTTAATGGGACAACTTACGGTTGTGGCATTGATGATACGACATCTGTAGCGTGTAAAACAGACGACTAATTTTAATTTGAAACAATAGATGAACAAAAAAGGGGGGAGACCCCCTTTTTTTAGGTGGATCCGATGATGTATAAAAAATTACTCACAATAATTATTTTAGGTGGACTGTCTTTAACCGGCTGTGGCGGTGGTTCTGATCCAGATGGAAAAGAAGACGTTGCGATAATTGATACAGATAATGATGGCGTTGCTGATAGTAGCGATGCATTTCCAAATGATGCGACAGAAACAAAAGATTCTGACAGCGATGGTGTTGGCGATAACGCAGATGCATTCCCGAACGATGCAACAGAAACAACTGACACTGACAACGACGGAGTTGGTGACAATGCCGATGCATTTCCGAATGATGCAACTGAAACTGTTGATACAGATGAAGATGGTTATGGTGACAATATTGATTTCGCACCAAATGATCAGAACATTTGGTTAGAATCGCAATTGAAATATTCTGGTTTATGTACGCCAGATAGTGACAAGGTCAATTTTGATGCTCTAATGGAGGAAGATTGCGAATATCTATCTGCTTTCAATTTATTTAGCGATATGACAAACCCGACTGAGGGGATTTTAGGCTCAAATTCGTTACCTTATGATTTATCCATACCGCTTTTTACTGATTACGCGACAAAATATCGATTTGTTGTGATGCCAGACGGAACAACTGCAAATTATAACGAAAATGAAGTGTTTGATTTACCTGTTGGTTCTATATTAGTTAAAACCTTTTCAATGCCAGCAGACACGGCAAGCAGAGGGTTCGAAAACGAAACGTTGATTGAAACACGATTGTTGATCCATCGTGATGACGGTTGGGATGCCTTACCTTATGTTTGGAATGAAGACGGTACCGATGCGAAGTTGGCTAAATACGGTAAGCAAATAGCCAATACAAAAGTTAAGCATGATGGCGAAGATTATGACTTTACATATGTTGTTCCAGCGAGAAGTGACTGCAAACAGTGTCACCAATTAACCGATCTTGATTCTGCCGGAAATATTGTCGATGGCACTTCAAGGTTTGCGCCTATTGGACCAAAAGCGCGATTACTTAACTATGATTTCAGCTATGACGATGAAACAAAAAATCAAATCGCAAAATGGTCTGCCGAAGGTATGTTAACCGGTGCACCATCCGATTTATCAACTATTAAGTCTATTCCAAACTTTAAAGACGAAGACATCAGTTCGGTACTGACATTAGAAAGTAGCGAGTTAATGGTATTTGCCAAAGGGTATTTTGATATTAACTGTTCACATTGTCATCGCCCTGAAGGTAGTGCAAGCAATACAGGTTTCCACATCGAATATTGGCGAGATTTTGATTCACAGCAAAACAAACATGGTATTTGTAAACAACCCATTGCTTATGGTGGTGAAGGATTGGGATATGACATAGAGCCAGGTGTCGCAGTTGAGTCAATTGTTTATGCACGTATGGACTCAAATGAGGCCAAAGTTCGAATGCCAGAAATTGGCCGTTCTTTAATCCATAAGGAAGGGGTATTGTTAATTGGGGAGTGGATTAGTCGCCTCAATAGTGCGCCGTATAATCTCAGCTCCTGTACGAGCGATTAACATTGGAAAGCCCTTAAAAAGGGCTTTTTATTTATGAAAAAATCACACCTTATTTTCTATATTATCATGTGCTTTTGTCTATTCTCGTGTGGTGAAACATCGAAGACAACACCACCAGAAGATGTGGTCGATGTGCCAAAGGACGGCACCGACACCGCTGTCGACGAAAATGAAGATGAAAATGATGACGATGACGAGAACGCGGTAGAAACGCTAGAAGAGAAACTCGCGCGTTTAGCTTTGGCGTCTCCAGCAGACTGTCAGCAAGATTCAACAAGCGTAAATTGGGATGCGCTTAGTCACGCGGATTGTAATTTGTTAAGCCAATACAAGTTATTCAAGAACATTAAACAACCACAATATGATGCAAATGGAGCAGGGCAATATTATCAATTGTCGGCTGAACTATTTAGTGATTACGCAAGTAAATATCGTTTTGTGTTTTTACCTGAAAACACAAAAATGACCTATTCTTTTGACGACGTTTTTGAAATGCCTTTAGGAACTGTCTTAGTTAAGACATTTGCTATGCCATTTGATACGGCCATTAGAGGCGCAGAACACGAACGATTGATTGAAACTCGATTATTAATCAAACGCACCGATGGTTGGGTCGCGTTGCCGTTTAAATGGACCGACGATGGTGAAGACGCTATTTTAACTAAGTATGGTGCATTGGTTGACGTAGTTATGACGAACGCACAGCAAACAATAGATTTTCGTTATGAAATTCCGTCTAAGACGACCTGTAAAAATTGCCATCAAAAAGAAACGGACACAAATGAGTTGGTGTTTTTACCCATTGGTTTAAAAGCCCGTTTTTTAAATTGGCCTTTAGCTAACCAGTCAGAAACGCAACTTAGAAACATGCAAATTAATGGGTTGTTGTCAGGTGATGAGACAGACATTGCAGCGACAAATACAGTACCTAAATTTCCAGTCACTGACCTTGAACTTGATCAAGCAGCCAAAGGCTATCTTGACGTTAATTGTGCTCATTGTCATCAAGACGGCGGATTTGGGGGCATTTCAGGGCTTAGATTAGAATACTGGCGCGACGCTACATCAATCAAACATGGGATTTGTAAAAAGCCGCCTGGATATGACGGAGGCCTAAATCATCTTTCATATGACATTGTGCCAGGGAATGCAGAGCAGTCTATTTTGCCTTATCGAATGTCGGTTACGACCGCTAAAGACATTATGCCGCCCATTGGACGACATAGTGTTCATTTAGAAGGCATTAAACTGATAAACGATTGGATTAATCGTATGCCTATCGTAAGTTGTAACAATTAACGTTTTTGCTATTTGGGTTGAGCGTCTAGTGATTCGCCATTAACATCAACTGATTGATCAGACATTAAATAGACATAAGTTGGCATAATGTCTTCTGGTAACTTGAGCAGGGATACGTCTTCAGAAGGGTAGGCTTTCGAACGCATGGTTGTTTTTGTAGCCCCTGGGTTAATGCAATTTGTACGAATATTTGTATGACCAAATTCATCCGCCATTGTTTGCATTAAGCCTTCTGTTGCAAATTTTGAAATTGCATATTCACCCCAAAATGCACGACCTTTTTTACCAACGCCGCTTGATGTAAATATAACGGATGATTTATCGGCCTTTTTTAGCACCGGTATTAATGCTTGAGTCAAAAATAACGTCGCCTTTAAGTTCACTTTCATCACTTTATCAAACGCATCTTCATAGATATGATCGATGGGATTTAACGAATTTAAAATTGACGCATTGTTAAGTAATCCGTCCAATTTACCAAATTCACTTTCAATAGTTAGGGCCATATCTTTATAGTTTTTAACCGTTGCGCCCTTCATATCGAGAGGAATTATAGCGGGTTCTTTGCCACCTTCCGCGACTATTTGGTCGTAAACAGCCGTTAATTTTTTAACAGTTTTACCTAATAATATGGTTTCAGCACCTAGTTTTGCGTAGGTCAAGGCAGCTTGTCTGCCAATGCCATCACCGGCTCCGGTGATTAAGATGACTTTACCGTCGAGTTCGTTTGCTGCGGGTTTAAAACTTACGTGATTCATTTCGGCCAATAAAATTCTATTTATCAAAGGCCGACATATTACCTCTTCAATTTAATAAAATCATCGTTACAAAATTATTATTCTTAATTTTTATTTAGGGACTAGCTAAAATTAAATTTCTCATGTAACTTTAACTGGTCTAAGCTGTTTAGAAAGTCCCATAATTAAAGCCGTACCTACAAACGGATAATAAAAAAAATAGGACCTGGGGAGAAAAATGAAAAAATTAGCAATAAGTATAGCCGTAACGAGTATTCTAGGGCTCACTGCCTGTGACGATACAACGTTAGAAAATATTCAAAAAGATTCAGCGTCACTAGTTGAAGCAAACGAACCGCAACCTAAAGTATCGGTAGTGTTTGACCCTTCAAATGGCAAACTGAGTGTTCCAAATGATTTACTCTATAGTGGCACACAAGATTTCACTCTGGAAATGCCAGAAGAAGTTGCTTCTAAAGCTGCCGGTGAATCTGTCAATTGGGCAAGCCCAGCTTCTGCATTGGGTGCCTTAGACGGATGGGGTACTCAAAACCCATTCACTATTGAACTTGCGTATGACTCAGGTGTGACGTTGGACGCAACCTCTATAATGTCTGGTGATGCGGTTGCATTGTATGAAGTTGTTAAGTTTCCTGAACTTTCAGACCCAGATTGTGCGGATGCTTCTAGAGCAGGTCTAATCTGTAAAGGCACTGCAAGACTAACGTTTGGCGTTGATTATGTAACAACACTGTCAGGTGGCAACATCGCCGTTGTTCCGTTAAAGCCGCTTAAAGCTGGCAAGTCATATGCTGTGGCGTTAACTAAAGAAATTAAAGACTCTAATGGTAATCCATTAAATCCTTCTTCGACCTACGCGTCGGTAGAACAAGATATAAATACACTTCCTATTGTACATCCTGATCTAACAGCGTCTGAATTAAATGAAACTCAAGCTGGTATTCGATTATTACAAACAATGTTTAATAATTTCGAAAACACACTTGCTGATACATTTGGCGCAAATAAAGACGCGATTGTTTATACCCAAGTATTTACTGTGCAATCAGCAGGTGTACCGGGAACGGATCCACTTCAGATAACAAAATTGTTAAACGCACAGAAATTTTCGGGCATGGCTGCGGCTGACCCGTCAAGCGTTGCGACTTTGATGTTGTCACAGGGTTTTAACGTCGCTCAAGCCTTTGCTCAAGCCGGCGCTATTGAAAATGATCCTGAATCACTGCCTTACAAGCTCTATTCATCTGCTGATGTATATGGTGCTCAAATTAGCATGCCTTATTACCTAGAGAATGCTGAAACAGGCAGCCCATTAACGGGACGCTGGGAAGCGGCATGTGATAGTGGCGTAATGTTGCAATCACTTACTCAAGACCAACTTGTAGCACTTTCAGCGAATACTGGTGATAATCACGAATTGTGTTCAAGTGCGCAAATTGGATTGGCAGATTTTGGTATTGATACTCAACGTCATTTAACTAAGTACAATCCTGTACCTAAAGTTAAGAGTATGGAAACTGTTGATGTACAAATTACCCTTCCTAATCTGGATAATGCTAACTCCATACGAGCAGAACAAGGCTTAACGCCGCTTGCTGGTAGACCAGATGCAGGTTGGCCAGTTGTTATTTTACAACACGGTATTACAAGCAAAAAAGAAGATATGCTAGCCGCGACAGGTTTCTTATCTATGTTCGGATTTGCTACGGTAGCGATAGACCATCCTTTGCATGGTAGTCGTGGTTTTACAGATGATGGTGTTGTTATTAATGCATCAACAGAAAACCCTACGCATTACTTAAACTTACAAAGTTTGTTAACGGCGCGTGATAACGGCCGTCAATCGGTAGCCGATGCGTTACGACTTCGTTTATCACTTAATGCAATGGCTGATGTAACGGCATATTCGCAAGACGGTGTAACACCTCCAGATGCCGGTGTAATCGACTCAACTCGAGTTTATTACATGGGACACTCACTGGGTGCGATTACAGGTACAGCTTTTACTGCAGTAGCTAATACGCCAGCGAATACTGGTGATGCAGCAACTGATGCAGCGATAAATGCGGCTTATAAAATTAACGCCTCTTTCCTAGCCAACGGTGGCGGTTCATTAGTTAACTTCCTATTGGAATCAGCGTCGTTTAGTCCGTTAGTTAAGGCGTCAGTTATTTATGGTTTGGGCAATGAGTTAAGCCAGTCTATGGCGCTAAATTTACAACCTGCTAACTATGGATTAATTGTTGCTCAAGAGCCATCATGTGGCGCGGCACTTAACGAAAACTTTGAAGTTATTGATCAAAATATTGCCTTGGTTTGTGCCTACAATGCATTTGTAGCCTCAGCAAGTGACGCTGAAAAAGCTGGAATGGCGTCCGCATTTGCTCAGTTCTCATTTGCTGCACAGGCAATTGTAGAAGCCACTGACCCAACAAACTATGCAGGTTTGTTAGCGGCAACCCAAACACCAGTATTGATGATTGAAATGGTTGGCGATATTGACCGTGGTGGTGACAACCCATCAGATTTAGTTGTTCCAAACTCCGTAGCAACTAATCCTATGGCAGGAACAAGCGGTCTAGCGACCTCAATTGGTCTGCAATCGATAACTGAATCAATGATGGACTCTAGTGGTTCGGTAAGTGGTATTGTCCGTCTAACGGCAGGATCTCACAGTACAATATTGTCTCCTGCGACGAGTTTAGGTGGTAATTACCCAACACTGTACGCGCTATTAAACCAAGACCTGAACTTAATGATGAATTACTATTTCTTAAGTAACGGTGCTTCAGTTCAGATTGGCGACAATACGTTAGGTGCTTGCCTTGTTAAAGGTGGCAACCCGGAAACGTGTAGTCAGTAAAAAGCCAAAATTAAAAAGACCAGCTTCGGCTGGTTTTTTTGTTTTTATCACTTCAAAACGTTGAATTTTGCAAAAAAGTCCCCACAAATGTTGGGTTGAATATAAGGGGAATCCATTGGAATTTTTATACGAATACGGTTTGTTTTTGGCCAAAATTGCTACGGTTGTTGTAGCCGTTGGTATTGTTATTGGGTTAATTGCAGGTGCAGCAATGAAAGGAAAATCGAGCAAGAAGGGCGAATTGTACTTAGAAAATATCTCTGAATCAAAAGAGCAAGAGATTGACGATGTAAAAAAAGCCATGCTTGATAAAAGCCAAATTAAAGCATTAGAAAAAGCAGAAAAGAAACTTAAGAAGGCAAAGTCAAAAGCGAAAGATGATGAAGCTAAAACAAAAGCTAAGTTATTTGTCATCCGTTTCGACGGTGGCGTAGATGCTCAAGAAGTTGAATCTCTTCGTGAAGAGATTAGTTGCATTATTTCGGTTGCTGAAGAAAATGATGAAGTATTAATCAATTTGGAAAGTCCCGGTGGAGTGGTTCATGGCTATGGGCTTGCCGCTTCACAAATTGATCGTCTTAAAAATGCAAATCTTAAAGTAACAGTTGCGGTTGATAAAGTGGCTGCAAGTGGCGGGTATATGATGGCCTGTGTTGCGGATAAGATAATTTCAGCACCTTTTGCAATTATTGGTTCAATTGGTGTGGTAGCTCAAATACCAAATATTAATCGTCTTTTGAAAAAGGTTGATATTGATATTGAACAGCATACTGCGGGCGACTATAAACGAACGCTTACTGTCCTAGGTGAAAATACCGACGCAGGGCGTGAAAAATTCAAGCAAGAGTTAAATGAAACACATGATTTATTTAAACAGTTTGTAGCGGATCATAGACCAGAGGTTGATATTGATAAAGTGGCAACTGGTGAACATTGGTATGGAACTCAAGCCAAAGATCTCGGTTTAGTTGACGAAATATTAACAAGTGATGATTTTGTACTAACGAACTTAACAAAATACGACGTTTATAAAATTGAGTTTAAGATAAAACATAATTTGGCGGAAAAATTTGGTATAGCCGCTGAACTTGGCTTGAAAAGGGTATTTGGTGTTTTGTCTTCGTGGTCGGTGACTAATACTAAATAATGCTCATATAACTCGTTAATTCGATTAACAAAAGAATGAAACGTTAGGCCAGGTGCCTAACGTTTTTGTTTTTGCCACCGTAATTTTCAATCGGTTTACATTTTAGGATATTCGTTAATAGTATTATTCTGTTAATTCGCCGTCTCAATATGGCGAAGTAACCCAAACAATGGTTAAATATTGGCAACTCATTTTTGGATTACAATATGAAAAATAAATCGATTTTACTCTCGTTACTACTATTTCCATTATTTACCTTTGCGGAAAGTTCAGAATTAACCCTTGAAAAAATAATGTCAGATCCTAGTTGGATTGGAGCCGCACCATCTTCTGCTGCGTGGCTTGCGACATCAGATTCTGTTGTATTCCAGCAAGAAACGGAAACCGCCATTGAAAACCTGATGAAAGTGAATTTATCAAGTTTATCCCAATCAAAGGTGCCGATAGAAACATTACATTTAAACCACCAAGACGAGTTAGTTTTTAACCGAAATAAAACCCTAGCAGCCTATGTTTTTGAGGGTAATTTATTTACTGTCGACATTGCAATCAACAAGGTAACGCAACTTACCTTTTCCAGTTCAATTGAAAATGAACCTATGTTTTTGAACGACAATCGATTGTTATTTTGGCGCGATTTTAGTGCTTATGTTTTTGATCTAAATTCGAAAACTGAAAAAGAACTGGTCAAACTAAGTTTTGAAAAAAAACCTGAAGCACCAAAAATTAAAGATGATGTAATTAGTACTGAGCAGCACAAATTAATTAAGTTTGTTGCGAATGAACATAGAGATGAAGTTGAGCGATTCAATTACAGTTCAATGATTAATCAAAAAAATAAAAGTGTATTTTCTCAGGAGTATTTTTTCTCACCTGAAGACAGACTTGTCGATGTGTCTATTTCACCACGTGGTGACAAGATGATTGTTGTTACTGCGAAAAAGAAAAATTGGCGAAGTGACGGCGATATCATGCCAAATTATATTGGTGATGATGGTCGAATTCATGCTGAAAAAGTTAGATCTAGAGTCGCTGACGCTGAACCTAATCAACAAACATTTTGGTATGTGGATTTAATAGATAGAAAACAGTCTCAGATCACTATTTCAAATTTGGATGATTTTGACAAAGACGTACTTAAATCTGTTAAAACCGAGAATGCTAAGGCATTAGGTAAAAAGTACAAAAGTGAAAAACAAGATAGAACCGTTAATTTGATTGTTGATTGGAGCTGGGAGCAAAGCCCTATTCAGTGGCAACAGTCTGGTGATAATGTCGCTATCATGTTGGAAGCTTGGGATAATAAAGACCGTTGGATAGCCACGGTTGATTTTGATAAAAGCAAGTTGAAACAGCAACATCAATTACATGACGATGCGTGGATAAACTACACATTTAACGATTTTGGCTGGTTACCAAATCAAAACAAACTTTATTTTTTATCAGAACAAAATGGGTATTCTCATATCTATACAAAATCGATTTCTAGTAAAAAGGTTCGACAGGTTACTGATGGAAAATTTGAAGTATCAAGTTTACAAGTAAACTCGGATGGTTCATCGTTTTTCTTTAGAGCGAACGTAAACCACCCAGGAGACTACCAAATTTACCGTGTAGCAACTGACAGCAAAAAACAAAGTAAACCTGAAGCGTTAACTTCGATGTTAGGAAATAATGAATTTTCTATATCTCCTGATGAAACAAAATTACTCATAACGCATTCAACACTAACTCGCCCAAATGAGTTGTACTTAGTCGATTTAACAAATAACAATCAAGTTACGCAGTTAACTCAAACGGTATCGAAAGAATTTGTTGACTACGATTGGCAGGCACCAAAAATTGTTGCGGTACCGTCGTCAAATCAAGAACAGCCTATTTACTCTAAAGTTTATTATCCTAAAAATTATGATCCAGCTAAAAGCTACAAAGCAGTAATCTTTAACCATGGCGCCGGGTACACGCAAAATAGTGACTATGGATTTTCCTATTATTTTAGGGAGTTTATGTTCCATAACTTTTTGACCCAACAGGGTTATGTTGTAATGGATATGGATTACCGAGCATCAAAAGGGTATGGCCGCGATTGGCGTACGGCAATTTATCGTCAAATGGGTACACCGGAAATAGAAGATTTAAAAGATGGTGTTAACTGGCTAGTAGAAAACGTCAGTGTTGATAGACAACGTGTTGGAACTTACGGTGGTTCATATGGCGGCTTTATGACGTTTATGGCCTTATTTACAGCACCTGATTTGTTCCAAGCAGGGGCTGCGTTGCGTCCGGTTTCCGACTGGGCCCATTACAATGACGGTTATACGTCTAATATTCTCAATCGCCCAACAAACGATCTTTTAGCCTATCAACGAAGTTCACCAATATATTTTGCAGAAGGACTCAATAAGCCTTTACTAATTAATGCGCCAATGGTCGACAACAACGTGTTTTTTGTTGACGTTGTGCGACTCGTTCAGCGCCTCATTGAATTAGAAAAAGAGAATTTCGAAACGGCTATTTATCCTGTTGAACCGCATGGGTTTGTTCAACCTTCAAGTTGGTTAGACGAGTATCGTCGTATTTATAAGTTGTTTGAAACTCACTTATAACGCTTAAAAAATGTTTAGTTTTTAAAAGGGCCAATAGGCCCTTTTTTATTTGTGCCGTATTACCTGATAATAAAAGTAGAATACGGCAACAACACACCCCACGATAACACCTATCAGATGTGCTTCGGTTGCAACGGAAGCACCAATTAACTCTTCGGTTTCCGCTGACGCCCCTACAATATTTTCGTACGCAACTTTAATTGCAATACCTAGTAACAGCAACCAACCTGTTTTTTCTTGTTTGGTGATATCTATAATGCCACCGTAGATTAACAGACTATGTAGGACCCCAGATAAACCGGCGTAATGACTGTAATTAGCAAAAAACATGAGTGTTATGCCAACGAGGGTAAGGCATAGCAGCATCACTATTAGATAGTGTTTAACACTGTAATATTCACCGTGTAACGCCCAGACTAAAACTAATCCAGAAGAGTTTAATAACAAATGATTTAAATTGGTGTGTAAAAGCTGGCCTGTGATCACTCGCCACCATTCTCCATCAAGTACCTTGGTTGGAAACAACCCTAATAATTCGCTGGAGTAGGGTTCAAATAAATGAAGTAAGATCATGCAACTAAATACAAGTAGCGGCCCAATTATAAACTGACGTCGCAACGGTAGACCTAACATGTAAATGACCCTATTTTGTAGTATGTGTTTAATGTGTGATTTGATAACATTACGGTAATAACAAATTATTCGAAGTAACTATGCGCGTATTAACTCTTATTACTTTCACCATTGCAACTCTGTCTAGCCAGTTTTTAATGGCGGCCGAACAAACTCACGAAAATGCAGTTTCTAGAGCGGTACCAGAAGCCTTTACTGGAATGAACTACCAGAAGTCTGCTATTGCTAGTGAGGCGATGGTCAGTGCAGCAAATCCTCATGCTGTAGATGCGGGTTTAGCAATGTTAGCGCAAGGTGGTAATGCTATTGATGCTGCTGTTGCTATACAACTGGTATTAACTTTAGTTGAACCGCAGTCCTCAGGCATAGGTGGTGGCGCATTTTTATTATGGTATGACGCCAAGACAAAACAAATGACCTCTTTTGATGGTCGTGAAAAAGCCCCATCTGCGGCTACTCCAGAATTATTCTTTGAAAACGGTAAACCTGTAAGATGGATTGATGCTGTTATCGGTGGACGTTCAGTGGGCGTACCTGGTGTTCTCCATATGTTGCATCAAGTACATGAAAAAAAAGGCCAATTAGAATGGCACAAGCTTTTTCAACCCGCGATAAAATTAGCTGAGAATGGATTTCGAGTAAGTCCTCGTTTAGCCAAATTAGTCGCCATGCATATGAATCCTGGTCTTGCTCGGTTGAGTCCGGCTAAAGAATATTTTTACCCAAATGGAAAAGCCATTAAAGAAGGCAGTCTGTTAGTTAATAAACCTTATGCCAATACATTAAAGCTTATTGCTAAAAATGGTATTAAGGCGTTTTATAACGGGATTGTCGCTAAACAAATTGTTGAAGCAGTCAATAATGCTCCGGTTGCCCCCGGGTTATTAGCACTTGAGGATCTTGAGAACTATCAATCAATCGAACGTCAGGTTGAATGTTTAGACTACACTAAAAGAGACTCATCTTTTGATATCTGCAGCATGGGGCCACCAAGCTCAGGCGGCATAACGGTATTGCAAATTTTAGCGATGTTAGAACCGTTTGATTTCACCGGTTTGAATTTTTTTAGTGCCAAAACGTTACATCTCTATTCTCAAGCAGCGAGACTGGCATTTGCCGACAGAGACCAATATATCGCTGATAGTGATTTTGTAGATGTGCCTACCTTAGCAATGTTGGACAAACAGTATTTAACCAAGCGCAGTGCACTAATAAACGAAAAACGGGATATGGGGAAAGCCACAGCGGGCATTATTGGACGTAAAGAATATGCCGCAAACGTATCAATCGCGCAGCCTAATACGAGTCATCTATCAATTGTCGATAAAGAGGGTAATGCAATCTCAATGACAACAAGTATTGAAATGGGCTTTGGTTCGACGGTTATGGTTTGTGGGTTTTTATTAAATAATCAACTAACCGATTTTTCATTAGCACCAAAGGTAAACGGGAAACTAGTTGCTAATCGAGTGGAAGCGAATAAACGCCCAAGAAGCAGTATGACACCAGTGATTGTCATGAAGGATGACGAATTGTTTGCGGTTTTAGGCTCACCCGGTGGCAGCCGTATCATAAACTATGTTGGGTATGCCTTGCTTGGGCTATTGGAATTTGAGATGGATCTTGACGACGTTGTGAACGGTCCGAGGTTTTCAAATCGTAATGGCTATACGACGTTGGAAAAAGATTCGATATTGGCACAGTACAAAACGCAATTGGAACAGATGGGACACACCATAAGGCTATCTGAACTAACCTCAGGTATCCACGCCATAATTAAAACTAAAGATGGCTGGAAGGGGGCTGCAGACCCTCGTAGAGAAGGTACGGCAAAAGGGCTTTAATAGTCAGGGCGCACTTTTTGTATAACTAAGTGCGCTTGCGTTTTATTGTTCTCTAGCGTCCCAACAATCACAATCAAACTGAAACGCTAACTCTAACTCTAACTCTAACTCTAACTCTAACTCTAACAAAATGCTAACCGATAATTGTTGGGTTATTTATGTTGTCTTGCATAAGGGTCGTCGGCAATTTCGGCAATGAGCCATTCACCTTTTTCTTTAACAAATTTAACTTTTCTAAGGTCGTTTTTAAGTGCGCCGAGGTATTTACCCGTGAACAAAATATTGACTGACGTAGTGTTATTGTCCCCAACTTTAACTTGATTTAAGGTTCGATCAATTTTTAAGTCGACTCCCTTATCAAATTGCATATTTAGCACATAACGCGAATAACCTTTAGGTGTACCATAACTCTTAATGATCCGAGCATGCTTTTTGGTAACATATTTTAACAATAGAGAAATATCATTTTGGTTATAAATGGCATCAAAAAACGTTAATGCACGATATTCAGGTGCATTGGGGTTTGCAAATGCAGGAATATTGCTACTTTGCTCTTTACAAGCATACAAATTAAAAAAAACAAAAATCACGATAAGTGTTCGGATGATATTCACAAAAATTCCTTATTTTTGGCCAAAGATAAAAATCTTTCTTCCATTAGTCTATCGTGAACACTTAAATGATCCACCTAAAACAAAAAAAAACTCAAAGTTTATAAAACTTTGAGTTTTTTTGAACGCTTTTAAAAAGCAAACTAATTCAAATTATTGTACAAGTTCAGAATCAGTGAATACTTCAGCAAATAAAGGCGAACTTAAGTAACGCTCTGCAGAACTAGGTAAGATTACAACAATAACCTTATCTTTGTTTTCTGGTTTTTCAGCAATACGTTTAGCTGCAACTACTGCAGCACCTGAAGAAATACCAGCTAAAATGCCTTCTTCTTTCATTAAGCGGTGTGCCATTTCCATTGCTTCATCATTACTAACCGCTTCAACTGAGTCAATTAAGTCTAAGTCTAAGTTTTTAGGAATGAAGCCTGCGCCAATACCTTGAATTTTATGTGGTCCAGGTTTTAAGTCTTCACCAGCAAGTTTTTGAGCAATAACCGGAGAATCAACAGGTTCTACAGCAACAGATTGAATTTGCTTGCCTTTTTCTTGTTTAATATAGCGACTAACACCTGTAATCGTACCGCCAGTACCAACACCAGCGACAAAGACGTCAATTGTCCCTTCGGTATCATCCCAAATTTCTGGGCCTGTAGTTTCAAAGTGAACTTGAGGATTAGCTGGGTTTTCAAATTGTTGTAATAAAACGTACTTTTCAGGATCTGAAGCAACAATTTCCTGCGCTTTAGCAATTGCGCCGCCCATGCCTTTTGGACCTTCAGTTAACACTAGTTTCGCACCTAGTGCCACTAATAACTTACGACGCTCTAAGCTCATTGTTTCTGGCATAGTTAACGTTAATTTATAACCACGAGAAGCCGCAACAAAAGCAAGTGCAATACCCGTATTACCCGAAGTAGGCTCGATAATTTCTTTATCTTGCGTAAGACGACCAGATTTTTCTGCGTCCCAAATCATATTCGCGCCGATACGACATTTAATACTAAATGAAGGGTTTCTTGATTCAATCTTTGCGTATACGTTACCGCCAGTAACTCGGTTTAGTTTAACTAATGGCGTTTTGCCTATCGAGCGTGAATTATCTTCGTAAATAGAGCTCATTTTTTTAATACCTTCATGGTTATAGTTTTTTAGCAACGGTGCTAGTAAATAACGTCAGAGGCAAAAATAAAAGTTCGTTTTTTAAATAACATATTCGTTTAAGTTAATAGCAGAAACATATCGAAATCTTTACACCTATTTTTTCCTATATTGAGGGCCAAAAAAATCAATTTACGCTGTCGGATAATTAGATAAGTGTTACACTTTGGCATTAATAATAATAATGTGAATTTTACTATGGCACGTCGTTTACCCCCGCTAAATTCATTAAAAGCATTTGAAGCTGCCGCGCGTAATCTTAGTTTTACTAAAGCCGCGGAAGAGTTGTTTGTTACTCAAGCAGCAATCAGCCATCAAATTAAGTTATTAGAAGATCATCTAAGCATTAAGTTATTTATGCGTCGAAATCGATCTCTTTTACTTACTGAAGAAGGGCAAAGCTATTATCTCGATATTAAAGATATTTTTGCGCATCTCTACGAAGCAACCGAAAAGTTATTAACGCGGGGAGCGAAGGGCACGATAAGTATCGCGCTCACGCCAAGTTTTGCGATCCAGTGGTTAGTGCCGCGTTTATCTGAATTTTCTGCGTTACATCCCGACATCGATGTGCGAATTAAAGCACAGGATCATGATGACAGCTCGCTTACTGATGATGTTGATGTAGCGATCTATTACGGATTAGGTCATTGGCAAGGAGTGAATGCCGATAAACTTCATACCGAGTACCTGACCCCAGTGTGTAGTCCACTATTGTTAGCAAGTGATCGTCCGATACGTTCGACAGAGGATTTACGTCATCATACTTTGCTGCATGATTCATCTAGGAAAAATTGGAAGGAATGGATGAAGGTTGCGGGGCTGCCCGATCTCAACGTAAATCAAGGACCAATATTCTCCCATTCATCTATGGTGCTGCAAGCCGCGATACATGGTCAAGGAGTGGCATTAGCACATAGTGTTTTAGCCAAGCCTGACATCGATTCTGGCCGTTTGGTAATGCCATTTGATCAAGTACTCGTCAGTAAAAATGCATACTATTTAGTCTGCCGCGAAGCCCAATCAGATACGGCAAAGATCGTAACATTTAGAAACTGGTTGTTAGCGGCTGTTAAGCAAGAACAAGAGGCCATTGAACTTGATTAAGATCACGACGGTTGGCGAAATTAGACGAACTTACATCCCTAACGATATAAAAGCTGTTTTAGTTATTGCCCACGGCGCTGGCGCTGGCCTTAAGCACGAATTTATGGATTCGTTTTGCCATTTGATGGCCCAATATAATATTGCGGTGTGGTCATTTAATTTTCCATATATGCAAATTATGTATGAAACGGAAAAACGACGTCCGCCAAATAAAGTCGATAAGCTAGTAACACATTATTTTTCTGAAATAGGTGAAGCGACTCGACAATTTGGTGCGGATTTACCTTTGTTTGTTGCTGGCAAAAGCATGGGAGGCCGAGTGTCGAGTTTGGTTTCAAGCATGTCACTTGCACAACAAACGTTGGCTGAATTGGAAAACGTGAACATTGCAGGAAACATTGTTTTAGGTTATCCGTTTATCCCACCAGGAAAGCCTGAAAAGTTTGAGTCTCGAACTCAACATTTTAAAGACCTGCAGTGTTCGTCGTTGATTTTACAAGGTGAGCGCGACACGTTTGGTAATACCACTGTGTTAAATTCTAAAACATTCCCAGACCAAGTTACAATAAGCTGGATCCCAAATGGTGATCATAGTTTTAAACCATTGAAGTCGTCGGGCAAAACATATGAAGATAATTTAGAATTAGCGGCAAAATTGTCTAACGACTTTATTTACAAAGTGATTGGCAAATAAGATAAATTAAAATGTTTAACAGGGGACTACGATGAATCATTACTGGAATTTTAAAGCAATAGCGTGTGTTTTAGTTGCGTTATCGGTTCTTGCCGGAGCATTTAGTGCACATGGTCTTAAAGATATATTAACGACCTCAGAACTTACAACGTGGGCAACGGCCTCTAATTATCTGCTTTCGCAAGGTTTAGGGATTTTAATTTTAAGCTGTTTACCACAGTCACCAAAACTTACACTTGGATTAAAACTGATCCTATTTGGCGTGATTACGTTTTCTGTTTCGTTGTTTATGTTAGTGTCATTTACGTTAAAAATTATTGCAATGCTTACGCCGTTTGGTGGCATGTTAATGATCGTAGGTTGGGGCGTAATTGCCTGGCATTGTTTTAGGCAATATGAATTTACTCAAGTGAAGTAATAGGCGCAGCGTTTTCGACGACTTGGTTAAGTAATTCACGTATATCGGCTTTATCGAGCTTTAATTCGGTCATAATATTTTGCACTTGCTCGTCGCGTAACAATCCTCTATAACTCACTGAATTAATAGCTAAATACATGTAGCCTGCAAGCTCTATACATAAGATGACAAATTGATATTTCTTTGGAATTAAGCGAAGCGGCGCTGATTTTTCAATATATTTTAGATATAGATCGAGTTGGTTTCTAACATGTTTATCGACATGCCAATTAACACAAATTTGAGAAATATGGGTCTTCAAAACTTTATTGTCCGATAACTCAAAGTAATCTAATAAAGAAAAATCTATTTTCGATTTTGTTTTTAACGTTTTTAACGGATCTTTGTTAAGAATTTGAGGGTTGGAAATCAAACCAGCCATGATTAACACTAATACCGATTTTTCACTGACATTTTGTTGTTGTAAATCTAGCTTTCTCGACAACAAAGATGTTATTGCAATAAATTGATCGAGTTTGTTAATGATTAAATGGCTAAATTTATCATTTTGACTATAGGCAATACGTAAAAACTGTTGCCTCATTAAAATAGCCGGTAATCGTTCAATGCCAATTAAACCAATGGCATGTTTTAACGTAAAGTTTGCTCTGACTTCTTTTGATTGAGATTGGGCGTAACCAATAACAGAATTTATATCCGCTTGTTCATTTAAAAACTGTTCTATTTTGTTAATTGGCGCAATATTAATAAGCTGATATAACGCTGGATAACTAATAGGCGCATTAAATCTTATGTTCTCAACTGGCAAGATAGGGACTTCTATCGGTGTATTGTTAGACAAACCGAGTCGTAATAAACGCAAACTTAAGTTATTAATCTGTTCTAATTTAAATATTGGAATATTTTTGTCGTATTGCGCTTCTTCATCAAATTTCACTTCTTGAATAACGTAGTTACTCGGCTTCTTTTGATTTTCGGCAATACTAATGCAGGCTTCTATAACACTGCCATTGAGTATGGCGATGAGTTGTTTGTTGTTTTGTTCAACGAAGACGACAGATTCATCCGTATGGAGTTTTTGCATCACGATTTGTTGATAGAAAGAAGACAAACGTGAATCTACAGGTAGAACATAATTTCCATAGGCAATTTGGCTTAGTAGTTGGTCACTATTGTATTTCCTAGTTTTTTGATGACGACACGCGGATAAACAATAATTGATAACAATAGTAACTAATGCTTGAACGGTTAGTCTTCTATTTTTACAGGTAGACCCACCTAAGATAGCCCCTAATATGGTATGCGTATTGGTTTCTGCAAACGCCTCAGAACAAGCGTACTTGTACGAACGCGCTAGAAGGGTACTTAAACTTGTTTTTGTCGAAGCGGTTAGCTTTGGATCGATAGATAACTTCTCAAATATCGGTTTTCCGCTATAAATAACGGTACAACAAGTAATTAACAGTTCTTTTTGAGTTTCTTTTGTTAACGAACAGGCATTACCTAATCGTAGGCCGATGACGATACAATTTAGTAAGGCGCCAACAAAAGGGGTAACCGCAATGAGTTTTGAACCATAAAGTAAAGTAAACCAAAATGGATTTAGTTTATTTAATACAAACGCATTATCGATTAACAGCGTTATGCTGGCATTAATTTCAGCAGTGTCTTGTTTTTTAACCGCCAACTGACAAATTCGAAGCGTTTTTAAAAACTCTGAAAGCGCCTGTTGGCCGTTATGTAGGTGTTCTTGAACGTTTTGCACAAATTAGTATTGAGTGAACTTTTCATATGCACCGGCGCCCCAAGCAATCAACTGACCGTTCTTGAATAACATCGGCGTACATTCGTCTTTTGTGGTGATACCATCACTTTTTTGATGCTGCGTACGGTAGAACATTACCTGAATGGTACCGTCTTCTACTTGCCTTGCTTCTGTAAGGTCTGGTGAACCTAACGAATCAATGACATGAGATTTTAGGATCTGATCGTTAATAGACAATTTATTAATATAAATTTTATTAAACGCCTGCCTATCTTCCCAGTCCATTTGGTCTGGATCATCTTCATAAAATGTAATGACCGTAGCTGCAAATACGACATATAGTCCAAATCCTATACCTGCAAATTTAACTACTTTATTAGACATAACATTCCTTCAATCTCTCTTTTATTTTGCGCGCATTATAACTTGAAAGCATCAAGCCTTGTCAAAGAAGTTTAACAATTAACTCGGATATTAAGTCACTATTTTGTAACAAGGTTCGTATTTGGCACCTGGTAATTTCATTCTGCCTTGTTGGACAAAAGCTTCGAGGAGCTTGTCCATCGCCAACATCAGTTCAGCATCACCATCTAATATAAATTGCCCGTGCTCTTTTACAGAACGAACGCCATCTTCTTTTATATTGCCAGCGACGATGCCAGAAAATGCGCGACGTAGATTCGCAGCGAGTTCTTTTTTATCTTGGTTAATATGGAGATCTAAACTTGCCATATTCTCGTGACTTGGGTTAAAGCTTTGTTGGAAACCCTGATCTATTTTTAATGTCCAATTAAACTGATAAGCATCACCATTTTCTTTGCGGTACACCCTTACATCTTCCATTTTTTCAGAAATATAGCGAGCAACTTGCTTAGGATCATCTGGAATGATCTTGATTAAATCTAGTGCTTCTTGGCCCAATGTCAATTCGATAAAGTTAGCAATTTCTTCAAAGTAACTTATCGACTCTTTTGGTCCCGTCAATACGATAGGTAACACTTGTTTTTTATTATCCGGATGTAACATGATGCCTAGGATATATAAAAGTTCCTCAGCTGTTCCAGCGCCCCCAGGGAAGATGATAATTGCGTGTCCGACACGTACAAAGGCTTCAAGGCGCTTTTCAATGTTTGGCAATATAACTAATTCATTAACGATTGGATTGGGGGCTTCTGCAGCTATAATACTGGGTTCCGTGAGACCTAAATAACGGCCTGAATCTATGCGTTGTTTTGCGTGCGCTAATGCCGCACCTTTCATCGGGCCTTTCATTGCACCAGGGCCACAACCGGTGCAAATATCCAATTTTCTTAAGCCTAATTGATATCCCACTTCTTTTGTATATTGGTATTCATGATCTTTTATCGAATGTCCGCCCCAGCATACGACGAGGTTAGGATGATCCGTAGGTGATACCACATTTGCATTACGCAACATTTCAAAAACTTCATTAGTAATAATTGCGCCCGATGCAAGTTCAGCTAATCTCTCATTTGGATAGCGGTTAGCGTTATACAAAATGTCTCTGATAACGGCTTGTAAATGTTCTTGAATACCGACAATAATTTTGCCGTCTACAAATGCAGAAGTCGGCGGGTTAACTAATTCGATTTTAATACCGCGTTCACGGCTTAATAAGTTTATTTCAAAGTCTTTGTATTTTGCCTGTGCTGCAGTACTGTCATCAGATTCGGTGCCAACATTGAGAACGGCTAGGGCGCAGTTTCTAAATAAATTATATAGGTTGCTGTTGGATGATTGTTTAAGTTGTTCAACTTCGTGTTGCGATAGTAAATTCATGCCACTAAGTGGACTTAGAAGTATTCTCATATCTTCTCCTTGATTTAATGCTTTGTTTTAACAAGGAAAGATGTATTTTTAATTACATCATCTATGTTGATTGTTTTTTTAATTATTATTTTTAAGATCTACTTTTTATAACAAATTCGATTTCGACCCGCATCTTTAGCTTCATATAGCGCTTTGTCAGCTCTATCAAACGCAGTGTGAACGTTGTCCGTTGCCACTAACATAGTGACACCAACTGAAACCGTTATGTTTAGTCGATCATTTTTTACTTTGAAAGGAATTGAACTGACTGCTTTACGCAGTTTTTCAAGTGGAGTTAACATATTTGTCGCGTCAGTATTTATCATTAAGCAAACAAACTCTTCACCGCCATATCGAGCTAAAAAGTCAGTTTCACGTAACGAGGTTCTCAGGGTTTTGGCAACAATTTGTAGCGTCTTGTCACCTACAGAGTGCCCATATTTATCGTTTATCTTTTTAAAGTGATCTACGTCAATCACGGCAATACACAACGGATCTGGGTGCCGTAACCAACGCTTAAATTCTTCGTTAAATCGTTTGTCGTACGCGCCACGATTTGGCAAGTTGGTCAGCGCATCTAAATCTGCTCTAGCGATCTCTTCGAGCCATTTTTTACGATAAAACTCCGTTCTTTGCTCTAAATTAGCCAATTTAGATTCCATGTCTTGCAAAACATTGTCTAAATCAGCAGCGCGTTGTTTTTCCAAGTCATCGCGCTGCTTAATCGACTCGGTAATAACGTTTAATTTGTTTTCAATTATCTGTTTAAGATTAGAAACACTATTAGCGCTGTCGGCATTTTTAGATAACTCGTCGATTTGACCATCTATTTTTCTATTTAACTGTTCGAGTTGGTTGCCGTAATCTTTAGAACAATTTATCGACTTAATCAGTGTTTTGTGGACATCGGCCAATGCCGCATTTACATTTAAAATGAGTTTTTGAGTTTGTAAAAATTCTTCAGAAAATTGAGTCACGGACTCTTCAAAATACGTAAGACAAATTTCTAAACGGTCAAAATCATGTGTAGAAACTTCGATGCGTTTTTTAAACTCATTTAATCGCGGCTTAATAATCGCATTTTGAGAGAGCTTATCGAGGCGAACTATTATGTTTTTAAGTAATTTAGGGTTTAATTGTTGATCTTTTGATTGGTTTTCAACAGGCTTTTGTTGAAATTGCATAGCGACCAAACGATAGGTTTCAACCAAATTGGCAACCGTTGGTTGCAATTCATTAAATAACAAAGTCTCTTTAGACTTTAACTTATTAACAACCATACGCAGTTTCCTACGAACGTTTTCTTCCATCCCTTTTACGGATTGCAAGGTTTCCCCAGCTTCTAACAGAAAGTCTCGTAGGGCTTTCTGTTTTAAATAATGTTGATTTTCTAAGGACTTTATCGATTCATGAGTTTCTGTAAGTCGAGACGTAAGCGTTGACAGCTCAACACCTTTACCTGTTGTTTTTCTAAGTTGAGTTAATTTATTGTCAACTTCTACATCTTGACCTTTGGTTAGACTTCCCATCTTGTCTACGACAGTTAACGCAAGCTTTAATGCTCGCTCGTGTTGAACAATCACATCTTCCAGTTGATTTTGTTTATCTTTTTCACTCATATCCGTAGTCTAAATATCCATAGCTAAAGAAGTTACTAAGATAACTATAATTTTAAAGTATAAAAAAAGCCATCTTGAAGATGGCTTTTTCTGGAATTACTTTTGTTTTTTAAGCAGATAGTAGGGTAACCAATTTGGTTCCGCTTGATATTCGTCATTCATGATCTTGTCCCACCCTTGTAAAATTGACTTACAGTTTTTGCTAGTTCGATAAGCATAGTCTTTTTTTATCCAAAGTGAAAGTCTTTTTGTACTATTACATGTCGACTTACATAATTGCTTACATGACTACTTACAGAATGGACAGGTGCTTATAACGACTTCGTGTAATTACTTATAGACACTCTATTTCTGCCCTCACACAGGTGGTTTATATTTTTGTTTAAATACAATGGGTTGTGTTTATTGAGGCTTTACTTTTTATGTCATGTGTGTATTTCAAAGAGGAAGATAGAAGTGGAATTTTGAATTGTGGTATGAATTAGTACTACATGCCAAACAAACGGTTGTAAACACGGATTGCGTGGTCATCAGACATCCCAGCGAGATAATCGCAAATTATCCGATCAGAGTTGAGTCCTTGTTCTTCACTCATTAACCATAATTGTTTTACTTGAGTTGGCAACAGGCGCTTTGGATCACACGAAAAGGCTTCAAATAATGAAATTAACATTCTTTGTCCCTTGAATTCCAGTTGTTGGATTTCGGTATTTTGGATCACATGTTTAAAAACAAATCGTTTCAATAAGTCCAACACCGGTTGTGCCGTAGGAAGTAATTGAGCGTTATATTGAAGCAATGTTTCGGCAAACGGGGTAGGCAGTTTGACAATGCTTATATTGGTGATTAGGTGATTTACTAGGGCACCAATTGCATTTTTTCGCTGATGATGTTCTTTGCTAAATAACATTATAGACAGTTGCTTGGCGTGTTTTTTTGCCCAAGGGTTACCGGTCGTTAACAAGCCAGGTAATACTTCTTCGTGCCAGAAATCGCTCGTCACCTTGCCTAACACAATAGCGTCTTCTAAGTCATGAACACCGTAGGCAATGTCGTCGGCTAGTTCCATAATTGAACAGTCGAGAGATTTGTATTTTGCTCTTAAAGAAAGAAACGGTCCCGTTGCAGCACCATCGGTATCTATTTCTAAAAATTGACTACGGTCTTTGTCTGACAGAGGTTGCAATAACCAATCAAAGCTCGCCTTGTCATCGTCGAATAGACCTTTAATGGGTTTCCAACTGTCAGCACGTATAATTGTCGAAATATTGTTTGGCTGAATAAATTCAGGGTTTTGTTTAATTAACAGTGGATATTTAACCAACCCTAGTAAGGTTCGACGCGTAAGATCCATACCAAACGCGGGTGTATAGGGTTCAAGTTTTGTTGCGATTCTGAATGTTTGTCCGTTTGCTTCGAATCCACCGGAGGATTTCATCATATAATTTAACGCAATTTCACCTCCGTGACCAAATGGTGGGTGACCCAAATAATGTGCTAAACAAAGAGATTCAATTAGTGCATCAGAAGGTAAAGCATCTTTGAGAAACTGATGGTTAAGGACGTTATTATTTTGTCTTAACTGAGCGGTCAACCCCGTGCCGATTTGGGCTACTTCTAACGAATGAGTTAATCGAGTCCGATAAAAATCGTCTTGCCCTACGCCGAGGATCTGAGTTTTGGATTGTAAACGACGAAACGCCGCGGAATGCAATATCCGGGCGCGATCTCGTTGGAATGGGTCTCGTTGATCGTTGGGTCTTTGATTGGCATCCCCCGATTGTCGATTGTTCCAAACGTCAGTCATCTAAAGCCTTAAAGTGGTGACGAAATTTCGTCAAAGTTTAGCGAGAAGCTTGGTAAAAACATATCCATAAAATAGTCGACTTCCGGGCAACGATACTTTTGTAGTGTTTTGTTAATGTTCTTTTTGGCTTTCTCAAATTCATGATTGCCTGCGCTTAGTTCTTCTAAGGTTTTAATTAAACCGCAAATTACATCCGCTGACTTCACAATCCGAGCCATCTCAGGATCAATATTTTCATGTAATAGAAGGTCACTGAAGTCTTCCCTAAATTCAGCAGGTAACATTTGCAACAATGATTTTTCGGCTACTGCTTCAATTTTTTTATAGGCGTTTGCGATATCTTCATTGTGATATTTAATTGGGCTGGGTAAATCGCCAGTTAATACTTCGCTAGCGTCATGATATAACGCAACGAGTGCCGCTTTTTCAGGGTTGACGTTGCCATTAAACTTTTTGTTTTTGATCAATGCCAAAATGTGCGCGACAGTTGCCACTTGATGGCTATGCTCCTGCACATTTTCGGTGGTGACGGTTCGCATTAAAGGCCAGCGTTGAATTAACTTCAAGCGGGCGATATTGGCAAAAAAGTGACTGTGTTCCATTATCATTTTCGGTATACATCTAAAAAGTCAGATAGGTCAGAGATGGCCTTTTTCAACTCATCTATATGCGGTAGAAACACCAATCTAAAGTGATCTGGGCTTGGCCAATTAAAGCCTCGGCCATGGACCACGAGTATGTATTTCTGCCTTAGTAAGTCGAGCACCATTTTTTCATCGTCTTCAATATTAAATTTTGACAGATCAATTTTCGGAAATAAATACATTGCGCCTTTAGGACGAGTAACTGAAATACCATCGATGGCATTTAATGCTTTGTAGGCATAATCCATTTGACGGTATAGTCGACCTTCTTTTGCGACCAAATCGTTGATACTTTGGTACCCACCTAATGCTTGTTGAATTGCATTTTGACATGGCACATTGGCACATAGTCGCATTGATGCCAGCATGTTTAAGCCGTCAATGTAATCGCCAGCCCATTTTTTGGGGCCCGATAGCAACATCCATCCTGTTCTAAAACCCGCGACTCGATAGTTTTTAGACAAACCGCTGAACGTTACAATAAATAGGTCCTGACGCATAGCTGCAATACTGTGATGAACAGCATCGTCGTATAAAACTTTGTCATAAATTTCATCACTAAAAATGATCAAATCATGTTCCGCTGCAAGGTCTGCAATTTCTAACAATACTTTTTTGCTATAAACCGCACCAGTTGGATTGTTTGGATTAATCAAAACAATTGCTCTGGTTTTTTTTGTGATCTTGGATTTAATGTCTTCAATTGAAGGTGCCCAATCATCATTTTCATCACAAAGGTAATGGACGGCTTTACCACCACTTACCGAGACGGTAGCTGTCCATAGTGGATAGTCGGGACTTGGAACTAATACTTCATCACCATTATCTAACAAAGCTTGCATCGACATGGAAATTAATTCACTAACCCCATTACCGATATAGATATCGTTGACTGTTACGTCTCGTAGACCTTTTTGCTGATAATATTGCATAATAGCAACACGAGCTGAATACAAACCTTTGGAATCTGAATAACCCTGGGCTTTAGGTAATTGTGCAATGACATCTTTTAAGATGTCGTCAGGGGCTTGAAAACCAAATGGGGCAGGGTTACCAACGTTTAGTTTTAGGATCTTGTGACCAGCTTCTTCTAAACGTTTTGCTTCATCTAAGACGGGTCCTCGAATGTCGTAACATACGTTGTCTAATTTGCTCGATTTTTTTATGGTTTTCATTACGTTATATTTCCATTTACATCTTGTTGCAACTTATTACAGTCATAAATACATTTTTACATAACAATATAAAGGTGACTAATTAAATTTGAGACAAATTATGGCATTACCTTTAATTGCAGCAGGTTTAGCGTTAGGCGCGGCTGCGTTACATGAATCTACCAAAAATCACTATAGAAATTTAGAATTAAATCGTAAAAATGACGATTATTCTAATATATATCATTCCAGTATCACTAAAACACCTTCAGATACCTATGACAATGGCCAAACAGTGACCCCAGTGTTTGGCAGTATTGTGTGTTGTGAAGTTTATAATCTTGTTGACCACACCGGTATTTGGATTGACCGGGACACCATAATTGAATTGAGTGAAAATGGCTTAGTTAAAGCAATATCTTATGAACGTTTTTTAGATGACCGATCAGGCGATAATATGTTTGTTGCGTGTGATAAAAACCACAATCCGATAGTAATTGAAGGCGTGGGAGAACGTGCCATTAGCAACGTATATACGCATCGCGAATACGATGTGGTCAATAATAATTGCCACCGGTTTGTACACCAATGTTTAACAGACAGTGACAAAAAAATAACACGATTTAAATCACTTAATGAAGCCTTGTGTTTACAAGCAGGTAAAACTATTTTTTGGGATAGAGTAAAGACGCCTCGATAAGTTGTGCTAAAATTACAGGCTTAACCCAATTACGGAAATTTTATGATAAGCCAAGTAATAAAAAAATTAGTCATTATCCTTGTCGTTGCTTATGCAGCTATTTACCCCTTCGTACAGCATTCACCGGTAGAATCAAGTTTAGAAAGCGAACTAGACATCGAGATTGGATCGGTTAAAAAACACATATCTAAAAAATCTCATAAAAATGTTCACCTCCCCGATTTTGCCAGCATTCGTGATGTGAAAGAAAAGAAGCACGCTTTTTTTACTTTTATGAAGCCATTTGTTTTAGAAGTTAACGAAGAACTCGGCCGTCATCGCGCGTTTGTAGAATCATTTAGTCCACAGAGTAAAAACGCGTCAGACAAAAAGCGTTTTCTTGCTCTTGCTAAAAAATACCGAATTAAAGAACTAGACGACTTACATAAAGTGAAAGCTGAATTACTAACTCGTGTTGATATTATCCCAGTGGATTTGGTTTTGATGCAGGCGGCCAACGAAAGTGGTTGGGGAACCTCGCGATTCGCGTTAGAAGCAAATAATTTATTTGGTCAATGGTGTTTTACCAAAGGCTGCGGCGTTATTCCAACAGGCCGACCTGCAGGCAAAACCTATGAAGTACGTAAATTTGCAACGCCAGCGGATTCCATCAGAAGTTATTTCCATAACTTAAATACTGGCCACGCATACGCTAAGTTACGACAACTTAGAAATCAACAAAGGGTTAACCATGATGAACTGGACCCGTATGTTATTGCAGAGGGGCTATTGCCATATTCAACCCGTCGCGAAGCCTACGTGGAAGAGATCCAAGAAATGTTACGTTTTAACCAAAAGTATATGTAAATGACATTGAAAAAATTAGCGGTACCGTTTTTACTATTTTTCTCCATGTGTTTGGTGTCGAGTAGCCTATTTGCCAACGTTGAACAACAAACAAAGACGATGGAACTCAACTACGATGGCTTTTTTGATCGTATGGATGATTTGGATGAAGCTGAATATGTTGATATAAAATTGGCGTTTTACTTTAATCAAATTAACAGTAAAAAAGCCTGTCCAATACGTTCGGCTAAGTTGCAAACTAAGATCAAATCAATGCCTGTTTACTATCTAGAAAATGGTGAAGTTTTATTGCCATTTGATGAACAGTTGGACATGGATAAAGCAAAGTTGGTCATTGAAACCGAAAAGGGATTAGAGTGCGGCTTAAACATGAGACTTGAAAACAGCTTCTTGTTAGCCTCAACCATAGACAATACTAAGCTAGTCCGTCTTGTTGAAACTTTTAACGATGCTCTCCAGGATTTAGGAGGCATGATGTCGTTTTTAGTACCAAAAGTCACAGGTGTTACCGTTTTAGGAAAAACTGGAGAGCAATTAAGTATAATCAACGGAGATGAAAGTTGGTGCAGTGATAACCAATGTATATTAACTTCAGCCATACTTAAAAACGCTGAAAAACCATTTGTCCTTAGTTCAATACCATCGAAGATTGTTCCGTTTATTAAACCATAGAGCTAAGGTAATCAGTGATTTTTAGTCTTCAATATTCGTTAAAAAGTAGAGTTTAGAGGTATCAAGCTTTACAAAGTCGGTTTGTCATCAATACACTTTTTAAAACCGCAGTTTAACGTTTAACAAGCCCAACCAATTAGGTAGGGCTTTTTTTTTCATCCAATTATATGATAGTTATGATTATATTATTGTCGATGGATCGTTTTGAGTTAATTCTTGTAAGTCTATATTTGATATTGAGCCTTAAGGAAAAGTTTATGAAATTAATTACGGTGGGCCTTCTAACTTTGTTATTGTCAGCCTGTGTTCTCGATGAGGACGCATTTTCTGATCAAGTGTCCTTTACCAATGATAGTGAGGTTGCTACGTTCACCGAGGTTGATTTAGAACAACGAACTGGCTACTTCAGTATTGAGTTGACTAAGCCAAAACAATTAGAAAAGCGGTGTGTAGATACCGAATGTTCGCAGACCTTGTTTACCCACAATGGGAATTATTTTGATTTTTCATTTATCGCAGATGGCGATTGGACTAAAGATTTAAGTATGCTTTCGGGCGAAGAAACTGAATTGATGTTGCACACACAAGTTAGGCGAGTGAATGGTACTTTTTACTTTTATCAGGACTATGAAAACTCCAACCCTTTACTTTTTAGAGTCGAAGCGCAATGGTCCGATTTTATTTCTGGTGACAGTGGGAATGGGATTGAAGCATATTATAGCCCTGTTTGTGGATGTGTAATTATCGACTTAGATTTGGATGATTATATTGCTTACAGCGCTAATAGTACTGAAGTAACTTCAAACCTAAGCAACTATTTCCGATTTGAGTTTCTACTTTAGTTTCTACCTCAGAAGTATCAACCACTGTTTATTATTAGCCTGACAAATTATAAACAGTGGGTCTGCTAACCATTTAGATAAATATCTAAACTCATATAGCGAGTCGTCTAAGTGAAAAGCGGTACACTCTCTTTGTCATAGCAATCAGCGTGTCTGATTGCATCGGGTTTTAAAAGGTGAGCTTTTTACACCTGTGAATTTTTTTACAGAATTTGCATTTGAACCTTTGTAAGCCTTTATTTGTTGCGCCCCTTAAATAAAGAACTCGATTCGGCAATTACCATACTTTCCAACTTTACCCTCTTTTTGGTACTTGTTTATTTGACGATATCAACACATAACTGGGACATAGCCTTATAGAAACAACTAACTGCTATTTCCTCGATAGTCTTCGGATCACCGAACTTTCCTGATTTCCACAAAAACATCATTGCTCAGACATAGTAGTTGCAAGCACCCTAAAGAGTTTGCTAATAATAGATAAATAAGCACAGGGAAAATATTTTTTCAGGATCTGAGGAAACTTTTTCCTGATGAAGTTGTTATGTTTTAAATTAAAATGAGTGAATTCATAAGGTAACCTGATGGATAAATATTTAGTTACTAAAGAAGAGATTGATGCCTACGAGGGTATTGATAAAACACATTTTCTTAATCCTAATGCAAAGCGTATTAATAAATCTCTTGGAGACTTAACGGGTCTGAGTGGTATTGGGTTTCACATAATTGAAGTTAAACCCGGTTATGTAACTACCGAAACGCATGTTCATTATTCTGAGGAAGAATGTGTCTATGTTCTTGAAGGGAATGGTGAAGCTATTGTTGGAAATGAGGTATACGAAATTAAAGCAGGTGACTTTATTGGTTATCGTGCTGGAGGTGAAGCACATAACATTAAAAATACAGGAACTGAAACTCTAAAATGTATAGTTGTTGGTCAGCGGCTAGATAGCGATATGGCTGACTACCCCAATCTTAAAAAACGAATATATCGCCGCAATGGGCAAAAATGGAATTTGGTTGATTTTGAAAATATCCAAGAACCAGAGGGTGGTAAAAAAGCATAACAATTTGTTAAACAAAGTTCAAAACGGTTGGCTTTTGCTCCTTCGTCACTGGTTTTAACCAATTACAACCAGCCCATTATTGAGGCGTTCACCTCCTAAAATAAGCGTCAGAATTGTTGATCTCTTAAAGATTGTGAGCACATAAAACAAGCTCATCAATATCAAATCAACCAAATTATTCCCGACGCTTTTTAATTTCAATTTAGGAAAGTGAGTACAGTTTTTATTGTTTCAATTTCAAAGATAGCAAGGCCGCTGTAGCAACAAACAAGCTTGATATCCATAAACATGCCTCTAGGCCAAAATTTTGATATACCCATCCTGAGAGTACAGTGCCTATTAGTCTGCCCATTGCATTAGCCATATAGTAAAAACCAACGTCGAGCGACACACCGTCGTTACCGGCGTAACTTACGATAAGGTAACTATGCATAGACGAATTAATGGCAAACACAACGCCAAAAATAATGAGTCCTATGATGATCGACGCAAGAATGTGAAAATTAAAGTGTAATGCCAAAGCAATAAAAGCGGGGATTATTGCCAAATAACTTGCCCATAGAAAAGCAGACTTTCCAGTTGGCGTTTTTCCCTGTCTCTTTCCGGTAAAATAGGGCGCGAAGGATTGTACGATTCCATAGCCGATTACCCAACTTGCCATAAATCCGCCAACCCACCAGTGGTCCCAATTAAACTTTACGGCTAAAAATACTGGTAATGCGACAACAAACCAAACATCTCTTGCCCCAAATAAAAACATGCGTGCTGCTGACAGAATATTTATTGATGCACTCTTGGAAAAAATGTCACTGAATTTAGGTTTGTGCTTTGCTTTACCCAGATCTTCCCTTAATGCGATTAAACTAACGACCCAAACGATACTTAATAGGGCTGCCATAACAATAACCGCGCCTTTAAACTCAAGTAAAGTAAGTAGCAATCCCCCTAAAAAGAACCCAGCGCCCTTTAGTGCATTTTTACTCCCCGTCAGTATTGCAATCCAATGATAGAGCTTTCCTTCTGCGCCGTCGCTTACAAGTAACTTAATGGAACTCTTAGCACTCATTTTATTTAGATCTTTGGCGATACCAGATGATGCTTGAGCCACCATTACGTAGACGATTGTTAGCATTTCAGCAGGAACTGCAAGCATAGCGAGCGCGATTATTTGAATCGCTAACCCGATGTTCATGGTTTTGTTTAAACCTAAACGAGCGCCTAACCAACCCCCAACAAGGTTAGTGATAACACCAAATATTTCGTAGAATAAAAATAACATCGCAATATTTAATGGTGAGTACCCTAACTGATGAAAATACAGCACAACGAGCATACGTAGTGCACCATCAGTTAATGTAAACGCCCAATAATTACCGGTGATCAATAAATATTGTTTTATCTGTGGCGATAGTGTTTTAAATGATAAAAGTCCCATGTTTGTTAACTTGCCCTTAGCCTTTATCTGCCATACCGACTAAACGTGCCAATTCTGCCGTTCTATTTGCATAACCCCATTCGTTGTCATACCAAACGTACAATTTCAGTTGCGTTTTGTTTATCACCATAGTCGATAACGCATCAATGATGCCTGAACGTGGATCTGTTTTGTAATCGATGGAAACAAGAGGGCGTTCCTCATAACCTAAGATGCCTTGCAATTGCCCTTTCGAAGCTTGTTGTAATAGGGCATTTACTTCTTCAATATTGGTTTCACGTTCTAATTCAAAAACGCAATCGGTGATAGAAGCGTTAGTTAATGGCACACGTATCGCGTGGCCATTTAACTTACCCAAAAGTTCAGGAAAAATATGGGTAATTGCGGTCGCTGAACCTGTTGTGGTAGGGATCAAACTAGAACCACACGCTCGAGCACGGCGTAAGTCTTTGTGTGGTGCGTCAATGATAGTTTGCGTATTGGTAATATCATGAATGGTTGTCATAGACCCATGTTTTATACCTAGTGTTTCATGAATTACTTTTACGACTGGCGCTAAGCAGTTCGTGGTGCATGACGCGGCGGTCACGATAGGGTGTAAGTCCTTGTTGAACAGATGATCGTTTACCCCCATAACAACATTTAGAACACCATCTTCTTTTACTGGAGCGGTAACCACTACACGTTTTACCCCTTGCTCCAAATAGTCGTTTAATAGCGCTTTTGTCTTCATTTTGCCAGAGGCTTCTATTACCACATCGCATTTTGACCAGTCAGTTTCTTTAATCGCTTTATTGTGCGTACAAGTAATTGATTTACCGTTGATAATAAGTTCGTTATTGTTATGACTTACGTCGTAATGCCATTTGCCATGTACCGAATCGAACGTCATTAAATGCGCTAATGTTGCGGGATCACCTGCAGGATCATTAATATGTACTATTTCAATGTCGTCCCAGTCATAAGCGGCGCGCATTGATAATCGACCCATTCGACCAAAGCCATTAATACCTATTTTGATTGTCATAAATTTACCTATGTATTATTTAATATTTACAAATAAGAGTTAAAATAATTGAGCTGTTTTGAATTTTTTAGTGCGTTAGGACGCCTTTGTTGAATTTGTTTTATTATTTTTTCAGCGGGCCAACCAATAGATAAAAGAATGAGGCCAATTACCAAACCTGTTCTACCGGAGCCGCCTTTGCAGTGGACCGCAATAGTGCCTTTGTTCTTTAGTTGTTCTAAGATCTTGTCCTTCTGCACGTGCCATTGGTTTTCAAATGCCTGCGCAGGTGCGGCATCATCAACAATAGGGAGCTGAACCCATTCAATGTCGTGTTTAAGACATTCCGTAGGTAAAGACTGGCCATTGTTTTTTGCCATTTCATCGTCAAACATTAATGTTATCAGCATGCTTGTTCCTGCATGTTTTAGGGTTGAAATAGCGTCACTTAAACTAGCGTCTTTTGTTCCAGGGCAAGGTGTAAAAATAAGTTGCGCACCATTTTCTAGAGGCAATATATCGTAAGGGTGTTTTTGTATGGCTGGTTTATTATCCATGATTTTCTCCAAACCAGTTTTGAGTATGGTTTATTATATAAACTAACGAGAGCATGACAGGTACTTCAACGAGCACGCCCACTACGGTGGCTAAAGCAGCACCGGAATGCAGGCCAAATAGCGAAATAGCGACGGCAACAGCAAGTTCAAAGAAGTTAGAAGTACCTATCAGGCAGGCGGGCGCAGCGATGTTATGTGGGAGTTTCATCCATTTCGCAGCCAAATAAGCGATGAGGAAAATACCGTAAGTTTGGATCATTAACGGAATTGCAACTAAAGCGATGGTTTCAGGTTCAGAAATTATTGTATTTGCTTGAAAGCCAAATAATAAAACGACGGTTGCCAACAACCCAATAACCGACCAAGGCTTTAAAGAAGACAAAAATTGATTTACGGTATGTTCTCCTTGGCCTTTATTGAGCATTTTGCGAGTTAAAACACCGGCTATTAATGGCAATAATACATAAAGTGCAACAGAAATAAGCAATGTTTCCCAAGGGACTTGAATGTCGCTTACACCGAGTAAAAACGCAGAGATAGGCGCAAATGCAAATATCATGATCACGTCATTAACTGAGACTTGTACCAATGTATAATTTGGATCTCCTTTCGTTAGTTGCGACCACACAAAGACCATCGCAGTGCATGGTGCGACGCCCAGTAAAATCATGCCTGCTATGTATTCTTGAGCTGATGTTGGGTCAACCAGATCGGCAAATAAGATATTAAAAAATAACCATCCTAAACCGGCCATAGTGAAAGGTTTAATCAACCAATTGATAACTATAGTTAGCAGCAGTCCTTTTGGGTTTTTACCTACATTTTTTATAGCTGAAAAGTCTATTTGAACCATCATAGGATAAATTATCACCCAGATGAAAACAGCGACAACAATATTTACATGCGCTACTTCAAAGCCCGCTATTGTTTGAAAAACCTCTGGTTGCCAAAGGCCTAAAATCACCCCCAAGCTTATGCTCAGAGCTACCCATACGGACAAATAACGCTCAAAAATACCCATGTAAAATCCTCTTTAAATTAGAAGAAAAATTGTTTTGTGATCTTTATTTACAGAAATTGGATTTGTCGGGCCTATTTTTCATATTAGCCAAACGTTTGACTTCGTTAGCGATAAGAGGAACGTTGTTCTCAGTTGTTTGTGCAATAACTGATTTAGCCCACAGCGGCAGTTCAGGATTTATTCGGTAAAACACCCACTGTCCGTGTTTCCTATCCGTTATTACATTCGCTTTTTTCAAAACGGCAAGGTTGCGTGACACTTTTGGTTGGCTATCTTCATCCATCGCTTCCATTAATTCACATACGCAAAGTTCGCCATAATAATGGGTCAACATTAATGTTTTGAGTCGAATATCATCCGTAAGGGTCTTATAAAAAGTGATAGGCTCTAGGTCAATTAGCTGATTAACTCCGTCATTTGCGCGATTGTGAGTGGTTTCATTTTGAAATCGCGCATTTTTGCCTTCGACTAAAAGAAACATCGATAATCGATTATTTAGTTCAGTTAATGTTGTAGAAAATGGATTACTGCAGGAGCGTTCCTTTGGATCAGGGAAATCCCATGCTAATTGCTTGAGAGCATTTGGGTAGCTACGACATTCATTATTTGCCTTATCACAGAGCGTGATGACGTAATCAAAAATTTGACCTTCGAACGTATTTATATTTTTTGAAACTAAACCAGTGGTGTCAATCCCAAATTGACCTAATGCCTCAATCACACGCACGTCTACTGTATCAGGCTGTGTTCCCGCACTATACACTTCAAAATAATCCGCGGCTTTATGTCTTAGAAGCGCTTCTGCCATTTGTGACCTAGCCGAGTTTCCAGTACAGATAAAAAGGACTTTTTGTTTATTTAGATTTTTCATAAAATTAGTAACAGACTTAATATATATAAAATAGTATATATATAAACAATCATATGTAAAGTGTTTATATTAAAAATGTCGCGGTTAAATGAGGTTTATATTGGTAAGTTTTTGTTTATATTAATGAGTTTAAGAGGTTTAACTCGACGCTTGAGACCAAAAATAACAAAATGAGCTGGATCTAACGTGTGTTGAATAAACTCTTTGCAGTCAATTTGTAACGTTTACGTCTGAGGCGCAGCGTAAAGACAGGGGCTTAAAATTTAATTTCTATCTCAATATCAGTAGTGGGTTTGGAACAACAAGTTAGGATTTCGCCTTTGCGAACAAAAGCCAGTGGTTCGTTAATGTACTCAACTGTACCACTTTTTAGTTTACATCGACATGCGCCACAAAACCCTTCACGGCAATGGTAAAGCACGTCCAATTTTTGATTTAGGAGTGAGGTGAGTAGGGTTTTGTCGCCAGATTGAAATTCAAACTCTGTTTCAACTTCTTGTTGGCTCAAAACCCGTATTTTAGACATGAATCGTTAAAGTAGGGAACTGACTAAAATTACAGTTCAAAACCGTCAAATTCAGACGCATCAACTTCTGAGTCAATTTGACCAACAAGATAAGAACTGATCTCAGCTTCTTGTGGTGCAACTTGAACGTTGTCAGATTCTAAATATTTGTTCATCCATGGTAGCGGATTACTTTTAACGTCATACATCGCTGGAATACCAATCGCAGATAAGCGGTGATTAGCGATATATTCAACATATTGACACAATATTTCTTCATTTAAGCCAATCATAGAGCCATCTTTAAATAGGTATTTAGCCCATTCTTTTTCTTGCTCAACTGCATTGGCAAAAATTTCTTTTGCTTCTTGGAAACACTCCATGCTGATCTCTTGCATTTCTGGATCATCCTGACCATCAGCCCACAAATTAATAATGTGTTGCGTTGAGGTTAAATGCAGGTTTTCATCACGGGCAATAAGACGAATGATCTTAGAGTTACCTTCCATTAATTCGCGCTCAGCAAAAGCAAACGTACAAGCAAAGCTGACGTAAAAGCGAATCGCTTCTAATGCATTAATAGAGTTTACGGCAAGATACAATTTTTTCTTTAAAACACGAAGGTTAACTACGTAGCGTTCACCGTCGATGACATGTTCACCTTCACCGAGAGTTTGAAATATCTGAGTATAGAAAATTAGATCATCGTAATATTTAGAAATGTCTGCTGCGCGCTTCAGGATCTCTTCGTTCTTGACTATGTCGTCAAAAACTTCGCTCGGGTCACTAAATAAATTTCTAACGATATGAGTGTACGAGCGGGAGTGAATGGTTTCACTGAACGACCAAGTTTCGATCCATGTTTCCAATTCAGGAAGTGATGTGATTGGCAACAGAGCGATGTTCGGGCTACGGCCTTGAATAGAATCTAATAACGTTTGATATTTTAAATTTGAAATGAATATGTGCTTTTCACTATCCGTCATGCTTTGGAAGTCAGCTCGGTCGCGACTTACATCGATCTCTTCTGGTCGCCAGAAAAAGGACAGTTGCTTTTCAATTAGTTTCTCGAAAATAGCGTGACGTTGTTGGTCGTAACGAGCAACGTTAACGGCTTCGCCAAAAAACATAGGTTCTTTAAGCGGGTTAACTTCATTTTGATTAAACGTGGTATATCGCATTTTATTAAACTCTGTAATCTAATTTGGAATTGCCCAAACATAGGTTTGGGCATAATAATATGACTAAATTTTACAAGCGCCGCCTTCACAGTCTTCATCGTCTTCGATAACAACTGTGGTTGGTGCGGTGACCTTTTTACCAGACTTACTGTCGGTAGAGGTGCCTGCTTGATCCCGCGTATTATGGTAATACAAAGTCTTTAAGCCATATTTATAAGCTGTTAATAAATCTTTTAACAACTGCTGCATTGGTACTTTGTGATCATTAAAGTCTGTAGGATCGTAATTTGTATTGGCAGAAATTGTCTGGTCGACAAATTTTTGCATGATCCCACATAATTGCAGATAACCTTCGTTACTTGAAATATTCCACAACAATTCGTATTGATCTTTTAATCGCCCAATTTCAGGAACAACCTGCTTTAACACGCCGTCTTTACTCGCTTTAACTGATATCAAACCACGAGGAGGTTCAATGCCGTTCGTCGCATTAGAAATTTGTGACGATGTTTCTGACGGCATAAGTGCCGACAATGTTGAATTACGTAAGCCGTGCTCAACAATATCTTTTCTTAGGGTTTCCCAATCTAAATGCAAAGGCTCCTGACAGAATCCGTCAACCGCCTTTTTATAGGTATCGATTGGTAAAATACCTTGAGAATATGTCGTTTCGTTAAACTTCGGACAGGCACCTTGTTCTTTAGCCAACGTATTAGAGGCTTTTAACAAATAAAACTGAATTGCTTCAAAAGTTCTGTGGATCAGGTTGTTTCCAGACCCGTCCGAGTATTTTGCGCCATTTTTTGCAAGATAATATGCAAAGTTAATAACACCAACACCCAACGTACGACGACCCATAGTGGCATTAAAAGCGGCTGGAACTGGGTAGTCTTGATAATCTAATAAACTGTCTAATGCACGAACAGCTAATTCAGCCAACTCATCCAATTCGTCTAATGATTCAATTGCGCCTAAGTTAAATGCCGACAATGTACAGAGGGCAATTTCACCTTCTTCGTCATTTACATGCTGAAGTGGTTTTGTCGGAAGGGCAATTTCAAGACACAAGTTACTTTGACGAACCGGCGCGTATTTAGGATTAAACGGACTATGAGTATTACAATGGTCAACGTTTTGTAAATAGATACGACCTGTACTAGCACGTTCGTTTAAGAACAAGCTAAACAACTCAATGGCTTTAATGCGTTTTTTGCGAATGGAATCGTCTTGTTCGTATTGAACATATAAACGTTCGAATTCATCTTGGTCTTGGAAGAACGAGTCGTACAAACCAGGAACATCTGACGGGCTAAATAAAGTAATAAAACCGTCTTGTATTAATCGTTGATACATCAAGCGGTTAAATTGCACGCCGTAATCTAAATGTCTTACTCGGTTTTCTTCAACACCACGGTTATTTTTAAGTACAAGGAGTGTTTCAACTTCTAAATGCCATAGCGGGTAGAATAGGGTAGCAGCACCACCTCGCACACCACCTTGTGAACAACTTTTTACGGCTGTTTGAAAGTGTTTATAAAATGGAATACAACCTGTATGGAATGCTTCACCATTTCTAATCGGGCTACCTAAAGCGCGAATACGACCGGCATTGATACCGATACCTGCACGTTGCGAAACATATTTAACAATGGCAGATGTTGTTGCATTAATTGAATCTAGGTTATCACCCGTTTCGATTAACACACACGAACTAAACTGGCGGGTTGGCGTACGAACACCAGACATTATTGGTGTTGGTAACGAAATTTTAAATTGCGACGTCGCATCATAAAAACGTTTTACGTAGTCTAAGCGAGTCGCGCTGTCGTATTTAGCAAATAAACACGCGGCGACTAAAATATATAAAAACTGGGCACTTTCGTAAATTTGGCCTGTTACGCGGTTTTGTACTAAGTACTTACCTTCTAACTGTTTAACGGCTGCGTAACTAAAATCTAGGTCACGGTCATGGACAAGAAACTTATCCATAGCGTCAAATTCGGCTTCTGTATAATCAGCTAATAAATGTTCGTCATAACGGCCATTAGCAACTAAATGTTTAACATGATCAAACAAACGTGGTGGTTCAAATTGGCCATACGCTTTTTTACGTAAATGGAAGACCGCTAAACGTGCAGACATATATTGATAGTCTGGAGTGTCTTCTGCAATAAGATCCGCTGACGCTTTTATGATGGTTTCATGGATATCTTCTGTTTTTATGCCATCGTAAAATTGGATGTGAGAACGAATTTCTACTTCAGATACCGAAACGTTGTCTAAACCTTTTGCTGCCCAGGTAATCACTCTATGGATTTTATCTAGGTCTAAAGGTTCTTTTACACCGTCACGTTTGGTTACAGAAAGGGTGCTGTTCATTGGGCCAGTTTGTCCTTTGTTTTTATATATTATTATTTTGTGTATCGCATTTAGATGCAATTTTAAATCAGACTGGATAATAATTAGCTAATTTGGCTAAAAACACATCATATAGTGTCTGTTTAAATTCGATAGCACAAGATAGAGTGTAGAGGAGATGATTGCAAGTTTAAAATATTCATCTATATGACTACAAAATAACCAACCATGGGTCCTTGTAAGTGTCTCCTTACAGTATGAGCAACAGGTGTAAACATAACTAAAAATATCCATAATTGAACGTAATTTTTAACTATTTTTTTATATGAATTTTATCTGAAAAATCCATTTAAATTACCAAATTATTACTTCACTTTTTGTAAATTTTATGATGCCAGCGTCACCGTTGGGTTTGTCACCGTTTAAACCAATTTTTTAAAATGCAGCACATAATTAACATCAAGTTTTGGCGTTAAACTGGCTGAGCTATAGATTGGGTTGTAATTAATGCCAATGCTATGTTTTACATTAAGATCAAAATTAGAGGCGCAACGGATGATTTGAGACGGTTTCATAAACTTGTCGTAATCATGCGTTCCATTTGGCACTATCTTTAATAGCTTTTCTGCTGCAACTATCGCTAGAGCGTAAGATTTGTATGTTTTATTTAACGTTGAAAAGAAAACAGAACCACCAGGTTTACAGGCCATCGCCGCGGCTTCAATAATAGCTGCCGGATCTGGTACGTGTTCCAACATTTCCATACACGTGACAACGTCAAACTGTTGCTTATTATCAGCGCAATATTGTTCTGCTTGCACTTGCTCGTATCGGACATTAGTTACCTTAGTTTCTAAGGCGTGTAGTTGAGCCACTTGTAATGAATCGCTCGCCATATCGATCCCCACGACGTCGCCGGCCAGTTTTGCCATACTTTCAGTCAAGATGCCGCCGCCGCAACCAATATCAAGGATAGACTTATTCGCTAAACCGCTTGTTTGTTCCTGTATATAGGCAAGCCGCGCAGGGTTAATAATGTGCAGAGGTTTGAAATCACCTTCTAGGTCCCACCATGTACTTGCGATTGAGTTAAACTTTTCAATTTCATGTTGATCAACATTTGTGGTGTTTTCTAACGACATGTAAGTTCCTTTAAGATAATTAACGCAGAGTAGGGTACTCGATATTGTGGTGAAAAAGAATTCTAGATTTCAACAATCGATTAAATAAACAGCAAATAACGCGTCAAAATGGCCTCAAGGCGATTTTAACGACAACAACACTAGCCCCCCACTATTTATAACGTAATTTTCACTAGCACGAATACACGAATGTGTTACAATCCCGCGTTAATTAAAAACAATAAAAACTTCTATTTAAATAGTTGCAGGGAAATTTTCGTTTATGACTGAACTCGCCAAAAACATTAGCCCCATTAATATCGAAGAAGAGCTAAAGACAAGTTACCTTGATTACGCGATGAGTGTAATCGTAGGACGTGCTTTACCCGATGTTCGTGATGGTTTAAAACCGGTTCACCGCCGTGTTTTATTTGCGATGAATGAACTTAAAAATGACTGGAATAAACCATATAAGAAGTCTGCCCGTGTCGTGGGCGACGTAATTGGTAAATATCACCCACATGGTGACTCAGCTGTTTACGATACCATTGTTCGTATGGCGCAACCATTTTCTTTACGTTATACATTAGTAGACGGCCAAGGTAACTTTGGTTCTGTTGACGGCGACTCCGCAGCCGCAATGCGTTACACCGAAGTGAGAATGGACAAGCTTGCCCATGAACTCCTCGCTGACTTAGAAAAAGAAACAGTCGATTTTGTTCCTAACTACGATGGGACTGAATTTATTCCTGCTGTTTTACCGACAAAAGTACCAAATCTCCTCATTAATGGTTCTTCTGGTATCGCTGTAGGTATGGCAACCAATATACCGCCACATTCTCTACGTGAAGTTGTTAGTGCGGTTTTAGCCTTATCTTTTAATCCTGATATGGAACTTCCTGAGTTGATGGAACATATTCCGGGTCCTGATTTTCCAACGGGCGCGATTATCAATGGCCGTAAAGGGATTGAAGAAGCGTACCGTACTGGTCGTGGTAAGGTTTATATCCGAGCAAATACAGAAATTGAAACGGATGAAAAAACGGGTAAAGATACGATTATCGTTACCGAAATCCCTTATCAAGTTAACAAAGCTAAGCTGATTGAAAAAATTGCAGAGCTGGTAAAAGATAAAAAGGTTGAAGGAATAACGGCACTGCGCGATGAGTCTGATAAAGACGGGATGCGTATTGTTATCGAATTGAAACGTGGTGAACCAACTGAGGTGATTTTAAATCACTTGTTTGCATTGACTCAAATGCAAACCGTATTTGGTATCAATATGGTTGCACTGGATCACGGACAGCCAAAAATATTCAAACTTAAAGAAATGCTTGAAGCATTTTTATCTCACCGCCGCGAAGTTGTTACGCGTCGTACGGTATTTGATTTACGTAAAGCACGTGACCGTGCCCATATATTAGAAGCTCTTGCAATAGCATTGGCAAATATTGACGAAATCATCGAGACAATTAAAACCTCTCCAACGCCAGCTGAAGCAAAAATAAAGCTTACTGCTAAAGGGTGGCCGCTAGGTGGTGTTGCTGCCATGTTAGAACGTGCAGGCGATGACGCTGCTCGCCCTGAATGGCTAGAAGATGAATACGGTATTCGCGATGGTTTATACCATATGACTGAGCAACAAGCTCAAGCGATATTGGAATTACGTTTACATAAATTAACCGGTCTAGAACACGAAAAGATCTTAGATGAATATCGTGAAATTTTAGACCTAATTGCTGAATTGTTAGAGATCTTAGGTTCACCTGAGCGTTTGATGGAAGTTATTCGTGAAGAGATAGAATTAATTCGCGATACTTATGGTGATGAACGTAAAACGGAAATCCGTGAGGCGTCACACGATATCAACCTTGAAGATTTAATCAATGAAGAAGACGTTGTTGTAACGCTTTCTCATGAAGGTTATTGCAAATATCAGCCACTTACTGACTATCAGGCTCAACGCCGTGGTGGTCGTGGTAAGTCTGCGACTAAGATGAAAGATGAAGATTTCATTGAAAAACTATTAGTTGCCAATACCCATGACACAATCTTATGTTTCTCTGACCGTGGTCGTTTATATTGGTTGAAGGTATACCAATTACCATTAGCGTCACGTCAATCACGTGGGCGTCCAATTATTAACTTGTTACCTCTAGAAAGTGACGAAAAGATAACAACAATATTGCCGGTCAAAGAATTCGAACAAGATAAGTTTGTATTTATGGCAACGGCAAACGGTACCGTTAAGAAAACAGCATTGACCGAATATTCTCGTCCTCGTTCTAGCGGTATTATCGCTGTGAACTTGAATGATGGTGACAAACTCATTGGTGCGTCAATAACAAATGGCCAAAACGAAATCATGTTGTTCTCACAAAACGGTAAAGTTGTTCGTTTTGATGAAGGGCAAGTTCGTGCAATGGGACGTACTGCGACAGGTGTTCGTGGAATTAAATTGACTGAAGACGCGAAAGTGGTATCACTAATCGTGCCTAACGAAGAAGACAATATCCTAACGATCACTGAAAACGGTTTTGGTAAACGTACGCCGCAAATTGACTACCCAGCTAAGAGTCGAGCAACACAGGGTGTTGTTTCGATTAAAGTGAGTGAACGTAATGGTTTAGTGGTTGGCGCTTGTCAAGTTGCTGAAACTGACGAAATCATGATCATCTCAAATAAAGGTACGTTAGTAAGAACACGGGTTCACGAAGTATCTGTTGTTGGACGTAACACTCAAGGTGTTCGTTTGATAAGAACAATTGAAGGTGAATTGGTTGTCGGTCTGGCTAAAGTCGAAGAGATTGAAGAAGATGAAACGCTTGAAGGCGAGTTTATCGACGGCGAAGTTGTCGAGGGTCAGGATGTTATTGAAGGCGAAAGCGCTGAAGTAACAAATGACATACAAGCTGAATCAAGTGAAGATGACGAAGCGCCTGAACAGGGCGAATAAGTCGCAGTCTTTAACTGTAAATATAGAATAAAAAAAGGTCCTAATGGACCTTTTTTTATGCCTGTATCCCTGTTAATTAGAATACATTACCATTTCATCTCGCCCATATGCACTTTAGCGCCAATCGCTAAAGCAAGGTTTAATTCGGCATCTGGATATCTTGTGGTCATTATGTCTATTAATGCCTGTGCGTTTATACTCTTGCGCTTAGCATCAATAAAGTCAGTTAAGTAAGTTGCGGTATAGTCAATTAGTTGAACATTAAGTTGAGTTCCTTTTTTCATATGACCTGGAACGACAACCTTTGGTGACAATTCCTTCATTTCTTGCAGTTGATGTTGCCACGCTGCTAACGATTCAGATGATTGTGTATCTGCGGTCCAAACATGTAAATCACCAAACACTGCGATATTACCTACTATTGCTTTAATTGATGGGATCCAAACAAAAGGGCGGTTAGCCAAAACGCCTTCTGTTCCCTTAACTTCGATTTTGTAACCGTCTACGGTAAAGCTATTTGGACTATATACGTCAGGTAGTAGTACATTTTTAGGGGCATTCACGCCCATTTTTGGACCCCAGTAGGCCAATTTGCCTCCCATTTTTATACTAATTGCCTTGCGTACTGCGGGTGTCGTGATCACATTTACGTCAGGGAATATTTGTCGCAAGGTTTCAATACCAAAGTAAAAATCAGGATCAGCTTGGCTAATAAAAATCGTTGTTAATTTTTTTCCTGAATCTAAAACGTTTGCTGCAATACGAAGTGCATCAGCTCTTGTGAAACCTGTGTCTATCAATACGGCCTCTGTTTCACCATAAACTAATGTTGAATTTACATGAAAGCTGTTTTTATCCGAGTTATATACTTTTAAACTCAGCGCACTTTTATTATCGGCGGTACTTGAAAAGCTCATTAATGTTACTGTCAATGTTGCTAATAAATAGAAACCTTTGAGTATATTTATTTTCATTTTATTTCCTATTTTTTGGGTTTTGTTTAACTGTATTTTGAAAGTTGGGCAATAATAGAGAATTGATTTGCAATGATATATGTACAATAATGTTCAACATTGTTTCTTAAATCGAACATATGTGGGTTGGTCTGTTAGAAATCGGGGTTTAGTATGGATCGGGTTAAAGCGGCACAAGTATTTATTGATATAGCCCGCACAGGTAGCTTTACCGCGACCTCGGAGCGTTTGGAGATGTCACGCCCAATGGTAACGCGTTACATCGAAGTGATGGAAAGTTGGCTCGAAGTTCGTTTATTACATAGGACGACTAGAAAAGTGACACTGACAACGCAAGGAGAAAAATGCCTAAATGATATTGAGCAGTGGCTGACTACAGCAGACCAATTTATCAGTGAGATAAAGTCAACTGAGCAACTTTCCGGTCGGATCCGACTCGCGTGTAGTATGTCGTTTAGTCATGCGCAGCTCATGGTTGCAATACAACAATTTATGACACGTCACCCGAAAGTCTCTATCGACATAGACCTGCAAGATACTGCAATTGATTTAGTCGATAGCAGAATTGATTTAGCAATTCGAATTGCGTCAAATCCAGATCCGTCGTTGATTGGAAAACCATTGGCGGTGTGTCATTCCGTTTTAGTGGCAAGTCAAGCTTACCTGGATTCTATGCCTGCAATCACGGCACCGGATGATTTAAGTCAACATCGTTGCCTTAGCTATACCAATTTTGAAAAACACATTTGGCACCTTTGGAATGAAAACGAACATAAAGCCATTAGCGTTAATTGTCAGTTAACGGCTAATGAAGCAACCACGTTATTAAAAGCAGCTCAATGTGGCGCCGGAATTAGCATGCAACCAACTTATATGGCAAATGCCGCTATTGAAAATGGCAGTTTGGTTCGTGTACTGCCTAATTGGAATACGAATGATATGAATATTTACGCTTTGTATTCTTCTCGAAAGTTTTTGTCACCGACAGTGCGTGCACTAATCGATTTTCTAGCTGAATATTTTAAGCAACATCCTTGGGATTAGTGTCGGCCATTTTCTTATGATTATGCTAGGTCCTCGTCAGGTGGATCGCCACTATCCTCATTTTTTTTAGGTTGTTCCTGTTTTGCTTTTTTAACATGTTTTAAATATGGGAGGTGGAATAGGAAAAATTGTTATAAGTGGAAATAACGCTAAAAATAGAAACGCGCCTCTAGGCATTTTCTTACCCCAAAGAACCATTTTATACATCACCATAGCTCCCATAAAAAATAGTAAACCAGTAATGAAATATTGAATAAGTTCATTGGTAATTCCAATTGCCTTAAATATTTCCATAAATGTTTCCATATGGTTGTATGACTTAAATGGGCAGTAAAATACTAAAATTCAATAGGATATTTATCATAGAGGATGTTGGTAAGCCTTGTACGACTGGCTATTTAGATTATTTAACAAACAAATTTTGTTGTTGTCATAAATTAATTAATTAATTGCAAAATAATCAATTGAGACGCAATTCAAATAACGTTAGAGTAATTGTTCGATAAAATTAGCTTTACTGTAACTAACGAGAAAATGAATGACAGTTTATAACTTCTGTGCGGGCCCTGCAAAATTGCCCGAGGCCGTGATGAATAAAGCTCAGAGTGAGTTTGTTAATTGGAATAACACAGGTTGTTCTGTAATGGAACTCAGCCACAGAAGTAAAGAGTTCATTGCTGTTTATGACTCGGCAATAGCCTCGATAAAGCAATTATTAGGGCTCAGCGATGAATATACTGTGTTATTTATGCACGGTGGCGGTCGCGGTCAGTTTTCTGCGGTTCCGCTTAATTTGCTAAATAGTGGCCAGGCCAATTATGTCACAACTGGGTCATGGTCCCAGGCCGCCGTTGAAGAAGCCAAAAAGTTTGGTGCCGTTACAGAACAAAATACGGTGGAAATTGTTGGTGGTAAAAAACAAGTTATTTCGATGTCTGATTGGCAGGTTTCGCAGGACAGCGCTTATGTTCATTACTGCCCGAATGAAACAGTCGATGGCATTGAAATATTTGAACAGCCTTCATTTGATGTGCCTGTCGTTGCCGATATGTCGAGCACCATTTTTTCCCGTGAAATCGATAGCAGTAAATTTGACTTAATTTATGCTGGCGCCCAGAAAAACATAGGTCCGTCAGGGCTAAGCTTAGTTGTTGTTAAAAAAGAGTTGTTAGCACGTTCGCAGGAAACCGTGCCTTCTGTATTTAACTATAAATTAACCCATGAAAAAGACAGTATGTTTAATACGCCACCAACTTATGCGATTTATCTAGCTAAGTTAGTATTTGATTGGTTATTAGAAAGTGGCGGTGTTGCGGCACAGGAAGTATTAAATAAGAAAAAAGCTGACTTGTTATATCAAACGATCGACAACTCCAGTTTTTATAGTAATAACATTGCAAGTGCCAATCGCTCTCGTATGAATGTTCCGTTTTTCTTGGCGAACAGCGAATTAGACAGTACATTTTTGGCGCAAGCTGAAAATCAAGGACTGGTTGCACTGAAAGGACATCGAATTGTTGGCGGTATGCGAGCAAGTATCTACAACGCCATGCCTATTGAAGGTGTTAAAGCGTTAACTGAGTTTATGCAGGAGTTCGAACGTACACATGGCTAATCAAGAATCATTAACGCTACCTCACATTTCTGGTTTTAAAGGGGACGTAACGGTTCCGGGATCTAAAAGTCTGTCAAATCGTGCGTTATTATTAGCGGCGTTATGTGACGGTGATACAACCATCACCAATTTGCTCGACAGTGATGACATTAGACACATGTTAAATGCGCTTGAGTTATTAGGCGTTAAAACCACCTTGTCAGCAGATAAAACGACGTGTGTTGTGCATGGTTGTAATGGTCAATTTAAACAGCCTCAACAAGCATTGTTTTTAGGTAATGCAGGAACGGCAATGCGTCCTCTTGCGGCGGTATTAGCATTTGCAAATATCACAACGGAATTAACCGGCGAAGAACGCATGTCAGAACGTCCAATTGGGCACCTGGTAGACGCAATACGCCCACTTGGCGCAACAATAACCTACTTGGGTAACGAAAATTATCCACCGCTTAAAATTGAGCCTGCAGTGATCACTGACGACACCGTTGTTGAAATTGACGGCAGTGTTTCAAGTCAATTTTTATCGGCGTTGTTAATGGCAGCCCCATTAATTCACAAAACCATAACGGTTAAAGTGATTGGTGATTTGGTTTCAAAACCTTATATAGATTTAACTATCGATATTATTCGTCAATTTGGGGTTGAGGTAGAAAACAATAATTACCAAAGCTTTGTGGTAAATGCTGATGCTCAATATCAATCTCCTGGCGACTTTATGGTTGAAGGCGATGCAAGTTCAGCATCTTATTTCTTAGCTGCTGGCGCAATTAGCGGCGGTCCGGTAAATGTGTATGGTGTCGGTAAAAATAGTGTTCAAGGCGACATCCAATTTGCGGACGTTCTTGCAAAAATGGGTGCAGATATTACCTATTTTGATGACCATATTTCTGTGTCATCCAACGGTAAACTAACCGCAGTTGATATGGATATGAATCATATTCCAGATGCCGCAATGACGATTGCTACTACTGCATTATTTGCAGAGGGTACAACAGCCATTCGTAATATTTACAATTGGCGAGTTAAAGAAACCGACCGTTTATTTGCGATGGCAACTGAACTTAAAAAAGCGGGTGCGATTGTTGAAGAAGGGCATGACTATATTATCGTTACACCAGCGCCAATTAAACACGCAGCAATAGACACTTATAACGATCATCGAATTGCCATGTGTTTCTCGTTGTTATGTTTTGATCAAGCATCAGTAACGATTAATGATCCAAAAGTAACGAGTAAAACCTTCCCGGACTATTTCGATAGATTTAATGCATTAGTCTGCTAATTTTAGCAAAAAAACCTACCTTATAGCCGAGTGATTTAACTCTAATTCACTCGGTTACATTTTTTATATGAAAAATAACTTTCTAATTTAATTTTAATTTGTAGCCAATCGCGTATAATGCCGCCCGAAATTCACTTCGTGGAGTAACTATGGCGCATTCTATTCCGGTCATCACTATTGATGGTCCAAGTGGAGCAGGCAAAGGCACGGTATGTCGTCTGTTAGCGGAAAAATTAGGATGGGAAATCCTTGATAGCGGTGCTATCTATCGCGTATTGGCCTTAGCGTCAATGCATCACAACATACTACCGAGTGACGAAGAAAGTTTGATCCCACTCGCGGCTCATCTTGATGTGCAGTTTTTATCTAGCGAAGCTGGAACTAAAATTGTGCTTGAAGGTGAAGAAGTAACACATTCGATCCGAAATGAAGAAGTCGGTGGAGTTGCCTCTAAAATTGCAGCTTTACCTCGTGTGCGCGAAGCATTATTGCGTCGTCAACGCGCCTTTAGACAAAAACCGGGTTTAATCGCAGACGGTCGAGACATGGGGACAGTTGTATTCCCAGACGCTGCAATTAAGGTTTTTCTTACTGCAAGTGCGGAAGAACGTGCAAATCGACGCTATATAGAGTTGAAAGGAAAGGGCCACGATGTTAAAATCGGCGACCTTTTAACCGAGATACAAGCTCGAGACGACCGAGATATGAACCGAAGTGTAGCACCAATGGTGCCTGCAGAGGATTCTATCGAAATTGATTCGACTACGTTATCGGCAGAAGAAGTCTATCAATTGCTTATTAAAGTGGTTGAAGAAAAATTTATTCGTAGTTAGGCAACCTTTTTATTTTAAAAGGGTTTATTAACAAACTTAAAAGCCTTGTTAGCATGGATGTAACAAGTTAAAAATCAACCCATAGTCGCTGGAACGCCTCTTTGGCAATAATGAAGATAAATCATGACAGAAAATTTTGCTCAGTTATTTGAAGAAAGCCTTCAGGCTATCGAAACACGCCCTGGTTCAATCGTTAAAGGTACTATTATCTCTATCGATCGTGACCTTGTAATCGTAGACGCTGGCTTAAAATCAGAATCTGCTATTCCTGCGGCTCAATTTAAAAACCACGCTGGTGAATTAGAAGTAGCAGTTGGTGATGAAGTTGACGTAGCACTAGATTCAATCGAAGACGGATTTGGTGAAACAATTCTATCTCGTGAAAAAGCGAAACGTTACGAGTCTTGGGTACGCCTTGAGAAAGCTTGTGAAGAACAAGAAATCGTTAAAGGTGTTATCTCTGGTAAAGTTAAAGGCGGTTTCACTGTTGAAGTTGAAGGCATCCGAGCATTCTTACCAGGTTCTTTAGTAGACGTACGTCCTATCCGTGACACGTCTCACTTAGAAGGCAAAGAGTTAGATTTTAAAGTAATCAAACTTGACCAAAAACGTAACAACGTTGTTGTCTCACGTCGCGCAGTTATCGAAACTGAAAACTCTGCAGAACGTGAAGAGCTTCTTGCTAACCTTGAAGAAGGTTCAGAAGTTAAAGGTATCGTTAAGAACCTTACCGATTACGGAGCGTTCGTTGACCTTGGTGGCCTAGACGGACTACTTCACATCACAGATATGGCTTGGAAACGTGTTAAGCACCCAAGTGAAATCGTTGCAGTTGGTGATGAAATAGACGTTAAAGTTCTTAAATTCGACAAAGAGAAAAACCGTGTTTCTCTAGGTCTTAAGCAACTTGGTTCAGATCCTTGGGGCGACATTGCTGGTCGTTACCCTGAAAGTTCACGTCTTAAAGGCCGTGTTACTAACCTTACTGACTACGGTTGTTTCGTTGAAATCGAAGACGGTATTGAAGGTCTTGTACACGTTTCTGAAATGGATTGGACTAACAAGAACATCCATCCTTCTAAAGTTGTTAATCTTGGCGACGAAGTTGAAGTTATGGTTCTTGAAATCGACGAAGAACGTCGTCGTATTTCTCTTGGTCTTAAACAATGTAAAGACAACCCATGGGAAGTATTTGCTAAGACTCATAACAAAGGCGACCGTGTTGCTGGTAACATCAAGTCAATCACTGACTTTGGTATCTTCATCGGTCTTGACGGCGGTATTGATGGTCTTGTACACCTTTCTGACATTTCTTGGAATGTTTCTGGTGAAGACGCAGTACGTGACTTCAAGAAAGGCGACGAAATCGAAGCTGTTGTATTACAAGTTGACCCAGAGCGCGAGCGTATCTCTCTAGGCGTTAAACAAATGGATTCTGATCCGTTTAGCGAATACTTAGAAGCTCACAAAAAAGGTACTATGGTTAAAGGTCTTGTAAAAGACGTTGACGCTAAAGGTGCTACTGTTGACCTAGGTAACGAAGTTGAAGGTTACATCCGTGTATCTGAACTTTCTCGTGAACGTGTAGAAGATGCTACAACAGTATTAACTGCTGGTTCTGAGTTAGAAGCTAAGTTCGTTGGTGTTGACCGTAAGAATCGCGTGATAAGCCTATCTATCAAGGCTATCGACGAAGCAGAAGAGAAAGCTGCGTTAGATAACTTACAAAATCAAGCGCCTGAATTTGAAAATGCGATGGCTGCTGCATTTAAAAATGCACAAAAAGACTAAGCATTTGATTTTAAATGAGCTATAAATATAGGGGAGCATAACGCTCCCTTATTTTTTGTCTCGATATTAGGTGAGAAAATGACAAAGTCTGAATTAATAGAAACATTATCTGAACAACATCCACATGTACCTGTAAAGGAAGTGGAAACTGCAGTTAAGAGCATTATAGATAACATGGCCGAATGTCTATCAACTGGTGATCGTATTGAAATACGTGGGTTTGGTAGCTTTTCTTTGCATTATCGTGCGCCGCGTACAGGACGTAATCCTAAGACGGGTGACTCGGTTGAGTTGGAGGCAAAATATGTCCCACACTTTAAACCTGGCAAAGAATTACGCGAAAGAGTCGATTTTAAGTAGTTCCGTATTGACTCGATGAAAGACTTACAATAGCCTTGTACCCCTAAATTGCAGGGGTTAAGTTTTTGAAATTACTTAGTTACGCTATATTTTTCATTCTAGTCATATTCGCGTTGGCATTAGGCAGTGAAAACCATCAATTGGTCGATTTGAATCTACTTGTTGTGAAGGTACAACTGCCTCTAGCTGTTTTATTATTCCTAACATTTATGCTGGGCGTATTTGTTATGCTTGTGATATCTGCTATTAAAAAGTTGATTACACGAAAGAATGCTTGAATTACTATTTTTGCTATTACCTGCTGCAGTCATTTATGGCTGGGTTATGGGTAAACACAGCGCAAAAAAAGAATTGTTAGAACAGCAATTAACCATTAATAATGCGATCAATTCGAGTGTGTCGTTATTACTTAATGAAGATCAAGAACAGGCCTTTGACAGGCTTATCCAATATTTTGACGACACGCCTTCAAATATCGACAATTATTTAACGTTAGCAAAGCTGTTTCGCAAAAAAGGCGAAATCGACAAAGCTATCGCGATCCATGAAGGTTTAGTTAAAACCGATCAGATCACAATTCCTCAATATGAGTTAGAAGAAATTCAACTTGAATTAGCGCAGGATTTTCTGTCAGCGGGCATGTTAGAACGAGCTCAAAACACTCTTACGCCTTTATTAACATCGCAACACGCTTCAGAGGCATTACTTGGACTACTCCATATATTTGAGCAAACTCGTGAATGGCAAGCGGGCGTAGAGTCCTATCTAGCGGCCGATGCTCAATTATTGTCTGAAAACTGTCGTCAACTCGTAAGTCATTTTTATTGTGAAATTGGCGATGCACACGATAACTACAAATCTAAAAAACAAGCGTATAAACGGGCATTAAAGGTAAACCGAAAATCAGTTAGAAGTTTATTGGCCTTATCTAAATTGTACCTAATCGTAAATAACAAACAAAAATCGAGAGAATTAGTTGTTACGATTCTTGACCAAGAACCGAGTTTTGCACCGGCGTTATTTAATATTGCGCCTGAATGTTTTGTCGATGAGTTCGAACAAACAGCTTGGTTATTTTGGCTAATAAAAGAAAAAAACATTAAAAGTGTTACAGCTCATAGTCAGATGACTGACTATATTGTAAAAGAGAGGGGCATTGAGGCGGGGCGCAGTTATATCATTGAGCATTTGCAGGACCAGCCAAGTGTTCGCGGTTTTGCAAAGTTGATTGAACTTGAAAAAGAATTTTTTATGTCCGATCCTCATTTTAAACAACTGCAATCCCTAATTACACGTTACATTGAATTAAAGCCACTTTATGAATGTAATAGCTGTGGGTTTACCACAAATCATTTCAGCTGGCGTTGTCCAGCATGCAATAATTGGCAAACAATAAAACCATTGGCCGGATTAGACGGCATATAAAAGTTAGAGAGACATTTCCGTGAATAACAAAAACATCGTAGTAGCATTGGATTTTGACAATAAAAAAGAAACGACTGATCTGGTCGACAGACTTGACCCAAGTTTATGTCGTTTGAAAATTGGCAAAGAAATGTTTACTCACTTTGGACCAACCTTTGTCACCGAAATTCAGAACAAAGGTTTTGACGTTTTTCTCGATCTAAAATTCCATGATATACCAAACACAGTTGCAAAAGCCGTAAAAGCAGCGGCAGACCTTGGCGTGTGGATGGTAAATGTACATGCTAGTGGCGGTGGTAAAATGATGGATGCAGCCAAAACCATACTGCAACCGTTTGGTAATGACGCGCCTTTACTAATTGCAGTTACGGTATTAACAAGTATGTCTGACGATGATTTAATAGAGTTAGGTATAACGCGCACACCTCGTGAACAAGTTAACTTTTTAGCCGGTCTAGCACACAAATATGAACTAGACGGAGTAGTATGTTCAGCCCAAGAAGCGCAGATGTTAAAACAAAACTATGGCGCAAACTTTAAATTGGTAACACCAGGTATTCGAACTGCGGATGCGTCAGTTGATGATCAAAAAAGGATCATGACACCGCAAAAAGCGGTTGCTGCAGGATCTGACTACTTAGTTATTGGTCGAGCGATTACGCAATCTTCAAACCCAATTGAAACTATGAAAGCAATTTATCAATCTATAAACTAATTCCTCTAATTTGTATTTGCCTAACGACAACTCGTTGGTTAGTAACAGTGTCCTACATTGCTAATTAATCAACGGGTTACCTCATCTTAGTCACGCCATGACGAGACTAATACTGCGAATTGGCCATCTAATAAACCCACTCAAAATTGCCTAGCAACGTTATTATTTCAAACGAAACCTGTGTTTTATGTTAAATCTAATTAATTAGATTCTTTTCTTGAACTCAAAATAGGTATATTCAGATATTTAAACTATTGTTTAATAACAGACACCTTGATAAAACATTGGGCATAAAAAGATTTTGAATGATGTATTGCAAAGGAAGATAGCAATGAATTGGCAAAATGTAATAGCGTTTTGGTTTGACGAGTTAACACCAGCCCAGCACTTTTCTAAAAGTGATGAGTTAGACCGAGTCATTACAACGCGTTTTGATGATACTTTATCGGCAGCAAAACTGGGCGAACTTTATATGTGGCGTACTGAACCTTTGGGTCGTTTAGCCGAAATAATCGTATTAGACCAATTTGCACGTAATATATATAGGGATGATAAAAGGGCGTTTGAATCAGATCCTTTAGCATTAGTTTTAGCTCAAGAAGCAATTGCACACCGCTTGGATGTAGCTATGAGTATCCCTCAAAAGTCGTTTTTATATATGCCGTTTATGCACAGCGAATCACCAAGCATTCATAAGGTAGCGGTGACCTTATTTGACCAACCTGGACTTGAAAACACACTTAATTTTGAACATAAACACAAAGAAATAATAGATCGCTTCGGGCGTTATCCACACAGAAATTCGATTTTGGGACGTAGAAGTACCGATCAAGAGATTGCATTTTTAAATGGACCTAATTCGTCATTTTAAACGTGAATATTGTTGCTAAACGGTCTAAAACTTATCGTTTATCAATAATAGGTTTACCCAACAGATAGAATAAAAATAAAGTTTTGGGGCATAAATGAGGTGTTAGTAGTAAACAGCGATGTGAGCGTTGTTATAGAGATCAACAGGTGCAAGATGAAAAGGTTATTTTACAAAGCGATTCTTTTTTTATTACTGCTAAGTACTTTACCAGTTATTGCTAATGCTGACAGTGAAGTTACGATTGCCGTTTTTGATGACCACGATAAATACGTATTGGCTTCGGGCCCATACGGTATTTCTTGGCGACTAATTACACTTGCAGCAAAGTCTCAAAACATAACGTTAGTACCTCAGGAAAGTTCGTGGCAAGGCAGTGTTAAAAGGTTAAAGGGGAAAAAGGTCGATTTAATTTTTGCCGCTTTTAAAACAGAGGAACGCGCAAACTGGGGATATTTTTCAAAGCCATTAATGTCAACCACGTCGTCTATTTTTACATTGCCCGAAAACCCAATAAATCACGTTTCTGAAATTGATCTAAACGTCGCCACAATAGGCGTTTCTGCAAATTCAAGCCAAGAAACAATTGCAAAGGAACTGGGATTTAAGAACATTTACGCAACGGTTACACGTAAACAACTTTTTTATATGTTACGTCAACGCCGATTAGATTATCTATTTTTTGCTGTCGGCGCAGTTAATTACTATTGTATGTTTTATGAAGATCCAACAGATCGCGATTGTTTAAAACGTGTTGGCGGTAATTATGGCGGGAAGTTTATTCATACATTAAGCCTTAAGACTAAAAAGTCTAAGGCGATAATGAAAAAACTAAATAACGGTTTAGTCGCTATAAAAGATTCCCAAGAAGTCATTTCATATTTCAAAGAGTTCAATTACACAGACCAAGATATCGAAAATTGGAAAAAGTCATTGTCTGAAGATGTTAATTAAGTTCGACACGAATTAAACCAGATTCATTATTTTAAAGCCGACATAGATAATACAAAGATACGACATAGATAAGACACAGCTAAGACTAAGAAATAGATACGACAAATATCTAACTAGCCAAATAAGTAAGATGCCGTATTTAAATTTTACCGGATACAAGCCAGTCTAAATTATTTCAGCCACGTAGCGCGTGCGATATTTGAATTTTACGGATAACAAGCCAGTCTAAATTATTTCAGCCACGTAGCGCGTGCGGTATTTAAATTTTACGGATAACAAGCCAAGCTAAATTATTTCAACCACGTAGCGCGGTAATAGATTAAGAAGACAATATGTTTAAAGAGAAAATCTAACTAAATTAAAACGATATAAATAGAAATGGTGGGAAATGTTAGGCCAATTTGATTTGTTGTCGAATGGCAATGAACTCAGGATTCGAGGGAAATTTAAGATATTGTTTTTAAGGGTATTCCCAAAATATCTGAGTTGTCTTTTCTCAAAGAGTTTGGGATTTTTCAGTAATTAATTCAACAAGATAAGGGATATTTTTCTCAATTAATCAGAGTTAGTCGTTCAGTGTTGCTAACACTAAATTATCTCGGAGTTTTTATCAAATTTATTATTCGTTAAGGCTATTATAGATACAGATATTTAGGAATGAGGGCAGCGAAAAATTACGCTGTATTTTCCACAGGGTAATAAGTGGTGAATTTCCTGAAACTGGTAGAGTAAAGCTTAGTTGGCAGGAAAACTCTTTTTTAAGTTATAAATTCAGCTCCTTTAGCACACTTTCCCAAGATGGAAATCGTTGGCTTCCATAATGAATTAAGCTGCCACCAAATTGGTCTTGTCCATTGCCTGTAGTGTGATCGTCAATCAGCACATCACCAATCAACAGTCCCTTGTTCGGACTGATGATTAATCTCTCGACATATTTGTAACCCAGCCATTGTTCAACCCAAAGTCGTTTCTCTGTATAACATAAAGGGTTTAGCGGAGATGGTGCTGTCAGGATATATGGATCGTAGATTCTAGATTCATACAATTTCTCCATAGCTGATAATGCCCCTGCCATAGGCTCTAAGTTGGCAAAGAAACCACGTTGTGATTGCGGGTAAGGGACGTCAGGTGATTGTTTTAAAGCCTTTATGTGAGCAACTTTGTAATTGCACAGAACATCATCCATATCAATATATACAATCATGTAATCTCTCCACCTATTGTTGCTTTAATTAAAAAAAGAAAGTTGAGGACTTCGCGATAGCTGATGCTTTATAGCAGCTACATCATCAAACCGATGGATAAAGCCCGACTCGGATTTTACCGCACGCAACGTACCGTTTTCGATCAGAGATAGATATTTTCGCTTACTCGTTCTCAACACATTTAAAGCTTCTTTACTGTTTAATTTTTGTTTAGTTACTTTTGTTGAATACTTTAAAAGCCAATTTCGGATGCACTCTGATTCAACAATGATTGAATTAAATAACGTCTTACTTCTTACAAAACTGATATCAATATCACCATGAAGCCACGCAGCTAAAAGCTCATCCAAGCCTATGCGAAAACCTGGGTTTGCTTTCAAAAACGTTTCAAAAGATTCACCATTTGGTAATTGCGGTAAAGACGTCAAATGAGTAATAAAGGGCATTATGTTAATGATGGATTTATTATTTAGGCGACATCCGTTATCGACGTTAACTAAGTCCGCATCAAACATTAAATCAAGTGCTACAGGGGAGATACCTAGTGCAAGGCAAAATAGTTTAGAACCAACAAAGAGCGACCCATCTAATGATCTTAAGTCGTCATCAATTACATTATTATTAAAGACTTGACCACACCAAGGCCATTGTAAAGTCAGGCTTCCCAACATGGTTTTTTGCAGGTATTCAATAAAACCTGGAATTATACTCGCCGCCGAATAATGATCTCGGACAGATTGTAAAAGCTCTATATTATCAGCTTTAAGTGTTAATAACTCATAGCCTCTCAATGTTAGTTGTGACACCTCTATAAAGTATGATTTTTTAACAGGTAATTGTCCAAGACCGAAATGCTTTTCGAACAATCCTGCATGGAGGCAGTCATTGATTTGCTGTTGTGACAATTCATAAAAACAATTTGGCGGATAAACCGCTTCTAGTTTTTTATGACAGCGATAATTTGTGCAGATTCCGCGGAATAAATTTAAATCAAAAACTAATGACTCAGAGCAGTGTGGGCACAAATCAACCAGTAAACATAGATGGACAGGACACACCATTACTTCTTTAGACTGAAATTCTTGGTAGTGAACGTTGTTTTCTTCAATGCAAAGTGGACATACTCGTGCATGAGATATTTCTGACTTTTCTTTGCTAAATCGTTTGATGCGAAGATTATTTAAAAGCTCGTCATGCAGTCCATTTAATTTATTAGTCGAGATCATGGTTAGCTGCTTGGGAGTAACTATATCTTCAAAATAGGATGAACCAATGCCACGAGCATATTTCGCTAGTTGAGTTATTAAACTTTCATTAAGTAATTGAGATGTTAGCATTTTATGCCACCCAGCCTATGCCTTGTGCATTAACTTCAATAAATGGATTACTCGTAATTTCCTTAGAATTTTCATGGTTGTAGGCTAAAGCAAGCGTTTTTACCGAAAGTGACTCAACTTTGCGTAAGTCATACAAGGTGTGGCAAGCACCAATTAAGTTATTTAAATCTCGAAAGTTTCCTTTAGTTGCGTCATAAACTAGATCAGCGATTTTGGGATCTGACAGAGATATTTCTGTCGGTAAACAAGTATGTTTTTCCATGTATTTAAGAACTTTTATCCATACGTCGTCATTTTTAAACGTTTTAAGTCGAACAGTGGCGTTAGATCGGGATACAAGTTGGCCTATCGTAAACTTATTATATTTAGCAGCATCATAAAGGCGAGACGCATCTTCTACACCGAACATAAATACGCTAAGTTTTAATTCTTCCATTAAATGTTTAATCGCATCCGCCATGTCTCTCGCTAGCGCACTTTCTTTCGCAGCGGGAAGTAAAGTTTGAATTTCGTCTAAGACGAGCACTTCAATACCCTGGTTAATGAATGCTTTACGTAATAGTTCTTTTAGCTCAGTCTTGCTCACTTTGCGTCGAAGAGTGATTAGTCCGTTGCTCATCTGCTCTGTAAATTCTCTTATTGTTTTTGGGCTATCCAACTTTACATAAACAGAACGAGGGTGTTTAGGGTCATATCCTTTGTTTAGATGATAATTTACTGTTTTAGCAATGGTTGATTTTCCGACACCAGGTTCACCTGTAATTAAGCAAGCACGTTCATTCATTGCGCTCATTCCATACGTGATTTCTAGCGTTTTTATCGCTTCATTAAAATCTGGGTATCGTAAAAGCGGTTTTTCGGCGAACTTATTTAGTGCTTCGCCTTCATTACGTTTTTGTTCAAACATTAATCAGGTCGCTCCATTTCATCAAAATCATTAGTTGTATCTAGCCAATCAGCAAGCAGTGCTTCAGTTTCTGAGTGACTTTCTATTGATGAGTTAACTCCAGGCTTTCTAGATATGTTTTTACCTGATTGTTCCATCACGGCTTCAATATCAACAGGTGCCCCCTCTAAATCTACTGCGATAGATCGCGTCTTTGATTGCTTCTTTTGTTTCTCTTCAACAGCGACAATACCTTCTGTTTCTAAACGGTGGGGCGTTAATGTTCTGTAACTTTTTTTGTAAGGCTCTGCTTCAGAATATGGCAATGGCTCAGGGTAGTGATTGTACTTTCTGTTATGAGTAACCATATTAAACTCTTCACCAGTCACCGTATTTATTGCAGTAACGGTGACAGTCCTGCAATCTAAAGGATCAAAAAAAACTGAAACAGGAACGGATCCTTCAATTGATTTATTAAGGGAGTTAAATATTTCGGGCACAGCTGCAAAGATTTGCCCTTCAATCATGAAACCATTTTTAATACTCATCGAGCATTGCTCTTCAATGCAATGAAGTAGTTCTGGCGATATAAACTCATCTGTACAAAACGCTGCCGTTCCATCATTGATAGCAGCAAACCACGCTTCCTTTGGTGATTTAGGGCGGGATGTATTTGTCATATTCATTATGCAAACTCTTTAAGATCACGATTGTTATAGTTAGTCATAAAGCGACCAAGTTCATATTCAAACTCGGACTCTGTTTTCAATGGGGTCTTTTTAAGGGCGTCCATGTCAATATTTTTAGTTTTGGGGTCCTTCGGGATGTACCCTGGATAGTTGCTCAAAAAGAAGTTGGTTAATACTCTAAAGAAGCTTTCAACATGCGGTTTGTCTTGACCGTGTTGGCATTTTGCAAAATCCCAATCGATATGAACTTGGGTTAAAAAGTGATGTAAGTTATCGGAAATAAAGCCAGGGCCGTTATCGAATCTAAGCTCAGATGGGACACCTCCTAGCTTACCATTGCGTACACTCATTACATGACGTACAAGGTTTATTACTCCATTGCCACATTCATACCCTTTATGTACATGCCAACCGACGACGGCACTGGTCTGTGAATCAACTGCTGAGTAGACACATAGCCGTATTTTAGATAGCTTGTATTGACCAGTATTTTCATCTGGTTCGTTCGAGCGAACAAACAAAAACACCGTTTTTGTATCACATTGGACTAACTCTAGTGGACTGTCAGTTTGCCATACGCCAATGTTAGAATATGAATTATCCTGACGGTATTTTTGTCCATACCTTGCGAGTTTTCTGTCTCTGTCAACATGGTTCTTAAAATAATCTCTCATTGTGTTTTCACAACGAGGAGCTACGTCAGGTCCCATTTTGCTTTGTACAAGCTCAACGTATTCTCGATATGCGTGGGAAAATGTTGTACTTTGGTTATTAAAGTATTCTTTGTCTAGTGCCAACTCTAATAGCTGAAAGTGCGCTATTTGGTCTTGCGTCCAGTTGTACTCTTGGCGTTTTCCTACAACATACGCTCTATAGTCGTAACCTAATCGCTTCAAAGGCGTAATATGGTTCTGTATCCATTTGCCACTTCGTACAGGTAGTTTTTTATGATTTATACGAACATGCTCTAGTGCTTTTTTTATGGCTTCTTTACCACTAGGTTTGCCACTTTCATGATGTCTTGCAGGCTCGATGTAAGCACGAAGTAGCTCAATCTCTTCTTTCTCGGCAGGTGTCAACGCTATTTGAAACGTTTGAGCATCGACTAATCGTAACGTTCTTTGGCGCTTCAACTCAGTAAATTCAATAGGGGTTAAATCGAGTATATCGCCGTTAGAAGCTCGCAACAGTACGTAATTAACGTTATAAGATTCAATCTTATACACTTTTTCTTCGGTTTCTTTTTGGTACAGGTATTCTTGTCCTGCGTGGATGATCTCTTTTATAGCCATTACACAACACTCCAGTTGATAGGCGTACGAGCGGTAATAGGGGAGTTGAAGTCAACCATTCCAAATTGATAGGCAACACCAGCCCAAAGGTAAAACTTCTCTTGCTGGCTAATAGCCGCATGTTGGATTGCGCCAATGTTGGTTACTACGCCTAGTAGCTCAGTATTCTTTAAGAGAAACCGGAGAACTTCTTCTTTAGCCCAGCGAAAATGGATTTTGAGCTTCATGAAGTTTTTAATTTGGGTGTTGTGAAGCACATGCTCAGTAACGACTTCAAAAGACCAGTTCGTATTATCATCGACGTACTGACCAATAGCCTTGTACTTTTCATCAAGCTCTGGAGTTAACTTTGCTTTGGGCTTAAATTCTTTCAACAGAACACGCCTGCCTGAATAGATGCATACTGCATCTGGTGTATAACGCTCTGTTACGCCTGGCACCGGAAATGAAATGGCTTGAGTCGCGTAGGACAAACACTCAGGATCAAAATCCATCACCAAAAGATGCTTTTTCTCAAAATGGGAATCCCAAGATTGAGGCTTATTAGAGCTAGGAGACAAGTGAAAACCCTTAAGGTTCTTGTAACTGCTTTGCTCAAACGCTTTAAATGGACTTAATTTAGACGGCATTACACCCCCCTCCATTACTGGTCGAATTATTTGTAATGCAAAAACGCATCAAGCGACTTTTATTTATTATTCTATCGCCACTACGTTGATATTTTTTTGCACTTTTCTTAGCGCCTTCACTTGAAATATAGTCGATGTTTACTATATTTAAAGGTTGGCTTGTTAAATATCGAACTCGTATTTGCAATTCGAATTCCTGCTTACATATCAAAGACCGTTTTTTAGCGTTTTTAGATTGATAATTAGACAAGTTAACCTCTCTGCTAATATTTTATGTCGGTTTGTTTCGTGTTTTTTCGTATTAAACATGGAGAAATTAGCCTTAGCAACCAGGTAGGACAAAACCCGAAAAACGTACAAAAATCACGCAGACTGATATACTTATCGTATTGATTTTATAGGGTAAGAGATTAAGAGTTAGGTTTTGTTATGTTTTAAAAATAGCATTTTTAAAATGCGTTTTTTGTGTAAAAAATACAGTTCAATTGTTATTGTGGGTGTTATTGGTAAAAGTTTGCTTTTAGCTGTTGTAAATTCAATTTAAAGCGTCAAAAACAGTTTAAAGAACACTCATAAATTTAAAAAAACCATAAAAAAAATATAAATTAATTTTATTGGGAAAATTTTCACAAAAATATGGAAATGTTAAAAGTTTCACTGACAGTGAGTAAAAAAACACTAGATGAATTTGATGATTTACTCATTGAACTAGGGTTAACTAAACAGTGGTGGGCGAGCACGCTTCTACTCAACGAGGCGTTCTACTTGCTGTGGCCGTTTAAAGGTTTGAACACTTTTGAGAAGATTGAGCCAAACTCAAATTTAGGGCTGCTATTTCTAGAGAAACGTCAATATGGCAAAGAACCATTAGATTTTGGCGTGGATAGAGTGTTCAAAGATACCCGCAGAACACAATTTCTAATGGCAAAGTCAAACCGTGAGCTATTGACCCAAATATGTGAATCATTCAACGTCTCTGAATCTGCACTGTTTGAGTTTGCAATGAATGAAACCCTATTAAAAGCAGGCGGTGGTATTCTGAAGTACCGTAATCAAGAGAAATATAGGCCGTTGTTTACAGGTTCAATAAGTGGCTCTGGCTTAACAGAGTTCGAGGAGCTTAGACAAAATCTATCCGAAAAATTAAAGAAAATCCAAAGCATTACACTTGAACCATTGGCACAAGAAGACAAGTTAAACCGCTTAAAAGAAGCGCTGTTTATTCCTGATGGATTAGTACCCAAATCCTTTAAGAAAAAACACGTTAAAAGGTTCAAGAAACCTAATATGTAGTGGCTAATATCTGTTCTGACAGTTTACCCGCAAACCACCAGCCAATTATAGCCTGTGAGAAGCGTACGGTTATTGCCTTAAATTTTATTGCTGAGAATTATAAGTTAATAGCAACTTTTATGACCATCCTAAATTCTGATAATTCTGAATAGTAAACACCTCTTAATAGCTTGTATCGAGTAGAACAATTGACACCCATTTAAGAGAAACTAAACGAGCGAAGTGCTTATTAACACTGTGCTTTATTTGTTTTTTTTGGTAGTTTGAATAGTAAATAGTAGACCATTGTTAATTATGGCCTCTATAAATTGAGATGTTAGACATGGATAGCAAATATGGCACTAAACATTAGTAAGTTACTCAAACAAGAAGCTTATGCTTGTATTCAAACGAGCTTAGGAGACCTTTGCGTTTTTGGCATAAGTTATAAAAACCAAACTGATCTAGAAAAAGATCTAGAGACGCCTATAAAAGATTGTTTACCTACTGAGTTCATCAGAAATTTTTGTGTTTATATATGTTTTCCAAAAAGTAGTTTAAAGGAAGAGAAATACAAGCCCCACAAGCCAGTTCTCACAATCGAAAGTGTGAAGAATCTAACTGAAGACGATCTTGAAAGAATTGCTGGGGTTTATATAGATAACAATGAGTATTTATTTAAGAAGCTAGAGTTTAAGAAGAAAAAAAATGAAAAGGGCGAAATCGTTAGCTCTGGAGAGTACAAAGATATAGAACACCCAAGAAACAAAAAAGAAACAAATATTTCCTACCTTTACAGGCTTTCAGTGCTTCAAATGGAAAAGCGCAAAAAGGAGATGGAAGAATTGTTCAAGTCAGTATCGGGTTTAGGCAGTTTTTCGTCAACTCTAACGGACAGTATAAAAGACACTCTTGCGATGGGCGATTCCCTTAGTAAATCAATCGAGTCCATAAGACCAGTCCAAATGGCCGAATTGCGCCCAGTAGAGCGTGAATCATTTTATATGGATTTCGCTAAAATAGAGCAATCCAAAGAAGAAAGCAGGTTACAACCATCTAGAGAGCTAGCCGATCGGCTAGACCAGCTTATTGAATCCTCTGTTCAGGCTTCTGAATTTATGATTGAAGCCAACAAAATACAAACCAGTATAGCTACTGAGATCAAAGTATCTGGTGATCTAACTGATAAACACTCTAGAAAAAATATCAGACTCAGTTGGGTGGTCATAACATTGACGGTGCTTGGTATGATATTTACGGCTTACTCTTTTATTTCTGGAAACAGATTTAATGAATATCAACAGATAAAGCTAGAACAAAGTGCAAAAGAAATAGTAAATTCCTTAACGAGTATCAATACAAAGATTGTAAACCAGACCTCTATAAGTCAAAACACATTAGATTCAATATCAAAGCAATTAGTTGAAACTAATAACCAAAAGAAGTTATACGAGCAATTACTTGCTCAGCATAAATCTTTAATCGAGTCTTTACAAAGAGCTACCTCAGAGCAGAAAGCGCATATAATTGACCTTCAGGAAAGAATAATCGCGTTAGAGGAGAACAGAAAGACACATGAATAAGGAAATGCTTAACAAGGCGCTGCTGTAGGCAAATTTCCCGCAGAGACCGATGTTAGGTGTAAAGGAAGTAGGAGTGTAATTTCAGGTATTGATGCAATTGAAAGTTATTTCAAAAAACCTAGGAAAAGTCAACACCGACGAAACTGGTTAGAAAAGTCTTTATTTCAATAAAGCCAGAAAACAATACTTGGTAAATTGTTACCCAGTTTATAAAAATCATGGAGGACGTCAAACTCAGCTTAAAGAAGCTTCAGAAGCAAAAGCGCAAACTAAGTTCGTTGTTTAATTTTCACCTAACGACCGATTAGAACTAGTAACGTTCTTTTCATGCATTCCACTCGACGATTGCCCAACAATATCTTTAACTAGCAATAGGTTATGAAGTCTGTTATTTGTAGGCTAATGAGAAAAGTGAGTGATTTTCTTACTATTAATTTATTAGCTTTAAAGAGGAATATATGGCAATTTATAAATATCAACCATATTACAAATATGATGGACCAACTCATGCAGACCCTTTTCGTGAAGAGTTGGATATAGAGCAACAAAAAGAAAACATAGAAGGTTTTTTTTCTGAAATAGAGCATTATTTTGAAAGTGACGCGAAGTTTGAAAGAAGGGATGATTACTTTATCTGGATAACATCTGATATAAGTCAGAATGAGTGTGACGAAAGGGTTAAGCGTTGTTTAAACAGTTTAGATTTATTTGCTAATAGAACTCTTTACAAAGAACATTAAACGGAAAATGCAGTTGGCTGTTTTCACTTCGTTCAACATTATAGCCATCTATTTTACGTGTATGTAAGTGTTATACTTAAAAGGGGCAAGTGTTGAACAAAAGAGTAATGTTTCAGGTTTTAAACCCTAAAGGTTTGGTAGATATCTCAGTAGGCCAAAAGGGTGTTGATGATTTAGAGTTAAAAAATCTGTATAAGAGCTTTGAAATAATTTATTTTTTACAGCCTATCTCATACGCATATGAGTCCATCGAAAGAAATGTGACAGAATTTGAGACATTCGTTTTACGAGTTTCTGATCCGTCTAATGGATTATTCCGAGGGATATTGAACCATATGGAAGTGATTAGTTCACTTGCCGAGGCCCAGCAACGATTGACGAACTTACTTTCTTCGGCTAATGCATTTTTAAATCTCGTGGAATCAAAATTAAAATCTAATTATGGGAATAATTCCCAACAATTAGTTTTATGGAATGACTTCAGGAGAAGCCTTCACAAGGAAAATATAAGCTATCGTCTTATGTATGAGCTGAGAAATTATGCGCTTCATTGTGGGCTACCAGTATCTTCACTTAAAGTTGATATGAATGAGCTTGCAAGCGACATCCCTAAGAAGAATGTGAAGATCAATTTATCTAAAATAAAAATACTAAACTCTAATTACGACTGGAAAAGTGTTAAAAAAGATATTGATGGTTTAGAGGAGAGCGCCAATTTAACTGAGTTGGCGTTAGAGTATGCCAATATAATAAAGCGCCTGTATCTGTATTTGCTAGAAATTTTCGCTCAAGAACTAAGTGCAAGCAAACACTGTATCGATGTTTTTTATGAAAAGCATAATATACCTGCGGAGTGCACGGCACAGATTGCTTTAGGGTGGAAAGAAGGCGATGATCTTTCAAATATAGACTGTGAAATTTTGCCTATAAATGAGCTAAATTGGGTTCTGCGCGATACATAACAAGTTGGGGCACGACGACTTTTTTCTGCGCGAGAACAAAGCGTTAATGTTTGTTCATGGCATATTTAATACTGTTAAATTTGATTGGGTTCTGTGAATCGAGTCTGACAGATCGAGTTAAGACTTATCCACCTAATAGTCAACTTTGGTGAATTAAACTCTATTTAGTACAAAAACTGTCTAAGAAATTGATTTAGTAGCGCTTCCATCCAACGGAAACCATAACAGCCATTACTATATGTCTCTTAAAATCACCGCAGGGGACACTTTGTTTGCTCTGTTAAATACTCCGTGATTTTTTCTAGATTGCTGATTTGCCCTTTGAGCATTTCTTCAAGGGCGGATTCACCATTTAGGTAGTCATTAGGCTTATGGACCCAACCATTGGCTTGGTTTGCATTCGGGAACAATATCCTCAGTAATTTATATATGCGGATGATATGTGACACCCTGATTAAGGATGAATGAGGCAGTACCGAAGAAGAATCTGTTTTTATTTTATTGAATTGCTTTGCCAATGAAACACCCAAGAGAACCTTTTGGGATTCAACATCTATAGTCCACTCTTCCATTATATTAAAAAAGACCTTCGTTCCCACCTTTGAAAATTCCTGAGATGACATGAGTATTCCGAGCAACTTCGTTATTAAGTAGTTTAGTGATTTTTCTGAATATTTAAAGGCACATCAGTTGAAACTAAAGTGCCGTAAATGTTTTAATCATTTCCAAATAGAGGTACTCTTAAGTTATTTTCAGAATAGTGACAACAGTCATATTAACGTATTGTTATTTATTAAAATATGACAAGTTTGCAGGAAGCAGATGAGCGATATCAAACTCTATCAAATTAGCAATGAAAACAAGCAGGTGACTGAGCTAGTTGGTCAGCACGCAAAGCTTGAAAAAGAACTCCAAAAGTTAATTGAAGACAACATGGATGCGTTTTTAAGTGTCCGCTTGTTGGCAACTGAATTTACCACATCAAATGGTGGCCGAATTGACTCGTTGGGACTAGATGAAAATGGTTGTCCGGTCATTATTGAATACAAGCGTCACAGCAATGAAAATGTAATTAACCAAGGTTTGTTTTATTACGATTGGTTGCTCGATCACAAAGCTGAATTTCAATTATTAGTAATGAACGAATTGGGTGCCGATGTTGCAGATACAATTGAGTGGGAAGGTTCTCGACTTCTTTGTATTGCCTCTGATTTCACCAAGTATGATGAATACGCCATAAAACAAATAGACAGAAATATTGAACTCATCCGCTACAAGTATTTCGGTGACGACCTCATGATGTTGGAGTTGGTAAACACTCAGGCAACAAAATCAATAGCTGTTGGTGGCAAAACATCGACAAAAACTGTTAAAAACACTGCTAATAAAGATAAAAGTCATCAAGACAGCAAAGATTCTGCCAGTGAAAAGCTAATCTCTCTTTATGAAGAGATTTGTAGTTATTGCGAGGCACTTGGTGATGACTCCCAACGAAAAGAATTAAAGTTATATACCGCGTTTAAGCGGATAAAGAACTTTGCCAGTATTTGTGTGCTCCCCCAAAAAGACGAAAGGGTTGTTATGTGGCTAAAAGTAAACCCAGCCACTGTCGAACTACAAAGTGGCTTCACACGAGATGTTACCAACACAGGACATTGGGGCACAGGCGACTTGGAAGTCCAAATCAGAAACGAACAAGATTTAGAAGAAGCAAAGCCGCTTATTCAAATGAGCTTTGCTAATAGCTAAGAATTAAAGAGATAGAAATGGCAGATTTTAAGAAAATAGAAGAATTAGAAAAGCGATTATGGTCAGCTGCTGATTCATTAAGAGCTAATACAGGGTTAACTGCTCAAGAATACTCACGCCCGATACTTGGTTTGATATTTCTTAAGTATGCCGAGTACCGCTTTACGTTAGCCAAAAGCAAAATTGAAGGTCATACTAATTCCCGTCGTCGTAGCGGTGGTAACATTAAGTCAAAAATACAAGCGGAAGGTGCGATGTATGTGCCCGATGAAGCGCTTTACTCAAATTTATTGGCACTACCTGAAGATTCAAATATTGGTCTTAGCGTCAATAATGCAATGAAAGCATTAGAAGCTGAAAATGAAGCGATAAAAGATGCGCTACCAAAAACCTTTACACGCTTTGAAAACGACATGCTTAAAAGTTTGCTTAAAAACTTTAACGACATCGACTTCAGCCTTGGTTCAGATATTTTCGGTAGAATTTATGAATACTTCCTCAATGAGTTTGCTAAAACCGAAGGCCAAGGCGGCGGTGAATTTTTCACTCCATCGGCACTTGTAAGTTTAATCACTGAAGTCATTGAACCATACCACGGTAAGGTGTTTGACCCTGCCTGCGGTAGTGGCGGAATGTTTGTTAGCTCGGCTGACTTTGTTGCTAGTCACAATAAAAATGCTTCAGATGTACTTTCCGTATTCGGTCAAGAAAAAACAGGTGATACCGTTCGTTTATCTAAAATGAACCTTGCTGTTCATGGTTTACAAGGTGATATTAGAGAAGGCAACTCTTATTACGAAGACCCGTTCGAACTAGCCAAAGGTGAAGTTGTTAATGGTAAACAACACGGCCAGTTTGACTATGTGATGGCTAACCCTCCATTTAACGTTAATGAAATTCAAAAAGATCGCTTAGAGGGGGACAAACATCGTTTCCCTTATGGTATGCCGCGTAACGACAACGGTAACTATCTTTGGATTCAAATGTTCTATACCGCACTAAGTGCAAAAGGCCGAGCAGGTTTTGTTATGGCGAACTCAGCCAGTGATGCCCGTGGCTCAGAGCAAGAAATTCGTCAAAAGCTAATAGAGGACGATGCCGTTGATGTCATGGTAGCGGTATCAAGTAACTTCTTTTACACAGTAACGTTGCCTTGTGCGTTATGGTTCTTAGACAAGAACAAACCCGCGCACAACAAAGAAAAAGTGTTGTTTATCGACGCACGCCACATCTTCCGACAAGTGACTCGCGCTGTTCGTGATTACACAAGTGAGCAACTTAACTTTATCGCCAATATTGTTCGCTTATACCGTGGGCAAGATATTGATAATACTTACCTAGAAACACACCCAGATGCTGGCAACGATGGTAAATTTAAACTCAAAGATTTGTTTATCAGTGATGATGGTCAACTGGCTTACCAGGATATTGCTGGCTTATGTAAGGTGGCATCAAAAGCCGAAATCATTGAACAAGGCTATAGCCTAAACCCTGGTCGCTATGTCGGTGTTGCCGAAAGAGAACAAGAACACGATGAAGACTTTGCGGTTAAGTTGGAGGCGCTTCAAGAAGAATTGGAAGTGTTAAATGCTGAAGCGCATGAGTTAGAAACTAAAATCGACTCGAATGTTTCGAAAATTTTAGGATTAATATAATGGAGTGGGTTTCATCTACTTTAGGAGTTCTTTGTGATCAAGGGGGCGGAGAAATTAAAACTGGCCCTTTTGGTTCTCAACTCCACCAATCAGACTATTCCAAGTATGGAACACCAGTAGTAATGCCGAAGGATATTGTTGACGGTAATATAAATGAAGAGTCTATAGCGCGAGTCAGCGATGAGCATGTCGAAAGGCTTACAAGGCATAAGCTTTCAAAAGGCGATATTGTTTATGGAAGGCGAGGAGATATTGGTCGTCAAGCATTGATTCGACAACATAATGTGGGATGGCTCTGCGGAACAGGATGCCTTCGAGTTTCACTTGGACAAGACACGCTTGTTTCCAGTAAATTTTTGCATTTGTATTTACGCCAACCAGACGTAATTAAATGGATTTGTAATCAAGCAGTTGGTGCGACTATGCCCAACTTGAATACAGAGATACTTAGAAGCGTTCCCGTTACCTACCCTGCGAATAAAAGTTATCAAAATGAAATCACGTCGAAAATTACTAAATACGACGACTTAATCGAAAACAACAGCCGCCGTATCGTTATCTTAGAAGACATGGCGCAATCACTTTATCGTGAGTGGTTTGTTAACTTCCGCTACCCAGGCCACAAAGATAACCTTGATGCCGACGGCAACCTAAAACTCGTTGACTCGCCACTAGGTCAAATTCCTAAAGGCTGGGAAGTTAAGCGTTTAGATGATATTGCAAGTGTGAATCCTCAGAGCATTACTAAAAAGAATGCGCCTGATGAAATTGGGTATATAGATATAAAAAGTGTTGGTACAGGGACGATCAACGAAGTAAAGCTAATGTCGTTTGACGACGCACCTAGTCGTGCCAGAAGAGTGGTAGTTGATTGCGACATTATATGGGCAACAGTTCGCCCAAATAGAAAACAGTATTCTTTTATCTGCAAGCCAGCTTCAAACACCATCGCTTCGACTGGGTTTGCGGTACTTCGAAGTAAAAGCTTACCAGCTAGTTATCTATATAGCTTTACTACAACAGACTCATTTACAGGTTATTTGGTAAATCACGCCACAGGCTCCGCTTACCCAGCGGTAAATGCGGATACTTTTAAAAAGGCCGATATTTTGGTTCCACCTTTAGCATTAGTACGAAAGTTTGATGATATTTGTTCCGATGCGTTGTCTCAATCTGAAGTATTAAAGAAAAAGAACAAGAATTTAAAACAACAACGCGATATGTTGTTACCAAAGCTAATTTCTGGACAGATTAATTTATAAGGACATATATGGTCGCTTTTGACTATCACAAACAGGCCCAAAATTACTACTCTCAATCACCAACCATCATTTTAGGCAGTGGGGCTTCTGCTGCATTTGGCTTGTCGGGTATGGGGGCATTAGCACAACACTTGAAAGAAAGTGTAAATGTGCATTTGTTTGAAGGTGACGATAATAAAAAATGGGATGAATTTGTCACATTGCTAGATGCTGACACAGACTTGGAAATAGCACTTCACACAGTAGATATGTCAGTAGCGTTAACCAATCAAATAGTTAATAAAACATGGGAACTAATAAATAATGAAGATCTAGGTGTTTTTGAAGCTTCGTTAGCTGAGCGTAATTATTTTCCTTTAGGTCGATTGTTAAACCATTACTTTCAAAGCACAGCAACAGCAATAGATATTGTCACTACAAATTATGATCGTTTAGCAGAGTATGCATGTGAACAAGAAGGGCTTCATCATTATTCAGGATTTTCACATGGATTTAGGCGTTTATTAAAAGAACAGGCATATATACGGTGCGCTCGTACTGTAAATATATGGAAGGTACATGGGTCTTTAGATTGGTTTAAATCAGATGCTGGTGAAGTAATAGGATTTGGCAATTTACCCAACAAACCGAATTCCTTAACTCCTCAAATAGTAACCCCTGGAACAGAAAAATACAGAATCACACACTTAGAACCATTTCGAACAATCATTGCCAACGCTGACAATGCTATAGAAAAGGCTAACAGTTATTTGGCGGTAGGATTTGGGTTTAACGATCAGCATATTCAAGAAAAGTTAATTCAAAAGTGTGTTAGAGAAAAAGCTGCAATTATAGTTATTACATACAAATTAAGTGATGAAACAAAAAAGTTTTTATTTGAAAAAGGAGTTGAAAACTTTTTAGCAATAGAAAGAGGTAGTAGTGATGAAGAATCAGTAATTTATTCATCACTATGTGACGAACCTATTACTGTAAGCTCTAATCATTGGTCATTAGAGGGATTTTTAGAACTAATTATTTAAGGAAATAGAGATGAGTATATTTAATTACAGTATCGATGACGCTTTAGGAAAAGTTATATCTGTAGATACAACAACTGTGATAGTAGAAGTTGCAAACTCTGATTTATTAAAAAGACTTCAAGTAAATCGCCTTGCAGTTTTGCAAAGTAGCAAACCAGGTCAACACTTAATAGGTTTAATAAGCCAAGTTACTAGAAAGAAAACTACCGAACTTCTAGAAGGTGAAGGCGAAGGAGTTAATGAGCTTAATCTTTGCAAAGTTGCTTTAATTGGTACTTTCTTAGATAGAGATGGTGCCGACGAAAATATATTTAGAAGAACTTTAGAAAGTGTTCCCGAAATCGATGCCAACTGTTTTGCATTAGAAGGTGAAAAGTTGACTTCTTTTATGAGAATTCTGTCGCGTGCAGGTGATGAAGAATCGTCGTTAACACTTGGTCAATACACGCTTGATGAACAAGCTACCGCCTATCTAAATGGCAACAAGTTTTTCCAGCGTCACGCTTTTATCGGCGGTAGTACAGGTTCAGGAAAGTCATGGACTACAGCAAAAATTATCGAACAAATGGCTAACTTATCCACTTCCAATGCAATTGTTTTTGATTTACACGGTGAATACGAACCTTTAAATCAAGATGGCATTAAACATTTTAAAGTGGCTGGGCCAGCAGATATAGAAGCAGGAAAGACTCTAAACGATGGAGCTATTTATTTACCGTATTGGCTTTTATCATACGAAGCTCTTGTTTCTATGTTTGTAGAACGTAGTGACCAGAATGCTCCTAATCAATCAATGATAATGTCCAGAGAAGTCAACTCTGCTAAAAGAAAATACCTTACTGATGGTGGTCACAATGACGTTTTGGATAACTTCACAGTCGATAGTCCAGTTCCTTTTGATATCCAAGAGTTAATCAATGAATTAAACGAAATCAACACTGAGCAAGTACCTGGAGCTAGAGCAGGAACGACTAAAGCTGGAGAATTTAATGGTAAGCTAAGTAGAATGATAGCTCGCTTAGAAAACAAGTTATCTGATAGGCGATTAGGTTTCTTGTTTCAGGGAGGTACAGACACTCTTCGTTTCGACTGGCTTCAAGATTTAACTACTGCATTATTAGGAAGTACGGATGAAAACGGAGTTGGCGGGATTAAGATTATTAATTTTTCAGAAGTACCTTCTGACATACTTCCTTTAATAGTTTCGCTTGTTGCAAGAATAGCATTTTCTTTACAGCAATGGACTCCTTCTGACCTAAGGCATCCTGTAGCCCTGATGTGTGATGAAGCGCATTTATATATGCCGCAGCGCAATTCTTCAGGAGCGGCTGATGATATTTCACTTGATATTTTTGAACGAATTGCAAAAGAAGGCCGAAAATATGGAGTTAGCTTAGTTGTTATTAGTCAACGTCCCTCAGAAGTTAACAAAACATTACTTAGTCAGTGCAGTAACTTCGTTTCGATGAGGCTAACTAATTCAGATGATCAATCAGTAGTTAAAAAACTTTTACCCGATAGTTTAGGTGGATTTAGTGAAATTTTACCTACGTTAGATACAGGTGAAGCGCTGGTTGTGGGTGATGCTTGTTTATTACCTAGTAGGATTAGAGTAGATGAACCTGTGAATAAGCCAAATAGTGGAACTATAGATTTTTGGGATGAGTGGCAAGAAGCTGCTCCAGCTGATCGATTAGCAACTGCCATTAATAATTGGCGCAAGCAAAATATATAGTTTTTGGAATAGAGATGACTTACACGGAAGATGCATTAGTAGAGCAACCAGCAATAAACCTATTCTCAAATTTAGAGTGGGAAACTGCTACTTGTTGGGATGAGGTCTTTGGCTCATTAAACGATGAATCATTGAAGGGTAATCCTTTGTTTTTTGGTAGGGAAACTAGAAACGATGTGGTTCTTTATGCAAGATTGAAGTCATCACTTCTAAAACTAAATCCAAATATAAGTCCTCTAATAATTCAAGAAGCAATAGACGAAATTGCTCGCGATAGAAGTGCAATGACTTCTATATCGGCTAATGAAGAGGTCTATGAGCTGTTAAATAATGGCTACGTGTACACAACAAATGCTGAAGATGAAGAAGACTGTGTTGTTCAATACATAGATTGGTCAAAACCAAGTAACAACGATTTCTTACTATGCAGCCAGATGAGCATAACGGGCGAAATAGAAACTCGTCGCCCTGATTTAATCGGCTTTGTAAACGGTTTTCCTTTAGTATTTATTGAGTTAAAAGCAAGTCATAAAAATTTACTTTCAGCTTATAAAAACAACCTATCTGACTACAAAAACACTATCCCTCAATTGTTTATCTTTAATCAGATTATTATCTTGTCTAACGGCGTGCAATCAAAGGTTGGTTCTATTTCAAGCCAATGGGAACATTTCGCAGAATGGAAAAAGATTAAAAGTGAAAAAGAAGAACGAAAAGTCAGTTTAGAAGTTGTTATTAGAGGTGTTTGTGAACAAAACCGTTTATTGGATATCATCGAAAACTACACACTATTTGTAAAAACAAAGCACACTGTAAAGATCATTGCTAAATATCATCAATACTTGGGCGTTAATCAAGCATTATCTGGTCTTACTAATGTAAAAGAACGAGCAGGGCAGTTAGGTGTTTTCTGGCATACACAAGGTAGCGGCAAAAGTTTTTCTATGGTCTTTTTCTGCAAAAAAGCGTTTCGTAAATTCACAGGCAACTGGACGTTTGTTTTAGTAACCGACAGAACAGACTTAGATGATCAGATATACAAAACATTTAATTCTGCTGGAATCGTAACCGAAAACTGCCAAGCTGACTCTGGTATTCAACTTAAAGCCTTACTCGGTGAAGATCACCGTTTTGTATTTACCTTAATACAAAAGTTTAAAGGCGATGAAAAAGGAAACTTCCCTGTGCTATCAGAACGTGATGACATAATAGTTATTACGGATGAAGCTCACCGTAGCCAGTATGACTCGCTTGCGATGAACATGCGTAACGCAATGCCTAATGCTTCTTTTATGGCTTTCACTGGTACGCCGTTACTGGCAGGAGAAGCAAAAACTCAAGAAGTATTTGGTGACTATATCAGTATCTATAACTTTTCTGATGCTGTAGATGACGGTGCGACACTCCCTTTGTATTACGAAAACCGCGTACCGGAGGTGTCAATATCAAACGATACGATAGGTGAAGACATTGCTGAAATACTGGATAATGCTGAACTCACAGAGGAGCAAGAAACTCGTTTAGAAACTGAGTTTTCAAAAGCGTATCACATTATTACCAGAGATGACCGTCTAGAAACAATAGCTGCTGATTTAGTCGAGCACTACATAAATAGAGACCCGTTTAGTGACGGTATGCTAGGTAAAGCAATGGTGGTATCTATTGATAAAGCAACAACCATAAAAATGTACGATAAGGTCCAAGTAGCGTGGAAAACTAAACTTACTAGTTTAAAGTCTCAAGCAAAACATGCTTCAGGAAGTCGTTTAAATAAACTTCAGTTTCAAATAGATCATATGGACACTGTTGATATGGCAGTTGTGGTTTCCGGTGGACAAAATGACGATGAACGACTTGCAAAAAAAGGACTGGACTACAAACCACACAGAGAGCGGTTCTTAAAAGAAAAAATTGACGAAAAATTTAAAGACCCAGAGGACAACCTACAAATCGTATTTGTTTGTGCAATGTGGTTAACGGGTTTTGACGCACCATCTGTCTCCACGCTATATATAGATAAACCGTTGAAAAGCCACACATTAATGCAAACAATAGCTCGCGCAAACCGAGTTTATGAAGGTAAAACAGCAGGTCAAATTGTTGATTACATTAATATTTTTAGTGCATTACAGCAAGCGCTTGGTCTATATGGTGGCGGTGTTGCAGAAGGCGGTACAACTTATAAAGTGGATAGCCCAGCTAGGGACAAATCTGAATTAGTAGGGGCCTTGGGTGCAGCAATAAATGAATTATTAGTTTTCCTAGGCTCTAAAAACATTGACTTAAATGAGATTGTTGCGGCACCTGCTGATGGTTTTGCAAAACTGACTTTACTAGATAACGCCAGTGAAATACTACTAGAGCCAAAGAATAAAGATGAATTTACGTCATTTTTAAGGCAAATAAACCGTATATTTAAGGCAATCATGCCTGATGATAGTGCTAACCAATACGTACCATATCGAATAGCCATTAATATCATTTATTCTCAAATGCGACTTAAGTCTGGTTTAACCATCGATGATGAAGATGTATTAGATGTAGTTCGTAATCAAGTAAACGATTTGTTAGATGAATCTATATCTACGATTAAAATCCAGAGCAACTTACCTGAACCTGTAAATATTGCTGACATCGATTTTGATACTTTGGCGACAATGGTAGCAACCATAGATAAACCTAAACAATCTGATGCGGAAAAACTGAAGAACCTAATTGAGCGAAAGCTACAGCCAATGGTATTGAAGAATAAGTCTCGCCAAGATTTGCAACAGAAGTTCCTAGATTTAATAGAAGAATATAATTTGGGTGCGTATACCGCAGAAGAGTTTTTCAATCGTTTAAAAGATTTCATTAACGAATTAGAACATGAAGACAAACGCACAATGCGTGAAGGATTAACTGAACAAGAACTAGCGGTGTTTGACTTAATGGTTCAAGAAGCTCCATTAAATGACAAGGAACGCAATAAAGTTAAGTCTATAGCCAAAGAGCTTGTAGAAAAAATGCAGGAGCTTTTGGTTATAGACTGGCGCAAGAAGCAACGAACCAAAGCTAGAGTAAAAAATATGATTGAAGAAATTTTAGATAATTTGCCTGAGTCATATGACGACGACTTATGGCCGAAAACCTGTAGTGAAGTATTTATGCATATATATGAGAAATACCCAGGCCAAGGCAAAAGTGTTTACGTCCAATAATGGTAAAACTCATAATTTATAAAGCGACGCTGCGTGAATGAAACAGATGTACAACCCATATGAATTTATTTCAAGCACGTAGCGCACGATTAATAAAACACACTTTATTCGTAAGCAACGTACTTATGTATACAAACAACTTTGTTTAGATAAAAGTCCCAGATCACTGAGATAATCCCGAAAACGACTGATTTCGACATTGTAAGTGCTCTACTTCAAATAATATCTATTATGCGCACAATGTATATTATGTTAAATAGAGTATTGACCAACATTGCCTGCCAGCACTGTGGCTTTAATATCGTTCCGTTGACTGTCTCTATTTAACAATTCCTATTACCCCCAAATCTATTTCACTTTGCTCTGTTCACTATGTTTATGTAGTTCAATCGTTAACATAACCTTTGGATTGCTACACGACACACTTCTGTATAAAGATACTTACCTTGTTTAATTAGCCGTGATAAACCTCAATCTATAAAACTGAAAGCTGACAAAAACGGCGAACCATTTAATATAACTAAAATAGAGTTAATAACCTGGTGCAATTGATAAGTTATGCGCACCTCGAATCTCAGTACGATTGTTCAAATACAACTGATATTCGACACTAGATAAGGTACCGCCAACTGTGCAGTCGACATTCCATCTTCTTAATAAATACCCTGCCATGGCAGCGCGTACGCTAACAATTTTTTTCCCATCAAGCATGCCGTAATCCATTTCTATCGCAGTGGGATGTTTGATGTTTTTAGGATGCGGTACAATTTCGAGCTGCAAAATATTTTGCCATGCGTCATCTGCGGTTTGTAATTCATGAACCCCGAGTTGGTTTGATCGAATCGATACTTTACTTATTCGTGTCAAAACAAAATCTCTAAAGCTGTTTGATTTTCGGTCGTAACCACGAACATGCCATCGTAACCCATTATCAATAATCGAGTGTGGTACAAAGTCTCTTGCCGCAGAACCACTGGACAACGAGGTATAGATCATATTTACAACATTACCGTTTAACATTGCTTGAACTAAACGTGCTATCACAAATATGTCGGGTACATTTAAGTGTGATGGTTGCTCTACTGGAAACTCTGTATTAGCTATCGAGTCGTAACCATCTGAAATTTGATTCGCAAGCTTTACTAAAGTTTTACGCGCATCATGCGGGAATAAAGGTTTGAATGTTTCTGCTTGAAAATAACGTTTAACTTTTGCGTCATAATATAAATTGTTTGGTGCATATTCTTTGTAAAGGTTGAAATCTCTTGTTCCAGCCGACAAACCAACTTCAAATTGGCTAATAAGGTCATTACGACATAGGTGTCCCTTAAAAAATAAAGAAAAGTCGATAAACGCTAAGCGTTGCTTTTGAGCGAAGGGAATATTTTCGAATTCTATATTTTTGTTTGTGGCCACACTATTTCCTTAAATGTTTCAATCGCTGAGATTACTGGAGTTTTGTTAATGTTAAGTATGTGATTTAAAATAAACCACATCAAAAGTAAAGTAAAGTCCTCGTTGTTAATTAGTAATTTGGTTTATTTTCTGAATTTAAACGAAACAAGTTGTTAAGGGTGGTTGAACATATTAAATACCCGATCACCAATAATTATAAAATGGCATTACTAAAGATCATGCCTCTTCATCACCTATGCCTTTAAAGTAGTTTCACGACACCAAATCCCGCTGAATTAGTATCGTTTACTGTATCAAACTGTAACCCTCACAAACTTAAATTACGTTACTAACGGTTCGTAACCACTTGGTAAACGAAGTTAGTTTAAAAGTTATTCACAGGTTAACTTTAGGCACTTATAAATGCTTATAAATAAGAGTGTATCATAATGAGTCTCGTGGGTGGTTTTGCCCTACACCTGTGGGTAGATTCACGAAAGTCTTTATAATCGGCATTCTTCCTGTTGGTAAATACATACTTAGTCGGTTATTAATTGCCATATGTGGGTTGTTTGTATACATATGTTTGGTTGTTTTTGTTGGTCTTTGGTTTGGTTTGTGTTATGGTGTACCAAAATGTTACATATATTTTGGGCCTGTTCTCATGCAAGAAAAACATCAAGGAAATAACCAAGCACTTCGTTATGACCAGTTACAACGGTTTAAATTTATAGAAACCCTCGCCTTGTGGGAGGGAGAATTAAGTACCAAACATTTATGTGATTATTTTGGAATTCAGAGACAGCAGGCTTCTAGAGATATAAAAATATACTTGCGGGAAATTGGACCTGGAAACTTGGTTTATGATGCTTCGCTAAAACGATATGTTGTCACTCTAGGTTTTGCAGCAAAACTGATCGACGACAAATTAAATGACTATCTATATACGTTGGAACACTGCCGAACTGTTAACAACTCAAATTCAAGCAGTGCCAAAAAGCCACTTTATTTAGGTGTTAATATTGTTCATAACATTGAGTTTGGTCATCGTGCAATTTCTGCGGATGCGTTTAGAGAAGTATTAAATGCGTGCGTGCATTCTCATTGTCTTAATATCGATCATCGAACAATTAAATCACCAACAAGCGAAATGCAGCTCATCGCCCCCCATTCTATTATTTTCATCAATCAACAATGGCATGTCAGAGCATATTGTTTTCGGGAATTATCGTTTCGTAATTTTGAATTACGTCATATACATGGAACACCCACTTATAATAGTGAGCAAAATATTAATACAGTAGAAATGGATGATGACTGGAATACATTGGTTAACATCAACGTAATTCCAGATCCGAGATTATCAGCGGTACAAAAGTTAGTAGTTGAAAACGAATTCGATATGGAATTTGGTAGTTTGCTAATAAATACTCGAGTTTGCTTTATTCCCTACTTATTTAAGCAACTTAATATTGATGTCAATATCACTCACCCTGATCCAACGGAACAGAAAATAGTGATAGAGAATTTAAATGCAATTAAACGATGGGTTTTTTAAACAGTTTTACCCAAACCACAATTATTGTAGGAAAGACTAAAAATGCGAAAAATTTGGACCTAATCTAACTTCTGAACTTGTCAATAATGGCAAATTATCATTTTGTAAGTTGTATTTACTTGGACCAAATGTAAACGAAAATATTTGTTATTGCCTTCTATAAATCAATCCAGTTAAGTGAATGAAAGTAGTGTTATAATGGTATCGCGTAACCATGTTGGTGTTGACTAACATCGACACTAAGTTATTGTAATATAAATTATTGTATGGCTCTTTGATTCCAGTAACTTTTTAGGTCCGTTATCTCTTGTGTGCCATCTTGATACGTCAAAATTACATTCCACGACATCATTGGTTCTGCGCACATGCCAAAAAAAACCTCTGCTTGAGTTTCAGTTTTAGTTAATTTATTTAGCCTAACAGGAAGTCGCCCCATGTTCATATTTGTCGCAACAAGATAAACGGATTCTAAGGGTTTATTTGAACGTATCGTAAAGGGAATGAGTTGCTCTACAAATAAATGTTCCGTTTTAAACATCAGTGTGCTGTTTTTTGTGTTTCGTACAAGGCAACTATTGTGTTCCTCACAACTGATATTTTGAGACTCGTTAGGTGTTTTGGGATCGGGTGTGCACGCACCTAAGATATAACTGAAACTTATAAAAGTTAGTGTTTGAAATATAACAGATTGTTTTTTGAGCATTTGCACCAATTCTTTATTGATCTACAACAATAATATGTGTTTAGTCGCTGTTATTTTACCTCCAAAGCCATTATCATTCACCCTCCCAAAAGAACTTAAGTTTATCTTTTTAGGATTAATCTCCAATATTTGGATTTTGGGTCTAGAATAATAACCTTAAACAACTATTTTCACCCCCAAGTGGAATTTTAAAATATGACAACAACAAACATTGCTCACCCAGAGTACAATTACAAGGTTGTTAAGCAATTTGCTTTAACAACTGTTTTGTGGGGTATTGTAGGAATGACGGTTGGTGTATTGATTGCAGCGCAATTGATATGGCCCGCATTAAACTTCGATACACCATGGTTAACTTTCTCTCGACTTCGTCCTCTGCATACCAATGCGGTAATTTTCGCGTTTGGTACGAGCGCTCTATTTGCTACATCTTATTATGTTGTGCAGCGTACTTGTAAAGTTCGCATTATTAGCGACAAAGTCGCGGCATTTACATTCTGGGGTTGGCAGGCCGTTATTATTTCAGCTGTGATCACATTGCCGCTTGGAATTACAACGTCTAAAGAATATGCAGAGTTAGAATGGCCAATCGACATACTGATTACGTGTGTATGGTTAGCTTATGCTTATGTATTTTTAGGCACGTTGGCGATTCGTAAAACAAGCCATATATATGTAGCGAACTGGTTTTATGCCGGTTTCATTATCACCGTTGCGGTTTTACATTTAGTAAATAGCGCTGCAATACCTGTACATTTGTTTAAATCATATTCAATGTACTCAGGTGCGGTTGATGCAATGGTACAGTGGTGGTATGGACACAATGCGGTTGGTTTCTTACTAACAGCTGGTTTCCTTGGCATGATGTATTATTTTGTACCAAAACAAGCAGAGCGTCCGGTTTATTCGTATCGTTTGTCAGTTGTTCACTTTTGGGCGTTAATTTCGCTTTATATTTGGGCTGGTCCGCACCACTTACATTACACAGCACTTCCAGATTGGACTCAATCTTTAGGTATGGTGATGTCAGTTATACTCTTTATCCCATCATGGGGCGGTATGATCAACGGCATCATGACCTTGTCAGGTGCTTGGCATAAATTGAAAACCGACCCGGTTTTACGTTTCTTAATCGTTTCTCTTTCGTTCTACGGTATGTCGACGTTTGAAGGTCCAATGATGGCGATTAAGTCGGTAAATGCCCTTTCACACTACACTGACTGGACTATCGGTCACGTTCATTCTGGTGCGTTAGGTTGGGTTGCGATGATCTCTATCGGAGCGCTTTATCATTTAATTCCTCGTCTTTACGGTTTAACCCAAATGATTGACCTTAAATTGGTTAATGTTCATTTCTGGTTACACACAGTCGGTGTAGTACTTTATATCGTTGCTATGTGGATATCGGGTGTTATGCAAGGTCTAATGTGGCGTGCGGTAAACTCAGACGGTACATTAACATACAGTTTTGTACAGAGTCTTGAGGCTTCTTACCCATTCTATTTTGTTAGATTCTTAGGCGGCCTGTTTGTTGTAGCCGGTATGCTTGTAATGGCTTATAACGTCATTAAAACAGTTCGCAGTTCATCTAAGCAACCTGTTGCTGAAGCACAAGCTGTATAAGGAGCAATTATAATGGCAAATCATCACGAGAAGATTGAAAAAAGCGTCACGTTAATGGCTATATTAACTGTTGTCGCGATTAGCTTTGGTGCGCTAGTTGAAATTACTCCACTAATGTTTCAAAAAGATACGACCGAACCCGTTGCTGGTTTACGAGCTTTAACGCCATTGGAAATGGAAGGCCGTGACATATACATCCGTGAAGGGTGTAATAACTGTCACAGCCAAATGATCCGTCCATTCCGCGCTGAAGTAGAACGTTACGGTCACTATTCTGTTGCAGGTGAATCAGTTTGGGATCACCCTTTCCTTTGGGGTTCAAAACGAACTGGTCCTGACCTGGCTCGAGTAGGTCAACGTTATTCAGACGATTGGCACTATGCCCATTTAATGGATCCTCGTTCTGTTGTTCCACAGTCTAATATGCCTTCATTTAAATGGTTAGATGAAAACCTGTTGACTGGTGAACACATTGCAAAGAAATTTGAAGTCTTTAACAGATTAACTTCAGGCAAAACTCATAAAGATGCAGAGGGTAACTACATTCCTTTGTACTCTGCAGAAGACATTGCTGGTGCGAAAGCCGCCGTTGAAGGTAAAACTGAAATGCAGGCTCTAATCGCTTATTTGCAACAACTAGGTACTCATCTTAAGTAATGACTATGGATTACGGTACTTATAGAGGCATTTACACATTAATTTTATTAGTTTTATTTTTGCTTATCGTTTACTGGGCTTACGGTAAAAAACGTAAGAATAAATTTGACGACATCGCCAGTTCTATTCTTGAAGACGACGTTGAAGATAAGAAAAATAGTAAGGAGTCATAAAAATGGTCATGACTGAGTTTTGGCATTGGTGGGTAATAATACTCACTGTTACTTCATTAGTTCTTTGCTTTTGGATAATTACCATTAACTTAAAGAACTACACCCACGTAGGCGAAGGCGAGTCTATGGGGCACGAGTTTGACGGCATCGAAGAAATGAACAACCCTCTACCAAAGTGGTGGACGTATATGTTCTATTTCATTCTTGTTTGGTCAATTGGTTACCTCTTCTTATTTCCTGGTTTAGGAAACTATGAAGGTGCTTTAGGTTGGAAAAGCTCGAACCAAGGTATAGTGACTATGGCTGAGTCTAAAAAGCTGGCACAAATAGCAAAAGACGAAGGCTTACTTGTTCAATTAAACCAAGAAGAAGTTGTTGCAGAAGAACTTTACGGTCCTATCTTCAAAGCAATGGCAGATACGCCAATTTTGGAATTAGCATACAACGACGACGCGTTTAAAGTTGGTCAACGTTTGTACTTACAAAACTGTGCGCTTTGTCATGGTTCTGATGCCCGTGGTTCACGTGGTTTCCCTAACTTAACTGACAGTGATTGGTTATATGGTGGAGCTCCTGAAACAATTAAAGCGACTTTGATGCATGGTCGAGTTGGTGCGATGCCAGCTTGGGAAGCGTCACTAGGTGAGCAAGGTGTTCAGGAAATGACTGAATACGTTCTAAAGCTTGCTGGTCGTAAAGTTAACGATAAGTTAGCAGAAGCAGGTAAAGCTAAGTTTGTCATGTGTGCGGCATGTCACGGTCAAGATGGTCGTGGTTCAGTTGCTCACGGTCTGTCGTTTGGTGCACCTAACCTTACGGATAACGTTTGGTTGTATGGCGGTTCACGTCGTGCAGTTGAAGAGTCTATTCGAAGTGGTCGTAATGGTGTTATGCCAGCATGGAAAGACATTTTAGGCGCGGATAAAGTACACGTTATCTCTGCTTATATATATAGGAAGTCCCACCCTAATCAGTAGGACTTCAGAAAAAGCCTCTTCGGAGGCTTTTTTTTACTATTAATTCAGAAGTACATTCCCCACATTAATGTCTTTCTAAATTAAACGTATTATTGCAATTCTAACTATGTTCAAACTAGATTTTAGTAAAAGATCTGTTAGGTTCGTACTCCCCAATTAGGAAATTTTAATGAATTTAAAACAAGATATTTGGTATAAAAACCCGTACGTATGGTTGGTTATAACTTTACCGATGACGGCGGTAATCGGTGGTATTGCTACAGTTATCATTACAAGCATGAACCAACCAGATATGGTTGTAGATGACTACTACAAAAAAGGTAAGGCCATTAATTTAGAACTTAAGTTATACAAACAAGCGGAAGCGTTGGGCATTGAAATGTCGACGGTCATTACCGACCAAAAGATTACACTGGAAAACCCTTATAACTTTCCCGCGGTTAAAATAAAGCTAGTCCACTCTACGTTAAAATATCGTGACCTAGATTTCATTGCGACACCAAACGCTAAGGGACAACTTACTGCACCGGTTGAACATGATATTTCAGGTAAATGGCAAGTGTTCATCGAACCTATGGATGGCAGCTGGAAACTTCGAAAAGAAATCGCTCTTCCAAACAGCAATACAATACTAATTAAATAAAACTAATTGACTGGTAATGACAAAAAAAACTGCGTGTTTTCATTGTGGTGAATCGATTCCGACAGGTGAAAGCCCCCTATTCGCCCAGCTTAATACTGAACAACAGCAAGTATGTTGTAATGGTTGTAAAGCGGTTAGTGAGCACATTTATCAAAGTGGTCTAAGTGTTTATTACCAGTACCGAACTGAACTTGGCAATAAGCCCGATACTTCTGATAGTAGTGATTTTGAAGTTTATAATCAGGCAGAATATATTGATTTAATTTGTGAGAACCTCCAAGAGTCCACAAAACGGATCACGTTAAGTGTCGACAATATTCACTGTGCCGCATGTGCTTGGTTAATTGAACATTCATTATCGCCACTTGATGGCATAATCAAAGTTAATGTAAACACGATTAGCGAACGAGCGACAATTGAATGGGACCAAAATATAATCCACCTTTCGCAACTCCTTTCAAAACTTAAATCTATTGGCTATGCTAGCACGCCATTTTCGGTAACCGATGCTGAAAAAAACATCAAACGTCAGGAAAAGCAATACATTAAACGATTAGGCGTTGCTGGGTTGTTCACCATGCAAGTCATGATGCTCGCTTTTGCTATGTATTTTGGCGCCTTTTCGACAATGGAGTCGCACCAAACAAGTTACTTTAAATGGATCAGTTTTGCGCTATGCATCCCAGTTGTATTCTATTCAGCGTTGCCGTTCTTAAGGGGGGCAATAACCGCGGTTAAATCTCGCCACTTATCTATGGATGTTTCCGTCGCGGTCGCTATTTACGGTGCTTTTTTTATTAGTTTTTATCAGCTATTAAAATATGGTTTTGATGGTAATCGTGGGGAGGTATATTTCGAAAGTATTTCGATGTTTACCTTGTTGTTACTCATTGGAAAATACCTAGAGTTTAAAGCAAAAAGTCGAGCAATATTGTCCAATGCAAATCTAAATAAAACGCTCCCTATTTTTGCCAATCGATTTGAAAACGGTCAGATAACAACGGTATTAATTCAAAAATTAAATATTGGAGACACCATAGTAGTAAAACCGGGTGAACAGTTTGCCGTGGACGGTAAAATAGTTAATGGCGAAACAACAGTCAATGAATCTGTTTTAACTGGTGAATTTTCTCCAATATTTAAACATTTTGGTGATCCTGTGTTGGCCGGCAGTATTAACAACGATGGCAATATTAAAGTAGAAATTACGGCGTTAGGGTCTAATACAACATTAGCTAAGATTGGTCAGTTACAGGAAGAATTTACCAAACACCGTCCTAAATTAAGTCAATTTGCCGACAAAATTGCTCACTATTTTGTTATTGGACAACTAATAATTGCATTTATTACTTATTTGATTTGGTTGAATGTAAGTCCAGACGACGCTATATGGATAAGTTTATCGGTTTTAGTTGCTACCTGCCCCTGTGCGTTAAGTTTAGCAACACCAACGGCCTATACCTGTATTTTAAGTAAGTTAAATCGTAAGGGTATCTTAGTTAAAGATGCATTAGCATTTGAACAATTGACAGAAATAACCCATGTTGCTTTTGATAAAACAGGTACATTAACAACAGGCCGATTTGAAATAAACGCAAATGGTACAGAATTATTCTCAGAATTTACGACAGAATTAGCGGCTGCGGTTTACTTATTACAATGTCATTCTGAACACCCAATTGCTAAAGCGTTTACCACCGAAAACTTAGGTATTCTCAATCGTGATATTGGCACCATAAACTTAACGGACATTGTAAGTCATATTGGCCAAGGTATTTCGGCAACTTATAATGAAAAGACCTTAAAAATAGGGACTCCGGAGTTTATCGGGTCGACTTTACATTTTCCAAAAACCCGTACAGTGCAAAATGTATTGGTTAGTTATGACAATAGGTTATGCGCACAGTTTAGTGTTACGGATAACCTAAAACAAGATAGTGAAATAACAATAAGTAACCTAAAACAAAAAGGGTTAACTACCTTGTTAGTTACCGGTGACCCATCTGAATCTGGTAATGTGATCGGCAAAAAGCTTAACTTTGATCATATCTATACAGGGTGTGATCCTAAATCAAAAGCGGATAAGATTGTGTCATTGCAGTCAGAGGGCAATAATATTTTGATGATCGGGGATGGAATTAACGACGCACCCGTTTTTGGGGCGTCTAATGTATCCATTGCAATGTCTAGTGGTGCAGACATGACTAAACACTCTGCTGATATCATAGTACTTAACAATAAATTAACGGCTGTTGAAACGCTTTTAACAGCGGCATTAGAAACAAAACAGACAATCCGTAATAACCTGTATTGGTCTTTAATTTACAATATGATTATTTTACCAGTGGCCATGTTAGGATTGGTGCCACCTTATATTGCGGTGCTCGGTATGTCAGCAAGTTCAATATTGGTCGTATCGAATTCACTAAAACTATTACGGGATTAAAACGTTGCAAGTAATTTACTACCTAATACCGGTTGCTCTGATATTTTTAATCATCGGCGTAATTGCATTTTTTTGGGCAACAAAAAACGAGCAATTCGACGACATTGAAAAACATGGTTTGTCCATTCTAATGGATGAAGACGACAACACGACAAAACCTAAAGACAATGAATGAAGTCATAACTGCGTTAATAATGGGTCTAACCGGCTCAGTTCATTGTTTAACTATGTGTGGTTCATTATCTGTTGCTCTTGGATTTTCAATTCCAAAACAGAAAACTTTTTGGCTATATGCGTTATTTGTTAGCCTCGGTCGTGTGTTTGGGTACGGTCTTATTGGGTTACTTGCTAACCTATTAACACAGTCGATCGTTGTCGCAAGTTCAGGTACGGTATTTTATCTATCAATGTTATCCGGTGTATTAATAGTCGGTATCGGATTGCATATAGCTAATATTAGTAATATCGTCACAAAGTTAGAAAAACTTGGTACGTTTATCGACATTTGGTTAGCGCCGCTAAAGAAAAAACTGATGCCAATTGACACGATTCCCAAATGTTTAGCCTATGGTTTATTGTGGGGCTTCTTACCCTGTGGTCTTGTTTATACAGCACTGAGCTTAGCAATTGTCAGTCCGAGCCCAATAACGGCTTTTTCAGTAATGACAATTTTTGGATTGGCTACTTTACCTACCGTCGTCGGTATGACGGTTTTTTCTAATCACCTCTCTCGTATTTTTAGCCATAGCTACACTAAAATCATATTGGGTTTAATAATTACTTTCGCTGGGCTATATCAAATTAGTAACGCTTTTTATAAACTAAACGCATTGAATGTTTAAAAGTCGTGATAACGCAATGCAAACTCCTTGTAATACTTTTTCGATAAGTTGTGCTAACTGCAATCTAAGCCAGTTATGCATACCGTTTTCATTAAACGATGATGAACTCAATACATTAGACAATGCTATTGATCGCAAAAAACCGTTCCATAAAGGTGATGTGTTATTTGAAGCAGGCGCAAAATTTACAAGTCTTTTTGCCGTCAGATCAGGAAGTTTCAAGTCGTACTTAATTGACAAGCAAGGTGTATCACAAGTTACTGCTTTTCATTTACCTGGGGATGTCATTGGCTTTGACGCCCTTGCAGAGCGGACGCATCAAACCTTTAGCACGGCATTAGAGACTTCTATGGTTTGTGAGATCCCATTTACATTAATGGATGATTTGTCGAACCAGATGCCCAAATTACGTCAACAAGTGAACCGCTTGATGAGTAACGAAATTAGCCATGATCAATCGATGTTTATGCAACTAAATAAACGTACAGCAGAAGAACGTGTCGCTCGATTTATTGTGGATATGGCTAATCGATTTAGCCAACGAAATCTATCCAAACGGTCATTCCGTTTGTCTATGACTCGCGCTGACATTGGCAATTATCTAGGTTTAACCGTCGAGACTGTATCTCGTATCTTTAGTAAGTTTCAAAAACAGATGCTGATAAAAGTGGATGGCAAATTAATTGAAATAATTGATTTTGACAATTTGAATCAACTTTAAAAAACCTCTTAAAATAATTAGAAGCTTTTGCATTATTGACTACAATTAAAGTAAGAAAATCATTAAGGTGAATTTCATATGAGTCAATTTAGCAAATTATTAGTTGTTATCGATCCAGCAGAAGATAACCAAAAAGCACTTTCCCGAGCTCTGCAGTTAGCGTCATGCGTTTCAAATTGTAATGTGACGCTCTTCCTCACAATTTATGATTTTTCCTATGAAATGACAACTATGTTGTCGCCAACAGAACGCGAATCAATGAGAAATGCGGTTATTCAAGATCGGAAAGATTGGTTAAACCAATTGGTTATCGAAGCACAGGGCACGAGCAGTCTAATTGATATCATCGTTGTCTGGCACAACCGCCCTTATGAAAGCATTATTAGAACCGTAATAGAGGGTGATTTTGACCTAGTAGTTAAAGCCACTCACGAACATGATATTTTAAAATCAGTGATCTTTACGCCAACTGATTGGCATCTACTACGTAAGTGCCCCTGTAGTGTATTGTTAGTCAAAGAACATCAATGGCCTGACCACGGTCAAATATTAGGTGCTATCAACGCAGGTACTGACGACATCGATCATATGAAGCTCAACGAATCTATTGTTGAACATGCCCATTATATGAGTGACTTGCTAAACGCTGAAGTCAATTTAGTTAATGCTTTCCCACCTACCCCCATGAATATTGCAGTAGAAATACCAGAATTTGATGTTATTGAATACCAAAATTCAATGCAGGAGCATCATAACGCGGCAGTCAAAAAATTTGCTAAGCAACATGGTGTACCAATGGAAAACGTCTATTGCGAAGAAGGTATGCCTGAAGATGTTATACCTAAGATAAGTGAACAAATAGACGCTGAGCTTGTTGTCATCGGTACAGTAGGTCGAAGTGGCTTAAGCGCCGCATTGATTGGCAATACAGCGGAACACGTTATCGATAATATCGATTGCGATTTATTAGCATTAAAACCACCCGGCTTTGTAAGTAGTGTTAAACCACTATAAGTAAGTTTGCGCTGTGTTGACCAATAATCAATTTATCTTTGCTGATACAAAATATATAATGCGCGCCTTAGTTTTTGAGGGTAATTATGGCGACTTCAGTTCAAGCAAAAGAAAAATACAACTTTAACAAACTGCAAAAACGTTTGCGTAGAGATGTCGGTAAGGCAATTGCAGATTTTAATATGATCGAACACGGCGATCGCGTTATGGTTTGTTTATCAGGTGGCAAGGATAGCTATGCTATGTTGGATATCTTGATGAGCCTGCAACGTTCTGCACCCATTCAATTTGAACTAATCGCAGTTAACTTAGATCAGAAGCAGCCTGGTTTTCCTGCCCAAGTTTTACCTAACTACTTAGAAGAACTTGGCATTGAATACAAAATTGTCACTGAAGACACTTATTCAATCGTGATGGATAAAATACCAGAAGGTAAAACAACCTGTTCTTTATGTTCTCGTCTAAGACGTGGGATTTTATATAGGACTGCAAAGGAGCTTGGTGCAACTAAAATTGCTTTGGGTCATCACCGAGACGATATTTTAGAAACTATGTTTTTGAACATGTTTCACGGTGGTAAATTAAAATCTATGCCGCCAAAGTTAAAAAGTGATAATAAAGAACATGTTGTCATTCGTCCGCTTGCGTACGCAAAAGAGAAAGACATTCAACGTTTTGCCGACGCTAAACAATTCCCTATCATTCCATGTAATCTTTGTGGCTCACAAGAAAACCTGCAGAGACAAAACATCAAAGAGATGTTAAACAGTTGGGACAAACAATTCCCGGGCCGCATTGAAAGTATGTTTAAAGCATTGCAAAATGTTGTTCCAAGTCACCTTGCTGACAACGAATTATATGATTTTAAAACCTTAAGTCAGGAAGTAGATGAAGGTGATATTGCGTTTGATGCACCTGAAATTCCTTCGTTTGTAATTGACGACGATGTGATCGATGATGACAGCACAGTCACTCAATTTGTTGAATTAAGTTAAAGACAATAAAAAAGCCACTGTAAAGTGGCTTTTTTGATCTATTTGCAACCGTTATCGCATCGCTGAAGCTAAACCTTATCAGGCAATAAAGTAGTATTTATTTGGGCTCAATTTTAGCCCAAGAATCACGTAAACCAACAGTCTTGTTAAATACTAAATTTCCGGCTTCATTCTTAGTTCCATCGTTACAGAAATAACCTAATCGTTCAAACTGGAATGCTTGCTGAGCTTGGCTTTCAAGTAAACTTGGTTCAATAAATCCGTTGCGGATAATTAATGAGTCTGGATTTAAGATCTCATCAATTGATTCTGCAGCCGCTGGATTTGGAACGGTAAATAGACGGTCATAATCTCGAATTTCGGCTGGAACACCTTCGCTCGCTGACACCCAATGGATAACGCCTTTAGCCTTGCGGCCATCCGCAGGCAACTTACCTAACGTAGTATCGTCATAAGTACAATAAATTGTCGTGATTTCGCCGTTTTCATCTTTATCACAGCGTTCTGCTTTGACGAAATAAGCATTACGTAAACGAACTTCCTTACCAATGACTAGACGTTTGTATTTTTTGTTGGCTTCCTCACGAAAATCTTCGCGTTCAATAAATACTTCACGAGTAAATGGCAATTTACGACTGCCCATGTCTTCGTTGTTGGGATGATTTGGTGCGTCTAACCATTCAACACTGTCAGTTGGGTAGTTTTCGATAACCACTTTTATCGGATCTAAAACAGCCATTGCGCGAGGTGCATTTTCATTTAGGTCATCTCGGATACAGGCTTCTAACATGCCCATTTCGACCGTGTTTTCCATCTTAGTCACACCAATACGTTGGCAAAACTCTTGGATAGCTGCTGCCGTATACCCTCTACGACGTAAACCCGCAATAGTTGGCATTCTAGGATCATCCCAGCCACTCACGTAATTTTCTGTTACTAACGTATTTAGCTTACGTTTACTCATCATCGTGTATTCAAGGTTTAGTCTTGAAAACTCATATTGATGTGGGCGCGACTCTATAGTGATATTATCCAAAACCCAGTCGTAAAGACGACGATTATCTTGGAATTCTAGCGTACATAAAGAATGCGTAATGTTTTCAATCGCATCAGAAATACAGTGAGTAAAATCGTACATTGGGTAAATGCACCATTTGTCGCCAGTTTGGTGATGATTAGCATATCGAATACGATAAATAACAGGATCACGCATACACATGAAGCTGCTCGACATATCTATTTTAGCTCGTAAGCAGCACTCACCTTCTTTGTATTTCCCATCGCGCATATCATGAAAATGTTTGAGGTTTTCCTCAATGGATACGTCGCGATATGGGCTGTTTTTACCTGGTGATGTAAGCGTACCTCGCATTGAGCGAATTTCTTCTTGATTAGAAAACTCTACATACGCGAGGCCTTTGGAGATGAGTTCTTCTGCAAAACCAAAAAGCTGGTCAAAATAATTAGAAGAATAGCGGACTTCATCGTGCCACTGATAGCCTAACCAGTTAACGTCTTTTTTTATTGCGTTTACGTAGTCAATGTCTTCTTTTTCAGGATTTGTATCATCAAATCGCAAGTTACAAAAACCGTTATAATCTTTTGCAATACCGAAATTAAGCACAATAGATTTTGCATGCCCGATGTGCAAATAACCGTTTGGTTCTGGCGGAAAACGGGTATGAGTTGTTTGATGTTTTCCTGCTTCTAAATCTGCATCAATTATATTTCTGATAAAGTTCGTCGGACGAGCTTGCATCTCTGCCATTGATAGTGCCTTTTTAACTAAATAATTGCCAAGAGTATACCACTGCTGGTATTAAGTATGCCAAGTGTAAATAGTTCATTAGCTGATATTTTAAGCACTTAACAAAATTAACCAGTTTTTGACAAAAATCACCAACTCATCTACATTTTTTGTTTATTGTAAATCACTGAATATTTTTATCTTATTGTATTTAATGTGTTTTTTAGTTGGCATTAAGATTGCCTTTAAAGTCATTATTAAACTAAATATGTCGCGTTAATGTTATCGTTTGCGACAATCACTAAATTGCACCATTTTTTATTAAAGGAAACATTATGAAACTATTGGCCCTAACGACACTTGTCGCAGCAACTCTTTTTGTCTCACCCTATTCTCAAGCTGCCAATGTATCTATGGATAATCATTGTGATCTTGAATTAAACAACGCGCTAACAATTACGCCAAAGCATATTCTTATCAAAAATGAAGATGAAACTCTTATCGACATCTATGACGATAAAATGGTGTTTGTCAGAGGCGATTTAATCGAATTAGACAGCAAACAGCAAAAACTTGTAACAGAATATGCAGCGTCGTTGCGTGCGGCCATTCCAGAGATTGGTGAAATTGCAATCGAAGCCGTTGATATAGCGTTTCAAGGTATACAAGCGGCGTTTGGCCAAATGCCTGAAAATTCTAAATTAAGCAGTAAATTTGATGAAATAAAGACAAAGATAAAAGATAAGTATGAAAGTGAAGACAGCCATTATTCGTTTTCTAATGGCGAATTTAATCATCAGATTGACGGCAGTGGTATAGACGAATCTGTGGAAGAGTTAATGGAAGATATGATCCCTAGCTTAATTGGTGGCCTTATCTCTAATATTGGTAACTCTATTGCAAATGGAGAATCGTCTTTTAGCGATTTAGATAATCTAGATGACCGTATTGAACAAGAAATAGAATCACGAGCGGATGAAATTGAAATAAAGGCCAACAAGTTTTGTGAAAAATTAAAACTGGTCGATAAAATGGAAGATGAATTAACGGCGTCAAATAGTAAATTTGCTAACTTTGATTTAATCAAAATTAATGAAAATGACGATTACGAAGACCGCTAAATAGCTTGTCCTACGATATAAATAAACGAGGAGCGTTACTCATCGTTTATGATCATTTAATTTACCCCGCATCAGCTAGAAGACTTGTTATTAACAAGTCTTCTATTTTTCGTAAGTTAACAACTTCAAAATCAATATAATGCAGCTTGTTTACGACAACTGACAATTGGTTATGCTCTAAGTAGCAATCTAACGACACACGTTTGTTAAAGTCAATTTCAGGGAAGCTGTTAGATTTGCATATAAAGGTGAGGTTAGGTGTTTTTCGTTTCGTGCAGGTCTTGTCAGTAGGTATGGTATCTACTGTTTGATTAAACATCGCAGTTACATTTACTAAGTTGGCTTTGTTATGAAGTTTTTTAAATACAAAATCGGTGAGTTCCGTTGTAACGAATATGACTGGTTTAATATGATGTTGGTAGCGGTTAACTAAATACAAACCATCTAATTCTGTCAATTGATCCAGTCGTGTTTTTACGTCCACATAGGCGTTAAGATCGTTAAATAATGCAATAGACAATAATTTTGTTAACGTTTCAAGTTGACTTAAAGATGTGCTTTGCGCTAACAGGACATCTGTAAAAGAAGTTATGTTAGTTAACGGGACTGATAGATGCCCTGCGCTATGAGACTTTGCTTTTACCATATCGTAATGGTAATTGAGTAACACTGCTTGATTTGCCATGGGGTTGCCTAAAACCTTAGCCAAGACATAAACAACGTAATAAATAAGTTTGTTGTCTCACTTCGTTGCAGTTTGGCGGGTAAGTTCACTATTGCATAAAAATCATACAATAGTGGTGCCAACATCTCAGCCAAATATCTATCTTATTAATTTAGAATAGATATTTTGTGATTATTTCACTGTAGGTAATTTTAACGGCTAATAAGATCAATACCCACCCCATTACTCTGTCAAAAATATAGGCATGTCCGTTAAAAAATTCACGAACTTTTGGTCGAGTTAATATTAGTGATAAAAAACAAAACCACGCGGTTGTTGCTAATGCGAGATAAACGCCATATAACCCTTTAATAATTAATGGTGTTTCAGCGCTGACGACAACGGTAAACAACGAGAGAAAAAATATGGTTGCTTTCGGATTAAGGCCGTTTGTTAGAAAACCTAAGTAAAACGCCCTTTTTCCACTAATTTCTACAACGTTATTGTCAATTACCTGCTCGTTTGTTTTAACATTTTTAGATGAACGAATAGCACCAAAACCCAAGTACAACAAAAAACCTGACGCAAAAAGAATTAGAAGATCATACAACCAAGGTGTTGAACTGATAATAAGCCCAATGCCCATTAGTGCATACGCTACATGAATGAATATCGCAGTACCAACACCAAGACTGGTGATAATCGCTATCCGTTTACCATAGTTAATAGAATGTTTTAACACGATTGCAAAGTCTGGTCCTGGACTGGCAACTGCAAAAAAGTGGGCTGTTGCAATCGTTAAAAACTCTATTAAAAGACTAGAACTGTCCATTAACTTAACACTTTATCTAACATTTGAATTGGATGACTTAGTTCGACACCATCGAGACGTTTAACTTGGCTTCGACAAGAGAATCCTGTCGCCAAAATAAGTTCTGGCTTCTCCTGCGCAACTGCATGTTTCCAACTTAAGTTATAAATTGTTTTTGACGTTTCTTGATGTTGTTTTTCATGCCCAAATGTTCCTGCCATACCACAACACCCCGTGTTTCTAATATTAAGGTTGAGGCCAACTTTGTTAAAAATACTCACCCAATGTTTTTCAACGCCATTGATTATCGACTTTTCTGTACAATGCGCTAATAACGTGTAGGTGGCTTGACTCTGCAGGCTTGGTGTTACCTCAACTTCCACATCGACGTCCTTTAACCATTCGCTTAGTACCATGACATCAAATTTTACCGCGTCTTTACCGAGTGCTTTTATGTATTCATCACGATAGGCAAATACTAAAGAAGCATCTAGACCAATCATCGGTATGTTGTGCTGTGCAACTTTATTAAAAAACGTTGTGGCTTTAGCCGCGATACGTGCAAATTTAGAAACAAAACCTTTAACGTGGGCTGGTTTACCATTGGCATAAAAAGGTAAAACAATTGGCAAATATCCAAGTTTTGTTAGGACTGAAACAGTATCAACAACTAAGCTACTTTCATAAGCACTGGTAAATGGGTCTTGAACGATAAAAACAGCACGTTGTTTTTGTTGTTCGCTAAGCGCATTTACCCGTTCAGGTGAATACCAATTTTCATTGGCAATCGCTTTTCTTAAATTGTCGCCAAACTTAGGCGCATCAACATACCCAACAAGGTTACGCGTTACCCAGGCGCTAATAGGATTGTGCATAATTAGGTTGCCAACAGATGGCGTTCTACTAAGTAAAGGTAATAACCCTTCTACGTTAGCCACAAGGTGATCGCTAATTGGTCTTAGGTATCGTGAATAATACGCTTCGATAAATTTAGTTCGGAACGTGGGCACATCAACTTTAATTGGACAGGCTGTTGTGCAGGCTTTACATGCTAAACATTCGTCCATGCTAGCTTTAACTTCATGGTTAAAGTCGTAGTTGCCGAGTTTTGCACCAGCGGTTCTAAATACCTTATATGGGAATGTTAAAAGCTGCGTAAAACCAGTGCGATACATTTCCCGATTATCAGCACTAAACGTATTGCCTTGTAATCTGAGCCATTCACGCATTAATGAAGCTCGTCCTTTTGGTGAGTAACGACGGTCGTTGCTCGCTTTATAAGAAGGACACATTGGCGATGATGTATCGTAGTTAAAACATTGCCCATTACCATTGCAATTAACTGTGGTTTCAAACTCTGTTTTTATTTCAATTGGAATTTGTTTATCAAATGAAGCGCGTTTTACCGCATCAACCGAAACCATCTTGTCTGTCGATTTGTATGGTGTACAAATTTTACCCGGGTTCAGTCTGTTTTGTGGGTCAAACTGCGCTTTAATTTTTTGAACTTCAGCGAATAACTTTTCGCCAAAAAATGCAGGGCCATATTCACTACGATAGCCTTTACCATGTTCACCCCACATTAAACCACCGTATTTTGCAGTTAATGCGACGACCTTATCGGAAATCGTACGTAGTAAGGTTTCTTGTTCTGGATCGGTTAAGTCTAAAGCCGGTCGTACGTGTAATACACCGGCGTCGACATGGCCAAACATACCGTAGTCTAAATTGTAACTGTCTAATAACTGACGAAATTCTGCGATATAATCGGCTAAATTTTCTGGTGGCACTGCTGTATCTTCTGCAAATGCGATTGGCTTTTTATTACCTTTGGTATTACCTAACAAGCCTACGGCCTTTTTACGCATACCATAAATACGTTGTATTGCGCCTAAGTCGTTGATGACTTGATAACCAATAACCCCGGCTTGTTCAGAATTGATGAGTTGGTCTAATCGAGCACATAAACTCTCAACTTTGATTTGCTGCGAGTCAGCAACTTCATCATTAAACTCAACAATGTTTAAGCCGTCCATCACTTTACCAGGCACCGATTGAATAAGGTCAGAGACGGTATCCCATACGACATCTTGTTTGGCCAAGCCTAATACTTTTGAGTCTATAGTTTCTACCGAGGTTGCATGTGCTTCTACTAAAAATGGTGAGTTACGTAATGCAGAGTCAAAACTGTCGTACTTAACATTAATCAATGTTTTAAATTTGGCGATTGGGGTAATGTTCAGCTTTGCTTCTGTCACAAATGCCAGTGTACCCTCTGAGCCTGTAAGTACTCGAGATAAGTCAAAACTGGTCATGTCGTCGTTAAAAACATGTTCTAAATCGTAACCTGTTAAAAACCGGTTTAAACGTGGAAAAACGTTAAGGATTTCTTCTCTATGCTCGTAACCTGTTTTAAATACTTGAAGATAGAGCGGACTTAATGGCGACTTTTCTTCAATTATGGTTTTGACTTCGGTTACCGGTAAGGGTTTAGTCGAAAGCTTGTGTCCAGAAATTGTGACTGATTCTAATGCTAGTACGTGGTCGCTGGTTTTTCCGTACACCAAAGAGCCCTGCCCAGATGCATCTGTATTAACCATGCCACCAATTGTTGCGCGGTTAGATGTAGATAAATCCGGGGCGAAGAAATAGCCATATGGTCTTAGATAATCATTAAGTTGATCTTTAATAACTCCTGATTGAACACGGACCCATTTTTCATCAAGGTTAATTTCGATGATTTCACGCATATAACGAGACATATCTACGATGACATGCTCGGTTAAGGACTGCCCGTTTGTGCCGGTACCGCCACCTCGTGGAGAAAACTTAATGGCACTAAATTGCTTGTCGTTGGCTAATTGTGTAATGAGCAATAAATCATTTTCGTTTTTAGGAAACAAGGCAGCCTGTGGTAACTCTTGATAAATACTATTATCAGAGGCCAATGTAACGCGCGTAGCATACGTAGTATCGATATCACCGGAAAATGGTGTAGTGATGGATATTTTGTTGTCGGCGGCCTGCGTGGCGTCGGTAGACACGTTGAGTTGCGACAATTGACGACAATAGTTGAAAACAATCGGAGAAAGCGTTTCTTGTTCAGTAATACGGCGGATCATATGCAAGACAAATTGTTGGATTTGAATTGAATTATATCGTTTTAAATTGAAATTGAAATTACCAAATTAGAATAAGTACTATCAAATGCAACGATGATTGTTTACCGGTCTAAAAATACTAACGCTAATAAGCATTTTTAGTGTTAAAAACAAGGTTATTACCGACCGAACCAGCCCTTTAGAGGCGTCTGTCATTGATAAACATTATGTGCGGTTAACCTCTGTATTATAGAATCGTCACACCTTCAATCTCTAATACTGTTTTTACGTCAGTACGTTCGATAATTTTAACTATGGTTGATTGGATAAGTTCGCTTTCTCTTGCATCTTCTTCGCAGGTGAACCGTTCAACTTGAACATCGGCACCTTCCTCAAAGATAAATTGAACAGCGACTTCGTTTGCACACGCTGCAGTTTGTCCAAAATATTCTAACGTGATCTGTGGATAGCCCTTAAAACCAGACTTTAGGTGTTTGCTAATTCGTTTTTTAGCCTTATCGATATGCATGTAATACCCGCTTAGTCAGTAAGTTATCAACTGAGTTATTAATATTGAAACGCTAACTTACTTGGCTTTGATAAAAACTGCGAGCGTATTCTTACCTCTTTGGAAATAAAAGCACTAAATACGGTTAAGAAGTATTTCAACATGTGTGTTTATGGGCATTGTATTAAGTTGAAGGAGAACAATTCACTGAACAGTATGTCTGCGTAGAAGCTAAGCTGAAAGAGAAAGGCGGTTGCTATTATTAAATCGAATATTTTCCATTGCACGTGCTTGGTTTAACGTATTAAACCATGTTTCGACGTCAAGTTTTGGCGTAACCTTGGTTTCATCAATAATTGAATTTGTTTCAATATCTCGATTAAGTTTCTGTTGAGCTAAATATTTTAACTTAATGTTGTAGTCTAAATTTGCAATCACCTCATCAGGCAAGTTGTTATCTGACTTCGCAACTAAGGGTTGTCGAGCAAGAGACTGCGCTAAATTAATTGAAGATATGTTGCCACTATTTGCAAATCCATTGCACTTTAATTCAGTTTCAACATCAAATTGCCCTACCGATTCAAAGTGTGCCACATTAAATTTCTTATTTAAGTCGTTCAATGTTTCTACAGGTGTGGTTTTGTATTGATGAAATTGATCCAAGTCGGTCGCGTCAGTACTCACCATAGACATAAGCAAATTATAAAATGCTTTATCGTTATCGGTAACCGCTTGAGTAAGTTCAGCGCGAAAAGACGACTCGCGGATCACATCAGCAGTTTGTTCGAATTTAGTGTTTAAGGACGGTTGGGTGTGCATATTACAACTTTTTATTATGCTATTGAGCGTTTTATCGACGGTTAAACCAATAACTTTAATAAATTATTTACATCACTTAATAATTTGTTAATATCCACCTCGTACTAAGTGGAGGGGTTCCCGAGTGGCCAAAGGGATCAGACTGTAAATCTGCTGGCTCTGCCTTCGGTGGTTCGAATCCACCTCCCTCCACCACTTATTATGTAGACCGAAGTCCTATGACTTCGGTTTTTTTTCGCCTTCTTTTTACTATTTTTTCCATTCTTTTAAATAAACACTTGAATTTCAGCGTAAACTTACCAAAACTGAGGTGAGATTAAATATCAATAAGTTGTAACTTTGAAAACTGAATTTTCATTTGCTGACAAAAACATTCTTATCGTAGAAGACCAGAAGCCTTTTCAAGTCATGCTCAAGGGGATGTTAAAAAACATGGGGGCTAGAAACGTAGTTGTTTCTCCAAATGGAGAACAAGCTCTTGTGCGTTGTAATGAAGAAAAGTTTGATGTGATCTTTATCGATTACAATTTAGGTGATGGCCGTAACGGTCGACAGCTATTTGAAGAATTAAAGGAACGAAAATTATTACCAGTGCATAACGTGAGTATGTTGGTAACTGGTGAGAGTGAATTAAACATGGTTATCGGGGCTGTTGAAGTTAGGCCAGACGATTACGTTGTTAAGCCCTTTTCTCAAAATCTATTAAAGCAACGAGTGTCCCGTACTTGGCTCAAAAAGCAAACATTATTGCCATTGTTAATGTATCTAGATAGGGATCAATTAGATAAGGCGTTAATACAGGTTGATGAATTATCTAAAACGGCTCCGCGATTAAGAACACTTATCTTAAAATACAAAGCGGATATTTTGTTTAAATTAGGCAAGTTTCAAGAGTTAGAGGCCTTTTTAGACCAAGTACTTAAAGTTAAGAGTTTAAATTGGGCATTGGTTTATAAAAGTAAACTAATGCGGTCCAAAGGCAAACACGGTCTAGCGATAAAATATAGTAAAGAAGCGCTCTCATTGAGCAAACTGACCATTGAAGCATACGATATAATTGCTGATTGTTATTTGCAAAACTCGGAAACTAAACCCGCTTACGACTGGATCAGGTCTGGTATCGAAAAATCCCCTTTTTCTGTTCAACGCCAATATAAATTAAGCTCTATTGCAAAATTGAATAAAGACTACGACGTATCAATAAAAGCGTGTAATCAAGTTGTTGAACTGACATCAAAATCATTTCGTAGAGATCAAAAACATCTTTTGAACCACATTCGTAATATCATCGATATTTGTGAACTAGAACAAGATGTAAATAAAAAACGTAAGTATAATCAAGAAGCTATTTACGCTTTGCAAAAGTCAAAACATGAACAACATGTGAATGCAGCACTGAAAATTGAAGACTTTGAACAGATTTGCATGGCCCGACTCGATTCTGTAAATGGGCTAAACTATCAGGCCAAGCGATCATTTTTTGAATTATCAGCAAAATTTACTAATCGCAAAATCGATCTCCCTTCTAACTTATTGCCTGACAGTGTCTCATTGATGTTGAAAATTGGTGAATATGAAAAAGCCAAAGAATATGCCCAAAAAGTTGAAATGGTAAAAGATGATTTAGATGACTTTGCAATTGAAATGATTGCTCGGGCCCGGGAGAATGCAGGTGAAAATATTGATCTTGTTAAAACGCTCAATAAAAAAGGTATTGAAGATTATCATAAAGGTGAACTGCACAATTCGCTTAAATACTTTGAACAGGCACTTAATATTGCTCCAATGAACTCTGGTACGGCGCTAAACCTTATCCAGGTCCTAATTTCTTTAATTGAGTCTGAACCAAGGTCGCGCTGGCAATTAATTGATAGATGTCGGTTTATCTTTAAGATAATCGACGGTATGCCTTTGGCTCAAGCAAATAATCAAAGAGCTATGTCGTTGGCTGAAAAATTTAATACGCTAGTGACAGAACCTAAAAAATAATTCTCAATGAGTCGTTTTTAATCGTGCGTTTAACGCGCTTATGCCGTGAGTCGTTTAAGTGTATTGCAATACAACTCAGGTCGCTTGGTTTGATAAGAAAACGATTTAGTGTCTTTGTACGGTAACTTCATAAATCCAGATACACCTATGCCTTTTATATGCTTAATATTTGCCAAAACCCCGCTTAAATGATGTTTAAATTGCAAGTATTGTGACTCATCTAATAACGTATAGTAATTATGAATTTTTAGATGTTTTGGCAACGCCTCAAAAATAATACAACCAGTATGCCGTATGTTGTTCAGGGCGACTATGTGTTGCATTATTTCTTCTGGTAAGGCTAACTTTTCGTCCGGATCATCACCATCTTCAAAATATGAGTGTTGTTTGTTGTCATCGGTTTCCGGTACGGGGGTAATTTCAAATGAAATATGTGTGGTATCCGAACAATAAAATGGTTGGTGTTCGTTTTCACGCTCAAAATGTAGAGTATTTTTAGCATCAAATAAACACGCTTTAAATATACCTTCTCTAAGTTCTAAGCTTCGGGCTAAATCAATAATATTATCTATTGTTTGACCCACACTGACTTGGTATTTGACGTCAAATAGATTTAGATTCGATTCTACAGAAATTTTGTCCGCTAACCAGTGAATCGCAAATCCACCAACGATGGGAAATTCATTCAATCGGCTTACCGCCGCGACAAACGCTTTTTCATTTTCTCCCATGCCCTGTAGATAGTTTTTATAATATTTGTCGAGTTGCGCATCTTTAATGCCGTCAAGTGAAGCCGCGTCTGCCTGATGTTGCCGTAAAAAGGACTTACGCGATGAATAGACAACTGTTTCTACATTTTGTTTTCGTACTTTTGTCCAAATAGGCAAATGATTTGCGTCTTGATAATTTTCGGTGTCACTCAATACCCAATTCTTTAAATGTTTTATTTGCGTAATAAAGGTGTCACCGGCTTTGTGCTGTTTAGCGACATCGTCACTCAACATATCTGACAACACATCTGAGAACGCTTTTGGCAGGCACAACGAATTTGTCGGTATGGCCGCGACACCGTAACGGCAATTTTGATTAGACGCTAAGGCATATAAGGTGGCCGCGGCGCCTTGTTCGTCGAACCTAGGACTAGACAGACCACCGTTTAGTTGGTCATTACCGATAAAATATACGTCACCTAACCGAGAATTAGTATTTTGCATATCTGCAGACATTAATTCCATGACGTTGTTAACTATGGGTTGGCATTGAGTATCAAGCTGGGCAAATACACTAGAGCCCCAATCGACAAGCGAAAGTTTTTGAGTATGTTCATCCCATAACAAATTGGATGGTTTTATGTCGCCGTGCACTATCGGACGGGATTCTAATTGGCCATTTGCGCCTTGTATTTGTACGCTTCGCAAATAAACTAATATATCGGCGAGTTGTTCTGCAATTTTTATAATTAAGTACACGGGTAAACGACCATAACTACGAGAGAGCTCGTGTAAATCAACTCCTTGACCTCGTTGCATTACTAAAATGCCCTGTTTTTTTATGCTCTCAAATGCAATATATTTTGGAATACTCGGGTGATCTAACAAACCAAGCATATACCCTTCTTCTTCGAGTCTTTCACGGACAGCTTGAGGTAACGTAATTCGGGAGAATTTGAATACCCGTTCATTGCGCTTTTTATCCGTACCGACAAATACAAATCCATAGGCACCTTTACCAATTAAATGGACTTGTTGGTAGCCCATTTTTTGTAATTGTGTTTGACACAAGGCGACCCAATCTCTTAGTTTTTTAGCGTCGTTTGCCGCCAATAAATAAATTGACTGTTCGTCTGAAATATAAAAATTTTTTAAATTAATTTCCAAAGTCATATTCCATTTTATATCGCTATTTTTTTTAGTCGTATCTCATTTGAAGCTAAACTAAGTGGCCGCTTAGGTAAAGTCACATATAGCAAAATGCCCGCTTTAGCGGGCATTTTCAACAAGTTAAATCATTTCAGTTAACATTGATGATGGTTCTTCTAAATAACTCATCCATAAATTATTGAAACGAGCTATGGTTCCTCCATCGATTACCCTGTGGTCGCCTGACCAACTTACCGTCATTATTTGCCTCGCAACCACATTACCACTTTCATCAAAACGCGGTAACGTTTGCATTTTTCCAAGCGCGACAATAGCGACTTCGGGTTTATTGATGATTGGTGTTGCTGTCGTGCCACCAATTGCACCGATATTAGATATCGATATAGTGCCATTTTTTAGCTGTTCAGGCGCTAACCGACCGTCCCGAGCGCTCTTGGTGATGGCCATGACATCGACGGCGATATCGCGTATCGATTTACTCTGACAGCCTTTTATATTAGGAACAAGCAAGCCAACTTTACTATCGACAGCCATACCAATATTGTGATCTTCCAGATAGGTTAATTCAGTACAATCACTGTTTGGCTGACTGTTCATTATAGGGAATTGCTTAAGCGCTAATGACATTGCTTTAATGAAAAAAGGCATCATTGTCAGTTTAATGTCATCTTGCTCAAATTTAGGTTTTAGAGCTTTTCTAAGTTTAATCAACTCAGTTAAGTCAATTTCATCACTGTAGGTAAAGTGTGGAATGCTTGATACCGAATCTTGCATTGCTTTCGCCATCGCAGCTTTAACGCCGCGTATCGGCTCTACTCGACTAGACCCTGTATTGGTGTTTGAAGCTGCGGCTTTAGCAACTGACGCTGTCATATCACCACTTACTCCAGTATTGGCTTGTACAACCGTATTAACAGAATTACCGACAGACAATAAATCTTGTTTGAACACTCGTCCTTTCTCACCACTGCCAACAACCGCTGTAATGTCGAGGTTCATTTCTCTTGCCATCCTGCGGACCGCAGGCGACGCTACTGCTTTCTTTTTACCAGTTGAAGCCGTGATGCTCGTCACATTGCTTGTGTTATTGCTTGTATCGCTTATCGCTGGGTTTGTTGTTGTATTTGACCCGACAGCACTAGCTAAGCTTTTTGTTTGAGTATCTTCGTCACTTGCTATGTGTGGCGACGTAACCTGGGCAATGCCCTCTACTTTACTTGTAATTGCAAATAACGGTTCATGTACTTTGGCAATATCGCCTTTTGCATAATAAAGCTTACTAACAATACCGTCGTTTTTGGCTGGAATTTGCACGAGTGCTTTGTCTGTCATGACTTCACAAATGGCTTGATCTTCTAGTACTTCCTCGCCTTCTTCCACTAACCATTCAGCAACTTCACATTCGACGATCCCTTCACCGATATCAGGTAATAAAAAGTCTTCTGTTTTTGTCGCTTTGTTGTTAATAGAAACAACAGGAGTTTGATCCATAATCTGCTCAGATACGCCCTGCATCGGCGTTGATTCCGACAATGGCTCTCCAACTGAGGAGACTGCAAATAAAGGCTCGTGGACAATAGCCACTTCACCTTTTTCATAATATAACTTAGTGACAACGCCGTCAGAAATCGCTGGTATCTGTACTAACGCTTTATCCGTCATAACATCACATACAGGTTGATCTTCAACGACAGTATCGCCTTCTTGAACAAACCACTCGACAACTTCGCATTCAACGATGCCTTCGCCAATATCAGGTAATATAAAGTCTTTACTCATAATGTGTACCGCCTGGCTAATATTGAACTGAGCGTAAAATCGCTTCGTAAACTTTTAAATGATCTGCCATATATTCTTTTTCCTGCGCTAATGGATACGGGGTATCTAAACCACACACTCTATCGATTGGCGACTCTAAATGTAGAAAACATTCAGACTGAATTGTGGCCGATATTTCAGAGGCAAAACCACCGGTTAATGGGGCTTCTTGAGAAATAATTAGACGACCCGTTTTGATCACAGAGTTAGCGACGGTTTCAACATCCCAAGGCAATACCGTTCTTAGGTCGATCACTTCACAGGATATTCCCTGCTTTTCCGCCATTTCAGCAGCCTTCTCAATAATCTCAACCTGCGCGCCCCAGGCCAGTAACGTGACATCATTACCACCTTTGATGATTTCAGCTTTATCGAGCGGGATCAGGTACTTTTCCTCAGGCACTTCGCCAACAGATGCTCGATATAAACGTTTTGGTTCGAAAAAGATCACTGGATCATTCGCTTCAATTGAAGATGCTAACAACCCTTTTGCTTGATATGCGTTTCTAGGAAACACTAATTTTAAACCTGGTGTATGGGCAAAATAGGCTTCAGGTGACTGTGAGTGATACAGTCCACCGGCAATACCGCCACCATAAGGCGTTCTTATCACTAGATTTCCGACGTTAAATTCATTACCTGAACGGTATCTAAATTTTGCGGTTTCATTAACGATTTGGTCAAATGCTGGAAATATATAGTCAGCAAACTGAATTTCAGCGATCGCTTTTACGCCCTGCGCAGCTAACCCGTTCGCAAAGCCTAATATGCCTTGTTCTACTAGAGGTGTATTGAACACACGTGACTTACCAAATGTTTCTTGGAGTCCACTTGTTGCTCTAAATACCCCGCCAAAATATCCGACGTCTTCGCCAAATACACAGGCTTTAGGGTGCTCTTCCAATGCAATCATCAATGCGGAATTGATCGCCTGTAACATGTTCATTTTAGCCATTAGTGGTTCTCCCCTTTAGCGCCTGACGAGGCCGGATAATGCTCAGGGTACTTAGCAATGTGAGCTTTAAGTTCATCCATCTGTTTACGAAGATGCTGTGGTACTTCTTCATATACATCTGTTATTAAGTCTTCAAGTGACGGCTTTTCGACAACTTCGGCTTTTTTCAACGCCGCTAATACTTCCTTACGAATAGTTTCTTTGCTTGATTCGTCTTCTTGCTCATCTAACCAATTTTGCTTGATCAAATAATTACGAAAACGATTAACCGGGCAGTTTAGACGGAAATTTTCTTCCTCGTCCTTTGAACGATAGCCCGTCGGATCATCTGAACTACTGTGGGCAGCTAAACGATAAGCTATTGATTCAATTAGAATCGGCTCGTTATTTTTAACAGCATATTCACGCGCTAATTTAACTGCCTCATATACAGCTAAAGTGTCAACGCCATCGACACGAATAGACTTCATACCATAACCGACGCCACGACACGCAATGCCATCGCCTTTAAACTGTTCACTTGCTGGAGTTGAGATCGCATAACCGTTATTACGCGCAAAAAATATCACTGGAGCTTTATGAACAGCAGCCATATTTAGACCGGCGTGGAAGTCTCCTTCTGAAGCGGCACCTTCACCAAAATAGCAAATAGTACATCCACCATTACCATCTAGTTTTTGGCCATAAGCATAACCAGCAGCTTGTGGAATTTGGGTTCCTAGGGGAGATGAAATCGTCATGTAATTTAACGCGTTAGAACCATAGTGAATGGGCATTTGACGGCCTTTCCCTAGGTCTTTAGAATTTGAAAAGTTTTGATGCATAAATTGTTCAAGTTCAAACCCGCGATACGCTAACGCTGCTTGTTCGCGATATTGAGCAAATATCATATCTTGGGATTCTAATGCCGCCGCAGAAGCTGTTACAGCAGCTTCTTCACCTAAACACTGCATATAGAAGCTGATCCGCCCCTGTCGTTGAGCGGCCAGCATTCGTTCGTCTAATATACGGATGAAACGCATTGTTTCGTAAATTTTAATTGCAGTGTCTTTATCTAATGACGAATGACAAGCACCGTCGTAAAGTTCACCATCGGCATCCATCATTTTAAATACAGGTATAGATAACGCATTTTCAGAAATAAACTCTAATTTCAAAGTTTCTTCTTTTGTAATGTTATTTGGATTATCTATGTTGTTTAACTTGCCCATTAGGCTTCCCCTTAATCCCATCACTAATGTGATTTTAGACCAATAAAACGATTCTCGGTCTGGATAAACAGCTTGATTGTTATTATTTGGCGGGACTTTACCTTTACGTAAAGTTGGATTCAATTAGCTGGCATTTTAGAGCTTTTAGTTTAGACCTTGTAAGTGTTCAAATATGTTGCCACTACATATAATAAAGGCACTAATATCAGTGCCTTATGTGTTTTTAAATTATACTATTTGAAACGCTGGTGGGCACGACGGTTAATATGGCTCGTTGGCCAATTTCAACCGCTGCATTTGGAAACACGATGGCTTCCCCATCTATTTCAGCGACGATGTCATCCCCATTTTCCTTTGCGAGCAATTCACCTTCTTTAAATTCGCTAAAATTCGCGAGTTGGTCGTCAAATCCAAGTTCAAAGTCGCCATAATTTTTGGTAATAGAACGATGCACTTTTAGCATGACAAAATTAGCTTCATCAAATAGTGTTTTGTCTACGTCAATTCCACACATCAAATTTCGCAGTGTTACTTTGGCTTTTTCAAATTTTGATTTATCGTTTTCACCAAAACCCCTAACCTTACCTAACTCAATGGTAAACGAATCTGCGCCGTGGACACTCGATGAATGATAACTAAATGTGGTAGCCGGTTTTTGCATTAACATAACCGTCGTGACGTCCATTGCACGTAGTAGTTCAAACTGCTGAGTTTTCCAAGGTGAATTGCCAATGTAAGGGTAAACAGCAAATTTTTCATGGACCGAATCTTTGATTGCGGTATGCAAATCATAATGACATTTGTTTTCGGTATCATAGGTTTGATAAAAACGTGCGACATAACCTTCTAGTTTTTCAGCACGTTGACGTTCTAAGTTGGTTCTATCACCATTAATATCGACACCGTTTAAATAGGTAGAGCAAAATAGTCTATTGAGGTTTTCAATAACAAAACGCTTGTTGATATTCATTGATGGTGGATTACCAAATATAAATAATACTGGTCGTTTTAACGTTATCTCTTTAGTGAGTATTTCTTTGATCAATTCATTGATCATTTCAATCGGTGCGGTTTCATTGCCATGTATACCGGCGGACAATACAATTGCTAAGTCAAATTTATTGGCCCCAATAGGACTGACTTGCAACACTCCGGTATCCCAGATCTCAAAACTATGTTTATTATCTTCAAATCGACTTGCAGGTAAATGGTTCTCATGTTGGCGAGTTAACGCCAAAAAATCGTTATTTTTTATGTTTGTCATAGGATTTTATAATTATTATTTTTAACTTAGTTAGAGTCTAACGCTTATTCTAGAAAATAAAAAACCCGTTGCTAATAATTTAGCAACGGGTTTGCTGTATCGCTTTTGTTACGCGACTACCATTTAGTTTTGCAAGATTTTAGTTTCCAAATACGGTCAACATAGTCTTGAATTGAACGGTCTGAGTTAAATTTACCCATATATGCAGTATTTAAAATCGCACTTTTCGCCCAGCCTTTAGTGTCTCGATACTTAGCATCTATCTCTTTATGCGCCTCAGAATAAGACTCAAAGTCAGCTAAACATAGGTATGGGTCGCCACCGTCTAATAAACTATGTTTGATACTAGATAACGCACCAGGTTTACCCGGCGTGAAGTAATCTGTATCGAACCAATCTAACACTGCTTTAATTTCAGGGTTGCCATAGTAATAATCCCAAGGATTATAACCTTCAGCGTTAACTGCTTTAACTTCATCGACAGTTAAACCAAAGATAACAACGTTTTCTTCGCCCACTTCCTCAGCAATCTCAATGTTCGCGCCATCGAGTGTACCGATGGTAATTGCACCATTAAGCGCAAGTTTCATGTTACCTGTACCAGATGCTTCCTTACCGGCTGTTGAAATCTGCTCAGATACGTCTGCAGCAGGGATCATTTTTTCAGCAAGTGAAACGCGGTAGTTAGGTAAAAATACTACTTTAAGCTTGTCTTTTATTCTTGGGTCATTATTAACTTTGTCAGCAACTTTGTTGATAGCAAAAATTATGTCTTTTGCTAAACGATAACCAGGTGCTGCTTTCGCTCCAAAGATAAACACACGAGGGTGCATATCGTAATCTGGGTTTTGTAATAAACGACGGTACAAAGCCATAATGTGAATTAGATTCAAATGTTGGCGCTTATATTCGTGTAATCGTTTGATTTGAATATCAAATATAGCTGATGGGTCAACGTCAACATTAACCAAATCTTTAATAACTTTAGCTAATTTAACTTTGTTAGTATGTTTAATGTCCATGTATTGCTTTTGGAACTTAGCATTGCCTGCTTTTTTGTCCAAACGGCGTAATAACTCTAGGTTTGTTGGCCATTCATCACCAACCGTATCGTCAATTAGGCTAGCTAATTCTGGGTTGCAATACTTCAACCAACGACGTGGTGTTACGCCGTTTGTTACGTTTGTTAGTTTGTCAGGCCATAAAGCGTCAAATTCTGGGAATAAGTCAGATTTAACCAACTGTGAATGGACTTCTGCAACACCATTAACTTTATTAGAACCGATAACACTTAAGTTACCCATTCTTACCATGCGATCATGACCTTCTTCTATAATAGAAAGCTTAGATTTAATCGAGTCGTCACCAGGCCATTTTGCTTCAACTTCGTCTTCTAAGAAGCGACGGTTAATTTCATAAATAATTTCTAAATGACGTGGTAAAACTTTTTCAAATAAACGTACAGACCACTTCTCTAGCGCTTCTGGCAACAAGGTGTGGTTGGTATAAGAAAAAGTTTCACGACAAATTTGCCATGCGTAATCCCAAGATAGCTCTGCTCGGTCGATTAATATACGCATCAACTCTGGGATGGCAATTGCCGGGTGAGTGTCATTTAACTGTACGGCAACTTGAGCACTAAATTTGCTCCAATCATCACCGTGAACACGTTTATACCGACGGATAATGTCTTTTAATGAACAAGCGCTAAAGAAGTATTGCTGAATTAAGCGTAATTCTTTACCAGCGTCCGTTTCATCATTTGGATAAAGTACTTTTGAAATTGTCTCAGATTCTACATTTTCTTTATGAGCATCATGGTAGCCACCTGAGTTAAATACATCCCAGTTAAAGAAATTAGAAGCGCGAGATTCCCAAAGTCTAAGAACGTTAACGTTATTACCAGTATAGCCAACAACCGGCACGTCCCAAGGAACACCTTTAATGATACGACCTGGGTGCCATTCTTTTACAATTTTGCCCGACTCATCAAATTTTGTTTCAACATAACCATAAACCGGTATGTCTTGAACACTTTCAGGACGGCATATTTCAAATGGGTTACCGTATTCACGCCAGCTATCTGGGCGTTCAATTTGATGACCTTCTTGGAATTCTTGACGGAATAATCCATGTTCGTAATGAATACCATAACCAACCGCAGGTAATTCCATTGTTGCTAAACTATCAATGAAACAGGCAGCTAAACGACCTAAGCCACCGTTCCCTAGCGCCATATCTTCTTCTTCATCCACTAATTCGTCAATGTTAATGTCTAAATCGGTAAGTGCTTGTTTTGCTGTTTCGAACAAACCCAAATTGATTAAGTTGTTACCCGTTAAACGTCCCATTAAAAATTCTAAAGAAAAGTAATGAACGGCACGTGTATCATTTTCAAAATAAGTTTTTTGTGTATTACTCAATCCGCTGTAAACAAATTCATTTAATGCTGCTGATGTCGCATTCCACCAAGAGCGGTTGCTCGCTTTGTTTGCGTCAGTACCAAACGTACCGTGTAAATGTTTAATAATAGAGTCTTTGAATTGTTCGGCGGTAATCTCGCCCGCGATCATCTTGTTATTTTTCATATTGGGATCTACTCCTTTATTACTGCCTATTTAAACAGCGTCTCTTTTGCGCCGTTGCAGTTATTGAAATCATGGTTAAATTTATAGTCGATATATGACAAATAAATGATTTAGTCTTGAATGATGAGTGAAGAATATATCCTAGAGCCCCGCAGACCAAGGTGGTCTGCGAAGTTTTTTAGCAACATACGTTTGCACAGCAAGTTTCTGGCCAGTGTTTATTCATTCTTATAACTTTTTATTAAAAGATGAAGAAACAATTGCTTGAGCTTCCGCTTCAATTTTATCCAAATGCGCCTGACCTAAGAAACTTTCCATATAAATTTTATAAATGTTTTCAGTTCCAGATGGACGCGCAGCAAACCAACCATTTTCCGTAACAACTTTTAAACCGCCAATTGCAGCGCCATTTCCGGGGGCATTAGTTAAAATTGCAGTAATGGGTTCACCCGCTAGCTCTGTTGACGTGATGTCTTCAGGCTTAAGGTTAGTTAAAATGGCTTTTTGTTCTGGATTTGCTGGTGCATCTATACGTTTATAAATAGGTGAACCAAGCTTTTCAGTTAATTGTTCGTAGTACTGAGATGGATTTAAACCGGTTACGGCTGTTATTTCAGCGGCGAGTAGCGCAAGGATTATTCCATCCTTGTCAGTCGACCAAACTTTGCCTTCTTTGGTTAGAAACGATGCACCGGCACTTTCTTCACCACCAAACATAAGTTGATGATTTACCAGTCCTTCTACAAACCATTTAAACCCTACCGGTACTTCAACAACGTCTTTATCATTGTCTTTAGCAATTCGGTCTATTAAAGACGTACTCACTAATGTTTTACCGACCTTAAGTGTTGAATTCCATTGAGGTCTATTCTTGCTTAAATAATCGATACAAACTGACAAGTAATGGTTTGGATTCATTAATCCATGTGTTTTTGTCACAATTCCATGTCGGTCGTAGTCAGGGTCGTTTGCAACCGCAACTTCAAATTGATCTTTTAGTGCGATTAACCCAGCCATAGCCGATGCAGACGAACAATCCATTCTAATTTTGCCGTCTTTGTCGAGCGTCATAAACTCAAATGTTGGATCAACGACGTCAGACACCATAGTTATGTCTAAATTGTAATGTTCAGCAATTGCCGGCCAATAGTGAATTCCTGAGCCCCCTAACGGGTGAACACCAATCTTTACTTTAGCGTTGCGAATTGCTTCAAAGTCAATAACTTGCTCTAGCCCTTCGACATATTGCTCGATAAAGTTTTGTTCTTTAACGTAGCCTGTTTTCATTGCATTAGTATAAGGAAAGATTTGCACATCGTATAAGTCGTTCCTTAATAATTCATTTGCGCGGTCTTCAATCCATTTTGTCGCTTTACTATCTGCCGGTCCACCATGCGGAGGGTTATATTTAATACCACCATCTTGTGGCGGATTATGGGATGGCGTAATAATTATGCCGTCGGCTAAAAAGGATGGATGAGCTTCATTATAATTTATAATGAGATTCGAAATTACCGGCGTTGGTGTATAACCCAAATCTTGCTGAACATGAGTTTCAACTTCGTTAGCTACAAGCACTTCTATCGCAGAATAAAATGCCGATTCTGACAACGCGTGAGTGTCAAACCCTAAAAATAGTGGGCCTTCAAAATGATTGGCTTTGCGATAGTCACAGATGGCCTGTGTAATCGCTAAAATATGAGATTCATTAAACGTGGTATTTAGAGACGCGCCACGATGACCAGATGTTCCAAACGCTACGCGTTGTTCAGGAAACTTATCAACATCAGGTTCATTTAAATAATAGGCAGACATCACTCGAGGGACATTAATTAAGTCCGATTTTTGAGCGGGTTTACCAGCATTTGGATGTAACGCCATAGGTCAATTCCTTTAAAATTCTAAATGAGTTCACGTAATTCTTCTGCCTGCTCTTGTGTATAATTAAGTGCAGACGCTACTTCTGTAATTATTAATTTCTTTCTTGGCGTATTGTTATTTGTAACAACCCAATAATGACTTTCTGGAATTTGCTTGGGTTTAATACTACTGCCACTGGCTTCTAATTCTTTCGCCGTCTCACCAAAGTAATGGCGTTCACGGCCTTTTATGTCCAATACTTTTTTAAATGATTTATTATGACAACGATAAAAAGCGGCCAAAATAAATAGGAAACGGCCTACCGCACCTTTTTGTGTCATGACTTCTTCTTTATTAAGAACGTCAAAAACATTACCGTTGACTTGTATGTCTTCTTTTAACTCTTCTGTCGCATCTTCGCTAATAATATCTTTATTATCAGCAACAGATTTAGCTATAACAGTAGAAGCTGATTGCGGGGCACTGTCTGGTTCAGAGGACATTGCGACTTTATTTTGTTGTACCTCTGCTGTTAGAGGCTTTAACACGTTAGGCGTCATCGCCTTCTCTGCCTGCTGGTCGATTAACAATCGACGTAAAATGCTAGACGCGCTTTCACCAATATCTTGGGTTTGCGACGCTATGTATTGGTATAAATCATCTTCAATTTGAATAGTTTTCATAAATATTGATCAGTTCATTGGAGGATTGTGATTAAAACACTGAGTTGAGCCTATTATAACCAGAATTCCTGCTCAGCTTAAAGAACCATCTTATACCAAAGACGATATTGAATAAAAACCTTTGTTATTAGACAATAAACCCACTAGAGCTTTTAACCTAAATCGTCACAACGCCAATATTAAAAATATCTGTTGTGTTTAAATGGTATTACTACTGCTTTACCGCGATATTACAGTTTTATTGAATAATTAGGATAGACTAAATACCGCTAAAACAAATAAAATTTAGCCTACGTTGAGTAGATAATTAAGATTAATAAAGAGAAAAACATGTCTATTCATTTTGAAAAGTTTGGTAACGGCCCGGCATTAATTGTTATTCATGGCCTATTTGGTACTTTGGACAACTTAAAAACAGTCGGGAAAAGTCTCTCTGATCATTTTGAAGTGTTTTTAATAGACGCTCCTGCACATGGCAAATCTTCAACCCCGACGCCATTGGATCTGCAATCTATGGCTGACATGGTAATAACCTTTATAAAGCAACAACACTTGTCAAAAGTCAGCCTATTAGGGCATAGCTTAGGCGGTAAAATTGCAATGGAAGTAGCTTTAAAAGAGCCAAAATTAATTACTAAACTTATTGTAGCGGACATTGCCCCCGTTAAATATACACGCCGACATGATGCAATAATAAATGGCCTGCAATCTGTAACGGTTGATACGAATAATAGACGTGATGCAGATAGTAAGTTAAAAGGCTACATTCAAGAACCTGGCGTGCGAGGCTTTTTATTGAAAAGTTTTCTACCTAATGCAAGTTCTCCGTGGGCTTTTGACTTAGATGCGTTAGCCAAAAACTACGACAATCTTATAGACCGAAATACCAATGTAACGTCTCCGGTAGATACCCTATTTATTATCGGTGGTGAGTCAAATTACGTCACGTTGGAACATAAGACAGCAATACTCTCTCGCTTCCCAAATACCCGTTCTAAAGTGATCCATGGCACAGGCCATTGGCTGCATGCTGAAAAACCAGCAGCTTTTGAAAAAATTTGTCGAGAATTTTTAGTTCAGAGCTGAAATTAGTGTCGTAGTTTGATAGAATCCGCCGCCGTTTATTGTTTATTAAATAAAACGGTGGGTTTAATACAATTTTCAAAAACATTTTAGGTAAGTTAAAACGATGACACCGCAACAGTATGCCATTGCCGAAACGATAGGATTAAATCTGTTTTTTATCGGAATTTTCATTTTTATAGGTATGGCAATTCAAGATGTTCTAAAAAAAGGCGAAGTGCCTAAATTTGGTCGGGTATTTGTTTGGCTTGTTTTGTTTTTGGGATGCGCCGGCTTTGTATTTAAAGGCATAGTTCAGGTTCTTTGGGAATCAAACGGACTTTCTTAATGGCTAAAGTAACAATTGATCGTACAACCATTGACTTGTTTGAGACTGAAAAGCAACGGGGGCGACCTAAATCGTCTCCATATAGTCGAGAGCAACAACTAAGAATTAATAAGAAAAATCAGCTTGTTAGAGATAGACAAGCGGGTTTAAAAAGAGTCGAAATTAAGCTTCATAAAGAAACTTATGATAAAGCGTCTGAATTGGCCCTAGAACGAGGGTTAAGTCGCGGCGAATTTTTAGCTGACTTGATAAACGAATCATTAAAAAATTTATAGAAGGTTATTTTAAATGGCAAGCGTAGGCATTTATTTCGGTAGCGACACTGGTAATACTGAACATGTAGCAAAACTTATCCAAAAAGAACTTGGTAAAGGGCTAGTTGACGTTCATGACATCGCAAAAAGTACAAAAGAAGAAATTGCAGAATACGATTTGTTGTTATTCGGGATCCCTACTTGGTATTACGGCGAAGCACAATGTGACTGGGATGATTTTTTTCCTGAATTAGAGCAAATAGATTTTGATGGTAAGTTATATGCTGTATTTGGCTGTGGCGACCAAGAAGATTATGCTGAATATTTCTTAGACGCCATGGGTATGGTACGAGATATTGTTGATGCTAAAGGCGGTATTTTAATGGGCTTGTGGCCTACTGAAGGATATGATTTTGTTGCTTCTAAAGGGTTACAAGATGACAACCATTTTGTTGGTTTAGGTATAGACGAAGACCGTCAACCAGAACTAACCGAGCAACGAATTAAACAATGGTGTGCACAGATAAACGAAGAAATGTGTTTAGATGAACTAAAATAATATTTAGATAGCGCATTAAAAAGGACGGTAAGCCGTCCTTTTTTTATGTCTGACGCTAAAAAACTTATTTTATGTACTCAAGTGCCCTATTCAACGAGATTTCTCTGCTTTCGCAAAGCGCATCTTGTTTTATTAAATCCATTATCTTAAATTTTTCTAATTGTTGTCTCGTATTTACATCGTCACACAATAACAAAATTTCACAGTTGGCATCTACCGCATCCTTAATAGCGTTCTCTAACGCTAAACCAACGGTTACATCTATCATAGGTACGTCTGTTAAATCTAAGATCATGACTTGATAGTCTGAAATACTTGCATGCTGTTTTGAAATCGCTTTAGAGACACTAAAAATCATTGGCCCAGAGAGATAAAAAAACAATACCTTGCCGTTCGCTTGTTCTAATAGTTCCCGTTCACGATTTGTCAGAGGCACGTCATTATCGTCGGCGTCGCTAATTGCTTTAATTTTACGAGCTTGTTCTTTACTTAATTTTTCAATAACAATGATATTTGAAATAAATACCCCTAAACCGACTGCAGCAATTAGATCTACAAAAACCGTAAGGAGCATAACGCCATACATAATAAACATGCCTTGTTTACTAACTTTATGGGCTCGTTGAATAAAACTCCAATCTAAAATATTTAACCCAACATAAACCGCAATGCCAGCGAGAACGGCCATCGGAATGGGTTCGGTTAATCCGCCAGCAACTAAAACGACCAAAGCTAGGGTTCCAGCACGTATAATGCCTGATAACGGAGAACGAGCGCCAACTTGAATATTGGTGACAGTTCCCATTGTAGCGCCTGCACCAGGCAGTGCGCCAAATAAGCCTGAGATCATATTTGCTAAGCCCTGACCCCGTAATTCTTTGTCTGAGTCATGTTCTTTACGAGTTAATGAATCTCCGATTACCGCTGTTAGTAGAGTATCAATGCAACCTAAAGTACCTAAAACTAACGCATCAATAACCATAATTGTTAACATTTCAGCATTAAAATGAGGTATGACGATAGAAGGTAGCCCTGATGGTATTTCGCCAATCCTACGTACACTATCGGTGTCGAAGATGATGACTGAAACGAGTGTGACAAAGATCAATGCAACGAGTTGTGCAGGTACAAATTTTCGATATTTTTTAGGAAAATAGAACAATACCCCCAATGTGATCAGACCTAGAAAAACTTCACTAAGTTTTAAATTGCTTAAAAGTTCTGGCAGTGCACTTAATGTTCCTATGACACCACCGGCAGGTGCAGGATGGCCAACGAGCGGAGATAACTGCAAAATAATGAGAATAATACCAATCCCAGACATAAAGCCTGATATGACACTGTATGGCATTAACGTGACATATTTTCCGAGTTTTAAAGTCCCCAGTAAAATTTGAAATGCCCCGGCCATCATGACAACAGTAAATGACATTGCTATCCCAGTTTCAGGATATTTAGCCATCATCGTTGTAAGTACTGCGGTCATGATGACTGTCATTGGTCCGGTCGGTTCAGATATTAAAGTGGTAGAACCGCCAAACAGTGCGGCAAATAAACCAACTAAAATAGCCCCCCACAAACCAGCCTCTGCACCAGCTCCCGAGGCAACACCAAATGCAAGTGCTAGCGGTAAAGAAATAACGGCGGTGGTTACACCGCCAAAAACATCACCTTTTAGATCTATATGTTTAAAACGACTCTCTGACATAAAGGGATCTCCGATAGAAATATGTGCTTAGCTTACAATTTTATCAAAAATCATTTTTAAAGGCTGTGATATAAAATAACTTCCTTATACATATTATTTCTATGACCTTTAGGATTGGCTTTACTATCTTCAGTGGCAGTATTTTCAGGCGATTGCGACTTATGTAAGTATTACCAAAGCGAAAGATTAAATACCCTGCTGTTCAACACTTGTTAACAGAGGGTAAACAAATATTTGAAAACCGAAACATTAAAATTTGGCAGTAGTAACAGCGTCGCGGTTTGTTAATGGATAAAAAAATCCTTTAAAAACCGCGAGTGAATGGCTGTACCGATATTATTTTTGGTTAAATTGGTAATCGTTGAGAAAATATACTCTTTAACTCTGAAATAACAGAAACATCATCGATAGTAGATGGTATTTGAATGTCTTCACCATCAATCATTTGCTTCATTAATTTTCTCAGGACTTTACCTGAACGTGTTTTTGGTAAACGTTTTGCAACAGCCACTTCTTTTAACGATGCAATTGCGCCAATTTGTTCCCTTATTAATGACTTAATTTCCTTATCGTATGTATTTAGGTATTCAATCCCATTTTTTAAGACAACCAATGCATAAGGTACTTGCCCCTTAATATCACAATGTATTCCCATTACAGCGCACTCTGCTACAGCAGTATGGCCTGAAATAACATCTTCCATTTCACCGGTAGACAGTCTATGACCTGCAACATTTATTACGTCATCAGTTCTGCCCATAACAAATAAATAGCCGTTGTCATCGACATATCCCCCATCACCAGTCACATAATACCCATCAAAGCTATTTAGGTAACCGGCTTTAAACCTGTCATTGTTTTTCCAGATAGTCGGTAAACACCCAGGTGGTAATGGTAATTTAATCGCAATGGTACCCATTTTTCCGGCTTTGCATTGATGGCCGTCTTGATTAAGGATCTCGACTTGAAACCCTGGGATTGGTAAACCAGCGGAGCCAAGCTTTTCTTCGAGTTGTTCTAAACCTACAGGTATGCCAGCGATAGGCCATCCGGTTTCAGTTTGCCACCAATGATCGATAACGGGCTTATGGGTAGCTTCTTTTAACCATAGATAAGTGGAGGGGTCTAGCCGTTCCCCTGCTAAATAGAGGCGTTTTAGATTTGAAAGATCATATTCTTTTAAAAGACTCGCTTTAGGGTCTTCTTTTCGAATCGCTCTAAATGCGGTTGGCGCAGTAAACAAAATATTTACTTTATGTTCAGCACACACGCGCCAGAAAGTGCCTGCATCCGGTGTTTTTATGGGCTTACCTTCATACAATAACGTAGTGCAACCAGACATAAGCGGGCCATATAAAATATACGAATGCCCGACAACCCAGCCAACATCTGATGCGGCCCAAAACACATCACCCTGTGAAGCACCGTAGACAGTTTTCATACTGTATTTCATTGCAATGGCGTGGCCACCATTATCCCGCACAACACCTTTGGGCTTGCCTGTGGTACCAGACGTATACAAAATATAAAGCGGATCGGTAGCCTTAACAGGAACGGGAGGATGTAAAGGTGCAAGTTGCTCTTCATCCATCCAGTTTATATCAATTTCTTGGTCTAATTTGGCAAACAGTTGAGAACGTTGGTAAACAATACAAGCATTTGGTTTAATCTGGGGATCCGAACTGGCGATGGCTTTGTCTACAATCGGTTTGTATGGAATTACTTTGTCTATTTCGATACCGCAACTCGCAGTAACAATGACTTTTGGTTCCGCATCATCAATTCTAATGGCCAGTTCATGTGCTGCAAACCCACCAAATACAACTGAGTGAATAGCTCCGAGGCGCGCAGTTGCCAACATTGCGATTAAAGCTTCAGGGATCATAGGCATATAGATTAATACACGATCGCCTTTTTGCACATTTTGAGCCGCCAATACACTAGCAAATTTTGATACACGCTCTAGTAATTCATTGTAGGTTATCGTCAATTTGGTATTAGTTACTGGCGAGTCGTAAATGATTGCCGCATTATCGCCAAGACCGAGTTTTACTTGGCAATCCAGTGCGAGGTAAGACGTATTTAGTTCACCACCATCAAACCACCGATAAAAGCCATTGCTGTCTTTACTTAAAATCGAATCTGGATTTTTAAACCATTCGATAGTTTTAGACTCTTCAGCCCAAAAGCCTTCAGGGTCATGTTTAGCAGCTTGATAGGATGTAAAATAGGTCATGTTTATTCTCCAGACTAGTTTTATCACTACTAACCTAGAGAATAAACACACATTAAGGTATTAGACCTTAGGCTATAAAATCAAATAACAGAGTGCAGAAATAACGAAAGCGCCCATTATATTAAGCGGGACACCTTGTTTTGCCATATCTTTTACAGTGACTTGCCCTGTTGCAAATACGACAGAATTTGGCGCAGTCGCAACAGGTAAACAAAATGCAAAGCTGCATGAAATAACTGCTGGGATCATTATGTATTCGATAGGGATCCCTTTTTCGAAAGCGACACTTGCTAGTATTGGCATAAATAACGTCGCGGTGGCAGTATTAGAAGTGACCTCTGTTAAAAAAGATAAAGTTAAACAAAGGACAATCATTACTAAAAATATTTGCATTTCTAATGCGCTAGAAAGCGAATTACCGATAAGCTCGCTCAGGCCAGATGCACTAAATCCTTTTGCTAAACAAATACCACCACTGAACAGTATTAACATGTCCCATGGGATAGTTTTAGCCGTCTCCCAAGTGAGTATTGGCCTGTCATTATCGCCTTTAACAATGGCCATTATGATCGCCCCAAACATAGCAATGGTAACATCGCCAACACCTTCTATTCCGCTCCAAGCTGTCCAACCGCCAAACGGTGTTTTTCTGAAAACCCAGAGGCAAACAACAACAGAAAAAATTGCTAAAGCCCGTTTTTCAGCCAAACTCCATTGTCCCATTTGGGGCAACTCAATTTTGTGGTCGAGTTTAATTTTGTGTGTTAACCACAATGCCACTAGTGGGATCATTACAACGACAATGGGTACACCAATTGCCATCCAATCAACAAAGTTAAATTCCATACCGGCATATTGTTCATAAACAGATGCAAAAATAACATTTGGTGGTGTACCAATTAGTGTCCCTACTCCTCCAATAGAAGCTGAGTAAGCTAACCCAAGTAGCAGTGCTACCGAAAATACTTTATTAGAACTGCCAGCACATACCGCTGCGGCAACTGGCATTAATGCCAATACAGTCGCTGTATTAGACATCCACATAGATAAAAAAGCACTGGCACACATAAATGCAAAAACAATACGAAATGCACTAGTACCACCGATAACGTTAATAATTTTAAATGCTATCCGCTTATGCACCTGCGAGCTTTCTAAACCCTTTGCGAGTAAAAATGCACCAAGTAATAAAATAATGACGTGATTGCCAAACGACGACGAAGCTTGTTTATAATCAATAATGTTAAAGGTAGGCAATACAACAAAAGGTAATAGAGAAGTAAATGGGATGGGTACACATTCAAATATCCACCAAGTGCCAACCCACACTGTTAATCCAATGGTAATTGCAATGTCCTGTGATAACCCTAAATAAAAACATATGACACCTGTAAATACTGCGACGATAGGTGCTATCCAGGTAAGGCTTTGTTTAGGGTCAAACATTTAAATTTCCTTGACGTATAAAACCGGCCGAAATATAAGGCACCATTCGATCTAAGATGTCATCAAGGTAAAGCTCTGTATTAAAATCGGCTTTTACAATATCTGTCAGCGCATCAGATGCCGACAAAGTGAATGATGTTGTGCCTAACGCAAAATGTAAATGCCAAAATAATTCTTCTTCAGACAATTGTGGGCAACTTTGATGAAATGCCTGACGGATGAATCGTAACTCGGTTTGATATTTGTGGGTAATAAAGCCTCGCAAATGGCCTTGTGAATCAATATAACCGCGACCAAGTAACTTAAGAAAGTAGACAGTTCCACCATCATTTATTGAATTTAAGGTTAATAATGGTTGTTTAAAAATGGAAAATATCGCGCTTATACTTGGTTCTTCTTTTTTGTTTTGAAGTTGTTTTAGATTTGCAATAATATCTGGCATCAATTGAGATAGATACCTATCGATAACTTCAATGGTTAACGCTTTTTTTGAACCAAAATGATAGTTAACCGATGCCAAATTTACATTTGCTCGATTCGTTATTTGTCGCATGGATGTTTCTGCATATCCGTGTGTAGCAAACAAATATTCTGCCGCATTTAAAATTTTAATTTTGGTTGAATTCATGGAGTAATACTTTTGTTTTAAACAGGCGTTTAGAATAGAACGAAATATGAATTCTATCAAAATTAAGTTGTTATGTTATTTATCTACTAAGCTTTTACTAAGCGTTTAAATACGAATGGAATTAACCGAATGGACAAAAAATATTACGTAGCATTAATTTGTGCTGTTTTAGTGTGTTTAATTGTCCCGTTATTAAAATTATTTGACGGTGAACATTTGAAACTTAAAGAGGAATTTACGCAGACCCGATATAATTTTCAGAAAGTTTACGGTGCAATACAGCCAATTCCGACCATCATTGAAATTAACAAAGAATGGGTAAGTTTAGGTAAAGCCGTATTTCATAGTCCGTTGTTATCTAAAGACAATACGGTTTCATGTGCATCCTGTCACCTAATTGATTATGGTGGTGATGATGGTTTTCCAGTATCGACGGGCATAAAAAATCGAAAAGGTTCTAGAAATTCACCCACCGTATTGAACGCCGTATTTAACTTTAAGCAATTTTGGGATGGTCGTGCAAACACGTTAGAGGAGCAAATGCTTGGCCCTATTCACAACCCTATAGAGATGGGCACTACCTGGCCAGAAATTATTACAAAGCTTAAAAATGATGCGTATTTTGCAAGTCAATTCTCAGAGTTGTTTGAAGACGGTATTACGCAAAAAAATATAACGCAGGTGATCGCCACATTCGAAGAGTCTTTAATTACCCCAGGTTCAGCAATTGATCGGTTTATTTTGGGTGATAGCAACGCATTAACGATACAGCAACAAAGAGGTTTACACTTGTTTAAATCTTACGGCTGCACAACGTGTCATCAAGGTATTAATATAGGTGGCAACATTTTTCAAAAATTTGGGCGTTTGCAACACGTTCCACTTGGGCTTAAAACTGACCCTGGACGTTATGCTATTACCAATGACCCTAATGACAATCATGTTTTTAAAGTACCTTCTCTGCGGAATGTTGCTGAAACAGCGCCCTATTTTCACAATGGTGAAATCGCAACATTGGATGAAGCCGTAAAGATAATGGCAAGATCACAGTTAGGACGGGAGTTAACATCGACAGAAATTGAAGACATTGTCGCATTACTTTATTCGTTTAGTGGGCCTCGGGTAGAGGTTGATTAATATGAGTATATTTAAATATCTACCTGAAGCTCTTTGTTTGTCTTTACTGGCATATTTTGCAAACAATGGAAGTCAAGCATATCTAGATAGTCAACATTTATATGTGAACTTGGAAAAGTTAAAAACATTAGAAATGTTATTACCAAAACATCAAATTCAATTATTGAACGTCAATTTTAGTGACCAGGTCCACTATGATAGATTTGCCCAGTTAGATTCGCAAATTGAACAAGCTGCCAAAGACTTAGAAAATAAGACTCAACTGCAAACGCTCATTCGAAATTATTCATCAGGTACATCTAAATACATTCAATTAGTCACAATGTTTAAAACGTCACTACGACTAATTAGTGGTTATGAAACTAGTGCATTTGTGGTTACAAACAGCGTGATACAGCAGGGAAAAATAGATGTTTTTAACTTTCTAAATAACCCAACGAGCCGACTGCAACAAGCAATAATGACACGATTAAATTCATTTGATTCAACACAGTTGACGCTATCAGAATTGAACCATTGGAATTTATTTAGACTGCATAGTCTATTTGTTTTGGAAAATTACCAACAGTCAGCAACGCAACGGCAACACTTAATAAACCTTCCTATTATTAGTAATGTTAACAAAGCTGTAGAAACCGAATATCTTAATATTACACGGTCACAACGAACGTTGATTACTGCAACTTCAGCCAGTATTTTGTGCCTATTGCTTTTGCTTATAATCGTGTTAAAACGTCAACAGATGAAATTACGGCAGACGTCCGAATCATTAGAACATGCCGTAGAAATCAAGAGCCAGTTTCTCGCCAATATGTCCCATGAAATACGAACACCTATGACTGGGATTATTGGACTCATTGAGTTAACACTTAAAACAACGTTGACGCCTCAGCAACGCGCCTACTTAGAGAAAGTCGACTTTTCTGCAAATGCCCTACTCACTATCATTAACGACATTTTAGACTTTTCTAAAATAGAATCTGGCCAGCTCAGTATCGAAAACATTACTTTTGATCATATAAAACTGTTTGACAGTCTTAACATTATGTTAGGTCGTGTTGCCGAGGATAAAGCAATAGAACTTATTTTTGATATTTCGCCAGATGTACCAAAAACCATTACCGGAGACCCAGTTAGAGTTAACCAAATTTTACTTAATTTGATGAGCAATGCAGTGAAATTTACTGAACATGGACACGTCATTTTGCACGTTAATTTGGCTCAATACGATGGTAAAGACTGGATCTGTTACCAAATAGAAGATACGGGTATCGGTCTATCCACTGAACAACAACTGAGGCTATTTAAACGATTTTCTCAAGCAGACCATTCAACGACTAGAAAATATGGCGGCACTGGTCTTGGATTAGCAATCGCAAAATTATTGGTTGAGTTAATGGGAGGTCGAATTTGGGTAGAAAGCGAATTGGGTTCGGGTTCGAAATTTAATGTAGCGTTACCGCTTATCGAATTAAAATCAAAAATTGAACCCGATAGCTTACCCGGCTTACAAATGTTACTTATTGAAGATTATGAAGTGACTCAAATTGTTATAAGCAAAATGGCCAATCATTTTAAAGTTGACGTTGACATCGCCACAACAATTTCAGAAGCCTTAACTTTAGTAGAAAAGAATCATTATGACCTTGCGCTAGTAGATTGGAATTTAAAAGGAGAATCTGGTCTCGACTTTATTGTCGCAATGGAAAACCATGCAAATCGACCTGATTTATTGGTCATATGTAGTGCATACAGTAAAGAGTACATAGAAAACCACGCAAACGTAGCATTTACCGGCCTATTTCTGCCTAAGCCCGTAACAATGGAAAGTTTGTATCAGATATTAAAAATAGCAAAAGAAAAAAACCATAGCGAATTAGACTTTATTGGAAAATCTAACCAGTTAGTCAAGGAAGTACCTAACAATCAAACGACGGTATCTAAATTAATTCAAAAAATATTGCTAGTTGAAGATAATAAAATAAATCAAATTGTTGCAATGAATCTTCTACAAAGCCTTGGTTTAACAGTTGATTTAGCAGAAAACGGCAAAGAAGCGTTAGAGGCGATAGAAAAATATGCCTACCGAGTGGTATTGATGGATGTTCAAATGCCTGTAATGGACGGGATAGAAACAACCAAAGTATTAAGACAAACGTACGAATTTGATGAACTAATCATTGTTGCATTAACAGCAAATGTCACCGAAGAAGAAGTCATTTATTATCAGAAAATTGGTATGAACGCGCATTTAGGAAAGCCCTACGAACTTGATAAAATACAAATTTTGTTAAGTAAATATTACCAATTATACGATGACGTTGAGTAATATTTAGGGCTACTTATCTTTGTTAAATTTAAACGTTTCTAAGGGTTCTGTAAGTACCTTTTGAGTTTAAAATCCTGTATTATACGCAACGCAATTCATACTTCGAATATAGAACCACAAAATAAGGCCCAATATGACCGTAAACAAATTTGACCCGACACAAACTACGACTTTAGAGACACCCAAAAAAGTCTTAGAACAACAGTCAAATAGCGCCAAAGAAGGTCAGCAAATAAACCTTGGTGCAGCTCGAATTGGTTTTATAAGCTTAGGTTGCCCTAAAAACTTGGTTGACTCAGAACGCATTCTGACTCAATTACGTACAGAAGGTTACGAAGTTGTTAATACATACAATGATTCAGATTTAGTCATCGTTAATACCTGCGGATTTATCGATGACGCAGTACAGGAATCTCTCGATACAATTGGAGAAGCACTTAAAGAAAATGGCCGTGTTATCGTTACAGGTTGTTTAGGTGTTAAAAGTGATGAAATTCGAGAAATACATCCAAATGTGCTTGCCGTAACAGGCCCACATGCCTATGAAGAAGTGTTAAATCAAGTTCATGAGCATTTACCAAAACCTGAACATAACCCTTTTGAAAACTTAATCCCAGATCATGGCGTTAAACTTACGCCTAAACATTTCGCCTATTTAAAAATATCGGAAGGCTGCAATCACAAATGTACCTTCTGTATTATCCCCTCTATGCGTGGTGATCTAGTTAGTCGCCCAATTGGTGAAGTTTTATCTGAAGCGGAGCGGTTAAAAGCAGCGGGTGTAAAAGAACTCTTAGTTATCTCGCAAGATACAAGCGCCTATGGTGTTGATGTCAAATATAAAATGGATTTTTGGAACGGCATGCCAGTAAAAACTGACATGAAAACGTTATGTGAAAAGTTAGGTGAATTAGGGTTATGGGTTCGCTTGCACTATGTTTACCCATATCCATCAGTTGATAAAGTCATTCCGTTGATGACGGAAGGTAAATTATTGCCATACTTAGATATTCCTTTTCAACATGCGTCTCCTAAAATATTAAAAGCAATGAAACGTCCGGGACAAGCAGAACGAGTTCTTGAGCGCATCAAAAAGTGGCGTGAAATTTGTCCTGAAATTGTTATCCGCTCAACGTTTATTGTGGGTTTCCCGGGTGAAACCGAAGAAGATTTCCAATTGTTGTTGGATTGGTTAGAAGACGCTCAACTCGACCGTGTAGGTTGTTTTAAATACAGCGAAGTTGAAGGTGCGGTCGCAAACGATTTAGCCGACCATGTGAGCGAAGATGTAAAAGAAGAACGCTATGCGCGTTTCATGGAGAAACAACAATTAATAAGTACAAATAAACTGAAAGCTCGCATTGGCAGCACGATGAAAGTGCTTGTCGATGAAGTTGATGAAGAAGGCGCAATTGGACGTACAACTGCAGACGCTCCTGAAATTGATGGTATGGTTTATCTCAATGGCGTATTTAATGTTGAAGCGGGTGATATGATTGATGTTCAGATTGAACACAGTGACGAATATGATCTTTGGGGAACACCAGTATAACGCGCTTTGTTGGGACTTTATAATCCCCCACTAAATACTGGGTTTAATTATATTTTTTGTATGCCTATAATCATACACAAACTAAAATAAGAAAAAGTGACTAATGAGTGAAAACGACATTCAACTAAAAAAGGCGGGACTTAAGGTCACGTCGCCACGACTTAAGGTCCTTGAGATCTTAAAGTCTATTCCTGATGAACATATCAGTGCAGAAGACTTGTACAAATTAATGTTAGATCAAGACGAAGAGATTGGTCTAGCAACAATTTACCGAGTGTTAAATCAATTTGACGACGCAGGTATCGTTACTCGCCATCATTTTGAAGGTGGTAAGTCCGTATTTGAACTCAGCGATAAACATCATCACGATCATCTTGTTTGTTTAAAATGCGGCAAGGTCATCGAATTTGAAGACGACGTAATTGAAGAGCGTCAATTGATGGTTTCTAAACGCTACAATGTGAAGTTGACTCACCACAGTTTATATCTATACGGCGAATGTAACGATACAGAAGCATGTGAAGACTATAAAAATAACAACTAACGTTCATTTTTAGTGTTTAATATTAAAAAGCAGCAATTAGCTGCTTTTTTTGTATCTCATGTTTTAACGTCTATTAAATTTCTATCACGTTAAAGGCTAAACATTCATTTCGCCTTCTCCTACTAAAGAATGTGGGTAGTCTTGGACTCTTTTTTGGAACGTAAAAATCGCTGAATTATTTATCTTACCGTTATCTATGTTAATGGCACGATTAATCGTATCGTTTTTAAACCAACTGTCCCGCCCTTTTAACATGACTGGTATGTAAACAATTAGTGCTGCGGAGATTGAACGAGTTGCACTTTCCCAAAGATAACTCGGTGTATGATCAACAGCGTAATAGTCTGTTTGGTTATACCTAAACATCGGGTTTTTAAAAGTGGTTGGTTTGGCAAAAAAGAAGCCCATGCCTTCATCACAACTCACGTCAATGATTAGACTATTGTGCTTCAGACATTCTTGTTCTGATTCAATTACAAAGTTGGTCGGCTTTAGGGTATTTTGAAAAGTGCCATTTACAATAATATCCGCTTCGCTTATCAATTCAGATAGTGGTCTAGAGGTACCGTCATGTTCAAAAACCATCATTCTGTCTTCGCCTTCTTTGCCATTTTTGACTCGGACATAATTACAATCTAAGACTTCTTCTCGAACTTCATCCTCAACTCGTTGAATACAGATAGTAATGTCTCTAAATCCATGGGCTTTTAAAGCATAAATAGCGCCGCGACTAACTGCACCAAAACCAAAGATAATAGTCTTCCGTTGGTTACCATAATGGCCATCTATGCCTTTGAGTTGTAAAGCATGGATCACGGCGCAATAGCCTGCCATTTCATTATTTTTATAAAATGTATGTCGCCCTATCTGTCCAGTTGCCGACCAAACAAACATATCTTCAAAAGCAATTATTGTTAGTTTTCTATCAATGGCCGCCTGCGTAATATCTTGCTGTTGCACACAATGTGCATAACCCCATAAAGTACCGCCTTCTTTTAGCTCAAGTAAATCTTCAAGAACAGGTTTAGCGATAATAACCGTCCCTATCTCTTTTAGAATTTCAGAACGTGTTGCTATTCCACCAGTCATTGCCGCTATTTCTTCATCACTCATTCCAAATTCAATCCCATAACCTGTTTCAAAAACTAACTGGCGGCGAAAAGATTCGGGTATTCTTGTTAAGTGTTCAGGATGAATAGGGAAACGTTTTTCATCTTGTTTTTTAGAAGTTCCAATGACTCCTACAATTAAGTTATTCAATTTGTCTTTCCTTTTATTAAATATTTAATAGGTGAGACGTCTGATAACGATATTTAGTGTGCCGCAATTATTATTTGGGTATTACGTATAAATATTTTAAGTAACGATTTAAAAATGATTTAAGGAAAGAGTATTAGAGCAGCGTACGAACATTAGTTGTAGAAATGAACAGCTGTATTTTGCTTTGATCAAGACGTGTCAAATAACCTATCGAGATGTGACACAAGATATAACTATAACACGTATCCGAAGGCAGAATTTACCTGCTTTTGAGGTTTATAATTTGAATGTATAAAAGTGCGATAAAACAGCCACCTAAGTTAACCAATGCGTAGCTCTAACTTAGGGGCAGACAAAAAATTTAACGCATGAAAAATGTCACTGGTTTTTGTTATCTAATATAAGGGTTTGTTTGTCTTTCATGACCAATTGTTGAAATATCACCGTGTCCTGAGATAAATTGATAATCATCTGGAAGCGTCATTAAACTTGAATGTATTGAGTCAATTAATGTTTGATGATCACCTCTTGGAAAGTCGGTTCTTCCCATACTGCCTTTAAATAATACATCTCCAACCCATGCTAATTTGTTCTCGTGATTTATAAAAACGACATGACCAGGTGTATGGCCTGGACAATGTTTTACATCAAAGGTTAAGTTCCCGACAGTTACTGTGTCATCGTGTTCTAACCAACGAGTGGGAACAAAAGGTTTTGCCTCAGGAAACTGAAACATACGAGATTGGTCACTTAAGCGATCTATCCAAAATATGTCTTCTTGTTGAGGGCCTTCAATAGGCAAGTCTAATTTATCTGCGAGATCTTTGGTGCCGCCGGCATGGTCAATGTGGGCATGAGTAATTAGGATCTTTTCAAGCGTTACGCCCAGAGCGTCTATTCGATCGACTAAACGTTCTACTTCGCCACCAGGATCGACAATTGCCGCTCTATTTGTTTCACTGCAAATAATAATGCTGCAATTTTGTTGGAACGGCGTTACTGGAATAATTTCGACTTTCATTTAAACAAACCTAGTTGGGACTTAATTTAGTTGGAAAACCATTTAAAAGAATGGGCAATGGAATTAATTGAATTCTACCTGAACCAGCAGTTAAAAACAGCCTAGAGTTGGATCTGGACGAACTAAAATTTAATAGAAATAACACTGGTAAGGTGAATTCAAATTGAATACATTGATAGCTATAAACTGGTTTCAACTGACATTAAGAGTGTTGTTATGTCTAAGCTTCAAAAAGAATTTTCGATTGCCAAAATAATTTATAAAGCAATGTCTCGGAAAAAAGACCCGACGGAAGATTTCCGGCCATTTAGTATTCGCGTCAATAATTTTTATTGTCGACGGGCTCAGTTAGAAAAATTCACTAAAGGTTTCGCTCATCCAAATGAGCTTCCGAGTTTTGCATTTGTTGCAACGTTCAAATTAGTTTTGCAATGTTTAGCGCAATCAAATATCACCTCAAATTTGATGGGGCTCATCCATTTAAATTCAGACTTTAATATTGCTACTCCGCATAATTGGTTATTGCCGACTGATATAGAAGTGTCAATTAAAGATGTCACTAAAGATGAAAAAGGCCTTAATTATTTGGTCGTGACTAAGTTATTTCAAAACGGTGAAATAACGATAATCAATTCCAATAGAATGTTAGACAAAGATCCATCTTATCGCCCTAGCCGCTCTGCACCAGAAAAAAAGCAAACTAAGTCACTTAGCAAAACCTTGGCGTCGACGGTATTGTCAATAAAAACAGCCTGGTATTATGCGTGGATGTCGAAGGATTTTAACCCTATCCATCTTCACCCTGCGTTAGCTAAACAGTTTGGGCTAAAACGTGCGTTAATTCACGGTATGTTCAATTTGCACTTTAGTTTAAAACACATCTTAAAAAGTCGAACCGAAAAAGTATCTTCAATAAAAGTGCAGTTTAATCGCCCGTGCTTTTTGCCAAATCAGATATTTTTGAAAAATTATACGGATACCAATGAATATGGCCTATTTGGTAAAGATCAGACGGAACGTTTTTTAAAAATAGAAATAGAAGATTTAGTTACCCAACAAACCGAGTCAAAATAGCTTAACTATATAAGTACGAGCACGTGCATGTACTTTTTTCGATGTATGTTGTCGTCGCAGTTACTCAAATTCGGGCATAAAAAAAGGAAGCATAAGCTTCCTTTTTTCTACAAACTGTTTGCTATTATGCCGCTAAAGCTTCGTTCGCTTTAACAACTAATGCTGCAAATGTAGCTTGGTCGTGCACTGCTATGTCAGCTAGGATCTTACGGTCAACTTCAATAGACGCCTTTTTCAAGCCGTTCATGAATTTGCTATAAGATAAACCGTTTTGACGCGCTGCAGCGTTAATACGAGCAATCCACAATTGGCGGAAAACACGTTTTTTCTGACGACGGTCGCGGTAAGCGTATTGACCAGCTTTAGTTACTGCTTGGAACGCTACACGATAAACACGTGAACGTGCGCCGTAATAACCTTTAGCTGCCTTTAGTACTTTTTTGTGACTCTTGCGAGCTTGTACACCACGTTTTACTCTTGCCATTTTTCAGTCTCCTCTCTTAAGCGCCAGCTAACATACGATCGATTAACGGTTTATCAACCGCTGAAACCATAAGTTTGCTACGTAGATGACGTTTACGCTTAGAGCTCTTTTTAGTCAAAATGTGACGTAAGTGAGACTGTTTACGTTTGTAACCGCCAGAAGCAGTTTTTTTGAAGCGTTTAGCCGCTCCACTGTGAGTTTTCATTTTAGGCATAGCCTGAACTCCGCATTGTTAAGTTTAATAATAGTAATAAGGCGAGACGACTAATAAATTAATCGAGCTACTTTTTAAAGGCCCTAATTACTTGCTATGTTAACGACCTAGTTGGTCTTAACAGGCGCGAGTACCATGATCATCTGTCGTCCTTCAGCTCTTGAAGGAAAAGATTCAACATTGGTTATTTCTTCTAAATCTTTTTTCACGCGATTTAAAAGTGCAATACCGATATCTTGATGAGCCATCTCTCGACCACGGAAGCGGATCGTGACTTTCGCCTTGTCCCCAGCTTCAATGAAGCGACGCAGGTTGCGTAGTTTTACCTGGTAGTCGCCTTCGTCAGTCCCAGGACGGAATTTGATTTCCTTAACCTGGATCTGTTTTTGCTTTTTGCGCTGCTCTTTCTGAGCTTTGCTCTTTTCATATAAAAATTTGCCGTAGTCCATTACCTTACAAACAGGTGGCTCTGCATTTGGGCTAATTTCAACCAAATCCATTCCAGCTTCAGTCGCTGTACCTAACGCTTCACTAATAGTAACTACACCTAGTGGCTCGCCTTCAACCCCGACTAATCTTACTTCTTGAGCAGTGATCTCATCGTTTAACCTGTTTGCCGCGACCTTTTGGCCTCGTTTGTTTTGCGCTCTAATGGCAAAATCCTCCACGAAATTAATATAAAAGAACGAAGCTATTTCTCATTTTTAAGCTCCGTTCATCAAATTTTAGAACCGATTATTTATGATTGCTAATCGTTTCTTTAATTAAGCCGACAAAATCGACTAAATCAATCGAACCTAAGTCTTCACCTTTTCGAGTACGAACGGCAACTTGACCAGATTCTTTTTCCTTCTCGCCCACAACTAACATATAAGGAATACGTTTTAATGTGTGCTCGCGGATTTTAAAGCCTATCTTCTCATTTCTCAAGTCCGAAATGACTCTAATTCCATTTAGTTTCAATTTTTCGGTGATTTCTTGCACATATTCGGCTTGTGAGTCGGTAATATTCATTACGACGACTTGTTTTGGTGCTAACCAAGTTGGCAACAAGCCTGCATATTCTTCAATTAAAATTCCAATAAAGCGCTCAAGAGAACCCAAAATCGCTCTGTGGATCATAACAGGCGTTCGTCTTTCGTTGTCTTCTGCAACATAAGTTGCACCTAAACGACCAGGCATTGAGAAATCAACTTGGATTGTGCCACATTGCCAAGCACGACCTAAACAGTCATGTAAGGTAAATTCAATTTTAGGGCCGTAAAACGCGCCTTCTCCTGGTTGGAAATCAAAATCCAGTTCATTTACTTTCAAAGCGTCTTCTAACGCTTTTTCTGCTTTGTCCCAGCTTTCATCTGTACCAACACGTTGTTCAGGTCGCGTTGACAGTTTGATACTAATATTTTCAAAACCAAATGTTTTGTAAGTATCAAAAACCATTTCGATACAACTGCTGACTTCTTTTTGAATTTGCTCTTCAGTACAGAATATATGCGCGTCATCTTGGGTAAATCCACGTACACGCATTAATCCGTGTAAAGCACCTGACGGTTCATTACGGTGACAACAGCCAAACTCAGCCATACGCAGTGGTAAATCACGGTAAGATTTAAGCCCTTGGTTAAATATTTGTACGTGACCTGGACAGTTCATTGGTTTAATCGCGTATTCACGGTGTTCAGAACTTGTTGTGAACATGTTTTCAGCGTATTTGTCCCAGTGACCTGATTTTTCCCACAACGAACGGTCCATCATTAATGGGCCCTTAACTTCGTCGTAGTTGTATTCAACTAGTTTGTTGCGAATGAACTTTTCCAATTCAGTATAAATCGCGTAACCGTCATTATGCCAAAATACCATTCCTGGCGCTTCTTCTTGCCAATGGAATAGATCGAGGGCTTTACCAATTTTACGATGGTCTCGTTTTTCAGCTTCTTCAAGACGTTTTAAATACGCTTTAAGTTGCTTTTTGTCGCCCCATGCTGTGCCGTATACACGTTGCAACATTTTGTTGTCAGAATTACCACGCCAATAAGCCCCGGCAACTTTCATTAATTTAAAGTGCTGACAGAACTTCATATTAGGAACGTGAGGACCACGACACATATCAACATATTCTTCGTGATGGTATAAACCTGGACGATCGTCACGTTCTATATTTTGATCTAAAATTTCAAGCTTGTAAGGTTCACCACGCGCTTCAAACGTATCACGCGCTTCTTGCCACGATACTGTTTTCTTCACAACATCGTAGTTGGTCTTAGCAAGTTGCAACATGCGTTTTTCAAGCGCATCAATGTCTTCCTGAGTTAACGATTTTTCTAAATCTAGGTCGTAGTAGAAACCATTTTCGATGGTTGGACCTATGGCCATTTTAACATCTGGGAACATTTGCTTAATCGCGTGTCCTAAAAGGTGAGCACATGAGTGACGAATAATTTCGAGTCCATCATCATCGCGTGCGGTGATAATTTGTAAATTAGCGTCAGCTTCTATTAAGTCACAAGCATCGATGCGAACACCGTCTATAGCACCCGCTATTGTTGCTTTAGCTAATCCAGGACCGATGTCATTGGCAACGTCCATTACTGAAACGGCATTTTCGAAGACACGTTGGCTTCCATCAGGGAGAGTAATTACAGGCATGAAATTTCCTTAGTACAGTGGCGGCGCATACGAAACGTCGCATATACAATAAAATGTGTTTTAATTTGAAAGCGCAAGAACAGATACTACCTATTCAAAGCTGCGCCTAAGAACGACGAATGGTATTTTATCTAGTGCAAATTCGCAAGGGTTAGCCGTATGATATTGGCTAGTTTTTCCGTACTATTGGTACCACTAAGACAAAATCGCTAAAATTAACAACGAAAGGCTTTTTAATCTATGACATTTCCTGTTGCTTTAATCACCGGCGCGGCTAAACGTATTGGTAAAACGACCGCGTGTCATCTCCACAACGCCGGTTATAATGTGATCATTCACTGTCATAAGTCGGTAAAAGATGCTGAGAAACTTGTTGAACAGTTAAATCAAAAACGCAGTAATTCAGCACACTTACTCATCGCTGATCTATTGGAACTAAACCAACTCGATACCATTGCACAACAAGCTGTTAATTATTACGGCCGACTAGATCTACTTATTAATAATGCCAGTACGTTTTATCCAACTGATGTCGAAAACGCCAGTTTCGAACAGTGGGACGATTTAATGACAACTAATTTAAAGGCCCCATTCTTCTTGATTAAGTCGCTTCAACAGCAATTAGAAACGAATAAAGGTTGTGTAATCAATATGGTAGATATCCATGCTGACAGGCCCCTTTTAGGCTACCCAATTTATTGCATGGCAAAAGCCGGTTTAGCGATGTTAACAAAGTCGCTTTCTCGTGAATTAGCACCTAATATTAGAGTGAATGGCATCGCACCGGGTGCAATATTGTGGCACGAAAATGAACTTGCTGAAGAAGATAAGGTCACAGTATTAAATGAAATAGCACTCAACCGACTTGGAAGTCCCGATGATATTGCAGAAGCAATATTGTATTTAGCTAGAGCACATTATGTAACAGGACAAATTTTGGCCGTAGACGGAGGGAGAAGTGTCAATGGAGGCGCCAAAGCATAACTAAATAGAGGTGAACTATGGATACCTTTGAAAAAACAATTTTATGCCCACATTGTGGACACCACGTGCACTTTACGTTTGATGCATCAAATGGTGACCAGAACTACTATGAAGATTGTGCCGCTTGCTGCAATGCAATCCATATAGACATGCACTTAGATAACGTTCATCAAAAAATTGAATTGAAACTTGATGCGGACGACGAACAAATTTATTAGTCGTCGCCCTACGGCTTTTAATCACTGTGGCAAACCTAGTTATCGTTATTTATTATTTGCTAAATAACGTTCTACTGTTTGCACGATAGAATACGTTTGTTGATCAACTTCTAGGTTTAAACGGTCGCCCATTTTAACAGTGCCTAAATTAGTAGCCTGCAATGTTTCAGGTATTAAGTGTAGAGAGAAACCATCAGGTTTGACTTCACCAACGGTTAAACTGCAACCATTTATCGAGACAAAACCTTTATATAAAATAAACTTCATCCAATTTGGATCGACTTGCAGTTGGATTGAGCAGTTGTCTTTGTTTTGTTCAACACTAACGACTAAAACAGAATCGTGAATATGACCCGACACAATATGACCGCCGAGTTCAGTGCCAAATGTAACACTGCGTTCTAAGTTAACCTTTTCGCCCTTCTGCAATTTGCCTAAATTTGTTTTGTCTAATGTTTCATCGATAATATCAAATTGCACGTGGCCATTTCTCTCACCTAAATCGCTTGCAAATTTAGTTACCGTTAAACAGACACCATTTATCGCAATACTTGCACCAATATTTAAACGTTGCAGGTGCTCACTGGCTACAGACAAAGTTAATGTCCTAAATTTGTCATTACCAACAAATGAAATTACGGTGCCTTTGGTTTGAACTATTCCTGTAAACATATAAGTCGCTAATCTAAATAAAAAGATAATGGCAGGACTATACCAAAATATCTAATTTGAGATCAGGTTAAGGGTGTAAAATAGACCAAATTACTGAATTAGAATCGTTGTCTGATTATAAAATCCGCAAACAAACGGCATTTTAAAAAAACGTCTTGCTTTTTTATAGGCGCCTACTTAACATAGCGCCCGTCTTAACGACAAACTATTTAAAAATGTACGACCGTAGCTCAGCTGGTTAGAGCATCACCTTGACATGGTGGGGGTCGGTGGTTCGAATCCACTCGGTCGTACCAATTCTTCTAAGTATTTGTTTTACAATAAATTAGTTAACAATCAATGATTTATAAGCACCTTCTTTAACCAACGTGGTACAAAGAGGTGGTACAAATGGGTACGATGGCAACACCATTCAAACATAAAAAAACAAGCGTATATTACTGTCGTGTTTCAGTTCCCAAAGATCTAAGAGACATTGTAGGTAAAACAGAATTAAAGCGCTCACTTCATACTAAAGATATCAATCAAGCTAAACGACTATTCCCAGAAATTTATTCAGAGTTCAATTGCGTCATTGAGACGGCAAAAAGAAAGCTTGAGACAGAGCTTAAAATCAAACATAGACGAACTACATCACCAGACAAATTGACGATGTTTGATGTTCAAGTCTTGGCATCTCGTTATTATAACAATGAGATTGAAGCCCTTAGAAGTCATGAAACATTTTGTGCTAATGCAATAGCTAAGTATGATTTGATTCTTGTTAACTTAGGTAATTGGAAAGGAAACTCTGAGGTTACTCTTGAAGACTTCGATGTTATGTTTGGTGGGAATGAAGACAGTTCTGCAAGACCTTTCCAGCATGACCGAAATGAAGCCTTAGTTGAGTGTTTAGGTGAGGTTACAGATAAACTTTTGGCAGATAATGGTTACGCAATACCAAGAGAAAGTAAGTACTATCAGATACTTATCCAAACCCTTGCGCTTAAAGCCCAAAAGTTAAGCCAAGTAGCAATGCAATACTATAGTAACAACTTTGATGATTCAGATTTTGAACAATTAGCGTATCAAGATACAACTCCTCCCCTAAACAATCTGACAGTTACTACAGGAACCAAACCTCGAGAGCTGTTTGATAGATACGAAGAGGATTTACGTCTACAAAAACAAGGACAGGAAAAAACTCTAAAGCGAACCATTAAAGATTATGAAGTAGTTATCAAAAGGTTCATTGAGTTCTCTAATAATAAATCAATTGAAGATGTCACATCTCGTGATATTGCTGAGTTTCGCGACTTGCTTCTGCGTCTACCGTCACGCCCTTCTAAAAATGTAACTTCAATGCCCTTACTTAAACAAGTTGAGTATGCCAAGGCTAACAAGTTAAAGACTTTGGCACCAAAGACAGTTCGTAAACTACTTATGGCATTAAGTGCAATATTTGAATTCGCTAAGGAACAAACCTTAATTGATATTAACCCTGTGCACGGAAGTGCTAAGAGATTAAGTCAAACAATTAAACAGCGCTCAGGAAAAGAAAAGGAATACCCTAAAGAAGACTTGTTGAGAATATTCAATAGTCCAATCTATACGGATTCCTTCAGACCACCAAGAGCTGATTACGGTGAAGCTGTCTACTGGCTTCCTTTACTGGCTTATTACACTGGTGCTCGTCGTGAAGAACTCGCTCAGCTTTATACGCTAGATATTAAAGAAATAAACGGGATTCACTACTTTGACTTGGAAGCAAACGATGACGACAAGTCTCTTAAGAATTGCTCAAGTGTTAGGAAAGTTCCAATACATAACGATCTGATTGACCTTGGATTTCTTAGCTATGTTAAATCACTAAAAAATAGCAAGCGCCTTTTCCCTAAACTGACAATTGGCGGTGATGGCACTTATGGAGATAATGTTGGTGATTGGCTAGGTCTCTATTTTCGGAACAAACTTAAGGTTAACTCACAACTAAGACCTATTCACGCATTCAGACACACCTTTAAGACAAATGCTCGTCTCGTTGGGATGTCAAAAGATGTTCACGATACGATTACTGGACACAACTCAGGTGATGTTTCAAGCTCTTACGGCCACTACCCTCTTGAGCTTTTACATCAAGAAATAAATAGGATTCCTTCAATACCTGTTGAGCTCAACAGGATTAAATGGAAATTAAATTAACAGTTTGGGTAAGCATTGTTTAAAACAGTACTTTACACCATTATTAGACGTCAACTAACCTGTAACCTGAATGGTTTTTGAGGCAATCAATGATGTGCCAAACAACAATACTAGACGAATATGACAGATTACAAACTGAAATTAATTTGTACTGGTTCATCTTTGAACGTACAACTTCGTTGAATAAGTTTAGATTCGATCTTACAGACAGGAGTGAGTGAAGATTGGACGTTTTGTCTAATTCATTTCCGGACGTGCAACTTAGAAAAGTCTAAATTTAAGTACACTCATAATGTTTTGGTGTCGCTAAACTTTGTTCGAGTTCTTCTATAAAGCGGATTGAGCTTGTAACATGACCAAAAATAAGCATAGCTTCACTATATTTTAAAACGTTATTGTCATGAGCGAAGCTTTGGTTATTCCTTACATGATTAAAAGCTTCCATATTCGCGATGCTCGACTTAAGAATTCGCTCGGTCATCTCAGATTCAATGACGCCAGAAGCCTTCATTTTCTTTATGTATTCCCCAACCAGACTATGGAGAGGTTTTTTCTTGTCTGTCTCAATATCGTACTTTCCACAAAGAACTCTAAAGTACTTAACTAGAAAGGTATGTAACCGATCTAATCCAACCTCAGGTTCATTGCGATCAATTGTGTCTCTAACCGCTTTAGCTAAGGTTTCAAAATCTTTATCTTCTGTGTTAGGCACCACTGCATCAATATCAGGAACAGGCGCGCTCAACTTTAAGCGCTGTACTATCTTTAAACACTCATCACTTGGTACATCCGTATTATTAATGCCCTTGTACTCACCCCATTCATCGAAGATATCACCAAGTAATTTACCTACAGTAAAATTTGATTCGATATCCCAAAAAGCACGCATTCGATTTGCTTTAGAACCACTATTTAGATTGTACTTTTCGTCGTATATTTCTTTGCCAGTACTTTCTAATATAAATTCTTCAAAGGTACGATTTGAAAAATCTATTACAAAGCCACTTGCCATACCAAGCATTCGCTCTAGCTTTCTCTTTTCAGATTTAGATAAATTAGACAATTGTTAATTCCTTCCATGAAGTACAAAACTGAAAAGACGTGCCTTATCATTTGCAGTCTCAGAGTTACTATATACTGCTACTTTGAAACAATATAACTGGGGGGTCAACTGTTTGGCGATATATGCGACTGTCAGATTTGATTAAATCCTAAAAGATGAAGTTTAAACCAATTAATGAACTTTCCCCTTCAATCTACTAATGCCTTTATTGAAGTAACCGAAGCTTTTGATGGACAGATAACACAAGGTTTCTTAAACACTGCACAAAGGCTCAATGATGACTTCAAAAAGGCCAATCAAAAGCTTGCGAAGTATCTTCAAGTCGTGGTTAATGAAAAACCTGACACCTCCATCTAGCTAAATGAAAGAACTCCAGAGAGCCAATCTCAGATCGAAATTAATCAATGGAATGGGATAGCTTTAAGTTAGTCTTAAAGTCTTCTCTGGAGATCTTACAGATCGTTTTAGGCGTATTTGCTGGCAATAGATGATGTCAAAACAATTTCTATAGCGAGCCATATCACCTTTGTCTGCGATTTTAGGAAGGGCTAAGCAGCTGCTTCAGTCGCTAAGCTATCAGCAAGCTCATTGCCATAGATACCGCTATGACCGCGAACCCACTTAACGGTAACTTGTGACTTTTCTTGTTTTAGCTTGTCGATATGTTGCCATAGGTCTTGGTTAGCTATTGGTTTCTTATTGGCATTCTTCCAGCCTTTCAGCTTCCAACCTTCAAGCCACTCGTTGTAGCCTTTTACAATCATTTGGTTGTCTGTGTGAATGATGTCGCTTGACTTAGCCAGTTCGAGCGCCTTAATGACTGCTAGCATTTCACAGCGAACATTAGTGGTTGTCGTCATGCCATCAGATGGTTCAATACGAGAGTTGAAGCTATCTAATAGCTCACCTTCTTGATTGAATACAGCCACACCTATTCCACCAATAGTGCAACCATTCTGGTTATTAGGTGCAGATCCATCCGTGTATATGACTCGTGATAGTTGAGTTGTCATGTGTTTTCCTCCGTATAAACTTAGTTAGTTACTCACAAAACATCGGCTTTGCTTTAAGATTTGTGCTTGTTTTTAAATTAACTGATGGAAGCTGGCATACCTGTAACGCCTTCATACTTTTCATACATAGACTCTCGTAGCTGCTCGGCTTTAGATGCAGGGACGATAAAACTGTCATGAACAGGAAGCACAGGTATTGCATTGCGTGCTAATTGGTTAAGCACATCGTTCGCAATTCTGCTGTCGATATTCTGAAGTGATTGCCATGCGCTCTTGTAAAGCAAACCGATGATGTTTTTGTGCCTGCTTTCAAACTGTCCTAAAAGCATTTCGGCTTCTTGTCTGCTTACCTTTAAGTGGAAAGACACCGCACTGACTGCTTGGTTTCTGCTACTGGTACTAGTCGCAATCAAAGCTATCGTCTTAACATTGTCTCGCTTTATTCCTTCGATTTCATAGCAGTCAGCTGGAGCTTCAGTACCTGCTAAATGATAAAGAAGTCGAGGGTGCATAGATTTGAAGTCAAGCTCGACACATGACTCTCCATTAATAGTGATAGTCCTTCTAACAGCTTGCGGTAAGTTCTGCGCGTCACAGTAAAACCTTCCACCAATACACCACTGACCCTTAAAGATTCGTCTACAAGACAAGTCAGAATAGGAAAGTGTTATGGCTCTGTTGTCATCAGTTGTGTATGTCCAGTGACAACTCAGCCTAACTTCATTCTGTGTTTGTATTGACTGCCTCATTTTCAGTGTGCTTGGCTCGTCGGTATAATTTACATAGTCATATGGACTATTCCGAAGAATCAGTGGGTCAATGGGAGCTGAAATGTCCTTGATTTGATAGTCTTCGAGGAGCCTTGCTTGACTGATATAGGATTCTGTAGGAAGTATAAGTGACGGAACGCCTGACACGTAGTTCTCACTTTTAAATCCACGCTCAATCTTAATCAAGTCAAGTTGCTCACACTTTGACAGAAGAGTGCTCATTGTTTCCCTACTGAACAGTTCTCTCCTAAATCTTTTGGGGATAGCTTTTAATCGCTTGCCAAATGAATACAAAATACCAGTATTGCTACTGTGGTTCATTGCGCCCTTAAGATTCACAGCGATGCACATTGCAGCCATAACCGTAGGCTTTGTGATACGCTTGCGTCCACTTATCAACTGCTGTGTTAGCCAGTCAGTAAGCTCAGATTCTAGACCTTTGTATGTCCTCAGTGGAAAGGTGAAGATTGGGTTTGTGTCTTGTATGTCAGCCTTACCCTTCAGAGCTTGCGTCCATTGAAAGTTTTCTTGTGGGCTTATCATTAAGTGGTTCATAGAGTTCTCCTTGTGTTATTTCCCCCTATAGTGCTACTGGTGGTCTCCTTGTCTGTCGCTGAGTCGTTGCTAAGTGTATTTATCAATAATCAACTTAGTCAGTCATTTCTGGTTAATTAGTGAGTGGATACACCTCAGTGATGTCTAATGTTGGAGGACAAGAAGTTATGATATTTGGGAGAAAGTGATTTAGTTAAAGGTGACAACTAATTGATAGTCAGCCACCTGCTTTTGTTGGATAAAAGAACAGGGTATTAGAAACGTACAGCTTAAGATTCCTTGCTGACGCTCAGACTGCTTAGCTTCTTCTTCCTCAAGTCAGGGAGTGTGATTGTACGAGTTTTCTTCAACCCAGATATCTTGTATCTATAAGTCAGGGACTGCCTGAGGCTAGATTATTTGAGGGTTTCAGAGATGGCCTGTTAGAGCATGAATTATGTGAGCTTAAAGACCATCTCAAAGAGGTGTTGAGATCGACCGAAGGTACTACGTACCATATGAAGTCGCTGTGATAGTCCACAGGTTTAAGCAGCTGCGAACTCAGCTAGAACCTTATGAACAGCACCTTTACTGCAAGACAACTCAGCGGCAATCTTAGCCATGCTTAAGCCTTCCTCTCGAAGCTGGTGGACTCTCTCACGGTCAATCGTTTTGGTTCGACCAAACTTTACGCCTTTTTCTTTTGCCTTAGCGATACCTTCCATTTGTCTCTCGTATCTCAGCGACAATTCAAACTCCGCTACAGCTGCAATCATATGGAATGTCATCTTGCCGTAAGCCGTTGTTGTATCAATTCCTTGGTCAATAATAATCAGACCTACGCCTTTGGCTTCAAGTAACTTCGCTATATTCGCTAAATCTGCCACTGAGCGACCTAAACGGTCTAACTTGGTGACAACTACCGCTTCACCTTCACGTACATAATCAAGCAGCTTCTCAAGCTCTGGCCTTTTTGCCGTCTTACCTGAGCACTTCTCTTGATAAATTTTTGTGCAGCCTTGTGCATTTAACGCATCTAACTGAACGTCCAGCTTCTGTCCTGTAGTTGATACTCGTGCGTAACCAATAAGTTCTTGTGTCATAATAACTCCAATTCGTTCAATAAGGTCTAAAAGTTATGTGAACACAATATTAATGAACGGAAAGTGAACGGTCAATATTTGAGTTCAAAAAAGTTTACTTTAGTGGACGATTTCTCGTTAAGCACATATGAATAAGTGAAGCTACCAGATCGGAAATTTCTGGTTTGGTAACAACCTGCTAAATTACATTTTGTTAGTCAGTCTTTTTGGACTTCAGTAATGTAGATCGAAGAAACTGTAAAAGTGTAGTTACTTACCGTTCTTAAAATTTTCAGTTCGGCTTTAAGAACCACTAAGAAAGCTTGTACGTTGTCTTCGTGTTTGGTCGAGCTGAACAAAAGTTGCGATTAACTTGAAGATTGCCTTAGCGTTGTTCCTGTGGTGCGTAGAGACACCCTATGGGGGGAAACGAGGCTTCATCATTGTCAAATTGGCCTCTCAGATTTTTGTAGTGAAACTTATTTGTTCCATAGATCTAGAAATATTTTTTTGAATAGATCATAAAGTTCAAAGTGCCACTCAAAAAAGCCGAGTTCTTTACTATGAAAACTTAAGTTGGGTGAAACTTCGATTACGTTGCTTTTTGGTAAAATAACTATACGCTTTTGGTTTGAAGTTTCTCGTAAGAATACATAATTCGAGTTCATCATTAAGTATTTAAACTCTCGGCCTTTTGAAATTTCACTCTTAATTTTTACATTATATTTAGAAACATATTCTTCACTGTTCATTTGCCCTGTTAATTTACTTGCTTCAAAATTTAAGTTTATAAAAAAAATCAATAATGATAACAAGATAATATGAGCTAAGGTTGGATTTTTAAAGTAGTCCGCTATTCTAAACTTGTCCACAAACGTGAAGCCCAAAATCAAATAATCGACTAATAGCGTTAAATTAATATAAACAGGCTCAGTTACTCCATTGATTAAACTTAGAATCATTGAAACGTTTATAAACACAATAAACAAAGCTAGCGTATATGGAATTTTATAAACACGTCTAGGTAAGTTTAATTCCTCTCTCGTATGCTGTTCCGCGAGCCTGTGTTTTACCAAAAATACTGTAAAGACTAAAAAAAACAAACTATAAATCAGTATACTGGAAATAAGTTCGATACTTGTAGAAACATAGTCTTGGACTTCAAAAAAGTCTTGAGTACTAATACCCCAAGATTCTGTGATTTTATTATTTACATAATATCCGCTAGATATAATAATTGCAGATACAAAACCAAATATAGCGATGATTTGAGATAAATTAATTTTAAAGTATTCATAAAAATCAGTACTCTTTTTGTCTACTTTTTCTTTTAGTTTACTGCTTACTAATTCCCTACGAGTAATCAATGCCTGTTTACTTTCAGATACATACTGTTTGAACATTGTATCGTTTTCTATTTCTCTAACGTCTTTGTCTAAACTAAAGGCTTTGTTGCTGCTGTCTTCTTTAATTTGAGCTAAAAAATCAGATTTGCAAATGCCTGTTGCGTAAGAAAATGCCATTAAGAATTTACTGAGCTCCTTAACCTTTTTTTCATCCTCGGATACTAGATTAACTAATTTATGAAGTTGCTTTGAATATGTCTCATCATTGGGCTTCACATCACGACCACACAGTTTAGCAATAGCATCATTAGATAATTCCAGTAATTTATCGAATGTAGACTCAGGAAAAAGCTCTAAAGCAGTCAATAACACCTGATGGTTAAATGCATCTTTCCCAAGCTTTACTTGCTTTAAATACCTATTTGCTTTCCTGTAAAGGAGTTGTGTTTTAAACCAGTTGATAGCCACTTTTCTTTTAATTCCGTTTTCAATAAAGTTAACTCTATGTTTGAATTAAATTTAATTCAACTACAAAGAATATTTTTAATCAGCCATTATTTAAAACAATACTGGTAATATTACGAACAAAATATACATTGTCTCTAAAAGGCTTTGTAATTGGTTATTGAAGTCAAATTTGGTATTGACAAAGTGGTACAAGATAGTGGTACAGTAACGGCAGAATTAAGCACACTAGGTTGCTTATAAATCAACAACTTAGCGATTGGCAGCTAGATTCGGTGGTTCGAATCCACTCGGTCGTACCAATTCTTTATCCTCTAAAAGAATTGAAAATATATAGAACAGAATAGCCCCTTTGTGCCAAAAGCGGCCGCTTAAGTCATAGTCCTTTGTTAAGTGGTTTTTTAGTGTGGATTGTTTCAGCTAAGTACCCCATCAAGTCTTTAATTATATAAATCATTTTATCAGCGTACTCTTCCGTAATTTCAACTTTTCTTCCATGAACAATCGAGTCTCTACAATCTAATACGATATCAACAAAAGATTGATAATGTTTATTGCTTTTAAAGGCTTTATTACCAGTAATGAGAGTAATTGCTTCTTCCCTACTAATATTTTTCTTCTTACCTTTAGCCTCTAAGTAAAATTGATCATCTATCTGCTGTTCAGTAAAACCACTATTTATTAATGCTCGCCTCACTTCCCTAAAGACCCAGTGTTCAAAAGAAATAACAGCAAAAACACAAAAAGTATTGAAATCTTGTTGTCGCCTGTATTTATTAGCGAGCTGTCTATATTTTGTAGAGGGATCTTCTAAATAACCTAGGGTTAGAGCGTTTTGTAATGAAAGCATTTTATCTTTAGGCATATCACAACCAATCATAACCCCTGTTCCACGCTTATCATAAACCCCCATCTCCCATACACTTTCACCTTTAATATTTTTACCACGCATTTTGTGCCACGGACTTAGTCTTGATACATTAACTTCAGGAATCCAATCTTTTGTTGAATCATTCATAACCTTGTAAAGATAGATAAACTTTTCAATAAACTTTGTTGCAAAATTTACTACCTTAATGTGCTTTATGGTGCCTTGAACGTCTTCTATGTGCGAATTAATAGGGTGCTTTATAGGGTCTGTGGACATTATTTTCAGCATAAATACAGAGTACGAATATTCTCCGTAAATATCTTCCATCCCAAGAGTCATTCCCCAACGTTTCTGATCATTACTTACGACTTTATAAAGCCTTAATTCGGCACCAAAGTTACCAAGTACAATTGCAAGTGGAGGTTCATTATTGGGGTTACTTTGGTCATCGAGAGAATCAGGAATCAAAATCACAGCAGGTAAACGACCACCAACGTATAACTCAGTTATGGTCTCATCAGATATTTGAGACTCTTCGAATTCAGTTGCACTCCCTTTAGCACCCGAAAGTCCATTTAAAACCGTTCTCAATACAAACTCCTTGACACTTAATGCCGCGCTAAGCGGACTAAAATTGTTTGTTATACTGTGTAGCGAAGCGAAACCTAACCAAATGTTTTAGTTCCATTTAAGCGCCTTGCTAAGCATTTTTACCAATACACTTAAAGTTTGTTTCGCCTGTAACTGCGCTTCATGAAGCCAGCCACCATCTTTATTTCGATAAGTATCAAACCTTTCTAATTAGGCTATTAGTTCATCAAAGTTGGCTCTACCTAAAGCGACCTTATCCAAAGCATTATCAATTCGCTTTGTAGACAAGTTAGCTTTTGGAGGAATACCAGCATCTAGGAAGTGATAATTATTTACAAGCTCTATACCCGATAATATTGCAACATCCACTAATTAGGTGGCCAAAATCACTATGCCACTACAAACCCATTTGGAGTCAGTGTAGACTTCCCCTAGCCACCCATTATAGTTCACTGGCGCTATTGCCCTATTCTGGTAAACCAACTTATTAGGTAGCGAAGGATAAACTTAAATTATTCGGCTTAAATTGTTTTGCTGCACCTAAGTGTCGAAAATTTTTACACTCATGAAATTTGGCTGTTTACTTATGAAGCTAAGATATTGTAATTATTACAAAATATTCAATTGGCTTAATATGTGCTTTTTCCTAATTAACAAACCTCATAAATTAGGAAATTGAATAATGAAAAAAGTAACCACTCTAGCACTGATATTTGCTGGCTTAATATTGTCAGCTACAGCACAGGCTACCGTTATTTCCTTAGACGCCTATTTAGGCAGTGATTGGAAGGCAACGGTCACCCCAGAATCATTTGACAATACCTGCTACCCCTGTGCTTCTAATATCTTTGCGACAGGCTCAACATGGGAATCAGCGAACAGCGGTTGGAACAGTAGCGCTAGCTATGATGACTCTTCTTGGTCTGCATACAGCGGTGGCTTACCTGCGGGGGCACTTACTCCATTCTATGCACGTCAAGTATTCAACATCGGTGGGACTCCAAATTATGGAACATTTTCCATAGGCGTTGATGATGACTCGCTAGTTTGGGTTAACGGTATACTTGTTCCTGGGCTAATTGATAATAACGGTGGCAATAGTGGCGTTCAAACGGCTGATATAACGAGCTATTTGGTATCTGGTGACAACGTCATCGCCTTTAAGGCACACAACAGTGCAGGCGGCGGTTTTGGAGTTTACGGTCTTACTGGTTCAGTGACATACGAAGCCAATGCTGTGCCAGAACCTACAACATTAATGCTTCTTAGTCTTAGTATTGCAGGAATTGTCTTTAATCGACGCAAAAAAGTGTAATCACCTTTTTAAAACAAAGGTCAGGTCTTTCCAAACCACACTTCAATGTCACTTCAGTTAGAAACACGTGATTGATGCGGTAGGTAAAGACTTGACTTTAGCTAAGCGCTCTCATGCAGGGCTGGTTACTTCTCAATACCTAACATGCCTCAGCGAATGTGAAAGTCGATGCCGTATCGAACAAAACCCACCTGTTGTACAAGGGCTTAAGTAAAGTCATTTGAAATCCCCCCTTCCTGCTTCAGTGCTAGTATACTCAGGTTAATGGCTGGCGCTTACCTAGCACGTTTTCGTTCAAAAAATTGAAAAGAAATTGGTTTCCGGACAGTCGTACCCATTTTTATCCCATAAAATATTTAAGCTCAAAAAGAGTTCATAATCCCAAAAATTTATACTTCAGCTTAGAAAATTTAAATTTGTTGTTAGAGCACCCAAAGACTTGTTGTATATTGCTGTCACTTTGACTAAAAGATTTTTAAAATGAACGCACACACTGTAATTGTTCTCGACTTTGAAACCACAGGTTTATCACCGGATAACGGGGATAGAACAATTGAGATTGGTGCGGTCAAATTAGTTAATGGTGTTATTACGGAGCGATTTCAGGAATTAATGGATCCTGGACGGCCAATAAATTATTTTATCGAAGATTACACCGGAATTACCAACCAAATGTTAAGTTCGGCTGCGCCTTGCGGTGAAGTTATGGCCCGATTTGCTGACTTTATACAGGGACACAACTTAGTTGCCCATAACGCTTCATTTGATAAACGATTTTTAGACAGTGAACTTCAACGTATTTCCGCAGATTATGATGGCGACTTTGCTTGTTCTCTTCTCTTATCAAGAAGATTATATCAAGATGCACCAAACCATAAACTTGGCACATTGGTAAACTACAAAAATATTGAATCCAACGGCAGCTTTCACAGAGCGTTATATGACTCTGAAATGACTGCGAAGTTATGGTTAGTGATGCTTAATGATATAGAACAACAAACAAGTGTTAGTGACGTTCCGTTTTCACTTATACAGAGGTTATCAAAAATGCCTAAAAAGAACATTGATACCTTTTTAGCAAAGCTTTAATCGTAAAATTACCTGCAAGTTCCCGCCATATGCATAACCCAGAACATTACGTCAAAATGTAACTTAAAAGCATTTGAATAAGCTTTGGTATTTTCTGCTTTATTACGTCATCTCCTCTCCTAATTAGTAACGTTAAAAAACCAAAGTTACTAGTACGTGTTACACTCAAAATTAAAGTTAAGCGCTTATCTCAACAATTGTTTAGATCCTGAGGGGTTTATGGTTAATATGTTGTTTTGCGTACTCATTTTTTAGAAAAACAACAAACGGTTTTGTATATTTCATTTCGTGATATATGAACGCGCTAAAATATGGTTTTAATCAGGTTTGAATACACCCATCTTTATAGAAGGCGATTTAGTGAAGATCCTAACAGTTGATAATATCAGTAAGCGCTTTGGTTCACATCTGGCGGTAGACAATGTTAGTTTTGAAATAAACCAAGGTGAAATTGTTGGTTTTTTAGGAAAAAATGGCGCTGGTAAAACAACCTTAATGCGCATGATTACGTCATTCTTGGCCCCAACGACGGGTAAAATATTGGTAGACGGTGATGACATCTCCAAACATTCCCTAGCTATAAGGCAAAAGATAGGTTATTTACCGGAATCCCCTCCTTTATACGCAGAAATGTCGGTTTATCAATATTTGAAGTTCGCTGCCGAAATAAAAGAAGTTCCAGCAAAAAAACTGACGGTACAAATCGCAAAAGTAATTGATGAGTGTAACTTACAAGAGGTTGCAAAAAAAACCATATCAACCTTGTCTAAGGGTTACAAACAGCGTGTTGGTATAGCGCAGGCTATTATCCACGACCCCAAATTACTTATTTTAGACGAACCCACGAGTGGTTTGGATCCGATTCAAATTCAACAAGTCTTGTCGTTAATTAAAAATCAACGTGAACAACGAACCGTATTGCTCAGTACTCACACTTTGTCAGAAATTGAGCAAATAGCAGAGCGCATTTTAATGATTAAGACAGGTAAGTTGGTTATCGACGAACCTTTAGAAACACTGCTTCAAAACTATAAAGGCGGAAGTATAGGTGCTTTAGGTGACAATCCCCTAAACAAGGTTGCTACATTAGAGCAGATATTTATCGATTTTCACGGCGTTAGTGCCAAGTCAGCAATAGCAGATAATAAAACACAATGAATAAAATATATGCGTTAACCAAAAAAGAATTGCGAAGTTACTTTAGCAGTCCTATTGCCTACATTATTCTTATTGCGTGCTTGTCCTTGTTCAATATTTTGTTTTTTATGATCATTGACCAAAATAAAGAAGTGTCGTTAAGAGATGTGTTTCAGGTAATGGAATTTATGTTTATTTTCATTATTCCAATGTTAACGATGAAAAGTTTTGCTGAAGAAAAAGCAAATGGCACGATGGAATTTTTATTAACTGCGCCTTTAACACCGAGCATGATTGTACTAGGAAAATATTGTAGTGTTTTACTATTTTACTCTCTTTTAATTGGCCTAACTGGAAGTTACTATTTTATCGTTGAGTACTTTGGTGAACCTGATTCAAGTAGCATGCTTTCCGGTTATCTCGGAATTTGGTTAGAAGGCGCACTGTTTATTGCTATCGGACTATTAACCTCTTCTTGGACCCGCAATCAAATTATTGCTGCAATGTTGTCGTACATCATTTTATTTATGCTCTATTTTTCAGTTACCTTTAGTAAGTATTTTACGGGAGCCGCTGAAAACTTCGTCATACAACTGAGTACCCGTACACATCTTGAGAACTTTGCAATTGGCATGATATCCATTGGTGACCTTGTATATTACCTTGCAGGTATTGTTCTTTGTTTGACCCTCACCCGTGTCAGTATAAATCATAGGAGCTGGTCTTAAATGAACAACATGGAAGTGTTAAAAAGAAAATTTAAATCAATCTCGCCGATTTTGATGGCAATGTCTCTAGTGATGGTCGCTTTAGGGTTATCTCTGTTTTACATCAATGCACAAAGCACGTTTTGGTCATGGACGTTAGCAAGTTTTTTAATTTTTATCGGTTGTTTATCCACAGTAGTTTTATTTTGGTTTCTATTCACAAAAAACGAGCAAACCGTAGAAAACAGTTACAAAACACAAGACAGCCTTTATGGTCGCTGGCGCACCCCTATTTTGATTGTTTTGTTAATAATAGCGAGCGTGGGATTTTTAGGAATAAGTCATTACATTGCAGGAAAGTTTCCAACGCCGTGGGACGTCACTGCTGGTAAACAGCATACAATGACTAGTAATACCATTAAATTGGTCAGTTCTCTAAATAAGAATGTTGAGTTAACCGCGTTGCACGTAGGGACTCCGCCAAAATATCTACAGGATTTATTTAACAATTACGAGCGATTGTCCAATGGCTTTATTACCACTCAAATAATTGACCCAATTGAAAACATTTCATTTGCTGCAACCTTTGGTAACGTTGTTAATAGTGACGAGCAGAAAGTTATCGTACAGTCCGACAATGTACGACAGGACGTTGATTTTACTAAAGACTTGCTGACAGAAGAACAACTAACCAATGCAATCGCTCGTGTGACTCGAGAGCCAGCAAAAGTGTATTTTCTCCAAGGGCACGGAGAATATTCAACTTCCAATCAAGGCAATATTGGTTTGTCGACGTTTAAGCAGCTACTCGACGACAACAACATTCAAAGTTATCCACTAATGTTAGGTATCACGCCTGAAATTCCAACGGACTGTGACGTGTTAATTATCGCGGGGCCAAAAACAAACTTAACTACACAGGAACAAACATTAATTACCAACTACTTAAGAGATGGTGGTGATGCGTTATTTTTGATTGAACATTCTTTGGTAACAACCCCAGATCAGCCGCTAACCGACGAGCAGCAACAGCTAAATCCATCACTTAATGAAATCATAAATCAGTGGGGACTTAATGTAGAGTCCGATGTTGTGGTCGACTTGACCAATCATATAGGAAATGATGTGGGCAGCCCTGCGACTAAAAATTATCAAAATCATAAAGCCATCACAGCTGATCTTGATTACACATTCTACGTTCGACCTCGTTCTATTAAAATAGTTAATGGTCGTCGTCCAACCATTAAACTTGCTGTTATTGCCGCCACAGCTTCTAAAGATCAAAGTTGGGCGGAAACAAATCGATATTTAGAAGTTCAATATGATGCAGGCGTCGACACCTTAGGGCCTGTGCCAATGTCTTATGTCGTCCTTGAAGAACATAAAGGGCGACATGCAGGCGATGGCGTAACACTAAAAGCAAAATCAGATACTCGGCTAATTGTATTCACCGATGCAGACTTCTTGACGAATGTTTATATCAATCAATACAGTAATTCAAAAATGGGATTAAACATTGTTAATTGGTTAGCCGATTTGGACTATCAAACCTTGATGAGTTCAAACCAAATAAAAGTTGAGCGACTTGATTTAACCAGTCAACAAAAACGGGTAGTCGTCGTGATACTGTTTTTCTTGCCGTTTTTGATCGCCCTATTCGGTCTAGTGGTCTGGATGAAGACTAAAGTTAACTAAGTTCTGCTGCTAAATAGTCAACTAAAAAGCGGATCTTCGGTGATAGGTGCCTGTTTTGTGGGTAAAGGGCCCAAATCCCCTCGTCGGGTACCCGGTGGTTATCCAACAAGGAAACAAGTTCACCGTTTTCTAAGTACTGTTGTACGTAATAATCTGGTAGTTGTACGATGCCCAACCCTTTGAGCGCCGCGTCGACTAGACCAAAACCACTGTTGTATCTAAGCTTGCCTTTTACTCGCACATTTAGGTCTCGTCCATCTCCTTTAAAATGCCAACTGTCTAACGTGCCAAGTAAACAGTTGTGTTTGTTTAGCTCAGATAACGTATGCGGTGTGCCAAATTGTGTTATGTAACTAGGTGACGCACAGACATAGTTTGTTCTAGATCCAAGTTTTTTAGCCATCATAGTTGAGTCAGCTAAGTTTCCAACTCGAATGGCTAAGTCGTAACCACCGTCGACTAAATCTATTTGGTGATTACTTAAATACGCATTAATTTCGATTTCATTATGTTGTGCCATAAAGTTGTTTAACAAAGGTAAAATATACTGCTCACCAAAGGTGACTGGCGCAGTCATTTTAATCTTTCCCTTAGGTGTCGACTGCAAATTGGTGATTGCACGTTCTGCCGCATCTAATCCGTCAAGCACGCTTCTACAATGTTGATAAAATATACGCCCTTCTTCCGTTAAAGCGACTTTTCGAGTGGTTCGATAAAACAGTTTTACGTCTAAACGACGTTCTAATGCGCTAATTTGACGACTTACTTGAGCCGTTGAAATAGCCAGCTTTTTTGAAGCTAAGGTAAAGCTTTCACTTTCAGCGACAAATACAAATTCACTGATCCCTTCCCAATTCATTAAAACCTACCTTTAAATGCCTTTTGTTAAAGTACGACTTCAACCGTAATAAAATTTGATTTAGCAGTACAAAAATAATAGTCGTAATGATGTAACACTTACCCCTTAAATACCATTGATTATTACATATAGGTAAAACTGATTTGTAATTTTGACCTATTATCACAAACTAAAATCTGAACTAGACTTACTTCACTTAATGCAGTCAGATCCATTAATGTTAATAATACGTTCTGCCATAGGTCAGCTTAAATAACATAGATTTCTGTCTCTAATTGTAGATAAATCAAAACCTTGGTAGATATCTAGCTAGTTTCGGCTATTGCAATAAACACATATTAATTAAAAGCGAGAATTATGATGTCCGATCAATTTATTAAATCAAAGGCGGCAATTGCCTGGGGTCCAAACCAACCAATGACAATTGAAGAAGTTGATGTCATGTTGCCAAAAAAAGGCGAAGTTTTGGTTAAAATTGTTGCGTCTGGTGTGTGTCATACTGACGCATTTACCCTATCTGGTGAAGATCCGGAAGGGATCTTTCCTGCAATTTTAGGTCATGAAGGTGGTGGCATAGTAGAACAGGTAGGTGAAGGTGTTACAAGCGTGCAAGTTGGCGATCATGTCATTCCACTTTATACGCCTGAATGTGGCGAGTGTAAATTTTGTACTTCTGGCAAAACCAATCTATGTCAAAAAATACGTACCACTCAGGGCCAAGGGTTAATGCCGGATGGTACTACCCGCTTTTATAAAGATGGTCAGCCAATTTTCCACTATATGGGTTGTTCAACGTTTTCTGAATATACTGTTTTACCAGAAATATCATTGGCGAAGGTCAACAAAGCTGCACCACTAGAAGAAGTTTGCTTATTGGGGTGCGGTGTCACAACAGGTATGGGCGCTGTAATGAATACAGCCAAAGTAGAAGAAGGCGACACGGTTGCAATCTTTGGCCTTGGTGGCATCGGTTTATCTGCAGTAATCGGTGCAACGATGGCAAAGGCAAGCCGAATTATTGTTATTGACATCAATGAAAGCAAGTTTGAATTGGCTAAAAAATTGGGTGCAACAGATTGTATTAATCCTAAATTGCATGACAAGCCTATCCAAGACGTTATTGTTGAGCTAACTGATGGCGGTGTAGATTATTCGTTTGAATGTATTGGTAATGTTGATGTTATGCGCTCTGCCCTTGAATGTTGTCATAAAGGTTGGGGAGAATCGGTGATTATTGGCGTAGCAGGTGCCGGTCAAGAAATATCCACTCGTCCATTCCAATTAGTGACCGGTCGAGTTTGGCGCGGCACTGCATTTGGTGGCGTTAAAGGTCGTACTGAATTACCAAACTACGTAGAGCGTTACTTACAAGGTGAGTTTAAACTTAGCGATTTTATTACACATACTATGCCTTTACAGGATATTAACTCTGCATTTGACCTTATGCATGAAGGCAAAAGTATTCGCACTGTTATTCACTTTGATAAATAGCAACTGATTATAGTGGCTGCTTTATGTTAAGCAGTCACCTTAAATTACATCTTTTTATTGACTATAAAACACAAACTTATCGTCGCTTATAAATTAGTGAGTTAGGTCGTATTGGTTTGTGAAGTTCAAACTAGGCATTTAGGGCAAAAACATGACAATTGAAAATATTAGTGCAACTAAGAGTTTTAATGGCTGGCACAAACAGTATCGACACAAGTCCAACGTACTTAATTGCGAAATGCAATTTGCTATTTATCTACCACCGCAGGCAACTAGCGGTCAGCCTGTGCCTGTTTTATATTGGTTATCTGGATTAACCTGCACTGATGAAAATTTTATGCAAAAAGCCGGTGCTCAGCGCATTGCTGCAGAACTAGGCATTGCTATAGTTGCGCCTGACACCAGCCCTCGTGGCGATAGTGTTGCTAACGATGAAGGTTATGATTTAGGTCAAGGCGCTGGGTTTTATGTAAATGCGACGCAATCCCCCTGGGATAAACATTTTAAAATGTATGACTACATTGTTGAAGAACTACCAGCATTGATAGAAGAGACGTTTCCTGTATCAGATAAACGCGCGATCTCAGGACACTCTATGGGTGGGCATGGGGCATTAACGATATCAATGTTAAACCCTGACCGATACGCGTCGGTTTCAGCCTTTAGTCCTATTAGTAACCCTATGAACTGCCCTTGGGGTCAAAAAGCATTTAGTGCATATTTAGGTAACGACAAAGCTGCATGGCGCAAGCATGATGCCAGTGAACTTATGCGAATTGCCACCAAATTTGTTCCTACAAAAGTTGATCAAGGAAACGCAGATAATTTCTTAAATGAACAGCTGAAGCCTGAAACACTCGTTTCGGCAGCACAAATAAGTGGTTATCCGCTTCAATTAACTCAGCATGATGGTTACGATCACAGTTACTTTTTTATTGCGAGTTTTATTGAAGAACACTTACGCTTTCACGCAATACATTTAACAACAAGTTAGGTTCTTACTCGCAATTTATGCTGAATTAAAATGTAAAAAAACGGGCAAATCATTAGCCCGTTTTTTTATATTTGTTATTTGTTCGGTGGTTGATACAACCAAAACCACCACACAATGAAGGCGATTAAACCGATTCCAATTAAATTAATCAATAACATTGATTTTATCCTTAGTTAATATTACTTAAGCAAATATAGAGCGTGTTAGCGCAAAAACTAATTGATTATTGCTTTGGACTCATATGAGTAGAATTAATTTTTAACCAGCGCAATCGGTTAGCGTTCGACACCACCGTTACTGACGACAACGCCATCGCAGCGCCCGCGACGACTGGGTTTAGCAACATCCCAGTTAATGGATAAAGTACGCCTGCGGCCACTGGGATCCCGATAATATTGTATATAAAGGCCCCCACAAGGTTTTGTTTGATGTTTTTAATCGTTGCTCGACTTACGGCAATACCATCAACTAACCCATGGAGTGAACCTCTAATGAGTGTGATATCGGCACTTTCAATAGCGACGTCTGTGCCGGTCCCAATCGCAAAACCAACATCAGCTTGCGCCAATGCGGGGGCGTCATTTATTCCATCACCAGTCATCGCTACGATTTGATGATCAGTTTGAAGATGTTTAACATAAAGCGCTTTTTCCTCTGGTAATACTTCCGCTTTAAAATCGTCTACCCCGACTGATTTTGCAATTGCTTTTGCCGTGTCATAATTATCACCAGTCAACATAACGACGTTTATACCAAGTTGTTGTAATCGCAGAATGGCTGGCTTTGAATCAGATTTGATTGGGTCGGCCACGGCGATAATCGCGGCTAGTTTATTATCAACAGCAAAAAACATAGGCGTTTTTGCTTGTAGGGCAAAGCTTTTTGTTAAATCTGTATATTCATCAATTTGAATGCTACTGTCGGCCATAAGCCTAGCATTGCCAAACGATAGCAATTTATTATCACAATGAGCTTCAACACCCTTCCCTGTTTTTGAAGAAAACTGCGTTATTTTGACCAACGGTAAATTACGTTCTTTTGCACTTTCTACAATTGCCTGAGCTAATGGATGTTCAGAGCCAGACTCTAAACTCGCGGCCAGAGATAATATGTCGTTTTCTGACATTAGATTTACAACATGGATGTCGGTCACCTTTGGTGAACCTTCTGTAATAGTGCCTGTTTTATCAAGCACCATAGTGGTAATCTTTGATGCCGATTGCAGCGCATCGCCGTTACGGATCAATATGCCGGCTTCAGCAGCTTTACCAACACCTACCATAACAGACATCGGTGTTGCTAAACCGAGTGCACACGGACACGCAATAATTAGCACGGTCGTTGCGGACACCAATGCAAAAGCGATAGTGGGTTCAGGTCCAAAGTTGAGCCATACCAATGCACTACAGACCGCGATAATTAGTACAATAGGGACGAAGTATGCGGATATGACATCTGCCAATTTAGCGATTGGCAACTTAGAGTTTTGGGCTTTTTTAACTAAGGTAATGATATTAGCTAATGCGGTGTCTTTACCTACTTTGTTCGCCTTAAATAAGAACATACCGGTTTTATTTATGGTGCCAGCGATTACTTTGTCGCCTGTGTTTTTTTCAACAGGCATAGGTTCACCGGTTAACATGGCTTCATCAACCGTTGAAGCGCCAGATATAACATGTCCATCAACTGGTATTTTTTCACCCGGTCGTACTTTCACAATATCGTTAATTACCACTTGTTCAATTGCAATCGTAACCTCTTCGTTGTCCCTAACAACAATCGCTGTTTTGGGCTGTAAGCCAATAAGCCGTTTAATCGCTTCAGATGTTTTACCACGAGCTGTAAATTCAAGCGAAAGTCCCAAATTAATAAGCCCAATGATCATCGCCGTAGCTTCGAAATACACATGACGAGCCATTTCTGGAACCATCATTGGCGATAGAACAACTACCATAGAATAGAGCCACGCAGTACCTGTTCCTAATGCAACTAAGGTATCCATATTGGCAGAATGATTTTTAAAACTTTTCCAAGCACTGCTATAAAAATGGCCTCCGGATAAATACATAATAGTCAAGGTCAATAAACCAATGGTGCCCCAGACCGCGCGTTCGTTGTTTGTTACGACGGTCATCTCGCCAATAAACATGCCGTATATCATAAGAGGAATACCAAGTGACAAAGCCGTAACGGTATTTTTTATTAACTTTTTGTATTGTAATTCATCAAGCTTTTGTTTTTCTTCCTCGGCTTCCTCACTAACATTGTCGCTAACGATAGTTGCCTTATACCCCGCTAAATCCACAGCATTTTGGAGTTCTGTTACGATAGCTTTTTTACTATTATTTTCAACGTTAGCAACGACAACAACCGTCCTGTCGCCAAAATTCATTTCCGCCGACGATACATTTTTAACCGTTCGCAAAGCTTTTTCGATTTTTAATACACAACTCGAACAAGAAGCGCCTTCAATGAGTAATATAATTTCCATCTGATTTTGAGGTTGAGGTTGAGGTTGAGGTTGAGCTTCAGATGCAGTACCGATATTGCGTTGACTATCCTTTTCTTCAGGCAATTGTTTAGCTTTACAGCAGCTACTTTGGGCTGGTTTTAACTGTTCTTTTGAATTTGTAAGGTCACCTATCGTTGAGCTATTCTTTGTCATGAGTCTCGCCTCCTAACGTTTTTGGTCCTGTCTTTTGAGGACTGCTATTGTGATTAGAAGTTTCAATACCAGCTAATGTAACTTCCTCAGGTTTACTCATGCCAGCATGTCCAATTAAATGGCAGACCATATCAGATGTAGGACACCGGTCGTCCATTTTTTCCCACAAAGACAACGTATCTATCATTTTCTGTCGTAGCGCTAACATCGCTTGGAACTGTTTTTCTGTTTCTGCTAACCGTTGTTTAATTATTTCTCGAACCATAGGACACGCGGTTTTACCCTGCTTTGCCTCAATTAAAATGTTTTTTATGTCTGAAATCGTAAAGCCCAAACTACGAGCACTAAGTATGAATTTGAGCTGAGATACATCTTGAGGGGAATAGTATTTATAGCCGTTGCTACTTTTAGTGGGCTTAAGCAATTTTTCTCGCGTATAAAAACGTACAGTATCAGCAGAAATGTTTAACAAACTGGCGAGTTCAGATACTTTCATCAGCATATCCTTTGGTGGTTATACAATTAATATGGTCAGTTTAAACCTGTGAGTTAGACACAGGTCAACCTTGTTTTAGAATTATTAACCCGTATGTTCAAAAGCTAAGTTAATCGCTTAAGAGCCATATTTTAGATATACAACGGGCCTAAAACAGGCCACATTGATGTTAGGGAGCCTTCAATTATTTTGAGTTACGACTAAAGTCATCTTTAAATATATTTACACTATCGATACCCAACAAATGCAGTTTATTTTCTACTTCAATCATCATTGCAGCAGGGCCGCACAAATAAAATTCAATGTCGGTAAGGGGGTCGTCTTGATTAATGTAATCTTCCAATATGTCTTGAACGTAGCCTTCGCGACCTTGCCAGTTTGAACTCGGCTGCGATAAAACAGGGACATAATTAAAGCTGCTATTAGTTGACTCTAATTTTTTAAATTGATCTTTGTAAAGCAAATCCTTTTCAGTACGTGCGCCAAAAATAAAAAGTGTTGGGTTGCTAACGTCATACTTATTAAATTGTTCAAAAATAATTGCCCTCAGTGGCGCCATACCAGAACCCGCACCAATAAAAACACGTCTGTTTAGTGAGTTTGGACGAGCGTAAAATTCACTAAAAGGCCCCGTTGCTTCGATAGTATCGCCAAGCGAAAGTGAACATAAATAGCTTGAACCAATCCCTACCTCGCCAATTTTATTTACCGGAACTTGCCACCGAACAGCAAATGTTAGCTGATGAGTTTCAGTATCAAAGTTGACAATTGAATAACTTCTAACGATTTTGTCGTGTTGTAATGTTTGGCTTGCCATACCTTTCCAAAACGATTGATAACCCTCTGGTACATCGTCAAACGTGGCTTCATATTGGCTAGCAGGAATATGGAATTGCATATACGCCCCAGCTCTATAGTTTAAAACCGCATTTGAAGTAGGTTCAAATTTAAGTTCTTTTATAAATGGCGTAACAAATTCACTAGATACTAAAGTCAGGTAAATGTGTTTTGCATTTAATTGTTTAGCCAACGTAATATTCTCAAATTCACTAACGTTATGTTGGCACGAAAGTCGGTATCCCTGCTCTAGTTCCTCCTTTGATAATTGTTGTCTATCCGCTGGCCATATAGATGCATCTTTATTTGCAATAAACTTACATTTACCGCAGGTTCCCCCACCGCCACAACTAGATGGTATAAAGACACCTTTAATCGCTAAACTTTCCAATACAGTGTCGTTGCTCTTTAAGATGAGAGTCTCAGTTTTAGAGTTATCTGAATAATGTAACTGGACCGCCTTATTTGCTTTGTGAAATGAAATTTTAAACTGTTGAGATTTAACTAACTCTACCAACCAAATCAGTCCTGATATTGACAAAAAAAACGTAGCCGCGCCAAATAGAATAATCCACCAATTATTAAAACTCCCCTGATTGTTATAGTCCATAAAATGCAAAGTAAACATGAGGTCACGTAATCGACGATCGTCATTAAAGTGACCAACAACCTCACCTGTGTAGGCATTTACAAAAACTTCCGTATTATCAACATCACCTAATTGTACTTTCCATACAGCTGTTTTTTGTTTTGGCAAATTATCTATAGGCGGTTGAACAAAGCTTATTATTGGCTCAGTTACCGTCCCTGTGAATGACTGCTTTGCAATTTTTAATGCATCCCTTTCTGTTAACTGAAAAGACGTGCCTGTCACCGCGTGAACAACGAGTTGATCCTGTAGCGCTTCTGCATGTGCTGGTAGCTCATATTTTAATTGATAATAGGGTTCACCTAAGATCCAAACTAGATTGAGCGCTTTCGGCGCGGGTAATCCCAATGATTTTATCGGCTTAAACACAAAGTCTTGATGGTTCCCAATTTGACTAACATGTTGGCGATTGTTGTTCCCCGTGGCTTTTTCGTGGTCCATCAAATTAAAATAGAGACCCGTTGCTAACCAAATGAGTAATTGAATACCTACAAATAACGATGCCCATTTATGAACTGTTTTACTCAATTTATACATATTCGTTATTTAACCTCATTGTAATTGGGTTTAAATACGCGAATATAAGTAAGCACTGCTCCTGCAAATGCCGCCAAAATCCCAAGAGAAGCCACTAATAATAAGAACCAATTAGCGACGTTTTCTCCATCATCATAATCCATAATATGGAAGCGCCACATCCAGTCGAATAATCGCCAAAAATCATGTCTTTTAGTGACTAACTTGCCCGACTCCTGGCTAATGTATAGCGTCGGTGAGGAAAACTGATCATAATCTATTTTCCAAACAGGAATATAACGAGAAGATAATTCAGGAGGTACGTCTGTAGACTTACTCAGAAGCCTTATTGATTTTATTTCACTATTGCCGCTATATTTACTTTCAGCGATATGAATTGCCATCATTTTGTCGATTACCGGTAATATAAGCCCTGTTTTAGCATCAACCAACCGCCAGCTAGGTTTGCTTTTGGGCTCTGAAAACAGATAAACCGGCCGGTCGATTAAAGTCGTCAACGAAATCGACTCAGCCTCTGGATATTGCGCTAAAAGTTCGCTTATTGGGTACGTTACCTGTGATAACGCTATCGACGCTTCATTCTCTTTAACTAAGGTTTCGCCATGAATATAGTGGATATCAAAACTCACCATATATAGGCCAGTCAAAGACCAAAATAGAAACTGCACACCAACAAACGCCATAAGCCATTTGTGGTATTTTCGAATACTTCGGATCATGACGTTTCCTTTCATTACGTTTCCTTATTTCCGACCGTTAACTTTGTTACTTCCTTAAGATAAAAAACAGCCGGTAATACCACGAGAGTCAACATTACCGCGCTTGCCATGCCACCTACCATAGGAGCAGCAATTCGACTCATCACTTCAGAACCAACGCCTGTGCCATACAAAATAGGTAGCAAACCGACAATTATTGCCGCGGCAGTCATCATTACAGGTCTTACCCGCATACCAGCACCTTCTATAATGGCACTCTGTATATCCGCTTTAGTCACCGGTTTATTTTCCTTTAGCAATGTTTGATACATCGAGTTAATTGCCTGATTTAAGTAAACTAACATGATCACCCCGATCTCCACTGCAACACCGGCCAATGCGATAAAGCCGACACCAACTGCCACTGAAAAATTAAAGCCTTGTAAGTACATTAACCAAATACTGCCTACCATAGCCAATGGCAAAGTCCCCATAATAATGAATACTTCCGCAACGTTTCTAAAATTGAGGTACAACAATATTACAATTATCGCTAATGTTAATGGCACTACAAAAGTTAGCTTTTCTTTAGCCCGCAACATATATTCATATTGCCCAGCCCAAGCGATAGAATAACCTGATTTTATATTTAATTGCTCCGAGACGACTCGTTGTGCTTCTTGCACATAAGTGCCGATATCCGCCCCTTCTATATCGACAAACACCCAACCGTTTATTCTGGCATTCTCACTTTTAATTCCCGGCGGACCATCTTCAATCAAAACATTAGCGACATCCGCTAATGAAATACGCATCCCATCCGGTGTAACTATTGGTAATCGTGAAAGTTTTTCAGGTGAGTCTCGATAGTCCTGTGGGTAACGTAAATTAACCGGGTATCGTTCTTGACCTTCAACTGTTTGCGTAACATTCATACCACCAATCGCAGAGGCTACAACTTGTTGTACATCGGCGATATTTAAACCATAGCGCGCTGCTTTTTTACGTTGAATGTCGACTTTAAGATAACGGCCACCGGCGACTCGCTCGGAGTAAACAGACGAAGTACCAGGTACAGTCATCAATATTTTTTCCAACGATTTCCCTATTTCTTCAATATCTTTTAATTTAGGTCCAGCAATCTTAATCCCGACAGGCGTTTTAATGCCTGTAGCTAACATGTCTATTCGAGTTTTTATCGGCATTACCCAGGCATTGGTTAACCCAGGAAATTGAACTAAATTATTAAATTCTTTCTTGAGGCTCTCAGTTGTGACACCGTCACGCCACTGCTCCCGTGGTTTAAGCTGAATTATGGTCTCAATCATAGTTAATGGCGCGGGATCGGTAGCCGTTTCAGCACGCCCTACTTTGCCAAATACAGTTTCTACTTCTGGAACGGTTTTAATCAACTTGTCCGTTTGTTGTAATAATTCACGGGCTTTACCAATTGAAATACCTGGGTATGTTGTGGGCATATACATTAAATCGCCTTCATCTAAGGGCGGAATAAACTCACTACCTATTTTATTTATTGGCCAAAAACCCGCTACGGTTACTAAAAATGCCACAACAATAGTCGACTTTGGATAAGTTAAAACCTTATTTAATATCGGTAAGTATACTGCCGTCAACAATCTGTTTATTGGGTTTTTATGCTCAGCTAATACCTTACCTCTAATAAAATACCCCATTAAAACTGGTACTAACGTTATAGCGAGGGCCGCTGATGCAGCCATTGCGTACGTTTTAGTAAACGCCAATGGAGAAAACATTTTTCCCTCTTGGGCTTCTAACGTAAATACCGGTAAAAACGAAACCGTTATGATCAACAGTGAAAAAAACAACGCAGGGCCAACTTCACTTGCCGATTGAGCTACGATCTGCCAGCGATTCTTGTCTGTTAGCGGAGTTTTCTCCATATGTTTATGCATATTTTCAATCATGACAATTGCGCCGTCTATCATTGCACCTATAGCTATTGCAATACCACCTAATGACATGATATTGGCATTGATCCCTTGCAAATGCATGATGATAAATGCCGTTAGGATACCGACTGGCAAGCTGATGATAGCAACCAATGACGATCGTAAGTGGAATAAAAAGACCATACAAACTAATGCGACAACAGCAAATTCTTCTAACAATTTTGTCCATAAGTTTTCTACAGCATCGTCAATAAGTCCTGAACGGTCGTAAACCGTGACAATTTCAACGCCTTTAGGAAGTCCCTTTTTGAGTTGTTTAAGTTTTGCTTTAACACCTTCAATCGTTTGCTGTGCGTTTTCGCCAAATCGCATAACAACAATCCCACCAACAACTTCGCCTTCACCATTTAACTCGGCAATACCTCGGCGCATTTGTGGCCCTAAACTTACCTGGGCTAAGTCACCAATGGTTAATGGTGTTCCTTGTTTATTAACACCAAGTGGAATTGCTTCAATGTCTTGAATATTCTTAATGTAACCAGACGCGGTAACCATATATTCAGCTTCGGCCATTTCGACGACAGAAGCGCCGGTTTCTTGATTACCGCGTTGTAGAGCGGTTTTTATATGGTTTAGTGGTACACCGTAAGCTCTAAGTTTATCTGGGTCAATTTGGACTTGGTACTGTTTAACCATGCCACCAATTGCGGCGACTTCTGACACCCCAGCCACTGTTTGTAATTCATATTTCAAAAACCAATCTTGCAAGCTACGTAATTGGCTAATGTCGTGTTGCCCGGTTTTATCAATTAATGAATACAAATATACCCAGCCAACGCCGGTAGCGTCGGGTCCTAATTGCGGACGTGCACTTGGTGGTAATGAAGGTGTAACTTGACTCAAATACTCTAACACTCGGCTGCGTGCCCAGTATAAATCTGTAGATTCGTCAAATATGACATAGACAAATGAATCGCCAAAAAATGAATAACCACGCACGGTTACAGCGCCAGGCACAGATAACATTGCCGTGGTTAATGGATAGGTTACTTGGTCTTGAACAACCTGTGGTGCCTGGCCTGGATAATTGGTTTTTATGATCACCTGTACATCTGATAAATCAGGTAATGCATCTACAGGTGTATTTTTGACGGAATATAATCCGGCACCAACGATTATTATTGTGGCTAAAATAACAAAAAAACGGTTTTGAATTGACCATCTGATAATTGCTTCAATCATTAAATAGTCTCCTAATGGCCGTCATGCATAGACATTGGTTCGACCTTGTCTTTAGGTTTTATCGCAGGGTTATCATTTACTTTTATCGCAATCACTGTTAACTCATCTCTAACTTCAAAAGTAAATGTCACAGGATTACCTTCCACAAATTTGTCTAATGATAAATTTTCTTCAATTTCAAAATCCAAAGTTGCTGCGTCTCTTTGCCATTTGGTTATGGCTTCTCGACTTATGTTTACGATCCTATTTTTTTTGTCAACGCTGTTAATAATGCCGCCCACAGTTGCCGTTGGGTAATTAGGTGAATCCTTTGCTGAATTATCACCTTCGTCACGAATATGAATAACAGTAATGTTAATTTCGTCGTTAGGCAGTTTTGTCATTTCAAAATGTAGTGTTTGCCCAACTCGAACGTCAGATAAATCGACCTCATTGGCTACGATGAAATCCATTGTCATCTCTGGCCATTGCCATTCCTCTACGGGCTCATGTGTGATATTTATCATACTATGTTCCCGCATCAGACTGTTTACAACGCCCGTAGCAAATACAGTTTCACTGCGAACCGTTGGACTCATTCTGAGGAAGTCTGAACTTTTACTTGATTCTGAATCAATCAAAAACTGGGCAGAAACAACGACTCGGTCTTGATCATTTAAGCCACGTTTGATTTCAATGTAATCATTTGAAACACGACCTATGACGACCTCGATAGACTTAAATTGACCATCGCCTAACGCTAAAACAACTCTATCTTGTTTACCCGTTCTTATAACAGATTCTTTTGGTACCATTAACGTATTTGTAATACCAGTGGCGTGAATTAAGACTTGCGCGAACATGTTAGGCTTTAATTTGTGGTCCGGATTCTCAAACTTTAATCTGACTCGTAGAGTACGAGTTGTAGGGTTTAAAGTTGGATAAACATAGTCAACAATTCCTGACCACGTTTTACTTGGCAGGTAATCTAACGTCATTGATACATCTAATCCGGCTCGCACCAATGCGGCGTCTCGTTCGAAGACTTCGGCTTCAACCCAAACTTGGTCAAGCTGTCCAATACTCATTAACGTTGTGCCTGGCTTTACAAAAAATCCTTCGCGAATTTTAAGCCCATCTATTACGCCTGATTGAGGTGCGATAAAAGTGATGTTTTGAACCACCTTTTGACTTTTTTCTAAGTTAAGAATAAACGCATCTGACAGTTGCAATGCCTGTAGACGTTCTCGCGCTGCGATGATTAGTGTTTTATTATTGCGCTTTAACGCGATTAAAAACTCTTCTTGAGCGTTAACTAATTGTGGCGCATAAAGCGTATATAAAGGTTGGCCTTTTTCAACGGGATTCCCTGCGGCTTTGACAAACAATTTTTCTATCCATCCCTCTACGCGGGGATGAATATGAACCAATTGATCTTCGTCATATTGTACATATCCTACCGTAGAGATTTCGGTCATCATTTCACCGCGAACGACTTTTGCCGTCCTAACGCCCATATTATTGATAACGTGAGACGCAATTGTCACCTGTCCAGCGGTTCCCTGTTGCTTGCTCTCGGCATAAACCGGAACCAGATCCATTCCCATTGGTGACTTACCCGGTTTATCTCTACGGTAATTTGAATCCATAGGTGCTACCCAATAAAGTGGCTTCTTACTTGCTGACTCATCTGTACTATTTGCAGCACCGTTGTTGGGGAATAGATTAAAGCCAAGCAGTTGTAAAGTAGGTGCACTAATTACGGTTAACACTGCACCTAAAATCGTGCTAGCTATTATTGTTGCGACAAATTTTTGTGTAATAGTCATTATTTAGTCCATCCGTCTGGATAATATGGCAGTAGCGATTGCGTCGTTAGATAGTTAATTCGAGCCGTTGCTTTTAGCAAATTGATATCAATGTTAAGTGCCGATATTTGTGTATTAAGTTCAGCGATACGAGCGCGAATAACTTCAGAGAAATCACCGTCGTCATTGGTATAAGCTGTTAACGAGGCCTCTGCTTGCTCATGAGTTTGGGTTATTAGTTGCGTTATATACAGTTGCTGTCGCTGGGTAAGTCGTTGTAAGTTTCTATATTCTTTTTCAATTTGTGTAATTAGGCTTTTTGTTAATAAAAGGTGGTCCGTTCTAATGGACGCTGCGTCGGAAATAGATGCAGATACAAGTTTATCTTGTCGTTTATTGGTAAATAATGGCACATCAAAAGTAACCCCAATGGAAAAAAAATCTGCCCTATCATCACCATTTTCCATAGCGTCTCTATACGCATAAGACGCATTGATCCCCCATTGTGGTTTGTATTGTTCTTTCGCTATTTCAACATCTTTTAATGCCACTTTTTGGTCAACATCGATTAGACGTACTGTGGGATGATTTGAAACAAGCTGAGCTAATGAATTTCTAGACAATAGTTTATTTTTAGACAAAATATTGCTTCTCAAAGGTATTGATGGCAATGAATCAGTTACTTTGATGTCTGTTGCTATTGCGTCAAAATTAGGTTTATTGTCATGTAAACCGTCTTGAAAAACATGCAACCATTCATTAAGCCTTGCGATAGCGGATTCAAGCTTTTGATACTCTACCGCTAATCTGTCGTCTAATTGGATAAGCTCTAGTTGTGAACGAATAACATCTTGTTGTCGGGTTTTTCCTACGGTACTAGAATAACTCGCTCTAGCAACATCTGCAGTTTGTTCAAATAAGGTTTTGTCACGAGTTATAAGGTTAATGGTCTTTTGGGCCAAATAAATGTCTAACCAAATATGTGTCACATTTAGCGTTAGTTGGGCTTTTCGTTCTTCTTGCATCAACGGATATTTTTGCGCACTTGTAGTCAGTTTCGCTTGTTTAATGTCGAGTACGTTTCCTCTTGGCAGCAGTTGCGATACACCAACTTTTAACTGCGTCATGTTCTCTTGATTAAAATCCATAGAATCGACAGGTACATTCATTAAACTAACTGACACAAGCGGATCAGACATCGTGGCGACGGCAGAACTTCTTGCTAATGTCGCTCGGTATTTTTGGTTATTGCCATTCACCCAAGGGTCATTTGTAATGGCTTGAATTATTGCGTCGTCTAACGAAATAACGGGATTCGCCGTCACCGAATTAGACATAGTAGAAATTAATACCGCTCCGATTAAGGTAGCATTACGAAAATTAAGTTGAGCCATTAAAACTGCTCCTCGTAATGGTCAATATGCAAGCCCCATTTTTTACAGCATCCACAACTAGGTTTTTTATAAACTTGGCGCTTTTTCTCTGGGTGAATAAGAGGCTCAATTTTGTTCATTGCATTAGCCATTGCTGCCAAAATCGCGCCTGCGACGAAAAATACCAGCATGGCAATTAGTTCTTTTGTTTGTAAATACATGCTTTACCATCTTTAAATGAAAACGGCGTTAGACAAATAAATAGACTAAGTCGTTCTAACTTTTTGGTTTTGAGAGAGTTATGTATGTGCACCAAAATTTAGATGCACTTGTCCTGTGGATTAAGAAATTATAGGAGGACGGTAGAAAGACTTATAAATTGAGATTGGTGATGTATGTTCTAGGCTCGGCACTTTTTCGATTGTTACTAGAGATAATATTGACTGTATGTCAACGGTTACAAACGTGTAAGTTGAGCAGGCGTTTGCGGGACAACTGCATTCAATATCACAACAATCCATTTTCCCGCTTTGCTCATGATTAGAAGGTGCACCATATGACATATTTCCAGATACTTTCATATCTTTGTGCATTGCCATTGATGAAGATGTAGATGTTTTCCCAGTATGATTCATCGTCATGTGTTGGCCACTATCTGTCATTTCGCAAGGCATAACGGTATTAGCAAGCGATTGCCCTATTACGGACAACAACATTGTTATAATTACGCAAGCTCTAGTAAACGCAGACGACATGGATTTCTCTTACTGATTTGATAGTAGCAAAATACATTCTAAGCACTTATTTGTAAAGTTGAAAAGAAACAAATAGGTTACTAACATTCTAATACAACGACGACAGCGATTTATAACGCCTTATCAAAAGTATTGAATAAACTCACCTTGCGTTTGTATTTAGCCAGTTGATATACATATGAAAAGGCAAAGGCTCACAATATTTAAACCCTTGTACGATATTACAAGGTAGTTCAAGCATCATATTTTCAGAATCTAATGAGTCTATCCCAATACCTACAACATCAATACCATTGGTATTTGTCAAGCTGACAAGCTGACGAATGACGGTTGTATTACCTTGTGTCGCTTCTATATTTTGAATTTCTCTGCAATCCAATTTGATTTCAGACACCAGTCCGTTAAATACAAATCCTAAATTAGATAACGGCGTTTTTAGTGCATCTACTGAGATCCGATACCCTTTTCTCTTTAGTCCTATTATTGTTTTTTTAATATTATTGTCTAAATTTTCAAATTTTAGATCAGTGAACTCAAACGTTAAATGCTTGGCCGCAATTCTATATGTATCTAAACTTTTTTGGACCATCGCTAAAAACTGTGACAAATGTAAATCAGAAACAGAAATGTTAATGGCGACATGATAATTAGGGTCAAACTCTTTAATTAGCTTACTTAAGTTTTGACACGAAGTGTCTATCACCCATTCAGTTAATGACGAAATCAACCCTGTATCTTTGGCAATCGGTACAAACTCTGAAGGACTAATTTCACCTAACTCAGAATGTTCCCAGCGAACTAATATTTCACTACCAATAACTTCAAGCTTATCCACACCCAATTTCGGTTGATGGTAGATAATGAGTTCTTTGTTATCGATCGCTTTTTGTAATTCAGTGGCAATTTCAACTCTTCTATTTTGGTTAAATTTATCTAATTCATTAAAAATCCAAAAATCTAATTTTTTAGAATTCGCGATATTAATTGCTTGTTGCGCCTGATTGACAATATCAGTTAATGAAAAATCATTACTTTCCTTGGTCGCTGCGCCAATAACAAAATGCATTTTATACAATTGTGCTGTTGTACTATTGTTTAACTTTTGTAACTTACAAAATTCTTTAATCGTAGTTTTGAGTAATGCTTCATCACTGCTGGTAATCGTAATGGCAAACAATCCCTCACGCACTAAACAGACTTTTCTTATCGTCGAGTCATTATCAACGTCAATAACATGGAGATAACTTGAAAAATATCGTTGTATATCGCTCACAAAACTATTGATAAACGCTATTTGTTCTTGGTTTTTATCTATTGTTGTAAAATTATCAACTTCATCTAACTCAATTAATATTACAGAGTATTTATTCTTAGCTAGCTTAGGCGTTTGATTAATGCAAAATTCTAATTTTGCAATATTTGCCAGTTTAAAGATCTTGTCATGTGTCGCTTCATAAAGTATTTCTGCTTTATTTACCCGTAATCTTTCGGCAAGTGCCATCGAAATTAATGTCATTTCAAAAACGACGCCAAAAAACGCCGCATGCCGCGTCCAAAAGCCATATTCTAACTGCCCTTGCAGCAATAGAGTTCCAACGGCTGAACCGACAAAGAGCGGCAACCATGAGATGATGTAAAGCGTCCCCCAACTCTTATTTTTTCTTATTCTCTGAAACAACATGATTAAGCACAAAATATAAATAAATAGCTGCATTAAAAAAAATGGTTTAGCAGCCTCATACTCACTTTGGGTTGTGGCGTATACTCCAAATACAAACAATATGATCGTTAACCCTTTCACAGAGCGCTGAATCACTAATTGTTCTTTATTATTGAAATGTAAAAAGTAATAACTAAATAACAGCAAGAAGATGCCAAGCAGGTAATAAACTGAAATAATATTGTTGCCAATGTGCTGGTAAAAACTGATTGGTAATAAATAAATTCCAAAACCATGCACAAAACTTAAAACCATTAAAAAGCTAATAATATAGCCAACATATAAAATATATAATTTGTCGTGAACACCGAGAAACAAGATTAAGTTATAGGCTGTCATAACAAAGACGATCCCTACGATTGATCCCCACAACAAATACAGCATATTTTTATAACGATTGAAGCCATTAGATTCAAAAAGGGCCACTGGTAGATGTGGTGTTCCTAAAGAATAGGTTCTAATAAGTAATTCTTTTTGTTGTTGCTTTTGCAAACTCACTGCGATTGAAGGTAACGCCATTTCGCGCTTCTTATTAATTCGATTATCACCTAATCGCTTAACGAGAGTTGGGATACCAGCTTTTATTTCATAAATGTCTATTTCATCTAACATTGGATTATCAAATAAATAAACATATTCAGACAATACAGAACGTAGATTTCTAATTTTAATTAAGTGCCAGTATTCATTCTCACCAAACTCTAAACTTATTGTTTTCTTTTCTCGAGTATCATTTTTAAAGAAATTGTAGATGGTCTGCGAGTCAGTTTTAAAGTCAACTTGAACATTCCTGTAAACTGATTCGACTGCCAAATTTTTACTATTTAATGCCAGTTTATTAATATTTTCGAGTTTACTAATGATATAGCTAGTAAAAATAACAACTAAAAAGGACATGAACAGAATTGAAATGAACCTTAAATGAAGTTTCATGATTTCACCCCATTTAAAACAAAGCTATGTAAACTTTGGTCTTTAGCGAGAGAGTCGATAAAGCGCTGATCAATGTATTCCTTAAATTCTATTTCTGACAACACGTTTGTTGATAGCGCTCCAACTAAATTAAAAGGAAGCACTTTTAACTCATCAAAATCCGTTTGATTTTTTATATTCTCAACCAATATCGAAATATCCATTTTTTGTAGAGTAGAAGAAAAATTGAGAACTCGTTCGGGGTCGCTTGTCCTTATAAGTTTTTTCATTGTTTCCGCTTGAAACGTAACTACTGAGATAGGCAACTCACTGATCCAGTTTGCACTTTCTATTCCAAATGTATCTTCCTTAATACTAATTAAAAATCCGAGGTCGACAAATTCTCGAAGCGTGCTGATTTCCTGTATGTTTTGCGAATTCATTAGCTTGCTACTTACCGTAATAACAAATAAATCGGCCTTCAAACCATATTTATTTAACGTTTTAATCAGCATGGAAATAAAGGTTTTTGTTATTCTATTTTGAGTTGATAAGTCGATTAAAAACTTAGTTTTAGTCGAGCCTAACAATGCAACTTGACTGCAAATTAACTCGAAAACTCGTTCTTCGAACAAACTAGCCATCATATTGTTAGTCGTTGTATCTAAACAGGCAGAAAGTTCAAAGAACTCATTATTTTTAGAGGAACTTATACTCAATTTAACTAGCGATAATTTACTGTTAACCGAGTTTGTTGTAGGTTGAAATCCTATTTGAAAATCTTGTAGTTCGTTAGATTTTACAAGTTCCGAAACTAGCTGATGCCTTTTATCCGAGCTCCGTTTCTCAAAAGTTTGAAATGTAGTCGTGGCACGATTGCTCTGTTGTAATACATTAAAGCTAAAAGTAATAATTTCTTCTGGTGACTCAAATTCTGCTGAATTTACGCAACTAATAAAGCAATTAAACGAAACATCAAATCCTTTCAGGCGATAGGTAAAAGGAAGCAATTCTCCAATTTCATCTTGTAAGTTGTCGATTAGTATTTGATCGGTACTTAAAATTACTAACGCAAAATAGCCATCTTTAACAGCAGCAATATGTTTTACGTCGATATGTTCGTCAAGTGTCGCTAAGGTGACATGGTCACTAAAAAACGTTTCAACTTTTGTTAAAAATTTATCGACGACTACTTTTAAACTTATTTGATCTAGATAAGGCGTTAACTGATGATAATTTTCTATTTTAATTACCACTAAACTAAATGAAGGATTAGGTACAACATCAAATTGTTTTTTAAGTTGCTGTTCTAAAATTATTGAATTGCCAATATTTAAAAAGTGGTCATGTGTGGCCTGGAACAGCAATTGATTTTCGCTCATTCGTAATCGTTCTGCTAAAGCCATTGAAATAAAGGTCATTTCAAATAATACGCCCAACAAAAGTGCATGACGACTCCAGAAACTATACTCCAGATTACCCGTTAACATTAATGGGCCTACTGCAGCTCCGATGAATAACGGTAACCAGGAAATTACATAATATTTTGCCCAGCTAAAATCTAACTTTAACCGGATTGCGACTAAAATGATGGCAAAAATATAGACAGAACCTTGTGCCATAAAAAACAGTTGCGCCGCCTTATATTCAACAACAAACAACGCGTAAAAACTAAGTGCCAAAAGCAAATTAATAACGACCTGGCCCGTCCGAAAACTAAGACTGCGTTTGTCTTGATCAAATTTTAGAAACTTCATGGCAAACGCCAACATTAGCGCCCCAACCATGCTAAACAGAGCGATGACATTATCCGCTATTAGGTCATACACCCAATAAGGCACAAGGTAAGTTAAAAATCCATGAACTACACCTAGGACAACCAAAAAGGCAAATATGTAACCTACATAAATTAGATAAAGTTTATCTTTTACACCTACAAATAAAATAATGTTGTAAATAGACATTAATATGACGATGCCGACAAAACTTCCCCAGATAAGAAACACCATGGATTTGTATTGTTCAAAGTTTTCATTGGTAAAAATAGATATAGGTAAATTCGGCGTACCTTTAGAATTGGTTCTAATAACCATTTCCATCTCACCAGAACCGTTAAGTTCAATTACTGAGTGAGGTAAAGCAAGTAACTCGAGTTCCGTATTCTTTCGTTTATCGCCTAGTTTTGACAAAACGTGGAGGTCATTATTCTTCAATTCATAAATATCAATGTAATCTAACATTGGATTATCTAATAAAAGGACCAAATTCATTTTGGTGGTTGTCAGGTTTCTAAATTTTAATTGGTACCAAACGTCACTTTCACCAAATTCTATCTTTGAATAGTTGAGTTTAGTTGGTCTAAATCGACTTTTAAATTCACTATAATTAGAGTTAACAAATTGATTTTTGTCATCAACAAAATACGCTTGATCAATTTTTAATTGCAGATTATTGGTGTTTATATTTAATTCGTTTATACGGTCAAAAGAACTTTTAATTCCCCACAATAGTGAAAATAAGATGAAAAGGACACATCCTGTTATTGCCCAGCTCCCAGCTTTTTTCATTATATTTCCTAAATATCTCAATAGTTAAGCCATATTATAGTTCTTATTTAGTAAAAATATTTACTCTTTTACAGAATATTTTTGTTGCATTTTTAATCCCCTACGACTACTGTATAAACTACTGTATAGAAATACTATTAATAAAAACAGGTATTGGCGATGAACTATTTAAACTTTAGTAATAACAAATTTCAGCATCCGGCAATTTCACCGATTAAACCATCAATTAATGCCGACCTTTTAGATACACACTTAGAATTGCTGAAGATAATTAAACGATATGAATTTAGCGATGGTTGGACGTTGCTCATTGCGCCAGAAAAACTGCCAGATAAGCAAATTCTTAATTCATGCAGTATCAATTTAAGTAAAGTACTTACCGTGCATAAGCGATACTGCAAAAGCGCCTTTGAACTTGCCAAAAAGGCCATATTTTTTGATAACTGTGCCGTTTTAGTCATTTGGGACGATTCGATTAGTGGTCTCGAATTAGAATTAATACGAAAACAAGCCCATGAGAATGGTACTGCTCTATATCTATTAAACTCAGATCAAACCACTTATAATGAGTATATTCAAACCCACTAAGTACCTAAGCTATGTTTTGTTGTCCGTGCAGTGATCGTGAATATGAAATTTGTTGCAAGCCTTTAATAGAAAGGAAAAGCAACCCAAGTTCACCTGAACAATTGATGAGGTCAAGATACTCTGCGTTTGTGCTAAATAAACCAGAATATTTGTACGATACAAGTTCAGTCAATCTAAAAAGTCAGCTGACGGTTGAACAGTTGCGTCAATCATGTATTGAAAATTGTTTTGTTAAGTTAGAAATTGTTAATACAGAAACTCAGTTTGTGGAGTTTAAAGCGTTTTTTATCGAGCATGAACATTGTGGCGTATTACACGAACGTTCTAAATTTGTAGTAGAAAATGGCATTTGGAAGTACGACACTGGAACCCTATTTGACGAACCTATTAATAAGTTAAATAGAAATGACCTTTGTCCGTGCGACAGCGGTAAAAAATTTAAAAAGTGTCATATGAGATGATCGTTTAAGGCATTTGCTTTAATCGGATTAATATCTTCTTGATGTTCCTCTGTAAAAGTAAAAACGATTTAGATTTAGGTGAAATCAAATAAAAATGGCAGGCCAAGCCTACCATTTCAATTTACTTATGTGTTTTAGACTAAATCATTAATTATTTTGTTGTTCAGCCAAATATAACCAAGTTTCTAGAACCGTGTCGGGGTTTAATGAAATTGAATCAATTCCTTGTTCAACCAACCAATTAGCAAAATCTTCATGATCTGAAGGTCCCTGTCCACATATACCAACATATTTATTTGCCTTTTTACAGGCTTTAATAGCCAAAGACAGTAATGCTTTTACGGCTTCGTCTCGTTCATCAAACAGGTCAGCAATAAGACCTGAGTCTCTATCAAGACCAAGCGTTAATTGAGTTAGATCATTTGATCCAATCGAAAAGCCATCAAAGTACTCTAAAAATTGATCAGCCAATAAGGCATTTGATGGTAACTCACACATCATTATGACTCGTAAACCGTCTACCCCACGTTTAAGACCATGTTCTTCTAATAATTCAGATACACGTTTAGCTTCGCTTACCGTTCGTACAAATGGGATCATAACTTCGACATTAGTCAATCCCATGTCATTTCTAACTCGTTTTAGAGCTTCACACTCCAGAGCAAAACATTCTCTAAAACTATCTGAAATGTAACGAGATGCGCCACGATAACCTATCATCGGGTTTTCTTCTTCAGGTTCGTATTGGTCACCACCAACTAAATTGGCATATTCATTTGATTTGAAGTCTGACATACGAACAATTACTTTTTCTGGATAAAAAGCAGATGCTAGCGTCGATACACCCTCTTTAATTTTATTGATATAAAACTCGACTGGAGAGTCATAGCCTGCTGCAAGTTCGTCAATTTCTTCTTTAATATCTTCTGGTTGAGCATCGTAATTTAATAATGCCTTTGGATGCACCCCAATCATTCTATTAATTATAAACTCTAATCGAGCGAGGCCAATTCCCGCATGTGGTAAACGAGCAAAGTCAAAAGCACGGTCTGGGTTACCTACATTCATCATTACTTTAACGGGTAAATCTGGCATGTCGTCAACCTTTGAAGTCACCACTTCGTATGGCAATACTTCACCATAAATAAAACCGGTATCACCTTCTGCGCACGATACCGTAACCTCGTCGCCTGTGACAATAGACTCAGTTGCATTACCACAACCAACCACAGCAGGGATCCCTAATTCACGTGCGATAATAGCTGCGTGGCAAGTTCTGCCCCCGCGATTTGTTACAATCGCTGAAGCACGTTTCATAATTGGTTCCCAATCCGGGTCAGTCATGTCCGTAACTAAAACGTCTCCAGGTAAAATTTGGTCCATTTCAGCGATTGAACCGAGCACTTTCGCAACACCAGCGCCAACCTTGTGTCCAATTGCACGGCCTTCTGTTAATATTTTGCCGCGGCGTTCTAGTTGAAATGATTCAATAACATTTGCTTCTTCGTTACTGCGTACCGTTTCTGGTCGTGCCTGAACTATATATAGTTGACCATCCATACCATCCTTAGCCCACTCAATGTCCATAGGTCGACCATAATGTTTTTCTATTGTCACCGCTTGTTTAGCAAGCTCCATAATTTCATCTTCAGTTAATGAAAACTGATTCGCGAGTTCAGGTTCAACATCTATAACTTTAACTTGTTTACCATGTTCCACGTCGTCGCTATAAATCATCTTAATCGCTTTACTGCCCATATTTTTGCGAATTACTGCAGGGCGACCGTTTGCAAGCGTTGGCTTGTGTACGTAAAACTCATCTGGGTTAACAGCACCCTGCACAACCATTTCGCCAAGACCAAAAGATGAAGTCACAAATACCACATCTTCAAATCCTGATTCTGTGTCAATAGAGAACATAACACCTGACGATGACAGATCCGAACGAACCATACGCTGTACACCAGCTGATAATGCAACACCTTTGTGATCGTAACCTTGGTGAACACGATATGAAATTGCTCTGTCGTTAAACAAAGAAGCAAAAACATGTTTTACCGCGGTTTTAATTGAATCTAGCCCTTTTACATTAAGAAAGGTTTCTTGTTGTCCTGCAAACGATGCATCTGGCATATCTTCCGCAGTTGCAGATGAACGAACTGCAAATGACGCTTCATCTCCTAACTCCCCTGCTAGTTCCGCATACGATCGTTCCATTTCATTTTCAAATTCTGGTTGGAAAGGCGTTTCTATGATCCAGTTTCTAATCTTTTCGCCGGCTGCCGAAAGCGCAGCTAAGTCGTCGATATCGAGCGCATCTAACAAATCATGAATGCGTTGCTCTAATCCACTTTGTTCTAAAAACTCATTAAAGGCGTAAGACGTTGTCGCAAAACCATTTGGCACTTGTACGCCAACACTAGACAAATTGCTGATCATTTCACCTAAAGAGGCGTTCTTTCCACCGACTTGGTTAACATCACCCATGCCTAACTCTTTGTACCAAAGGACATAATTTTGCACGACAAACACTCCGTAATTTTCATTAATATTTAGATGAACTATAGTATTGTTTTGTTATGTAAGTATTATTATGTAAGTAAAATTGTAATAATACAAAACGAATTACATATTGCGGCATTTTACACAGGTGATTCAATTGCGCAAATTGATTTTTTTAATTTTTTAGGAGTGAAAACATGTTCGATCATCATGCATTTTATATTTCAGATGGCACTGCAATAACTGCTGAGACGGTTGGACACGCCACACTATCGCAGTTTGAAATGCAAATTGAACACGTTACTCTACCTTTTATCGAAAATATAGAGATGGCTAAAAAGGTCGTTTCTAGAATAAATCAAATATATGCTGCCAACGGAAAAATGCCGCTTGTCTTCTATACCTTTGTTGACCAACAACTTAAAGAAATTATTGAGCATGCAAAAGCGGTATGTTTTGACGTACTTATTCCGTTTACTAGCAAAGTGGAATTGGCATTAGGCGTTACAGCAACGCCAAAATTGCACCGCACCCACTCCATGAAAACAAACCGTTATGACTATCGAATTGAAGCTATGAACTATGCTTTAGCAAACGACGACGGCCAGACTATGCAGAATTATGCCGACGCGGACGTTATTTTAGTTGGCGTATCGAGAAGTGGGAAAACCCCCACAAGCATTTATTTAGCGCTAAATTATGGAATTAAGGCAGCAAACTATCCATTTATTGAAGACGATATGGATGAATTGACCTTACCTGCTATTTTGAAGAACAACAAAAAGAAATTATTTGGCTTAACAATCGACGCTAAACGATTGGCAGCGATCCGCAACGAACGTTACGCTAACAGCAAATACGCGTCGTTAAGGCAATGCCGTATGGAGTTACGGGAAGTCGAACGGCTCTACCGTAAATCTAAGATCCCTTTCATCAACACCACTTCGTTTTCTGTTGAAGAGATTTCAGCAAAAATCATGTCTGAAATGGCATTAGAGCGATTTAATCATTAGTTGATCAACAACTCAACGGCCATAAATAACCCAAACAAGATAGGTTGATGTACCAAATAGATGATTAAGCTATGCTGGCCTGCTCGTTCAATCAGTGAGTTAAAAATGGTTAACATAGGTAAATGGAATTGTTCTGCAAGGTTTGTTTTAAAGACCTTCTGAACCACGTTATTGTTTTGAATTAAGTGTCCGAAAAAGATCCCAATCAAAACGATACCAAACCATGGAAACACGGGAACGTAATCCAACGCAGGACGTTTAGTTTCTACCATTCCTAACCAGTGAAAATATAAGGGGTCAAAAAATTGGGATTGAACATAATGTCCTAAAAAGAAGACAATTACCCCAAGCACTAATGCAATCTTTGGGCGTGATATAAACGGCAAACTTAAAAATGTCGCCAGTAAAATGAAATGAATTATTCCAAACACAGTTACTTTATCAGCGGCAATAAAATAACTTGATACACTGACGAAGAACGCTGCCAAACCGAGTTGTCCAGAGCGTCTGATAAGATTACGCCAACGAAGTTTAGGATTGTGTGACAAAACTAAACTCACCCCGACTAAACTTAAAAATAGAATGACAATGACGTATCTAAACGGGATCCAATAGCCTTTGCCAAACATGGTGTCGATATAGTTAAAATAATAGAGATCGTAGCAAAAGTGGTAAATAACCATAAGTAAAATGGCAAACCCTCGAAGCCAATCTAAAAAAGAATACCTATTATTAATCATACCTATTACACCACTTATTTAAGCAATTAACGTTAGTGTTAAAATCAAAAAACCGGACTATTACATCCGGTTTTGTTTTATCTAAAATTCAACTTTATTTAGCGAATTTTAATGCGTCTGTAATTAAAAATGCCAGTTCTTGAACTTGGTCAGCATTTAAACGTGGATCACATTGCGTTTTATAACGTTGTGATAAGTCAGCTTCACTTAACCCATACGCGCCACCTGTACATTCGGTAACATGTTGCCCCGTCATTTCAAAATGAACACCGCCAGCCCATGTACCTTCAGCTTTATGAACCGCAAAAAACTGCTGAATTTCTTTTAATACAGAATCAAAGTTACGTGTCTTATATCCATTGCTTGCTTTAATAGTATTGCCATGCATTGGATCCGAACTCCAAACCACGTGACGACCTTCTTCTTTCACTTTACGCACTAACGCAGGCAATTTACCTTCAAGCACATTTGCCCCCATACGCGTGATCAGAGTTAAACGGCCAGGCTCATTGTTTGGGTTTAATGTATCAATCAATTTGATTAATTCGTCAGGGTCCATTCCCGGGCCAACTTTCACCCCAATTGGGTTATTTATGCCTTTAAAAAATTCGATATGGGCATGATCGAGTTGTCGAGTACGTTCACCAATCCACACCATATGCGCTGAACAGTCATACCATTTACCGGTTAAATGATCACGACGTGTTAAAGCTTGCTCATAATTTAACAGTAGCGCCTCATGAGATGTAAATAACTGGGTTTCTTTAATAACTGGTGTCGTTTCAGACGTTAATCCAATTACTTTCATAAACTCGAGAGTTTCTTTAATACGATCAGCAAGATGTTGGTAACGTTCACGATTTGGATTGGAAGCAACAAAACTCATATTCCAGCGATTAACTTGGTGCAAGTCTGCTAAACCGCCCTGGGCAAAAGCACGCAACAAGTTTAAGGTTGACGCAGAATGATGATAAGCAGTCACTAATCTATTTGGATCTGGTTCACGGGCTTGTTCGTTAAATTCAAAACTATTGACGATATCTCCACGATAGCTAGGAAATGAAACGCCGTCGATTGTTTCTAAATCAGCTGAACGTGGTTTTGCGTACTGACCTGCAACGCGCGCAATTTTTGTAACTGGAACTTTTCCACCAAATGTAAGTACAACTGCCATTTGCAGCATAACTTTAAATGTATCGCGAATGTTCGCAGCATTAAAGTCTGAAAACGATTCAGCACAATCACCACCTTGCAAAAGAAAACCTCGACCTTCAGCAACATCGCCTAGCTGTTTTCTTAAATCACGTGTCTCTTCAGCAAAAACCAAAGGAGGAAAGCTATGAATTTGTTCCTCTACATTGTGCAGCAATGTTTGGTCTTTATAATTTGGCTGTTGTTGGATTGGAAATTGTCTCCAACTATCTGGTGTCCAGTTACTCACGTATATACCCTTTTATTTTGTCTTTATTTATTGTGTTACTATTAATTTTTAGAGATGGCTGATATCAAACCGTCACTAGCATCCTCAATTAGATCTAATACAAATTCAAAACCTGCAGCGCCACCATAATATGGATCGGGTACCTCAACAACGTCATTGTATTTTTCTGAAAACGCCAACATAAGTTTAATTTTCGATTGAAACTCTGCTGGGCACCGACGCTTCAGCGAAGCCAAATTGTCGTTATCCATTGCCAAAATTAAATCGTAATGCTCAAAGTCTTGTTCTTTTATTTTTCGTGAACTAATGTCCGAAAAATCGTAATTTCGTTTTTTTCCTGCAGCCACGGAACGCGGATCAGGCCTTTTACCCTCGTGATATGCAGACGTTCCTGCACTTTCGACGTCAATATATAATCCGATACTTTCTGCCTTCTGACGAAAGATGGCATGTGCTGTTGGTGAGCGACATATATTGCCTAAGCATACAAACAATACTGATGTAATTTTAGCGTCCGACATGTTGGTAGATCTTCCATTCATAAATAGCTAACTAAGCTGGCGTTACATTATTTTTAGTGCAACGGAAAAACCTTTATTGTCTTTGTAAAACGCATAATAACCGCGTAAAACCGTTAACCACTTTTGGTTTAGACTGCCATATAGACGGCCAAATTGAAACAGATAATTGGTACTTTTTAGAGCTAATATACTATTGATTATTGATCCCACTCACACCTGAATATAAAACCATCAAATTCTTACCTTCACCTGGAATACAAAACCAATTTAAGGGCAATTAACTCTGACTATTATTGCGCGAGTACCACAAATTCTTATCCGCAATAATTTATCCATGATAGAATTCAAAACCGTTTTAAAACGACCTTTTAGTTCTCTTTTAAGAAATGAGTCAATGTCTGAAGTTAAACAAATTTTAAAGCTCGCCTTACCTTTATTAGCAACCCAAATTGTCGTTAGTTTGATGTTTTTTACCGACACAGTAATGGCCAGTCGCGCGAGTCACGTCGACATGGCTGCGGTATCTGTAGCAACAGGTATTTGGAGTCCGATCGTTTTTTCTGTGCAAGGTTTATTAGTCGCAATTACCCCTGTTGTCGCTCAATTACTGGGCGCTAATAAAAACAGTTCTACTGCCGATTTAAAAGCATCCCTCAAACAAGGCGTCTATTTAGCTTTGTTTGTCTCCATCTTTGTACTGATTATTTTTCAATTTATTCACATTCCCATCGACAAACTCGAACTCGAAACGGTATTACATCAAAAGTCTTTGGGTTATTTAAACTATGTAATTTGGGGCATAGTGCCGACGTGTTTATTTTTTATCTATAGAGGGTTTTGTGAAGGCGTTGGTGCGACAAAACCAGCATTAATAGTTAGCGTTGTTGGGCTACTTGCAAACATCCCGCTTAACTATATTTTTGTATTTGGTGAATTTGGAATGCCTAAAATGGGGGCCGCGGGTTGTGGTCTTGCTACCGCAATTGTCAACTGGATTTCAATTATCAGCTTATTAATTTACTTTAAAGTTTCAAGAGTATTTAAACCTTATGCAAGCTTAGTCATTGGCAAACCCGACTTCTCTGCCATTAATAATTTAGTCAAAATTGGCACCCCCATTTCACTCGCTTTATTGTTCGAAAGCAGTTTATTTGCGTTTACCGCACTGTTTATAGCGCCTCTCGGTGCGATTGCTGTTGCAGGCCACCAAGTCGCGTTTAGTTATAGTAGCGTTGTTTTTATGGCACCGTTAAGCTTGGCGATGGCCGCCACAATCCGCATCGGTTATTTAAGGGGTCAAGGGGATTATTCAAAACTCATCCATTCGATTAAAACATGTTTTAACATTGCCTTTGTATTTGGTGCCATCGTAATGGTTATAACACTTTTATTGAATCAACAAATCATTGCTATTTATACAGACGAGCCGTCTGTGGTTTTATTGGCGAGTTCCATTTTAGTTATCGCTGCAATTTACCAATTACCTGACGCGATACAAGTGATGGCTGCGGGAGTTTTTAAAGGATTAAAGGACACTAAACCTTTATTCTACATTACCTTTATAGCTTATTGGCCAATGGGATTTGCACTAGGTTATACCTTAGGACGAACAGATATCCTTGTACCCGCGATGGGAGCAGAGGGGTTTTGGATAGGCATAGTGTTTGGGTTAACGGCAGCGTCTGTAATGTTTCTAATTAAGCTTAGATGGACCCTACGCAGTTTAAAGCAACAGCTTAGTAAGCCCCAAATGCCGGAAAACTTCGTTTAGTTATTAGAAATTAAATAACTTAGTAAAATCCATAGAAAAAAATGCCAGTCCGTTAATTACTGAAGGACATAGTAAACCCTTTGTAATTAGCTAAGTTAATCAGAAACAAAAAAGGCATAGAGCGATGTGTTTACTCTATGCCTTGATTTACTTTTGACATTAATTTTTAATGCATTTCAAATATTTAAATAACTTCGCCCTATTCATCTTGCAACGTCATTAACGATGTATTACCACCTGACGCTGTAGTATCAACACTTACGGTCTTCTCTGTTACTAATCGCGTAATTAGGTTGTCATTAAACTCCGCGGTGATAGTTGGTAAAATAGCACCTTCACGTTCAGACAACCATGTTGCTACTAACTTGCGTCGCTGACAGTTTGACTGCATTACCACACCCGCAAGTTGCTCTTCTTTTAACAGTGCCTGCAAGTGATTTAGTTTAGCTATTTGTAAAACACCTTCAGGTGCATCCGTAAGTAAAAACTTGTTTCTAAATGCCGCAGCCTTATCATAAAAGATATCTGACACTACAGTGATAACTGTATTACCTGTTGCGAGCGCGGTAATAATTGCAAGTACCCAGTAATGAAACGTCACTTGGCAATCAGCGAACACCACTACATTACCACGAGGTTCTAAATACAATGTATTAGATTCTCCTGTTGGCCCAGGCAATATAGTTGGACGTTTTAATTTAGATTCAATATCGATTAACTGCTCTCGGGCAATTAATAGCGTGTTGTTTAAATCATCGGCAAAATTGTCAATACTGTCTAGTTTTGAAATCTCAGCGAGTAAACGTCGCACAAAAGAGATACGGTCATTTAACGGCGTTAAGCGCCATTCTTTTTCTACACGACTTGCATTAGCCATAAAATCGGTCGCTTCGGCAGCTATTTTTTCGTCCGACAATAGCGCTTGGTCATTATTTAAGTTGGTACTTAACTCCACTTCAACGTTTTCTTTCATCAAACGTTGTAGATAATTTGGGCCACCTGCTTTTGGTCCCGTCCCCGATAAACCTCGACCGCCAAATGGTTGAACTCCAACAACGGCCCCAATCATATTGCGATTAACATATACATTGCCCGCTCGTGACAATTTAATTATTTTTTCCGCTCGACGTTCAATTCTTGTATGGATCCCCATGGTCAAGCCAAACCCTGTTGAGTTTACTTTATCAATGACGGATTCAATTTCACTTGCTTTGAAACGAACAACATGAACACAAGGCCCAAATACTTCTTGTTTAAGTACATCAATACTGTCAATTTCGTACAAACGAGGTGCAAAAAAGTGACCTTTATCAGCTGAACTAGACAACGGACATTGGTAAATTAACTTACCATTTTTCTCCATATAATCGGCATGATTTTGTAACGCCGTTAGTGCTCTAGTATCAATGACTGGCCCAACGTCGGTACCCAAAAACTGGGGGTCACCAACGTGTAATTCTGCCATTGCGCCTTTGATCATTCTTATCATATTGTCTGCAATATCTTCTTGTACAAACAAAACTCTAAGCGCAGAACAACGTTGTCCAGCACTTTGGAAACCACTTGCAATAACATCGTCTACAACTTGTTCTGGCAACGCGGTAGAATCGACAATCATGCAATTTTGACCACCGGTCTCGGCAATAAGCGGAACTTGCTCATCACCGCGTTTGGACAAAATTTGAGAAATCAATGTTCCTGTTTGTGTTGAGCCGGTGAACATTACCGCTGCGATACGTTCATCTGGTAACAAAGTATCACCAACATCTCGTCCAGCAGCAATTACCGCCTGAACAACCGATTTCGGCAGACCACAAAGTTCCATTAATTCAATTGCTCTTAATGCAATCAAACTTGTTTGCTCTGCTGGCTTAGCAATAACGGTATTACCCGTAACAATAGCAGCAGCAACTTGCCCTAAGAAAATAGCCAATGGAAAGTTCCACGGGCTAATACACAACACGACACCACGTGACGTTAATCGAGTGTCTTCACTAAGTTGCTCTGCTTGTGCTGCATAATAGCGACAAAAATCCACGGCCTCTCTAACTTCATCAACGCTATCTGCTAGAACCTTCCCTGCTTCTTTAATACACAAGGCATAAAGTTCGTCACTATGTTGTTCTAACATGTCGGCGGTTTTGCGCAAAATGTCTGCGCGCACCTTAACAGATGTTTTAGACCATGACTCAAAGGCAGTTTGTGAACGCTCGAGCATATGCTCCATATCCACTTTTGTATTGACTTGACTCCAACCAATCACTTCAGACAAGTTCGCTGGATTGGTAACTGCCACTAAGTCATCATTTTTGTTCTGTTGTACTAGCTGCTGATTAAGTTCAAACCAGCTTACAAGGCTGTTTTTAAGCGGCGTTAGTTGGTTAATATCTGTGACATCGAAACCAATGGAGTTATCTCGCTCTTCGCCAAACATCTCAATAGGTAATTTAATTTGTTTGTTGTATTTAGACGCCGTACGCTTAATTTTCTCAACAGGATCTTCCAATAACTCTTCCACTGGACGATCAACGTCAACGATGGCATTTACAAATGATGAATTAGCGCCATTTTCTAATAACCGGCGAACAAGATAAGCAAGTAAGTCTTCGTGGTAACCAACAGGTGCATAAACACGGCATTGAATATAATCCATTGTTACGATTTGGTCGTAAAGTGTATCGCCCATTCCGTGTAAACATTGGAACTCAAAACCTTTCTTATCCTCACCGGCTAGTTCAATAATCACTGACGCTGTGTATGCATTATGGGTTGCAAATTGCGGATAAATGGTATCTCTGTACGACAAAAGTTTATTAGCACAAGCGTGGTAAGAAACGTCTGTACTGGCTTTGCGAGTAAATACCGGAAAATGTGACATGCCGTCTTTCTGGGCATTTTTTATTTCACTATCCCAATAAGCGCCTTTAACAAGACGAACCATGAGTTTACGTCCAACATTTTCAGTTAGTTGACGTAACCAGTCTATGACATAGATAGATCGCTTCTGATAAGCTTGCACCGCAAGGCCAAATCCAGCCCATGTGCCAAGATCACTGTCAGAAAATACGGCTTCAATTACATCAAGTGATATATCCAAACGCTCCGATTCTTCAGCATCAACAGTTAGGCTTATGTCGTATTGCTTTGCTAATAAACACAACTCTTTTAATTTTGGGACAAGTTCCGCCATCACGCGTTCGCGATGCGTAAATTCATAGCGAGAAAAAATTGCAGATAATTTAATAGAAATGCCTGGGCTTTGGCGTGGACCTTTATTGCCAGCCGCCTTGCCAATCACGTGGATCGCATTTTTGTATGAATTAAAATAGCGTTGCGCATCGTCAGCATTTCGAGCGCCCTCGCCCAACATATCATACGAGTAGACATATCCTTTCTGTTCTTTAGATTGAGCTCTAACCGTTGCTTCTTCAATCGTTTCACCCATCACAAACTGTTTGCCCATGATCTTCATTGCAATATTCATGGCTTTTCTGATAACCGGCTCACCAAAACGTCCTAGTGAACGTTTGATAATGCCAAAATGTTTATGCAGATTTTTATCAGAGTACTTAACCATAGAACCGGTAACTAACAGTCCCCACGACGATGCATTAACAAAAAGAGAATCGCTAGCACCAAGATGCGCACTCCATTTACCTTGTGTTAATTTATCGCGTATAAGCTCATCTTGAGTTGCTTTGTCAGGCACGCGTAATAGTGCTTCAGCCAAGCACATTAATACAACACCTTCCTCCGACGATAATGAATATTCATTTAACAAGGCGTCTATACCGCCACTGCCTTCAGATTCTGCTCTGATCTGTAGAACCATTTTACGGGCACGTTCCCATGCTCGGGTTTTCGCCCGTAAATCAACCTCAGCTAATGGCAAAATATGCGCAACAGCTTCGTTTTCTTCAATTCGATAAAAATCGCGGATTTTTTGACGAATTGGACAAGTCGCTGCTAAATTTTCTGAAAACAACATAGGACGGCCTCTAATCTGAATACCATTAATAACCACTTTAGTTATGAATGTGTTTAGTGAATTTTCCGCATTCTAATTCAGCAATTTTAACAAGCGTTAACGAATTATATTAAGGCAAAATCATTAGAAATATTTATGCCAGAGGTGATTGATTTTTATCGTTATTACAATGTCTAAATTAACCGTGAAGCCTTTATTTGTAGGCGTCACGTTAATTTTAGGCAATCTGAGTTAAGAAAAACTAATTAGTAAACGAATGAAATTTTAGCGCCAATAAGACACAGTATCACCAATAGCCTTTGCTTTTTTAATTGGTGTTGGTATAGCAGGTGTGCCTAAATACAAAAAACCCACTATCTCATCTTGAGATTGCAAGTCAAATGCGGTTCGTACATTGTCATCAAAAGCAAAACTACCGGTGCGCCAAATGCCGTTATATCCTTGGGCAAATGCGGCCATTTGCATATTTTGAACAGCACAAGCTGTTGTCGCTATTTGCTCAACTCTCGGTACTTTTTCGTGTTCTTTATAACGCATAATAGCAACAATAATCATAGGTGCGCGGTAACACATTTTTTTTGATTTTTCGATGACGAGTTCTTCTCGATTCGCAGCCACGGCAGCATTTGTAAATATATCGGTGAGTCGGTCTAAACCTTTACCAGTGCATACGACAAACTCAAATGGTGTTAGGTTGGCGTGATCTGGAGCTCTCAAACCCGCATTTATGATGTTGTCTAAAGCCTTGCCCTCTGGTGCCGGAGCATCAAGACGGGCAAAGGAACTTCGTGTTAGCAATAACTCTAGTGCATCCATTAAATATCTAAACTTATTAAGTGAATTTAAACAGGATAGTACGTAATTCCCATTAAGTTTTAAAGTGATAGATACGAACTAAAATTAACTTTTTGTTTTGTCTACCAAACCCGTTAGATAATGGTCAATACTGGTATATTTACCACCACCAAAAACAAGTAAAACCAGTAACATAATAAAATACGTTGCCGCAAACTCGATGCCGTTGTTTAGAATAACAAATGATCCGCTACTCGATAACCAATCATAATGACCGTGCTCCTGTATTATCTCTATCGCTTTTTGTTTCTTTTCTACAGAGGCCATTATTTGCTCATTTAGAAATAGAGTTCCGTCGGCCAACCAGCTAGACGGATCGGCAATGGCCAGCCACCCATTTTGCCAATGAGCGGTTTTAGCAGCAACAAACATCGTTATTAAAAGTGGTATTGAAGTTAACCGTGTGAGTAAGCCGAACAGTATAAAAATCCCGCCTAGTAATTCAGCAGATATCGCTAAACTTGCCATTAAATCCGGAAACGGTAATCCTAATCCCCATTCATTATTACCAAACCATGCTGAGGTCTGATCAAACGCTTGAAATTTAGTCCAGCCAGCTTGGATAAGGACGGGAGCCAAGTATAATCTGATAAATAAAAGCGGCAAACCATCTGCCAGAGATAAGCGCTCAACAAAATTTTTATAAGTCGAATATATTTTCAAAATACACCTTTGCTTTCTAATATTTATTATTGGTTAGTAATAAGAACGATGTTTTTACGGTTTTATTTCTAGTGAGACAAAAAATAATTTTCTGGGACTAAAAAGTAAAAACGACTACTCACGTAACGGAACAATATCTAGTTTAGTGATAAAAAGGTAAACTGCGTCTAATTTATTTTCTATTGGTATACACATGTCAGCAATCATTATTAAAAATGACCGAGTTAAAGCGGTCAAACGCAAACACCCTTGGATTTTCTCTAAAGCAATTAAAGAAGTCATCGGTGATCCGCAATTAGGCGAAACCGTCGATCTTTTAGATGAAAATAACAAGTGGTTAGCTAAGGCGGCCTACTCTCCGCACTCACAGATCCGAGCGCGCATTTGGAGTTTTGAGCAGAACCAAGAAATCGACATCGATTTCTTTAAAGCTAAAATTGAACGAGCTTTATTTATTCGACAACCGATGATCAAACAAGCTCAAACAACCGGTTATCGTCTACTCTGTGCAGAGTCAGACGGAATTCCAGGTTTAACCGTTGATGTTTATAACACTACGCTTGTTTGCCAAATCTTAAGTGCGGGTGTTGAAGCAAATAAAGACATAATCGTCGAAGCCCTTAAGACGGTATTCCCTGATCATGTCATTTATGAAAGAAGCGACGTCGATGTGCGTCAAAAAGAAGGTCTGAAAAACCGTCGCGGCGAGATCTTTGGCAAATTGCAGTCACCTATCATTATTGAAGAAAACGGCATTAAGGCGTACGTAGACGTTGAAAATGGACATAAGACAGGTTTCTATTTAGATCAACGAGATAATCGAAAAACATTAGAAAAATACGTTGAAGGTAAAACGGTTCTAAATTGTTTTAGCTATACCGGCACGTTTGGGTTAACCGCTCTTAAAGGTGGTGCAAAACATGTTACACAAGTAGATATGTCACAGTCGGCGCTAGATATTGCGGCTAAAAACATTGACTTAAATAATTTTGACCAAGCTAAAGTTTCTCTTGTAAAACATGATGTCTTCAAACTATTAAGAAAGTACCGCGAAGAAGGTACAAAATTCGATGTAATCATCATGGATCCGCCCAAATTTGCGGAAAGTAAAGCGCAATTACGAGGCGCATGTCGTGGTTATAAAGACATTAATATGATTGCTATGCAGTTGCTAAACCCGGGTGGCATCATACTCAGTTTCTCTTGTTCAGGATTAATGGAACCATCTTTATTCCAAAAAATTCTGGCCGATGCTGCATTAGATGCAAAACGCGATATGGTCTTTATCGAAAAGCTTTCACAAGCTCAAGACCATATAATTAGCAGTGTGTATCCTGAAGGTTACTATTTAAAAGGCTTTGTCGCACAAGTATTCTAATTACTCATCGAGCGCAAATTCGTGAATATCACCACTACCGGTTACAAGCCGGTAGTGTTTTAACATTCCTTTTTGATCTAACTCAACAACACCTGCAGCAGAACTACTCACTAAATGCCTTCCATTTAAATGTTTAAACGCATTATCCTGTGTTTTTAAGGGATGATGATCAACCGCTAACTTTCTTCTTTTGGTAAAAATGTTAAGCAAACTGTATTGCGAATAGAGAAATCTATCTATGTAATCAAAGAACTTAAGTAATTTTTGAGGAAATTCATTTTTAAATCCCGAACATGTTAGTTGCCATATCTTGTCGGTACTTGAGCTAAAACGTCTTTCCGCTGAAAAACAAAACGAATAGTGAACATCGCCCGACAAAATGATTATCTCATCAGGCGCATTATCGTGGCGCATCATACTCATCAATTTACGTGCAGAGCCCTGATGAGCCATCCAATTTTCAACATCAACTAACAATTCTTGGCCTACAAGTTCACAAGCTTTTTGTACGACTTCAATTGCTTTAACACCAAAAACGGGCGCCGCCGACACAACAAGTATAGAACCAAACGATTCATAAAGTTGATCTTCAAGCTGCTCAAGTGACCTCCAGTCCATTAACCCACTTGGATTTTTAGCGGACGTCTCACTACGCCACCGTTGCGTACGCGTATCTAGTACTGCAATTCTAGGCGATGTTTCAACAACATAATCCCATTGATTAAAATCTAGGAGTTGCTCAGTGAGTTGTTTATTCGCAAAGTCTTTTTTCAGCGCGAGGGATCTAAGTTTTTCTATTATGGGGTCTAGCCGTTCAGGGTTATTGCCCCAACCTTGGAATAAACAATAAGACAACAAACCATCACTTATCATGTGCTTGGTCACAGTATTGCCATAAATATGTGATTCCCAATCCGCTGTTAAGTTCCAATCATCGGTGATGTCATGATCATCAAATATCATTAAAGTTGGTACGTTAGCGACAACCGCTTCAAATCGGTCAAGTTCCTCAATAAATTGTTTTACGGTATGTAACTCTTCAAGGTATTTTTTTTGCTCTAATCCAGAAAAATCACCAGCTGCAAGTTCCACTTCATCCATGACCAATTGCCAACATGTCGTCGACCAGGTGAGTAGATAGGTCGCAAAAAATTCATCTAATGTAATTAAATGGTTTTCATGAAATCGTGCAGAAATAATGGTTGAGCCATGCCAAAAATTTTGCCACCGACTTAAGCCTTCTTTTTGCGGTAATAGCTGATGTCGTTTATTTACTGACTTTTGCCATTCTAATGCAGTTCTTGGTAGCGCATCTGTGTAGTGAGTAGCGGAATACAACTTCAACTTTTTAGACAGTAACTGAGCGCCAATCAACATTGGTGCACTTACATCGTCAGCGTAGATTTGATCGCCCGCCATAATTAGATAATCAGGGCGAGACAGCGTGCCATCTTGAAGTTTGGCATAAATCCCAGCAAAAGCGTCTTTCGCAATATGGTCAGGTTTACGACATGAACCTTGGATAACCGAACTCATCGTTTGGTTATAACAAAAACTTGGTCTGGTTCGACTTAAACTTAAATGGGATAAATCATATACATGACCGCTATCATCATCTTTGAGCTCATATTCGATATCAACACCATTCGGCCAGGCGTCTTCATATGTTGGAATAAGTCTAAATAACGCGATTGTCGCACTCTCACCTATCTGGATCCATTCTACTGAACACTCAGTATCTAATAATTTGATTTGCTCTAAATATAAATTCAATGTCAGGTTACGGCGTTTGTCCATGACCAACCATATCAGTAACTCAGATGACAACAGACGTCGCAGTATAGGGCCGCATAAAATAGAAGGGTTTACTGACAAATTTATTTTCCTTTTAATAAAATAAGGGGGATCGCTATTGGGCCTAAAATTAAACCAACCAAAAAGCCCCACAACCAATTTAGACCTTTATATTTTGCTAACAACATACCTACAATCGCAAAGATAAATGAAGCTAAAACAATGATATACATAACGCTTTAGCCCCTTAATTAAAAGTAATGTAAGAAAATCAGTTTTAGTCGTTTGACTAAGTGTATCGTGTTAAAACGAGAATTAAATCGTAAAGGTGTATTTAAATTGCAAAAATTTGTAAAAAAATTGTTACCGAGTTAACGATCTTCAACTATTGTTTTTATAACAAGAACAACTTCTTAAGAGTGCACTTAATTTATGTCTGAGTATAGACCCTGTAGTTATGTTTCGGAGGACAAACAAAAGTGTAAAGAAAAGGATTTAGGCACTGGATTCTGTTTTTGGCATGACCCAATAATAGACAAAACCGGAATGGAATTGAGTGAACGTTTAGAAGCCTTTGCCTCGAGTGGTGGCTTATTACAGGGAATAAGACTAAAACGCGCCAACTTATTCCACGTTAATTTAGTGCGCCCAGACTCCCCTATCGGTTATGACATGCGCAGTGCCGACCTTTATCGCGCGAATATGCAAGAAGCCCATTTGTTTAATTTGGATTTAAGTGGTGCTTCGTTAATGAAAGCGAACCTCAACGAAGCCAATCTGCATTGTGCCAACCTACACAATTGCAACTTATTAGGCACCAAACTCCATGGCGCTCGGTTAGATAACATAAAAATTGGTGACTTTGTTCAACAAGAAGCAATCGCAGATTCTTTTGATAAAAAAGGGTTAAGGGAAGAAGCGGCTGACCACTATGAACAATCGGAAGAAATATATCGAAACTTAAGAAAATCAGCTGAGTCCGACGGTCTATTGGGCCTCGCGGGGCACTGTGCCCATAAAGAACTTACCATGCGACGTAAGCAGTTTCCTAAGTTTTCTAAAGGACGGATAATATCAAAAACGGTGGACCTATTTTGTGGATATGGCGAACGTCCCATGAATGTCATTTCATTTTCACTCGCCCTGATCTTTGTCTGCGCCCTGCTATTCTTTATCTTTGGTGTCCAGGCCAACGAAGGCATTATTAAGTTTTCAACAGAAAATTCACTCGCGTCGAATCTTTCGGACTTTTTCTCGACCATTTATTTTAGCGTCGTAACATTTACAACATTAGGTTATGGCGACATACAGCCGGTAGGATTTTCGCGACTCATCGCAGCAGTAGAAGCTTTTATTGGTAGCTTTGCGCTCGCACTTTTTGTGGTGGTTTTTGTCAAAAAAACCACCCGTTAATTAAACCAAAAGATATACTAGCTTAGTTGATTGACCAACATTTCCGCTAGTCCAGAGTAACGATGGGTTGTTCTATTTATCGCGGAACGCAAACTGGTTTCAGTGGCCAGTAATGAAAAATTGATTTTGGAACGCGTTAGTCCAGTGTAAACAATTTCCCTTGAAACTAACGATGAAGACTCATCTTCCGCTGGGAGTATCAGTATACTATGGTCAAATTCCGAACCCTGACTCTTATGCACTGTCATCGAATAAACACTCTCATGACCTGGTAACCTTTGGCAATGGAATTTAGAGAATGCAGACTTTCCGACTTGAAAATACGTCATTAATAACCCCGAAACCGGGTCAATGAGTTGAATCCCAATATCACCATTATATAATTTCAAATTATACGCATTTGTTGCAATCATAATTGGCCGACCAACATAATGTTGCTCTTTGTTGGGCACTAACGATTTTTGGATTAATCGTCTATGAACACGCCTATTGAGAGATTCAGTACCAAATTCTGATTTACGGACACAACATAACACCTGTAATTGATATAACGTTTTAAACACCTCGGGGATCAATTTGGCCTCATTTTCAATTGTTAATGTTGCCGCCAATCTATGGATATTAGAATAATGTTCTGTAACTAACTCAACTACTTTATCAATTTCAGCGTGTGGCTGACGATACCAATTTAACGACTGTTCATTTGCTGTATCCGCTAAAAAAGTAGCATTGACGCTATTAAAGTCACCAACGTTAATTGCCGCTGCGAGTTGCCCTATCGAACTTTCTGCACCAAACCGAAAACTCTTTTTTAGTTCAACAAGGTAACGTAAAGACAATTGGTTTTGAGCAATGTAAAAATCGGCTAACACATTACCAGCCTCTACAGAGGCTAATTGTTGTCTGTCTCCGATCAATATCACTCGGCAGTTTAACGGCAACGCATTAAATACTTTTGCCATTAATGTGACATCAATCATAGAAGCTTCGTCAATAAGCAATATGTCGAGTCGCAATAAATTATTATGATCATGTTTAAATTGCCCGTTGCCTCGGGAGCCCATTAATCGATGGACTGTAGAGGCCGAAACTGGAACCTGAGCCGCAAGTTCGTCTTCAATATCTAGAGAACCTAATGCTCCTTTAATAGACTCTTCAAGTCGTAACGCTGCCTTACCTGTCGGCGCGGTAATTGCGATTTTTAATTTTCCCTTTCCACCTAAGATCTGATGATCAAATAGAATTCCGGCAAGTAACTTAACCACGGTTGTCGTTTTGCCAGTGCCGGGACCGCCGCTAATAACTGAAAACTGAGACTGAAGAGCGTTTGTGACTGCGACTTTTTGCCAATCTACAACATTGTCGTTTTCTTTATTTTCATCGCTGCGCTTAAACATGCTTTCGATAAAGCCTAAAGTACGTGGCGTAATATTATTTTCTGCTTGATCTTCATCTGCGCTTTCAAGCTTATTGTTTGATAGCTTAGGTGCTCGACCTAACATCTTAGTAATTTTATTTGCAATACAATGTTCAGCGATAAAATAACGGTGCAAGTAGAATCGGTTTTGCCACAAAACAAATGGCTTAATAACCTGTTGTGCAGTACTTAGCGAACTAATGTCGTCAATATTTTGAACAAAGTCTGTTTCACCTCTAACGGTATCGAGCCAAATTTGGTGATCGGGTAGCACAATGTTAAGTTCAAGAATGTCGCTTATCGCTAACCAGCTACTAATGATTTTTCTATCAATATAGATACATGAATGTTGTTTTAACATTGCGTCCATTACAAACGCCGCTAAAATCGTTAATAGGTTCCTACTCGAATCTCCCTCGGTTTGTTTATTTTGACTTAAGTGTTCATCAAATATCATATTAGCGAAGTGTTTACAGACCGACTCAATTTTGCCGTTTGCGACCAACTCAGTTAACAAATGTGCGACGGGAGTCTGATCAAATTTAAGAATTGATTTATCGGTTGAGCCTATTTCCATAAAGGAGCCGTTATCATTTATCAACGTATTGCTATTTGTTCTTAATAAAAAATTCATTGTTAAAACCCAAATCCTTTTTGTGACCATAAACCTTCATCGACAATTTTAACATCCGTTCCAGCTGACTTTGACTCGCCAGTATCGGCATTTTGCGCTAAGTCGTGTTGCGCTACATCGTGTTGTTTTAGGGCATTATCAAGATATTGAATTACGTCATAATTCACTTCAAATTTGTATACGCCAGTGTCATCTTTTTCATCCATCCCACGGACATATAAATACACAGCACCACCTATATGTAAGTCGTAATTGTAATCCGTTAAACGTGTAGCTAAAAAGCGATGTAACGCTAAGAGATAGATCAGCGCTTGTAAGTGATAATGATGGTCAATCATACTTTCAAATAGCTTGGTTTGGTCATAATCTTGAAGTTCAAACCCTAAAAAATTGGATTTGTAGTCCACTACATAAAACTTTTCTTCGTGTTGGACAACAACGTCGACAAACCCTTTAACAACGCCTCTAGACACTGAAAACATTGAGCCTTTCATTTTGTTACTCAATTGTTCTAACCCTAACATTGATAACGCGTTACCAAAAATAGACATATCGAGGCCACTAAAATCAAAGTAAAACTCCAATTCATTAATAAATTTATTAGGTGCCAATTGAGATAAAGAAAAACCAGCTTTGGGATTTAAAATTACATTTTGCAACCATTGTTCTACCGTCTCAACCCACTCTAAAGATATTGAAAATTTAGTTAACCCGTCAATGATAACCTGGGTCTGTGCAGACATTGGTTGTTGAAAATCAACATGCTCTAAAATCCAATGGATACAGGTTCCCGCATTAGCGCCTTTTGGAAAATGAAACTGATTAAAAACCCCTTCTGGTGCGACAAGGATATCATTAGATTCACTTTCTTCTGTTTCGTTAACCCCCCTAGTTTCAAATAGAACATCAGGCTCAGATTTAATGACGTCGCTATGACTTGCATGACCAATTTGGTTACTCATCATAGAATAACTTATGATCCGCCAGTCATGTTTTTTAGGTGGGTTATAATGATTAAATACCATCGAAGCTTCATCGCTATTCTTAGGCATCAACAATACTGGTGAAGATTTAAACGCGTCATGAACCTCAGAAACAGTTACTTTTTTATATACAACCCCAGCGGTTTGATTATTAGTAACCTGCTTTGACATTGCAGTAAAATAATCACTGATCCGCTCATCAATGTTCGATTGTTCTTCACGGCCAAATAGCAATTTATAAATCGCGGTTTGATGCAGTTTAAACTGTCTGTTTACAACGTTAAACATGCCAATAACGACGCGATAAATCGGCCTTGTTAAACTGACATACAGTAATCGTATATCTTCTGCCATGCGCTCTTGTTCTGCGTATTGCAGTTCAATAAGTCTATTATCGGCCCTAAAATAGGTGGTATTGTCCTTTTCCGAGGTATAAATAGCTTGTTTACTTAACATTGCATTGCAGATAAAAGGCAAATACACATAAGGATACTCCAGACCTTTAGACGCATGATATGTCACTATTTTTATCAAATTTGAATCCGACTCTAGTCTCAGTACTTTTTCATCGTTTGATTCATTTGATACATCCATCGAGATTTGCTGTTCGAACCACAATAAAAGCTTTTCAATACCAGCATGCTGTTTCTGTTGCGTTTGTAATATTTCCAACAAATGGCGTAAGTCGGTTACGTGTCGGTTGAAGTCATTGACTCTCGATGACCATTTTGAATAGCTTTCAGCGCAAAACATTAAATGTTCGACACTGCTCGTAATATTGCCCCTTTGCAGTTCAACTTGAGCTTCGAAAAACCAATTGAGCTTTTCTTGCCATAGATTTGGGTCGTGTTGAAATGTGAGTAAGTCTTCTACTGAGTATTGAAAAAGCTGAGTCGCCAGTGCGGTTTTTACTTTTTGTTCGTTGTTCGGCGCTGCAATTGCCACGAGTAAAAGATTTAGGTCCTGAGCAACTTTACTACTAAAAATACTATCACGGCTCAGGTACACGGAATCTAAGCCAAGTTGACTCAAGCTATTTTTTATAATTTTGGCTTGCGGACGACTACGAACCAAAATACAAATATCACCTGTGGATACCGCTTTTGGATCATCAGGTCCCTTATGTTTATGTCCGTTTAATAAATTAACAATATCGACGGCACACCATTTGGCCATGAGATCATAACCTTGTGTGCTTGCTATAGTTGTTTTATCGCCCTCTTTGGTTGATGACGTTGATTTGTTTTTATTTTTATCTTTAGCTTCCTCAGCGTTAATAATTGCTGTGTCGTCGGTATTGTTTATATTTGTTTCCGAATTACCACTATCTTGCTGTTCATCAACAACTAAATGACATACTTCAAACGCCGCTTGGTCGTGGTCAATTGGGGCTTGTTGTGAGTCAAATGAGCGACCGGAATCAACAGAGACAAAGGGAATTGATTTATGCTCAAATTGTTCTGGGCTATGTTCAAATATATAATTTACTGATTGAATTAACTCAGGGTGTGAGCGCCAATTTTTATTCAAAGTAAAATGACGTTCCGGCACGATGTCGTGTTTTGCCCGAATATACGTGTAAATATCTGCGCCACGGAACTTATAGATCGCTTGTTTCGGATCGCCAATTAAAATCATATTAGCGGCCGACTCACCCGCTTCTCTTTCAGGCTCAAAATCGGTTTTATAAATCGTAGAGAATATTTGATATTGAACTGGATCCGTATCTTGAAATTCATCGATAAATGCCAACGGATACGAATTTCTTATTACCTTAACTAAAGCGTGCTGTTCGTCATTTTCTAATGCGTTGGCTAAGGACGTTAACAGGTCATCCGGTGTGATCGTTTGTTGCTGTGAGTTTGATTGACTCGCAAGTCGTTCAATACTATTTTTTGCGTGTGTTAACCAGTAACCTTTAAAAGCTGAGCCACAAAAAGACTCATCTAATGCGATTAGTTGTTCGATTAAAGCGATAATTTCGTGCTCTAAACAGGGATGACCTTTTTTGTAATTACTTTGCTTCCCAAAAACCTCCTGACCCCAAACTGACCACCTGTCTTTATCGGTAAACTCTGGGTAAGCGATATCGCCCGCTAAAAACGGTTCTAAACTAGCTAATCGCGTAACGGCTTTTCGCTTTGCAATCATTCCAGAGCTTAAAATAATGTCACTAAAATTACAGTCATTCCACAGTGTACGGATTTTTTCTGTTAGACCAACTAATGTAGCAAGTTGGCTCTGGTAACCTTCCTCATCCAACGTTGGGTTAATTAAAATCCGTTTACCAAGAACATTTGAAATATTGTTATATAAAGCCTCAGGTGTCGCCCAGTTTTCTGAAAATAATCCAAATTCAATAGAGGTCAGCGTTAATACTTCACGACGCCAAAAATCATAAAGCGCTTTATCTGTAGTCGGTTTGCTGTCTAAGTCCATTTCTTTGTCAAAATCAGATTGTGTTTCAAACGCAAACTGGTTTAAGCACCGTTGACAATATCCATGAATCGTAAAGATAGACGCTTCATCTATAAGTACTATGGCTTGTTGAAGCTGAGTATACGCCCGTAAACTAGCCGCTTCTGACGCCATATCATATTGCTGTTGGCACTTTAGTTGATACAAGGAAATGACCGCAATTAGATTAGGATCAGCTTTTGTTTTTTCGCTAGATTGACTAGAGATTAGATAATGTTGCGCCTCAATTAACTTATCTCTGATCCTATCTTTAAGCTCTTTTGTTGCAGCATCGGTAAAGGTCACCACTAAAATTTTCTGAATTTCAATTGGGCTCAATTCACGTTCGGGGTCTATGAGCCCCAAAATGGCCCTAAGATATAATGTTGTAATAGTATAAGTTTTACCGGTGCCTGCACTCGCTTCGATTAGGCAATTTTGATTCAGCACTAAAGAGAGTGGATTAAGTACGTTCATTTAAAGGCTCTCCACTGGCGCTTGATTAATGTGAGAAATATAGTGCTTTAACCCTCTAACTCCACAACCCATTCCTATTTCTAACATGGGCAATAACATTTTATCCGCTAAAGCAAAAAACTCAGGCGTGAAATCATCAAGCTTGGTAAATAAACGCCAACTGTAACTATCTATAGCAATTGTAGCTGCAGAGCTGCCCTCTGCAATTGCATCCATCAATACGCTTTCAAGTTCTTGTGGTGAAACATCTTTTTTACGTTTCTGCAGCCATAAAAGTGCGGTTTCCGGGTGCCATTTCAACAAACGTTGTTGGTCCATTGAATAACAATAAAGTCGCAACCAGTCATTTAACATCTGTGCACTGTACGCTTTACTAAGTGCAGGGAAACCATGCCATTTAGGTGACGTACCTTCTATCCCATAAACCACTGACTTAATTTCAAAGCCACTGGCATTTATCACTAAATGGTTAATCCAACAACTAATAATATCAACCGTTCTTATTCGTCCAGCTCTGAGTTGCACGTTTTGACCTGCGAGCAAATGGTAATCAGCTTCTAGGGTAATATTACCGTTACCAAACGCTGGTTTATATTCAATTGAAAGTGGTGTTGATTGAATGTTATCGCCTTCTTCAATCTCAACTACCTGATGCAATCCAGACGTATATTTTTCGTTATTTGCACTATAATTTTTATAAAGTCGTTGTCCCCATTCGTCCGACGGAAACTGACCATTTTGTAACATAAGCGTTTTACTTGGTAGTTGTTGATTAAGTGCAGCTTCAATAAATTTAAGATTCATTGTGTATTTAGTTAGGCCGTTGTGACTAAAGTTTTCAACCTCTGTTAAAGTATCTGTATAGAACTCATATCGAACATCTAATTGTTGACGATAAAACGCTTTGATTGGATTGCGACAAAATTCAATAAACTGATCAATATTAATTTCACTGTCGTTAGCATTCGCGCTGTATTGAAACCAGTTCTCCAAATTTGAATGGTCAGAGGTCAAAGGCGACGATGTAAGTTCCTCCCCATTGTTTTCAGCATGTGCTGCTTTTGCTACATCAAACCACTGTTTATGGTAAGAATTTTGCAAATTACTCTGTGTTGATTGCGTATAATATTCGCTATCAAATGGTTGTAATCTATGGATATATTCAAAGCTATCCGTTAGTTTTTGTTGCTTGTTTGTTGGTAAATATGATTGACACAAGTAATCTTTAAACTCATTTAACAACACTGAAGGAGGCACCATTTCATTATTTTTGAGAGAAATACCCACATAACTTAAATAAAACACGTCTCTGGCTGAGCACAATGCTTCTAGCAATAAATAGCGGTCATCCCATTTTCTCGAACGATCGCCTTTTTTAGGCGAACATAACGAGACTAAGTCAAAACTAATTGGGTCAACGTTCCGAGGGTACTCACCTTCATTTAAGCCTAATACACAAACAACTTTAAATGGCACAGATCGCATTGGCATTAAGCTACAAAAGTTTAGCTTACCCGCTAAAAATCGCTGCGTTACCCCATCTTCTTGTAAAAAAGTATCAAAATGTCGGTGAATAATTTTGTAACTCACTTTTTGATCAAGACGTAACGTATTAGAGAAGTCCTTGAGTTTGTCATTGACGTCCCGAATAGCCATTAATACGTTTTGTTCAATTTCATCGAGTGTGTCTAAGTCAAAACTATACGCCAATAGCTCAGTTATATAGTGATGCCACTGTTCAGGGGTTTTAGCCGCGTCTAATTCAACTTGTAACGTTACAACAAACTGGAAAAAATCAATTAGCTTACCCAGTGTTTTCGCTTGCATACCTTCTATTTCTGAAAAAGAAACAATGTCATGCCATAGTGCATCTTCACCTACGGATATGCCGAGCAACATTCGCTTTAAACCGCTTTGCCAAGTATTCATATCTCTATTTGGCATTTGCCATTTGGTTTTATGCTGTCCAGATATTCCCCATTTAATCTGACAACCATCAACCCACCTGCGAATAAGATTTAAATCATCTTGGTCAAAACTGAATAAACGACTCATAAAAGGAACTTCAATAAGGTCCAATATTTCAATGATGGTAAATCGTGATTCAGGCAGTAGGAACATATCAACAAATGCTGTGAGTGATGGACTTAGATCGTGACCGCTGCGGTCCGCAACTGTATACGGAATGTACTTTGCACCTTGGTGTAACCCACCAAAAACACTTTCTATAAACGGGCTATAAGCATTAACATCTGGCATCATCACGAGTATGTCACTCGCTAATAACCCCTCGTTCTCAGCTAATAAATGAAGCAAGTTATCTTTTAATACTTCCAGTTCACGTAAACGACTATGGCAAATATGAACTTGTATTGATGTATCGTCTTGAGGCCAAACTAATTTGCCCAGCTCTGAATTTAGCTCTTGAGGCGTCAACGGGACCTGACTGTCACGATATTCCAAATTTAGAATGTCATGCTGAATTTTATGTAAAACTGATCTAGTGGCTTGATCAGCTTGGTCAATAAAGATGTCATATACTTCAACATTTCTATTGGTTAGCAAATCCAGATAATCTTTACCAACTTTTCCCCAACTGGCCAATAATGGGTTGCCAACAATATAATATTGGTCATGTAATTCACTATTAATCTTAACTATGTTTTGTTGTTGACTTGTCAATCGGGCAGCAAGTTTAGGGCTAATAATATCGCCCCAGTATAGTTGACAAGGATTAAACCAATAAACATCAATTTCAATGTTTCTCGCGAGCGCTTCCAGTACTTCTAGCTGTTGCTCAGGTAACGTTGAAATACCAAATACACTTACCCTAGCACCAACCATCGCCTGAATTGTTGCCTTATCGGCTTGCGCTAACCAATTTAACAACACCTTTTGCATTTCCGCTCGGTGTAATGCAGGAATGTTGTCCACATCGTCATAATCTGCTTTTACGTATCGAACAACTTCTCGCCACAATATGGCCTGCCACGCGTGTTGTTCTATATCGATATTGGGTTCTGTAGGTGGTAAATCATTATTGCCTTCCTGCCAGTGCGTTAACCAATGAGGTCGGTACATTAAGTAATTGTCGAGCACATCAGCTATTTTTTCGGCCAGTTGAAACAATCTAAGTTGATAAAAATGTTCACTTCCATTACTTGTATCAATTTTAGCACTTTCCAAAAAGTGGCTCAGAGCGTTAAATTCTGTCTGGGTTAAAAACTGGGGTAATAATTTAAACAATATCCAGGTCATTCGGTCTTTATTAAATGGACTTTGTTCTGGAATATCTGGCATGGTTTTTTGATAAAGTCGCCAAATAAAGCTACTCGGTAACGGAAACGCCAAATTTGCTGCTATACCATTTGATTTTGCGATTTCTAGTTTAAGCCACTGCGCCATGCCGGGGCTTTGCACTAAAATCGTATCCGGGGTTAGTACAGAATCTAAGGCATTGTCACTCATTTGTTTTGATAAAATGGTGACGAGAGCTTCAAGTCGATTAGATTGAAAAACATTCAGCATGAAAACAAGATCTTCGTTGTATCCTAGTTATCGCTTAACTCTAATTCAAATTGACTTGGTTTTCAGTGATTAATTTAAACTATTAAAAAGACCGTATAACTTTTATACGGGTAATTCCAAGAACAAGAATTAATTACACTGCACTGTGCCACCAAATGCCCATATTTTGATAGCAATCGATACTATCGAGCAACATATGAACCATTAAGCCGACCCCAATCCAACGTACTCTTTTAAAAAATAACAAAACACCATAAAGCAAAATAAAATAAAGCTTATGGAATGGATGAAAACCTATTGAACAACGGTTTGGGTCGTAGATCGGATCCGCAACGACATGGTCAATATCAACAACCATCGTTAACATCATAATGAGTAGTGGTTTTTGCCATTGTTTTGGTGCAAAAATTAAAGCAATGCAGCACGGCACTAGAAAGTGTAAAAATAAATGAAAAATAGTTAGCTCCTAGCTACAATTTAATAGACTTATATTTGCGATTCTAATGACTTACAGGCATCATCTCCACCATAAAACATTAGCATCGTGATTAAATTCTATGAAAATTATTTCTTTTAATATAAATGGCGTTCGCGCTCGAATTCACCAACTAACTGCGCTTATCACTAAACACAATCCAGATATAATTGGCTTGCAAGAAACTAAAGCACATGATGAAGTTTTTCCATTCGACGATATAACTGCTCTTGGATACTATCCTATAGTACATGGCCAAAAAGCTCATTATGGTGTGGCTATGTTAGTTCGCCAAGACTTAGTTGAACAGATCATCAGCGAAGATAAAGGCTTTTCGACAGATACAGAATTGCATCAAAAAAGAATGGTATCAGTGACGTTAAATACGCCCAAAGGCAATAAGTTAACAGTAATGAATGGCTATTTCCCACAGGGTGATAACCTTTCACACGAGACTAAATTTCCGTATAAACAGCAGTTCTATAAAGATTTAATGAACCACTTAGAGACCTATCAATCGCCCACGGAAAACTTGATTGTTATGGGCGATATAAATATTTCTCCAACAGATTTAGATATCGGAATTGGCGAAGTAAACCGCAAACGTTGGTTAAAAACTGGAAAATGCTCATTCCAACCGATTGAGCGCGAATGGCTCAGTGACCTTTTAAATTGGGGTTTTACTGATACGTTTAGGCAACTGCACCCAGATACTACAGAAAAATACAGCTGGTTTGATTATCGTTCTAAGGGATTTGATGACAACCGAGGCCTTAGAATAGATGTGATCTTAGCAACAAAATCGTTGACGGATACTCTAGTTGGATCAGATATTGACTATGAACTGCGCGGTATAGAAAAACCTTCTGACCACGCACCAATTTGGTCAACGTTTGAAATTTAAACTAAATTTAGCAATAAAAAATTGAGAAAAGACATGAACTGTAAAATGATAACTAATTTGGCCATGTCGGCATTGCTGATGAGTGCCTCTGCTGGCGTATTTGCCGACTATAAATTGGATAATGATAATTCAGCCTTCCACTTTTTATCGACTAAAAAACAAACAACCACTGAAGTTCATCAGTTTACTCAACTAAGTGGCACGATAAACAAGCAAGGCTTAGCAAGTTTATCAATTGATCTTAATAGTGTTGAAAGCAATATCGAGATCCGTAATCAACGAATGACAAAAGAGTTGTTTGAAACGAACCTATACCCTCAAGCCGTTTTTACAACCCAAGTTAAACCTAGCGTTTATGAAAATCTAACCTTGGGCGAACACACAACAACGACCATAGAGGGAATGTTATCACTCCATGGTATTTCCCAAAAAATAACAACTGAAGTGATGCTTGTGAAAGGAAAAAACAAAACTCTGACAATAAGTACTATCAAACCGGTTGTGATAAATAGTGACCAATTTCAGTTAACTGGTGGTATCGATAAACTTAAACAACTAGCGGGCCTAAGTTCGATCAGCTATTCAGTGCCAATTACGTTTTCCCTTGCATTTAGTCACCAATAACGATTAACAAATCAACTCTGGAGTTAACGATGATTGAAGTATATGGCGATGTAAATTCAGGAAATTGTTACAAAGTAAAACTTGTTTGTGAGCTGTTACAAGTCAAATATAAATGGATTGAGGTCGACATATTAAAGGGCGATACCAAGACCGATCAGTTTGTCTCTATGAATCCAAATGGCAAGATCCCGTTTGTTCGTTTTAGTGACGGCTTTTGCCTATCGGAATCTAATTCTATTATTAACTATATTGCAAATAGCAGTAAGTTTTACCCTTCTGATCCTAAAGCCCAAGCACTAATCCAACAATGGCAATTTTTTGAACAATACAGCCACGAACCATTTATTGCCGTTGCGCGCTTTATTAATAAATATTTGGGAATGCCTGAATCTAGGTTACAAGAATATAAAGATAAACAAGCCGGCGGCAATAAAGCGCTAACAGTTATGGAAAAATGCTTGCAAAGCTCCGCATTTTTAACAGGTGATACAATTACAACTGCGGACATTTCGCTCTATGCTTACACCCATGTTGCAGATGAAGGTGGTTTTGACCTCAGTCAATTTCCGAATATTTCAAATTGGCTCAAACGTATCGAAAACAACGAACACTACGTTGCTATTGGCTAATCTATTTATATTTATTGAAATCGATTTTGAAGTTTAAGGTTATCGCAGCGTTAAAATAAAAAGTGGCGCCGACTTTGGTCCAAAACCACTTTAGTAAAAAACGTTTAAATGATGACTCGATTACTATCGTGTATTATATTGTTAATTAAATGACTTGTTTGTTCTTTTGCTTGGATCAAACAGGTCATGTAATACACAGGCTAAGTCTAAAAATGTTAGTTTATTATCTGATTTACCTAGACGTTTATCTGCTTTACCTTCTAAACCAGGCTCCACAAGTGGCGTCAATTTAATCTTAGACTCTAACTCTCTGTACCATACTCGTAAACTTACAGGTAGTTGACTATTCGCTTTTAGACCCAGTACATAAAACGCTTGTACAGGAATACTTAAAAACAAAATCGTCATCGCAAATGTAAGATTTATCTGGCTTGTTCCAAAAAACTGTAAATGCAGAAACGCAGTAACAATTGCAAGTGAAGGCATTAATGTCAAAGACAACAACGCTAGTTTCACCGCCCTTGTTTGGTCAAACATCGCCAAATAGGGTTCTCGTTTTGGCCAAAGTTGGCTAAAATCATATCCGGTTTTTAGAGTTTTAATTATTAGCAAATTTCACTACCTCTTAAATAGACTCACTACCATTAAAGATAACCTAATTCTCAACACCGTCAAAATACAAAATGGACATTATCACTGGATAATCAATTTTTGCGCTATTTATCAGCTATCTAAGTACCATATTTTTATCTAAATGTTATTTACAAGTTATCCACAAGTGAATTTAAAAACACCGACTTATCCACTATTTACATCAAGTTTATACTTGCTTTTGTTGTCTATTTGTTCATAGGTTAAAAGCTAGGACCAAAACCGATTACTTAAGCAACTATGTACGTATATAATTTGTCCGGTGACAATATTTAACCACTTGTTAATACACATTGTTATCAATAACTTACAGACTACAACAGAGTTACTCAACAGAGTTATCCACACAATCTGTGGAAAAGTATTAAGCACAGTTGATAACTGTGTAAATAAACAGGAGTTTAACAACGTTGTAGAAAATAACGTTAGACTATTTTAAAGGTTTTAGACTGCTTTTTTGTTTAAAGCATAGTAATATAAAAGGCATCGGTTACTAGATCGAATAAGGATATCGGCTTCATGCCTAAACAAACATTACACCTTCTAGACGGAGAGTTTTCAGTACACAGTTTCGTACCAGAAACGCCGGTACCTCAAGTCGTTTTGCAATCAGATATCTTTTTTATAGGTAAAACTGCAGACGAGTTATCTATTGTTTGCTCTTCTGATTTAAAATTAGAGAGCGACGAGCAAGAGGATGGCTGGAAGAGTTTAGAAGTTATAGGGCCATTGGGATTTTCATTGACAGGGATTTTGTCAGACATTAGCGGCGTGCTCTCTGCTGCTGATATCAGCATATTCGTAATTTCAACATTCGATACTGACTACATTTTAGTTAAAAGTAAAAATGTTGAAGCCGCGATTATTCATCTCGAAAAAGCCGGCTACAAAATAAGGGCTGAGATTTAGTAAAACCATGATTGGTCAATCCAGTAAAATAGAATTTAAACAAGGGTCCACTGTAACTGGGGTACAAATTCCTGCTCCTATATCGGGGAAAGTCTCCAGAATTTCATGCCCATTAGTCAACCAATTAGGGTGTGGCGTAAGTATTACTCCGACGACAAGTCAAGTAACCGCACCGTTTAATGCCCATGTGATTGCTATTGATATCTCAATCGGCCAGATCGTTTTACAAGCAAAAAACAAGCTTAAACTAGCTATTCAGTTGCCTTTTGAATACAAACAAAACTTGGGCCTAGGCATTAAGATTTTAGTTAAATTGGGTCAAGCGGTAACCCTTGATCAACCATTAATGGAACTTAACCTTTATAAGATGAGTCACAACTCAACACCGACCCATCTTTATATCTTTTGGTTAAATGCTCAAACGATAAAACGAATAGTCGTACCAAGAACTCACGTCGAGCATGGTGCAGACCCTTTATTTACCTTAGTGACAGAATAAATAAACTATGAATACAACAACAATGTTTGGTATTAAGAACTGCGATACCATAAAAAAAGCGCAAAAATGGCTAACCACACAAGACATCTCTTTTACATTTCACGACTACCGCAAAGACGGCATCGAACACCAATGGCTTGTTAATGTATGTAAAGAACTTGGTTGGCAAAATGTATTAAACAAACGTGGTACAACTTTTCGACAACTTGACGAATCGACAAAAGAAGCCATGGACGAATCATTAGCGATTAAATGTATGCTAGACGCTCCAGCGATGATTAAACGCCCTATTTTATATACCAACGGTAATTATTATCTGGGTTTTAAACAAACTGATTACGAAACACTTTTTGGCAAATCTTAATATGCAAATATCTCCAACAATTGAATTAACTCAACAACTTATAAGTCGCGAGTCTGTAACTCCAGAAGATGCAGGCTGCCAACAGTTAATGGCTTCTCGTCTTGAAAAATTAGGTTTTAATATCGAATCGATGTTTTATGTCGACACATTAAATATGTGGGCACGAAAAGGCACAGAAGCGCCGGTGTTCTGTTTTGCAGGGCACACCGATGTTGTACCGACAGGAGATGTTAAAAACTGGTCTACGCCACCTTTTGAACCTGTTATCAAGGACGGTCATATTTTTGGTCGTGGTGCAGCAGACATGAAAGGCAGTTTAGCGGCTATGGTTGTCGCAACAGAAAATTTTGTCAAAGCTCACCCAGATCATAAAGGCTCTATCGCTTTTTTAATAACCAGTGATGAAGAAGGTCCATTCATCAACGGCACGATGAAAGTCATTGAAACGTTAGAAGCCCGAAATGAAAAGATTGATATGTGCATTGTTGGTGAACCTTCTAGTACCAACTATTGTGGAGATATCGTGAAAAATGGCCGTCGGGGGTCTTTAACAGGCGATTTAACGGTTAAAGGTGTGCAAGGCCATGTCGCTTATCCGCACCTTGCTGAAAACCCTATTCATAAAGTGTCGCAATCTATTTTCCAATTGACGCAAACACAATGGGATCTTGGCAATGATTTTTTCCCACCTACCAGTTTTCAAATATCAAATATCAATTCTGGCACTGGCGCTGGGAATGTTATCCCTGGCGATGTTGAAATCATGTTCAATTTTAGATATTCAACTGAAGTGACCGCTGAACAACTTGTTCATCAAGTTGAAACATTGTTTAACGATAATGAACTTAACTACGAGTTAAAATGGACATATAACGGTCTACCGTTTTTAACAGACGAAGGTACGTTAGTCGACGCTGTTAACATAGCAGTTGAAGAAGTTACCGGGAAAAAGCCACAACTACTAACGACAGGAGGCACGTCCGATGGTCGTTTCATTGCCCCTACTGGCGCGCAAGTCGTTGAATTAGGCCCATGTAATGCGACGATACATAAAGTAGACGAATCTGTTGCTATCGCAGATTTAGATCAACTAACTGAAATGTATTTTAAAGTTTTAGAAAATGCCCTATTACCATAATTTAGGAAAATAATTAGTTAATGAAAAAATTGGATCTAACCGGCAAGGACACCGCTAATATAATCTTTCAGTCAAATGGCGTCGCAATACATAGCGACGTTATAGAGCCTTATAATGCCTTACAAACTGCAGCATTTGATGCCGGTTTCGACATGCAGATTGCATCCGGATTTAGAGACTTTGAAAGACAGTTAAAGATATGGAACGGCAAATATTTAGGTATGATCCCAATTTTTGATGACAATCAAATACAACTTGACGTTGATACCCTTGAACCCTTCGAGCGAATAAAAGCTATTTTGAGGTTTTCAGCGCTTCCTGGCGCGAGTCGTCATCATTGGGGCACTGATTTTGACTATTACGATAAATCTACTTTTGATCAAACGTTGGGGCTTAAATTGGTAAGTTCTGAATATCAGGGCGACGGACCGTTTGCTAATTTACACCAATGGCTACTAAAAAATGCTGAAAACTTTGGCTTCCATTTCCCTTATCTAAACCACAATGGCGGTATTGCCGAAGAACCTTGGCACATGTCTTATTACCCGCTATCTTCAGGCTATTTGGAATTACTTGAGTCGGAACCAAAGATATTGTTCGATTTGATCATAAATGAAGATATAGCTGGCAAAACCACGATACTTAGGAATTTTGAGCATATACTTGATTACTATATTTTGAACGTAAATCGAGTAGAGTAATGTCAGGATTTGCAATTGTAATTATTGTTATTGCGCTTGGTATGATAGTCGGCAACATTATGCTGTTAAAACATTCCGCAAAATTTTCAATGAAGAACCTAAAACAGGAGCCCATTGAAAATTCGAAAAAATCAGATGAGAAATCATCTGAGCATACAAAGGTTAACGATAAACCTACAGATGAGTTGTAGGGGAAAAAGACAAGCTTTCACCCGCAACCGTTAAATACACAGTACCATCTTGAATCGTGACTTGAATAGCCATGGTACGCTGCAATGCTGCAACAAGTTGTTGTCCGATGGTAGAAGGTACAGTCACAACCGAAATGTTATCTTTAACGCTAATTTTATTCTTTTGCTTAGCCCAATACTCATTAAAAAACCCGTCCTCGTAAGCATAGATAGCCATTTTATTCGATTGGTTACTGCCCTTTTTCACTCGAGATTCTGACGGTTGGCCTAACGCAATCCAAAGTTCAATAACATCAGACATGTCTTTTTGCCATAAGTCAGGCTCGTCTGTGTCACTTAACCCTTTGGTAAACTCGAGTGTTTCTGACGCATTTAAAATAAAGGCTAATAAGCGTAACATCATGCGCTCACTTGTTTCTGATGGATGTTTTGCAACCGTCAGTTGGTGGTCATTATAATAATTTCGATCTAGGTCAGTAATAGACACATCAAATTTATAAATCGTTGCTTTTAAAGCCATAGTCAGTTTTTACTCTTCAAATAAGACAGGTTGGTTTTAGCCAACAAATACATAAATACAAATACCGTTAACCCGGTTGCTGAAAAAACCATGGTCATTACCAAAATTTGATACCGGGCAGCAATGTATGGTTCTACGCCGGAAAGTATTTGACCGGTCATCATACCTGGCAAGGATACAACGCCGACTGCCAACATGGAATTGATTACTGGGATCATAGCGGCTTTTATCGCAATATTTTTAGCCGAAGCTACTGTGTGATATTCAAGTTCAGCAACAAATCGCTCCAGCGCAAGGCTAATCGCGGTCATACTGCTACTAAATAGCATACCACCAAGTGGGATCAAATATTGTGGGTTATACCAAGGTTCAATTCTCAAAACCCCCTGAGTTATAAAAATCAGAACAAGGCCGCTGCCTATTAATATAGATATTAAAGCGTGGCGAAATAACACAACCGTTTTAGTTTTAACAACATTAAGAGCAAGCCAACTTGCTATCAACATCATTAAAAATATCAACAAAGTGATAAATAGAGGGGACGCTTGTTGAAACACCCACAACAGCGCATAACCGACGACCATAAGTTGCAATAACATACGAGCAATAGAGATAGTGGGCCCGGTCACCGGCATTTTAGAGCGGTACATGAGAAACAAAACAACGCTAACAGGAACAAATGATAGCGCCACGTCAATCAGTTCAATTTGTTGAGTCACAAAAGCGTCCGTTGGTTTTTTTGGATTTCAAACAACTTTGAAATATTAAAGCGTTTAGTCAGTTGAGTTTGCAAATACTCTACGTTTTTTCGCCCGATATCTGTTTCACCATCTATAAAGTTAGCAACCCACCCAATAACTGCGCCACCTGAATTTATTATAGACTCCGCAGTTAACAGCGCATGATTTAAACACCCGAGTTTAATACCTACCACCAATAAAACAGGTAATTTTTCATTAACGACCCATTCAGACATCAGCTCTTCATTATTAAGGGGAAGATGCCAGCCCCCTGCTCCTTCTATTAAAGTGTACTCCGCTCCAGGAACTTTTGAACTAAGCAACGAAAGCAGCGATGCATCTAAAACCTTATTCTCAAGCTCTGCTGCAATATGAGGTGCTATGGGCTGTTGATATAATATGGGATTTATTTGATCTAACGAGTACACTTTGTTACACGCTAACCAAAGATGATAAGCATCTTCATTTACCGCTTTGCCGTTAACCACCAATGATGGCTCAACACCTGCTGCGACAGGCTTAAATGGAAATACCGAGTGCCCACCTTGGATTAAGGCTTTTACTATTAAAGCACTGCTATAGGTTTTACCTACTTCTGTATCTGTACCAGTGACAAAAAACCGTGTCGGTAATTTAGCAAAATCCATAAACGCTATTTCTCCAACGTTATATAAACAACCTGATAGGTTGCGGGGATTGAATTGTCGCTACCACAATTATGTAGATATGCTTGTTCCATTTTTACCCATTTGTTTTTGGTCACTAAACCTTTGTTCTTACGATCTTTTACAAAATTAGCACCAAGTAACTTTAATTCTTTTGCAAGTGATAAAACAGAATCAAATTTTAACGATATAGTCGCCAATTCTGCATTAGTTTTTTTCCAAACGCTTGAGTTAACGATCCGCTCGATGTCTTCAAAAGTCGAATATTGATGAATATGGGTATCGTTATCAACAGCAGACCAAGCTTGTTGCAATTCAATTAACGTACCGCTTACTAAAGTAGAAATAACGGCTTGTCCGCCAGGTCTTAATATTTGGTGTATCTCACTTAAAACGGTTTCGATATTGCACCACTGGATCATCAAACTTGAAAAAACCAAATCAAAGCAATTTGGTTGTAAAGGCAACTTATGACTATCACTTTGTATCTTAACGCCAGACGATGGATTTGTATCTAACATGGATTTTGATAAATCAAGACTGATAAGTTGTGTTGTTAACAATTCTAACTCAGGCGCAAATAAACCCGGGCCGCACCCCAAATCCAAAATGCGTTTATATTTTTTGTTAGCTATCTTAGATAAACAAGTTTGCCCAACTCTTTGTTGTAACTGGGCTCCGCAACGATACGTTTGCGCTGAATTTGAAAAGCAAGTCTGGATCTTTTCTCGCTGAGACAATTGTTGAAACGTATCTTGCGCTATAAGTTGCGATTCAAATTGCTTAGTCATATGTACATTCTACTAAGCTTTTTACAAGAAAATCGATATCGTCATGGGTATGATCAGTTGTCAGTGTTAAACGCAATCGAGCAGCGCCTTTAGCAACAGTAGGATAACGAATCGCGGTGAGCCAAATTCCCTTTTGTTTTAATTGCTCAGAAACCGACAAAGCCACTTTCTCATCACCAATCCAAATAGGTTGGATTGCAGAGCCACTTGGCATCACGGTTCTGTTTGCGTTTTTCATTTTGGTTTTAAAATAGGCAATGTTGCTGTGTAACTTCTCTCTACGCCAATCTTCACTTACCATTTTCTTTAAATTCTCACTAACCAAATAGGTTTGCATTGGCGATAGATGCGTCGAATAAATAAACTCTTTTGAGTAGTTAGTAAAATAATCAATATATAATTGCGGAGCAATGACGGCAGCCCCTTGTGCACCGACGCCTTTACCAAAGGTAACCACTAAAATGTCAATGTCACTAAAGGATAAATTCTGTTCTGCTAAACTACCAATCCCATGGGGTCCTAATACACCTATCCCATGTGCATCATCGACCATTACAAGACTACCTGCTCGACGAGCAACTTGAGATAAACCAGACAAATCTGGCGCATCACCATCCATACTAAAAATGCCTTCGGTTACCGTCAAACATCGAGTTTCATGTGCGTTTTTAGCCGTAAGAAGTTGCTCTAAACTAGAATTATCATTGTGTTTGAATCGCCATTGTTTGCAATAGCCTTGACCCTGCGAATTACTGCCGGATTCTAATAAGGACGCATGATTCAGCTTATCCTGAATCAGTAACGCGTTACCACTCGAGCTATTAAATAACGCTTTAATGACGCCCATATTAGCGGCAAATCCAGAGCTAAATAACAAACAACCAAAATCAATAGGCGCTTTGACCAGTTGCAACAACTGTTGCTCTAAATCGCGATGAATTTGATGGTAACCGGTAACTAAAGGACTCGCCATCGCACCGCTAAATAGACTAGTATTAGCTGACGATAATATCTGATTTGAATCAGCTGCTAGGCCTAAGTAATCGTTCGTCGCAAAGTTTAAATAATGCGAACCTTCGACTTCTATCAGCCTAGCGCTTTTAGGATTAACAAGTTGCGTTTTACGCAGCAAGCCAGACCGTTCTCGTTCAGCCAGCTGCTCCGCCACATACTGATGAAACATCGTATTACGCTTCGTAAAACATTTCTTTTTCAGCTGGTTTAGTCTGATCACTGATCTGTTCTAACAACGCAGCTTCTTTAGTTTCGTCTGAATAGTCTTTAGTTTGTTCAGAGTTAATCCCTAATTTTTGGAACAGTTTGCGGTCAAAATGTTCATCAGGGTTTGCTGTTGTTAGTAATTTACAACCATAAAATATCGAGTTTGCCCCTGCCATAAAGCACATCGCTTGCATTTGTTCATTCATGCCTTCACGTCCAGCAGACAAACGAACAAACGATTTAGGCATCATAATGCGCGCAACTGCAATTGTGCGAACAAATTCAAAAGAGTCTAAATCATCCACTGAATCAAGTGGCGTACCTTCCACTTTAACCAACATATTAATTGGTACGCTTTCAGGATGGTGAGGCAAGTTTGCTAGCGCCATTAATAAGCCATGACGGTCTTTTTCAGACTCACCCAAGCCAACTATACCGCCAGAACAGACATTCATACCGGCAGTTCTAACATTATCAAGAGTTTCTAAACGGTCTTCATAAGTACGAGTCGTAATGATATCGCCATAATATTCAGGAGAGGTATCTAGGTTATGGTTATAGTAATCGAGGCCCGCTTCTTTTAAAGCTAACGCTTGTTCTTTTGTAAGCATTCCGAGAGTCATGCAGGTTTCTAAACCTAGCTTTTTCACACCTTTAACCATTTCAATTACATAAGGCATGTCACGGTCTTTAGGGTTACGCCACGCAGCGCCCATACAAAAACGAGTAGAACCAATCTCTTTTGCTTCTTCAGCTCGTTTTAGGACTTTTTCAACTTCCATCAAGCGTTCTTTTTCAAGTCCCGTAGAATAACGCGCACTTTGTGGGCAGTATTTACAATCTTCTGGGCAAGCACCCGTCTTAATTGACAATAAAGTGCTTACTTGGACATAATTTGGATCAAAATGTTCACGATGAACAAGCTGTGCTTTAAACATCAAGTCGTTAAATGGCATTTCAAACAAGCGTTTTACTTCTTCGTGAGACCAATCGTGGCGTATTTCTGCAGACATAATTTAATCCAAATAATCAAAAATTGATGAATTTTAAAAGTCGGTAGTCTATCCTGCGCAAATAATAAGTCAATTTAAGACTTACACAAAAGTTTACAAGTGAACAATTTATGACCACAAAATCTGTAAAAAGTGATATACCTACCCAAAGTGTCGATTCAACATTTGATTTAAATCATGTATGGCATCCATATACCTCGTTAAAAGATCCGTTACCGTGTTATCCCGTAAAGCGAGCGGAAGGTGTGTATATAGAATTAGAAGACGGCACCAAGCTAATTGATGGCATGTCCTCATGGTGGTCAGTAATTCATGGCTATAACCACCCTATTTTAAACAAAGCCGTAACCGAACAATTAGCAGATATGAGCCATGTTATGTTTGGTGGCTTAACCCATAAACCCGCCATTGATTTGTGCAAGAAGCTTGTTCATTTAACACCCGCTGGACTTGATAAAGTATTTTTAGCAGACAGTGGTTCTGTTGCAGTTGAAGTTGCCTTAAAAATGGCGATTCAAGCACAGTTAGGCAGAGGATTTAAAAACAGAAATAGATTTATTACCATTAAAAACGGATATCACGGTGATACGTTTGGCGCAATGTCCGTTTGTGATCCAGATAATTCGATGCATAGCTTATATACCGGTATTTTACCGCAACATTATTTTGTTTCAGCACCGACAATAAAACCCCATCAAGTATTTGATAATGCAGATATGGCTGAACTTGTTGACACACTAGAAAAACATCATTTAGAAATTGCGGCATTTATATTAGAACCAATAGTACAAGGTGCTGGGGGAATGAAATTTTATCATCCTGAGTACCTCTCTTTAATCCGTCAAATTTGTAATAAATACGGCATATTGCTTATTGCTGATGAAATAGCCACTGGCTTTGGCCGCACGGGTAAAATGTTTGCCTGTGAACATGCCAATATTTCCCCTGACATCATGTGTGTTGGTAAAGCGATAACCGGCGGTTATATGAGCTTAGCGGCAACAATTTGTACAACGGAAGTCGCTAATGATATTGGAAAGTGTGAGGCTGGCGTTATCATGCATGGCCCTACTTTTATGGCCAATCCCCTTGCCTGCGCTGTTGCAAATGCCAGTTTGGCTTTGTTAAGTCAATATGATTGGCAATCTAATGTTAAGAACATAGAAACCCTACTCCGTTCAAACTTAAGTTCTTTAGCAGATTTAGATCACGTTGAAGATGTCAGGGTGTTTGGCGCAATTGGGGTAATAGAGATGTGTCAAAATGTCGACGTCGCGACGATACAAAAACAATTTATTGAACATAATTTGTGGATTAGACCATTTGGACGTCTTATTTACGTTATGCCTCAGTATGTGATCACAGATGAACAACTCACTGCACTAACCGATGGCTTAAATAGCGTAATCCGCGGACTCGAAGTTAAAGGTTAGATTAACACGTTGGCCGTTTAGGCCAGCGCACGGGACAAACAGAGCGTCACTTAATTGTTGTATTTTTGTTTACGTATTCGTAGCGAATAAAAATGCAGCGACGATGAGCACTAAAAAAACCAAATTGTAACGTCTGTGGTCACTAGCTCGTTTAGATCGTCGTTGATTGATAAACAGCGTTAACATACTTATCGCAACGTTAAAATATAAGGTAATAAGCAGCCAATGTTTAAGTGATGCAACCCATACTGTTCTAACTGGCACATCATGGAACATCGCTGTTAAATAAAACACTTCGGGACGGGCATAGTGAAATAGCCCCAATGCAGCGACAAATACCATCCAAGATATAAGGTTAAGCACATTCAACATTATACTTAAATTATCAGGGCCCTTGCGGCGATTTTTACCATCCCACATTTTTACTCAACTTTAACTTGTGTACTCTAATCATAGTAACAACTTTATTCATAATTAGTAGACGGCCTCTATTATGCGCTTTATTTAGTAATTAGGTAAATTAATGGCAATCTGACAAAACAAAAACTTAACTACCAGAACCTAATTTAGGAAAGAGTACGTTATTTAATTAACACACTAATTCGTAAGATAGCTATTTCTGTGCCAATACCGTATTAGTTTGGCAAATAAATAAAAATTGCTAACTTATATCGGTTTTAAGTCTTGTATCTCAACTTGAACAAAGTAAAATTGGCCCCCACTTGAACATTATTGAAACTTCTGAAAACGAAAAATATGTCACATCAAACTGTAAAATCATTATTAGCTGGCGATACAAAAGCTGGCGAGACCGTAACCGTAAAAGGTTGGATAAGAACGAAACGTGACTCAAAAGCAGGGATCTCGTTTTTGGCTGTACACGATGGTTCGTGTTTTGATCCAATTCAGGCAGTAGTTCCAAACGAATTACCAAATTATAACGATGTGACAAAGTTAACAACAAGTTGTTCAGTTGCAGTTACCGGTACGTTGGTGCAATCTGAAGGTGCGGGTCAAAACCTAGAGATTCAAGCTGAGACAGTAGAGATCATTGGCTGGGTAGAAAACCCAGACACATATCCAATGTCAGCGAAACGTCATTCTATTGAATACTTACGTGAACATGCTCATTTACGTCCACGTACTAATATTATTGGTGCAGTTGCGCGTGTTCGTAACTGCTTGTCACAAGCAATACACAGATTTTTCCACGAACAGGGTTATTATTGGATATCCACACCAATAATTACTGCGTCTGATTGTGAAGGTGCTGGGGAAATGTTTCGCGTTTCAACGTTAGACATGGTTAACACACCATTGACTGACGAAGGCACAGTGGATTACAGCCAAGACTTTTTTGGTAAAGAAGCGTATTTAACCGTTTCTGGCCAATTAAATGGCGAAACGTATGCCTGTGCTTTAAGTAAAATATATACGTTCGGACCAACATTCAGAGCGGAAAATTCTAATACAAGTCGTCATTTGGCTGAATTTTGGATGATTGAACCTGAAGTGGCATTTGCTGATTTAGGTGATATTGCGCAACTAGCTGAAGATTTACTTAAATATGTTGCAAACGCGGTATTGACCGAGTTGCCAGACGATATGCAATTTTTTGCACAGCGTGTTGAAAAAACAGCGATTAGCCGCCTAGAAGCGTTGGTAACAAGTGATTTTGTTCGAATGAACTACACAGACGCTATTGAAATTTTGCAAAACTGTGGCAAGAAATTTGAGTTCCCTGTTGAATGGGGTATTGATTTATCTTCAGAGCATGAGCGCTACTTAGCTGAAGAGCATATTGGTGCTCCTATTATTATGCAAAACTACCCTCGTGACATTAAAGCGTTTTATATGCGACAAAATGACGACGGTAAAACGGTTGCTGCTATGGATGTCTTAGCACCAGGTATCGGTGAAATCATTGGCGGTTCTCAACGTGAAGAACGTTTGGACGTTTTTGATGCTCGATTAGAAGAAATGGGCTTAGATAAAGAAGACTACAGCTGGTATCGCGATTTACGCCGTTACGGTTCAGTACCGCATTCAGGGTTTGGTCTTGGCTTTGAGCGCCTAGTTGCTTATGTTACTGGCATGCAAAACGTAAGAGATGTTATCGCATTTCCACGTGCGCCTGGTACAGCAAACTTTTAACAAAAACACAAAAATGGTCCTGCTTTCTAAGTTGGGCCATTTTTAATAGTTACTTAAATTTATTATTAAACTGGAAATATTATGAACATACTTGGCGTTGAGTTAAACAACAAAGAAGCCGTTATTTGTATTATTAGCTTCGAACATGGGTTGTTTAACGTCAAAGAATGTCGAACTCGCGGTATCGGTACTAATACGCCTGAGACTAGCGAAGGCATGCAGCACTTTCAGTTTCAATTTAAAAAGTTAATTGAAGACTACAAGATAGATAAAATAGTAATTAAACAAAGACATACTCGAGGCAAGTTTGCCGGAAGTTCAAATAGCTTTAAAATGGAAGCCGCCATTCAATTAATTGAAGGCGCTAATGTCGAGTTAATTACAAATAACGAAATAAAAGATAACTTAAAACATAATCCTATGGAATATTCCATGAAGGATCTTGAGTTAAGACAATTTCAAGAACAAGCTTTTTACACTGCGTACACCTACGCTTTAAGTTTAAATAAGAGCGAATAATAATAACGAGCATAATATGCAAATAAAGGTTTTGGTTGTTGATGATGTAGCAGACATTTTGCACCTCTTCAAACACCTTCTGAATCAATTAGGCTATCAGGACATAACCTTAGTCAGCACCGGGAAAGAAGCTTTAGAAATAATCCAAAATGAACAATTTGATTTGGCGTTTTTGGATATTGAATTACCTGATTTGTGCGGGACTGTCATTCTAGACCAGATCCAAGCAAGCGACAGCAATACAGATGTTGTCATGTGCTCCGCCCATAATTCGGTAGAAAACGTTAAATTAACTTGGGATAAAGGCGCAAAAGGGTTTTTAACGAAACCGATTTCGCCCCATAAACTTAAAAATTTACTCAAACGACTTAATCTCGAGACTGTGCAAGTTGCTTAATTGCAAATTATTACAGCGATTATGACTTCTATATGTGTCGCACTTATTCGACTTTTAGCGACACATATGACATGTTTTAGTCCTTAGGCGTTGAAGATGGAATATATATGAATGCCCTATTATTAAGTGCCTCAAAAGAAGGCAATACTGAATACTTGGAACATGCTTTACCCATAATTTCAGAATTTTTAGCTGACCGTACAATAGTTAATGCTGTATTTATTCCGTTTGCTGGCGTCACAATTAGTTATGGTGAATATACGACTAAGGTTAAACAAGCGTTAGCTTCATTGCCTTTTTCGATTAAGGGTATTCACGAGTTTAATGATTACCAACAGGCGTTAAAAGATGCTGACGTGATCATCGTTGGCGGTGGAAATACGTTCGAGTTGTTAAATCAGTTATACAATCATGATTTACTAGATGTCATCCAACAATCTGTTGAAAGACATACTTACTATATTGGCTGGAGCGCAGGTTCAAATATTGCCGGACAATCAATCAAAACTACCAATGACATGCCAATAGTGCAACCTCAGTCATTTACGGCACTTAATTTAGTGCCTTTTCAACTAAACCCTCATTACACCGATTTTCAGCCTCCAGGCCACAACGGTGAAACGCGACAAATGAGAATTGAAGAATTTATGGTATTGAACCCTCTCGCAACGATTGTCGGCATCCAAGAAGGAAGTGCACTACAACTAAATGGACATTCTCTATCACTTAAAGGCAATAAAGACGCTTTTATATTTAAGTCTGGCGATAAGACCATTGTTCAACCGCAACAAGATCTTTCAGAGTTGTTAAAGTGAAAGTTTGTTTTCTAATTTTATTACTTGAAGAGTAAAGCTGTTGTTATTTGAGACAAAACCAATTGCACTAGATGTTGGCGACATTAACATCTTAGATTCAGCCAAATCATACCTTAGTGCGTTACTAGAGCACATTTCAAGAGCTGAAAAACGGATCTACATTACCGCGTTGTATCTGCAAGATGATGACGCAGGTAAAATCATTTTAGATGCGCTATATCAGGCCAAACAACTTCGTCCTAAGCTTAATATTAATATATTTGTAGACGCTCACCGAGCTCAGCGAGGACTAATTGGCGAAAAACAACAACTTGGTAACCGCGCACTTTACCTTAAGCTCGCACAACAATATGGCGATACCATTAATATTTATGGCGTAGCGGTCAAAAATAAAGAACTATTTGGTGTGTTACATCTCAAAGGCATGGTATTTGATGATCATGTACTTTATACCGGCGCCAGCATTAATGATGTTTATTGTCATCAACATGACAAATACCGCCTTGATAGATATTACATTTTAAACTCCAAGTCATTAGCCGATAGCTTCTGCCAATACTTAGATACTGTATTTATCGATTCTGCATTAGCCCCAAAGCTTAATATCGAATATTACCCAGACCTTCAAACTCGCAAAACAATTGTTCAAAAGTTAAGAAAGTTATTGGCAGTTACGCAATATAAAACAAAACAATATCGACCTTTAAATTGTGAACTTACCGTTAAACCGCTTGTTGGGTTTGGAGCTAGAAATAATCAACTAAATAAGCATATAAGAAAGACAATACAACGCTCTGTCGATAAGGTTGTTATATTTACCCCTTATTTTAATATGCCAAAAGTATTGGTCCGTGATCTTGCAAAAGCGTTACGACGTGGCGTTAATGTTGAAATTACCGTCGGCGATAAAACTGCAAATGACTTTTATATCGAAGATCCTGACAAGTTTTCAACCATTGGCGCGATACCCTATTTATATGAAATTTTGTTGGTTCGATTTGTTAAAAAGTGGCAGAAATACATTTTGTCTGGGCAATTAACCATCCGCCTATGGAAACATGACAAAAATAGCTATCATCTAAAAGGCATTATTTCTGATAGTAGATACCACTTAATTACGGGCAGTAATGTAAACCCAAGAGCATGGGCATTAGACCTTGAAAATGGTTTACTCATTGACGATAAAAACGGAGTTTTGACCGAACAGGTCGAAAACGAACTTGCCCAAATTTATCAACATACAACGGTTGTTAAATCGGTTACAGAATTACAATCTTTGCGTGACTATCCACAAAAACCACAAAAGTTAATTAAAAAGCTGCGGTTAACTCAAATTGATAGGTTGTTAAAACGACTTCTTTAATGACTAACAAAAATGTGCTTTAACACAATCATGCGATTAAAGAGTCGGTCAAAATAGGTACATTTGAGAGCTGAACTTAAAAAGCGATAACTCATTTTTAGCAAAACTAGTTATCGCTTTTTGGTACTAAGGTAAGGTCGATTGAGTTCGGCGCTAATCTAGTACTTTAGAGAACTATTTGACCGCTAAGCGATTATTGACATCCCTACTTTGCTTAATCAAAGAGGTATGGTCAATATCCTGAGTTGATTTAGAAAATCGATCGTACAACAACACATTGACCGTTGCGGCTAAATTCAAACTGCCTTTAGTTGGAATATAAACAACAGCGTCTGCTTGGTCGACCCACTCTTGCTTTACCGAACTATCTTCTGGACCTAATAAGTAAAATGCTTTTGGCGGGTGATTAAATTCGTTTAAAGGAATCGCCCCTTCAACCAATTCAATGCAGATTAGTGGTACTTCTTTCGGTTTTTCCGCAAAAAAATCGTCAACATGAACAAGTCCAATATCAGCCGATATATTTTGTGTATCGGTATGAAATTTTTTCGCAATATCATACCGATTCCCAGTATAAAGTACCTTATCCGCGCCAAAACAACCTACGGCCCGCATTACACCACCCACATTGGTTGGGCTCTTTGGGTTGGTCAAACATATGGTTACATCTGTCATAAAAACTCTAATTACAAAAAAATTGCGCGCAGTTTACCATGAGCTTATTGTAATTCTAACCCACCTAACACCAACAATTTAAATCGTCGACGCTAATTCGGCGCCCTGGCGTATCGCTCGTTTTGCATCTAGTTCTGACGCATAACTCGCACCACCAATTATTTCGACATCTGCTCCAAGTGCTTTTAGTTCATCTGCAAGTGTCGTATTACTTAATTGACCCGCACATACAATGACATTATCCACATCGAGAATACGTGTTTCTCCATCGATAATAATTTCTAAACCTTCTTCGGTAAGTGCTTTGTATTCTACACCGGCCATCATATCGACCCCAGAACGTTTCAGTTCCATTCGGTGTACCCAACCAGACGTTTTCCCTAAACCAGCTCCAACTTTAGTATTTTTACGTTGCATTAAGTATATTTTACGAGTTGGCTGGTCTTCTTTTTGCTTTTTAATCGCTCCACGTTCCGAATAGTCGGTATCTACGCCCCAATAGGCTAACCAATGTTCCAAATCTAATGTATGTGATTTTGGTTGCGTAAGTGCACATGCTACATCAAAACCGATACCGCCAGCGCCTATAATCGCAACGTTTTTGCCAACAGGTTTATGATGCTTAAGGACATCTAAATAACCAAGAACCTTGTCTGAGTCAAAACCTGGAATTGGCAGTTTTCGTGGGGTTATACCGGTCGCAATTACGATTTTGTCAAAGTCACCAGCAACTAACGATTCCGCGTCTTTTGTTTGACCTAAATGCAAATGCACACCGAGTTGCTTTAATCGATTTTCAAAGTAACGAATCGTTTCATAAAATTCTTCTTTACCTGGAATAGTCTTGGCGATATTAAACTGCCCACCGATAGATTGTTCAGCGTCAAATAAATGGATCTCGTGTCCTCGTTCAGCCGCATAACACGCAAACGCCATACCCGCCGGACCCGCTCCGACTACAGCCAATTTTTTCGGTTCGACAACCGTCTTAAATAGTAATTCGGTTTCATAGCCAGCAACTGGATTTACTAAACACGTTGCCCTTTGACGTTGAAAAACATGATCTAAACAACCTTGGTTACAGGCGATACAGGTATTTATCTGATCACTGTTATTTTCTTTGGCTTTATTAACAAAATCGGCATCTGCTAAAAAAGGTCGAGCCATCGAAACCATATCCGCTTGACCAGAGGATAATATTTGTTCCGCAACTTCAGGCGTATTAATTCTGTTGGTGGTGATTACAGGAATACTGACTTGTTGCTTAATGCGTTCTGTTATCCACGTAAAGGCTTTACGGGGCACGGAGGTTACAATTGTTGGTATTCGAGCTTCATGCCATCCAATACCGGTATTAAGTATAGTTACTCCGGCGGTTTCTAATAGCTTCGCTAATTTGACCACTTCGTCAAAAGTAGAGCCTTCATCAACTAGGTCCAACATGGACAATCGGAAGATAATAATAAAGTCAGGGCCTACTTTTTCTCGTGTTTGACGAACAATGTCTAATGCCAAACGCGTTCGATTTTCAAAGCTCCCTCCCCAGTCATCTGTTCGTTTATTGGTCTTCGGAGCAATAAATTGATTTATCAAGTACCCTTCCGAACCCATAATTTCCACCCCATCATAGCCGGCCTTTTGTGCTAGATAGGCGCAATTAACAAAGTCATTAATGGTCTTTTTAATACCACGTTCTGATAATGCCTTAGGTTTAAATGGAGAAATTGGTGATTTTATAGCAGACGCACTTACATTAAACGGATGGTAGGCGTATCGGCCAGTATGTAAGATTTGAAGACAGATCTTACCGCCTTCTTGATGAACCGCATTTGTAATTTTTTTATGTTTGTTTACATGCCAGAAGAAACTGAGTTGCGACCCTTTGGGTTCAACACGACCAGCAAAATTAGGCGCAATGCCGCCAGTAACTATGAGACCTACACCACCTTTAGCTCGCGCTTGATAAAAAGCAGCAAGCTTATCAAATCCATTTTTTTCTTCCTCAAGCCCCATATGCATGGAGCCCATCAATACTCTATTTTTTAAAGTGGTAAATCCAAGGTCTAATGGTTCAAAAATGTGTGGAAATGACATGTTGTAAAACCCTTTTTATAATTATGGTATTACTCTACCCAACAACTGGTCGGACTTCAACTGTATATTTTGTTACAAGGTTTCCCTAAATACCTACTGAAATTATTTGCTTTTGGTCTTAGAATCAGAGTAATAAGCAATAACCAACAAAATCCATTTAAAGTCAAAGCAAGGAATATTATGCGTAGCGATCTATCTCAGAATAAACATTGGTTAAGAGATCTCATTAAAGCAAGTTGGAATGTCATAAATTTTAGTCGTCGAGTCTTTTTAAATATCGGTTTTATATTAGTATTAATTGCCTTATTCATCATTTTTAGTGCAAGTCAAACGGCTCCTATTGTAGTAAAAAACAATTCCATTCTAACGCTAAACCTCGTTGGTGACATCGTCGAACAAAAAACGTTTGTCGACCCTTACGATGAGGTCATGGCTGATTTTGCGGGTAATCGAAATCAAAGTCCTGAAATATTATTAATCGACGTATTAGACGTAATCGCAGAAGCTAAAGACGATAATAAAATTAAAGCACTGGTGTTAAATTTACACAGTTTAAAAAATACCGGATTAAATAAACTGCAGGAAATTGCATTTGCTATTGACGAATTTAAACAAGCCGGTAAACCTGTCATTGCCTATGGCGACTATTTTAGCCAAAGCCAATATTACCTTGCGGCCCACGCCGATGAATTGTATCTGCATCCCATGGGGTCGATTAGTTTAGACGGATTTGGTCGTTTTAATATGTATTACAAAGCGGCTTTGGAAAAACTCAAAATCAATGCCCATATTTTTAGAGTGGGTACATTTAAATCTGCAGTAGAACCCTTTATTCGTGACGATATGTCAGCTGCCGCCAAAGAAGCAAATATCAATTGGTTAAGCGATTTATGGACAATCTACAAAGAAGACGTAGCGCAAGCTCGAAATATTGAAACCTCTAATTTTGATGAATCTTTAGATGATTTTTTAGAAAAGCTAACTCAAACCAATGGTAGTTTTTCGCTATTTGCATTGCAAAACAAATGGATTGATGGTCTTAAATCACATCAAGAATTAGATAGCTACTTAGCGGAAAAGTACGGTAAAGATGTAAATTACGTAAACTTTAATCATTACTTAGCGTCAATGAGTCAACAACTAGAGATGGAGCCTATGGATAAGGTCGCTATAGTCGTTGCTAAAGGCACTATTTACGATGGCAAGCGTAAACCAGGTGAAATTGGTGGTCAATCAACTGCTGCGCTATTAAAGCAAGCACGTCTTGATAAGTCCGTCAAAGCGGTTGTACTGCGTGTAGATAGCCCTGGAGGCTCTGCATTTGCGTCTGAATTAATTCGAAATGAAGTAGAAGCCATGAAACAGGCTGGAAAACCGATCGTAGTATCGATGAGTTCTATGGCCGCCTCTGGTGGTTATTGGATTTCAGCGTCAGCTGATGAAATTTGGGCCGCCCCTTCTACCATTACTGGTTCAATTGGGATCTTTGGAATGTTCCTGACCTATGAAGATAGCTTAAGTGCACTAGGTGTAACAACCGATGGTGTTGCTACAACAGAACTTAATGGACTATCAGCCGTTCGTGCTTTAGATCCGCAAATGGGAAAAGTCATTCAACTTGCGATTGAACATGGTTATGACCAGTTTATTTCTCTTGTCGCAGAAGAACGTTCGATAAGTAAATCTGATGTAGACAAAATTGCACAGGGCCGAGTTTGGTCTGGTAAAACGGCTTTTGAAATTGGGCTTGTAGATAAGTTAGGTTACTTTAATGATGCCATTGATTCTGCAGCTAATTTAGCTGAGTTAAGTGATTACGATATTAAAGTCGTAGAAACAAAACTCAATCCAATGGAGCAATTCATGCAAGAGTTATTTAAAACGTATGGACCTAATTTAACTGACAACTTCGATATTCGTCGTCAATCAATTCAATCGCTCTTTGGCACCATAGCTACGCAAGCAGAAAAATGGACAGAAATGAATGATCCAGCAGGCGTTTACATTTACTGTTTGGAGTGCGACACCTTGCAGTAAAAACCAAATGAGCTGTAAACAAACTTTGATGCTACTAAAATCATCTTAGATTGGCCTCAACAAACAACAGATGAATTTAACGTACTTCTATTAACAAGATTGAAGTACGTTTTTTTTAGCACATTAGTCCCGGTCAAGTTTTTAGTACAAAATAGAATGTTTCAAATGAACGATAATGCGAGACAATTTGCCTCGCCGATTTATTTAATTACAATGCCTTAAATTTACTTGGGTAGTGACACTTCATGAACATAAACAAAAAACGTATTTATATCGCTTATACTGGCGGCACCATAGGAATGAAAAAATCTAAAAACGGTTATATTCCAGTACAAGGATATGTTTCTGATGTGGTAAAAGGGTTGACTGAACTGCACCGAGAAGAGATGCCTAATTTTGATATACACGAATACTGCCCTGTTATTGATTCTAGCAATATGACCCCTAATGACTGGCAGTTTATTGCTGATGATATACAAGCAAAATACGACCAATATGATGGCTTTGTGGTATTGCACGGTACCGACACAATGGCGTATACAGCATCTGCGTTGTCTTTTATGTTAGATAACTTGCAAAAACCAGTTATCGTTACAGGGAGCCAAATTCCACTTTCTGAAATACGCAGTGATGGACAACTTAACTTACTAAATTCGTTATATTTAGCAGCTCATTACCCGCTCGCTGAAGTTGGGTTATTTTTTAATAACAAATTATACCGGGGAAATCGCTCAACTAAGGCGGACTCTTCAGGGTTTAATGCTTTTGAAAGTCCCAATTGTGACCCGTTAATTACCGCTGGAATTCAAATCAACGTCGACCTAGGTCAGTTAGTTGTTACCCCGCCGCGCAATGAAAGTAAGTTAACTGTCATTCCAATTAAAGACCAACCAATTGGCGTCGTTAGTTTATACCCTGGAATATCCCATCAAGTTATTGCAAACATTCTTGCTCAACCTGTAAATGCGTTAATCATACAGAGTTATGGTGTTGGTAACGCACCGGAAAACGAAGCGTTATTGAACGAAATTGAGCAAGCCCATAAACGCGGCATTTTGGTTGTAAATCGAACGCAATGCCACAGAGGCATGGTTAACATGGAAGGATACGCCACAGGTCATGCACTTAAAGATGCAGGTGTATTGTCCGCGAGAGACATGACGCTAGAAGCTTGCCTTACCAAAATTCATCACTTGCTGAGTCAAGATCTTAGTTATGACGAAGTTCGAAGACGCTTTGAAATAAACTTAAAAGGTGAACTTAGTTTGTAGTTTATGTGCGGTCATTCGACTTATAGTCCAATTAAACAAAGAGACACGCATAAAAAAGCCAAATACACAGTATTTGGCTTTTTGCTTAATGGCTGAAATAGCCTAAGGGTTAGTTCATAAAGATTGGCTTGATCCGATCTAACAGAACTAAATCTGTTTCTTCAAATACTCCGGCTGTAAGCCACTCTTCTAATAAGTCTTGAGTAGAATATTCGATACCCTGTTCTAGTTTTTCCGACATTAAGATCATTTGTATTTCGTTACGTTTGGCTTTGTCTGCCGCTGGCGAACTAATACCGGCAATAAGTTCGAGTTTTATTGTCACAAGATGGCGGTCTGATTTACCATTTGTATTCAAGGCAGTTTGCCATGCTGCTTTAAGATGATTAACTTCGGCCTTTTCGCCAAGGGCTAAGCTTTTAACCGCAGCAAACAAATCAACGTAAACTTGCTTTTCTTGTAACTCTCGTTGTTTGCCAATCTGAACGTCACATACAGCGTTAATTTCTTGCCCCGTACGTTTAAGCTTTTCATATTGACCTTTTGACAATCCTTCGAGCGAACTTAGAACAGCCTCAACGTCGTCTATAACTGATCGTAATTCACTAATGTCACTACCATTGTTCGCTCGCTCTGCTAGGTCTTTAAGCCTGTCGGCAAAGTCATCATAGATAGCTAACGATTGCTCTCTTTGCTGCTTATAAGCTTCTTCACGCTGCGCAAAAATAGGATTGTTTAGCGCCCTAAATTCTCGCCATAATTTTTGGTCAACATTTTTTCCAGCAAAACCGACTTTCTGCCACTTATTTTGTAGCCCCTTTAAGTTGTCAATTTTCGAGTCTAACTTGTCATCGGACTGAATGATCGCCTCTGCTTTTTTAAGGATGTCACGTTTTTCTTGTTCATTATCGCTGTGATGGTCGTTAATGGCTTTACGAATTGGTGAGCAAAGCGTACGGTATTTTCCGTTAACTTCATCCACTTTTTCACGGTCAACCAAACCAGTTTCACGCCAAAGCTTTGTTAACTTAACAAATACAGACTCCAACTCACGCCAATCAGCGACTTGTGAACTTGTTAAATTATCGTTGAGTTTTTGCAGTTGTTCTAAAATAAGCTGCTTGGCTGCCAAACTATCACTGCGCTCTTTTTCTAACATTTGGTAATGTTCTCGACATGGTACAAATGCTTGCTCACATAAATCGTCAAACTGCTTATTTAACTCAGTTTCCGTATCGTCACCAGCATGGCCAAGACTTTGCCAATTTGAACGTAACAAACGTACACGATGAGCTTGTTCTGTAGGATCTGCTATAGGCGTCGTCGCGAGTGTGCCAATTTCTTCAAGCAACTCTTGTTTTTTAGGATTTGAAAAAGATCGCTCTAATTCACGCAGGCCATCTACTTGCTCTTGTAGAATTTGCCATTTATTTGTCAACTGAGCTTGTTGATAATCATTTAACTCTGCAAACCAAAACGTCAATTTCTTAAACAAACCAAATGCGTTATGGTAACGGCCTTCTTTTACAAGCCCTTCTAACTCCGCCATTTTACGACGCGTTTGATTAAACATTTGCTTTTGTTCGCGCTCTAATTGCCAAACGGGTTCTTGCAGCGCTGTTAATTTAATTTTGTATTCATTAGCAATGTTTTCAGGAAGCGCGATATTTGCCTGCGACACATTTTCCTGCCAACGCAATTTAATGGCTTTAAACTGAGGATTAAACACATTTAAAGACGCTAGATCTTTTGGCGCCTCTAACTGTGACAGCTCAGTAATCACTTGCGCAGCATTAATTATCGCTTGTTTTATTTGTGGGACTTGATTTGCACGATTAAAAATTGATTCGCAACGTTTGATTAATTGCGCTTTGTTTTGTTCAGTTAACGCTAATTCGTGACATTGCTTTGAAATAGAATTGATCGTTTCTGTGATTTGAACCTGATCAATTTCTTTTTCTTCCACGATAGACGAAGTGATTTGACCTTCCACACTGTCTAGTTGCGTATTGAGGGCAGTATAATTTTTATCTTGTTCGATGGCAGTTTGGCGTATAGCTTGTTCTTTTTCAAATTGCGCTTTAAGCGGCGCTAAAATACGTTCTAAGCTGACATTTATGGCGTTATATTTGGTAGCCAGTTCTGTTTGAACAGACTCGCTTAATAAGCTGATATCACGTTCATTGGCAAGCCATTCGGCGTTTAAACTTGTCATTTGCGATTGAATCACATCAAAATCGCTTTTTTCTTTTAATGCATTAAGTCGAGCCAACAACAACCGAACATGCTTTTCGATTTTAACCGGACGTTCCGCTTCTTCGGTAAGCACTTGAATTTTAGCGTTCACTAATTCAAGTTGAGCCGCTGTTAATTTTTTAGAGAGTTTTCGTAACTGCCCTAGCTCATTGGTATTTTCTATGAGTTGCTTTTTTAACTCCGCTGATAAGGCTGAGTCTGTAATGGCTTTAAAATAAAGAGATTCTTTATCTAGTTTGTTAAGGACAGATAAAACTAACGATTCATCATCTAAGCTAAAAACCACTTTCTCAAGTATGTGGCTAATATTACATTCAGTAATAAATTTTGATTTTAAGCTCGCATCAATTTTTACGGTGCCCTTTCCTGTAAGACTATCGACGATAACTTTTTCAGCGTGCTTTTTAATCGGTTCTGAAACATCGTGTTTAAATGCTTGCCACCACAATGCAAAATCACTTAATTTATCCAAAGCGGCGCGTCTAACTTTGTCATTATTGTCGTTAAAAGCCAGTTCATGAATAATGGGTTTATTAGAAAGGTCACTCAATTCTAATTCGGCAATTGCCGCTAATCGGTCACTGACTTTTTCACTTAGCCATTTTTTTCTTTTAAAAAGATTCTTAAATATCATTTTCGTCAAACCTTGCAATGTCGTTTGCTGCCAGAAACTCTTTTTTGAGTTCACTTTTGGACTTAACTACCATTTCACCATCTTCACCAATAGTGAAGTGCTGAGTAGACTTTTCGATTTTCGACTGATAGGCGATAACCAGTTGCAGAGCATTATCTTTTTGCTCCTGTGTTGCAACACGGCCATTTTGCCACTTTCCAGTTTCGACAACGTATTTTAGGTTTTCGAAAACTTCGGGGGTTACACCCGCTAAAAGTTGTTCAATACTCATTATTTGTCCTTAATACTTTTGTCGTTTGGCGAGAATGATCCGAATTCGATTGACGATATACCACACAAAACCAATTACAATGGATGCCTGCGCCGCAACAAATTGTGGTGACTCCGGATCATCAAGTTTGTAGTACGAGAAACAACCTGCCAAAAATAACAACATAGCAATTATCTGATGTGTCATAAGGGTTTGGTTGGATTTTAACGAACGTATTTTGTTTAAACTATGAAGTTTTTCTTCTGTTAACTCGGTCATATCGAGTTCGCAGTGTGGGCAAGCTTTGTGTTTATCCGAAATGTTATTGGCACATTGTGGACATTTGATAATCGCCATATTGGTCTACCTAAAGGAGTTTTAAAATTTTACGGCAACACCGTAAACGCAGAAAGCACCCTATTAAAGGGTGCTGTTTTATCGAATCAATAATTACTTGGTATCGTTCTCTTTATTGAACTTAACCCAATAATCACCAACAGTTTCTTTCATTTCTTTGCGTAGTAATAAAATACCGAACAAGTTCGGTAATGTCATGACGACGATTGCGACCGCAGCTAATGTCCATATTAGAGATGTATCGGCATAAGAAGCCCAAAAGAACCCGGCAACATATATAACACGATATGGCATTACTGATTTTGCCCCTAACAAGTAGGTCATCGCACGGTCACCATAATAAGACCACGCTATTGCTGTTGAAAACGCAAAGAGTAATAGCCCGATTGTGACAATATATTTACCATATTCACCAAAATAACCTTGGGTGAATGCTTTGGTCGTTAAGGCCGCAGAGTGGATCAAGGAGTCACCTCGAACAATAATCTCGTCGTTTTTCAGTTGGCCACCAATAACTTTTAACTTACCGTTATACACATGGTCACCAGGTAACAAAAATACAACGTTCTCAGCAAATGAACGTGAATTTAAAATTGTGAAGTCACCAGTAACCGCAATACCTTCACGGACAATGATTTCGCCATCAAAATCTTCAACTTTACTTGGTTGTCCATTTAAGTAACTGGATATTTCCGCAAAATCTTGTTCATTTTGTTGGCTGTAAGTGCCTTTCAATATTTCCATATCTGAGCGCTGGAATACATTTTCGTATTTTTGATGCCACGCACCAGAAGATAAGATCACCATACCTGTCAGTGTACAAATAATAATGGTATCAATAAACGGTTCTAAAATAGACACCATACCTTCTGATACTGGGTTATCGGCTTTTGCTGCAGCGTGAGCAATTGGCGCTGAACCTTGACCAGCTTCGTTTGAAAACAAACCACGGTTAACACCTTTAGTAAATGCATAGGCAAATGCGGCCCCGACAAAACCACCCGTTGCTGCGGAACCTGTGAAGGCTTCTGCAAAAACAGAGACAAATGAAGGAACAAGATTTTCGATGTTATAAAATATAACGCCTAATGCACCAATGATATAAAGAATTGACATCGCAGGGACAACGCGTGATGTAATGTACGCAATACGTTTAATCCCGCCTAAGATAACTAGCGCTAATAGAATCGCAAGAACACCACCTGTAACCATATGGTCAATACCAAATGAGTCGTGCATTGAAACGGCAATGTTATTAATTTGTGGCAGGCTGCCTGTACCAAATGAGCTGATAACCGTTGCAACGGCGAATAACACAGCTAACCATTTCATGTTTAAACGGCGGTCCATATAATACATTGGGCCACCAGACATAGTACCGTCTTCAGTTTTCACACGATATTTATGAGACATGGTTACTTCAACAAACTTAGTTGTCATACCAAAAAAGGCAGTCATCCACATCCAAAATAGAGCCGCAGGCCCACCGATGGAAAGTGCTAAAGCAACACCACCGATATTACCAGTACCGACGGTACCCGATAGAGCCGTTGCTAATGCTTGGAAATGATTTGTATCACCTTCCGCACCTTTTTTGTCGTACTTACCGGTAACTACTTTCCATGCATGTTTAAAATAACGAATTTGCGGGAATTTTAAATATAGCGTGAAAAAAACACCCGTACCGAGTAACACATACGGAAACCAAGGCGAGCTGCCTAAAATACTATCTAGAAAAACAAGTAGGTCATTAAAAGCCGTCACTGTTTGTTCCTTTTTGTTGTTATTGTTTTAATTAATGCGCGGCGTTATTTTTATTGATTACCGCGCAGTGTAGGGTAATTATTATCGTAACGTATCAACTACAGCTAAAATTGCTGTTAATACATCTGCGCCAAATTTAGCTGAACGAACATCGTTCCAACCATAGTCGACATCTGGTGCATTGTTGTGATCTTTAAATGGCATCTCAACCGTGTAGGCTAAACACTTAAATTGTTCACCTACCCAAGCTGAACCCACCGTTTTAAGCGCTTGGCCAGGTTCATCTTTTGGATACCCAAATTCATCTTGGAATTCAGGTGTCACTGCGGCATAAGATTGTTTAAACAGAGTTTCAAGGTCTCTGTGTTTCTGGTCGTAACTTTCAATACCTTCACAACCGGCCACAAAATTGTATGGAATTGCTTCATCGCCATGAATATCTAAAAACATATCAACACCTGTAGATAACATGTGTTCGCGAACGTAATAAACTTCTGGGCTATTTTCTTTACTTGGTGTTAGCCATTCTCGGTTTAAGTTAACGCCATTGGCATTTGTTCTTAAGTGCCCTCTTACCGAGCCATCTGGGTTCATATTTGGGACGATATAAAACACAGCTTTTTGCTGTAAAAGTCGAGACGTTGCATCGTCTAAATCAAATAAACGTTCTAACAGGCCTTCAACATACCATTCGGCCATCGATTCGCCAGGATGTTGACGTGCGGTGATCCAAATTGATTTTTTGTGTTCTGCGGGTTCACCGACTTGGATAACCGAAATATCGCGACCATCGATGGTTTGACCTAGAGTCGTTAATTGCGTGTTGGGATTTAATTGTGCGCTGTGGATTAGATCTAAATGTCGTTCGTAGGAATATGGTACAAAATAGGCGTAAAATACGTGGTCAAATTCAGGGATATGGTTAATAACGAGTGGTCCATCATCATAATCAGTGTCGACTCTGAACCAAGTGTTACGGTCATATGAGGCCATAACATTATAATCTTTCCAACCTTCTGGGTAGGCTGACTGTTGAGCATTCAATATTTTAATTGTATGTTCTTCACCAGCTGAAGTTTCAAGTTTAAAATGAAACCATTGATAAAAATCAGAATTATTGTCTTTCTTTATATTTAACTGGATATCAGTTGCAGACTCTAAACGGACAACTTCAATATTTCCGCTGTCAAAATTACTGCTTATTTTCATTATATTTCACCAATTTGTTAAACCTAGATGAGGTTATCATATTCTATCTAGTTTTAACCATAGGATCTTGGTGATCTAGGTGATCAATGTTTATAAAATCAACGCTCTTAGCCGCATTCCCAATTCAGATGAATAGCCAAGCGATTTAGATACGACTTTTTGATCCGCATCCAGTAAATAATACGTCGGAAATCCAGTGATATTAAACTCATCTGCAACTTCGTTTGTTCCGAGTAAAACTGGAAAGTCCAACTTATGCTTAATGATCTTCATGTGAACATCTTCAATTTGTTGGTAGCTTAATACCACAGAAACAATATTAATTTCGCTTCCATAATCACGATAAAAGTCTTGAAGATTTGGTAGGCTAATATTGCAAACACTGCACCAAGGGGCCCAAAAATAAATAAGCGTAGGCTTACCTTTTAACTGCTCAGAATTAACCGTCGTGCCCTTGACTGTTGGCATGATGAACCCAGGAACAGTTTCATCATAGCTAAGCAACGATGTCTCTCGTATCGTACTCACTAGATTAAATACAAGGAACACAACTACAATTTGAGTAAGTATATTTTTAAACATTTTTAACCTCATAACAACGTCACTCTACAAGACCGTTCGAGTCTGACTATTATTACAGTTAAAATGCGTAACGTGCATTTATACTCATTTGTCTTCTAGGCTGTGGAACCCCAAAGTCATTAAGTGATTGACGAGGTTCATAACCGTTATATTGATTGTCGTTTAGGTTTTCTACTGCAAATTGGAAAGATAAGTTGCGACCCATCTGATAATGCAAAGAAAGGTTTACAATAAATTGACTAGTTTCAGAGAAATATTGCTCGTTACCATCGGTAAAACCCTGACTTATAGAACTTGCAGGGCGATAAATGACATGTACATTTGAACGCCACTTCTCATTGCTCCAAAAAAGACTTGCCGTTGCAAAATGATCGTACTGAGCATTTACTGTATCGCTAAATATATGCGTATAGGAAGCTCTGGCGGAGAGATTTGGGGCTATATCCACATTACTTAACAATTCAATACCATTTAATTCAGTACTGCCGCTGTTAAAGAAGGTAAATCGTTGATTACTTGGAAGCTCTTGATAAACAATTAAATCAGTCATTTTTGTATGGAACAAGGTGGTTTCTAACATGAACTTGTCATTTGTCATTAGCCATTGTAACTCAGACGTTTCAACTAATTCTGGTTTTAGTGTTGAATTGCCAACTGTTACACCGTCGTTTGAATACAATTCATTAGTCACGGGGGCTCTAAATGCCTGCGAATAAATAGCTTTTATTTGATGCTGTTGGTCTAATTTTCTAATGTAAGCAATACGAGGTGAAAAAGCATCACCGGCACTATTATAATTTTCATAGCGACCACCTATAAATACTTTTTGCTGGTCATCGATTTGCCATTGTAATTCACCAAACCATGCGCGGCTTGTTATTGAGTCTTTTAAGCCTTCAAAATCACCTAGTTCAGATAATTTGATCAAACCATTTTGGTAATGCGCGTCAATTGCAGGACTTGTTGATTGGCCATCATCTGTAACGTGCGTGGTTACCACACCGGCTTTTACTTGGGATTCTCGCTGAACTTCAACGCCTACACTAAATTCTAAACTTTCACTATATTGGTGACTGATATTAGCCTGTAGCGCATAGCGGTCAGTTCCCCAGTAAGGCCCTTGGAGGACATCATGGCTAAATGGTGCAATTCCCGATGATTCAATAAAGCCAGCGGACTCGATTAAATGATCGGCATATTCTAATTGTGCACTTAATTGGGTCTTAGGATTAAATGAATACTGCGTTTTACCATACCAATATTGGTTTTCAGAAAGATAATAGTTAAGTGGATGATAACCATTGAGGTTAATAAACCCATCTTGTTTATGACTATCTTTTCGGTAACCGAGTTCAAAATTGGCATTTGACCAATTGATTGCCATCTGCTGATGTTCATATGGATTACGGGTTTCAACATCGTTTAACGTTTGTTGGTCGCTAATGATGAATTTCTGACCATCAGCTTCTAAAAACGAAAAATTTGCGGCAAGCGTGCCATTAAATAAAGATTCAGTTAATCCAAAGCTAAAACGTGATTGGCCATTGCTACCGATCCCTGCAGCCAAGTGATCATCCTTTTTTGTTACAATATTAATCACGCCTAAGAATGCATTGCTGCCATATTTAGCCGATCCTGGACCGCGTATTATTTCTACCTTCTCGGCCGTTTCCAAATTAATGAAAGGGGTATATACACTTGCTTTACCAAATGAAACTTCGTTAATTCGCACACCATCTATCATGACCAACACATAGCCGTTGTCGAGATAGACGCCTCTAGATTGTAACTTTGATTGAGCCCCAACTTTCTCCCCTACTGTAGTTTGAAAACCCGGTACAAAGTTCATTAAGTCATAAAGATTGTCGACACCATATGCCTGAATATCACCACTAGAAAATACGGTAACCACAGAAGGAGATCCCGCAATTAACTCGGAGCTAAATCCTGCGACACTCGTTTCAACTTGCAATAATTCTTCTATTGATAACGTGAATAAATCGCTATTGTCTTGTTTGGCGTGAGCAAAGGGGGCAACCAATAATGTCGATAACAACAAGGATGATCTGACATCAATCATATATTTTCTCAAAATAACTCAAAGTCTTAAAAGATTTGTTTGGAAGATTAACCAAAAAACAAAAAAAGGTCACTGATTTTAGTGACCTTTTTAAAATTGTTTTTGTTTTTAAACAGGGAGTGATGGGTATTGAATACCTGCCATTTGTTGCATGACACGTACAACTTGGCAACTGTACCCAAATTCATTGTCATACCAAACATACAATACAGCGCGATTTCCATCGACAATCGTCGCTCTTGAATCAATAACACCTGCGTATCGATTGCCCACTAAATCGGTAGAAACGATTTCGGTTGAGCTCGTGAAATCAATTTGGTCACGTAAATCAGAATGTAAAGCGACATCGAGTAAATGCTCATTTAATTCTTTTACCGACGTTTCGCGGTCTAAATTAAGGTTCATTATAGCCATTGATACGTTCGGGGTTGGGACGCGAATCGCATTGCCAGTCAATTTACCTTCTAATTCAGGTAACGCCTTAGACACAGCTTTAGCCGCTCCAGTAGACGTTAATACCATATTTAGCGCTGCGGCTCTGCCACGTCGTTCAGCTTTATGGAAGTTATCAATTAGGTTTTGGTCATTTGTATAAGAATGGACCGTTTCAACATGACCGTTGTTTATGCCATATTCATCATTTAACGCTTTTAACACCGGTGTTATTGCATTTGTTGTACAACTTGCGGCACAAACAATTTTATCGTCTTTTAAAACATCTAAATGGTTTACACCATAAACAATGTTTTTAATTTTCCCGCCCGCAGGGGCTGTTAACAATACTTTTGCTGCGCCTTTGGATTTAAGATGAAGGCCAAGTCCATCTTCGTCTTTCCAAATACCCGTATTATCTACGATTAAGGCATTACTAATTCCATATTTAGTATAATCAACTTCATCTGGTGAGTTGGCATATATAACCTGAATATAAGCACCATTTGCTTTTATTACATTTGCTTTTGCGTCAACGGTAATGCTGCCGTTAAATGGTCCGTGAACTGAGTCGCGGCGTAATAAACTGGCACGTTTTTCTAAATCCCCGTCTTTACCACCACGAACAACAATTGCACGTAAACGTAAATTAGCGTTAGGACCATTTTTTTCAATAAGCAATCGAGCCAGTAAACGACCGATACGACCAAAACCATAGAGCACAACATCCTGCGGTTTTTCAGCCGGTGGCTGATCTAATACAAGTGCTAATTCTCGTTTTAAATACGCTTCTTTTGTAAGCCCTTCCCCGGCGTTTTTAAATAAATAACCGTAGGCTAATTTACCAAGGTCTACTTTTGCAGGATTCAAATTAAGATTGTTAATGATTTCTAAAAACTCAAAGCTTTCTTTAAGTCTTAACTTGTGGTCTTCATATTTAGAAACTGTTTTATGTGCTTTGATAACATCAATTGTAGAAGCAGAGACAAGTGGACGACCATAGACGCAAATTTCAATACCACGATTACGATACAACATACCAATAAGCGGTTGCATACGTTCTGCAAATTCTTGTCGCACTAACCAACTTTGTTGATATTGCTGTTCTGGAGTTAAAGTCATTCTTTCTACCTTCAATTAATTAACGTTGCGGGATAACTAGATGTAAAGCACCTAAAAAACGAACACATTGTAAAGGAACAAACCAAAACATGAAAGTTATTTTGTACTATTACACACCTAACAACAAAAATGACAATTAACTGAACAACGTGACTATTGTTTATCTTTTATAAATTGGCAAAAACGGAGTCGCTTCATGCTTTATAGGCAGATCCGCCTGAATATGTAAGCCCCCTAAGACGGAATAAAAGAAAGTGACAAAGAATTAACACAATACCGCTTACCAGTTTCTGTCGGGCCGTCATCAAAAATGTGTCCTAAATGGGAATCGCAATTAGTGCACAATATTTCAATTCGGGTCATGCCATTTGAGTGGTCCTTAATATATTCGACGGCCCCGTCAATGCTTTGGTCAAATGCAGGCCAACCACAGTGGGCATTAAATTTTGAATCAAAAGTAAACAAAGGTGCTTGGCAACATGTACAAACATAAAGGCCTTTTTCACTGTGGTTTAAAAATTTGCCTGTACCTGGATACTCCGTTCCTTTTTTCCGCGTCACTTTAAATGCTTCTGGACCAAGTTGTTCCAGCCACTGTTCATCGGTTTTTACTATTTTTGACATTTGTCACTCCTGCTTAATCGAAACGTTAGTTTAGTATAGACATAAAAAAACCACATACTGAGATGTGGTTTTTTCGTATTATATTTTTACGATGGGTCGATCTTTATGACTCCATTCGACATGGTATTTTTTGCCAGCGGCTTTATCTGTGCGTGCAAAAGTATGCGCCCCAAAAAAGTCTCGTTGCCCTTGCAACAAATTAGCAGGTAATACCGCGCTACGATAAGAATCATAATAAGCTAAAGCGGATGAAAATCCTCCAACCGGAATGCCCATCATAGTTGAGTTTGCTACAGTTCTACGCCAATTAGATTGAAACTTAGATATTTGTTCAGAAAAAAACGGGTCCATTAACAAGTTGGTTAAGTCTTCATCACGTTGATAAGCTTCAGTGATCGACTGAAGAAAAACAGCTCTAATAATACAACCAGCACGCCAAATTTTAGCTATGCCTGCAAAATCTAAACTCCATTCATATTCTTTAGCGGCCATACTCATAAGTTGGAAACCTTGAGCATAAGCACATATTTTAGAACAGTACAAAGCGTCGTGTAGTTCTCTAATAACCGTGTCTTTATCTAAATTCATTGTTGAAATATCAGGACCAGCCAAAATCGTTGATGCCTTTACTCTATCTTCTTTTAATGTCGACAGAGCGCGTGCATAGACAGCTGATGTAATGGTTGGTGAAGGGGCACCGATTTGCAGTGAACTAACCGCAGTCCATAGTCCAGTCCCCTTTTGACCTGCTTGATCCAAAATAATATCGACCAAAGGCAATTGTGTTTCAGGGTCAATGTGCTCTAAAACTTCTGCACTGATCTCAATTAGGTAACTATTTAATTCGCCTTTATTCCAATCTCTAAAAATCTTGGCGATTTCACTAGGTTGCATATCCAAACCAGTTCGCATGATATTATAGGCTTCGCAAATTAACTGCATATCAGCATATTCAATACCATTGTGGACCATTTTCACATAGTGACCACTGCCGGTTCCACCGATATAAGTGGCACAAGGCTCGCCTTCTAACACTGGATTTCCTGGTTCGAAACGTTCAATTGGCTTACCGGTAGTAGAGTCTACTTTAGCGGCAATGGCTTTTAACATAGGTGCTATGCGAGTCCATGCATATCGGTCACCACTTGGCATCAATGAAGCACCAAAGCGCGCGCCAACTTCTCCACCCGAAACCGCAGTAGAAAAGAATAAAAGCTTACCTTCAAAATCTTTTTCGCGTTGAACTGTGTCAGTCCATAAGCTATTGCCAGTATCAACAACAATATCGTCGGCTTGTATACCGGCGTCGATAAGTTTATGACAGACGTCATCAACTGGCTTGCCTGCTGGTACAGATAACATTATTAAATGAGGGGATTTTAGTTTTGCTAATAGTTCGGTATAAGAGGTACAAGGAAAAATACGCTGAGGGTTTTCACCTCGTTCGACTTCATCTTGTTTTATTGCGTCATTAACTTTGTCTGTGTCTAAGTCGAATGCAGCAATTTTGTAACCATTATCTGCTAGGTTTAAAGCTAAATTTTTGCCCATCACACCTAGGCCAATAAAACCTACATCACACAATATTTCTTGGTCTGACATTTTACGTCGCCTCTTAATCCGAACCAAATTCGGCATAGCCTGAAATTTGGCGCGGATTATACAAAAACTATCCTTCCATTCATACCGTCAAGAACAATTAATTATACAAAGGAACAAATTCCAATATTAAAGTTAACTATCCGGCACAGGTTTAAAGGTCACTTTAAACCTTAAAAACGAATTAGGCTGTTTGAGACTTTTGACCAATAACACAATTATCGTAGTCGATTTTCCACAAACTCAAGCTATTTGCATTTTGTTTGTATAACGTTGTTCCGACCGAAACATGTTCGTCAGCATAAGGTTTAGACGTATCTATTACTAATGTTTTAGTGAGCCCGTCTGGCACGTTATAACCAACGTCTTTATTTGACGAATTAAAGATCAATAACAGTTGGTAACATTTATCTTCGTCAGCAACGAGTAAACCCAGGCATTGATTATAATGATTGTGCCAATCTTCAATCCGTTTCTCTTCGCCATCTGGCCTTATCCAACTGACTTTATGATGATAAGTGCTGTGTTCAAAATTATCATCCGGCAGAAAACAATGTTTTAACACAGAGAAGCGCTTTCTAATTTCGATACAACGTTTCATAAATTGTAAAAATGCCGATTGACGACTGTCAATTGACCAATTCACCCAACTAATTTCGTTGTCTTGACAATAAGCGTTGTTGTTGCCGTTTTGTGTACGACTTAACTCATCACCAGCTAAAAGGTGGGGGATCCCTTGTGAGAAGAGTAAGGTCGCAACTAAATTGCGTTTATGTAATTCGCGTTTATCAACAATTGCAAATTCAGATGTTGGCCCTTCTACGCCATAATTTTTAGAAAAATTAGCGCCATGTCCATCACGGTTATTTTCTAAATTAGCTAAATTGTGGCGATGGTCGTAACTCACTAAATCTTGTAACGTAAATCCATCGTGGTAACAAATGTAGTTTACTGACGAAAGTTGACTTCGTTTTCCTTTACGAAATACATCTCGCGATCCTAATATTCGACTCGCAACTTCAGGTACTAGGCCTTTCTCACCGTTCCAAAACTTGCGAATACCGTCGCGATATTTATCGTTACATTCATTCCAATAAGCGGGGAAGTTACCTAATTGATAGCCTTCTGGCCCAATATCCCAAGGTTCAGCAATTAATTTACATTGACCAACAATAGGATCTTGAGCGATGGCTTTGAACAATGCCGATTTACGATTAAATCGCTCACCATTTCGGCCCATAGTTGCCGCAAGATCAAATCGAAATCCGTCTACCTGCATTTCAGTTAACCAATAACGAAGTGAGTCCATGATCATACGTAAACTGAAGTCGCTGTCACAATTAACTGTGTTGCCACAACCGGTATAATTGGCGTAGTCTAAGCAATAATCATCGTAAGTCATAAGGTAAAAGTCGAATTCAGCTAACCCTCTAAAACTCAGAACAGCGCCATCTTTACCCGCTTCGGCAGTATGGTTATAGACCACATCTAAAATGACTTCCAAACCATTTTCGTGGAAAGTTCTAACTAAGGTTTTAAACTCGACAACCGCGTTATGTTTGGCGTATCTTGGATCTGGAGCAAAGAAATTTATTGGGTTGTATCCCCAATAGTTAGTTAGTTCCAGGTCCTCAAGTCGGGGCTCCGACATATAGGAAAACACTGGCATTAACTGCACACTGGTAACCCCTAATGATTTAATATGGTTGATTACATTAGGATCGCATAGCCCTAGATATGTACCTCTATTTTCTTCAGGGACTAACTCATTGAGTTGTGTAAATCCTTTTACGTGTGTCTCATATAATATGGTTTCTTCGCGAGGGGTTTTTGGCTTTGTCACCCCTTGCCAATCAAAATCAGGCGATTTGAGAGTAGATTTAGGAATGAAAAATGGACTATTTTCTTCATACAGACTTTTATTCCAAATAACAGGACGATTTATCCCCTTTGAATATGGGTCGATAAGCAATTTGTCATTAACTTGCTTGCCCTTATTCTCGTCTTTTTGTATCGCTTGTACTGCATATAACCAGTCACTATTTACCCCCAAAAATTCGGCATGAAATACTTTGCCGGTGCGGTGGGCCAATTCAACTACAGCCACTTCCTCTTCAGTATCAGGTAAGAAAAAATGAATAAATAATTGCGTCGCATCAGATGCGAAGACTGCGATGTTTAGTTTCTCTGCTTGCCAGCTCACTCCAAGCGGGCAAGGGCTGCCCGTTTGAGGTGAAAATTGTTTAGTTTGAGCCATAGTAACCATTTAGTTGTTGTGGTAGTCATTCAGACTTGCCGTTAAAACGGCAAATCATTTACTTTAATTTTAAAAAGATGGTGCTCAAAGGTGGCAAATTAACAAGTAGACTATTTGCCTTATCGTGCCATAACTGTGGTTCAGAATTTAGCGGTTCACCCGCTGAATAGTTACTTCCCCAGTAATACTCACTGTCAGAGTTAAATATCACTTTATATTCGCCCGCTTGAGCGACACCAACGCGATAGTTGTTTCTAGGAATAGGCGTAAAGTTGGAGATTACAATTATGTTCTCGCCTTTGCTATCTGTACGCATAAATGACACGACACTGTGTTCAGCGTCAGAATGATCAAGCCATTGGAAACCGCCATGTTCATGATCTAATTCATGAAGCGCGGTCTCGCTACGATACAATTTGTTCAAATCACGATATAAGTTTTGCATACCCGAATGTTTATCAAACTCTAAAACATGCCAACTTAAACTTTGATTGTGGTTCCATTCTTCGCATTGACCAATTTCATTCCCCATAAAGTTTAGTTTTTTACCTGGGTGAGCATACATAAACGAAGCGTAACAACGAAGATTCGCCGACTGTTGCCATTCATCCCCAGGCATTTTACCCACTAGTGAACCTTTGCCATGAACCACTTCATCATGGGAAATCGGCAAGACAAAATGTTCGTCGTAGTTATACACCATTGCAAACGTAATATCATTGTGGTGATAACGACGGTACGACGGATCTTTAGATATGTAATTTAGCGAGTCGTGCATCCACCCCATATTCCACTTAAAGTCAAAGCCTAACCCACCATGTTCTGACGGTTTAGACACGCCAGCAAACGATGTTGACTCTTCTGCAATGGTCATTGCATGTGGGAATTTGGCATGAACATCGTCATTCATCCAACGCAACAAACTTATTGCTTCGTAATTATGATTCCCGCCGTCAACATTTGGTATCCATTCACCTTCATTACGTGAATAATCCCAATACAACATAGACGCAACCGCATCAACACGCAGTCCATCAATATGAAACTTGTCAACCCAATACAAAGCGCTTGCAACTAAAAACTGTCTGACTGTGTCTTTACCATAGTCATAAATACATGAGTTCCAATCAGGGTGCCAACCGCGACGTGGGTCTTCGTATTCGTAGACATTAGAGCCGTCAAATCGAGCTAATCCATGGGCGTCTTCTGGAAAATGAGCCGGAACCCAATCAACGATGACCCCGATATCATTTTTGTGACACTCGTCTACAAACGCTTTGAAATCGTCTGGGTCACCAAATCGTGAAGTTGGTGCAAATAGACCGGTTGGTTGATAGCCCCAAGAACCATTAAATGGAAACTCAGTTACTGGCAACACTTCTAAATGGGTGTATCCCATATCTTTTAAGTAGGGAATAAGTTCCTGTGCCATTTCTTGATAAGAAAGCGAAACCTGTTCACCGTCAATAATTTTAGTCCGCCACGAGCCTAAATGAACCTCATAAATTGACATCGGTTGACGGTAAACATTTTGTTTCGGTTTAGACATCCAAGAGCTGTCTTGCCATTGGTATTGATTATGGTCATAAACTACAGAGGCAAATGATGGGTATTGATCATGGCTAAAGCCAACAGGATCGGCTTTATGTGGAAGACTATGCCCATGCGCATCTTTTAATTCAAACTTATACTTATCGCCTGCAACAACACCCGGTACGACTAATACAAAATGCCCACAATCGGTTTTTTGCATTGGTAAAATACGACCATCCCATTCATTGAAATCGCCTATTAAGCTACAACTCATGGCATTTGGAGCGAATACGGCAAAACGTGTCGCAGATACGCCGTTTTCTAATGTGATTAATTGTGCACCGAGTTGTTGATATATGTTTTCGGCGGCTGTCGCCAAATAATGAACAGCATGATACGCCTCATCCTTATAAAAATAAGGGTCGTTAATTTCTTTTTCTACGTTATCAACAGTCGCAACTAGCTTGTAATTAAAGTAATTTTTTCTTCGAGGAAACTGTTTTTCAAACAAGCCGTTTTTAACTTCGACCAATTCGCCTAAATTTTTGCCAGTTTTTACATCTAATACCACTACCTTACTTGCCTTAGGTTGCCATACTCGAAGCATAATGCCTTTATTGTTGTCGCCTGGTTGCATACCAAGATGTTCAAATGGAAAGGTTACGTTAGCTTGATTAAGTCGATTTACCAAGGCATTCGGTTGTTGCATATTTATTCCTTAACAAAATTCTAAATGCGAAACATCGTCTAAGGCATTTACCACCTTAGACGATGCTTTAAATTACAGTATTCGTTAGTCCCTATTCGAGTCAATTAATAACTTTTTATCCATTGACTAAAATAAATACCTAAAATATTAATTTCACTTCTTATTTTTTACCATCCTAAGACGCTGATTGTCGAGCTTTTGTCAGTTCATTTGTTAGATGATTTATTTCATTGATAGAAAATATGTCTTCTAAGTTAGTACTGAGCTTACGTCGCCAATTTGGATATTCTGAACTTGTACCTGGAATATTCACCGGCATGTCCATCTGTAACCAGTCTTCTAACTGTAAACTTAACAGAGCAGAGGCCCCTTTAGCCATATGAATTTGCATGCCGTAGTTCAATGCTTGTGTCATCGGCACTTCATTCGCATCTTTCCCAATTTCTTCTGGCAAAGAATTATGTCCATGTAAACTATCTAAAATACATTGTTTGGCATGTATACGGTCAGCATATAAATTTTTGATGAGTTCTTCACCTTCGTATAGTCCAAGTTGTTGACCAAGTTCTAAATCTTTACAGTGCCAATAGCCAATGAGGGTTGGCATATCATGTGTCGTCAACGTTGCCATTGCTTGTTCAACATAATGTTTTGGCGAGTAGAAACCGCCATCCTCGGCCTGCTCAAAGAAAAACACTTTATAAGAGTGAATACCATTTTCTTTTAACTTGCCTACGATATTGTCTGGCACAGTACCTAGGTCTTCACCAATGATTGAACATTTATTTAAATGGCTTTCTAACGCCAATATTGCTAATAAATCATCAACCGGGTAATAAACATAAGTGCCCTCTTTCGCTGACTCACCCGCCGGAACCCACCACAATCTCAATAATGCCATTACGTGGTCGATTCTAAGCGCACCACAAGCATGCATATTGGCTCTAAATAAATCAATAATTGGCTGGTAGGCTTGTTGATAAAGTCGTACGGGATCCATTGGTGGTAAACCCCAATTTTGGCCGAGCGGGCCTAATACATCTGGCGGAGCACCAACCGATGCGTCTGTACGATACAAATCTTTATTTGCCCAAATTTCTGTCGAACCTTCGCTAACCCCTACGGCTAAATCTCGATAAGTGCCAATCGCCATACCTTTGGCTTTGGCCAGTTGATCGACATCTTCTAATTGTTGCGCTGCTACAAATTGCAGATACATATAAAAATCGACTAAATCACTATGTGCTTTTGCAAATGATTTCACATCTTCAGAATCATAATCACGGAAACCTTCCGGCCACACAGGCCATCCCCAATTGTCGCCGATAAATTTACCTTCGGCTTTAAAAGAGTCTTGAATGGCGTCAAAGGTTGCCATTTGCTTTAAGCTATCGCCACCAAGCTGTTTAAAGTCCGCAAATGCTTTGGCCGTTTTGGTATTTTTAGAAACTTCATTTGCTACAAAAAACGAATATAACGGCTTTAACGCTTTTAATTTAAGATCCATTACAGAGCCATAATCAACGTCGTTTGTTTGCTTGGCTAAGTTTAATTGCGCGATAAAATCGTCAGATGCAACTAGCTTTTGAACGTCTTTGCTCTCGTTAAAGCCAACAACACTCTGGACATCGATATAAATAACATTAAGCCAACGTCGAGAAGACGGGCTATAAGGGCTACAGGCGTCAGCATTGTTTGGGTACAAAGCATGAATTGGGTTTAGACCAACAAAGTCAGCTCCACGGTCTGCCACTTTATCAATTAATACTTTGAGGTCATTGAAGTCGCCTACCCCCCAGTTACGAGCACTACGTACACAGTAAAGCTGAATACTAGGGCCCCACATTTTTTTACCCTGAATTAAGGCTTGCTGTTTATAACATTCTTGTGGCGCTACAATTAACTTTCCTTCGCCTAATGCCTCTTCTACGCCTTTTTCAAATAACTCGATTTTGTAATAACCCATATCAAGTTCTTCGTTAAATTCAAATGCATATTGTTGTATTTCGACATCACGGATCTCAACAGCGGCGATAAGTTCTTGCTCTACAGCCACAAATTCAAATTCTTGAATAACGCGATTACCCTGAGATATCTTTAACACCAAAGGATCATTGGCAAAATCGATTGGTAATTTAAATAGTAATCTGGTCACTGAACCTGTTCGAACCACAGTTACAGGTTCGACAACACAAAGCCAACTTTGTTCTGCCTCATCATTCACTTTTTCAATTAATGCCGCTTCGTCATGGACTGGATATCCCATGGCTGCAAGAATTTTTTCTTTAGATTCTTGTTTAATTACTGCGCGTGTCCCCCATGCGTCAGTGTATTCCGATTCTATACCGCGTGCCTGAACAAGTTGTTCGACTAATGATGCATTCATGCTCATTCCTATGCTATGGAAATTAAAGAGAGTTTGTGGAGTTTGACCCAAAAAAAATGTTCACTCCCACCCAGTCAGGTTGTAACTATAAAAGCGTTTTGGCTTCTATTACCACTACATACGTTTGCATAAGATAAGTGCGGCATTTTTATATAGAAAACTTGCTAAATTTCGTTAGTAGGCTATCGACTAAGTACGTAAATAATATGACACCTGTATTAATAAACAACTAAAACACGATGATTTGGTTATTTTTTTACGATATAGGGTAATGTCGTAAAAAATATTCGTTGATAACAGCAAATAGCTTTACATGACGGAGAAATAAATGTAATTTTATTACAACTTTGTAAATTGAATACACTATCTATAGGTGCTTTATGACTATTCGCGTAGCTATTAACGGATTTGGCCGTATCGGACGTAACGTTCTTCGTGCGTTATATGAATCAGAAAAAAATTATGACCTTAAAATCGTTGCAATAAACGATCTTGGCGATGCCAGCATCAATGCTCACCTTTTGAAATATGACACGGCACACGGCCGTTTTAATGCTCAAGTTGAAGTGGCAGATGACTCTATTGTTGTTAACGGTGACGTGATAAGCGTGACGTCTGAACGCAACCCTGCTGACTTGCCTTGGGCAGAGCAAGAAATTGATGTTGTTTTTGAATGTACGGGTATTTTCCAGTCTAAAGAAGCAGCAAGTGCGCATTTAGATGCCGGCGCTAAAAAAGTTATCATCTCAGCTCCGGCTAAAAATGTTGACGCGACTATCGTATACGGCGTAAACGAAGACACGATTACGAGTGACATGACTGTTATTTCAAATGCGTCTTGTACAACGAACTGTCTCGCACCATTTGCTAAGATCTTAAATGACGAATTTGGTATCGAGTCTGGGCTTATGAATACAATTCATGCTTATACCAATGACCAACGTTTGAGCGATGTATATCACACTGATTTGCGTCGTGCTCGTGCAGCGGCAATGTCTATGATCCCAACTAAAACAGGCGCGGCAGCGGCTGTTGGTCTAGTGGTTCCAGAACTAGCTGGTAAAGTTGACGGTTTAGCGGTTCGTGTTCCAACAATTAATGTTTCGTTAGTTGATTTAACATTCATCTCTAAAACAGACGTAACAGCAGAACAAGTTAACGACGCTATCCGAAACGCTGTTGCAAAAGGCGGTTCATTAGCGGAAGTATTGGCAGTGAACGACGAACCTCTCGTTTCTGTTGACTTCAATCACATTGCATACTCTTCAAACTTTGACGCAACTGAAACCCGAGTAATTGGTCGATTGGTTAAAGTTATGAGCTGGTACGACAACGAATGGGGTTTCTCAAACCGCATGTTAGATAATGCAGTTCAGTTAATGACTGCAAAATAATTTTTCTGAATTAAGAAACATTATTGTATAAGATTGTAAAAGGTGGCCTTAGCCACCTTTTTTTGTTTTCAATTTTGGTGAATAAATGAATAACCCGTATATTAAGTTGGTAAAAAATAAAGACGCTTCGGATATATTTGATTTGGTACACCCGCGATTTACTGCCCAGATCAGTAAATTTGGAGGGCACTTATTAGCGTTTAAACCAACCAATCAAGAACAATGGCTGTGGTTATCTACCAGTGCTAAACTAGATGGTTCAAAGCCTATAAGAGGTGGTGTACCGCTTTGTTGGCCTTGGTTTGGTCCGGCAACGGGCGAATTTGAAGGCGAACCGCAACATGGTTATATCAGAAGTCTTGATTGGGAATTGATTCTCGTTGAAGGTGACGATAAAGCGTTAACCGTTAGATTATCCCCTATTATGCCGAGTGAACTTAAAGAAAGACTAGGTTTAGACGTATTTGTTGAATATAAATTTTCCAATAAATTAAAAATAAGCTTAGTTACGACAAACGTCAGTGAAACGCCACGTCCCCTTTCTCAAGCAATTCATACTTATTTTAGAGTGGACGATATCCATAACACTGAGATCATAGGGTTAGATAACTGCCAATTTGTAGACAAACTGACTAAAGAGTCAAAGCAACAAGTCTCAGATATTAAAATAGATCAGTCAGTAGACAGAGTATACGTCACGGATCAGCCTGATTTGTCCTGTAAGACGAATACGACGACTAGATTAATCAGTGGCGCGGGTCACGACTCTATCGTTGTCTGGAACCCTTGGAAAGAATTGGCCAAAGATATACCTGACTTTGACGACAACGGATATTTAAATATGGTGTGTATTGAAATGGCCAACACTCAAGGGTTTATATTAGCACCAGGAAAAACCCATAAGTTAAAACAAAACATTCGGTAGATTAAGCTTAGTACGGGTAATTTAAAAACTTGCAAACACTAAAAATTAAAACGAAAAAAGCCTACATAAAGTAGGCTTTTTAAATTCTAAGACGAAGTTGTCTTTACCGATTACTATTTACCAGCAACTGCCGTCGCCGCTAATTTAGTGATCTCACCCCAACGTTTTTCTTTAACGATATTGTCTGGACACAACCATGAACCACCACAACACATTACATTGCTAAGTGCTAAGTAGTCCTGGTAATTACCAGGGTTGATGCCACCAGTTGGGCAAAAACGTACCGCAGGGAAAGGCCCGCCAATTGATTTTAATGATTGCACACCACCAGACGCTTCCGCTGGGAAGAATTTAAAGTGTGAATAGCCTTTATCTAGACCAACCATTAATTCAGAAATTGAGGCGATACCTGGGATTAATGCAATAGAACCCGCATTACCAGCATCTAACAACTCAGGCGTTAATCCTGGGCTAATAGCAAATTTTGCACCAGCGTCTGTCACTTGCTTAAGTTGTGCTGCATTAGTTACTGTACCCGCGCCAATAATGGCTTCTGGCACATTGTCTGCAATTGCTTTAATCACGTCTAGGGCAGCCGGTGTACGAAGCGTAACTTCGAGAACACGGATCCCGCCGGCGATTAACGCTTCAGCGATCGGTACTGCATCTTCTACATTTTCTATTACTAAAACTGGAACAACTGGCCCAGCAGCAAATACTTCAGAAGAATCCATTAACCAATTACGTTCTGCCATATTTTATCCTTTTCACTTTCAATTCGAGCCACTCTAATAAGGTGGCAAATACGTTAAGAACTCAATTAAAGTTCTTGTTTCAAATACGCTGCACAGCCAATCAAACCAGGTTGATCTTCTGTAACAATATAAACAGGAATAGTTTCAACTAGCTTACTAAAGCGCCCTTTTGTATCAAAACGGCTTCTAAAATCACTATTTTTCACATATTCAATAAATCGTGGAACAATACCGCCCGCGATATAAACACCACCAAACGTTACGAATGTTAATGCTAAATTACCGCCGAAACTGCCCAATATACGACAAAATATCTGCAATGATTTTATTGCCAATTCATCGGTTTCTTCTAATGCGCTTGTACTAACATAAGCTGGATCAACGTTTGAAACAGCAAGACCCTGTGCAGATTGCAACGACTGATAAATCTGAACTAATCCCAAACCAGATAACAACTGCTCGGCCGATACGCGTGCGTACTTTTTCTGCAATTCTTTCAAGATAGTGATTTCGTCCGCATCTATTGGTGCAAAATCGACATGTCCACCTTCACCAGGCAAAGGTATCCATTTTTCGCCGCTATGGACTAAGTTTGCTACACCCAGTCCCGTACCTGCACCATAAATTGCAATCGGCTTATTGGGCTGTGCTTCACCGCCGCCTATCTGTACTTTTTTATCAGCACTGATATGTGGAACCGACATCGCTATCGCAGTAAAGTCATTAATAATAATGAGTTTTTTGAATCCAAATAGCGCTTTAATCGCTTTTTGTGAAAACGACCAGTGGTTATTTGTAAGACTAACCTGATCGCCCACCACAGCAGTGGCGACGTCAATACAGGCAAACTCAATTTTGCAGTCAGTTTCAGCAAAATATTGGCTAATCGCGGCATCAATATTGTCAAAATCGGCACATTGATACGTTTTAATTAATGACAGTGAATAATCTTCTAAATTCGCCACAGCTAATCGAATATTAGTACCACCGACATCAGCAACTAAAGCTTGAATTGTCATCACTATTCCTTTTTAAGCTTCGTGAAATACGCAGCTAGCGCCTTCTTCTGGCGTCGTCATTACTTGACGTAAACCATTAAATAACTCACGACCCATAGCTTCACGTTCTTCTTTAAGATCTTTTATGAATGGTTGACGTTGAGCCAATTCTTCATCAGATACATGTACGCGGATAATGTTCTCATCGGCGTTTAATTCAATAATGTCACCATCTTGGATTTTGGCAATTAATCCACCATCTAACGCTTCTGGGTACAAATGAATCGCCGCAGGTACTTTACCTGATGCACCAGACATACGACCGTCGGTTACTAGCGCAACATTAAAGCCTTTGTCCTGTAACACACCTAAAGGTGGCGTTAGTTTATGTAATTCAGGCATACCAACCGCTCTTGGGCCTTGATAACGAACAACAACAACACAATCTTTGTCGAGTTCGCCTGCTTTAAATGCGCCGTCTAAATCGTGCTGGCTTTCAAATACAACTGCAGGTGCTTTCACTTTCGTTTTACCGGCACGTAATGACGATGTTTTAATAACCGCACGACCTAAGTTACCTTCTAGTACACATAAACCGCCGTCAGCTTTAAATGGTTTTTCAACTGTTGCAATTACGTCGTCATCAAGTGACTTCGTAGGGCCGTCAATCCATTCAAGTTCGCCGTTACGAACAACTGGCTCTTTAGTGTAAATTTCTAAGCCTTCACCACAAATAGTCTTAACATCGTTATGAATTAATCCACCGTTTAGAAGTTCTCTAAATAACAAAGCCATACCGCCAGCAGCTTGGAAGTGATTGATATCAGCTTGGCCGTTTGGATAGATTTTTGTAAGAAGTGGCGTGGCTGAAGATAACGCGTCAAAATCGTCCCAATTAACGATAATGCCAGCCGCTTTCGCCATCGCTACTAAATGCATAGTGTGGTTCGTTGAACCACCCGTTGCCAATAACGCCACAATGCCGTTAACCACTGACTTTTCATCAACGATGTGACCAATTGGACGATATTCAGTGCCAAGGTCAGTTATACGTGTTGCTTGAATTGCCGCAGCTTCTGTTAATTTTTCACGAAGTTCAGTACCTGGATTTACAAATGATGAACCTGGTAAATGCAGTCCCATCACTTCGACAACCAATTGGTTTGAGTTAGCAGTTCCGTAGAACGTACAAGTACCCGCAGAGTGATAAGATTTTGATTCTGATTCTAATAACTCGTCACGACCTACTTTACCTTCAGCGTAAAGTTGGCGTACACGTGCTTTTTCTTTATTTGGAATTCCAGATTCCATTGGCCCTGCTGGGATAAAGATAAATGGCAGGTGGCCAAATGTTAATGCTGACATAACGAGGCCTGGGACAATCTTGTCACAAATCCCCATCATCACAGCACCATCAAACATATTGTGAGACAAACCGATTGCGGCACTCATCGCGATAACATCACGACTCATTAAGCTTAAATCCATACCAGGTTGACCCTGAGTAACACCGTCACACATGGCTGGTACACCACCTGCAAATTGTGCTACAGAACCAACTTTTTGTACCGCAGCTCTAATTTTGTCTGGGTAAACTTCATAAGGTTGGTGGGCCGATAACATGTCGTTGTACGACGAAATAATACCGATATTGGCTTTTGTAAGTGCCGTTAGGTCCTTTTTCTCTTCAGTGCTGCACGCGGCAAAGCCGTGAGCTAAGTTGCCGCATGACAAGATGCCACGATGTGGACCTTTCAAGCGGGCTTTTTCTATTTTAGCAAGATAAGCTTTACGGCTATCTCGACTGCGTTCGATAATTCTGTCTGTTACTTCTTGAATAACTGGATTCATGTTTTTTCTCCCTTGTTAAATCAATCTATTTAGTTGTCGCTAACATCACCGACATTGGTACATCAGATTGATTTAAGAATGCTTTTATTGGTGCTTTTTTAATGTCGTTAATTCCTATAACTTCATTAAGCACCGTTTCTTTACTCTCACCGACTAAATGCAGATAAATCTGCTTTGAGTTTAGCAACGCAGACAAAGTAAATGTCATACGTTGGTGAGGTGCTGTTGTTGGCTGAGTCGCCATGATCATTTGTTGTGTTGTTAGCGCTTCATCTAATTGTTCACAACATGGAAAGATAGACGCTGTATGTCCGTCTTCACCCATGCCTAAAATAACAATATCAAACGGTTTTTTTAACGATGCTAGATTAGTAGTTACGGTCGAGACTGCTGCAAACGCATCTTCATGTTCGGTTTTCATACCGTAAAACTTAGCCGAAGCGGCTTTATTAATTAACAGTGCTTCATACGCCATTTTTTCATTTGACGCACTGTCATCAGTATTAACCCAACGGTCATCAACTAAAGCGATATCCACTTTGGACCAATCAATGTCAATTTCGCTAAGTTTGGCAAACATAGGTCGCGGTGTACTGCCACCCGATACCAATAAACTTGCGCGACCATCTTGGTCGATTCCCGCCTGTAGCTTGGCCGCTATTTCTGGTGCAAAAACGTCATTTAATTCAGCAGACGTTTGAAATTTTCTAAGTTCTGCTTTCATTATTCGTCCCATTCTCTTTCGTCACGAGCCAACATTGCAATAGATGCAACAGGACCCCAAGAACCGGCCGCATAAGGGCGAGGTGGCTCATTTGAGCCTTTCCATGCATCTAAAATTCCGTCAACCCAACTCCATGCAGCTTCAACTTCGTCGCGACGCACAAAGAGTGATTGATTACCTAACATGGCTTCTAAAATTAAACGTTCATAGGCATCTGCAATACGTTCATTTTTAAACGTATCAGAGAAACTTAAATCAAGTTTGGTATTTTGAAGTTCCATTGTTTCGCCCAGACCAGGGACTTTATTAAGCAAGTGTATTTCAACACCTTCATCTGGTTGCAGACGAATAAGCAACTTGTTTGCAGGCAACGACTTATACGTATCTTTAAAGATGTTGTGAGGCAAGTCTTTAAAGTGAACAACAATTTCGGTACCTTTGCTGGCCATACGTTTACCCGTTCTGAGGTAAAATGGCACGCCCGCCCAACGCCAGTTGTCGATGTCGACACGAATTGACGCAAACGTTTCTGTAGTACTTTGGGTATTCGCCCCTTCTTCTTCCAAGTAACCCGGTGCTGATTTACCTTCAACAAAACCAGAAGTGTATTGTCCGCGAACGGTTTTTTCTTGGTAATTGTTTGAGTCAATTGGACGAAGTGCGCGTAATACTTTTAATTTCTCATCACGAATACTGTCAGCACTAATATCTACTGGCGGTTCCATCGCTAACAATGACAAAATTTGCAATAAATGGTTTTGAACCATGTCTCGCATTTGGCCGGCGTCATCGTAATAGCCCCAACGACCTTCTACACCAACAACTTCTGCAACGGTGATTTGAACATGATCAATACATTCATGATCCCAATTGTTGGTAAAAATCGCATTCGCGAATCGCAATACTAAAAGGTTAAGAACCGTTTCTTTACCTAAATAGTGGTCAATACGATAGATTTGTGACTCTTTAAAATATTCAGCAATTTTATCATTAATTACTTTAGACGATTCTAAACAGTGACCAATCGGTTTTTCTACAACCACACGAGTATCGTCTACGACCAATCCAGCAGCATTAAGACCACTACAAATGTCACCAAAAATTGACGGTGGTGTAGAGAAGTAATTTACCATAGTGCGGTTTTCTAAATCGACAACTTCACACAGTGCTTTATATTGCTCTGGTGATTTCATATCAATTTGACAATAATTTAGACGGGCGACAAATCGAGTTTTCGCTTCCTCATCTACACCTTCTTTAACAAATCGCTCTAAACTAGTTGTCACCAGCTCGATATATTCTTCTGTTGTCATTTCGTTGCGCGCAACACCCGTAATACGAGTATCAGCAGCTAACAGTCCGGCAACCTCTAATTGGTATAATGATGGTATTAATTTTCGGCGTGCAAGGTCACCCTTGGTACCAAAAAGTACTAAATCACATGGCTTGTGGCTCAATTTTTGTGCCATTAGATTCTCCGTTTATTGTAATTTTAGGTCAATTTGTAATTAAACTACATGTTCGCAATGCTAACTAACTAATATAGCCCATGTAAACCGTAATTTTGTAATTTTTTTACATTTCCAGTAAACTTTTGACGAATAATGTTGTTTTTAATTAGTAATTACTTTCTAATGCGATACATAAGATTAGGTAATCAACAACAGTTACTACTGACAATTGATAAAGCTTATATTAGTCAAAGCTATTTGTTTTGAGACAATATATTACCTTTGCAACGTTGTGAGTACGAGGGCTTTTAATGAATATTCTTGAGAAAATAAACTTACAGATAACTACGTTCAGTAAATCGGAAAGAAAAGTGGCTGAAGTCATTATCGATAATCCTGAGCAGGCAATTCATTCGTCAATTGCAACATTAGCGAAAATTGCCGATGTGAGTGAACCTACTGTTAACCGCTTTTGTCGTCGATTAGACACCAAAGGTTTCCCAGATTTTAAATTGCATTTGGCGCAAGGCCTAGCAAACGGTACACCGTATGTTAATCGTCATGTTGATGAAGGTGATGGCCCTGAAGAATATACGTCGAAAATATTCGAGTCGACTATGGCTTCATTAAATACAGCCAGAAAGAGCATTGATATTTCTCAAATTAATCGCTCTGTAGATATTTTAACTCAGGCGAAAAAAATAAGCTTTTTTGGCTTAGGTGCATCCGCTTCTGTGGCACAGGATGCATTAAATAAATTTTTCCGTTTTAATGTACCAATAAATTGTTTTGAAGACATTGTTATGCAGCGCATGAGTTGCATGAACTGCACAGAGGGAGATGTTGTCGTTTTATTCTCTCATACCGGTCGAACAAAACCGCTCGTCGAAATTGCAGAAATAGCGCGCCAAAATGATGCAACCGTTATTGGAGTTACTGCTAAAGACAGCCCTTTGGCTCAAGAGTGTAATATTTGTTTAAGTCCAGATGTTCCTGAAGATACAGACCTATATATGCCGATGGCGTCTCGAATAGCCCATTTGGTTATTGTCGATATATTAGCAACGGGATTTACCCTTCGCAGAGGACCAAAGTTTAGAGACAACTTAAAGAAAGTTAAAGATTCACTTCGGTCATCACGCTTCGAAAAGAAAGAAACTTTCAATTAATTTTTTGAAAATATGAATAAAAGGCGATGAATATCGCCTTTTTTGCATTTATTTAGTTACTTTTATTCATATCCGACCATTATCCCCTTGTAATTTTTTTTAAATCTTTCAAAATGTAATTTAATTACAGTTTTCCTACTCAATCATATTGGAGTTTCCCCGAATGGCTAACGCACTGCGAAGAACCAAAATTGTCTCAACACTTGGTCCAGCAACCGATAAAGAAGGCGTACTAGAAAAAATAATTGCGGCCGGCGTAAATACCGTACGTATGAACTTCTCGCATGGGTCTGCAGAAGACCATATTGAACGCGCAAATAAAGTTCGTGCAATCGCTGCTAAATTAAATACGTATGTTGCAATTTTGGGTGACCTTCAAGGTCCAAAAATCCGAGTAGCTCGATTTAAAGATACTAAAATCCACTTAGCAGTAGGCGACAAATTTATCCTTGACGCTGCTCTTGGCCGTGATGAAGGCGACCAACATCAAGTTGGTATTGACTACAAAGAGCTTCCAAACGACGTTAAACCAGGTGATTTATTATTATTAGATGACGGTCGAGTTCAACTCGTCGTTGAAAGCATCGAAGGTACTAAGGTTCTTACTGAAGTTACGGTTGCCGGGCCATTATCTAATAATAAAGGCATAAACAGAAAAGGTGGTGGTCTAACGGCCCCTGCTCTAACTGAAAAAGATAAAGAAGATATTTTGACAGCGGCTAAGATTGACGTTGAATATCTTGCTGTTTCATTTCCACGTAATGGCGAAGATTTACACTACGCTCGTAAACTAGCTCACGAAGCTGGTTTTAAACCACGTATCGTCGCTAAAGTTGAGCGTGCAGAAACGGTAGCAACTGATGAAGCAATTGATGACATCATTTTAGCGTCTGACGTAATCATGGTTGCCCGTGGTGACTTAGGTGTAGAAATTGGCGACGCAGAATTAGTCGGTGTTCAGAAAAAACTTATCGCTCGTTCACGTCAATTAAATAAAGCCGTAATCACAGCAACTCAAATGATGGAAAGCATGATTTCGAGCCCAATGCCGACACGTGCTGAAGTTATGGACGTATCAAACGCCGTTTTAGATGGTACCGATGCCGTAATGTTATCTGCTGAAACAGCCGCTGGTGATTTCCCGTTAGAAACGGTTCAAGCAATGGCAAACGTTTGTGTTGGAGCTGAAAAACACCCAAGCGTACTAAGTTCAAAACACCGCCTTGATATTCAGTTTGACAATATCTCTGAAACAATTGCGATGGCAACGATGTATGCAGCTAACCACATGACTGGCATAAAAGCGATTATAGCATTGACTGAATCTGGCGGTATGGCTCGTTTGTTATCACGTATTTCATCTGGCCTTCCAATCTATGCATTATCTCGTCATCAAAAAACGTTAAACCTTTGTGCACTATACCGTGGTGTATATCCGTTTTCGTTTGATACCACACAGTATGCCGTTGAAGACGGACGTGAAGCATTAAACTCGCTAAAAGCTGCAGGCAAGTTAAATGACGGTGACTTGGTCATGGTTACTCATGGCGACAAAATGGAAACAATTGGCGCAACAAATACAATGAAGTTAATGATTGTTTAATTTTGAAAAAAGCGAATAAATACAAATAATATTTATTGCCCTCAAGATTGTTCAACGCAAATAAAAAAACCCGGTTAGCTAACCGGGTTTTTTAATGTCTAAAGCTAAGAACAAACATAGACGTTCGTTCTTAGCTATCGGAACTAATAGAAGTTTTTCTTAAACTCGATGCCCCAAACAGCAGGTTCGTTAACAACACCTGTATTGTTGTTAAAGTCGATACCCGCTTTTAAGTTATCTTCATCAGTAATGTTACGACCAAATACAGCAATTTCGAAATCCATGTCATAATTGATATAACCAGCACGTAAGCCTAATTCAAACTGACCGTCAGTAACATGCTCTTTGGTTTCATAAATGAAGAGATTGGTTTTACCTTGGTACGCATAGTCACCATAGAAAAACACTTCGCCCTCATTCCCCATAGGAACTGTATAACGACCAGTTGCTGTAAATATAGACTCTGGTGCATTAGGGAATGGATTACCATGAACAATGGCACCACCGTTTTCAGGATCAATTTCGTCTGTAGGTGTACACGCACCTGAACCACATGTTGCAATTCTTAACGACTTATCTTTGAGTTCTGTCTTATTTAATGAATAACCCGCAGTAACAACTAAATTTTCCGTTACGCGATATTCCGCATCGACTTCAAACCCTTGTCCCGTACCTTGACCAGCATTTGTTAAACCAATGTTATTTCCATTGCCCCCCACTGCCGTTAACTGAATGTCGTCAATAGTATATTGAAAAACAGCGCCGTTTAAACGCAAGGTATTGTCGATTAAATCTGATTTAAAACCCGCTTCATAAGACATAATTGTCTCAGCTTTAGCGGTAGACGGCATACCTTCAAATGCGATGTCGCGGCCTTGGATAGATTGTGCTCTGAAACCGTTAGAAATTCTGGCATATAGGCTCACGTCTTCGCTTACTCTATAGTTTGCCATGCCTTCCCAACTCCATTGACCATCGGATACTGAAACGTCGTCATAGTCCTGTATAGACGCTGCACCAATAATTACGGCAAAACCATCTTCGTTTTGTTTACCAACAGAAAGGGATTTTTTATCTTTGGTATAACGCAAGCCACCAATTACTGATAATTCATCAGATAATTGATACGTGGTTTGGCCAAATACCGCCCAAGTTGTATTTTCGTGGAAGACTTCAGTTGCGCCAAAAAAGCCATCAATACTCGTTACGCTAAATGAAGAATCAAAAAAGTACACACCAGTTTGCCAAGACAACGGGTTCGTTGTATTACTGCTAAAACGAATTTCTTGAGTAAATTGCTCTAAGTCTTTCAATTGATCTTCAGTAATCGCATCAAAAGGAATAAATCCAGGATACGAAATTAGGTCATTGTTAAAATCATCTTGGTATTCAACGTAATCAACATCACTAGGCGTCGAACCATCGGCATTACGTAAGACACCACCATCGATATCTCCTAAGCTTCGACCATCCGCCATTTCCATAGCGGTTATCGAAGTAAGCGTAATCGCACCTAAATCATAGGTTACGTTAACGCTCCAGCCAGAATTATCATATTCCTGTGGATTGTTATCACCTTTATCGTAATACACTTTGTCACGGTCGTAATTGCTGTTTAAGCCCGACTTACCTTGGGTCAGTACGTTGGCTCTAAATATAGAAGAAGTCCCTTCTAGAGTTCGTGTGTGGTAGTTAAACAAAATATCTAATGCATCGGTTGGGTTGTATCCAACTTGGAGGCGGACCGCTTGGTCAGAGTGACCACCCATAGCGTCTTTTTCGCCAGTGAAACCGTTTTCGATCCAATCATCTTTAGATTGATTTAACACAGATAAGCGCGCTGTTAGGTCTTCAGTTAAGCCACCGCCAACTGCGCCCTCAAAATTTTGTAGTCCATAGCTACCTACGCCGGCTCTTACATAAGCTTCAAAATCGTCTGTTGGCTTACGGCTTGTAAATTTAATGATACCGGCCGTCGTATTACGTCCAAATAACGTCCCCTGCGGGCCACGGATCACTTCAACTTGGTCGACGTCAAATAATGGAAAACTTTTTAATACTACATTTTCCATTACTACGTCATCCATAATAATAGAAACTGGCTGAGAGGCAGCTAAATCAAAATCGGTGTTACCAAGTCCACGCATATAAAAACGTGGCGCTACACGGCCGTTTGATGACTCAGCGTATAACCCTGGTACTTTTGTAGCAAGTGCTAAAACGTCATCGCCTGAAGAAAACATATTTTCAAATTTTTCGCCTGACAAGGTCGCTATTGACACCGGCACATCTTGAATAGATTGAGTGCGTTTTAGCGCTGTAACTGTAATGCGCTCTAGTTTGCCGTCGTCTTCAGCCTTTTTATCCGCAGCTAAAGCAATATTTGAAGCTGTACTTAAAAGTGCTATTTGCACAATATTAGCTATTGTTGCTTTCTTAAATAGTTTCATGTCTATTCCGTAGTTATTGTTGAAGTGTGTCTTGATTTTAGATTTTAATAAATTAGTAATACATAAAAGTTATGTTAACAAGTGCATTGTCCTAGAATTTGAATAATATTTCGATACTTTTTATAAAATGACTAATTTTAGTCTTTATTTGGTCGAATCTAGGTTCAACTATTGCAACTCTGATTTTTCCACTTATTATCCTCCACTAGAAAAATAAAACATAATATTTGGAGTATTTTGGTGGAATTCGATTGGTTACGAAGTGTTTTCGGGATCGCCACATTATTAGCGATTGCAGTTCTGTTTTCAGCAAACCGCAAGGTTATTAGTAAGCGAACCACCATTTGTGCGTTTTTACTGCAGTTTGGTTTGGGTGCAATGGTTCTTTATTGGGAGCCTGGAAAAGACATTCTTATGGCAGTTTCGAGCACATTAAACAATGTGTTTAGTTATGCAGAAGACGGCATTCTCTTTTTGTTCGGTGAACAAATTGGTGGCAAGAGTCTTGGCTTTATCTTTGCTGTTCATATTCTTCCGGTCATTGTCTTTTTTAGCTCGTTAATAGCGGTGCTTTATTATTTAGGTGTAATGGGTAAAGCAGTTAGTATTATTGGTGGGGGGTTACGTTATGTCACTCGAACCAGTAAACCTGAGTCCATGTGTGCCGCCGCAAATATTGTCGTTGGACAAGCCGAAGCTCCACTGGTTGTAAAACCATTTTTAAAAACAATGACTCGATCAGAATTGTTTGCCGTAATGGTAGGCGGTATGGCGACAGTCGCTGGTGCAATAATCGCTGGTTTATCCGGTATTGGTATCGAACTTAAATATCTCATTGCCGCAAGCTTTATGGCCGCTCCCGGTGGTTTACTTATGGCTAAGATCATGATGCCAGAAACGGAAGTGCCTAAAAACGATATAGAAGAGCTTAATTTAACGTCGAGTAACCATGTTAATGTTATTGACGCAGCAGCCGATGGCGCCGCTGAAGGTATGAAGTTTGCGCTAAGTATTGGCGCAATGTTAATGGCTTTTATCGCGTTGATAAGCTTATTAAATGGAATTTTAGGCGCGGTTGGCGGACTATTTGATTTTGATGAACTTACGTTGCAACTCATACTTGGTTACTTGTTTGCACCTATTGCTTTTATTTTAGGTATTCCTTGGTCTGAAGCACACATTGCTGGAAGCTTCTTGGGTCAAAAACTTGTATTAAACGAGTTTGTTGCTTACTTAGATTTTATCAAACATAAAGAACAATTAAGTGAAATTACTCAAGTTATAATCACGTTTGGCCTCTGCGGATTTGCTAACTTATCTTCAATCGCAATATTAATTGGTGGTATTGGCAGTATGGCGCCAGAAAGACGACACGACCTCGCAGAACTTGGCTTAAAAGCGGTAATGGCAGCAACATTAGCAAATCTATTAAGTGCGGCTATTGCAGGACTATTTGTGACGTTATAGCGAGTAAAATTGAGTTTGCACTAAATTTTAGGCAAAAAAAATACGGGATGTTTTTGGCATCCCGTATTTTATTGTTTACAAATTGGCTTACCTAAGTGGTAAATCCATATCTGCGAACATCTTATCAACTTCTTCTTGGTTTCTTAATAAACAGGCTCTTTCTACAACATCACGTGTTAAGTGTGGCGCAAATCGTTCAATAAATTCATACATATAAGTACGTAAGAAACTGCCCTTGCGGAACCCAATCTTAGTTGTTGACGCTTCAAATATGTGTCCAGCATCAATTGCGACTAAATCACTATCATCGTCATCGATTGCCATGGTCGCGACAACACCTACTCCTAGCCCCATTCTCACATAAGTCTTAATGACATCTGCATCGGTTGCGGTGAATACGATTTTAGGTTCGAGCCCTTTATTAGCAAACGCTTTATCCAATTCAGAACGGCCAGTAAAACCAAATACATAAGTTACTAGTGAAAATTGAGCGATATCTTCAATTGTCACACGCTCAGTTTTTAACGCCAGAGGGTGATCTTTTTTCACGACAATCGAGCGATTCCAGTGATAACAAGGCAACATAACCAAATCGTTATATAAATGCAGTGCTTCTGTTGCAATTGCAAAATCGGCCTCTCCTTTTGCAGCAGCATCACTAATTTGTGACGGCGTACCTTGATGCATATGCAAAGACACTTTTGGGAACCTCGCCATAAACCCTTTGATAACTTCAGGCAAAGCGTAACGCGCTTGAGTATGGGTTGTTGCAACATTCAACTTACCTTGATCAGGTAAGGTGTGCTCACGCGCAACTGACTTTATACTGTCCACTTTACTCAAGATATCATGCGCAATATCAATTATTTCTTTACCGGCTGGTGTCACATGAGTTAAATGCTTACCACTGCGACCAAATATTTGAATACCAAGCTCATCTTCTAACATACGAACTTGTTTGCTGATCCCTGGCTGAGAGGTATAGAGGCTTTCTGCCGTTGCTGAAACATTTAAATTATGGTTTTCTACTTCGACGATGTAACGTAATTGCTGTAATTTCATTTGAATTGTTGCTTATTTGGCCTTCGTTATTCGAAAAATATATACATATTCGTTAATTTATTCCATAAAGAATTGCATTTTTTTATAAAAAACTTCATTTTTATGCACTTTTTAGGAATAAGAACGCAATATTTGCAACAAAAATCACATAACGATAGTAAAATTGATGGAATAAAATTACCAAAGACCTATCATCAAAGTGCAATAATTAAGGTAACGTTTGTTTAAACAACTAAAAGAGAATTACGATAAATGACTATCGCGGATCCAAATGCACCTCTTCAACAAACTCGTACAATTGAATTTTCAACGGTATTAGCATCATCGGTTCACGATATGAAAAACAGTCTTTGTTTGCTCATTCAATCAATAGAAAACTTAAGTAATAAGTTAGAGCAGAAAGGCGCAGAAGAAGCACAAGAACTCGCTGGGATCCACTACGAAGCCTCTAGATTAAATTCAAATTTATTACAAATCCTAGCTTTATACCGTGAAGATTGTGACACATTACCGCTGAATATAGACGAATATTACCTTGATGAGATACTCGAAGAACTTGTCGCAAAAAATGAATTGTATATCGATAACCGAAAACTAAACATCGAGTTTGAAATAGAAGATGAGCTGGCCTGGTATTTTGACAATGAACTAGTTGCCAATTTACTTAATGACGTTTTTGTAAATGCGATGCGTTACTGTAAAACCTCAATTAAAGTAAAAGCTTTTCAGCAAGGTGAAACATTAATTGTAAAAATATTAGATGATGGTGCTGGTTATCCTGAAAATATGCTAGATAAACTTGTGCCGACACCGAGTACATTCAATATGACTATGAGCCGGACTGGATTGGGCCTTTATTTTGCCCAACTTATTGCTGCTAAACATATTCAAGATGGAAATGTAGGCAAAATACAACTGGAAAACGGTGGGGAATTAGACGGCAGTGTATTCACATTAACACTACCTTAATGCCCAATTATTGTTTACTATGAACAATGAAATTAGATAGTAATCTATATATCTTCGATTAATAATTATAGAAACAGAGGAAGCGGTATGCTATTTGCGATCATCGTCGCGCTAATTATAGGGCTTGTCATTATTGCGGTTGTAGCGAATACAATGCAACAACAAAAAGACAAACTTGAAGCTGAGAAGCGACAAGAGATGGCTAAATATAGAGCAATCATAGAAGAAACCGACGAAACGATAATGAATGAGGTTGGTGTACCAATTTCCAATGAAGGTTATTCTATACTTTATCGCCGAGTGCATCATGCTTTAACAGGGATGAATGAAACTAATCCCGGTCAAAAGGATGTTGTAGCACGCATTCAAAGTATCAAAGAAAAAATCACAGCTGGGGATTTTCCGAGTGCGGAGGTTTCAAATACGGAATTACCTGACAATGAAAAACTTCTGATTGCGCTGATCCAAGGTATTAAAAAATACCGCACGATTCTTCGGTCTGAACATGGTAAGGGGCGTATACCTAGCAATTTGTTCATGCAAGAAGACAAAAAAATTGAAAAATTACAGCTCAAAATAAATGTCGAATCTCAGATTAAGCGAGGAAAACTTGCAATTACTAATGGCTTGACAGGCTCCGCTAGACAATATTTTGAAAAAGCACTTGCCACATTGGAAGCTCAACCCTATTCAGACGACTATATTGTTGCTCGTAAGAAAAATGTAACTGAACGCTTAGAGCTGATTGCTTCTGATTTGAAGTCGGCAAACGCAAAAGCGGTTAAGAAAAAAATTGAAGACGAAAAAGATGATTTAGACGAGTTATTCGCCCCTAAGAAAAAGTGGTAATACCGTAATCTATAGATTGTGGGTTTATAAATAACACACCTCAGAGGAGCAGGTCTAGCCTGCTTTTTTTATGCCTAATACAAATATCAAAAGCAACTTATTGATGGGAACAACATTCAAACCCGTAAATCGCTTTTACCGTTCCTTCAAATTAAATGTTAGTTGCCATCAATCTGACCTTGTTGCAGTCAGTTATAATGGAGACAAAATCATAGGAGCTGGATTAATACGCTGTTATTTACCAACCAACAAAAGTATTAACATTAAACCTAGGTCTGAAGCGCAGTCTTGCCAAAGTTATGACCACCCCGAACTAGGTCAATTTGTATTAAGAAGCCTTTTTGTGGACCCAGAGCATCGACATTACGGAATCGCCAAACAGATATTAACTTTATTGTGTAATAAAAGTGACGCTAGGTTACTGCTTAGTTGCCCAAATGAACTAACATCACTTTACCAACCGTTTGGCTTTAGGGTGCAAAGTGCTCCCGATAATAAAACCCCTAACGCACTAATAAAAGAGCATAAAAAAGGCCTGACACTTATGTGCAGGCCTTAATAAACCAACTTAGCAGAGTAAATGACACTGCGACTAGGCAAGTTAATTTATAATGCAGCTTCTAGTTGCGGCAAAACTTCAAACAAATCTGCTTCTAAACCATAATCAGCCACTTGAAAGATTGGTGCTTCAGGATCTTTATTGATAGCAACAATAACTTTTGAATCTTTCATTCCGGCAAGGTGTTGAATCGCCCCTGAAATCCCCACTGCAATATATAGATCCGGCGCGACTATCTTACCAGTTTGACCAACCTGCATATCATTCGGTACAAAACCCGCATCAACAGCAGCTCGAGAAGCACCAATAGCAGCGCCAAGTTTATCAGCAATACCATCTAACAGTTTAAAGTTATCACCATTTTGCATACCGCGACCACCCGAAATAACGACATTGGCCGCTGTTAGTTCTGGACGTTCTGACTTGGTTAATTCATGACTTACAAATGTCGAAAGATCTGTCGATGCAGCTGCTTCTATGTTTACTAATTCAGCGTTACCAGATAAGTCAGCTTTATCAAATGCAGCGGTACGCACTGTTATAACCTTTTTAGCGTACTCAGACTGTACTGTTGCTATCGCATTACCTGCATAAATGGGTCGCTTGAATGTATCAGAGCTTTCAACAGCGATAATATCCGACACCTGTTCAACATCGAGTAATGCCGCAACACGAGGCATATAATTTTTACCTGTGGTCGTTGCTGGCGCCATAATGTGAGAATAATCTGCCGCCAAAGAAACAACTAACGCTGACATATTTTCCGCCAAAGCATGTTCATAACAAGCGTTATCAACCACCAGTACTTTAGTCACACCGGCAACTTTTTGTGCGCTCTGTGCAACCGACATACAGTCACTACCTGCGACCAAAATATGAATGTCACCACCAATTTGACTGGCAGCATCTGCCGCTTTTAATGTATCGGCTTTCAATTCAGAATTATCATGTTCCGCAATTAATAAAATACTCATGCGATCACCTTCGCTTCATTTTTTAATTTTTCGACTAGGTCTATTACCGATTCGACCATAACTCCAGCCACGCGCTTAGCAGGCTCTTCTACTTTTAGTACATTTAGTTTGGTGGTCGTATCAACGCCCATATCCGCTGCTACTTTGACTTCCAATGGCTTACGTTTTGCTTTCATAATGTTCGGTAAAGAGGCATAACGAGGCTCATTTAGTCTTAAGTCTGTAGTGACAATGGCCGGTAAAGACAATGATACAGTTTGTAATCCGCCGTCAATTTCACGAGTTACCGCAACCTTTCCATCTGCTACATTTACTTCACTAGCAAAGGTGCCCTGCGGCATATTTGTTAACGCAGCTAGCATTTGCCCTGTTTGATTATTATCCGAGTCTATTGACTGTTTACCCAATATGACCAACTCAGGTTGAATTTCTTCAACCACTTTTTGCAATAATTTGGCAACTTGCAAAGAGCCAAGATTGAGGTCAGTCTCAATTTGTATCGCACTATCAGCACCAAGAGCTAATGCGGTACGCAGTTGTTCTTGACATGCTTTTGTGCCAATAGAAACAACAACTACTTCAGTCGCAATGCCCTTCTCTTTTAATCGAACGGCTTCTTCAACCGCGATTTCACAAAATGGGTTCATTGCCATTTTCACATTAGCTAAATCGACATCACTGTTGTCAGCTTTAACGCGCGCTTTAACGTTATAGTCAATAACTCGTTTTATCGGTACTAGAACTTTCATATCATCTCCTAAACCTAAATCAATCTGATATGGGTTTTGTTTACGGTCTCGTTATAATGTAGAACAATGTAATCGCAGTTAACGTAAACGTCAACCTGTGATCACTCTAAAAAAATCATAGAATTGTAAAGTTAACTTATACAAATGTAGGTTGTTTTAGATAAGTTGCAGGGTGTTTAAGAAATAAAAACAATATTTAGATCTATTCCATAAACACCATTAGAGAATTAAACGACATTAAATTAAGACGCTTGCTGTTCCCAGGCGACCATGCCTCCAGCAACAGAATATACAGCGTCTAGTCCCATACGGTTAAGTGACTCAGCAGCTAATGCTGAACGAGCGCCAGAGCGACAAATTAAATAAATATCTTGATCGGCTAACCCTAACATCGGATCGGCTAAATCTTTAACCGATGGATGTTGAGTAATTTGCATTTCCAACACACCACGAGGATAGTTTACGGCACTTTCTATATGTCCCAATGAGTACTCTGATGGCTCACGAACATCTATAACTACGGTATTTTTATTAAGTATTTCTTTAAAATCAGCAACACTTATTTCACGAATTTCTTGCTTAACATTGGCAACAATGTCTCCAATTGACGTTAACATCGCTTTCTCCTAATTTTTAATTAAAATAATTTGGTATATAACAAAGTGGTTGATACAAGGATCAGTAACACCCCAAGTATTCTCGATAATAGGGTTTGACTCAAGTAACGTGAAAGAACGACACCTGACAAAGATCCAACAGACGCAATTACACCTATAAACATTAAGGTTTTCCAAGGTAACTGATCAAAATAGTCTGGTGAATATAATGCATATGCTGCGGTACCTACTATAGATTGCAGCAATATGATTACAACACTAGTTGCCGCCGCAGCTCTTATACTTAAATTGGCGAGCAGAATAAGACTTGGAACAATTAAGAACCCTCCCCCAACTCCGATAAAACCAGTAAAAAAACCGACTATACCGCCGGTGATAACAAGAGAAAGTTTTTTTACTTCTGACGAGTTTGTCGAAGGTAAATTTGGCTGCATTAATAGTTTGATTGCGGCTAAAAAGGCCAATAATGCAAATACGCTTATCTGTATTTCACTTGAGGTAAATGAGCCAATTTTTGCACCAAGGAAACTCATGGCAATACCACTAGGCGCAAAATACACTAGAGCACTAAAATTTGTCGTTTTTGAAAATAAATGCGGTATTGCCGTAACCGCTGAAATAAAACCAACAACGACTAACGAACCAATAATAGCGACTTTATCTTCAATGCCTAGAAAATAAATTAAACTCGGCAAAGTTAGGATTGCACCACCTGATCCAAACAATCCCATCGCCAATCCAATTATTAGAGCAACAACGACCAACAAAATGCATATTCCTAAAAGTTATATCTTATACCCCAAATTGTGACACAAATACTCAAAATGTACACACTTAATTTTTGTCATGGTCTAACATGGACGCCGTCCGCACAGCTGGTTGAAAAACCGTTCTATATCGAACTCTTGGTCGAATGGGTGTTAAAGGCCACTCTCGTTTTTTAGCGGTCAATACGCAAACAGAACCCATTTTGGGCGCAATATTGGCGAACATATTGGTAATGCGACCTTTCTTTTGCTCCTTAATTTCACCTAATAAGGTCGAATGACATAAATAATGTTCATCAATAACCTCAAAACCTAACAGGTTCAGCCAGTCTTTTATCCGTGGAATTGAAAAAAGTCGGCAATGCCAAAAAGACTTGTTGGACTTAAATGGCCAAAGCTTGCCAACTAGAAGAAGTGATAAAGGGTTAAACACGGTTAATATTAAGTTTCCGTTAGGCATTAACACTCTATGAACTTCGCGTAACGTTTGATGGGGATCTGCGCTAAACTCAAGAACATGAGAAACCACCGCAGTGTCAATTGCATGTTGAACAAACGGCAATTCATCAATTTCGCCAACGACCCCAGTACTTTCAGTTCTGCTGGCCAAATTAGCTAAACTAATTTGATGGTTAATACGGCATGTTGTGGTATCTATTGCACTGGCAAGTGAACCAATTTTAAGCAAATGATTACCAAAACAAAGATTTAGTCTATGACTTATAGAGGTGTTTTCTTGTTGTTTTAACAGCTCTCCATTTGGAAATTCTTGCCAATGTTCCACTGGCTGGATCCAACGATAACCGAGTGCGGGTTTCATATATATTTGTGACCTTCTCGACAACTAAATTATTAGTTACACTTAAACTATCAACAATGAAAGAAGTAAGCATATGTATCAAGTAGTAAAGATTCCAGCCTTTTCAGACAATTATATTTGGGCTATACACAATAATGAAGGCAAATGTGCGATTGTCGACCCTGGCGACGGCGATGTCGTCATGTCATTTTTACAGATCCAACAGTTTGAGTTAACTGAAATTTTGATTACGCACCACCACTCTGATCATATTGGCGGTGTTAAGCTATTACAAAGTCACTTTCCCAATTGTAAAATATATGGTCCTGACACTAGTCGTTTTAACTCCTTTGCCCAGGGAGTTAAACAAGGTGACGTTATAAATTTAGAGGCATCGGATACTTGCATTGAAGTTATCGAAGTTCCTGGACATACCATAGACCACATTGCCTATTTCGACTCGGCCAATGTATTTGTTGGTGATACGCTTTTTTCTGCCGGTTGTGGTCGCCTCTTCGAGGGATCTGCAGAACAAATGCTTGTCAGTTTAAAAAAAATCAGTCGTTTAGCTCCATCAACCAATATTTATTGTGCACACGAGTACACTGCGTCAAATATTCAATTTGCGAAAACCGTAGACCCATCAAATCAAGATCTTATTGCTTATGAATCAATTGTTAAGGACTTGCGAAAAAATGATTTCGCAACTATCCCTACAACCGTAGAAGTTCAAAATAAAATAAATCCATTTTTGCGGTGTGATAGTCTTCCAGTAAAACACGCTGTCGAAAAACAATTTTCTACAAAAGACCTTGATGAGAAAAACTGTTTTGCAAATTTAAGACGCTGGAAAGATAGTTTTTAATTGATAAACAGAGTTATTCGGTATTAGCGTAGGCAGAATAAATGGGTTAATATTATTTTTTTCCTGTAACTGAATTTTATGTCGCTTAGCCCAACGCCTATTTAGCTGAGTTCACTACTAACCAAATTAAAGACTATTTATGAACAAAACTTATTTATACTGTTTCTCTGGACTATTATCACTGAGTGTTTTGTCTGGCTGTAATTTGACACCTACTTTTAACACTGACAAAGAGAAAAACCAGTACCAAGCTAAAAATCAAACACCTGAAGTAATAGCATCGCCAGAAGAAGTTGTCGACGCATTAACAATAGCTGCACTACAACTGGAAGTTGGTGAGCTTGCCAAAGAACTCAAAACTCCAGAATTTGAGGATGTTTGGGATCGCATTTCTTACCAACTCAGCATAAACGTACCTCAAAACAGACAAGTTGTTACTGAACGTAATTGGTACGCAAAACACCCGAGCTATATAAAACGTGTTTCAGCTAGAGCATCACCATTTCTTCACTTTATTGTAGAGGAAATTGAAAAACGTGAAATGCCAATAGAACTTGCGCTGTTACCAATTGTAGAAAGTGCATTTGACCCATTTGCTTATTCACATGGCCGAGCATCAGGGTTATGGCAATTTATTCCCGGGACTGGTAACCGTTTTAAATTAAAACAATCTTGGTGGTATGACGGACGCCGTGATGTAATCGCTGCAACTCGTGCAGCTTTAGATTACTTGTCGTTTTTACACAAGACGCTAGACGGCGACTGGTTGAATGCAATTGCCGCTTATAACTCTGGCGAAGGTCGTGTTCTTAGAGCAATTAAACGCAACCGTCAAAAGCATCTCCCTACCGATTTTTGGTCGTTAGATTTGCCGAAAGAGACTTCTGCATATGTTCCTAAACTGTTGGCTCTTGCAGATCTACTAAAAAGAAACGATGAATTTAATTTGGCCTGGACAAAGATCAGTAATCAACCAGCAATCGCCGTGGTTGATGCTAAAAGTCAAATAGATTTGGCAAAAGCAGCAGAATTAGCGGAAATGGATCTAGAAGATTTACACCATCTAAACCCTGGTTATAACCAATGGGCCACAGATCCAAATGGCCCACATAAATTCATACTGCCAATTGAGAAGGCGAATGCGTTTGAAGTTGCCCTGGCAAATTTACCTAACAATAAACGCATGTCTTGGTCGCGATATATTGTCAAATCAGGAGATACACTTGGCGGGATAGCACAAAAATTTAATACCTCGTTAGATGTACTTCGAGATGTCAACAAAATCAAAGGCCGATTAATAAGGGTGAACCAAGCGTTATTGATCCCGACATCATCAATCGCCTTAACAGACTATACGTTAACCGCTGAAAATCGCCTTGTTAAAAAACAAAATACCAAACAAGCGTCAAACAAACTGACTTACATTGTGCAATCTGGTGACACATTTTGGGATATTAGTCGCGAATACGATGTCAGTATTAGGTCGCTTGCAAAGTGGAATGGTATGGCGCCAAAAGATCCAATAAAACCGGGTCAAAAACTCGTTATTTGGAAAGATACCGTAACGAAACATCAATCTGAAAATGCGGTCATGCGCGCAATTACATACAGAGTTAGAAACGGTGATTCTTTAGCCCGTATCGCTAAAAAGTTTAAAGTTAAAATTGTCGATATTGCAAAATGGAACCAATTAGATACAGACAAATATCTGCGCGTAGGACAAGCTTTAAAGCTCTATGTCGATGTGACTAGAACTTAAAGCGACTAACGCAGTTAATTTTGTAAAACCATAGGGTTGTTTCCACATGAATAAAACAAAGAGTGTTGTTTATAAAGTCCTATTTGTTTTGGCATTCTCTCTAATATCATTGTCTGCCCTTGCCGACTTTGACATTAAAGGCGAAGTTAAAATGGTTTACCCAACAGGTGCTAAAGAATCGTCAAAAATGTCGATTGGTTATGTCGCCAAAGAATACGATCATACGTTTAAAATAGGTAAAGCTGAATATGCTGTTTCTGGACGCCCAGACAAATATTCCTTCGTATTAGTTTTGCAAAAAAACAACTACGTATGGGTTCAGGAATTTTCAAAAAGTTTAATTGAATCTTTTGATTGGAAGATTGGCGAAAAACACATTCGGTTATACAAAGAAATACTAGCAAAACCGGTCATGGGTGATTACATTCTATCGATAGACGACAAGGACTACTTTTTTTCAAAAAACATCGCTCAAATTACATTTTCGTTTAATGAAGAAGGGTTAGAAGAAATAGAAGTAGACGGCATGGTTGCCAGTTTAGGCCTTAATAAAGTAAAAGCTGAGTGTAAGGCTGACGAAAATGAAGAAGCTGCAGGTGAGCCTTGTGAGTCGCCTGAAGGCTAGTCATTAACTGTATTAAATTTACAAGGTTAAATTATGAAAATAGTAATCTGTTTGATGTTATTGGTTTGCGTTAATGTATTTGCCTGCGAAGAAAATGATCTATCAGACAATGATAAATTTATTAACGCCGTAAAAACGGCTGACTTTGTTTATATTGGCTCAGTTTCTCGACTTTATAAGTCACCTATAACAAAAACAAACCTAGACGGTTATAACGCTATTGTATTTGAAGTAACTGAAAAGATAGCAGGTAAAACATCAAATTATATGGATGTAGAAATTGCTCCACTATGCGGTATCAGTCCAGCACAAGATATTGATTATTGGCCACAAGAGCTTGGTGGTGAATATGTAGTATCGGGTATTTTTATCGACGACGTTTATTATGTAAATGCCATTATGGAAATTGATAATGCGATGGACATTCTTTACGAAGTCACTCGGATTGCTAGAGCAAATATTAAAAACTAATACCCATTTTTTTAAAATCCAAAAATTAGATACAAAAAAGGCACCCTAAGGTGCCTTTTTTATTAAACTAAGTGGTAGATTACCAACCAGTTTTTTCTGCAAGTGCTTTGCCGATTTCAGCAAGAGAACGTACAGTTTTAACACCAGCTGCTTCTAACGCAGCAAACTTGTCGTCAGCTGTACCTTTACCACCAGAGATGATAGCGCCGGCATGACCCATACGCTTACCTTCAGGTGCAGTAACACCGGCAATGTAAGAAACAACAGGCTTAGTTACATTTTCTTTAATGTAAGCAGCAGCTTCTTCTTCAGCTGTACCGCCGATTTCGCCGATCATAACGATTGCTTCAGTCTGCGGATCATTTTGGAACATTTCCAATACGTCGATGAAGTTAGTACCTGGGATTGGATCACCACCGATACCAACACAAGTAGACTGACCAAAACCAGCGTCTGTAGTTTGTTTAACCGCTTCGTACGTTAATGTACCTGAGCGAGAAACAATACCTACTTTACCTGGTAAATGAATGTGACCAGGCATAATACCAATCTTACATTCACCAGGAGTGATTACGCCTGGGCAGTTTGGACCGATTAAACGCACACCTAGCTCGTCACACTTAACTTTACAGTCAAGCATATCAAGAGTTGGAACACCTTCAGTGATACAAACGATTAGCTTGATACCAGAGTTTGCGGCTTCTAGAACTGAATCTTTACAAAATGCAGCAGGTACATAAATTACTGACGCGTCCGCACCAGTTTCTGCAACCGCTTCAGCAACAGTATTAAATACTGGAAGACCAAGATGCGTTTGACCACCTTTACCAGGCGTTACACCACCAACCATGTTAGTGCCGTATGCAATTGCTTGTTCAGAGTGAAAAGTACCTTGTGAGCCAGTAAAACCTTGGCAGATTACTTTAGTGTCTTTATTAATTAAAACGCTCATTATTTGCCCTCTGCAGCTTTAACTACTAACTCAGCAGCACTTTGTAAGCTTTCTGCTGCAATGATATCTACGTCTGAGTTCGCTAATACTTCACGACCTTTCTCAGCATTTGTACCTTCTAAACGCACAACAACTGGAACTGAAACACCAACTTCTTTAACTGCACCGATGATGCCTTCTGCAATCATGTCACAACGAACAATACCGCCGAAGATGTTAACTAAAACAGCTTTAACATTGTCATCAGATAAAATGATTTTAAATGCTTCAGCAACACGTTCTTTAGTTGCGCCACCACCAACATCTAGGAAGTTTGCAGGACGACCGCCATTAAGGTTTACGATATCCATCGTACCCATAGCTAGACCAGCACCATTAACCATACAACCAACGTTTCCGTCGAGTGCGACATAGTTAAGTTCCCATTTTGCCGCATCAGCTTCACGCGCGTCTTCTTGTGAAGGATCGTGCATTTCTCTGATGTCTGCGTGACGACCAACAGCATTGCTGTCGATTGCAACTTTTGCGTCAAGACAATGTAAGTCACCAGCTGGTGTAATAACTAAAGGATTAACTTCAATTAACTCAACGTCTTTTTCTTTAAACATTTTCGCAAGACCTAAGAAGATCTTAACAAATTGACCTACTTGCTTACCTTCAAGACCAAGTTTGAACGCTAAGTCGCGACCTTGGTAAGGTTGTGCACCCGCTAAAGGACAGATAGTCGCTTTAAGAATTTTCTCAGGCGTTTCTTCTGCTACTTTCTCGATTTCAACACCACCTTCTGTAGATGCCATGAAAACGATACGACGGCTAGAACGGTCAACAACCGCACCTAGGTATAATTCTTGAGCAATGTCAGTACATGGTTCAACCAAAATACGACTTACAGGCTGGCCATTCTCATCAGTTTGATAAGTAACTAAACGCTCGCCTAACCATTTTTCTGCAAATGCTTTAATTTCGTCTTTAGTATTAACAAGTTTAACACCACCTGCTTTACCACGGCCACCGGCGTGTACTTGTGCTTTAACAACATAAGCATCACCAGGAATTAGATCAGCAGCTGCTGCCGCTTCGGCTGGAGTTTCAGCTGCGAAACCTTTAGATACAGGAAGCCCGTATTGAGCAAACAACTGTTTACCCTGATATTCATGCAAATTCATGAGGTTCAATCCATCTCTTTTATAAGTTAAAGGCTGCAGAACATCTACAGCCCAAATTACATGCGGGGATATTATAGTTCACCCCTAAATTAGTGCAATACAACTAAAGTATAAATTGGAATAATTGCACTAATTTTGTTAGCTTTATTTTACTTTTGTTTATAAATTAAACATCAAGTAACAAGCGTGTCGGATCTTCTAGCAACTCTTTAATTGTTACTAAGAATCCAACTGATTCCTTACCGTCAACCAATCTGTGATCGTAAGACAATGCCAAATACATCATAGGTAAGATTTCTACCTTACCTTCAACCGCCATTGGTCTATCTTGAATTTTGTGCATACCCAAAATCGCAGATTGTGGAAGGTTAATAATTGGCGTTGATAACAACGAGCCAAATACACCGCCATTGGTTACTGTGAAGTTGCCACCTTGCATCTCGTCAACAGTTAATTTGCCGTCACGACCTTTAATTGCTAGTGCTCGAATACCATTTTCGATTTCAGCAAAGTTCATTTTGTCGCAATCGCGTAGTACTGGTGTAACTAAACCACGAGGAGTAGAAACAGCAATACTTACGTCAAAGTAATTATGATAAACGATATCGTCACCATCAATTGACGCATTTACAGCTGGGAAACGTTTTAATGCTTCAACAACTGCTTTTACATAAAACGACATAAAGCCTAAGCGAGCGCCGTGGCGTTCTTCAAATACGTCTTTATATTGCTTACGTAAGTCCATAATTGGCTTCATGTTAACTTCGTTAAACGTGGTTAACATTGCAGTAGAGTTTTTAGCTTCTAATAAACGATTCGCAATTGTTTTACGTAAACGAGTCATCGGAACGCGTTTTTGTGTGCGTTCACCCAGAACTTGTGCCGAAGGAGTCGCAGAAGCTTTAGGTGCCGCTTTAGGTGCCGCAGATTGCGCTTTCACAAAGTTTTCAACATCTTCTTTAGTAACTCGCCCACTTTTGCCAGTACCTGTAATTTTAGATGCATCTAACCCTTTTTCAGAAATTAAACGACGAACTGAAGGTGATAACGCATCATCAGAAGACGTTGTTTCCTCAGCTTCAGTCGCTGGTGCAGACGCTGCAGAAGCACCACCTACGGTAATTTCTGCAATAAGTTGTTCGCCAAGAACCGTTTCGCCTTCAGGGCTAATGATTTTAGTGACGACTCCGTCTTCAGGAGACACAACTTCAAGTACTACTTTATCTGTTTCAACATCAACTAAGTTTTCGTCACGGCTAACCGCTTGACCTTCTTGAACGTGCCAAGTAGCTATTGAAGCATCTGCAACCGATTCAGGTAATACAGGAACTTTGATTTGAATTGTTTTTGACGGTGCTGCATCTGCTGCTGGAGCCGACGCTGCTTCTGCTTTAGGTGCTGCTGGTGCCGCCGCGGCTCCTGCTGCACCAATAGTTGCAATTAATTGTTCGCCTAAAACTACGGCACCTTCTTCTTGAAGAATTTCAGTAACAACACCATCTTCTGGTGATACAACTTCCAACACAACTTTATCAGTTTCAATGTCTACCAAATTCTGGTCACGAGAGACTGTGTCGCCAACTTTTACGTGCCAAGTCGCAACTGAGGCGTCAGCAACTGATTCTGGTAATACTGGAACTTTAATTTCAGTAGTCATGATTAATCCTTGAGATTATTTAATCGTTAATGCGTCATTAACTAACGCTTGTTGTTCTTTAGCATGGACAGAGGCATAACCAACTGCTGGTGAAGCTGATGCTTTACGACCGGCATATGTTAGGTTTGCTTTTGCTGGAATTGAATTCCAGAAATGGTGTTGGCTACAGTACCAAGCGCCTTGGTTCTGTGGCTCTTCTTGACACCAAACAAAATCTGTCACGTGTTTATATTTTTCTACTACCGCATCCATTTCTGCATGTGGGAACGGATATAACTGCTCCACACGAACAATGGCAACATCGTCTTGTTCAGCTTTACGACGTTGATCTAATAAGTCGTAATATACTTTTCCTGAACAAAATACCACGCGTTTGACGTTTGCTGGATTAATCTCATCAATCTCATCAATTACATTGTGGTAAGTACCTTCGGCCAATTCTTCCATAGTTGAAACGGCTAAAGGATGACGAAGCAATGACTTAGGTGTCATTACGATAAGTGGTCTACGCATTGGGCGTATCTGTTGACGACGGATCATGTTAAATACTTGAGCCGGAGTCGAAGGTACACACACCTGCATGTTGTGGTCAGCACACAATTGTAAGAATCGTTCCATTCTTGCCGAACTATGCTCAGGACCTTGACCTTCATAACCGTGTGGCAATAACATTGTAAGTCCACATAGGCGGCCCCACTTTTGTTCACCAGAGCTTATAAATTGGTCAATTACTACCTGTGCTACGTTGGCAAAGTCACCAAATTGTGCTTCCCATATAACCAAAGATTCTGGTTCAGCAGTTGCGTAACCGTATTCAAATGCGAGTACACCGACTTCAGATAACACGGCATCGAATATTTCAAATTTACCTTGTTCTTTATGTAAATGTTGAAGTGGGATATACGTAGATGCATCAACTTGATTATGCAATACAGCATGACGGTGGAAAAACGTACCACGACCAGAGTCTTGACCCGTAATACGGATATCGTGACCATCATCACATAATGCAGCATAGGCTAATGTTTCTGCAAAACCCCAATCGAGAGGTTTTTCACCCGCTAACATTTTACGACGCTCGTCATATTGTTTTTTAACCCGAGAGTGCAATGTGTGCTCTGCTGGGTACTGAGTGATTTTCTCACCTAGCTCATTCAATTTTTCAACTGAAATCGCTTTATTGTATTCAATGTCCCAATCGTGATTTAGGAAAGGTCGCCAATCTACAGAATGTTCTGTCATCGGACGCCATTCTTCAACTGTACATTCGCCTTTATCTAAAATTCCACGATAATCGTCAGCCAATTGCGTAACGTCTGATTCTTGGATCGAACCTTCAGCAACTAAACGTTTGATATAAAGGTTTCTTGGAACCGGGTGTTTTTTGATTTTTTGGTACATCAAAGGCTGAGTGGCATTTGGCTCATCAGCTTCGTTGTGCCCATGGCGGCGATAACACACTAGATCGATAACAACATCACGACGGAATGTATTTCGGTAATCAACGGCAAGTTGAGCAACCAGCGCCACAGCTTCAGGGTCATCACTATTTACATGAAATATTGGTGCCTGAACCATTTTCGCTATGTCCGTACAATATTCAGTAGAACGTGCGTCTTCTTGCAGTGACGTTGTAAATCCAACTTGGTTATTTACAACAATACGTACCGTACCACCTACTTTATAAGCACGTGTTTGGGACATATTAAATGTTTCTTGAACAACACCTTGTCCTGCGATTGCAGAATCACCATGAACGGTAATTGCTAACGCTTTAGAACCATTTTCACAATCACGACGGTCTAATCGAGCACGAACAGAGCCCATTACAACCGGGTTTACAATTTCAAGGTGAGACGGGTTAAACGCTAACGCTAAGTGGACATTACCACCGGCTGTTGCAAAATCTGATGAAAAACCTTGGTGATATTTAACATCACCTGCGGCAAGCGATTCATCAACTTTGCCGCCAAATTCTTCAAATAATTCGCCTGCTTTTTTACCAAGTACGTTAACTAAGACGTTTAGTCGACCACGGTGGGCCATACCAACTACAACTTCTTTTTGACCTTGCTCGCCGGCACGATGAATAATTTCTTTGATCATTGGAACAAGTGAATCGCCACCTTCCAATGAGAAACGTTTCGCGCCTGGGAACTTAGCACCTAAGTACTTTTCTAATCCGTCGACAGCAATTAAACCTTTTAAGATGCGTTTTTTAACATCTAAAGAAAATGAAGGTTTGCTTTGAATTGATTCTAAACGTTGTTGGATCCAACGCTTTTCGTCTGTATCAGTAATGTGCATGTATTCTGCGCCAATCGGACCACAATATGTGTCTTTTAGCGCTTCATACAATTCACCAAGCGGCATTTTATCTTTGCCGATTGCAAATGAACCCAGATTAAATTCACGCGTTTTATCAACGTCATCAAGTTCGTGGTGAGCTAAGCTCAATTCACGTACTTTTTCACGTTGCCACAATCCCAAAGGATCAAGGTTGGCGTTCTGGTGACCACGGAATCTAAACGCGTTAATGAGCTGAAGCACTTTAACTTGTTTTTCATCTGCTTGGTCAGCAACTGATACGACAGTACGGTCTTTTGTTTTGGCAAGTTGAGCGAATAAGTCGCGAATTTCTGAATGCTTGGTTTCAACGGAAACCCCCTCTACTTTTGGCAGAGTATCAAAAATTTCACGCCACTCATCAGAAACAGAAGTCGGGTCGTCTAAATACAACTCATACATCTGTTCAACATATACCATGCTGTTAGCTGATAAATGTGAACTATTCAGCCAAGATTGCATAACACCTTCGTGCATTAGATATATATCCTTGTTAGTCGATTTGTGACTAGCTTTTTCTTGTTTAAAAATAAAAAAGAGCCCTTCCAAATAAATGAAACGACTCTTTCTCTTGTTAGGTCATTACAGCCTCAGTTTTCACTTTCTAAACTGACCTCTGCAACAACATAGACTTGATGTGTCCAATCGCCTTTGTCGGGTTTAACCCTTTAGGACAAACGTTGACACAGTTCATGATACCGTGGCAACGGAACACACTAAATGCATCGTCTAAGTCAGCCAGTCGCTCATCAGTTGCGGTGTCACGGCTATCAATTAAGAATCGATAAGCATGTAACAAACCAGCAGGTCCGATAAACTTGTCTGGGTTCCACCAGAACGATGGGCATGACGTAGAACAACATGCACAAAGAATACATTCGTACAAACCATCAAGCTTTTCGCGATCTTCAACAGATTGAATATATTCGCGAGCCGGTGGCATTTTGTCGTCGTTAATTAAGAATGGCTTAACTTTTTCATATTGCGTGTAGAACTGAGTCATATCGATAACTAAGTCACGTACAACCGGCAAACCAGGTAATGGACGTAATATAGTCGTCCCTGTACCAAGTGCAGATAGCGGCGTGATACACGCTAAGCCATTTGTGCCATTCATGTTAAGACCATCAGAACCACATACGCCTTCACGACAAGAACGACGGAACGACAATGTTGGATCTTGTTCTTTTAATAACATTAATGCGTCTAGTACCATCATGTCTTGACCGTCTTCAACTTCAAGTTGATAGTCTTTCATGTATGGAACATCATCTACATCAGGGTTATAACGGTAAATCGAGAAATTCAAAGTTTTCATATTTCGTTACTCCCCTATTAGTATGTACGAGCTTTAGGCGGAAATGCTTCACGATGCACAGGGCTCATGTTCACTTCACGCTTGCTCATTTCTTGAGTTTTTGGGTCATAAATACTGTGGCATAACCAATTTACATCATCACGGTCTAAGAAATCTTCGCGACTATGGGCACCACGGCTTTCTGTACGGAAATTAGCAGCGGCAGCGGTAGCAAGTGCAGTTTCCATAAGATTGTCTAATTCCAAACACTCAATACGCTGGGTATTAAATTCTTTCGAATTATCAGATAATTTCGCATGTTTTAAACGTTCACGAATTTCTTTTAATTCTGCCAGACCTTCCGCCATTGCTTGACCTTCACGGAAAACCGAGAAGTTAAGTTGCATACAGCGTTGTAAATCTTTTTTGATTTGAACTGGATCTTCACCTTGAGAAGTCGATTCCCAACGATTGAAACGTTCCATCGCTTTCTCAACATCAGCATCAGTTACTTCAGTGGCACCGCGCCCTTCACCTAAATATTTTTCTAGATATAGACCTGCAGCGCGACCAAACACAACTAAATCAAGCAATGAGTTACCACCTAAGCGATTTGCGCCGTGTACAGATACACAAGCAATCTCACCTACGGCAAACAAACCTTCAACTTCAGCAAACGAGCCATCGTCGAGTTTTGTTAACGCTTGACCGTTTACGTTAGTTGGAACACCACCCATCATATAGTGACAAGTAGGAAGAACTGGAATTGGTTCGTCAGCTGGATGAACGTGAGCAAATGTCTTAGACAATTCACATACACCAGGTAAACGTGCTTCTAACGTTTCACGACCTAAGTGGTCTAGTTTTAACTTCAGGTGAGGACCTAAAGGACCGTCACAACCGCGACCTTCACGAATTTCAGTCATCATTGAACGTGCAACAACATCTCGAGACGCTAGGTCTTTCGCATTTGGTGCATAACGTTCCATGAAACGTTCGCCGTCTTTATTAAGAAGGTAACCACCTTCTCCACGACAACCTTCTGTCACAAGTACACCTGCACCGGCTATGCCTGTTGGGTGGAATTGCCACATTTCCATGTCTTGCAATGAAACGCCAGCGCGAACCGCCATGCCAACACCGTCACCAGTATTAATATGCGCGTTAGTAGTAGAAGCATAAATACGGCCTGCACCACCTGTTGCTAAAACAGTCGCTCGAGCTTTAAAGAAAACAACATCACCAGATTCGATGTCAATTGCTGTACAACCGACAATTGCACCATCGGCATTTTTAACTAAATCAAGTGCATACCATTCGCTATAAACTGTAGTTTTGTTTTTAACATTTTGTTGATACAACAAATGTAACAAGGCGTGGCCAGTACGGTCAGCTGCCGCTGCAGTACGAGCAGCTTGTTCGCCACCAAAGTTTTTAGATTGGCCACCAAACGGACGTTGGTAAATTCGACCATCTTCGAAACGAGAAAAAGGTAAACCTTTATTTTCCATTTCTAAGATTGCCTCTGGCCCTTCTTTACACATGTATTCAATCGCGTCTTGGTCGCCGATAAAATCAGAACCTTTAACGGTATCGTACATATGCTGTTCCCAGTGATCTTCATGGGCATTACCTAGTGCTACGGTAATACCACCTTGAGCAGATACTGTGTGCGAACGAGTTGGGAAAACTTTTGAAATCAAGGCGCATGATTGGCCTGACTCTGCAATTTGCAATGCGGCGCGCATACCTGCGCCACCTGCGCCGATTACGACGGCATCAAATTCAAGAACTTTAATACTCACTTAAACACCCCACAAAACAAATAAACCAGTTATGACGTAAGCCAAACCGATCGTGTTTAGAATAAAGCTTAGTATTGAGCGCATTTTTGGGCTTTTAACGTAATCCGTTAATACTTGCCAAAGACCTATACGAGTGTGAACCCAAATACAAAGTAAGGTGATAAAGGTAAATACTTTAACCGCAATGTTAGAGAATAAACCTGACCAACCTTCATAGGTCACAGTAGGTGTTGTTAGGAAATAACCTAAAATAAATATGACATACGCTGTCATGAATAACGCCGTAGCGCGAAGTGAAACGTAATCTTGGATTCCGTCACGCTTTAAGGATGCTTGATTAATCAACATATCCATACTCCCGCTAACACTACAGTTACAATCCAAAGTGCAATTGACACCTTGGCGCTTATGTTCCCTGATTCCAATTCTTCCCAATAGCCCATATCCATTATCAAATGACGAATGCCACCGATAACATGATAGGAAAGAACAGCAAGAGTACCAATAGTGATGATTTTGCCTATCACACCATTAATTAATTCTTGTGCTGTTTCAAATCCTTGAGCTGATTGTAAGGATATCGCCCATACTACAATCACAAAAATGAGCGCAAAAAATAATGCGACACCTGTGACACGATGCAATATGGATGCTTTAGCCGACGCTGGCATTGAAATGGTTGTCAGATCTAGATTTACAGGTCTTTGTTTTTTCACGGTTACATGCCTATCCGAGCTGTTTTTATTTTTGTGTGTGCGTACTAAACCAGTACACTTGTGTTTTTGCAATACGACTAAAGTTTAATATTTACAACTATTAAAATTTGGTAGAAATTACAGACTGCATACGTGTGCAGCCAAGTGGAGTATATATATCGATTCTCGATTTATCAATTTCTGTTTAAAATTAAGCGCTTTAATCCAAACGATTGAACAATTATTAGCTAATATTGAATAATTATTAGTCATAAGTGCAATTAAATTGACTTTTTACTCTATTTTGTAGTTACAATGTTGCACTTTTAAAAATGACCGACTTTACTTGTCTTACAAAAATACTAATTTTTGAATGTGCAAGTTAAGAAACGTCGCACAATTAAAAAACGACAATTATGAGGAGAACATGAATGGCGGATAAAAAGGCCACAGTTCAAGTCACTGGACAAGAAGCTTTCGAACTTCCTATTATGTCTGGTACTGCAGGTAACGATGTCATTGACGTAAGAACTTTGGGTTCTAAGGGTGTTTTCACCTACGACCCAGGCTTTTTGGCTACCGCATCATGCCAGTCTAAAATCACTTTCATTGATGGTGGTAAAGGAATTCTGTTGCATAGAGGTTATCCAATCGAACAACTAGCTGAAAACTCTAACTATTTAGAATTATGTTTTCTGTTATTGCACGGTGAATTACCTTCTGCAGAAGAACTGGCTGCGTTTGAAAACACCATTACAAACCACACATTGGTACATGAAAAAATTGCAACATTCTTCCAAGGATTTGTAATTGAAGCACACCCAATGGCGATGCTATGTGGTGTTGTTGGTGCTATGTCTAGTTTCTACCATGACGACCTTGATATTACTGATCCAGAGCAACGCAAACGTAGCGCTTATCGTTTAGTCGCTAAGTTACCTACTATCGCTGCAATGGCTTATAAATATAGTATCGGTCAACCTTTTGTTTACCCTCGCAACGACCTTTCTTACTCTGAAAACTTCCTAAATATGATGTTCTCAGTACCAGCTGAAGATTATGTAGTTAATCCTGTTTTGGCGGACGCAATGGATAAGATATTCATGCTTCATGCTGACCACGAACAAAACGCATCTACTTCAACTGTAAGACTTGCTGGTTCTTCAGGTGCGAATCCCTACGCATGTATCGCAGCTGGTATTGCGTCACTTTGGGGACCTGCACATGGTGGAGCAAATGAAGCATGTTTAACTATGCTAGAAAAAATTGGCTCTGTAGATCGTATTCCTGAATTCGTAGCAAAAGCAAAAGATAAAGCGGATCCGTTCCGTCTTATGGGCTTTGGTCACCGTGTTTACAAAAACTTTGACCCTCGCGCCAAAGTTATGCGTCAAACATGTCACGATGTTCTTAAGGCATTACACATCGAAGATCCACTATTGGATGTTGCAATGGAACTTGAACGCATTGCATTAGAAGACCCATATTTTGTTGAGAAGAAATTATACCCAAATGTTGATTTCTACTCAGGCATTATCTTAAAAGCAATGGGAATTCCTACTAGCATGTTCACTGTAATCTTCGCTATGTCTCGTACTATTGGCTGGATCAGCCACTGGGACGAAATGTTAGGTGAAGAAGGACAAAAAATTGGTCGTCCTCGTCAGTTATATACTGGTGCGCCTCAACGTGATTACGTTACAGCAGATAAACGCTAATTATTACGTACCTATTAGAAAATAGCAGCTTAGGCTGCTATTTTTTTGCCTATAATTTAACAAAAATCCATCTATATTGGTTAATTCGACTAACATTTAACGATATTCGTTAAATTATTTATCTATACGCCAAACCTAAAACACAATACCGTTCTAAGTTGTTGATAAATATAACAAATATAATTGGTGCGCTATGTGCAATACCAGTCAAACCTTAGATTATGGATTTGCAAAAAAATGAAAAACTTAAAAACAACAAATCATTCCCCTCTCATTGCTATTTTATTTGCTTTTTCGAGCGTATTCGCGATTAGCGGATGTGGTGAAGCGACAGCGTCAATGGATAAAGAAGAAGAAGAAAAAAAAGAAATTGTTAAAGTCCCTGTTGAAGCAACTAAGATTACTCGGGGCCAAATCGCAAATTATTATGCAGCCAACGCCATCCTAGAATCCATCAATGAAGCTGATGTAATCGCTAAGGTACAGGGTCTTATTGAGCAGGTCCTAGTAGAAGAAGGTGACTATGTCGAACAAGGACAAGTACTCGCCACTATAGACGCAACACGTTACCAATTAGTATTAGACCAACGTAGAGCAGAACTTAAACAAGTTAAAAGCGAATATGACCGACTCAATTCAACTAAAAACAAAGGTTTGGTTTCTGCAGATCAACTCGAAAAACTGCAATGGCAATACAAATCGCTTGAAGCCGCAACAAGTATCGCTGAGTTAGATGTGGCAGAAGCTAACGTAGTTGCGCCAATTTCTGGTTTTATATCGGCTCGCTACGTTAAAAAAGGAAATCTAGTCCAACAATATCAACATGAAAACTTATTCCATATCGTTTCTCAACGCGAACTTCAGGGCGTTTTACATTTACCAGAAGGTCAATTTTCTAATGTTAAGAAGGGCCAAAATGTTAATTTGTCTGTTCCAGCAGTAAACAACCAACAATTTGTTGCTAAGGTAGAAAGAATTAGTCCTGTAATTGATGCAAAAAGCGGCACATTTAAGGTAGTAATCACTATGGACAATCAAAAATTACTCTTAAATTCAGGAATGTTCGCTGAAGTTAAACTCGAATATGGCGTTCATCGCAATGCATTACTCGCACCTTCAAACAGTATTTTGACGATGGACAATCAATCGATTGCTTATATTGTGAGTGACAATAAAGCTATTAAGACAGAAGTGGTTATTGGTTATCGGGAAAATGGCTTTGTTGAAATTTTATCTGGCCTGGACGACAACGCGTTTTTGATCACAGCAGGTCACAATAATCTAAAAGACCAAGCTGACGTTAACGTAATTAATAATATTTAAGGGCAATAAAATGAAAATAGTCGATGTTGCCATAAAACGTCCGGTCACAATTTGGATGTTTGTCTTTGCAGTAATGTTGTTCGGTATTGTGTCTTTAAATCGGTTAGCAATAAATTTACTGCCAGAATTATCTTATCCTACATTAACAATTCGAACCGATTATGAAGGTGCAGCCCCTGCAGAAGTAGAACAATTGGTAAGTAAGCCGATTGAAGAAGCCATAGGTACGGTCAAAAATGTTCGCCTGGTAAACTCTGTTTCTAAAGCAGGTCAGTCAGACATTGTTTTAGAGTTCGAATGGGGGGCCGATATGGATTTGGCCAGTCTTAATGTTCGAGAAAAACTCGATATTCTGCAACTGCCTCTAGATGTTAAAAAGCCAGTATTGCTGCGATTTAACCCTAGCTTAGATCCAATTTTGCGATTCGCTCTTAAATCAGACAACTTAGATGCCGATTTAAAATCAATACGTACATTTGCTGAAGAAGAAGTAAAACGTAAATTAGAAGCTGTTAATGGTGTCGCATCCGTAAAACTAGGTGGCGGCTTAGAGCAGGAAATTCATGTCTCAATCGATCAACGTAAACTCGCTCATCACAATTTAGATATCAGTCAAATTATTCAACGTTTGCGTGACGAAAACGTCAATTTATCTGGTGGTCGAGTCAAAGACCAAAGTCAGGATTATTTAGTTCGAACAATAAACCAATTTAAAGATTTAACCGACATCCGCGAACTTATCGTCAAACATGACGGCAGCAGGATCATTAGATTAAGTGAAATTGCCAAAGTGACCGACGCTCATAAAGAACGAGATAGCATTACTCAGGTCAACGGCGAAGAAGCCATCGAAGTTGCTATCTACAAAGAAGGTGATGCAAATGTGGTTAAAGTCGCCGAACTAGTGCTAAGTCAACTCGAAGTAGTTAATGATATACTTCCAAAAGGACTAACTTTAGAGCCTATATATAACCAAGCGACGTTTATCGACTCAGCCGTAGATGAAGTACAAATTGCAGCCGTGATTGGTGGCTTATTGGCTATGTTGATCCTGTATTTGTTTCTGCAAAACAGTTGGACCACATTTATTGTTTCGCTTTCAATTCCAGTTTCTGTCATCGCCACTTTTAATTTTATGCACGCTAATAGCATTTCTCTTAATATTATGAGTCTTGGTGGTATTGCATTAGCCATCGGTCTACTTGTCGATTCTGCTATAGTTGTACTCGAAAATATCGCCCGTTACAAAGAACAGGGTTTAGAGCCAAAAAAAGCAGCAGCGATTGGTACCAAAGAAGTGGCGACTGCCGTAACTGCATCAACACTGACCACTATGGCCGTATTTTTTCCACTTGCATTTGTAGAAGGCATCGCAGGACAACTATTTTCAGACCAAGCACTTGCCGTAACGTTTGCGTTATTTGCATCGCTAATTGTTGCCATCACATTAATTCCAATGTTAGCAGCAAGAGAAACTAGAAAGTTTGAAGAAGAGCAAGACCCATTTATCCAACCTACAATTAAAGAAAAACCAACTAATAAGATTGCATTGGCGTTTTGGTATTTAACCTGGCCTATTAAAAAGCTAATTTTAGTCGTGGTTTATTACATTCCGTTAATTGTCACTATTGTATTAAAAGCCGTTATACGCCTATTTGTTAAAATTATTTCCTTTATTATGGTGCCATCAGCTAAAGGTTTTAATTTTGTTTACAACCGTTTGAGTGAGGTGTATCAAAATACCCTAATTGTCTCTTTAAAGCGGCCTGCGTTAACGATAACTGCTATCTCATTATTAGCACTAGGTAGCGTGCCGTTAGTTAAAAAGCTTGGTTCAGAATTATTACCTCCGATGGCTCAAGGTGAATTTTTTGTAGACGTATTAATGCCAACTGGCACTAAACTAGAAGAAACAGAAAGACGTTTGACGCAATTAGCAAATGTTGCCAAAACCCTCGAGGCTGTTGAAAGAACCTATAGCGTCGTAGGAACAGGAAGTTTGATGAATGCGTCACCAGGTCAAAGTGGTGATAATTGGGGGCGTCTCAATGTTGTCCTTAAAAAAGGCCAATCATCAGAGCAAGAAAGTATTGTTATGGCTAATTTACGTGCGGAACTAAATCGTATTCCTGGCGTAAATGGCACTATTGACCGCCCTAAACTCTTGACCTTTAAAGCACCAATACAAGTTGTTCTTTCTGGCTATGACTTATCCATGTTGCAAACACAAAGCAATAAACTGGTCGCCCTATTTGAGTCAAACAATTACCTAACCGACGTCAATCCAAGTTTAAAAAAAGGCCACCCTGAAATAAAACTTGAGTTTAATCACGGTAGACTAGCCCAACTTAATTTAACTGCGGCTCAAGTCTCTGACGTTGTTGCGGCACAAATTGGCGGCAAAGTCGCAACCAAGTTGTCTGTTGGCGATAGAAAAGTCGATATTTTGGTTCGCACAAACGAAAATGACCGCAATTCAATTAACGATTTAAAACAGTTAATCGTCAATTCAAATTCAACAATGCCAATTTCGTTAGCCGATGTCGCAGAAGTGAGTTTAACCACAGGTCCAAGTGAAATAAATCGGTTACAACAGCAACGAGTTGCCCTTATTGATTTAAATGTTACTGGTATTGATTTAGCAAAAGCGGTCACAATCGTTAACGGCATTATTACGGAACAAAATATGCCACTGTCAATTACATGGGCTGTGAAAGGGCAAAATGAAGATATGCAAGTTTCCTTTGAATCATTAACTATTGCCCTCATCTTGGCCGTATTTATGGTGTATATCGTAATGGCGTCACAGTTTGAGTCTTTATTACACCCGCTCATTATTTTATTTACTGTGCCATTAGCAGGAGCCGGATCGATTTACGGTCTGTACTTAACAAACAGTAACATCAGTGTTGTCGTCTTTATTGGTTTTATTATGTTGGCTGGTATTGTTGTCAACAATGCCATCGTCCTAATTGATAGAATAAATCAGCTGCGAGAACTCGGTATTGAAAAACGACAGGCTATTTTGGAATCAGCGCAAAGCCGATTGCGTCCTATAATAATGACAACACTGACAACAACTCTCGGACTGCTTCCCCTAGCGCTAGGACTGGGTGACGGAGCAGAATTACGTTCTCCAATGGCACTTACCGTCATTTTTGGACTGATATTTTCTACCTTGCTGACGTTAATTTTTATTCCATCGTTATATTTACTGATCGATCGAAAACGATTTGTTGCTCCTGTCGATGAACCTGTTAATCACCTTGACTCAATTGCTCAGTAGGTTGAAATGAATAATTTAAATAACAACACACAAACTGCCAGTAAATCATTGGCAAACTGGGCGATTAAAAAACCCGTAACAACCATAATTATGTTCGTGTCATTGCTTATTTTGGGTATTTTTGCCAGCCGGTTACTGCCGCTAGAAAAGTGGCCAGGGATTGATATTCCAGAGTTGTATATTAGTGTTCCCTACCCAAATTCGACACCAGCTGAAGTAGAACGCCAAATAACTAAGCCAGTGGAGGAGGCTTTAGCAACGATTTCCGGTATCCAGCAATTTAGAACTTGGTCCAAGGAAACCGGCGCAGACATTTCTATCCAGTTTAAATGGGACGAAAATATAAACGCTAAGTCTATTGAAGCGAGAGAAAAAATTGATGCAATTCGCGATCAATTGCCCGATGATCTAGAGCGCATTATGGTATTTCAGTTTAATACGAACGATATGCCTGTCTTTAACTTGCGTATATCTTCGGATCGAGATCTGTCATTAGCTTATGACTTACTTGAACGTAACCTAAAACGCCCTATCGAACGTGTAGCGGGCGTTTCTCAAGTGACCCTATATGGTGTTGATAAACGCCAAATTAGCATTCGTTTAGATGAAAATAAAATTGCGTCTTATCGTTTAAATTTACCCACGGTCGTAGAAAAACTTCGACGCATGAACTTCAGTCAGTCAGCCGGTTATCTTAATACCTCCGACGGTAAGATAATGATAAACCCAAATGGTAAATTTGAATCCGTAGAAGACGTATATAATCTTTATATCGAACAAAACATCAAACTTGGCGATATTGCCAATATTCAATTGGAGTTGCCTGAACGTCAAGATGGTCGTCATTTACATCAAACTTATGCCATTGGCATGGATGTCATGAAAGAGTCCGGCGCTAATTTAGTACAAGTTGCGTCCGATGTAATGGAAGTCGTAAATGAAGTTTCTAATAGTGCGCAATTTAACGGCATCAACTTGTTCGTAATGCAAAACACTGCCGAAGATGTTACCAACTCCCTTAGTAATTTATTGGAAGCCGGTTTAATCGGTGCCCTTCTGTCAGTTATCGTTTTATATTTGTTCCTGCGTCATGTGGCGACAACGATAATCGTTGTTTTGTCCGTACCTTTTGCAATTTTTATCACGTTAGGTGCGATGTATATGCTGGGCTATAGCCTCAATATATTGTCGCTTATGGGCTTAATGTTGGCCGTCGGTATGTTAGTGGATAATGCGGTGGTAGTTACCGAATCTATATTTCACGAACGTCAAAATGAAAAAGACCAAATAAAAGCGACAAACCAAGGCGTACAAAATGTATCACTTGCTGTTATTGCAGGGACTTGTACTACAGCGATCGTTTTTTTACCAAATATCATAGGTAAAAAAATTGATATCACTATCTTCTTAGAACACGTGGCTATCGCTATTTGTATTTCCTTATTCGCTTCACTGTTTATAGCGCAAACATTGATCCCATTGCTAACCAGCAAAATTAAAAACATCCCGATTAAAAAGAACAAAGAAGACGGTAAGCTAATGAAGTTTTACCAAAAATCGTTAAATTGGGTGATGAACCATCAGAAAAAGTCGTTTTTAGTTGGATTTTTACTGTTTGCTTCTATGGCTATTCCTATGGGCGCCGTGACGAGTGATGAAGCCGACGGTGTCGATAACACACGCATGTTTATCAACTACCAACTGCAAAAAAACTATTCTAAAGACGAAGTTGAAAAAATAGTAAACCGAATGGAAGACTATTTATACGCCAATCAAGACAAGTTTGAATTTGATTCAGTCTATAGTTATTACACTAATGGTTACGCGAACTCTGTAATTAATCTAAAAAAACAACTTACGCGCTCTGCTAAGGCCATCAAAACTGATATCGAAAAAGACTGGCCAACCTTTGTTCGGGCCCGACCACAGTTTGGCTGGGGTGGCGGCAACGGCGGCGGCATCCAAGTGACCTTAAAAGGCAATGCGACGGAAGTATTGATGGAAATTGCAGACCAATTAATTCCTGTTATCTCAAACATTGAGGGCTTGGAAGATGTAAATTCTGAGGTCACTGGTGATCAAAAAGAAATCCAAATAATTATTGACCGAGAACGTGTGCAACGTATTGGCCTTAGTAGCCGAGATGTTGCTCAAGCAGCGGGGACGGCACTTCGCGGTTTAAACTTGCGTACGTATCGTGACCGTAATTCTGGTGAGATCCAAGTACGGTTAATGTTTGCACAGGACGTTGAAAAATCACTTGAACGTTTTCGTTCTATCGTTATCCATTCCGAAGACGGTATTGACTATCGTCTTGATCAACTTGCTGAGCTCAAAATAGTACCTAGATTGAGCCAAATCAGTCGATTTGAACGCCAAACCAGTTTAAATATTGGTGCAAACATGGCGGAAGGCACAACCTTAGAACAGGCAAAACTACGAATAGAAGAAACCTTAAACCAAATACAACTCCCTACTGGTTATAGCTGGAGCCTCAATGGCAGTTTCGAAAGACAACGTGAAGCTGAAAGCGTCATGGAAGTTAATATGTTGTTGGCCTTAGCCATGATTTACATCGTAATGGCTGCATTATTCGAAAGTTTGATCTTGCCTACTGCGGTTATCACCTCGTTATTGTTTTCGATTTCAGGCTTGTTCTGGGCACTCATGCTAACCGGCACCAGTATGTCAATCATGGTAATGATTGGGATCTTAATTTTGATGGGTATCGTCGTAAACAACGGAATTGTATTGGTCGATAGGATTAATCAATTACGGGAACAAGGTTATGCAATTAAAGAAGCCGTTTTAGAAGGCAGTCGTAATCGTATTCGTCCAATTTTAATGACTGTGGCGACTACCGTTTTAGGTTTATTGCCACTTGCTGTCGGCAATGCCAACATTGGCGGCGCAGGCAGTCCTGAATATTCACCAATGGCCATAGCGATTATGGGCGGGTTAATGTTTTCAACTGTGACCAGTCTTTATTTTATACCACTTGCATACGTGCTTTTGTTAAAACTCAGAGACCGAAGCCATCGTTTGTTCGCCCGCAGTAACAAAATTGTAGGGAAAGTTATTTAAACTATTTTAAAACGGCTAGATTAAAGTAATCTAGCCGTTTTATTTGGTTTTAGAAAAAAATACACAAGCCATTATGAATATAGTGAAAAGTCGGTTTTCACTAAAATGATGCAACCTTGCACAGTTGTACCTCATATCCTCCAAGCCCTTTTGAATAGTTAATTTTTTTCACTTATATAACAACATGTTAATTTGTGGAATACAACTTGCCATTACTTCTTACCTAAGTACTTAGTTTTTAGCGTGTGTTCCTGTTCATAAGCAATTTATGGCATCGACCGTTAAAATCCACACCACATTTTTATAAGGCAATGCGATGTTAACATTGCTTAACAAGGAATATTTATGGGCAATATTATTTTTTATCCTGTGTCCCTGTTACTAAAATCAATTGGGATAAGAAACTGTTTTGTCTTAGCGATTACGTCCCTGTCGATTTATCTCACATTAAATATGTTAAATATTTTCAATGTGCTGTCGATTGGAATTGTCCAAATAAATATTTTATGTTTACTCTCTAGCTACCTTTTATTTGGCACTTTATATGTCACTTACCACTATTTGAAAACATCCCTTAGTTTTCTTGATGAAATAGACATAGAACAATTTGATCCCCGTAATATAAAATCTTTAGCCAGCCAAAATCATCCACTTGCTGCTAAATTTGTCGAAGTTCTCCGCGAACTAAGCCGCTCCAATGAACAAAACACTGCAAGATTAAGAGAGGTGGCCTACTCCGCCCAACAAGTGATCGGTACAGCCAATTCGGTTAGTGAAAACGTACAGCGTCAATCTGACGCCACTACAAGTACTGCGTCGGCCATAATAGAAATGACACATTCTTTACAGGAAGTCAGTAACAAGATAGAACTGGTTCATAGTGCCGCATGCGGAGCGAGTAGTACCGCATCACTAGCGAAAAAAGAGCTCATCAATTTAACTGAAAAGTTACATAACGTTACTATCGAAGCCCAGGATACGCAAACTAGAATGGAAAAACTGAACGTTATGGCGACATCCGTTGAAAAAGAATCCCATGCCATTCAAAAAATTGCCCAACAAACCAACTTACTTGCGCTCAATGCATCTATTGAAGCAGCTCGTGCTGGTCAGTTTGGCGTTGGGTTTGCCGTCGTCGCCGAGGAAGTGCGCGAACTTGCTACCCGCTCACACCTTGCAGCTGACAGTATTGTTCGGGCGGTCTTAGAGGTATCTAATCAAACAAAACAGATATTAGACAGTATGACCACCGTTGTTATAGAGACTCAGCAAAGTTGTGATGGCGCAGTGATAGTAGATCAAGCCCTAACTCAAATAGAACAAACAACAAACGATGTTCAGGAACAAATTGCCATTGTAGCGACCAACGCCGAACAACAAGCTGTTGCGACAAACGAGATTGCAGAGCATGTAGATTCAGTTGTGGTTGTTGCAAAAGAAAATGCATTAATTGCAAAACAAACAGAGCATGTCGCAGCACATTTGGAACATTTAACTGAGCAGTACGCCTAAAACTATAGGGAAGCTTATGATAGAAATTTGTATTTATTCAGCTGTTATTTTTAGTTTTTTTGTTTATTTTAGATACACAAAAAAGCGACAGCTGGTCACTTCACAGTGTCGAGGCGTTGCTCAGATAAGTCAGTTAAAAGATCTCATTTCTCTCACTCAAAAACATCGAGGAATGAGTTCAGCTTTATTAAACGGCAACACCCAAGCTCGCACTGATCTGGTAAAAATAAAACGAAACATCAAATCCGTACAGTCTAATCTTGCTAAACCTGAGTTAGAAATTAACCATGTTCGTTGGGATAGTTATATTGATCACTGGACTCGGCTACAAAAAAATACAACAACGATTACAGTTTTAGAAAACTTCAGTCAACACACCAAATTAATTGAAAATTTACTGTATCTATTAGAGGATATTGCTGAGAATAGTGCATTAAATGGTACGCAATTGCCCTCATTACCTTCCGTTGGATTCACTTGGCGCGAGTTAATTCAAACGTCGGAATTTGTTGGTCAGTGCCGTGCGATTGGCGTTGGTATAGCCACTATGAAACACTGTAGCCAGGTCGATAAGATTAGGCTAGCGTATTTACAACAAAAACTAACCAATACCACTGAACACGTTTTAGACCATTTATCCTCGGTGGATCCCTATACCTTTGAACAAAAACAAAAAGTTGAATTAGCAAAAAAACAAATAAACCAGCTCAACGGAACAATCTCCAATGAGTTTATTGATGCATCAACAATTGTGGTCGAGCCAAAAGTCTATTTTGAGTTTACGTCCGTGACGATGGCGACATTAAATGATATTTTTGAATTGCAGCTACGTCAGGTGCTAAGTGCATTAAATCTCACTAAAACTCAGCAATCAATAGTACCTCTGAACGGCGTTAGTAGTTCTGTATAGCGGAACTCGTAAGCTATTTGATCGCGTTTAATTAATGGAAGCAGACCAACTTGACGCCACCGTCACATCAGTTGTTTTTTTAGCGACCGGTTTAACACCTGTAAAGCCCCAACCGGTATGTTTTAACGCTTGTTCTATCAAATTTATGAGTGAATAAGCCAAACCAGTTGATAGTCCTAACGTTAAACGTCGCTTATTTGTGCAGTCTATGTGAAGGGTTTGTTCATCTATTTTTATACCGCAAGCTAAAATTGGCTCACCTTCATCTAAATCAACTTTAATTGGTTCCGCCGATTTATTGATCTTGCCTTGTAATTCAGCCTGCTGCTTTTGAAATGCCATGATCTCAGATTTATGGGGGCCAGCTGTTTGCTCTTTTATCACCGGATCGTTTTGTGTTGTTTGGTTTAATTGCGCTAAAAACAACATTACAAAACGTCGTGTCAACCACACTTTGTGGATGTCTCCCTTAGCTTTAATCGACATTATCATTCGGTCGTGTACTGCATTATATCCGACTTGGATCTGTTCCATTAGGCATCTTAATTGGTAAACAATGGGGGTTAGTATAACGTTTCCAGGTCACAATAAAAACCGGCAGACTCGTTAAGAAATTTCAAAGGTAAACAAAAAACGCTGTTAACGAACAAAAGGAGAGAAATTGGCCAATCAAATAATTGACCAATAAGTTAGTGAACTTAATCGGTAAATCTATAAAATATGCGCTGATATACGCATTTAGACAACTCGTTTATATGTTGTATAGCCATTAGTTGGCGCAGTATTGGGTTTAAATATAGCAATTGAAAGTGGGGCCATTTCAACTGCCAAATAAGATGCTGAAATTCTAAGTTGAGTGGGATACATGCCGAGTAATTCAACCATGTTCCCCATATTCATTAATTTTGAATAAGGGATCATCAACTGTTCTTTCACTGACTCGTTTTTGGGATTCACCACTATAATACAGGCATCTTCCACTTTGTCCGTATAGCGCAGAAACGCAATTAAATCCGATGAATGGACCGTTTTAAATTCGCCAATTCGAAGCGCCCTATTCTGTTTGCGAGTTGCCACTAATTTTAAGGTCCACAACAACATCTCGTTATCTTTCGTCACTTTATCCCAGCACATCGGCGCTCGCATTTCTGGATCATCTCCCCCAATCATTCCCAACTCACTGCCATAATAAAGATTTGGTGAGCCCGGAACGCAAAACTGCAGCGCCATAGCGAGTTTACGCTGTGCAATATCAGGTACTAACGTCGCCAGTCGCGCAGTATCGTGATTGTCTAGTAGAACCCAGGACTTTAATAATCCTTCATAATTTGAGTCTACAACCATCTGATTAAGTTGTTTATTCGCTAAATTTGCTGGGATAGCACCGAGAACACTTTGGATTATCAAATGCCGCATTGTAAGATTCATAATGCCATCAACACTGCCTAACCATTGCTGTGGATAGCTCCATACTTCACCAATAATAAGCGAGCCGGGTTTATGCTTGTGGGCCTCATACGTTAATTCAGCCAAGTAATTAAAGCCAATGTCATGAGCAACATCCAAACGCCATCCATCAACACCGTCTGTGAGATAACTTTTAACCACAGAGTCGTCATCTAAATATACATATGAACGCACAGCTTCATTTTCTAAGTTAAGTTCAGGTAAATTGGTCGCATTATCCCAACTTCGATACCCCACTTCATATTCATCACTGAAACAAAACCAGTCTCTATATATAGAGTCAGGTTTATCTTGCGCTTCTTGAAATACCGGCGCATTTTGACCCATATGATTAAATACTCCATCAAGCACGATTTTTAAGCCTTTTTGATGAACAGCATCTATTAACATTTTTACATCTGATTTAGAGCCAAATTCTGGTGATATGTTTTTAAAGTCCAAACTGTCGTATTTATGATTGGTATACGCCTCATGAACCGGGTTTAAATACAGAACATCTACCCCAAGCTGCACGATGTAATCCAGTTTGTCGGTAAGTGACTCAAAATCCCCACCCCAAAATTCTATTTCGTGACTCCACAATTTGTGTTGTTCTAAATAGTGTCCGTGTTTAGGCGTTTCATTCCATCTTTTTAGAACTTTGGGTTCAGGGTAAAGCCCACATTTATTTTCGAGTTGAGAAGACGGTGCAAATCGGTCTACCAAAACTTGGTAAACGACGGCACCTATTCGCCAGTCTTTTTCTCGATTTGTAAGTATTTGGTTAAGTTCTGTTTCCGATTGAGTGGCGTACGTCATGAGTTCCCTGTTTGCTATATCACTTTTACGATTTAAATTAAGCAGAAAAATTATTCATTGAGGATCATTTGAAACCCACCAAATATTATGCGAGTCATATCAAAAGGCATTTCCATGTCCATTCTTGGGTCTTGCATTAGCCCTTCCATACCCGCATCTCGCGTTTTTTTATCTGGCCAAGTAACCCAACTAAATACTACGGTTTCGTTGGCTTCACATTTAACGGCCATTGGAAATGACGTTATTTTACCGTCTGGCACATCATCTCCCCAACATTCAACCACACGTAAAGCACCGTATTCTTTAAAAAGTGCAACGGACGTTTTAGCATGTTCTAGATAAAGTTCTTTATTTTCAGTTGGTACCGCTGCGACAAAGGCGTCTATATAATCCATTTTAAATTCCTCTTTTGTATACCCTAATTAAGAAAATAACGTCAATGATGAAAGCTGACTTGTTATATCATTTTTTTAACTCAATTAACTTTAGGCTGATTTTAGAATAATTCAAATAACTAAATACATGAATTTTAGATTGTTTTAATAATCAATAGACTTAAAAGGATGAGGGTTTAAAATGGGTATAGAAAGGTTAATCTTAAATGAAGAACAGTTTGCTTTTTGTCTATAAAAAGCAAACTGTTATTAGCGTTAAGGCTTAAAACATCGACTAAAACTGCATTTCAGGCACGTCACCATTAATCCGTAATTTACCCGCTGTTTTTTGCTTTATTTCATCAACGGACACGCCAGGTGCGCGCTCTAACAAAACAAACTCGCCTTCGATTATTTCTAAATAAGCCAAATCAGTTATAACCTTAGTAATGCAATTTACACCAGTAAGTGGCAAGGTACATGCTTCAAGTAATTTAGACTCACCATGTTTATTGGCGTGAGTCATAGTAACAATAATATTGTCAGCTCCGGCCACTAAATCCATAGCGCCCCCCATGCCTTTAACTAATTTACCAGGGATCATATAGCTTGCAATATTACCATTTTGATCTATTTCAAAAGCACCTAAAACTGTTATATCAACATGTCCACCGCGGATCATAGCAAAGCTTTCAGCCGAACTAAAAATTGCCGCGCCCGTGGCTGTGGTTACTGTTTCTTTGCCCGCATTTATCATATCGGCATCAACATTTTCTTTTGTAGGGTATGGGCCCATACCTAACAATCCATTTTCTGATTGCAACATAACTTGCATGCCGTCAGGTACAAAGTTAGCAGCCAAAGTTGGAATACCAATGCCAAGGTTTACGTAATCACCATCATTAAATTCGCGAGCAACACGTTGTGCTATTTGTTCTCTAGATAACGCCATCAGTGTGTCTCCTATTAATCTGCTGTGGTAATTTTTTCGATACGTTTTTCAAACGTACCTAAAATAATGCGGTCTACATAAATCCCGGGCGTATGAATTTCGCTTGGGTTTAGTTCCCCAGGTTCAACTATCTCTTCAACTTCAACAACAGTGATCTTACCTGCTGTTGCCGCCATAGGATTGAAATTTTGCGCCGTGTGACGATAGATACAATTACCATAACGGTCGGCTTTCCACGCTTTGACTATTGCGAAGTCGCCTGTAATGCTTTCTTCTAATATGTAGTTGCGGCCATTATATTCACGTACTTCTTTGCCTTCACCAACTAACGTGCCGTAGCCGGTTGCAGTAAAGAACGCAGGAATACCCGCACCGCCGGCTCGCATTTTCTCTGCAAGTGTTCCCTGTGGCGTTAATTCAACTTCCAATTCACCATTGAGTAATTGCTTTTCAAATAACGCATTTTCACCCACATACGAAGACACCATCTTTTTGATCTGCTTGTCTTCCAATAAAATACCGAGTCCAAAGCCGTCTACACCACAATTGTTTGATACAACTGTCAGGCCCGTTGTGCCTTTTTTCTTAATTTCAGCAATGAGGCCCTCTGGGATACCACATAAACCAAATCCACCTGCGATAACGGTCATGTTGTCTTCCAATCCCGCCATGGCTTGTTCATAGCTTGTCACTACTTTGTCAAACCCTGCCATTTTCAACCCTCTTATTTTATTAGTATTTTTATCTGCCAATAGTTACATAACTCTGTCACTGACCCAATTTTTTAGCGCACGGTTGTCTCAATTAAGAACCATAGGTAAGTAAACATCTTTTGACACATTTTGTTTCGAAGTCATTACACGCTTTATTACAGTGTAGGCATTAATCTCCTAAAGTCATTGCTACTTTAGAACACCAAGGCCACTAAATTTGGCCTGTGTGGCACTTTAGTAGTAATTTTTTTCACCCCATTATTTGGTATTGTCATAACATCAATAAAAATAAAAGGGTTTACCATGTTAAAAGGCAAAATTGCGTTAGTCACTGGGTCTACAAGTGGCATTGGTTTGGCAACTGTTGAGGTTTTGGCAAATGCCGGCTGCCATATTGTTGTGCATGGATTAGTGGAAGATCATATTGGTGAGCAAATCGCCCAGGAATTAGCCGAAAAATATAACGTTCTAAGCTATTTCTCAAATGCAAATATGGCCGATCAAAACCAAATTTTAGAGATGTTCTCTTTTATCGAACAAGAACTTGGCACTGTCGACATCTTAGTTAATAACGCAGGTATACAGCACACGGCACCAGTTCATGAATTCCCTAAAGACAAATGGGATCTAATATTAGCCGTTAATTTATCCTCAGCATTTCATACTACTCAGGCTGTACTACCAAAAATGCAGCTCAAAAAATGGGGACGTATCGTCAATATTGCGTCTGTACACGGATTAGTAGGCTCAGTTAACAAGTCTGCTTATGTCGCCGCTAAACATGGTTTAGTTGGACTAACGAAAGTGACCGCTATAGAAAACGCTAATATGGGTGTTACGGTTAATGCCATTTGCCCAGGTTGGGTGGAAACACCATTAATCAATCAACAAATTCAAGATATTGCAGATAAAGACGGCTCTGACCTTGCGACTGCTAAAGCAAAACTCGTCACAGCCAAACAACCCCGTGCAGAAATGGCAGCACCATCGCAAATTGGTGAATTGATTCAGTTTTTATGCAGTGATGCGGCGGCTGGAATAACCGGAGCATCGCTACCTATTGATGGCGGTTGGACAGCTCAATAAATCTATTTTACGTTTACTTAATAAAAAACGCAGCTTTGGCTGCGTTTTTTATTACTATAAATTGTGAATCAAATCTAAAACCCAGACCTCTATTATTCAGCTTGAACAAACCGACTAATTTCACTATACAAAGATTGGCATTCGTCTGGGACAAGGTCTTCGATGTTCATAAAGGCGTGAATCATCCCTTCAAACTGTACGTGTTGAGTCTCAACGCCTTTGGTTATCAATCGCTCTAGATAAGCTAGACCTTCATCTCTAAGAGGGTCACACCCTGCTGTAATAATTAGTGTCTTAGGGTAGTTCTCAGGTAACGGGCCAAACAAAGGCGACGCTAATTTTCGGTCTTCATTGGCAGTAAAATAATGATCGAAATACCATTTAATTCGGGTATTTTCCAACAAGTATCCCGTGCCATTTTCTATATAGGACCCCGTGGAGCCGGTGTAATCAACACTTGGATAAATTAATATCTGCTTGTCTATCGTGACACCAGATAAAATAGATCCATAACTGGTTTGACGCATCAAAATACTGGTACAAATTGCGCCACCGGCACTATCACCAGCAATAAAAATTTGACCATTGTGCTGCACGTCGCCCAACACCTGTTGAATATTTTTAATTGTGATCTCGGCATCTACCAAACCACAAGGGTACGGATGCTCTGGAGAGCGTCTATATTCAACTGCCACAACATGGCAATGGCTATGAATGGCAAGTTTTCGACACATAGGATCATACAATTCAATATCGCCACACATATGCCCACCACCATGAAAGTACACAAGTACTGGCAAGGGTCGTTGAGTATCGGGACTAAACAATCGTACGGGCACTGATAAGGTTTCATGACGAATTTCTTTATCCGCAATAAAGGAAATTTCCGGAACCTTAGTTACAAAAGCTGACAGTTTTTGTAAATTTAATCTCGCCTGCTCCGTCGTCAGCGTTTGACCAGATGATTTAAACGCTTTGGCTGCAACGTTTACCGTTGCAATAAAGTCCGTTAGCTTTGGTGATAATTCGCCACGCATGCTTATTGTCCTATTCTGTCGTTGGTTCAGTTTTGTCAGATAAATCAGATTTCGGATTGGTTTCAGGTAAAAAGAAACTACCTAGAAAGAAGCTTGAACTAACAAAACTTATTAATACAAATGCATAGAAAAAATCCCCCTGGTGCCAATCGACAACGAGGCCAAACAACCACAAGACAAGGGTTGCCACCGAATAACTGATTGACCAGAACAAACTGAAGACTACGGTAATTTTACCCGCGCTCATTTTTTTCATTTCATGTGGGATAGAAACCAATGCCGTTATAGGGAAAAATATAAAGAACCCCAGTAAGATAGCGGAGCCTGTTTGAATTAATGCGTTTTCTGAAAACGACAACCCTATAACCATTACCGTTTGGATTAAGCCTGACCAACGAATAACGGGGACTCGCTGTTTGATTTTACGGCTATATAACATGCCCGCAATCGTGCCTATAATACCCGCGCCTATAACCCATTTACTCGCGGATATTCCGGCTGTTGGATAAAAGGTAAACAGGCAAATATAAAACGCCAGCAAACCAGAATACGTTAAAGCGTACGCCCAGTTAAAGCTATCGGTGATACCAGACTTATAACTATATTGAACTGCGCCTTCTTGTTTCTCTTGCGCTGCAGAACTAGTCCCATCAAATTTAACGAACAACCAAAAAATTGCCAGCAATCCACTTAAAAAAGAAAACAATACAAGCGTATTTTGCCAACTACCGGTAAGCGCATTGATGTCGTTCATACACCACAAAACAATCGCCGTACCAACATTAAATGCGACTGCATTTAGACCATTAATCGTGGCGCGTTCCTCTACTGCAAACCAATTCATCACAATTGGATTGAAGTAAACAATCATTAATGCCCCGCCAAGTCCCATTAAAAATCGACTAACCAATAACCAGTCGTAGCTAGGCGCATAAGGAGTCATCAACCCAACGGTGACCAATAAGCAAGAAACAAAGAACGCTCCTTTTATTCCAAAACGAATAGCAAAGTAAGCCGCGCTAAACGTACCGACTATCTTTGCAAACGTGACAGCCCCTGAAATAAAGCTCGCCGACGCCAAACTGGTCAAATCTAAGTTGGCCATTATTTGGCTCATACTTGCAGTTCCCCCCACCCATGCCATCGCGAACAAGACATAACTAAGAAAAACAATCGCTTCCACTAGGTATTTGTTACTAATATTCATATATGCTAATTTTTCATTTAGAAAAGTGATGGTAGGAGATTAACGCAGGGTTTATCAAAAATATCTTCTACCTTAGTACACTATGCTTATCCGCAGTCTGCCTTTAAGCTAACGATTCGCTTATATTTTGGGGTAATACTTTGTTTACATGGCTGTCTGTCGATACGTGGTTTATCGGGTTGTTGTCTCTCGGCTATTTATTGCTGCTGTTTTTTATCGCCTATTGGGGACAACAGGGCAAAAACTCTAGATGGACAAATCACCCTTGGATTTATAGCTTGAGTCTGGGCGTGAGCTGTACCTCTTGGGCGTTTTACGGGATCATTGGTCAAGCTGCAACAAGCGGTCAATGGCTTGCTTATATCTATTACGGTACGATAGCCTGTTTTATTCTAGCGTGGCCGATGCTGTTAAAAATGCTCAGAATAAGCAAACAACAAAATTTAACCTCAATTGCGGATTTTGTTGCCTGCCGCTACGACAAATCATTAAACATTGCGGGTATCGTTACCGTTATCGCCCTTTTGGGGACAATTCCTTATATTGCCCTACAACTTAGAGCCATTAGCCAAAGTTTTGATTTAGTGACTGGCAGTTATCGTTCAGGGGTGAATACCACCATTATCGTCGCTATGGTACTTTCCGTATTTAGTGTTTTATTTGGTGCTCGGCATGTTGTTGCAAATAAACAAAATAATGGCCTGACTTTAGCTATCGCTTTTAGTTCTATAGTCAAGTTACTCGCCATCACCACAGTCGGCTATTACATTACGTTTGGCGTATTTGACGGGTTTTCCGATTTACTTGTTCAACAGCAGCAACTTCCTCAAGCCGAAGTCAAAACGACTTCGTTTTATATGCCAATAGCGCAGATTGCCCTTGGTTTTATTTCAATTTTTATTACCCCGCAACTGTTCCATGTCATGGTGATAGAAAATCATAACGAACAACAATTAAAAACCGCCCGATGGCTTTATCCATTGTTTCTGATATTAATTAACTTGTTTGTACTTCCAGTCGCAATTGCGGGACAAATCACCTTCCCAGGTGGCAGTGTCAATGCCGATACTTATATATTAACTTTGCCACTATATTTTCAACAAGAATGGTTAAGTATCTTTGTTTATATTGGTGGTCTTGCGGCTGCAACGAGTATGGTTATCGTTGCCTCAATTGTACTTTCAACTATGGTTTCAACCGAATTAATTACCCCGAGTCTATTACGCTTCAACCCCAAATATGTAGATCAAAACCAGCGCTTTTCTACTTTATTGTTAAATTTTCGTCGATTTGCGATTGTTGGCATTTTAATGCTGTCATTGCTATTTGAACGGATAGTTGACCAACAAAGCCATCTTTCAAGTATTGGTATCTTATCGTTTGTGTTACTGGCTCAATTTGCCCCAGCTGTGATAGGCGCATTGTATTGGCGCAGTGCCAGTTCGAGCGGCGCCCTTACCGGTATCGTTGTCGGTAGTTGTCTATGGTGTTATACCTTGTTATTGCCCACAGTATGGCCTAATTCATATCTCGTTGAACAAGGTTTGTTTGGCATTTCATGGTTGCAACCGACCAATTTATTTGGTCTAGGAATGTTAGATGTCACAAGTCACGGCGTATTTATCAGTCTCGCCATCAATACTCTGTGTTTTGTGTTGTTATCGCTAAATAGTCGGCGCTCTGTTGGTGAAAAAATACAAGCGGAGATATTTTTAAAAAAACCAACAAATAGAGTTACTTACCAGTTAACCCCAGATGACCTGTACCGTTTGTTAAATCGGTTTGTCAGTCTAGAAGCTGCAAATGATTTAATGCTGCATGTAGATGCAAATCTATCAAAACAATCTCCTGCCTCACCACAATTAACAGAGTTCGCACGTAAAAAACTCGCCTCTGTTTTAGGCTCAGCATCAACAAAATTAGTCATGAACGCCGCGGTAGAGGACAGTAATCGGCACATTCAATTAGAAGATGTTGCGAACATTGTCGATGAAGCAAGTCAGTTATTTCATTTTAATCGAGAATTACTTCAAGCCGGTGTTGAAAACATCGAGCAAGGTATAAGTATCGTTGACGCCGATATGCGACTAGTTGCCTGGAACTCACGTTATATTGAACTACTTGATTATCCCAAAGACCTAGTCAAGATTGGTATGCCTATCCAGGAGCTTATTCAATTTAATGCTGAACGAAAAATGCTTGAAGGCGACGACATAGAAACTATGGTCGCTCGACGTATCGAGCATATGCAGGCCGGGAACAATCACTATTTCCAACGTGTATTACCCACAGGGGTTGTTCTTGAAATCAGAGGCCAAGCAATGCCAGGCGGTGGTTTTGTGAGTACTTTTTCCGATATCACCCGCCATATCGAGGCTGAAAAAGCCCTACAATATGCCAATGAACATTTAGAACGTAAAGTTGATGAACGAACATTGGCACTGAGTAAAGCCAAGGCGGAAGCCGAACTTGCAAACCGAAGTAAGACCCGCTTTTTAGCCGCGGCAAGTCATGACTTAATGCAACCATTTAACGCGTTGTCGTTATTCACAGACATGTTAAAGCAACAAGTCAAAGGGACAAAGTCTGAAACCATCGCAGAGCATATCCAAGATTCTTTAGGTGTTGTAGAAAGTTTGTTAACCGATCTCGTTGAAATTTCAAAACTGGAAGGTGGCAGTCAAAAAATTGTTGAAGAACCTTTTGCTATTCAAGACGTTCTAGATCCACTATTTCATGAGTTTAGTCTGTTGGCAAAACAACAAAACATTCGCTTTGATTTTCAATCAAGTTGTTTATGGGTGAACTCAGATATTCGTTTATTGCGCCGCATTGTGCAAAACTATTTGTCTAATGCGTTTCATTATTCACCTACTCAAAAAGATGGCAAACAAGCTCGAGTATTGATTGGCGTTCGTCGTTATCCCGATAAAGTCCAAATTCAGGTGTGGGATAACGGGCAAGGTATCCCTCAGGAAAAACAAGACGTAATCTTTCAAGAGTTTGAGCGTTTAGAACAAAACCGCGACAAGCCGGGCTTAGGTTTAGGTCTAACCATTTCTAAACGTATCGCTCAATTGCTCAATATTGAATTGGCTGTGCGATCAGTTGTCGGTAAAGGATCGGTATTTAGCGTTACACTGCCCACTTGTGCACCTGAAATAAAAAGCCAAGTAGAAAGCCCAGAGCTAATCGAATCAAATAGCCCATTGTTTAACGGGCATACAATATTGGTTATTGATAATGATGAGTTGCTATTAGAGGCGTTAAAACAACAATTAGAAAGCTGGGGGTTTACCGTTTTAGCGATAAAAGATCGTCAACAATGGCAAGAATATTGTGAATCAAAGCAGATAGATACGCTTTCAGACTACAAACCTAAACTGGCGGCAGCTATCGTTGATTACCACTTAGATGACGGCGACAACGGCATCGACTTTTTCAACCACATTTTAGCCTATTCGGACACCCCTATACCTTGCATTGTTTGCTCTGCAGATACATCGGAACAGGTACGGGAACAAGTTAGCTTAGGTGGCTTTCAATTTACCAAAAAGCCAGTTAAATCACTGGCTTTAAAGAAACAACTAAAACAGTTACTGTTTAATTGATGGGACAGGCTGCGCTATATAACGGGAGAATCCCTTCGTCCATATATTGTAAAACGACTAGTTTAACGTTAACTGTTGGAAAGCCATTCCTGCCATAGTGCGGTTAGTGACTTCTAATTTTAGTAAAATAGCAGACACATGTTTCTTCACTGTCGTTTCTTTAATATTTAAGTCATAAGCAATTTGTTTGTTCAATTGTCCATCTGCGATTTGTGATAAAACCACATACTGTTGCGGTGTTAGCAATGCTAATTGTTTAGCAAGTTTTTTATCATTATGATTGGTTTGACTCGGTAAGTTGGCATCTTTTGGTAACCAAGTATCCCCTTCTAGTACCGCAGTAATTGCATCGGATATTACCGTTAGATCAGCCGATTTAGGAATAAAAGCCGCCGCCCCAAAGTCGATGGCTTTTTGCATGATCTCAGGGGCATCATCGGAAGATACCATAATAATAATGATATCCGGGTGATGGTTCTGTAAACGAGTTAAACTCGTAAAGCCATTATTCCCTGGCATATGCAGATCCAAAAACATAATTTCCAGCTCTGGAGTTGACTCTACGACACTAAACAACTCATCTACACTATTTGCTTCTAGCATAGTCACGTTGGGCAAACACTGACCTACGGCTTGTTTTAGTGCGGTCCGAAATAACGGGTGGTCATCGGCAATTAATATTGTGGAAGCTAACATCATTTGTACTCTGTAAGGCAATTAATTTTATGGTAAAAAAAAGAGCTGGATGACGCCAGCTCTTTTTACAGCACAACAATAAATAAAACTGTCTAGTTTAGAAACGGTAACCAATGGTGATATGAGCCGTGCTCGGATCGCCATAATAACCGATTAACGTTTGGTCAAACCCAGTACCTGGTGTCCAGTTACCGTCGTCGTCTTTACCGACAAACGTATAGCCACCAACTAAGTACTCTTCATCTGTAATGTTTTTCAGATGAATAGCGCCATACCAATCGCCATTTAAGCTTTCCCAGTTCAAGCTTAGGTTTAATAGCCCATAAGCATCTTGAGATAAGTAGTCTGTCTCTTCATACAACACGTATTCATCACGCATGTAGTAGCTGCCTGACAAGATAAAGTAACCTACATCAGTATCCATCAAGTAATTAGCCGATAAGTTAAGCGTATAATCTGGCGTACTTGCTAGCCCAACGAGTTCAGTTGCTATGTTTTCTGCTTGAGTTAGCTCAGCGTCTAAGTACCCTAATGCAACGTCAAAGGTCAATTCTTCAGTTGCGGCAAATGTCACTTCCGCTTCAATCCCTTGCACTTTCGATTCAGCCGCGTTGGCTAAATATTGAGGGATTGATGTTGCATCATCTGTATCAGCTAATACGATATATTGACGGTCTTTATGGTCGATTGAAAATACCGTGATATTGGTTCTTAATACGTCGTTCCAATCTTTTTTCATACCAAATTCAATTGAATCAACAACTTCTGGATCTGCAGCTTCTTCGTTACCTTCAGCACGAGGATTAAATGTACCTGACTTAAACCCTTGTGAGTAGCTCGCAAAATACATAGTTTTAGCATCTGCTTGATATTCCACACCAATACGTGGAGTAAAACGAGACCAGTCTGCTGATTTTGCACTGTCGAGCACATCATCACCATTGGTATCCATACCCAATGTCATCGTTTCAGGTAAGTCTGCAGGTCTCACATAGCCGTCAGTCCAACCAGATTCTGGGTAATGTTCTCCCCAGTGGACCGTGTTATTAACAAATGCAGTTTTCTCTTCAGTTGTATATCGAGCACCAACTGTTAACGATAATTTATCAGAAATGTTGTAGCTACCTTGAGCGTATGCCGCAACACTATCGCTGTTGTTACATCCGGTAACTTCTCGTGTAAATGAACTTGCGCCAAATACTCTGCCCAAATGCCCCAAAATTGCGTCATAATGTCCACACGACGTCGCATCAGACATAAACAAACCACCCACTACCGTATAATCATCACCAGTATGAGATAACTGTAATTCATGACTCGAGTTCTCATCGTCATAAATGGCTGGAACATCAAAAATATCTGTTGCCGTGTTGTCAAAATCGATATTGGTTTCAGAATAACTTTCTCTAGAAGAGCCGATATATTTAATCGAAGTATTATTGTTAATATCATAACGAGCCATGAAACTTATACCTTCGAGCTCAACACTATTCCAAGTTGGCATATTGGTATTCGAATCATATATATTGGTTGCTGCCGGATTGGTGTCAATAAGACTCGGCAATAAACGATGTCCGCCTTTGGCGTTGGAATCATCAACAGTTTTATCCCACGCTAAACGGAAAAACAAATCATCCGTTGCATGATACTCAAGGGTTAAACGAGTTGCCGACAGATCTTTATTGTAGTTTTCTTTGTCCTGGCCGGTTGGCGCAATAACAAATTCGCCAAACCCATCTCGGCTAAGATCTGCATGGCCAAATCCAACGTAAAGTTTGTCTTCAATTAAAGGCATTTGACCTGTAACTTTGATGTCTGTTTGGTTATAGCTACCTAATGTGCCTTCAATATTAAATTCTTTATCGCCTGACATTTCATTTGTAACGTATTTAATGGCACCACCAATGGTATTTTTACCATATAAGGTTCCTTGCGGTCCGCGCAATACTTCAATTCTGCTCACATCAAGCAGATCAAGAACGGCACCTTGTGGACGCGCCATGTAAACGTCATCGATGTAAATACCGACGCCAGGTTCATATCCCCAAAGCGGATCCTGTTGTCCGACACCACGAATGAAAGCCGTTAATGTCGAGTTCGTACCACGGCTTGTTTGTAGTGTTGTATTTGGCGAATAGCGCTGAATCTCGGTGATAACAGAAATACCAGCCTCAGCTAAATCCGACGCACTTACAGACGTTAATGCGACTGGAACTTTTTGAATATTTTCTACTGTTTTACGAGCAGTTACTTCAATGACTTCCAGTGCCTCTTTTTTTTCTTTTGTTGGTTCAGCTGAAAACGCATTCGCACTTGAAAGTGCAGCGCTAATGGCTATTGCCAAACTAGTATATCTAACGCTTTTCTTATTCATGTAATTACCCTGTTGTAGTTATTTTTATAGCTTTAAACATTGACTCGAAAAACTGTATACCAATTTGTAAAATAAATAATTTGTACATTAGTAGTATACGGTTATCCATTGAATTTCCCAACTAAGACCATGAAACTAAATAAGTTTCCAAGCCTTAAGTAATAAAACTGTGGTACTGACCTTGTGTTCGATCAAATACGGAGCAACTTGACCGCCAAATTTTTCACCTGAATTAACTGACCAACCGTGACCAAAGTCATCAAATTTAATTAACTCGAGTGAGCTGTCCTTTTTGCTGTCCTGCCAAAGTTGGTGATGCACACCCAAACTGCTCGATTGTGAAACCTGCTGCGCTTTACTCAACATTACCCAGCTTTGCGCCAAACTATCGCTATTTAGCGGGTTAACAATATTGTCCGCTTTGCCAACAACAAGCGTGACTTGCGGCAGTAGTTTGTCTTTTAGCAATGGGGTTAACATTTTTGCGAGTTGCACCGGTGGTTCCGCGGGGCCATTTTTCATACAAGAAATCGCCTTCACTAACGAATCTGCACATGGGAAACCAATGCCCGAAACAACAGCACCGGCTTTGAATATTTGAGGATGTGAACTCAACAGGTTTGACACCATTGCGCCGCCAGCTGAAAGACCAGCAATATAAACGTCTGAAGAATGTAATTTAATTTTTAGCGAGTTGATCATATTTACAATTGACTGGCTTTCGCCTTCAATGCCAATCTGATCAATAGGTGAAAACCAGTTAAAGCAAAGTTGCACATTGTTGCTTTTATTTTGCTGTGGAACGAGTAATGCGAATCCTAAAGCTTGTGCAGCATCCGCTAACCCACTTTGATCCGCAAAGGTTTCACCGTGCTGACCACAGCCATGTAGCAAAACAACAAGTGCTTTATTATTTTGACCACTCGATAGATAAGTGGCCGTAAGCTGTCCAGGGTTGTCACCAAACTGGGTTAAGGCAGTAAACTTTGTTGTAGCAAGTGTTGAAAAACTAACGCTAATTAACGTCAATATTGCTAGGTAAGTCGATTTCATTTTCAATCCCGTGTTTTACAGTACAGGTTGATAATGAGACAGCAGGTATAAATAGAAAATGGTACTTTAGAGCCAGACGCCGAAAATTATGAATTCTGACAAGGTTTAGATTTTATAAGCTCTTGTTTTTGTTGACGAGATAATTTTTTAATCGCTATTTCACGTTTGGTTGCTGTGCTTCTACAATCGGCTATTTCTTGATAAACCAAAGTTACAGGGAGTCGTGCCCGCGTATATTTCGCACCAGTACCTTTGTTATGTTGCAGTAATCTTCTAGTACAATCTGTCGTGATCCCAGTGTATAGCGATTTATCCTTACAGGACAAAATATAAACAAACCAACTCAAAATTAGTGCTCCCGAAACTGAATATCGCTAAAGGTAATGAATTTTAATGCTAAAGTTAAGAGGAATGTTAACGTCAAAGTATGGAGGATGTTAAATTTTAGGCTATAATTCATCGCTGAATACACGACGAGCTTGCCTTAGTACGCTGTTTACTGTAGCCTCCAGCGCGTTTGTACCATCCACCAATTCACCAATTTGAGAGTATTAATGTCCTTTTCTTCATTAGGTTTGTCCGAGTCTATCCTTAAAGCGTTATCTGAAAAAAATTATGAAACACCAACGCCAATTCAAGCTCAGGCTATCCCAGCTGTACTATCCGGAAAGGACTTAATGGCAGCAGCCCAAACCGGGACAGGTAAAACGGCAGGCTTTACTCTGCCGCTATTGCACCGCTTAGCGGACGGCAAAAAAGCCAGCTCAAATCAAGTAAGAGCCCTTATCCTAACGCCAACACGCGAACTTGCAGCCCAGATTGCAGAAAACGTTGAAATGTATGGCAAGCACTTAAATTTAAATTATGTCTGTGTCTTTGGCGGCGTAAAAATCAACCCACAAATGATGGCGTTGAGAAAAGGTGCTGACGTTTTGGTTGCTACCCCTGGTCGATTGATGGACTTATTTAATCAAAGAGCAGTGCGTTTTGACGAACTTGAAACCTTAGTCCTTGATGAAGCTGACCGCATGTTAGACATGGGCTTTATTCACGACATAAAACGTATTCTAAAATTACTGCCAACAAAACGACAAAATTTGATGTTTTCTGCAACGTTTTCGGACGATATAAAAACTCTAGCCAAAGGGCTAATGAATGACCCTGTAGAAGTGTCTGTATCTCCGGCAAACGCGACGGCGAATACGGTAAATCAAATGCTGTACGAAATTGACCGAAGTAATAAATCTAAGCTTCTTATCAAGCTAATCAAACAAAATAACTGGCAACAAGTGTTGGTTTTCAGTCGCACAAAACACGGCGCAAACCGATTAGCACGTAACCTAGACTCTAAAAACATCACAGCCGCTGCGATTCATGGCGACAAAAGCCAAGGTGCTCGCACCCGCGCGTTAGCAAACTTTAAAGATGGTTCTATACGAGTCTTGGTAGCAACCGACATCGCTGCACGTGGTATCGATATTAATGAGTTACCACAGGTAATTAACTTCGATATGCCGAATATTGCAGAGGACTATGTTCACCGTATTGGTCGTACAGGTCGTGCGGGTAGCGAAGGCATCGCAGTTTCTTTTGTATGTGAAGAGGAATTTGATAGCTTAAGTAAAATTGAGCAATTAATTCAAAAACATATCGACCGTTCTGTTGATGAAGAGTTTAAACCTAGCTTAAAGGTGCCAGCGTCTCGCCCTATCCGTGCACCGCAAAAGAAAAAGCCAAAAAAAGTTAAATCTTTAGACTTAAATTCTGACGACGCTGAGAAAAAAGGCTCGATGGGCAAAGGGTCTAATAAACCAAACAATCGTTCTGGTAGTGGCCGGGCAAATAATAATTCTGGTGCTCGTCGCAGCAATGGGCCTCGTAAAGCAAATACAAGTAACCGTGGTTCCAGTGGAGCGCCACGTCGCTCAAATAACGGCTGAGTATAAACAACCGTTTTATTTGCTGTTATGTGTTTCCGTGGCTAGGTGCTATTAATTAAATTCGGTTTGTTTGTAAGGGTTTAGTGTTAATTCTAGCTTCACATATCAAGTCGCAAAAGTAGAACACGTAACGCTTGGCTTATATTCGTTCTTCACAGATTTTAGCCAAGCATTACTTAGCCTCTTAGCGAGGCGATAAGTAAACTCATTAAATGCTTATAAATAATGGAACGTATTTTAATTAGTGCGTTCCTTTTTTTTGGGCCTAATGTAATATTTTTATCAAATTTTGCTGGATTGTTACTAGACTATAATTTAAAAGTGGCTCTAATAATTAAAAGTAACTCTGATAATTATCAAAAAACACTTTGATTTAACACAACTTTTATCCGTAAATAATAAGATAAACTTATTGTATCCGTAGCCATTAACAACTAGGAAAAATAGTGCCTTCTCAATACTTGCTCGAATTCATTTATTTACTCATCGCCGCTGTAATCATGGTACCAATTTGCCAAGCTATTAAACTTGGTGCTGTTCCAGGATTTTTACTTGCTGGGTTAGCCATAGGTCCATTTGGTCTCGGGCTTATTGCACAGGTAGAAGATGTTAGTCATATCTCTGAATTTGGTGTTGTCTTACTGCTATTTTTGATCGGAATGGAGATGAAACCTGCATTTCTATGGAAAATTAGACGACTGGTTTTTGGTCAGGGCTCATTGCAGTTAGTGCTTACCGGTACGGTTATTACTTCCATTTGTTATTACGGGTTTAATTTAGATTTTGCAGCGTCAATTATCATTGGTCCAGCGCTCGCATTATCTTCTACAGCATTTGTCCTTCAACTTTTAAATGAGCAAAAGTCTTTAAGTTCTGAATACGGGCGAAGCTCTATGGCGGTTTTACTGTTTCAAGATTTAGCCGTCGTTCCTTTACTAGCCATGATCCCTCTGTTATCCGCCGATCAGTCAAGCGATATTCATTTAGGCTATGCATTTTTAAAATCCATTGGGATCTTAGCGCTTGTTATTTTGGCTGGTCGTTACTTGCTTAACCCAATACTTTATCGAGTCGCACATGCTGCTAATTCAGAAGTATTTACTGCCTCTGCCCTTCTCATTGTTTTAGGTACCGCCTATTTAACCGAACATGCTGGTCTATCAATGGCAATGGGAGCATTTTTAGCGGGATTGCTTATTTCAGACAGCGCGTTCCGTCACCAAATCCGAGCCGAAGTCCAACCGTTCCGTGGTTTGTTACTCGGGCTATTTTTTATGTCGATGGGTATGTCGCTAAACCTAGATGTATTAAGTCAGTCGCCCCTATTTATCATTGCAATGGTATTTGCACTCGTCGCTATTAAAGCGTTGATTCTGTGGCCTATAAGTCGCTTATTTGGCTTAAATAAGCACAACGGCTTGGCTGTGGCTTTGATATTGGCTCAAGGTGGCGAATTTGCACTTGTATTGTTTTCCATCGCATTTAATAGTCACATTTTAACTCAATCTACATTTGATACTTTGTTATTAATTGTCCTCATTAGTATGCTTGTCACACCTATTTTGGCTGCAATTGCTTACAAATTACATTTAAAGCCATCTGACAAACCGCTTGAACAAAAAGAAATTGAATTCCAACCCATTGTTATTGCCGGTTTTGGTCGTGTTGGACGCCGCGTTGGCGACATATTATCGCTTGCTGGAGTGCCCTATGTGGCGCTTGAGAGTGAAGTATCTTTAGTGAAAAAATACCAAGCATTGGGAATGCCAGTCTTTTATGCGGATGTCACAAAGCCTGAAACATTACATTCGGCAGGCATTGCAAATGCGGAGTCAATTATCGTGACGGTTAATGACTCAGAAGTGGCCACCACGCTCGTGGAAATTTTGAGCCAACACTACCCATCAATTAAGATTTATGCTCGTGGCCATAATGCTCCTATTTGTAAAAAGCTTATGGATTTAGGCGCTTACAAAGTCGTTTCGGAAAATTTAGAAGCAAGTATCGAGTTGAGCCGTCAGTTACTGCTTAGCTCTGGATTTACCTTCGAACAACAAGACGAGCTGCTAACGGACTACAAGCAAGATTATTACGAACAAGTTCATCCAGATAATGCAAAAGTAAAAAAATAGCTTAAAAGTTAAATTGAAAATCAACGTCTTACCGTCAATTAAAGGCCATTTGGAAACAATCATTCACCATTTGGCCTGTTAATCTTTCTAATCGAACATAATAGACTGCTCAGCATTACCCAAGAGGAGAACTATTATGAAAGTATTAACACTTGCAGGAAGTAATTCTGCAAATTCAATAAACAAACAACTTGCCATTTATGCTACATCATTAATTGAGAATGCAGAAGCTGACATCATAGATATTAACGACTATGAAATGCCTATTTTTAGCATGGAACGCGAAGCCGAATTAGGTCAACCTGAACAAGCGAAACAATTTCACCAAAAAATTGCTGATGCCGACGCAATTGTGATTAGTTTTGCAGAATATAATGGCAGCTATTCGGCGGCGTTTAAAAACCTTTTTGATTGGACTTCGCGTATTGATCCAAAAGTTTATCAAAATAAACCTATGTTGCTTCTGGCCACTTCGCCAGGTCCTGGTGGGGCTGCTTCTGTATTAAATACAGCGGTAACGTCAGCACCGTATTTTAATGGCGATGTTAAAGCATCATTGTCAATACCTAGTTTCTACGACAATTTTGACGTAGAGCAAGGCAAACTCAGTAATGCAGAGTTAAATGACAAACTCCAAACTGCCGTTGCGCTATTAACACAATAATTGACGCACTTTAAACTTTGACAAGAGTAATACGCTATCACCAAATATTTTGTTCTACTTTTGTCATTAATTAGACTTGTGTAACAGTCGAGGGAAACGTTCAGTTTCCCTTGTTTTTTTGCTAATTAATTTCAACAAATCTTCAACATTCAAGTAAAGAAAATCCGCTAACTGCCGCTATAATTAAAGTCTCTTTTCACCTTGGTACCTGTAGTTTTTATGATGACGCATTTTGTAGTGGCTGGTCGAAATCTATTGCTCATTTTTATCTCCATGCTTGTATTGGCCTGCAGTGACAGCAATAAGACAACAACAATTGATGAAAGTTTTACCGTTGAACTCGACTCAACGGAGTTAACTGTCGAGATTAATTCTACAGCGCTCCTCAATTATCTTGTTGTGCAAGAAACTGAATTTGATATCAATGTCGCAATCACATCCGCACCAAGTCATGGCACCTTAGCGGTTGATCAAACAAATAAACAGATCAGCTTTATGTTAGGAGACCAGACTGGTTCTGGACAATTTACGTTGTTGTTTTCTAGCCAAACTCAAACGTCAGAAATGACCGTAAACTACGTTGCGACTCCCATTTCAACTGATCCAGGAACTGATGATCCAGACCCTGACTGTACAGGCTCAGTTGATGACTGCCCCCTTAGTGAACTCAACCCAAATCTCATTTATTTTCCTAGCAATTACATAACCATTTTTGAGGGCGAGACGGTTGAAATTGAAATACAGCGTAACTACACAGATGATGACGAAGTCACCGAACAATTTTATTTCAATTCTGCGGTGATTAAAGGTCAGCTTTCAGCTGATAAGAACAGCCTGATCATAGAAGCCTTTATCGGAGAAGAAGATACATATGGTGAAATTGTAGCCGTAACTGAAAAAAACGGTGTGGTAAATGAATCGACCATGTATATGATTTATTACAATAAAAACCGAGACTTAGAAACCACTCACATACCTACTTTAGCGGTCAAAGATACCACGATCAATGTTCCAACAGGTCAATCAACCACGCTCGATTATGACTTGTATGACCCCGATTCCGACCGCATTGCCTATCGCATTATTAAAGGCCCAAAATGGCTGACGACCCACGTAAATTTAACCCAAACAGGGATCCAAATTACCCTATATCCAATCGCGTCATTTGACATAGATGATAACGAAATTACGGTAGAAATAAGTGACGCACACAACAGTAGCCAAACGACATTTACCTTAACGTCAACTGGTGAAGTTACTATCGATGAACCACCTCAAATCTACTTAGAACGTAATGTAGACCTGAGTTTATTAATCAAATTGCAGGGCGTGGAAACAGACCTAATCGCGACTTTAGCATTTGCCGCGTTTGACGACTTAGAAAGTAACTTAGAATATTCGGTTATCGCCTCTGATCCTGCATTCAGTTATCGCATTGATTATCCATATGTCTATGTTTACAGCGACGACGTAACCGATTTAAACCATGAACAAATAACGATTGTTGCTAGTGATGGTAATTTTAACTCCAAACTCACCTATCACTTATACATTAAAAATAACTTTGTCGAGTTTCTTGGTGGCCACCCGAATAGTTCACCGTTAATTGATGTTGCACAAACTATTGACGTGCTCGAGACCACCGGTGTGTTATTGCCTTATGCCATCGCTGATCTTGAACTTCACGATTTTACAGTTACATTTGAATTTGATGATAGTCTTTTACAGGTCATTTTAGAAAACGAAAATTTAGCAATCACTGCCCTACCAAACGAAACAGACGATGATATCGAGACAACCATAACACTTATCGCTACAGATGAGTTTGGCGCTCAATCGAGTGCCGATATTAATGTAGTCGTAAAAAATAACACCCCACCGGTAATAACTTATACAAACAGTATTGAGTTAGTGGAAGGCGGTACAGCCGAAATTCAAGTTGACGTAACCGATGCCGAGGAAGGTACATTACCGTTTGCCCTAAGTTACGACACAAATAAATTTGCGATTGTTGTCGAAGGTAGCAGTCTATTTGTAACAGCACTCAATGTATTGGAAGACTACGACGGTGTAATCGACGTAACTGCGGTAGACGACTTTGGCGAACTGGCCCTCGTATCGATTCCGGCCAAAATACGCTTTACAAATACCGCACCGGTGATCACGGCACAATACACCGAAGTATCTATGTTACCTGGTGAAACACTGCAAATGCGATTGACCTATGTTGATCCAGATACCGACGAGTTGAATCTATTTTCCACGGTAAACAACTCAAACTTAACATATAGTTATGATCCTAATACGCAAATATTGGCCCTCGCCGTCTCTGAAGATAGCCCTTATGAACAGGAGTTTATCTTTTCTACGTCGGCATCAGACGGATTCTTATCGACGTTTTTGAATATCACAGTTACCGTTCCTATTATTCCTACGCCACCGGAGTTAACGGTGTCTGCTTATTTAAGTAACGTTTCCGAAGGCGCTGATTTGATTATTAACTATCGAGTTTTTGATATTAACGGCGACAATATCGCTATTACCATTACAAATTCGTTCCCTAATCAGTTAGCGCTTACCGAACAGGACGGGTATATTGAAGTGTCAGTGCCAGATAACGTTTTGGTCGACACTTTATTGTATTTTGACATAACGGCTCGTGACGACTCTGCAAATGCGTTTGTGACCACTGAAACTGTTTCGTTAAATGTTATGCCGGTCAATGATCCACCAGTAATCACTCTTTCAGAGAATAACCTAACGTTAATTAATGACGACATTGTGTCTTTACCGCTAAGCGTTGTAGATATTGATAATTTGTCACTAAGTGTTGAGGTGCGTACACCAACCTCTGCGATAATTCCAAGCCAGATCGTCGTCCACGGAGCTGATATAAATAGCATTCGCATTTCAGGCGCGAGTAAGGGTTCTGTAATCGAAAACGCTCAACTTATTTTACGTGTTTACGACGACGAAACCTATACCGAAGTGCCATTTGTCGTTTCAGTGATTTTGGAAAATGAACCACCGATAACCAACGATACCGGTAGCGTTTTAATGCTGCAAAACTCAACGTTTACTTTTAACATTACGCCTAGTGATCCAGATTCTGCCACAGACGGTGATGTCGTCTCTGTCGTTTCGGTAGAAAGTGGAGACCCGGAATTATTAGTGATTGTTGGTGACCCCAATAGTCCACCCACTAACACCGTAACCGTGACGTCATTAGCAGTGACAGAGGAAACGGACGTGTTTGTTTCCGTTACTATTACTGATGGCTATGTGAGTGTACTTAAAAGAATACGAGTGAACATTCGACCTTAAATTTGAATTGAGTTAAATTTTACCCATAGACTTGGCGTTATGACATTCTATGGGTAAGCTAGGCGCAACTCGTATCCTTTTACTCACTGATAATTATAAGAATTCAAGAATGAATGAACACAATTGCACACCGCTAAATGACTACATCGAATACGCCCCTGATGTCATGCTGAAACGTTCAGAAACATTTTTAAATAATATTAAACGTCGCCACAGTATCAGACAATTTAGTGACAGACCCGTTGACCAAAAGATCATAGAAAATTGCATAAAAGCCGCGGGTACTGCACCGAGCGGAGCAAATCATCAGCCATGGCATTTTGTTGCAATACATAGCTCGGAGATCAAACAACAGGTTAGAGAACAAGCCGAATTACACGAACAAGGTTTTTATGACGGGCGCGCAGGCGACGAATGGCTAGATGCTTTAAAACCCCTTGGCACCAATGCTCAGAAACCTTATTTAGCGCATGCACCTTGGCTTATCGCTGTTTTTTCCCAAAAAAAAGGTGGCCTCAAAGCCGAAGATCAAAAAACAAATTACTATGTTCATGAATCTGTCGGTATCGCCACGGGTTTCTTGATCAATGCCTTGCACGACTGTGGTTTAGTCACGCTGACACACACGCCAAAGCCAATGCAATTCCTGTCAAAAATATGCCAACGACCTGATAATGAGCGTCCTTATATGTTGATTATTGCAGGCTACCCTGAAGAAGGTGCTACAGTGCCCAATCATGCTCGGGATAAAAAGCCATTTGAAGATATCGCCACGTTTTTATAGTGCCATTCTAATTTCAACTATTTTATTTAAACGACAATTGGCATTGAATATTGAGCTTTCATCACAATTTATTGTTTATTGAGAAAAATCTAGGTTAAAAAATGAAGTATTCAACGTTAGGAACCAGTGGTTTAGAAGTGTCTAGAGTGTGCTTAGGCACAATGACCTGGGGCAACCAAAACTCGCAAAAAGATGCCGATGAACAAATAGAATATGCACTAAGCAAAGGCGTTAATTTTTTTGACACCGCTGAGCTATATCCCGTTCCACCTGTCCCTGAAAAATATGGTGACACAGAGCGAGTTATCGGCAACTGGTTGAGCCGAAACCCAGAACGTCGAAAAGAAATGATACTAGCGTCTAAAATTGCAGGTCCAGGATTACCTTACATTCGTGACGGTGGAAAAATTACCGGTGCCAGTGTAATTGAAGCCGTTGATGATTCACTTAGACGCCTGAAAACAGACTACATCGATTTGTATCAATTGCATTGGCCTAATCGCACTTCTCCACACTTTGCACAACACCATGTTAACAAGGTTAAGTTTTCGCAAGCTGATAGTAAACTTCATACCGAACAAATGTTGGAAATTTTAAAAGCGTTAAAAACCTGTCAAGACGCGGGTAAAATACGTCATTGTGGCCTTTCTGATGATACGACTTGGGGAATAAATACCTACCTTAAGTTAAGTGACAAATACGATTTACCAAAAATGGTATCGATTCAAAACGAGTTTAATTTATTGCATACCAAAGATTGGCCATATTTGATTGAAAATTGTGTTCATGAAAACATCGCATACCTTCCTTGGTCGCCACTTGCTGCAGGTGCCCTAACAGGTAAATATATTGGTGGTGCAAGGCCAGAGGGAAGCCGTTGGCGGATGGCCCAACGTAACGGCTTATTTAGAGATACAGAACAAACCGACGCCGCAGTTCGGCAATACGTAGAAATAGCGAATAAATATGGCTTTACGCCGGCTCAGTTAGCGTTAGCTTGGACGAATCAAATAGACGGCGTTACATCAACAATTATTGGTGCAACCTCGTTAGCTCAGCTTACAGAGAACATTGAGGCATTTGAAATGACCATTCCTGACGCTATGGCAGAAGAAATTGCGCTAACATTGCGCCAATATCCGGCAACATTTTAATACCGCAAATTAAAATAATAGAAACTTCATTTTACTGCAGCAAAAACACAAACGCCGCTAAATTAAGCGGCGTTTGTATTTGTTGTACCATTAAACATGTATTGTTTAATGCAGCATTCAAATTTAAATTACGGTGATTAAATAATCTAAGCCACCTACAATAGCTGCAACTTGTGCGATGGTACAATTTTCTGGATCAACCAAATCACTGTCTGGATAAACTTCGGTAGTTGTAACGTACTTAGCGTCCGTCATACCTGCACATAAACCTAGCGCTTTAGTCGCATAATTAATCACGCCTTTCTGGACTAATTCATTGCCTATGAGCTTGCCATCGTTATCCGCGGGCGCAATATGCGTCACTTTTTCCACTGACTTAATAATAGCCGCTTGAAACTCAGGTTCAGGCTTTAACGTATCGCCAACGCCGTAGAAACCATCTGGGATATTCCACGATTTTTGCTCAATTGCATCCCTAGCTGCTAAGGCGGGTCTAAATTCTGAATTGTCAGTATCTGTTGTTTCATGTAAATCAAAATGGGCCAAAGGTTTGACATCAATTTGCGATAAATAGGTTTGTAATAAACCAGACTCTTCAACTGATATGTTGTCATTAATATTAGCCGGGAAAAATGACCGATTAGGATCGTCCGCATTGGGATTCCATCGATTAATAGTTTCAAATCCCCAGGGGCTTAAGCAGGGAATTACAATAAAATTAAAATGCTTTTGATAATCCAGCATGGTCGTTTCACAAAACCTCAACGCGCCCATTACACCACTGGTTTCATACCCATGAACCCCACCGGTAACTAATACTGTTGGTAATTGTGAGTCAGCGTTTTTTGTCTTAACTGCAAACAACGGGTAACGGTCAGAATTGTATGACAGCGCCCCGTATTGGGTTACCTCAAAATGGATTTTAAGCTTTTCTATATGCGGCATGACCGTTTGCTTATAGTCACGTTTTATCGACTGTTGCGCAAACCACTGTTGTTTTTCAGTGCTTCCCCAAGGTTGGCCAGGTACACCAATGTTGTAATCCATTCAATTTCCTTTCTGTACAACTGAACAATCATTTTTGTCAAAATGATCATAATTTAGTTTTTATTGAGGCTCTTTTTAGAAGAGACGGGTTTCTATTATGCGCCTAAATTAAAGTTTAAAAAGATCATCTAAGTGTTCTTTGGAATAATTCCACAGCCATAGTGTAAACACGTATTGCCAAAACGGGATCGTAGCGTTCCCCTTCATCACGCATAAAAGCGTGTTGCGCATTAAATTCGGTCCAACTAAAATGATTACCACAACTTAGAAGTTGCTGGTGTATCTTCATTCTTCCGGCGTCAGGGACATGAGGGTCTTGTTTTCCCCAAACCATTTGCAATTCACCTTTGATATCGCCTGTTCGACTAAATGAATCGTTGTCTTTTTCGCTAGGCAGCGTATCTGAATGAATATCTGTCGCATACAAACAACTGGCCGCCAGAATATTGGGGTTTAATGCCGCTCGAAACGCCAAATGGCCACCAATACATACCCCCATTGCGCCAACTTTTCCTGTGCAATAATCTAGTGATTTAGCAAAATCAATTAACGCTACTGTATCGCTATCATGCGCTTCTAAAGGCTTAGTCCATTTATCATTATTACCTTTATCTTTTCCTTCATCGTCATATCCCAAGACGGTTCCAATAGGGTTTAACTCGTGAAAGACCTCTGGCACTAAAACCACAAATCCATGACCAGCCAAAATTGTTGCTGTGCGTGCAATCGGCGCTGTTCGTTGAAATATTTCAGAGTAGAAAATTATAGCCGGGAAATTACCAGTTTCATTTGGTCGATACACATAAGTGCGCATTGTGCCCGTTGGTGTTTCAATATCATGGAAGTCAGAGGTGGTGATCATTTTTGGTAGTCACTTTTTGTTGAAGAGTGACGCGATCATAACCGCTGTTGTTGGTAAATCAACAACAGCGGCATGATTTATATGGATTAAAACAAATAAGGAAACTAATAAGCCGTACTCAAGCTAATTTTTTCCCCACAGCGCTTTACGCTATGTTGTTTTTTTTGCTCGGATTGATAAACCCGATTACACGGTCAAGTAATATGTAATTGACCGGCACCAACATCAAAGTAATAAACGTCGCAAATAAGATACCAAACCCTAGTGATACCGCCATCGGTATCAAAAATTGTGCTTGGGTTGATTTTTCAAACAACAACGGCATTAAACCGATAAATGTGGTTAAACTCGTTAGCATAACCGGTCTAAACCTTGCGGCCCCCGCAGTTGAAACAGCATCATACAATGCCATGCCTTCCGCTCGTTTTTTATTGATATAGTCAACCAACACCAATGAATCATTTACCACCACCCCGACAAGCGCCAACATGCCAAGCAAACTCATCAAAGATAAGTCCATACCCATAATCCAGTGTCCCAACATGGCACCAAGTGCACCAAATGGAATAACACTCATAACAACAATTGGTTGCGTATAAGATTTAAACGGAATCGCCAATAGACAATAAATAATAAAGAAAACAAATACTAACGCCCATTTTAAGGATCCAAATGACTCCCTTTGTTCTTTAGCTTCGCCTTCTAAAGAGTGTGACAAACCTGGATAATGACCCACTAACTCGTCAAGATAGTCTTTTAAGTCTGCGTTTAATACTGTCATATTAACTTTGGTTTTATCTAAGTCCGCAGTCACATTTATCACACGATAACGGTCTATCCGATTAATCGATGAAGGGCTCACGCCAGGATCGAGCTTAGCAACGTGTGCCAAAGGCACACTGCCGCCATTTGGCGTATTAATAAGGATATGTTCCAATTCTGATATTGAACGTCGCTCGTCCAATGGTAAACGCACCATCACCCGAACATCGTCTCTACCGCGCTGAATACGTTGAACTTGTGAACCAAAATACGCATTACGAACTTGTCTAGAGATATCGTTTCGAGTTAACCCTAACGCTTTTCCTTGCTCTGTTAATTCGATTTGCAGCTCTTGCTTACCGCTAGACATACTGTCATTGATATCAAATACCGTAGGATACGTTGCGAGTCGTTTTTTCACCTTTTCTGCGGCATCTTGCAATGTCTCCATTGAGGTCGATGACAACTGCACATCAATTGGATCAGAACTTCGTCCTAATTCCGCTCTAAATGACATGCTTTCAGCGCCAGGGACTTCTCCAATCTCTTTACGCCACTCGGTTAATAACTCTCGTGAACTTATGGTCGACTCTCGCTTTTCTGGAGGAATTATTTCAAATCGAACTTGCCCCTGATGTGTCGCGCCACCTCGGCCGCCCGTAAATGCCAATATATTCATAATGACGCTTCGTCCATCTTCTTCGACATACTTTTGCTGTAATTGATAAGCTGCATCAGATATTTTTTGAATATGACGATCGGTCACCTCAAATGGCGTTCCTGTCGACATTGACAAGTTCATTCTGACGGTTTCAGATGGAATTCGTGGGAAGAATATAAATTTAGTCCAACCACTCATTAATAACGCAATAACCACTAGCAAGGCACCAACAAACAAAGATACGGTCGTGCCTTTATTTCTAAGAGCTTTGTTTAACAGGGGCTGATAGTACTTCAATATTGCGTTTTCAAAACCATCCGCAAAGCGTTGTTGAAATCGAGCCAAGCCGTTAGTGTCTTCGTTCTTCCGAATTTTAATGTATTTTAAATGAGCCGGCAGAACAAACTTTGATTCGATTAAAGAAAAGATTAATACCGGAATAACAACTGCCGGTAATTGTGCAAATAATGCGCCTCGCTGCCCTTCAATAAATGCCAATGGTAAAAATGCCGCAACCGTTGTTAAAACTCCGAAGGTAACTGGAGTTGCAACTTCCTGCGTTCCTCGTATTGCCGCTTGTTCACCCGAGTCTGACTTTCGTAAATGGGTATAGACATTCTCACCAGTCACAATGGCATCATCTACTACTATCCCCAAAACGAGAATAAATCCAAACAAACTCATAACATTCAAGGTTACGCCTAAAAACGGCATAAAGATGAACGCGCCCATAAAGGAAATTGGGATCCCGATAAAGACCCAAAAAGCGATTGAAGGCCGTAAAAATAACGTTAATAACAACAGTACTAAAAATCCACCTTGCAGTGCGCTCGTTGTCAAAGTTGTTAAACGATTTTTAACAATCATCGAATCGTCGTCCCAGTAACTTAGCTCATAACCTTGAGGCAAGTTGGACTGTTCTTCTTTTATATATTCTTTTACAAGATCGGCAACCTCAATTGCGCTTTGTTGGCCGATACGATAAACATCAATAAACGCTGCCCGTTTACCATTAAAACGTGTCCTAATAGGCGATTCTTCAAAGCCATCATTAACATTTGCAATATCACCCAATCTAACAATACTGCCATCCGTATTTTGTTTTACGACTATTTTGACAAATTCGTCTTTACGGTAGGCCTGCCCTTTTGAACGCAGTAAAATGTCTCCACCTAAGGTTTTCAGATTACCCGCAGAGATATCTAGGCTACTATTTGCGATTGAGTTAGAGATTTGACCTAGTGTTAAGCCATACTGTTGTAACTTGTCCTGCGATATTTCAATCGCGATTTCGTAATTACGAACCCCGGATAAATCTAATTGAGTTACCCCTGGAATACGTAATATATCGTCACGCACTCGTTCTGCAAACTGGCGAATTTCCGCTTCACCATAATCACTTGCAACCGTAACAGTCATTACGTCTCGTTTACGTTGTGCGATTGAAATAATTGGTTTTTCAGCGTCAGCCGGAAATGTATTAATGGCATCCACACGAGATTTTATGTCAGCTAACATTTCTCGTGCGTCATATCCATTGTCTACTTCTATATTAACTCTTGAAGAACTTTCTCCAGAAGTACTCGTGATCTTTTTAATCCCCTCAAGATCTTGTACAGCTTCTTCAATTCGAATACTAATGCCTTTTTCAACATCTTCGGGGGTCGCGCCTCTTAATGATAGTGAAACGCTGATAATGTCGGATTCAAATGACGGAAATATTTCCAATGGGATCCGGCTCGATAGAGAAAATAGTCCACTTAATAATATCGATATCATCAATAAATTAGCGGCTACATGATTTCGGGTAAACCAAGCAATCATCTATTTGTCTCCCTGTCCGCTCGTCGCCTGCTTATCTTTGCGAGGTTTATGCATTTTCATTGCTTCATCAACAGAAACGCCTTTTTCAGCAGCAAGTTGCTTGATCCTTTCCTGAGCTTTCGCCGGCAATTGGTCAAACTTGCGCTCAAAGTTATTTTTTCCAGGCTTCATTTTGGTCACTTTTGCTTCACCATTAATCGTCACAGGTGTTCCAGAACTGACTTGGCCAAGTGACGTCAACACCAGTCTATCGCCTTCTTCTAAACCACTATTAATAATTGCGTCTGAGGAATTTTTCCATAGGATTTGAATTTCGCGACGTTTCAGTACACCTTCTTCTACAACATAAACATAGCTACCTTGGTAAATGGCTTTATTTGGGATAACAATGACATCTGATAATATTTTGCCAGCAAGTCTCGCAGTCAAATATTGACCAATTTTTAACGATGTCATGCCATTTGCTTTAACAACATATGGATCGTCTATTTGTGCAACCACGTATAACTGTTGCGAATTACTGTCAATAGAACTCTCTGTCCTAACCAGTTTTCCTGCCCAGTCTTGATTATCAAAACGACTCGAAAAGTGTACTTGCCCTGGCGCCATTATGTCGGTTTCTTGCTGTTGTTCAGGTAGATTAATGAGTGGTATATCGTTGTTGTTAATAGGCAATCTGACTTCAACATAATCACTTGCAAAAATATCCGCTAAATAGGCGTTGTTGGACACAACTTGGCCCACATCAACTTGTTTCGTTAATATACGGCCATCATAAGGCGCATGAACTTTGGTTCGCTCAAGTGCCAATTGAGCCTTTTCTAATCGAGCTTCTGCAGACAGTACATTGGCTTCAGCAGCTTTAAGCTGAGGCAGTCGCAAAACTAAATCGTTTGGCTCACCACCTTTCCCTATGCGTCTCCAATCAGCACGTGCTTGATCTGACCGAGCTTGTTCTTCAGCCAACTGTTGTTGAGCATCTAATAAACTTGCCTCAGCCACTTTAACGTCGACTTTATAATCTCGATCGTCAATTGTGACTAACCAATCACCCTTCTTAAAAAAGCCTCCTTCACGAAATTTTGGCGAAATGGCATCAATTTGCCCGGATACCTGAGCCACTAACTTACTTTGCGTACGAGGCTTAACAGTACCAAAACTGTCTAAATAGACTTGGTACAATTCTGGTTTAATGTTTTTTACATCCACGGTCATTTGGGCTTTCGGCGCTTTAAATTCGCGTTTAGCTACTGGTGGGTTTGAAAATATAAAAAAGGCCAACGCGATAGCGGCCAGCATAATTACGATTGCTGTAAGCTTTTTCTTTAGCTTTGAGGTCGAGTTTAATGAATTTATGTTACTCATAATGTGACATTGCCTTGTTCATATAATGCTTGAAAATCGCCGCCTAACGCAGTGAATAAATTAATTTGATTTTGTAGTAATTGATATTGCAGTCTAATAACCGAACTCTGTGCGTTAAATGCCCGTGTTTGTGATGTTAAAACGGTGGCGTAGTTAACGAGACCTTTTAAGTACTGCTCAAAAGAAAGTTCTTCTGCTGCAACAGCATTTTGCTCGGCAATTTTATTTGCATTAAGTTGTGCCTGCAGATTTGTTTGATTTGCCTTTAGCCTTTCAATGGTTTCAAAGGTACTTAAAAAAACACTAATGTAGTTTTGTTCTAGTGCCTGCAAATTCGATTTAGCCGCATTTTCGTTCGCTTTTAAACGTCCCGCATTAAAAAGTGGAGCCGCGATATTGCCTATAAAAGACCAACCTAAGTCAAACTCAGTTAATGCTTTGCCGAGATCCGTACCTTCACTACCCGCACTTAACGACAGCGAAAATGACGGAAATCGTTGTTTATGAGCAAATGCAACCGCCGCATTCGACGATAACAGCCCTTGCCACGCAGCGCGCAATTTAGGGTGGTTCTTTACAACATCTGAAGGTGTGTTGGAAAGCGCGTCAAGAGGTAAAATATCTAACGCCAAATCTTGATAATCAAACTGGTTGTCAGGGTAGGTTCCAATCAATGTTTTAAATTGCCTAACCAGATTTTCGAGCGTTTGAGTTTGGGCTGAAATATTTGCCTGCTCATTTGCCAAATCATTGCGAGTTAAGTACACGTCCAGAGCGTCATTCAATCCTTGTTCATAACCGGTTTCTATTATTGCCAAATTATTTTGGGTGTTCTCCAATCGAAGCTTATTAAGCTCCAACTGTTGCTTTGCTTCTACAATCGCAAAGTAGGTTGTCATCACCTCAGCAACTAAAGTATTAATCCTATCTTTATGTTGAGTTTGCAACTTCAAGAAATTGAGATTGATTTGTTGATCAGCCGCAGACAATTTGCCCCAAATATCAACTTCGTATTTAAGTGCAAGGTTTAAACTTGCATTGTCAACAACATCAGCATTTTCGTTTGCCTGACGTACACTGCTCTGCAAATTTAAATCGAGTGAAGGCCATAATGTCGCTCCACTTGCCGTTACGCGATGTTTTGCCGCTTCTAATTCGAAGCTAAGTTGTTTTAACTCAGGATTTTGCGTTACTGCAACTTGAATAAACTCAATCAAGTTTTTGTCAATAACGTCGTGCACTGACACTTTTTGAGCTGAGACAACCGCATTTGACGATGGGTTTTGCCACATTTCAGGGACAGTAATTTGATCCTGCTTTATGCTTATATTGTTATTGGTCGCACAACTTGCCGTCACGCTACTCAGTACAACAACTGTCAATAACCTAATATAACTCTGTTTCACTAAATTTCTCTTCCGTTTTTTTTGTGTCAATCTGACTCATTTTTTATTCTGCCAAATTAGATATTCAAAGTTGAAAACTAATTTCATCCCTTTCGGCGAACAACAATTTTTGCAGGTTGATTCCCCTAAAAACTGCATAAACAGTGTTTTGGAATATAAAAAGGTGAACCTATTAGTAACTAATTTAACGCGAAAGTTCCATCGGCATTTTGATAAATATGCGATATTTTTTAAGCATTTAAAAAAAACGCTTTTTCCCTCCCCAATTAGGGATATGACCATAGGTCATATTTTAAAATGACCATGAGTCACAACAATTGTATGTCAATAAAATCTTAGTGTTAGACAAAATTTGGTCAAATTAAACATTCGCCCTTTAAAAACAATAACGATTAGATCCATTCACTCATAACAACGTGGGTTTTTATTTTTACTATGTCATTTGTTGCATCTAACGACTCTCTTATTTCATGGATTCGTTGCATTGAATTTGCCCTCACAAAAACCAATAAATCCATATCACCTGTTATGCCATGACATGTCACAACTTCCGGAATTTTTTTAATTTCTGGGATGACTTCTGAACACCTTGCACATTGATGTTGGATTTCAAAATAAACACTAACGCCGTCTTTTTGAGATTCGGTCAATAGCACTTGATAACCTTTGATAATATTACGTTGTTCAAGTTTTTTGATCCGCTCAGTGACCGATGAACGCGACAAACTGACTTGTTCAGCAATAGACGAAATACTCGCCCGGGCGTTTAACCGGAGCATTTCAATTATGTGTTGATCAAACTTATCCATACTTACCTTCAAATTGATGGGAAAATTGCATTATGCCTGCAAATTGACGGTCAAATTAGTTTTTTGTTGTTAATTTACGTCGATATGTAAAAGTAAACTCCCTTATACTTTACTCAAATTCAATAATGATGTTGGAACAACGATGAGTCACGCAGGAACATTAGGTGTATGGCAGGGAGCTGGATTACTCGCTACGACACTATTAGGAACAAGTGTTTTTATACTACCGGAAATGACAATTGAAATCGCAGGGGTCAATGCGATTTGGTCATGGACATTTTTGACTTTGTTTATTCTCCCCATAGCGCTTGTTTTTGCAAAGTTGTCGGGGCAATTCCCACATGCCGGAGGACCTGCTAATTTTTGCGAACTTGCTTTTGGAAAAGTTGTTGGTCGTTCTATTGGACTCATATTTTTATTGGTTGTACCGCTAGGCGCCCCTGCTGCGCTGATTATGACATTCCAATTTGTTGATACACTATTGGAATTGAGTGACATTTCAGGATTGATGGTTCAGTACCTCTTTTTATTAATTATATACTTACTAAATATACGCGGTGTTAGTTTATCCGCGACTATTCAATTGGGCCTGACATTAACAATATCCGCTTTGGTAGGGATCTTGTGCTTAGCGTATTTCCTGTCTGCTGATACAGTAAACAACATAACGCCCGCTCTTATAACGGATACTAAACCAATAAGTACCATGTTTAGCGCAGCAGCATTAGCGTTTTGGAGCTTTTTAGGAATAGAAGCCATGGCTCACATGTCGTCGGAATTTAAAGACCCCAAAAAAGATTTAGTCCCAGCGATTGTACTTGGAACCCTATTAGTTGGTGTGATTTACATCGCCTGTACCTTTTTAGTTGCCCATGTAAGTTCACAATCAACCTTAGCGATGGTGGATATATTTGATACGTTGCTAGGTGGCTATGGAAATATCGTGATCTGCTTTTTAGGGATTGCAGGCGGTCTTGCCACCGTTAATGTATATACGGCTAGTTGCAGTAAATTAATGTGGAGCTTCAGTCATAACGGAGTATTACCACCGCTTTATCAACAAAAGAATTCATCTGGTACAGCTCAGATTGCCCTGCGCCACATAGTGCTTTTAATGGCCGTGGTGTTAACGGTATCCCATTTATTTAAACTAGATTTGGCGGTGTTAGTCGGACTCTGCAATGGTGTTTTTGTCGTGATTTATTTAACTTCAATGTTTGCTGCGTTTAAATTATTACCTAAAAAGTACTTCTGGCTCGCATCTATCAGTATTATCGTGTGTTTAACACTGGCTTTTAGTTTGTCTTGGCAAATGGCTTACGCATTGATTTTATTGATTATCGTTGCACCGTTAGCAAAAAGGAAACATTCAATAATTTCAACTACATAATAACGTTATACAATCACCAAATATGGTTTATACTTTTCAATTGTCGACGTAAGCTGAAACATTTTTCAGTTTACTTCGGTCTAGTTAATCGTATGTATATACATAAACAAGGTGGGTTAGTTTGGAATTAAATAGTGCAATCCTAAAACGTAATGCAGGTTTAATTTATGGTGTCATCATATTATTAGGAACTATTCTTTCCGGTATTGTTTATAACTCCACTCAAAATATCAAACAAAATGCCCTACTGCTTGTCGACCATGAAATTAAAGTGTTTGAGCGTTTACAAAATCTAAATTCGTTATTTATAGAGCAGGAGCTTTATCTAAACGAATATTATGCAAATCAAAATCGTGAAGTATACCAAACTAACTTTAACGCAACTGCGGATAAGGTGTCCTCAGATTTAGTCGAATTAGCCAAAGTTGGTGTCGGATTAGAATATATAAATCAACTGAGTTTAATCCAATTAGAAACTATAAAACTTGCTTCCGAATTTGACGATAACATGCAACTTGGTGATGCATCCGACAGCAAAATGTGGGACTTAGCGCGCACCCATTTAGAAATATTGGCCATGTACCGTATTCAAATCAAACCTGTCATAGCCAAAATAACCGAAAGCACCAATGAACGTATCGTCAAACAATATAACAATACTAAGCAAAGTTTAGATACAACCAACCAAATCGTACTGGCATACAGCGTTATGATCATCCTTATCGCTTATTTTGTAGGCCGTGCAATTAGAACGTCAATTATGGTTTCGGTTAGAAACAGAAGACTTGCATTGTTTCCAGAAAGAAACCCAAATGCAATTCTGTCCATTGATGTAACAAATGAAGTTAAATATACCAACCCGGCGATGTTACGATTATTAACTAATTTAAAGATTGATATAGACGAGTTTAAAGAAGTTATCGCAATACCACTCAAAGAAACTAAAAGTAAGGTGTGCACAAACCACGACCAACAAGATAAATTTGAAGTAGAAATTGGTGACAGTACACTTGAATGCAATTTACATTGGTTAAGTGATTTAGAAAATTGGGATTTGCATATTTTAGACATCACCCAGAAAAAACGGGCTGAAGCACAAATGCATTACCAAGCTTTTCACGACATGGAAACTGGGCTATTTAACAAAAACCAATTTTTAGCTGACTTAGAAAAGGTGTGTGATATTGACAAAAACAGTGTCGTCGGTTTAGTTGAAGTCAGACACTACAGCCACTTGATCACCCGCTTAGGTCTTCAACAGACCAGCGAAATCATAGTACAACTTGCTTTGCTGCTGAACAAAGAATTAAAGACACTACTGCAAGACGTCCCTCATACGTTATACCGTACCTCAGACAAACAATTTTCCGTTGTTGTTCAGTCAGATATTTGTAATAGGGAAATTGCCAATTTAGTTAATAAATTAGAAAAAATTATAGAAACGTTTTCCTTTGAAAATACGGTCAATCTAGAATTGGACTTTGGTTTTACGTGTTTTCCAGAACACGCGTCGGAAGCGCAAACCATCGTAAAATCTGCGACTATCGCCTTAGATTCAGCTATAAAAATTGATCATTCACCATTGGTTATTTTTTCAGAGCAATTAGGTGATTCGATATCTAAAGAAATAGAGTTAACCAATGACCTTAGAGTAGCGATTGAAAAACAACAATTGGAGTTGTATTTCCAACCGCAACTGGACATCCAAAAAAACCAAATAATTGGCGTAGAAACCCTAATTCGTTGGCAGTTAAGGGATAAATTTATTCCACCAATTGATTTTATTCCACTGGCTGAAAAGACCGGTTTAATTGTGCCACTTGGAGATTGGATTTTATTAAATGCCTGTAACAAAGCGGCAGCGTTAATCGAACAGGGATATAAAGATATTGTTGTCGCGATAAATATTTCGCCTCAACAATTTAATCACCCTAGTTTCTACGACACTGTTGTCGGTGTGTTAGAAAAAACGCAAGTTCCTGCCGAAAATATAGAACTTGAAATCACCGAGGGTGTCATTATGTACAATGAAACAGATACCATCGCGATGTTACAAAAGCTAAAAGATAGCGGTGTGAAATTGTCTATTGATGATTTTGGTACGGGTTATTCCTCATTAAGTTATTTAAAGCAATTTCCAATAGATAAACTCAAGATTGACCAGAGCTTTATTCGACAAATCGAATTAAACAAAGACGACAAGGCAATTGTCAGTACTGTCATTGAATTAGGGAATAACCTCGGCTTAACGTTAATTGCTGAGGGGGTCGAAGAATTGAGTCATATGGAAATATTGTCTGATTTAGGTTGCCAGGAAATCCAAGGGTATTATTTCAGTCGACCTTTACCGAGCGCTAAATTAGATTTATTTCTTACCGAATTTGGCGCGAAAAACCAACAATCAAAAACGTAACAAGTTGCTGTTTTTAGGGTGGTTTTTATTCCATCAAAAAGCTGGCTGTTCCTTTTAACAGCCAACTTTTGTTGCCGTTCGCACTACCAATTAAGGTACAAAACGGCCACGAGCTGCTACAAACAATTGATACCAATGTTCGCGGGTTAACTCTACCTCAATTACCCGCTGACACGCTCTGATCCTATCAGGATCCACAGTTCCAATTACCGGTTGAATACCTTGTGGCAAACGAGTAAGAAACGCCAGTACAATTGCTTCAGGGCTTGTTTGATATTCAGCAGCTAGTGACGACACTAGCGAAGCGGTCGTAATAATATGCGGAGCTTGCCCGTCTAAAATGCGTCCGCTAAATAAACCTTGGCTTAAACTTCCCCAAGATTGAACTTGAACGTCGTTCAATTGGCAATATTCTAATGTGCCAGCCATCGCATTGTATGTAGCTTCTCCGCCTACATTGGCAATAATGCCCTGATCAATACAATCTAAATGCCCTAAACTGATCTCTAATTGATTGCAAACCAATGGATTTGGTAGTGCTTGCTGCAACAATTGTATTTGCGCACTTGTCATATTAGAAACACCAAACTTGTTAACTTTGCCTTGTTTAATGAGTTGGTCAAATGCAGAAGCCACTTCGTCTGGTTCCATTAATGGGTCTGGGCGGTGCAATAGTAAAATATCTATTTGTTCAATATTTAAGCGCTTCAGACTGGTTTCAACCGAATGTAGTATCCATTCTTTTGAGAAGTCATATCGACCTGGACCTTTATCATCTTCAAATCGGATCCCACATTTAGTTTGGATCGTCATATCTTTTCTAAGATGTGGTCTTTGTTTGAGTACATCGCCAAAGACTTGCTCAGCTTTCCCTCGTGTATAGATGTCAGCGTGATCAAACATTGAGATACCAACCTCTAACGCAGTGTCGATTGCTCTATTTGCGACCGCAACATCATTTAGACTGTAATTAGGTTCATTCCAGTCCCCACCTAAACCCATGCAACCAAAGACGAGTTGACTGCAATGCGGTACTTTTTGAGTTAGAGGTAATTGTTTAGACATGTAAACTTCCTAAGGCTAATCGACTCACTAGCCACGTTATTTAAAAATAGGGTTATAGTATTATGAGTTTGAAAAATAGAAACAGAAAAAACGAAAATACGTATGCATGGTTCTATTTCGTTGAGCTGCGTTACCTATGTAAACCGGAAAAACAATTTTATTATTGCCAAAATCACAGCTCTTAAAATAGAAAAGGTAAAACCTTGGTTTTACCTTTTCAACGATATTTACTCGACATTCTAAATGACTAATTAGTGCTCAGCGCGACCCAAAAATTTAATCTCTGCTGTATTAATTTTTACTTTATCACCAACGGATATATGCTCTGGAACTTGCACCGTCAGGCCAGTAGACATAGTAGCCGGTTTTGTCCTCGCGCTAGCAGAAGCCCCTTTTATAGAAGGATCGGTTTCAGTGATAACTAGTTCCACGTGAGCAGGAAGTTCCACCCCTACAGGTGAACCTTCGATTAACACGACAGAAAGACCTTGTGTATCTTCAGTGATAAACTGGATTTCATCTGCAATGCTTGCAGAATTTAGATTGTATGGCGTGTAATCTTCTGCATCCATAAAGACATACTCATCACCGTCAATGTATGAAAACGTCGCTGAACGTCGTGTCAGATCGGCAAACTTTAACATATCATCGGCTTTAAACGTTTCATCAACCTTACCACCGGTGACTACATCATACATACGCATTCTGTATAAGCTTCCGCCTGCACGCCCCTGCGGAACTGAACGAACAATATCTTTTACGATTAAAACTCGACCATCTATATCGAGTGCGGCATGTTTTTTTATTTCACTAGCTTTAGGCATTACGTTTCCTGTTTAAAAATAAGTTAGCAAGCTGATTGTTAACTCATATATTAATGACCAAAATTCAATCAATTACCTATTTATAAGTAATTTATTTTTTAGGCCAAAATTGATTTTTTAGTCTAAGCTCATTAAGAGTAAATTCAGGAAAGCGTAAATGCAACTTCGAATAGGTATGATCGTCGGTTTTATCCTCTTTTGTTTCGTTTTTTCAACCCAGTTACATGCGGAACGTGTAAAAGTTAATGCTATCTATGTTCCTTTAGCTGATCACTATGCGGCAATTGTGGCGTTTGAAAAGTATGCGGAACAAATGAAATATGCTGATTTTTCTATCCAGCAAATGAAAAATTGGGACTTGTTAAAAACAAAATTTTTGGAAGGCAATACCGAAATAGCTTTTGCAATGGCGCCTTTGGCGTTAAACATGTTCACGGAAAGTCCAATTTTTAAATGGATAGGCTTGATGCATCGTGACGGCAATGGATTAGCAATCAACAACGTGCTTGCCAATCAACTGGAATTGCCCGATGACCACAACGAACGCAAACCCAGTCATGACCTTGCCCAAATTGTTAAATCCGAAATAAACTCAAATCAGCGAGTCCTAATTGGCGTACCACATTTGCAGTCTTCGCATGCCGTAATCTTGTTTCATTATCTTAAAAACAACAATTTACTTTTGAGTTTCAAGCCTAATTTTAACGACCAAATATTAGCGATTGCCGTTAACCCTGCAGAGTCACTCAACTTTTTACGTGGCAACAACAATTTAAACAGGCCAGTAGCCATTGAGCAGTCTTTACCATGGATAGATGTTGCCGAATCACAAAATGTTGGCAAAGTCGCATGGTATTCAAAAGATGTTTTAAACACGCAAAACGGCCATGTGGAATGTATTGCCCTTGCAACAAATATCGCGCTCGAAACTAAATCAAAAGCCATAAAAGAGGTTTTTTCTATGATTAAGAAAGCGGGTAAATATATCGAAGAAGCAAGAAACGGTGATCCAGAAAAATTAAATGAAATCATTAAAATGGTACAAAAACATATCCCCGCTCATACAACGGAAGCAATTAGGTTAAGCCTAGATCCGACATTACGTGTGATTAATTACGAACATTTAGATATTGATAAACCGGGACTTAAGTTAATGATGAATTTAGGGTTAGAGAGCGGCACGATAACTTCACCAGTCAACATTAATAATTTTGCAGCTAAAGAATTTGATACTTTATCAGTAGCGGGTAACGATGAAGACAATTAAAAAGAAATTTACTTCGATAAACCGTTCTATATTAAGTTGGCTTTTAATCATAAGTTTAATGCCCTTAATTGTTGCCGTCTCGATTAACTACAACTTAGCGAGTGGCCAAATAAAGCAAGAAGTTGTAAAACACCTTGTGAGTAAAGCGTCATCACAGGCTTCTTTTATTAACAATTGGTTTCAATATCGATTTATGGACGCTAAAGATATTTCATCAAGTCCTTCAACAATTTCTTTATTGTCTGAACTCATCGAGCAACATAAAAACCAAGCGTCAACCATACAAAATTTCACAAAAAGTTATCAGCACCAACTCGTTGTGTCTAAGTACAAAGGCTATTTCACAAAGCGATGGCTTGATTATGATTATATTGCAGATTTAATTTTGGTCGACGGTAAAGGCAATGTTTTATTTTCGTTAGGTGATAATACAACGCTAGGTTCTAATCTTTTTACCGGTCAATATTCCGGTACTTTATTGAGTAACGTTATGCAAAAATCCTTTGCAAATGGCAGCGTTAACTTTTCAGACTTGTTTGAGAATCCAGCAAATAAGCACCATCTAACAGGCTTTATTACGTCCCCAGTTTTAGACAATAAGGGACATAAAATGGGCGTTATGGCCATGCAACTTAAAATGGACAGGATCCAACGGACGATTGAGTTATATAAAAATGTCGGCACAAATAATTTTATTGTCAATCAAGACCGAAAATTAAAAATGCACTCTGAGTTCGGTTCAAACATTAAATTTGAAAAAGTTATTCCGCAGCCATCAGACGACAACAAAGTCCAATATAATATACGCGACACAAAAATCGAATTATTTGATACCTTGGGATTATTTTCCAAACCGGTAATTTCCGTTCATAAAGACATTACCATTGGCGATGTCAATTGGGTTGTGGTGAACGAAACTGAAAAAGGTTATGCCTTTAGTAGTAACGATAAAATCATCACAATATCTATCGCTATGTTAATTTTAACCACCATACTTGTCGCAGCATTTTCAATCTATATTTCATCGCAGCTCACCTACCCTATCGAAATACTTAACTTAGTGGTTCAACGTTTCCGTGAAGGAAAAAATGTTAGTAAAAACCTCGTTTATAGCAATAACGAAATTGGTCAGCTATCTAAAGCATTTAATGACTTGATTGTTGAACGTCAACATCAAGAAAGCATCATGAACGAAACATTAGATGTGCAACAAGCAATTTTAGATAACTTGGGCGAAGCCCTTATCATGATTGATGATAAAGGTTTAATCCAAAAATTCAGTCGCTCCGCTGAAAAACTATTTAAATATACAGAGTCAGAAATGATCGGCGCAAACATTAGTAAGCTAATGCCTAAAAACGTCGCAATACACCACGACCATTATTTAAAAACACAGGACGACAATATCAATCGAAATATCATTAATACAACAAGGTTGGTAAAAGGCGTTGATAAAACTGATAAAGAATTTGATATGGAGTTGGTTGTTACAAAAATTGTTGTCGGTAACCGAAAGCTCTTTATTGGTTTGGTTCGAGACGTCTCTGCTCGGCAAGAAACACAGCGGAAATTAGTAAAAGCGCTAGAGGAAGCTGATGTGGCTAATCAAGCCAAAAGCGAATTTTTGGCCAATATGAGTCATGAAATAAGAACGCCAATGAACGGGATTTATGGTTCATTGCAGTTGATTGAAGAACAAGTAGATGACTTGATGGTTAATGATTTAATTGAAAACGCTTTGTTTTCGTGTCGATCTTTACTCACCATTATTAATGACATTCTGGATTTTTCAAAAATAGAGGCTGGTATGTTAAGCCTCGAAGAAGTTCCTTTTGAAGTTAACAAAATCGTTAAAATGGTACTTAATGACATTAAACCTATCGCCGTTGAAAAAGGTCTCGAGGTCATTTTCAAAAAAGACACAGACTTTAAAGATGGTTGGATTGGGGATCCTATCCGAGTTAAACAAATATTGTTAAACCTGGCATCTAATGCAATTAAATTCACCGAGAAAGGCCACGTACAAATCAGCGTTTCATCTGACTTAGACCCATGGGGAAATCCTCGACTTAAAATAAACATATTTGATACCGGCATTGGTATGTCTAAAGCCGGACTAGCTCAATTATTCAAACGATTTGAACAAGCAGACCGTTCGACGACTAGAAAATATGGCGGTACCGGTCTAGGAATGGCTATCACTAAAAATTTATTACAAATAATGAATGGTGAAATTGAAATTAAGAGTGAATCTGATGTTGGTACTCAAGTGTATTTAACATTACCCCTAAGTAAAACCAATGTTGAAATTAAACACGAAGACAAGATTGAAACTGAGTTGGTTACTCCAAACCTTGCTGGTAAAACGATACTATTAGCCGAAGACAATATGATTAATCAGGTTGTATTCAAGTCAATGATGTCAGCAACAAATGCTAAAATTATCGCCGTAGAAAACGGTAAACTGGCTGTAAAAGCGTTTATCGAACATAAGCCCGACCTTGTATTTATGGATATTCAAATGCCTGAAATGGACGGTATTGATGCGTGTTTAGAGATAAGAAAAATTGATAACAATTATACGCCGATCATCGCGTTAACAGCGAATGTCATGAAAGAAGACATCGACAAATATGAAAAAGTTGGCTTTGATGGACATATAGGGAAACCCATTGAACTCGCAATCCTGTATCGTTTAACTCAACAGAATATTGATTCACAAGGCTAAACTCGAATCAATCTGCGTGATCAAGACGCCCTATATAAGCGCCTTGAATAAGCTCATAGCAGTTATTTGTTGCTATTTAACGCATTAAATTTCGCCATTTGCTCTTCCGTTGCAGGTAATTGATGTTTTTCTTTCCATTCAGAATAAGGCATACCATATACACTTTCACGAGCCGTATCCATGTCAATATCGACGCCTAATTTTACGGCTTCAGATACCGTCCACTTAGAAAAACAATTGCGACAAAACCCAGCCAAGTTCATAAGTTCGATATTTTGAACATCTTTACGGCTATCTAAATGGGCTAATAAACGGCGAAAAACCGCGGCCTGGATTTCTATTTCTTTATCCATGATCATTACTCTCTTTAACTATCAAACAATTGGGTTGGTTTTTAATACTTATCTATTTGCGAAATGGCCTTCAGTCTAAAAATGACAGAATAACTAGCCCCACCTGCAGGTGAAGATGGCGGGTATTTCTGCGTTATTCTCTAATAACAAAACATCAAATTTAAAATAGATGTTTGAAATGTCGATTTACTTCTCGCAATCTGTCGTTTGTGCTGACATCTCATCAGTCGACACTTCAACTCTATCGGCTTTCGATATGTACTTAGGCTTAGGGTTTTTATGCAACTTTGCGTTGCGCTTTTTAGCTTTTGCCTTGAGTGTATCATTGATCTTTTTACGACGGTTCATAGCGTCAGTTCTCTCATCTATCGATTATCAGTCTTTACCACTTAACCATGGATTTACAGCACTAAATGTCTCTAAATAAAGACCTTCGACCTTTTCTCTTGCCCAAGGTGTTTTGCGTAAAAACTTTAAACTGGATTTAACCGACGGATCTGAAGTAAAACAATTAATTTTAATTAATGTACCTAACTTTGGCCAACCATAATAGTCAACCAACTTGGTCACTATTGTCTCTAATTTAAGCCCATGAAGTGGGTTGTTTGGCTGGTTATCCATATAATAATCGACTCTCTTTAATTAACTGAATATTAACGCTGTTAAGTTAGCTTCCTAAAACGCGCGGCAATATATCACAATTATCGTTTAAATTGGGTAAATACCAACACTCAAAAATAACAGATGGCCAACAACTGAGGTTGTATGGCCATCTACGATGCGCTGATTGTTTATGACAACTAAACGCGAATTGGATACCAGTTAGACACTAACCGGTATTACGCATCCCAGTTGCAATACCAGCCATAGTGTACATCAACAATTGTTCATACGTCGGATGTTCTGGGCTTTGACGTAACCGCTTTAACGATTCGATCTGCATTAAATGAAGTGGCAATAAATACGGTTTACGCACTTCAAAACTCTGTAAGTTCCACGCATCTTTTTGTAAAGCTTGCTTTTGACCCAATAAAGCCAATACCGACGCTTCATCCGATTTTAGTTGTGAACGCAACTCTTCACCTAACACTTGTAACTCTGGCTCAACAAGACTTTGGTCATATAACGACGACACTGTACGGTCTGATTTCAAATAAACCATTTCGGTCAATGAAATACGAGCTTTAAAATATGGCCAATATTTTAGCATCTCACGCATCGTATCTGTATTCTCTGCTAATTGCTGTTCAATCGCTTTACCTAACCCCAACCAACTTGGAACAACTAGACGATTTTGACTCCATGCAAATATCCAAGGGATCGCTCGTAACGACTCAATACCACCGTCTTGGCGACGTTTCGCTGGGCGTGAACCTAGCGGTAAAGCAGATAATTCTTGCTCAGGTGTCGCTTGTCTAAAATATTTTACAAATTCAGGACGGTCTTGAATATAACTACGATATTGCTCACAACTACTCTGCGCCATAGTATCCATTAGGTCACGCCATTCCGTTTTGGGCTCCGGTGGTGGTGTCACTAAGCTTTCTAATATGGCAGATGCATAAAGGTGCAAACTTCTGACCGCCAAGTTAGGTAAACCAAATTTGTATCGAATGGTTTCCCCCTGCTCAGTCACGCGTAAACCGCCATCGAGTGTACCTGGAGGTTGTGACGCAATCGCCGCATGTGCTGGACCGCCCCCACGGCCAATTGTACCGCCCCGCCCGTGGAATAACTTAAGGATGGTGTCATGTTCTTTAAATACTTTAACAAGCGCTTCTTGTGCTTGATACTGCGCCCACGTTGCGGCTAACACGCCCGCATCTTTAGCCGAGTCACTGTAACCAATCATCACATAATGTTGGCCTTGAATGCCTTTAACATATTGTTCTACTTTCAACACGTCATTCATAACTTGCGCAGCATTGTTTAAGTCATCAAGCGTTTCAAATAAAGGCGCTACTGGCATATCCCAAGTTACACCACAGGCCTTCATAAGTAGCTTAACCAGAAGGACATCACTCACTTCGCTGGCCATTGAAATAATGTAGATACCGAGTACTTCTTGAGGTTGGCTTGCCACCATTTTGTATGTATCGATAACTTCTTTAACATCGGCAGAAAACGTTATATTTGGTATTAACGGACGATTATTATTGAGTTCAGCAATTAGAAAAGCTTGCTTCTCTTTTTCACTCCACTGTTCATAATCCCCTAGACCTAATGCGCGTGTCACTTCGGCCATAGCAGCATTATGGCGCTCACTATGCTGGCGAACATCGAGTTTAACCATCGAGATACCAAAACAATGAATACGTCTGATCACATCTAATATTGAAGAATTGGCAATACGGTGTAAACCATGGCTAATTAAACTCTCACGGCATAACATAAGCGGTTCAAGTAATTCTTCGCGGCTTTCAATCACACCACGTGTCTTACCATTTTGCAGCAATACAATGCTCTGTTTTAACTTGTTAACAACCGCTTTTAGTTGAGTGCGGTATGGACCGATGCGCTCGATGTCAAATGCCATTAATTGTTCAGATGCGACCGACATAGACAATTCTAAATAAAGGTGTTCAAAATCTTTGAGATACAATTCACAGGCTTTTAGGCGGGCATTAATAATCGCTTTTTTACTTAATTCGGCAGTTACAAATGGATTGCCATCTCGATCCCCAGCCATCCAACTTGCTAACGTAATTGGCGCCGCATCAATCGGTAACGAGGTTTTGGTAATTTGTTGAGACAAACCATCCAATTCACGCACAAATCTAGGAACGGCTTCCCATAAGCTATCAGCGATTACTTCTAAGCCCCAACGAGATTCATCTAACGGCGTAGGACGCTCCTGACGTATTTCATTGGTAAACCATGCTTGCTCAATTAACTCGGCAATACGTGTTTGGTCGTCTTGATTATTTTGTAATTCATCAGCGATTTGATGATATTTGTGGATAAATGTACGCCGGTTTATCTCCGTAGGATGAGCTGTAAGCACAAGCTCTACATGCAACTTAGAAAGTGCTTGGTGAAATTTATCCGGATTAACATTTACCAATTTTTCACCCAAAGCTTCTAACGGGTGCGGTAAATCGAGTTGATCTAACCCTTCGTCACTTACCGTATATTGTTGCTCTGCAACATTGGCCAAATTCAAGAACTGGCTAAAGGCCCGAGCATAAATGATCATATCCTCTTCAGAGCATTCTGCAAACAACGCTTGTAACTCTTTTATCACACTCGGATCGTCATTTAGGGCGTCACGTGATTTTAAGCGAATATGCTCAATTTTATCAATCCATTGCTCGCCATGTTCAACAGCAATACTGTTCCCTAGTAAGGTCCCTAATATACGAACGTTTTGTTGTACCGGTTCTAACATGAATGCTCCAATAATGTTGATTACGCTTATTAATTTATATCTTAAAAAACATATTTATTAAATTTAAAACTTGAGCTTGATGTTATTTCAGAATTTATATAATTTAAAATATATATAAACAATACTAACCATAGACTTTTGTATATGATAAATTTCACAAAATCACCAACTTTACGACAGATGCAGATATTTTCTGCGCTCGTAGAAACCAATAGCGTTTCTTTAGTCGCAGAAAAGTTGCATATATCGCAACCCTCAGTATCTATTCAACTCAAAAATCTATGTGAACAATTAAATACAGAACTGTATGTGGTGAATAATAGAAAAGTTCATATTACCGAAGCCGGTTATGCGGTTTATCAAGCGACCTTAGGCATCGCCAATACCTTTGAAGACTTACACATTAGATTAGATGCGTTTAACGGATTAAATGCAGGTAAGCTACGTATTGCTGTAGTATCCACCGCCCAGTATTTCATGCCTAAGCTGCTTAGCGCGTTTTGCCGAAAGTATCCCAATATTGACGTGCAATTGACCATAAACAACCGCCAAACCGTATTAAAACGTTATATGGAAAATTTGGATGATTTTTATGTATTAAGTCATTGGCCTGAAAACTTGGAAGCTGAAAAAATACCTTTTGTGGATAACGAACTTGTTGTCATGGCAAGTGATACCCATGAATTGACTCGTCAGCCCCACATCAGTTTAAATCGTCTGCAACATTACCCTTTTATTATGCGAGAGCAAGGTTCAGGTACACGCATGAGTATTGATATGTTTTGTCAGCAGCACAATTTAAAACTCAAAGAACGAATGACAATAGAAAGTAATGGAGCGATAAAGCTCTTTGTAGCCGAAGGGTTAGGTCTTGCTATCTTAAGTCGTTCAACGTTAGATCACAGTAATGTCCCTGGATTAACCACCTTAGATGTAGACCAATTTCCAATTACCAACCAATGGTTTTTAGTCCGTAAAACAGGGCGTAATTTATCCTTATTAGCCGAAACTTTTGAAGCCTTTGCCAAATTAAATGTTAATCGACTCTTATCTTCCTCGCAATAATCCACTTAATATATGTCGCCTGAAAAGGTTTATAGCAAAAATTTAACAATTTTTTATTGGCGACAAAATAAACAGCTGTTATTTTTATAAAAGGTTGGTCAATAAATAATATTTAGTCGTAATTGTTTTTAGATCAAAAAAAAGACACTACTGGGGAAGTAAGGACAGTTATTTAAAATAGACTAAAGGGAAATATTATGAAAAAAATTGTGATTATAATAATGGCTATATTGTTGTCATGGTCGTCAAATACATGGGCAAAAGGTAAATTTGGGATTGATGCGTACTCATTAACTAAAGCGGTTTGTTATCAAGGTTCCACTTATAAAAGCACCTTTCAACGAGTCGGAAATAAACGCTGGCAAGAAATTAATGAGCGAGGCTCGCGGATCAACTGGCAAGAACAAAATCGAGATGAATGGTCAGTTTATCTCAACGACCCATCCAGAAAAATGAATTTGCAACTAGACTTACACACCACAAAAGTCAGTTGGGGCTATTACAACCAAGGCACAAATAACGAATTGTGCCGAATAAAATCAACAAACAATCAAGATCGCAGACCTGCACAAACACAATCGCAAGAACAGTTATGTGAATCCATGATCCAAGGGAAAGTTGCTTGGGCACGCGGTGGAAGCCGTTCTTGGAGTCCAACAAACGTTAAAAACTTGTGTAAAAACAGCCCTAATGCCGCTAATACCGTTCAGTGTTTTAAATCTGAAATTAACAAACATAATAATTGGCAACAAGGCATTCAAAATTGCTCAGGCAATAAACGTGCAATTGAAGCTGGTCCAATTTGGAATCAAAACGATGCTAATAATAAATGTAAACAATTAGCGAGTAGAAATGGTGGTACATGGACAGGAAAATGGTGGACAACAATCCAAGGTAAAATGTCCGTATGTGAAATTAAGTTTTAAGCTACATACTTACCACGACGGGAATGAGCTTAGTTATTGCCCACTAAGCTCATTTCGGTCATTAATCGAGGGCGTTCAGAATTCTGTG
>NZ_JAHKQH010000047.1 GCF_018861025.1 Psychrosphaera sp. B3R10 | reverse complement strand
TGTCTAGAGGATTTTCAGAGTTGCTGATATTTATAACTTCCTCTGCACTTGGTTGGAGGTTTTGAATATCGCTGTGGCTCGACTCATATTACAAGCTAGGGAATGACGTTATTTCTGTTGATTTGGGATGACGTTTTTTGTTCTGATTACTGAGAGCCAATTTAAGTTGGATTATGAACCTCCTCTGCACTTGGTTGGAGATCCCTAATATCGCTGTGGCTCGACTCTTATTACAAGCTAGGGAATGACGTTTTTGTTCTGATTACTGAGAGCCAATTTAAGGTGGATTATGAACCTCCTCTGCACTTGGTTGGAGATCCCTAATATCGCTTAGGCTCTTTTGGGATGACGTTTTTTGTTCTGATTATTATGAGCTAATTATAAGCGAATTATATACTTCCTCTGCACTTGGTTGGAGGTTCTGTATATCGCTGTGGCTCGACTCTTATTACAAGCTAGGGAATGACGGTATTTCTGTTGACTTGGAATGACGGTTTTTCTTTAAAACAACGTGTTAGTACACCTAAATTTCAGGCATAAAAAAACCGATATCTCAGGGAGATTATCGGTTAATTTTTACTTCCCTAAGCTAGAAAAGCAAATGGTACCGGTGGGCGGACTGCTCTTATATTAGCGCCACGCATTTCTGCGAGTCCACTTATGATAACGAACCTTCTATGCTTTTTACTTTAATCCCAAATTTCAGGCATAAAAAAACCGATATCTCAGGGAGATTATCGGTTAATTTTTACTTCCCTAAGCTAGAAAAGCAAATGGTACCGGTGGGCGGACTCGAACCGCCACGCATTTCTGCGGGGGATTTTGAATCCCCTATGTCTACCAATTCCATCACACCGGCACAGCAATAAAGCGAGACGAATTATAACTATGACAAAGCGGCTTGCAAGTGGTTTATTTAGTTTTGCTGTCTATTTGACCATATATTGTTCGATTGAGCGGTGAAAGTTGGCATTTGCAATTAACTTGATAGACTAGCGATTCTAAAAATTGAATTTGGTTGTCCCATGTCTGATAGTTTCCCACGAGCAGGGTTCGTTAAACGCCTGTTAGTTATTGTCTATGATCTGCTTGCCGTTATTGCATTGTTGATGCTTACAACGGTTGCGAACTTTATCGTCATCAGTTTACTTGAAGGTAATGGATTAATTAAACTAAATGGCTATGTTGACCATTCGGCATTTTTGAATAATCAGTGGTGGTTCCAAGCAGAACTGGTTTTGGTTACTTGGTTCTTTTATACCTGGTTTTGGTACGACGGGGGCCAAACTTTGGGGATGCGGGCTTGGAGATTAAAAATTCAAAGCACTAATGGCAAACCATTAACGTTAAAAAGAACAGCTATTAGAGCACTTTTCGCATTAGGTGGATTGGGTAATATATTGGTACTGTTTACGCCCAAAAATAAATTGTCACTACAAGACAAAATTTCAAATACGGAAGTGGTCTTGTTGACTAAAGAAGCCAATAAACGTGTTTATTTACGCGGAGTTGAAGACCCAAACCAAACGCACTAAATAAAAGGCTCGGTGTCGAGCCTCTACTTCATCTGCGCGTTTATCTCTTTATATATTTGTTACTTTTGCTTTTTGGTTAGCAGCCGAAGGGCAACTAAACTAAATACTAAGGTTGGCGAAAACGCGCCTATTACCGGCGGTATTTGATAAACCAACGACATTGAACCAAATACTCGGTCAAACAAGAAAAACGCAAATCCCGTTAATATACCCATAATTATACGAGCCCCCATAGTCACGCTTCTCAGCGGCCCAAAGATAAACGAAAGAGCTAACAACAGCATTACCGCTACGTTTATTGGTTGAAAAACTTTACGCCAAAAGGCCAACTCATAACGATTGGCATTTTGCTCATTTCGCTCTAAATAATCTAAGTAGTCTAGCAATTCACTAAAGGCCATGCGTTCAGGTCTAATTGAAACTATACCCAATTTATCAGGGGCTAGATCCGTCGGCCAGGGCATTACGTCATGTGTTTCTGTTGTTATTTGTCGGTTAAACCAAGAGCGGATAACGACGTTATTTAGTACCCAGTGACCGTTATCAAAAGCACCCGATTCAGCGCTGAGTTGACGTTTAAGTTTAAGGTTGTGATCAAAGTCAAAGACTTCGACTTTAATTAGAGTACCTTCTTCTGTCACTTCTTTGATATTAACAAAGGCATCGGTATCTTTGGCCCAGATACCTTGTTCGGCACTGTAGACTTTACCACTGCTTATTGCCTGAGATTTTAACTCTGTAGCGGCTCTTACTGAGGTTGGTACTCCCCATTCTGAGAAGAACATCATAATAATGATGAGAACCGTACTTGCTTTTAGAACCGCACTGATGACATTGGTTTTAGACATACCAACGGCTTGCATTACTACCAGTTCAGAGTTTTGTGCTAGGGCACCTAACCCCACTAAACCGCCAATCATAGCCGCCATAGGGAAAAATATTTCAATATCTTGAGGCACTAAATAAAGCGAATATAATCCCGCAGTTATTGCCGTAAAGTCAGCGCGTCCAATATATTTTAACTGTTCGATAAAGCGAAAAAGAGAACTAATGCCAACGAGAACACCTAAGGTAACTAATATCGAAGTAACTACCGTTCGGCCTACGTAACGCTCAATTAACGACATTTGTAACATGTTACGCTCCACCTTTACTTGATAAGGACAACCAAGACTTGCGAACTTTACCGCCAAAACTTCGATCTCTGAGTAGCAATAAAATAGCGGTGAATAATCCAAATAAATGGATCCACCAAAGTCCTATTTGCGGAGGTATTTTGCCATCTTCAAGCGCAGATTTAGCCAAAACAAGTAAGATGTAATAGGCAAAAAACAAACCTAATCCAGGCATGATCTTACCAAACCGGCCCTGGCGAGGGTTCACTGAACTAAGAGGTACGGCAATCATAGCGAGAATAGGAATGGTAAGGGGGATCGCTAACCGCCATTGGAACTCGGCAACCGCTTCCAATTCATTTGATTTCATTAACTCTAACGTAGGCAAAGCTGTGTAATTCCGTCGTCTTCGTTCGATGGCTTGGTCTTCCATCAGTATTTGATATTCTGAAAAGGTTAATCGCTGTGGAGCTTCATCTTCGCTTAAGAAATAACGTTGGCCGCCGGATAGCACCAAGTCTTGTTCACCGTTTTCCTGCTCTTTTAACTGGCCATTAAGGGCATAAACCACACTCTGAACGCCGTTATCATTGCCTTGAGCAACAAATACCTTTTTCATCATGGATGTGTCGCGCTCGATTTCATGCACAAAGACAACTGAATTTACGTTACCTGCTTGCTGAAATCGTCCAGCGGTAAGGGTCGATAATACCCCTTCGGCGGCAGCGTTTTCGCGCACTTGGTATTCATATTCGGTGGCGAGTGGCGCTAAGTACATAGTGATCACGCCACCAAAAATAGCAACCATAGTTGCAAGTACAAGCGTGACACGGGTCACGTACCACTCTGATACACCAGTGGCCTTTAAAACACTCATTTCCTGATCGGCATAAAGTCGTCCATAGGCGAGCATAACGCCTAAAAACATGCTCAGTGGCAGTATAATTGCGGCAAGTTGCGGGAATCTTAGGCCGATAATCGAAAGCACGAGATAACCGGGTATTTTACCCTCTGACGCATCAGCCAAAACTCGAACAAATGTTTGGCTCATGAAAATACTCATGAACACTAGAAAAACCGCAAACTGCGACTTAAAAACTTCAGCGGTTAAATAACGCAGAATAATCACAAATAAACCTTTTAAAACTTGTACTTTTACTGGAAATATGCCGATTTTTAAGTAAACTTCTTATTTTTATAAGAATTGTTCAAAACGCATCGACTAAAAATCAGTGCAGAAGTTATCGGGAACAGCTTAGTTAACGTTAAATAAAGCACCTGTGCAATGGATTATAATGTTAAATCCATGAAACACCGATAATTAATTTGAATTTAAAATTCGGTTTTGATTTAAACGTGAAACAATACCATAAAATAATGGTTATTTTGACACACTAATCAGATCCCGAAATCATTAGTACCTTCGCTCTATATTTGGAGAAATCATGGAATTTAGCGTAAAAAGCGGCAGCCCAGAAAAACAACGCAGTGCTTGTATTGTTGTTGGTGTGTATGAACCGCGTCGTCTATCGCCAATAGCTGAACAATTAGATCAGATCAGTGAAGGGTACATCAGTAATCTTTTACGTCGTGGTGATCTAGAGGGTAAGCCTGGTCAGGTCTTATTATTGCACCATGTGCCTAACGTATTGAGCGAACGAGTTTTGTTGGTAGGTTGCGGCAAAGAGCGAGAATTAAACGAACGCCAATATCGTCAAATTATTAAAAAGACCATAGATACCCTAAACGAAACGGGTTCGATGGAATCGGTGTGTTTCTTAACTGAAATGCATGTAAAAGGGCGCGACACTTATTGGAAAGTCCGTCAGGCGGTTGAAGCAACACTGGCTTCTTTGTATAGCTTTGATGCATTAAAAAGCAAAAAAGATGAAGCGCGTCGTCCTTTACGTAAACTTGTATTTAACGTACCAACTCGTCGTGAATTACCATTGGGTGAAAGCGCGATTGAGCACAGTTTAGCGATTTCAAACGGTGTTAAATTATGTCGTGACGTAGCAAACATGCCGCCAAATATTTGTAACCCACTGTATTTAGCTGAGCAAGGGCAAGCTCTTGATCAATTCGATAACGTATCGGTTGAAGCGATTGGCGAAGCACAAATGGCGGAACTGGGTATGAATTCATACCTTGCCGTTGGCCGTGGTAGTGAAAACGAGTCAATAATGACCGTAATAAACTATCAAGGTGGCAAGTCAGATGAAGCACCTATCGTACTTGTTGGTAAAGGGTTAACCTTTGACTCAGGCGGTATATCGTTGAAACCAGGCGCAGGCATGGATGAAATGAAATACGATATGGGCGGCGCTGCAGGTGTTCTTGGCGCCATGCGTTCACTGGTCGAACTTAAGTTACCCCTTAACGTTATTGGTATTTTGGCCGGTTGTGAAAACATGCCGGGCGGAAAGGCCTATCGTCCAGGTGACGTGTTAACGACTATGTCGGGTAAAACCGTTGAAGTGTTAAATACCGACGCCGAAGGCCGTTTGGTATTATGTGACGCGTTAACTTACGTTGAACGCTTCGACCCAGAATTGGTTATTGACGTTGCAACGCTTACCGGCGCTTGTGTTGTTGCCTTAGGTAAACATGCATCAGGGTTATTGAGTAATCACAATCCATTGGCGCACGAGCTGTTGAATGCATCAGAGCAAAGTGGCGACAGAGCATGGCGTTTACCGTTGTGGGACGAATACCAAGATCAACTTGAAAGTCCGTTTGCAGACTTTTCAAATCTAGGTGGACGTGATGCCGGCACAATTACTGCGGCGTGTTTCTTGTCTCGATTTACCAAAAAATACAATTGGGCTCACTTAGACATTGCAGGGACATCTTGGGTAAGTGGCGGCGCAAACAAAGGCGCAACCGGACGACCTGTACCTATGTTAACCCAATTTTTAATGAATCGTGCTGGCATTAGCGTCGAGCAATAAAGGATTTAAATGAACGCCGTTTTTTGGTTGTTAAACGACCAGCACAAAGTGCCACAATCGCCAAATGCAGAATCGGTTACGCCGATGTTGCATTTTGCCTGTGTGTTAGCGGCGGATTTATTTCGTCAGAATAAAAAGATCCAAATGGGCGTTGATGATCAAGACAAAGCCCATGTGATGGATGAGTGGCTGTGGCAGTTTGATGCAAGCCGCTTTATTCCACACAATTTGCCAGGTGAAGGCCCGCATTACGGTACACCTCTTGAGATCAATTGGGAGGCCAGTAATTTACGGCGCAATTGTTTCATCAATACCTGTGAGCAAATACCAGACTTCTATAAAAAAATTAAAGGATTATCAGAGTGGCACGACTTTGTACCGGCTGATGAAGCAGGTAAAGCGGCAGCTCGCGAGCGCTATAAGCAGCTCAAACAGGCTGGATTCCAATTAAGCACGAATCCAATTCCAGAATCCATCGTTTAAGAAATGACATTTTTTCAAGGCTATTATCATCATGGATAAAACCTACAATCCAAGTAGTATCGAACAAACTCTTTATCAAAAATGGGAAGAGCAGGGACACTTTAAACCTTCAAACGAAGGCGAAAGTTATAGCATAGTGATCCCACCACCAAATGTAACGGGTAGCTTGCACATGGGACACGCGTTCCAACACACTATCATGGATACACTTACCCGTTATAAGCGCATGGATGGGTTTAATACATTATGGCAAGTGGGTACCGACCACGCCGGTATCGCCACGCAAATGGTTGTTGAGCGTAAGCTTGCAGCAGAAGGCGAAACGTCACGTGCTGAATTAGGCCGTGAAAAATTCATCGAAAAAGTCTGGGACTGGAAAGCAGAGTCAGGCGGTACTATCACCCAACAAATGCGTCGCTTAGGCAACTCTGTTGACTGGGAACGTGAACGTTTCACGATGGACCCAGGTTTATCTAAAGCCGTAGAAAAAGTCTTTATCGATCTTTACAACGACGACCTCATTTATCGCGGTAAACGTCTTGTAAACTGGGACCCAAAATTACAAACCGCCATTTCAGATCTTGAAGTTGAAAACAAAGATAAAAAGGGCTTTATGTGGCACTTCCGCTATCCACTGGCGGATGGCGTAAAAACGGCGGAAGGTAAAGATTTTCTTGTTGTTGCGACAACTCGTCCAGAAACGTTGTTAGGTGACACTGCAGTTGCGGTTAACCCTGCGGACGAACGTTATAAAGATTTAATTGGTAAAGAGGTTATCTTACCGATTGTTAATCGTCGTATACGCATTGTTGGCGACGATCATGCCGATATGGAAAAAGGCACGGGTTGTGTGAAAATCACCCCAGCCCATGACTTTAACGACTATGAAGTTGGTAAACGTCACGCATTGCCTATGATTAACGTTTTAGATTTTGTTGGCCACATTCGTCAAGAAGCAGAAGTTTTTGACACCAAAGGCGAGCTATCTACCGAATACAGCACTGAATTACCAGACGCATTTCAGGGGCTGGAACGCTTTGCAGCGCGTAAAGCCGTTGTTGCAGCAATGGACGAGTTAGGTCTATTACAAGAAATTAAAGATCACGATCTAACAGTACCTTATGGCGACCGTGGTGGTGTTGTTATCGAACCTATGTTGACTGACCAATGGTATGTCCGTGTTGAATCTATGGCGAAGTCTGCCACTGAAGCCGTTGAAAACGGCGACATAGAGTTTGTGCCAAAGCAATACGAAAATATGTATTTTGCCTGGATGCGCGACATTCAAGATTGGTGTATTTCACGTCAATTGTGGTGGGGACACCGTATTCCAGCTTGGTATGACGAGTCTGGGAAAGTGTATGTTGGCAACAACGAAGCAGAAGTTCGCGCAACAAACAACATTGCCGACGATGTAAAACTAACACAAGACAACGACGTATTAGATACATGGTTCTCCTCAGCACTTTGGACGTTCTCGACACTAGGTTGGCCTGAAGAAACAGAAGACTTAAAAACTTTCCACCCAACGGACGTATTGGTTACCGGTTTTGACATTATTTTCTTCTGGGTTGCCAGAATGATCATGATGACGACTCACTTCATCAAAGATGAAAACGGCAAACCTCAAGTACCATTTAAAACCGTTTACGTTACCGGTCTTATCCGCGACGAAAACGGCGACAAGATGTCGAAATCAAAGGGTAACGTAATTGACCCACTTGATATCATCGACGGCATTGAGTTGGACGAGCTGCTAGAAAAACGTACCGGTAACATGATGCAGCCTAAGATGGCTGAAAAAATTGCTAAAAGTACTAAGAAGCAATTTCCAGAGGGGATGGAAGTATCTGGCACAGATGCACTGCGCTTCACTCTCGCGGCATTAGCGTCAACGGGACGTGACATTAATTGGGACATGAAACGTCTTGAAGGTTACCGTAACTTCTGCAACAAATTGTGGAATGCCAGTCGCTACGTATTGATGAATACCGAAGAACACGATTGTGGTGCTAAAGGTGGCGAGCTTGATTATTCATTAGCTGACCGCTGGATCCGCAGCCAACTGCAAGTCACAGTTAAAACAACTCGTGAGCAGCTTGATAATTACCGTTTTGACCTTGCGGCAAATACGTTGTACGAATTCACATGGAACCAATTCTGTGACTGGTACTTGGAGCTGACAAAGCCAATTATCTTTAAAGGTAATGAAGCTCAGCAGCGTGCTACCAGAAAAACACTAGTTGATGTTTTAGAGACGTTATTACGCCTAATGCATCCAATTATGCCATATATCACTGAAACTATTTGGCAGCGAGTGAACCCACTTGCGGCAAATGCGGCTCCTGCGGATTCAACCATTATGTTACAACCATATCCTTTGGTTATTGACAGTGAAATTGATCAACAAGCGCAAACCGACGTGGAATGGTTGAAGCAGTTCATCTTAGTTATTCGTAACATTCGTGGCGAAATGGATTTATCTCCTAACAAACCACTTAACGTATTACTTCGTAACATGTCGGCCGATGACCAAACGAAACTTGACGCGAATAAGTCATTCTTAAAATCTCTTGCGAAACTGGATGTTATCGACGTTTTAGCAAAAGACGAAAAAGGACCTGCTTCGGCGACGGGTTTAGTTGGTGATATGGAAGTGTTAATTCCAATGGCTGGATTAATCGACAAAGACGCTGAGTTGGCACGTTTGAGTAAAGCACTCGATAAAGCCAATCAAGAGTTGTCGCGAGTGGTTGGTAAGTTATCAAATGAAAAATTTGTGAGCAACGCCCCTGAAGCCGTTATTGCTAAAGAAAAAGCAAAACAAGCGGAAGCAGAGCAACTTGTGGCTCGTTTAAAAGCTCAGTATGCAGAGATTGAAGCTATCTAATCTAGTAATAGTTTGAATTGGGAAAGCCCGGAGAATAACGCTCCGGGCTTTTTTTTGCTTTTTATTTAGCATTTTACCGGAAATGATCCTTGCCAATATTCAAAAATGGATCTAAAGTGATATCACTTTGATATCATTAGTTCTGTTTTTAGGTTTTATCCTTGCCGAGCAAAATGATTTATCAAAATTGGAATGAGTATCAACAGAAAAAATTGCTGTAAATGCACAGCTGAGAAAGAGGGAAAAGTTATGAATGAGAAAAACGGTTTTTCAATATCTGGTTACATCATGATTGTTGTGTTGCCAGTACTGAGTTTCGTACTTGGGTCAAATGTTGTGTCAGGCGGCATTCACTCCAACCAATTTAGCGGTATTTCATTATTACTGACAATTTTAGTCGGTTTGATGTACCCAGGCTTTTTTATGGTTCAGCCAAAACAAGCCCGGGTACTAACCTTATTTGGCTCCTACGTAGGCACAGTTAAAGAAACGGGATTACGTTGGACAATACCTTTATTTATGCGTCGCAATATTTCTCTTAGGATCAGAAACTTTGAGAGCGGCCAGTTAAAAGTTAATGACAACCAAGGTAACCCAATTGAAATTGCAACGGTAATCGTATGGTCTGTGAATGATACTGCTCAAGCGGTGTTTGAAGTTGATGACTACGAAAGTTACGTTAGCATTCAATCTGAAGCCGCCCTTAGGAATTTAGCGACTAGCTACCCATATGACATCTACGAAGAAGGTTCAATTTCACTCCGTGGTGACCCACAAGTGATTTCAGATGCATTAACAATAGAAGTGCAAAACCGCCTTGAAAATGCCGGTATGGTAGTGCATGAAGCTCGAATCAGTCATTTGGCTTATGCCCCTGAAATCGCCCATGCGATGTTACAACGTCAACAAGCGACAGCAATAATTGCTGCCCGTGAAAAAATTGTACAAGGTGCGGTCGGTATGGTTGATTTAGCACTTGAACAACTTTCGGCAAAAAATATTGTTGAGCTAGACGAAGAACGTAAAGCCGCCATGGTGAGCAATTTGTTAGTGGTATTGTGTGGCGACCAAAATGCACAGCCAATAGTGAATGCGGGTTCCTTATATTAAGGATTGCAGATGACTAAAAAAAAGAGCTACCCACTTAGAATAAACCCCGACGTTCTTGCAGCGATGCAACGTTGGGCCGACGACGAAATACGCAGTGTGAATGCTCAAATTGAGTACGTCCTGCGCCAAGCGTTAGTGGACTCGGGACGAGTGAAGTTAGTGGAAAAAGTGCAAATTGAAGTAAAGGACAATGACCCTGAAGAACACTAGAAATAGTGTTTTTCTTTGCCCTGCGGGCGGCTATTTCGACTGCGTCGACCATGCTGACGTGGTATTTGTGCCTTGCAGGCGGCTTTTCGCCTAAAGGCGAGTCACTTTTCTCAACAGCTAGAAAAGTAACCAAAAGAGCCGCTTTCGACCAAATCCCTAATCCTTATTTAAGATTTATATTATCGTCGAAGACGGAATGTAATTTCGTCCATGAAAACATTCCTTGCAACGGCGTCCCTGCCGTTCACTTCGAGATATAAATCTCAACTAAGGGGGATTTAGACGAAGTAATATGCAGTCAGAACTTTAGGTGTGAAAACGTGTTTTTCTAGAAAAAACGTCATCCCCAAAGCTTGTAATATGAGTCAGCCTGAGCGATATTCAGAACCTCCAACCGAATGCAGAGGAATCACATAATACCATTTTGGTTAAAT
>NZ_JAHKQH010000016.1 GCF_018861025.1 Psychrosphaera sp. B3R10 | reverse complement strand
ATTTGTGGGGATCCTACAGACTCTGACCCCATGAAGTCGGTGCGAAATCGGAAGTTCCGGTTGGTGTTGTCACACTGATGGAAATTTTGTCGATTTTGGTATCTACAAGGCCATCAATTAGCAAAAGGTCGACAGCACTAAACTTCAGTTTTTTAATAACTTCATGGTTATTGCCTTCGAGTTTAACTGTGTAATATTCAGCTTGAGGGTGGGGCGATATTACAAGCGCAACGGCGTTTTCACCAGCAAGTACACCTTTAAGTTCAGGAGGTTGTGGTTTGGTGTTTTTATCCGCGATGGTAAAATACAACCACTGGGACCAAACGGTTTTATCGCCTGACTCATTAACGCCACGCACACGAACTTTTTGTTTGATATTTGTAGGTAAGCCTCGTACTCGTGATGCGCCTTTCACTGTTGTGTTTTGACGTTTAATTATGTGTTCATCAGAAGCGCTGGCAACTTCTATATCCCAAGATGTCTGAAGTTCGCCACCAATAAAACCAACCATCAAATCGTTTGAAACAGGGATCGCGGCTTGGATGATTGGAGCCATTTCAGTTTTGGTTACTAAGGTATGAGTCGTGATCTTTGACTGTGTAGCGCCAACTGAATTTGTTGCTTTTAATCTAAACGTGTATGGCTGATTAGGTTTTAACCCTGATATTTCAAGAAAGGTCTCTTGTTTAGTGGTTACGTGAACAGTGCTTTCTTTTAGCTTCCCATCCAGCAAATTGCCATCTATTAAACTCAATTCGTATTGGTTAGCTCCGGATACATGGTCAAATATTACCCGAATCGAATTACTTGAGGCGATGATCTGGCGCACATATGGCGTACTAGGTTTGGCAACAGGTACGCGGGTAACATCTACTTCGTAGCCAGTGGGAGTTAATAGACTAACCCGTTCTGTAACTAGGTTTAGGCCATTTTTGTGCCATTGAATATTTATATTATATTGACCACTTCCGGGGATTATGTCTTGCAAATTTTCGACTTTTCCACCAACCACTTGGCCTTTTTTATCGATACCTTGCACCACTATTTTGTAGCCTTTTAAGGCGAATGCAGGTAATTCTTCGAGGGATTTGGCATTAAAGGTGACTTGGGTTCCTGTATCGGTTGAAACCGCTGTTAGCCCTTGTACGGCTGACATTGCTTTTTGCATCTGGAAGTATGCATTTTTTAAATCCCCCCAGGCATTTTGTAAACCCCAACCTCTGAAACCATTGGTCGATGTTCCTCTATAAGTCGAACGATAATCATTATATGCCCACACAGATGTGCCCATAACCCAGGGCTGTTTTTGGTATTTTTTAATAATACCATCAGCGCCAGTTGTGTGATTTAACCTTTCTCTAGAGGTAGGGTAGACAAATCCATCGGGGCTATATTCTGAGATGAAAACGGGCTTGTTTGGGAATGACTTATGGCTTTGCAGTGATTTTTTTTCGAAATTTTGATAACTGTTTCGGCTTACAAAATCCGTGTACTGTGATGCTTCGGCGGGAACAACGTCATTATTGGTTGAAAACGTTAGAAACCGAGTTGTGTCATGTTGATTGCGAATATAATCCATCATGGTACGAACAAACGTTCTGCCGGTATCATTGCTGCTTTTTATTTCGTTGGCGACCGACCATGCAAATATCGAGGCGTGATTCCAATCTCGTTGCAATAATTCATCGATATCTTTGTAGACTTGCGCGTTACTTGCGATAGACAGATCCGCTTTTTTTCCCCAAACGGGAACTTCGACCGTTAACAGCATGCCTTTTTCATCGGCATAATCGAGCAGTGCAGGGTGTTGCCCATAATGCATAATTCGAGATAAATTGGCCCCAGCCGCTTTCATTCGATCCATATCTCGACGGATAACATGCAGGGGTTCTACTGAACCATGTGCTCGGTCATCAGAAACTCGGTTATAACCGTTCAACCTTACCTTTTCACCATTTAATACGAAGTCAGTCCCACGCAGTTCAATTTTACGAATGCCTACGCGATCAGAGACTCTATAGTTGCCGGGGCTAATTTGTACATTACTGCGATATAAATTGGGGTGATCAAAATGCCAAAGTTTGTATTGACTGGCATTAAGTGTCGCGGAAAGGCTCAGGGAGCGTGTTTGGCCAGCGGGTATGTCTATTGAATTTGATTGGTCAAATTGAGTGGTAAACGGAACCGCAGTCGCTCTATTATCGTTAAGATCAGAGAAGTCACCAGATATTTGTACGGTGCGGTCCGTTTTTGACATGTTTTCAATTGTTACTTCGGTCTTGATGTGTGCCTGCCCACTAATTAAGTCAGGCTCAGCAACAAACTTTTGACGAACAATTCTCACCGCAGAATCGACAATTAAACTTACATCTCGGGTCAGACCTCCCCAATAATACCAAGCACCAACGCTATAGGTATTATCATTCCTAACCGCAATTGTATTGGTTTGTTGCAATAACTCAGTAACGTCAAACTCAAACGGGGTATAGCCGCCTTTATGATTACCAAGGAAATGACCATTAAACCACACATCGGTGTCGTAATAAGCGGCCTCAAACCTTAATAAGACACGTTCATCATCTGTATAACTCGGTTTGTTAACAGTGCGCCGATACCAAGCGTCACCGACATAATTGGCATAATTGTCGTATAAACTCCAACTGCCAGGTACGTCAATTGTGTCCCATTTTTTGTCATTAAACTTTTCGTTTTTAAATCCTAATGACACACCATTATTTTTAACATCCGTGGCAAATTTCCATTGCCCATTTAATGATATCGTTGTTCTCCCGTCGGTGACTTGATGTCCAGGGCCATCGACAATAAATTCGGCATGAGTCAAACATGAGAAGTACATTAGAGACAGTGAAAATAATGCCCAATATTTAGATCGGGTAGATAAAGATGAACTCATATTTTTGTCCTGATTTATTAACTGAACTTAGCGCTGAAGGTATTGTTAATCACTTTCTATGTTAAATTTTGGTGTCGTATTATATGTAACAATTACCAAGTGAAAAAACGTAATAATATCTCGTAAAGAAACATCAAATCCAAAAATACCTTCGCAGGTTGTTGCCTTTTGCCTAGATTAAGTTGCTAAACATCGGTGGTTTACAATGATATTTGTCAAAGCCAATGCAAGCTTTTAAAAAGCAACTAAACTTAATTTGAGTTAACTTACTTTAAAGGTGTCGCTATGCGTAAATCTATATGTAAAATCACAACTCTATGTCTGTCGATTGTATTCGCCAGTCCTGTCATCGCCGATTCTTTTTTTGACGTCTTTTTTGACGTAACTTATGACACAGCCAGTGAGGCGCCCCAACTGAAGGTCTCTAGTCGAGTCGTCACGCCTGGTTCAGGGGTTAAACCTGTTGAAACTAAAGTAGTATCGATGAGTTCGTCGTCCCACAGAGGCATGGAAGATGGAAGCATGAGCTATTCGTCTAGTGTCGCTGTTCGCAGTTGGCTTTCCAGTAGGGACGGTAAAACTAAACCAGTAGACTCATTTTTTGATGTTTATTATAAGTGTGTGACGCTCGAAAAAAGAGAAACGAAGTGTGTGATCACAAATACGGCGGCTAAAACAAAAGGAAAACACCGCGGTCATGTCACGGTATTAAAGTAATAGCGAACACGTTTAGAACGTAAAAGGTAACCATACCCAAATGTAAAGACAAGCGCTGGCAGACGCCGATATTATATTGCTGGCTGTCAGCGCTTATCCTTTTTGTTTTCACTATTGGCGTCAGGAATACAGGTTTTGAGCGTTCAATGTTTGGTGTTTTTTAGTTTTAAGAGTCTGCATTAATAAACACAAAGTGACTAAAAGCGCACCTATCCAGCCGATGGCGTTAAACTGCTCGCCTAAAATACTGACGGCCAATATTGTCGCGACTAAAGGTTCTATCAAAGTAATCAAGGTTGCTTTACTCGCATCAATAAAGGTTAATCCATACCCAAATAATACATATCCTAAAAACATTGGAATAATAGCCATATAAAGTGCAACTGAAATATTGGTTGCGCTGGCAAATAGGTTATCTCCGGTAAACCACAATGAAGGTAAAAGTACTAAAGAGGCAAGTCCAAATAGACCCGACATCGCCGATTGAGACTTTGCACCTGTTTCAATTAAACGTCTAGCTGCCCAAGAATAGCCTGCGTAAGTTAGACCGGCAATGCAACCCAATATTATCCCTATCAATTGACTAAAGTCACTTGTCTGCAAAGTCTCATTTTTTGCGCGGCCTAAGGTTAAAAGTGCGATGCCAACGGCTCCGACAATAAAGCTTATTAACCATTGTTTAGTGATATGTTTTTTACTTATCAGACGGTCTAATATAGCTGCAAAAAACGGAGCAGTTGCAATAGAAACAACGGTACCAATAGCAACGCCAGTCAGCCGCATCGACGTGTAAAAAGCCAACGGGTAAATTGCCACGCAGGCTGCACCAAAAAGTAATACGATAGGTTGATTAAACATCAGCTTAGCGTCAATTAAGAGGTTTTTGTGGGCATTAATGACAAGTAATAGGCCACCAATACCCATTGAAAAGGCGCCAATTGCTAAAGGACTAGTGTCTGGTGAATAGCTAGCGACCGTGCCCGTTGTGCCCCACAAAAAGCTGGCGATAATAATGGCTAAAATTCCAGTAAAGCTTGTGTGTTGTCTATTCACGTAATGACCTAAAAGTAATGAAAGTAAAAAAATACAGCACAAATCATAAGTCTGAATAAACCATTTGTTTTAACCATTCGGACGCATTGGTTAGCAATTACGACTTCGTTATTTTTTAAACTTGGTGGGGGACAAACCAAAGTATTGAGAAAATTTTCGGCTAAATGCTGACAGTTCATTGTAACCTACCATTTCACCAACAATTTGCATGGGGTAGTCGGTGTGAGTTAATAACGCCTGGGCTTTTTCCATTCGAACTTTAGTTACATAGTTCATTACGGTCATAGATGTTTGTTGTTTGAACAACTTTTTAAATTGGGTTTCACTTAAATAAGCGGTTTGCGCTAAACAGGTAATCGTGAGGGGGCTTGCAATGTTGTTAGTAATAAAAGCTATGGCTTTGTTAATACGGTTATCTAATTTCGGTAATAGAGTTTGTTGGGCGAGTAACAAGAAAAACATATCAGACATAGTCTGCTCTAATTGATTGTTAATTTTGTTTTCAAGCTGGCTTTCAATAAAACTTAAATATTTAACAAGTGGTGTACTAATTGCGAATACTTTAATTTGCGACGCTGCAATATTGTCTGGTAGTTGGTCGATATCTGCGACAACAAAACGGGCTTCAGAATTTGCGGTAAATAAATGCGATTCGTTAGCTTTAACCACAACACACTCACTAGGCGATACTTTGCCATTAAAGTGGCCTACGTCAATGCTAATCACGCCACGCAGTGGCAAAACCAATTGGTTAAATTGGTGAGTATGACGCACAGGTTTAGTACTGTAGGACCTTATTGAAAGGTGATTTTTCATAATGATAGAAAACGGTAAACGCAGCCTGATGATAGTTGAATTTCCATATTAAAAGATTGAGAACTAAAGTAAAACATTCGTTTTATAATTAACTATTTTAGAATGTATAGCCGTAACTAGAAGGGTATTTAGCCACATCTAGATCCGTGTTGAGAACATGCTGTTTAGCTATTTGCAGCTTATATTCTCTTTGATGACCGCTATTCTAGCATTATCCGGACGTTATCCTTTCATTATCCTGGGCGGCCGTCAGGTCGAGGACTAGTTAAAATTTTCCAGTAAAATATGACATAACACAGATAAGCTAAGATCCAACATCCTGCGGCAATGAGATAGATGTTTATACTAATGTTAGCTTGTAAATGCTGGGCACAAATTCGGCTTACTGCCGCAAAAATAATTAACATAAAAGCATACTTCATTACCCAGTGGGGCGTTAATGTTCTGCCGGTATGACCTAATGAAATTCTCGCTACCATCGCTAATATTATAGAGCTAATCGCACCTGCCGTTAATCCGTGTAAAGCGGTAGACGCTGTTATGTTTACGCCTGCTTTATGCAAGGCAAATAATCCAAAGCTAACGGGTATAAACCAATAAGATAAGTGTAATGACCAAACAAGAGGCGTACCCAAAGTTACCTGTGGTCGCCAACGCATTGCTCTAATTGCATGGCTACAGGCCGCAAAAACGAATACAAGTGCCGTGACCATGTTTGGTAAGGTTGAGGATAAATTGGTTAGATACAATAAAGCCAAAAATAACGTAGAACCAATTACTGCGGTTTCGAGATTGGCTAAATTAGGTACTTTTTCAGTCTGTGTACCATTAGCGGTAAACATAGGTAATACGCGGCCAGCAATAATTGTGATGATTAAGGTGATCGTCATTACGGTACTATGCGCTCCCCAAATGTAAAACGCTGGGTTCTGGTTTAATACGGATAAGTGAGTGAGCGAATTTCCTATGACCAAGAGCAGAAGCACCGGTAAAAATATCATGTTGCGGTATTGCTTCACTTTAAATACTAACTGGCCCATAAAGACGGCTGAAACTACTAAAAAGCTAATGTCGACTAGAGCTGTTAACCATGGAAAGGGCGATATATTGGTTAAGATCAAAATGCGACCTGCAAGCCATAATGTCACAAGAGCTGCTAGCGGCTTTCCATGTGTTGCACGTAATCCCGTCCAGTTTTGCACTGCTGTAAGTAAAAAGCCGACGATAATGGCGGCGACAAACCCAAACAACATTTCATGTGCATGCCAAAAAAGCGGTCCGCCATAAGGTGATAATGAAATATTTCCATTTAAAAACAATGCCCAAAGCGCCATTGAAACAATGGCAAATAAAGTCCCGATTAAAAATAACGGCCTAAACGCTTGTCGCCAAATCGCAGGGATGTTTTGTTCTACACTCAGATCAGAAATATTCATTGTTGCAGTCCAATTGATTTAAGATACATATAATATGTATCTTTTAAAAGGTGCATATTAAATGTATCATTTAATTGTGTCAATCATAGGGCAAATAAATCAAGGTCATTTAATGCAACTTACACGATATACAGATTATGGCTTACGAACTCTAATCTATCTGGCTTTGCTGCCCGCTGGACATAAGGCGAGCATCGATGAAATTAGTCAAACGTACGAGATTTCTCGAAATAATTTGAATAAAATTGTTCATCAATTAGGCAAAGCAAAAGTTATTCAAACACAAAGGGGAAAAGGCGGGGGCATGTTTTTAAACCAAGCTCCAGAGCAAATTAATATTGGTGATATGGTACTGTTATTAGAAAATACCATGCGCGTCGTGGAATGTGATAAACCGCCATGTTGTATTTCGCCTGCTTGTAAGCTTAAAGGAATATTTGCAGACGCCACGCAAGCCTTTGTGACCAGTTTACAGGCATATTATTTGTCTGATCTGTTACTTGAAGAGCAAAAGCCATTATTGCGAATTTTGGTGTAGAGGTCGTGCACTTATAGTCCTTCCCAAATTACGATGAACGATATAATGTGGTAAACATAGTTCCTAATAAAACCCCTTTTTAAACAAAGCCAATTTAGTTAAAAGTACACAAGGAGTTGTTAATATGACTAAAGAACATTCTTCATTTTCTGGCCATGATATTGCGGGAAATAGCCATTTAAAACAAGAAGAGACTGCCTATTACGGCGCTCAGCTATCTCGAATATCTATCGCTATTATTGCCTTGCTTCAGGGCCTTACACTGGCCTATTTATATAAAAGCGTTGATTTGGGCTTTTGGCCAGGCAGTGATTTAATCTGGCTTGTCGCTCTTGTGACATTTTTTATCAGTTTCCCAAGCTTGTTTTTATTAACGGCAAGTAAACACGACTACAAAGCCATTATTAAATATTTACTGCCTTTTACTCTATTTATCTCAGCGTTAGGGGCGTATACCAGTCATCAATATAGTGCCTTTCCTTCATTAGGTAGCAGTTTGTTTGTTTTTACATTTGCGATTCTGATAGCTTGCTTTAAAGCAATTATGTATATGAAATTATTGGTAAATAATCAAAGGGTAAATTACGAGTCTTTATTTTCTGCGTCGTGGCGTAATGCGATTATTTTTGTCCTTACTCTTATTTTCATGGCTATATTTTTTGGTATTTTGCATTTAGGTGCGGCACTGTTTGATTTACTCGGTATTAAGTTATTTAGCGAGTTGCTAATGGAAGAGTGGTTTTGGCTGCCCGTTCTTACACTCGCGTCGGCATTTGCCATCTATATTTTTCGTAAAATCGGTTACCTTACTGACAATATTTCCACCATTTTACAAACATTAATGACGTTTTTATTGCCGGTTTTAATTTTTGTTTCATTAGGTTTTTTGATTACTTTACCTTTTACTGGATTAGATAATCTATGGCAGACAAAGTCTGGCAGTTTCTTATTACTATGGCTTATTGCACTGAGTTTATTTTTTGTTAACGCCATTTACCATAAAGGGAACGACAACAAACCGTACCATTTTATAGTGCACCGTTTTATCTTGATAGGTGTGGCCATTTTACCGGTTTATTCGGTCATTTCGGTTTACGGAATAATAGTTCGAATTGACCAATATGGATTGACACCGGATCGGCTATGGGCATTAAGCGTTTGGTTTATTCTTAGTTGTTTTGTGGCCGGTTACTTCATTGGTATTGTTAGGTTGCGTGATAATTGGTTGGTTATTCAAAGCAAAGTAAACGTTGTAATGGGTTTGGTTGTACTTGCATTTGTATTATTGGTGAACTCTCCTTTATTAAACTTTAAAGCGATATCAAGCGATAGCCAAATGGCCAGATATTATAGCGGTGAAGTCCTATTAAAAGACCTCGACATTCGTTACTTTAGTCGTTCATTAGGTCGACCTGGTTATTTAGCCATGCAGCAGTTAAAAACAGAAATCACTCAATCCGACCCCGAAATTGCCGTCGTAATAGACAAACAATATCGCTATATTAAAAAGAGGGTAAGCAAAGACAACCGCAATAAAGTCGGCGAGGCAGAGCCAGAAGTCGAAATAGTATATTGGCCAAATAAGGATGCATTTAATCCAGATTTATTGGCTTATATCAACAATAAAGATAATTACTTTAACGGGTGGACTAACGTTGAATATCGTATTTCTATCGACTTGGATCAAGATGGCACACCGGAGATGCTGACCATTGGTGATCAAAATGGTTATTATCGAGGCAAAATTTGGACCAACACTGAGAAAGGTTGGGAAAATCGGATTATTCGAATCGACGTGCCAGACAATAAGGATTTAGCTTACAGCTTGCAAAATCTAGAAATACAGCTGTCAGAATCAAAATACAAAGTCATTAAACTCGACGGTATTCATATAGATGCCAATTGATGAACAAGCTTAATCTTGATGGGTATTCCGTTGCGATTGGATGCTTCCAACGAATTTATCGAAATTAAAGCTTAGCGCTTGGCATTATTGGTATCAACTAGCTGGCTCAAGTTGTTTAACAAATTCAAAGTCATTTTTTCCATGCTGTTTTATTTTATACATGGTGTGATCAGCTTGTTTAACAAGTTCTTCAGCATCTAAAGTGTGGTCAGGGTAAACCGATATACCAATACTGGCCGTGACTTTTGCTAACGCATCATTAAATTGATAAGGGGTAGACACCGATTTTACAATTTTATCGGCAATATTTGATATGATTTTTTGGTCATCGACATTGGTAAGAATAACCCAAAACTCGTCACCACCAACGCGTCCAACTGTGTCAACCTCCCTTACGACGGCCTGCAGTCGACTCGCTGTCTCTTTCAGAACTTTGTCGCCAGCATCATGTCCAAAGGTATCATTAATCGCTTTGAATCCATCTAGGTCGACAAACATCATTGCCACTTTGGTTTTATTACGCTTAGCAACAGAGAGTGCACTTGATAATCGGTCCATTGAAAGTCGCCTAGAAGGCAACCCCGTTAGAACATCATGGTAAGCTAGATGAAGGATGCGTGCTTCGGCTTCCTTTAATGCGGTTATATCTTCTTGCACAGCAACGTAGTGGCTAACTTGTCCATTATTTTGTTTTACAGGCGTTATCGTGGTGAGTTCCCAATAAACTTGGCCATTTTTTCTGCGATTTTGAAATTCACCACGCCATGTATTTCCTGTCTTAATTGTTTTCCATATATCTTTGTTCACTTTAGAAAGCGTGTTTTCAGCGCCTAATAACTTAGGCTTTTTACCAGTAATTTCACTCTCTAAGTAGCCAGTATTTTTTGAAAATGCGGAGTTAACATATTCGATAATTCCTTTGTTATCCGTGATCATTATCGAAGAAGCGGATTGGTCGACGGCAAGTGATACTATCTTAAACTTGGACTCTAAGCTGGTATAAACTAATAAAATTAACGTAATGGTAATTCCGGCTAACATAAAAATGCCGACTAAAAATACAATACTTGTGGAAATACTGTCTTGCATTAAAGAGGTGTTAAAGGGTAAAGCTAATGCAATTGCACCGCGCAAACTGTGGAACAGTCCAAACATGCCAAAGACTATCGCAACAGCGTATCCTGCTGTACGCCAAGGCGCGTTTTTTTCCTTCAATAAAGTGGTAACAATTGTAAAACAAGTAATGCCAAAGGCTGTTGAAAGTACAGCAATTCTTATATTTATATCAGGGCTTATATAATAAAAGTAATAAAAGAGCGCCATAGCAATTGGTGTGAGAGAATAATTGACCAACATTTTGGATGGGCGTTCGGTAAAGATACAAATCCCCCGTAGAAAAAGCACAAATCCAACAACAAAAAGCGTGTTGGCCAAAACAACAGAAATAAAATCCGGCAGTTTATAACGGCCAGATATGAATATGCTTCCTAGAGCAACACAAAACATCCCAGCAGCCCAATAGCCAGATCCATTTTGCTTTACCTGAGCTCGCCACAAGGCAAATAATGCACCTGAGGCAATCGTCGAGGTGAGCGCAGTTACAACGAGCAGAGTACGAATATCTAGAGCAAGCATTTGTATTTCATTTTAGTAATATATCCAATTTCACTGAGTGTAACTTGTATATAATAACGTAAAGTTTGACGTAGTTTTATAGATTAACGTAAGTTTTTGATTTGGTTTGTTATGCTATTTTTTCTAGTTTGATTTCTAATTGAAATTAAATGACTTTTTAATTTTAGGCAATTACCTATATTTGGATCGTGTTACCAAGCGTTGGATTGCTATTTTTATTCATTTTAATGACTTAATCTAACTTTAGGTTAATTCAGGCAAAGTACAAACTAAACCGCTAACCATTAGATGAAATTACATTAACGTGGTTGATAAATCCATGTCACTTTCCTATCTGATCTCGTCTTACAATATGCACTAAATTGTTTAAGGGTTCTGGTTTATGAAAATGGAAGCCTTGTAAGTAGTCGACACCGACATCTATTAGGTAATCTGCGATGGCTTCTGAGGTGACAAATTCAGCGACGGTTTCAATGCCTAGGGTCTTGCCAATGTCTGCCATAGACTTGACCATAGCCTGATCGAGCGGGTCGTTGTCTACGTTCCTGATAAAACTGCCATCAATCTTTAGATAATTGACGGGAAGGTTTTTGAGATAGTTAAAAGAAGATAAGCCCGCGCCAAAGTCGTCTAGTGCAAATTTAAATCCTTCAGCACGCAATCGTTCAATGAAAGCAGACGCCTTGGATATGCTTCCTATGGCGGCGGTTTCAGTTATTTCAAAGCAAATATCGGCTGGATTAATATTAAATTCCTTTTGATAAATTTCTATCTCTTCAATAATTTCGGTTTTATCTATGGATTTGCCGGACAAATTTATCGCGCATTTTATTTTATGGCCTGCCAGAGTTTTTCTTTGCTTATTTAGCCAGGCAAACGTGTGGCAAATGACCCAAGAGTCAATACGATGAATTAAACCATAACGTTCAGCCGCCGGTAAAAAGGCACTTGGCGGTATTATTAAGCCGTCAGCTTCTTTCATTCGGATTAGAATTTCAAAATGCAGAGGTGGTTTTTGCCCCTTTGTATGACTCGTCGACGGCGTAATGAGTTGGAAAAAGAGCTCAAACCCATTTTCTTGAATAACCGCTTCTTGTAATCGACCAGCCCAATGCGCGTCGCCGCTAATTTGTTCGATTTCAGCATCGGTTTTTTTAAATACAGAGACTTGGTTTTTACCGCGCTTTTTAGAGGTGTAACACGCAGAATCTGCTTGTATCAACACATCTTGTACATTAGTGGTTTGTGCATTTATTTCTGCAACACCAATACTCGTGGTGACACCAAACTCTTTTTTATCTTGTTTGTATTTGTACTGGGATATATTTAGTTTAATTTTTTCCGCAATGACTAAGCTTCGCTCAATTGGGCAGTCATTTAGTATAATGGCAAATTCATCCCCACCTAAACGCGCTAGCGTGTCTTGATGACGAATTGTCTCATTCATAATGCTACTGACTTCTTTTAATAACGTATCACCCGCGGCATGGCCGCAAATATCGTTAACAAACTTAAACTCATCTAAATCGATAAATATTAAACTATGTTCGACACCAGATTTAGGCTGGCTTTGCACGTCATCAACAATTTGTTGTAGGCGAATGTCAAACTCTCGGCGATTAAACAAGTCGGTAAGCGGGTCGTGGGTTGCCTGATGGTTTAATTTTGACTGTATTTGTTGAGACTGAGTGATGTCCTGGAACACAATAACAATGCCAGTTAGCTTATTTTCCTTATCAAAAATAGGGGAGGCGGTATAACGAATGGCGTATACATCGTCACTACGACTAAATAGCAATTGGCTTTTTTGAGTAATAATGGTTTTGCGATTTTGATTTATCTTTGTGATTAATTGATCGTTTGGATGATCAGTGATTTTATCAACAGCACAAAACACTCGATGTAGTGGTTTACCTATGGCGTCTTTGTCTAACCAGCCAGTGAGTTTGGCTGCGGTACGGTTAATGTACTGTACGTTGCCACTAGGTGAAGTTGAAATAACCCCGTCACCAATCGAATCTAGCGTTTTATTGGCTTTTTCTTTTTCTTGGAATAAATCGTTTTCGGCAATTTTTTGTAAAGTGATGTCGTGTACGAAACAAATGGTTTCATCTTCACTGTGGCTACTGGCAGACGCCGTCATATTAAGGAAGATCGGTTCTTTTGTTGTGGTAAGTTCACCTTCAACAAATATCTCTTCGATGGTGTCGAAAACGGCCACCCAGGGCAGATGGGTGATGTTAACCTGTTGTGGTAAAGCGAGAGCTTTTTGTGGGGTAATTAATTGTTCAAAGGGAATAGGGAAGTGATGGCTATCGGAGATACCAAAAATTGCTTTAGCAGCTGGATTTGCATTTATTACCTGAGCGTCTTTGTTTAAAGTAAGAATACCAGCTTGAACATCTTTAATAATGTTTTTGGTTTTTTGAACCGCATCTTCAGCGCGTTCCATTAATTGATTGTATTTTTGGGCTATTTGGCCTACTTCGGTAAACGGCTCAACAGGTAGACGCTTCGACAAATCTTCATCAACATTAGCGTCATTTACGGACAATAAGAAGTCAACTAAGTCTGTTCGAGCGTCATGCTCTGAAACGTTCAGCCCTACATATTCTTCCTCAGGCGTGACTCGTAGTCGATAAAATCGACTAATAAGTTTTAATAGCATCCAAGTAATAGAGAAGGTCCAAACCGCACAAATTAGTATGCCTATTAGTTGCGCTTGAAACTGCTCCGAGCGAGACAATCCGGTTCCTAATAACTCTAAGTCAGAAAATAGCGCAACAGCAATTGTGCCCCAAATGCCAGCAAATAGATGAGCCGGAATCGCATCAATGGCATCGTCTATTTTGTAATGAACTAACAAGGCCGAACCGTAATAGACGATAACGCCGCCTACGGCACCGATGACAATGGCCGCAGGTTGCCCGACGGCATGGCAGCCCGCCGTTATAGATACTAATCCCGCAATTATGCCATTTAATGGCGCAACGCTCGTTTGAACATTAGGGTTTTTCGCGAACGAGCTAAGTAAATAGCTGCTGATACCGCCGGCCATGGCCGCCATAATAGTATTTACAATAATAGTTGGCACTAAGTTGTTAAACTTTAAGGTACTTCCTGCGTTAAAACCGATCCAGCCAATAATAAACAAAATAATGGCTAAGGTAGCTAGGGTTAAGTTACTTGCTGAAATATGCTGACGGCCTTTTTCAAAAACTCCGGTTCTAGGCCCAATGATGATAACCGCGGCTAAAGATGCCCAACCGCCTAAACTGTGCACTACTGTGGAACCGGCGAAATCGACAAAACCTATGTTGCCTAAATAACCTTTATCTCCGCCTAAAGCTCCTCCCCAAGTCAGGTGGGTAAATATTGGGTAAATAAGGGATGCGACGATGACGGCAATAAACAAGTAGGCTAAAAACCGAGTTCGTTCTGCTACAGCGCCAGATACAATTGTAATAGCGGTGGCACAGAACATTGCTTGAAATAAGAAGAAACTGCCTAATTCAGGGGTGTTTTGATCTATAGTAACAAAAAAATAATTAGTGCCTAATGTGCCACCCCAGGAATCACCAAACGCAAGTCCAAATCCGATAGCCCACCACACCATAAAAGTGACAACCAGATCGGCTAAATTTTTCATAGCGACGTTAATAGAGTTTTTTGTTCTGGTAAGCCCAGATTCAAAACAGAGGAAACCTGCCTGCATGATAAGCACCAAAATGGTGCCGAACATTAACCATAATGTATCAATTGTCACTTTAACTCCTTTACGCTAATTAGGGCTTGAAATCTGATTAACTAAATGCAAGGCATTGATTTATAGGTATTTGTTATTTATTACAATAAATTTGAATATACTGGTTATTATAAATAACGTGTCACTGAACTTGTAAAGAGCAATAAACCTGCCACTTGCCTTTAGCTACGAATAGCATGGGGTCAGAGTTGCTGATTTAAAAAAGTGGCGTGTATTCATAAAGATATGACGGTAATTATAGCTAAGGTGGAGTTTCTGGCAACTTTCGGGAGCTCTTTAAATTCCCACTAAGGCAAGGGTATAGGAGCGCACTAATTTGTTGAACTAAAGCCTTTGGCAAACACACTACATACTTGTTCTACCATCACTGACAACTCTTCTTCTGTGCGTTCCGGTTGCCATTTAATTGCTCGTTCCCAATAAACCAATTGTTTTAAGCTACCATAAAACATAGTTGCCGCAGTTTTTGCGGGGATCCCCTCCAATGCGCCGGCTCGCTCGGCTGTGGAAAACCAGCCAGACATGCCTTTTTCGCAGTCTTTAAATTTTGAATTCACCTTATCCGCAGCTTCTTTAGAACGCATGGACTCAATGATCACGATACGTGACAGCGTTAAATAATCTTCATTATTGGTTAACTTAATTGCTTGGTAAGCGAGTTTTCTCAATTGCTCATACATAGGAATATCCATTTGATAGGGACATTCTGTTAGGCGACTAATTGTACCGAGTTGCAAATCTATAACGGCGTCAAACAATTCATCTTTGTTGGCGTAATTTTTATATAACGTTCGTTTTGAGACTTGAGCACGTTTGGCGATATGTTCCATGGTGGAGCCCAAAACACCAAATTTAGCAAATTCACTAATAGCGGCACACAAGATATCGTCTTGTTTAGAGTTACTTTTCTCCGGACAATTGCCTAGCGAATTGCATAAGGTCATAATTTTTCGCGCCTTTAAATAATAGTTACCGTTTCAATTAACATGCTAACGGACAATTTAATATTTTTTACAAACAAAGTAAACGATTGCGTGTACCTGTAATTATTTTTAGTATACACTATCGTTTACTTTTGCTTAACCCCTTATTTATAAACGTACTGAATTGAGTTTGGAACCAATATGCAAATTAAGAATATTCAAGTTTTACCCCTTTTAAAACTCCCTGTTTTAACAGTCATTTCTCTTATAATGGTTGGTTGCGGTGAAACACCTTCTGCCGGTGGCCATGGTGGAATGCCTCCTGCGAGTGTGCAGGTTATGTCGGCAACGACTCAGGACGTACCTTTTAATATTGAATTACCAGCGACGTTGTCTGGTTCAAAAGAAATTGAAGTACGTTCGCGTGTGGGTGGTATTTTAACATCGAGAAATTTTGATGAAGGCCAAACTGTAACAACAGGGCAGTCTTTGTTCACGGTCGATATTGAACCGTATCAATTGGCTGTGGCTCGCGCCGAAGCGTCTTTAGAAAGTGCCAAGGCAACGTTAAATAAAGCAAATAAAGATGTCGCTCGATTATCAAAATTAAAAAACACTATGTCTATTTCTCAAAGTGAATTAGATAGTGCCCAGGCCTCCGTTGAAGTCTCTGAAGCTGAAGTGAACAAAGCAAAAATCGAATTAAAACAAGCTAAATTGAATCTAGATTACGCTCAAGTTAAAGCGCCTATCGGTGGTGTAATGGGTCGAGAATTTGTGTCTGTAGGTACATTTGTATCAGGCCCAGAGCTCCTATTGAGCCAAATTACGCAACTTGACCCAATCCGTTTACGTTTTGGTTTGTCTGAGCGTGAACAACTCGCGATGCGTAAAGACCAAACTGCCGGCAGCCTAACGTTACCTGAAAATGGTCACTGGCAAGCAAGCATTAAACTACAAGATGGTTCTGCTTATGCTCATACTGGATCTGTTAACTTCAACGACATTCGTGTAAATCAAGCAACTGGCACAAGTGAATTACAAGCCATTATTCCTAATCCTGAATTTAGTTTACGACCGGGACAATTTGTACGGGTTTCGCTATCTGGTGCTATCCGTAAAAATGCTTACGTAGTGCCACAACGAGCCGTTTTAGACAACGGAACTGGCAAATTTGTATACCTGGCGGCTAAAGCAGAAAACGGCATGTTGATAGCGCAACCTGCACCTATTAAAGTTGGCGAGTGGGTACAACAAACGGTTGACGGGGAAATTAAAAACTTTTGGGTTGTCCGTTCTGGTTTGAAACAAGGTGACCAAGTGATAATTGATGGGATGGCACGTATTTTCTTCCCTGGTATGCCGGTCGCAATTGCTCAAGAAGCCGCACCAACAGCAACTAAATAAACGCAAAGTAAGTTAATAAAAGGACAGTTCATGTTTTCAAGATACTTTATTGACAGACCCATATTTGCGTTTGTCATTTCCATTGTCATTGTATTAGCAGGCTTAGCTTCAATGCGAAGCTTGCCTATTGCACAATACCCACAAATTTCGCCTCCGGTTGTAAATGTAACAGCAATGTACCCAGGTGCGTCTGCAGAAGTACTGTCGCAAACCGTTGCATCGCCGATCGAAAACGCTATTACTGGCGTTGAAGGCATGATGTATATGTCATCGACCTCTTCAAGTTCAGGCGTAGTAACTATTTCAGTTACATTTGAAATAGGCACAGACGTAGATAAAGCAACAGTAGATGTAAACAACCGAGTTAAACAGGTTGAAGCAAGGTTGCCAGAAGAAACTCGCAGACAGGGCGTTGTCGTTGAAAAGGCGTCTTCAAGCTTTTTGCAGATCCATGCTTTTTACTCACCAGATGGCAGTAAATCGAGTTTGTGGACGTCAAACTACGTGACGTTAAATATTCTAGACCGAGTTAAACGTATTCCTGGAACCACCAGTGTCCAAGTTTTTGGTGCCAAGGATTACGCAATGCGTATTTGGTTGCGTCCAGATATCATGAGCCAGTTAAAAGTGACTGTAGATGATGTTGCCGGTGCAATTAGAAGTCAAAATTCTCAATATGCCGCCGGTAAAATTGGTGCGACGCCTACGTCGAGTTCGCCACAGGAGTTAGTGTATAACGTAACTGCTCAGGGACGTCTGTCACAGCCTGAAGAATTTGAAAACATTATTATTAGAGCAAATCCTGATGGCAGCAGTTTACGATTAAAAGACGTTGCGCGTGTTGAATTAGGAGCCAAAGATTATAACTTTAAGGGAACATTTAATGGCAAAGAGGCCGTCTTATTAGGTGTATTCTTAAAACCTGGCTCAAATGCTTTGGATGTTGCAAGTGACGTAAATGATGTAATGGCTGAGGTTAAAGCTGCGTTTCCACAAGGTTTAAAACACTCAACCTCTTATGACACAACTCGTTTTGTAGAAGTTTCTATATCCGAGGTTGTAAAAACATTAGCAGAAGCCATGGTATTGGTATTTTTAGTTGTTTTCCTATTCTTACAAAACTGGCGAGCGACATTAATTCCAACATTGGCAGTACCTGTTTCATTGCTTGGCACATTTGCTGGCTTATATATGCTTGGATATTCAATCAATACGCTAACCTTATTTGGCATGGTGTTATCCATTGGTATTGTTGTCGACGACGCTATAGTTGTACTAGAAAACGTTGAACGTATCATGCACGAAGAAGGTGTTAGTGCGCGTGAAGCCGCAATTAAAGCAATGAAAGAAGTCAGTGGACCAGTTATCGCCATCGTTCTTGTGTTGTGTTCAGTTTTTGTTCCTATCGCATTTTTAGGTGGCTTAACGGGAGAATTGTTCCGTCAGTTCGCAATAACAATTTCAATATCGGTATTTTTGTCAGGTGTTGTGGCTTTGACCATGACGCCAGCACTTTGTGTTTTGATCTTAAAACAAGAACATAAACAAACGTCTGCTTTTTTCCTTTGGTTTAATCGCAAATTCACTGCAATCACAGGTAAATATGTAAGTACGGTTAGCTTTATGGTTCGACGTGGCTTTTTAGGTTTGGTACTTGTGGTCGGTATGATTGCAATTACTGGCGCGATGTGGAAAAACACACCAAGTTCATTAGTACCAGATGAAGACCAAGGATTTTATATATCAGCGGTATTTTTGCCAGATGGTGCATCATTGGCCCGCACAGAAGAAGTTGTTGGCGAAGTAATAGAGGCCGTACGCTCAAACCCTGCGAACTTAGACATTGTCGCGTTTACTGGTTTTGACTTCATCGGTGGTGGTTATAAAAATAATGCCGCAACGTTATTCGTTACCCAAAAAGATTGGAGCGAACGTGAACAAGACACCAACTCTTTGGTCGGCGAATTGTTTATGAAAACCGCACATATTAAAGAAGCCTTAGTTTTAGCGTTTAACCCACCTGCAATTATGGGGTTAGGCAATACTGGCGGCTTTGAAGTCTACCTACAAAGTAAAGGCAACAACAGTACCGAAGAGCTTAAACAAGGCATGCAGATCTTAATGGGGGCAGCGCAAAAAAGTCCAATATTAGGTGGCATACAAACGTTATGGCGTCCAAATGCTCCGCAACTTAGTGTTGATCTTGACCGCGAACAAGCTCGTGCAATGGGCATTAATATTAGTGATGCGTTTAGTGCGTTAGCGGGCAACTTAGGCACTTACTACGTAAATGACTTTAATAAGTTTGGTCGTGCATGGCAGGTCGTAATGTCTGCAGAAGCAGAGTTTAGAAACTCGCCTGAAGACATAGGCCGTATATATGTTAAGAGTCAATCTGGTGAAATGGTTCCTATCTCGGCTTTTGCTGATGTGAAGTTCAGTCGCGGGCCTGACAGTCAAGACCGATATAATAACTTACCAGCAGTTAAATTATTAGGTAGTGCCGCACCGGGTTATAGTTCTGGTCAAGCGATTGCTGAATTGGAACGCATTGCAAAAGAAGTATTACCACCAAACTTAACGTATGAATGGACGGGTGCCGCGTATCAAGAAAACCAAAGTTCGGGTACAACTGGTTTAGCTTTAGGCTTGGCTGTAATTATGGTGTTTTTAATACTGGCAGCACTTTATGAGCGTTGGTCATTACCAATTTCAGTATTGTTAGCTTTGCCTTTTGGTACATTTGGCGCACTCATTTCAGTTTGGATAGCAGGCCTAACAAATGACGTTTATTTCCAAATTGGCCTAGTTACCCTGTTGGGGTTAGCGAGTAAAAATGCCATATTGATTGTTGAATATGCCCTAATGAAACATCAAGAAGGCTGGAGCGCGAGTAGCGCGGCACTTGAAGCTGCACGATTACGTTTCAGACCTATCATTATGACATCACTTGCCTTTATCCTTGGTGTAGTGCCTTTAGTCTTCAGTTCTGGAGCTGGGGCAGGCGCACGTCATAGTGTAGGCACTGGGGTCATGGGCGGTATGATGGCTGCAACGTTCCTAGCTGTATTTTTTGTACCAATGTTCTTCTATTGGTTAACAGAACGTAAGCTAACAGAAAAACGTTCACGCCAAGAACTTGCAGATGAAATTGCGGAAAACCACAAAAAAGAACACGTAAAAACCCAAGAAGGTTTAGTGTAAGTAATCCTCATTTCAATTGTTAAAAAAGGAACCTAAAAGGTTCCTTTTTTATGTGCTGTGACCCATACTGGAGTAGTTTTAGTTTTAGTTTTAGTTTTAGTTTTAGTTTTAGTTTTAGTTTTAGACTGTTTTTATATACAGTATTGAATGTTTTTCCTCCTAAGTCAGAAAAAGAGGAAACTTTCCTCATTTCCACAAATTTACCAAAAGATTACAATCTCCCAAACATAAACGTTGCAAGCACCCCAAAGAATTTGCTACTAATAAATAAAATAAACACAGGGAAAATATTTTTTCAGGATATGAGGAAACTTTCCCCTGATTAAGCTGTTGGACCTGCCTCGCAAGCT
>NZ_JAHKQH010000027.1 GCF_018861025.1 Psychrosphaera sp. B3R10 | reverse complement strand
AACATCAAGATGGTTGTTGAGCTAATCGCACCAATCGCGATGGACGAAGGTCTACGTTTCGCAATCCGTGAAGGCGGACGTACTGTTGGTGCTGGTGTTGTAGCGTCAATCATTGCGTAATTTAAAGTCTCTTTAGAGAGAGTTTAAATCGAAAGAAGGTCACTTAGGTGGCCTTTTTTTATGGCTGAAATTTATGTAGCGGGATTATATCGGAAGAGTAAGGCTAGATGGCTAAAGTAAACAAGTTGCCGGAACTGTCACCGGTAGGGCGTTTTAGTGGCTGTTTATACTGGGCATATTGGGTTAAGAAAATTGCCCAGCAAAAATTGTAGCGGTATTGATTAACTGGCTTAGAAAATGGTTTCACACTTATAGTGATACAGCGCTTGTAGTTAACGTTTCGTTTAGAAAAGGTTTGTCTCTCGCTTAATGCCCATTAATTGTGAGTATGGCTATAACCGAACGATGCAGTGCTGTGTGCAAATAAAACACTCAACAAATTGAGTGAAGAAAAGTGTTTTAACAGGGATCATAGACATTATTATGGGCGTTAATGTTGGGCGCTCTTAGATATAAAAAAAGACCCAAGTACACCTTAGTGTAAATGAGTCTTTTATTAACCGCTTATGTTATCCAGAGATATGCACAAACCCAGTTTGATATTCAATGGTTACTATAAAGTGTTTTAGTACATCAAAGCCAACTGACCCGCGCAGTTTTTTTCCTTTAATGCGACTAAATGATTTTTCGTACCGAGGTCTAAGGTCTAGACTGTGACCTTTATCAGGAACTGCGGTAGCAATTTTTTCAATCTCAAAAGGACCAATTTTTAACATAGGTATTTCAAGTTGGTTCATTTCAACTTCTTGATTCAACTCTTTTAATGTTACACGGCCGGTTTTGTAGTCTCGTAACCAATCGCGCTTTTCAGACAAACTACGATCTATTGTTAAGCCAAGTGGTGATGCGGTGTCGAGTAAAAACCAAGCATCCTTTTCTTTGTTCACTGAAAGCTTCACAATTGGTACGCCATGATCACCCTCTACTCGTGATTCAATATTGTTGTATTTTTTCATGTTCACAGATTTTCGGTCTAACATACGTATTTGTTTATTAGGGTAGTCCACTTGCAAAATATAAAATCTGAAAAAATGCATGCCAATGACAACATCGCCAGATGGCAGATCAGATTCGATTAAATCGTCCATCTTAAATTCCGTATCAAATATCTTGATAGGAACTTCGTTGTACACTTGATAAAATTCATCATCCCAAGAATTTGCTATTTTTGTAACGCCACCTTTACTTAAGTTGCTTCCATGTTTAGCGACAAAGTCTTTCGAAATGTAGTTACTCACCGTACCTGTGTCTAAAATCGCTGTGGTTTCAATGCCATTAAGTGTAATTGGAATGTGGACATATTTATCTTTTAAACTGATTGGAAACCAGCCATCTTCATTAGCCGATGCTGAGAATGCAAATACAAGTAACGCTGCTATTAAATAACGCATTGTTAAATCCCTTTTAAATTAGTTTTCATTGGTTGGCAATTTAGAGATTCCTGAAGATTTGGCAACCGAAAATCCGCTTTAAATGTAACATTATGTTGTAAACGTTACAGGACTGACACGTTAGGAAGTGTTTTGATCATAATATAAAGGCAACTTAGCCTCTTGCCATCATCCGCTACTTAAGTATAATGACGCTCCCCCGCTTTTATGAATTTCCCAAAACGTTTAAAGAATTCACAAAAGTGGTGTAACTGATGGTTTTTAAATCATAGGTAACTTTGATGCAGGGGCGTAGTTCCAATTGGTAGAACAGCGGTCTCCAAAACCGATGGTTGGGAGTTCGAGTCTCTCCGCCCCTGCCAAACCTCAAATGAAAGCATAATGACGTTTTCATTTGAGGTTTGGATTAATAATATTAACTTTGACTAATAGCAGTAATAAGGTGTTTCAATGAGTGCCAATGTTGAGCAATCCAATAGTGGATTGGATATCGTAAAATGGGTAATTGCAATCGCTTTGTTAGCGGGAGCTGTAGTTGCGAATAATATGTTTGAGCAGGAATCTGTATTGATCCGTGCTGTCGGTGTAGTTGCCGCAGTGATCATTGCTGCATTTTTTGCCGCGACGACAACCAAAGGCAAAACGTTTATAGGGTTCGCTAAAGAGTCAAATAAAGAAGTACGTAAGGTGATTTGGCCTACACGTCAAGAAGCGACTCAAACAACTCTAATTATTTTTGCTGCTACTGTCGTTATCGCCATATTACTGTATTTTTTAGATATGGGTTTACGTTGGTTAGTAAGCGCGTTAACCGGTGTAGGGATTTAATTTATGTCTGAGACTGAAACTGAAAACAAATTACGTTGGTATGTTGTTCAAGCTTATTCTGGATACGAAGGTCGAGTTCAGAAAACACTTGATGAACACATTAAAATAAACGGCATGGAAGAATTTTTCGGTCGTGTATTAGTTCCAACAGAAGAAGTTGTTGAAATGCGTGCTGGTCAAAAACGTCGCAGTGAAAGAAAATTCTTTCCTGGTTATGTTTTAGTAGAAATGGCCATGAACGAAGAAGCTTGGCATTTAGTTAAAAGTACGCCTCGTGTTCTTGGTTTCATCGGTGGTACTTCGGACCGCCCAGCACCAATTACAAATAAAGAAGCTGATGCGATCTTAAATCGTCTTGAAGAAAATGTTGATAAGCCTAAGCCTAAAACATTGTTCGAACCTGGCGAAGTTGTTCGCGTTACAGATGGTCCTTTTGCTGACTTTAACGGTGTTGTTGAAGAAGTGGATTACGAAAAGAGCCGCGTAAAAGTATCTGTATTAATATTTGGTCGTTCTACACCTGTTGAACTTGAGTTTGGCCAGGTAGAAAAAGATAAGTAATTCGTCAAGAAAAATTTATCTAAATATTGTAAAGGGTTGCGATTGTCTATATAATGCGCGACCCTTTTGTGTGTGATTTAGTTCATGTACAAAAAATGAAACTGGGAAGCCGCTGAGTAAGAAACCTCGTTCTTACTAGGCTAAGACCCAAAAAAAGAGGAAGCTAAAATGGCTAAGAAAATTGAAGCGCTAATCAAGTTGCAAGTTGCAGCTGGTGCAGCGAACCCAAGTCCTCCAGTTGGTCCTGCTCTAGGTCAACATGGTGTGAACATCATGGAATTCTGTAAAGCGTTTAACGCAAAAACTGGCGAAATGGAAAAAGGCGCGCCAGTGCCAGTTGTTATTACGGTTTATAACGATCGTTCTTTCACATTCGAAACTAAGACACCACCTGCAGCTTATTTACTTAAGAAAGCAGCTGGTATCAAGTCTGGTTCAGGTCGTCCTAACACTGAAAAAGTGGGCACAGTAACTCGTGCGCAGTTAGAAGAAATTGTTAAGACTAAAGAACCTGATCTAACAGCAGCGTCTATGGACGCAGCAGTACGCACCATTGCTGGCTCTGCCCGTGCAATGGGCTTGAATGTAGAGGGATAATCAATGGCTAAATTAACTAAACGCGCACGTTTGATACGTGAAAAAGTTGATGCAACTCGCGAATATGGCATTGACGAAGCGGTTACTCTTTTACAAGAGCTAGCTACTGCAAAATTCAAAGAAAGTATCGACGTTGCGATCAATCTTGGTATTGATCCTCGTAAATCTGACCAGAACGTTCGTGGTGCTACTGTACTACCTAACGGTACTGGTAAAGATGTACGTGTTGCGGTATTTACACAGGGTGCTAACGCAGACGCAGCTAAAGCAGCTGGCGCTGACATCGTTGGTATGGAAGACCTAGCTGAGCAAGTTAAAGCCGGCGTTATGGACTTCGACGTAGTAGTTGCATCTCCTGATGCGATGCGCGTTGTTGGTCAATTAGGTCAAATCTTAGGTCCACGTGGCCTAATGCCTAACCCTAAAGTTGGTACAGTAACTCCAGACGTAGCTACAGCAGTTAAAAATGCTAAAGCTGGTCAGGTTCGTTACCGTAACGACAAAAATGGTATTATCCATGCTTCTATTGGTAAAGTTGATTTTGATAAGGTTGCGATTGCGCAAAACCTTGAGTCACTATTAGCTGCTATCGTTAAAGCAAAACCGTCTTCAGCAAAAGGTACTTACGTAAAGAAAATTTCTCTTTCTACTACGATGGGTGCTGGTCTTGCAGTTGACCAAGGTTCTCTTTCTACAGAAAGATAATCTACGAATTCGGGTTGAAACATGAACTTAGGTTCGTGTTTCCGTCCAAGACCGTAGGTGTTGATAAGCTTAGCTTAGAAACTTAATTTCCTACGCAGATGGTGATGACCCCAGAAGAATACCTTCTGGCTTTCACCGAAGCTGTTTAAGACTTAGTCTTAAACTTAAGTAAAAGAGTTGATTGTAAAATCAATTCAAACCAGGAGAAAAGCTAATGGCCCTAAATCTTGATGGCAAAAAAGCAGTAGTTGCTGAAGTCCAAGAAGCAGCCAAAGGCGCTCTATCAGCAGTTGTTGTTGATGCTCGTGGTGTATCTGTTACTGCAATCACAAATCTTCGTAAAGAAGCACGTGAAAACGGCGTATGGATGAAGGTTGTTCGCAACACTTTAGCCAAGCTTGCAGTTGCTGGTACTGACTTCGAATGTCTTTCAGACGTATTCGTAGGTCCAACTCTTATCGCATTTTCTCATGAGCACCCAGGTGCTGGTGCGCGTATCTTTAAAGATTTCGCAAAGAAAAACGAAAAGTTTGAACTTAAGAGTGCATCGTTTGAAGGCAACGTAGTAGACGTAGACGTGCTTGCATCTCTACCTACATACGACGAAGCTATCGCACGACTAATGAGCGTTATGAAAGAAGCCTCTGCCGGCAAACTAGTGAAAACACTAGCAGCTGTAAAAGAAGCGAAAGAAGCTGCATAATTTTTAGTTTCATTTATTTGAACTATTTAGCAGTTTTTGGTGAAAGTTATTTAAAGCGAATTAATCGCTTACAAAGTAGGAATTTAAAATGTCTGTAACAAACGAACAAATCTTAGAAGCAATTGCAGAAATGTCTGTAATGCAAGTTGTAGAACTTGTTGAAGCAATGGAAGAAAAATTCGGTGTAACTGCAGCTGCTGCTGTTGTTGCTGGTCCTGCGGCTGGTGAAGCTGCTGAAGAGCAAACTGAATTCGACGTAATGTTAACGGCTGCTGGCCCTAACAAAGTTGCATCAATCAAAGCTGTACGTGCTGCGACTGGTCTTGGTCTTAAAGAAGCTAAAGGTATGGTTGAATCTGCACCTATCGCTGTTAAAGAAGCAGTTTCTAAAGGCGAAGCAGAAGAGCTTAAAGCAGCTCTTGAAGAAGCAGGCGCGTCTGTTGAAATCAAATAATCTAACTTTTGTTAGATTATCTGCCTAAGTTTTAGGCATGGGCTGGTGATAAAATATCACCGGCCTTTTTGCGCTATATCAGTTGAAAACTTTTATATTGCAATAAAATGACAGTAATATCATTCTGCTAATCGCATATAAAGAACGATTTTACTGTTAAAAGGTAGTCTGTTTAGTCTATTACTAACAGGCTTATAGGGTCAAAAATCAGCAAGCTGAGGAACCACATGGCTTACTCTTATTCTGAAAAGAAACGAATTCGTAAGGATTTTGGCAAGCGCGAACACGTTTTGGACATGCCTTATCTTCTACAAGTTCAGCTTGAATCTTATAATAAGTTCATTGAAGCGGACGTAGACGGTAATAACGGCATTGAAGCTGCATTCCGTTCTGTTTTCCCTATTAAGAGCTATTCAGGTAGCGCAGAGTTACAATTTGTTAGCTATCGCGTTGGTGAACCTGTATTTGATGTTAAAGAATGTCAAATCCGTGGTGTCACATACGCTGCACCACTGCGCGTAAAACTTCGTTTAGTTCTTATGGATAAAGAAGCTGCTCCAGGTACTGTTAAAGATATCAAAGAGCAAGAAGTTTACATGGGCGAAATGCCATTAATGACAGATAACGGTACTTTTGTAATCAATGGTACTGAGCGTGTTATCGTGTCCCAGTTACACCGTTCACCTGGTGTATTCTTCGATCACGACAAAGGTAAAACACACTCATCTGGTAAAGTTTTATATAATGCACGTGTTATTCCTTACCGTGGTTCTTGGTTAGACTTTGAGTTTGATCCTAAAGATAACCTATTTGTACGTATTGACCGTCGTCGTAAATTACCGGCAACTATCATCCTACGTTCATTAGATTATTCTACAGAAGAAATTCTAGAATTATTCTTCGATAATATCGCTATTGAAATCAAAGGCGATAAAATCTTAATGGAACTTCAACCTTCACGCCTTCGTGGTGAAACTGCTGTTTTTGATATTAAAGATCAAGACGGTGAAGTGATTGTTGAAACTGGTCGTCGTATTACAGCCCGTCATATTCGTACGATGGAAAAATCGAAGATCAGTAATATAGAAGTTCCACACGAATATATTATCGACAAAGTTCTTGCGAAAAACTATGTTGATGAATCAACCGGTGAAATCGTTGCTAACGCTAACGATCTAATTTCTCTTGAACTACTCGCTAAACTAGCTGAAGTAGGTCACAAGAAATTTGAAATTATCTACACTAATGAGTTAGATCACGGTTCATATATATCTGACACTCTACGTGTTGACTCTTCATCTGACCGCTTAGAAGCATTAATCGAAATTTATCGTATGATGCGCCCTGGCGAGCCACCGACAAAAGACTCTGCAGAAGCGTTGTTTGACAATCTGTTCTTCTCTCTAGAACGTTATGACTTGTCTGCTGTTGGCCGCATGAAGTTTAACCGTCGTGTTAGCCGTGACGACTTAACGGGTGAAGGTACACTAAGTAAGCAAGACATTATTGACGTAATGAAAACCCTTATCGACATTCGTGACGGTAAAGGCGACGTTGATGATATCGACCACTTAGGTAACCGTCGTATCCGTTCTGTTGGTGAAATGGCAGAAAACCAATTCCGCGTTGGTTTAGTACGTGTAGAACGTGCTGTTAAAGAGCGCTTAAGCCTTGGTGACTTAGATAGTACTACGCCACAAGACTTAATTAACGCTAAGCCTATTTCAGCTGCAATCAAAGAATTCTTTGGTTCTAGCCAATTATCTCAGTTCATGGACCAAAACAACCCGCTTTCAGAAGTGACGCACAAACGTCGTATTTCTGCATTAGGCCCAGGTGGTTTAACACGTGAACGTGCAGGTTTCGAAGTTCGAGACGTTCACCCGACTCACTATGGTCGTGTATGTCCAATCGAAACACCTGAGGGACCAAACATCGGTTTGATCAACTCATTGTCAGTTTACGCGCGAGTTAACTCATATGGTTTCTTAGAAACACCATATCGTCGTGTTGTTGATGGTGTAGTGACTGGTGAAATTGATTACCTTTCTGCAATTGAAGAAGACAAGTTCGTAATCGCTCAGGCGAGTGCGGAAATGGATGCTGAAGGTCGTTTAACTGACGAACTAGTTCCATGTCGATTTAAAAATGAATTTACTATTACGAGTATTGACCAAGTTCAGTACATGGACGTAGCACCACAACAGGTTGTATCTGTTGCGGCAAGCTTAATCCCGTTCCTTGAACACGATGATGCTAACCGTGCCTTAATGGGTGCGAACATGCAACGTCAAGCCGTTCCTACTTTACGTGCTGATAAGCCGTTAGTTGGTACTGGTGTTGAAGCCGTAGTAGCAAAAGATTCTGGTGTAACAGTAGTCGCGAAACGTGGTGGTACAGTAGATTATGCTGATGCTTCTCGTATCGTTGTTAAAGTTAACGAAAGTGAGTGTCGTCCTGGTGAAGCCGGTATCGATATTTACAACTTAACTAAATACACCCGTTCTAACCAAAATACTTGTATCAACCAACGCACAACAGTTAGCGCTGGTGAACCGGTACAACGTGGTGACGTATTAGCTGACGGTCCTTCAACGGATCTAGGTGAATTGGCACTTGGTCAAAACATGCGCGTGGCATTCATGCCGTGGAATGGTTATAACTTCGAAGACTCGATACTCGTATCTGAGCGCGTTGTTAAAGAAGACCGTTTGACTACAATTCACATTCAAGAACTAAGCTGTGTTGCTCGCGACACGAAATTAGGTCCTGAAGAAGTAACTGCTGATATTCCAAACGTTGGTGAAGCTGCGCTAGGTAAACTAGATGACTCTGGTATCGTTTATATCGGTGCTGAAGTTAAAGGCGGTGACATCTTAGTTGGTAAAGTTACGCCTAAAGGCGAAACACAGCTAACTCCGGAAGAGAAACTTTTACGAGCAATCTTTGGTGAAAAAGCGTCTGACGTTAAAGACAGTTCGCTTCGCGTTCCTAACTCAGTATCTGGTACGGTTATCGACGTTCAAGTCTTTACTCGTGACGGTGTTGAGAAAGACAAACGTGCATTAGACATCGAAGAGATGCAATTAGCGCAAGCTAAGAAAGACTTAAACGAAGAGTTTAGAATCCTAGAAAACAATACATTCGCTCGTACGCGTGAATTATTAGTTTCTGGTGGCGCAGACGCAGCTTCTATAGCTGGTCTAGTTGGTGAGAAGTTATTCCAACAAAGCCTAAGCGACGAAACTAAGCAAGACGAACTAGAGCAATTAGCGGCTAGCTACGAAGAGCTTAGAACTGAATATGATAAAAAATATGAAGTTAAACGTCGTAAGATCACTCAAGGTGATGACTTGGCACCAGGTGTACTTAAAATTGTTAAAGTATATCTTGCTGTTAAACGTCGTATCCAACCTGGTGATAAAATGGCCGGTCGTCATGGTAACAAAGGTGTAATCTCTACTATTGTTCCAGTGGAAGATATGCCTCATGATAAATATGGCGAGCCTGTTGATATCGTATTGAACCCGCTAGGTGTACCGTCGCGGATGAACGTTGGTCAGATACTAGAAACACACTTAGGTATGGCTGCTCGTGGTTTGGGTGAAAAACTTGACCGCATGATTAAAGAGCAGAAAGAACTTGCGGAAATCCGTGAATTCCTAGGCAAAATCTACGCATCTGGTACTTCTCGTCAAGAAGTTGATATTGATACTTTCTCTGATGATGAAGTTCGCCGTTTAGCACAAAACTTGCGTGCTGGTGTGCCAATTGCGACTCCAGTTTTCGACGGTGCTGCCGAAGAAGAAATCAAAGACTTATTTGAACTTGCCGATATGCCTCGCAGTGGTCAATTTACCCTGTTTGATGGTCGTACTGGTAATGCGTTCGAACGTAAAGTAACTGTTGGTTACATGTACATGCTTAAACTTAACCACTTGGTTGATGACAAGATGCACGCACGTTCAACTGGTTCATACAGCCTAGTAACTCAGCAACCACTTGGTGGTAAAGCTCAGTTCGGTGGTCAGCGTTTCGGAGAGATGGAAGTATGGGCACTAGAAGCTTATGGTGCTGCTTACACGCTTCAAGAAATGCTAACTGTTAAGTCAGATGATGTTAATGGTCGTACTAAGATGTATAAAAACATCGTTGATGGTGACCATCGCATGGAACCTGCGATTCCGGAATCATTCAACGTATTGTTGAAAGAAATCCGTTCGTTAGGTTTAAACATCGAGCTGGAAGAAGAGTAAATCTAAAGGTAGCCCTTTAGGTTTCTGTAGAAATTGAGTGGTGGGGTAGACAATTGCGTTTGCCCCAATGTTTCACTCCGACAGGAGAACAAAAGTGAAAGACTTACTTAAGTTTTTGAAACAACAAAATAAAAGCGAAGAGTTTGATTCGATTCGAATCGGCTTAGCGTCTCCGGACGTAGTTCGCTCATGGTCTTTTGGTGAAGTTAAAAAGCCAGAAACCATCAACTATCGTACGTTCAAACCTGAACGCGATGGGTTGTTCTGTGCGCGTATCTTTGGTCCAGTAAAAGATTACGAATGTTTGTGTGGTAAATACAAGCGTCTTAAGCACCGTGGTGTTATCTGTGAAAAATGTGGCGTAGAAGTGACATTGACTAAAGTACGTCGTGAACGTATGGGTCATATCGAACTTGCAAGCCCAGTTGCACATATATGGTTCCTAAAATCACTACCGTCTCGTATCGGCTTAATGCTTGATATGACGTTACGTGATATTGAACGTGTCCTTTATTTTGAGTCTTATGCCGTTGTTGAAGCTGGCATGACGACACTTGAAAAAGGTCAAATGTTGTCTGAAGAAGAATATTTAGACTCATTAGAAGAGCACGGAGATGAATTTGAAGCGAAAATGGGTGCTGAAGCCGTTTTCGATCTTTTAAAAGACATCGACATCAATCAGCAATATGCTGAGATGAAAGAAGAACTACCTACTGTTACGTCTGAAACAAAACGTAAAAAGTTAACTAAACGCCTTAAATTAATGGAAGCGTTTGTTAATTCTGGTAACCGTCCTGAATGGATGGTTATGACAGTATTGCCAGTTCTTCCACCAGATCTTCGTCCATTGGTACCACTAGATGGTGGCCGTTTTGCGACGTCTGATTTGAATGACTTATACCGTCGTGTTATTAACCGTAATAACCGTTTGAAGCGTCTTTTAGACCTTGCTGCGCCTGATATTATCGTTCGCAACGAAAAACGTATGTTACAAGAAGCGGTTGATGCATTACTAGATAACGGTCGTCGTGGCCGCGCTATCACAGGTTCTAACAAACGTCCTCTTAAATCTTTGGCTGATATGATCAAAGGTAAACAGGGTCGTTTCCGTCAGAATCTACTAGGTAAGCGTGTTGACTACTCTGGTCGTTCTGTAATCACGGTTGGTCCTACTCTTAAATTGCACCAGTGTGGTCTTCCTAAGAAGATGGCACTTGAGTTATTTAAACCATTTATCTATGGCAAACTTGAACTTCGTGGCATGGCTACGACGATTAAAGCAGCTAAGAAAATGGTTGAGCGCGAAGTAGCGGAAGTTTGGGATATCTTAGATGAAGTTATCCGTGAACATCCAGTTATGTTAAACCGTGCACCAACGCTTCACAGACTTGGTATTCAAGCGTTTGAACCAGTTCTAATCGAAGGTAAAGCGATTCAGTTACACCCATTAGTATGTGCGGCATATAACGCCGACTTCGATGGTGACCAAATGGCTGTACACGTACCTTTGACTTTAGAAGCTCAGTTAGAAGCTCGTGCGTTGATGATGTCAACAAACAACATTCTTTCTCCAGCGAATGGTGAGCCAATCATCGTACCTTCACAGGACGTTGTATTAGGTTTGTACTACATGACTCGTGACCGCATTAATGCGAAAGGCGAAGGCATAGTATTCAAAGATGCAAAAGAAGCTGAGAAAGCATACCGTACAGGTTATGCCGATCTTCATGCACGTGTAAAAGTGCGCATGACTCAAGTGACTTTTGATGAAGATGGAAATCGTTCTGAGCACACAGGTCTTGTTGCTACGACTGTCGGTCGTGCAATCTTATCTATGATCGCGCCAGTTGGATTCCCGTTTGAATTCATGAACCAAGCGTTAGGCAAAAAACAAATCTCAATGTTGATCAACGAGTGTTACCGTCGTCTTGGAATTAAAGACACTGTAATCTTCGCTGACCAAATCATGTATACCGGTTTCCACTACGCGATGTTAGCGGGTAACTCTATCGGTATCGACGATTTAGTTATTCCAGATGCTAAATATGACATTATTGAAGACTCTCAAGCAGAAGTTGCTGAAATTCAAGACCAGTTCCAACAAGGTCTAGTAACAGCTGGTGAGAAATACAATAAAGTTATCGATATCTGGTCAACGGCTAACGAAAAAGTTTCTAAAGCCATGATGGACAACCTTTCTACTGAAACGGTTATAAACCGTGACGGTGTAGAGGAAACTCAACCATCATTTAACAGCGTATTTATGATGGCTGACTCTGGTGCTCGTGGTAGTGCCGCTCAGATACGTCAGCTAGCTGGTATGCGTGGCTTGATGGCTAAGCCTGATGGCTCAATCATCGAAACGCCAATCACTGCAAACTTCCGTGAAGGTCTGAACGTACTACAGTACTTCATCTCTACTCACGGTGCGCGTAAAGGTTTGGCCGATACGGCATTGAAAACAGCTAACTCGGGTTACCTAACTCGACGTCTTGTTGATGTAGGCCAAGATTTGGTTATCAACGAAACAGACTGTGGTACGACTGAAGGTATCACGATGAAGCCATTAATCGAAGGCGGCGACGTTGTTGAGCCACTTCGTGAACGTGTACTTGGTCGTGTAACACTTACAGATGTAACAATTCCTAAGTCGAACGAAGTTTTAGTTGAAGCTGGCACTATGTTAGACGAGAAATTGTGTGACTTGTTAGAGCAGCATTCAGTTGACGAAGTTGAAGTACGTTCAATCATCACTTGTGAAAACGATTTTGGTGTTTGTGCATACTGTTACGGTCGTGACCTAGCACGTGGTCACCTGATTAACCAAGGTGAGGCAGTTGGTGTTATCGCTGCTCAATCTATCGGTGAACCAGGTACACAGCTTACGATGCGTACCTTCCACATCGGTGGTGCGGCATCTAGAAACACGGCAGCTAACAGTGTTCAAGTTAAGAGTGACGGTACTGTTCGTCTTCATAACGCGAAACACGTTACAAACCGTGATGGTAAGATTGTAATCACATCTCGTTCTGCTGAAGTAACAATTATTGACGACCAAGGTCGTGAACGCGAGCGTTATAAACTGCCATATGGTGCGGTTATGACTATCCAAGACAATGATGACGTTAAAGGTAACGACATTGTTGCAAACTGGGACCCGCATTCGCATCCAATTATTGTTGAACGTCCAGCGAAGATCCAATTCTCTGACGTTGAAGAAGCGAATACTGAAGTACAGACAGATGAACTAACTGGTTTGACTCGTACCGTTGTTAAAGACTTGTCTTTAGCTAACGCGAAAGAGCCGAAACTAATTGTAGATTCTGGCGAATCAGGTATGCAGGAAATTCGTTTACCTTCATTCACTACGATTGAAGCTAAAGACGGTTCTCAAGTTGTACCAGGTGACGTATTAGCACGTATACCTCAAGAAGGTTCAAAAACTCGTGACATCACGGGTGGTCTACCTCGAGTTGCAGACTTGTTCGAAGCTCGTAAGCCAAAAGAACCTGCTATCCTTGCTGAAATTAGCGGTACTGTTAGTTTTGGTAAAGAAACGAAGGGTAAGAAACGCTTAGTTATTACTCCTGAGGAAGGCGATGCGCACGAAGAGATGATCCCTAAATGGCGTCAACTTAACGTGTTCGAAGGTGAATCAGTTTATACTGGTGAAGTTATTGCTGATGGCCCAGAGGCTCCGCATGACATCCTACGTCTACGTGGTATAACTGCATTCTCGAACTACATCGTAAATGAAGTTCAAGAAGTATACCGTCTACAAGGTGTAAAAATTAACGACAAGCACATTGAAGCTATCTGTCGTCAAATGTTACGTAAGGCTATCATCACTGATGCAGGTCAATCTGAGTTCCTAATTGGAGAACAGGTTGAAGTATCTAAAGTGAAAATTGCTAACCGTAAGTTATTGGCAGAAGGTAAAGACTTAGTGAAATTTGACCGAGACTTGCTCGGCATAACTAAGGCTTCTTTGGCAACTGAATCGTTTATTTCTGCAGCTTCGTTCCAGGAAACGACTCGTGTACTTACAGAAGCAGCTGTTTCTGGTAAACGCGATGACTTACGTGGTCTGAAAGAAAACGTTATTGTTGGCCGTCTAATCCCAGCGGGTACTGGTTTCAGTTACCACTTGGAAAAAGCCGCAGCCGCAGCCGCGTTTGATAAAGTAGAAGATACTGAATCAGTAACTGCAGAAGATGCTGAACAGCAACTTGTCGCAGCGCTTAATGTTGGGAATGAGTAAGTCTCAACATTAGATAATAAAAACCCGCTAATTTAGCGGGTTTTTTTGTGTCTCGACGTTAGTCAATTACAAATAAAATGCTGACCAACTGGACCAAAATGATCACAGCTGGTCGTGGTAGGTTCTAGAAAAATCCCAATGGATTAATGTCGTAGCTCACCAATAGATTTTTGGTTTGCTGATAATGTTCTAAAGCCATTTTGTGGGTTTCTCTGCCGATACCTGATTTTTTGTAGCCGCCAAATGCTGCATGAGCTGGGTACATGTGGTAACAGTTGGTCCAAACTCGTCCAGCTTGAATCTTCCTACCCATTCTAAAGGCTTTATTCATATCACGGGACCATACACCTGCCCCTAATCCAAACTCTGAGCTGTTGGCTAATTCAAGAGCTTCTGCTTCATCTTTGAATTTTGAAACTGAAATGACAGGGCCAAATATTTCCTCCTGAAAAACACGCATTTTATTATGGCCTTCAAGCAATGTAGGTTGGATGTAATAGCCGGTACTCAGATCACCATCAATTGATTCGACATTACCGCCAATTAGTACTTTCGCTCCTTCATTCTTACCTATTTCAATGTAAGACATGATTTTATCAAATTGCTCTTTGGATGCTTGAGCGCCCACCATAGTTTCAGTGTCTAATGGATCGCCTCGCTTAATAAGTTTACTTCGGGCGATAACCTTTTCGATAAATTCATCATAAATGTCCTCGTGAACAAAAAGGCGAGACGGGCATGTACATACTTCCCCTTGGTTGAAATACGCTAATACAGCGCCTTCAATGCATTTACTTTGATATTCGTCTTCGTGATCAAACACGTCTGGGAAGTAGATGTTTGGTGACTTACCACCAAGTTCAACGGTTGATGGAATAATGTTTTCTGCAGCACATTTTAAAATATGAGAACCTACAGGAGTCGAACCAGTGAAGGCAATTTTGGCGATTCTATCGCTGGTTGCCAATGCTTGTCCGGCTTCGACACCAAAGCCATTTACGATATTTAGGACGCCTGGAGGAAGGACGTCTTGAATGAGTTCTGCAACAACAAGTATCGAAGCTGGTGTTTGTTCCGCTGGTTTTAGGACAACACAGTTACCAGCTGCTAATGCCGGACACAGTTTCCATGCCGCCATTAATATAGGGAAGTTCCACGGAATAATTTGGCCAACGACACCAAGTGGTTCGTGTATGTGATACGACATCGTGTTTTCGTCTATTTCAGCTAGCGATCCTTCCTGTGCTCTGATGCAACCGGCAAAATAGCGGAAATGATCAATGGCTAAAGGAACGTCTGCCGCTAAGGTTTCTCTTACCGCTTTACCATTGTCCCAAGTATCTGCGACCGCAATTAGTTCTAGGTTTTGTTCCATGATATCAGCGATTTTCAGCATTAAATTTGCTCGTGTAGCCGCTGGAGTTGTGCCCCAACTGTCTTTGGCTTTATGTGCTGCATCTAACGCAAGGTTTATATCTTTTTCATTAGAACGTGGAATTCGACAAAATGGCTGGCCGTTCACGGGACTCACATTATCGAAATATTGGCCATCAACTGGTTTTACCCATTCTCCACCAATAAAGTTTTGGTATTCATCTTTAAATTGTACGACGGCACCTGGTGCCCCTGGTCTTTTATAAATCATGGCAATTGCCCCTGTTGTGACTATTTATTATTAATTTTATAAGGGTGGTTTTCTGTACAAACCAAGAGTAAATTAGCTAGTATCTAATGATGTTGCTGTGCTGTAAGTTCGCTTTTATTTGCTGACAGTCCGAAAGGAGAGGTTGATGATCCAAAATAGAATCGTGAAACGAACACCTAAAGTCTTAGTTGAGAACAAAGTTAGTTTTGCCGCGGAGAGCTCTGAACTCAGTATTTACGATACATATCAAAGTGCTAGCAAAGTAGGACTGGTGTCCGACCAACTGATGTTTTGTGGCATGGTATCAGGCAAAAAGATTATGCACTCCGGCGACGTACACGATGTCTTTTTACCCCATGAATCTTTTGTTATGGCCCCAAATCAAGTTGTGGAAATTGATTTCCCCGATGCAAATATAAACACGCCGACAACGTGCTTAGCTATTGAGATTGCGCCTGAACGAGTCCATTTAGTCGCCGACCAATTAAATAAAGTAAGTCCTAAAAATAAAGAGTTTGGTGATTGGCGTTATCAAAATAAGGTACTTCACACTCACCATACAACGCAGACTCAAGCGCTGCTTGATCGTATCGTAGAAATTTTTACCGAAAACAATCCAGATCGACAATTTTTGATCGACCTTGCGGTAACTGAATTAAGTGCACGGTTGTTGCGACAACAAACGCGGGATTTTATTGTAGCTTATTGCCAACATGACCCTGAAGCGAATCAAATTAACGCTGTAGTGAATTACATTCTTGCAAACCTCGAACAACCACTTGATATCGAACATCTTTGTAAAATGGCCTTTATGGGCAGAACCAAGTTTTTTAGCGAATTTAAAAATCACCTAGGATGTTCGCCTATTGTTTTTCAACAACAGGAGCGATTGAAAAAAGCTGCTCGCTTATTAGAGAAAGGAATGCAAATTACAGAAGCAAGCTTCATTGTTGGCTTTCAAAACACAAGTCATTTTAGTAAAGCTTTTCGGGCGTTTTTTGGGCAAAGTCCAACATTATATAAACAACAAAAATCAAATATTTACAGGTTAAATTAATTCATCCTAAATTGTTTTAGTGATTTAACTTATTGTATTTCATGTAAAATAAGTGGGTTTGATAAGCGCGGAGCCCACTGGTGTAGATGGCACCCGTTAACTAAATAAATATTGTTGTCCTCTAAATTTTACTAAGTTTCCAAATTCCTACTGATCTTTTATTTTGATCCTAGTCATTCGCAGGTTGACAGGTTGATTTTCGAGCATTAGAATACGCCACCCCTTAATTTAGGGGAGGCGCGATTGTGCGTCTATGGGTAGAAATCAACTAATCAGGAGCTTTAAATGGCAACTATTAACCAGTTGGTACGTAAGCCTCGTCGCTCTAAGACAAAACGTAATATGTCTGAAGCATTGGACGCATGTCCTCAAAGACGTGGTGTATGTACTCGTGTTTATACAACTACACCTAAGAAGCCGAACTCTGCACTACGTAAAGTAGCTCGTGTTCGTCTTACTAATGGTAACGAAGTTACATCTTATATCGGTGGTGAAGGTCATAACCTTCAGGAACATAGCGTAATCTTAATCCGTGGTGGTCGTGTTAAAGACTTACCAGGTGTACGTTTCCACACTGTACGTGGCGCACTTGACTGTGCTGGCGTTGCAGACCGTCGCGTAGGCCGTTCGAAATACGGTACTAAAAAGCCAAAATCTTAACGGTTCTCCGTTAGTAAGGCCAAGCAAACTTAATTATTAGTTTTGGGTTATTCCTGAAGCATACCGGAGAATTAAAATGCCAAGAAGAAGAGTCGTAGGTCAACGTAAAGTTCTTCCTGATCCTAAGTTCGGATCAGAGTTATTGACCAAATTCATCAACGTAGTAATGTTAGATGGCAAAAAAGCTGTAGCTGAGAAAATCATCTACGGTGCGTTAGACGTAGCATCAGAGAAATCTGGCAAAGCTCACCTCACAATCCTTGAAGAAGCACTAGACAACGTTCGCCCTAGCGTCGAGGTTAAATCTCGTCGTGTTGGTGGTTCTACGTACCAAGTACCTGTAGAAGTTCGTCCTGTGCGTCGTAATACACTAGCCATGCGTTGGTTAGTTGAAGCTGCCCGCAAACGAGGTGAGAAATCAATGGCTTTACGTCTAGCTCACGAATTAGCTGACGCTGCTGATAACAAAGGTTCTGCTGTTAAAAAACGTGAAGACGTTCATAAAATGGCAGACGCGAATAAAGCATTCGCTCATTACCGTTGGTAATCAACAGATTTTAGATGGAACCATTAAGAGGAATTTATGGCGCGTAAGACACCAATTGAGCAATACCGAAATATCGGCATCGTTGCTCATGTTGATGCCGGTAAAACGACAACAACTGAACGAGTACTTTTTTATACTGGTCTTTCTCATAAGATCGGCGAAGTGCACGATGGTGCGGCGACTATGGACTGGATGGAACAGGAGCAGGAGCGTGGTATAACCATTACTTCTGCTGCTACCACCTGTTTTTGGCGCGGTATGGATGGTCAGTTTACTGATCATCGAATTAACATTATTGATACCCCAGGGCACGTAGACTTTACGATTGAAGTAGAGCGTTCATTACGTGTTTTGGATGGTGCAGTAGTTGTTTTGTGTGCATCTTCGGGTGTGCAGCCGCAAACGGAAACGGTTTGGCGTCAAGCTGATAAGTATCATGTACCGCGTATGATCTTTGTAAACAAGATGGACCGCACAGGTGCAGACTTTTTGTCTGTTGTACAACAGATAAAAGATCGCTTGGGTGCTACACCGGTTCCAGTTCAATTACCAATAGGTGCCGAAGATAATTTTCAGGGCGTTGTTGACCTCTTTAAGATGAAAGCAATTAACTGGACTGAATCTGACCAAGGTATGTCATTCACTTATGAAGACATTCCAGCGGATATGGCAGAGTTAGCTGAAGAATACCGCCAAGAGATGATCGAAGCGGCTGCGGAAGCTAACGACGATTTGATGGACAAGTATCTTGAAGGTGAAGACCTGACAGAAGTAGAAATCAAAGCGGCCTTGCGTCAACGAACACTCAAAAATGAAATTGTTCTTTGTGCATGTGGATCGGCATTCAAAAATAAAGGCGTACAAGCTGTGCTAGACATGGTTGTCGAATTTATGCCTGCCCCCACAGATGTTCCAGCAATACAAGGTATCAATGAAGATGATTCAATTGGCGAACGCCATGCTGATGACTCTGAACCCTTTGCGGCACTTGCATTTAAAATTGCAACTGACCCATTTGTTGGTACCTTAACCTTTTTCCGCGTTTATTCTGGTGTTGTGCAAACTGGTGACAGTGTGTTCAATCCAATTAAAGGCAAAAAAGAACGTTTTGGGCGTATCGTACAGATGCACTCAAACAACCGTGAAGAAATAAAAGAAGTAAGAGCGGGTGATATTGCCGCGGCCGTAGGCCTTAAAGCAGTAACCACAGGTGAAACTTTGTGTTCACCAGATCACAAGATCACGCTTGAGCGAATGGAGTTTCCAGATCCAGTTATTTCTATTGCGGTAGAACCAAGATCGCAACCAGACCAAGAAAAAATGGCCGTGGCGCTAGGCAAGCTAGCAGCAGAAGACCCGTCGTTCCGAGTGGCAACTGACGAAGAATCTGGCCAAACCATTATTTCTGGCATGGGCGAACTTCATTTGGATATAATCGTTGACCGTATGCGTCGCGAGTTTAACGTTGACTGTAATGTCGGTAAGCCTCAAGTGGCCTATCGAGAATGTATTACTTCAGCGGTCGAAATTGAAGGGAAATTTATACGTCAATCAGGTGGTCGTGGCCAATATGGTCATGTCTGGTTGAAGTTAGAGCCTATGAGCGTAGAAGGCGACAAAACCTATGAATTCGTTAACGAAGTTGTAGGCGGCGTTATCCCTAAAGAGTACATTCCTGCTATTGATAAAGGTATTCAAGAGCAAATTAAGAATGGTGTACTTGCTGGGTACCCAGTATTGGGCGTCAAGGCAACATTATTTGATGGTTCATTCCATGATGTTGACTCTAATGAAATGGCGTTTAAAATTGCCGGTTCAATGGCATTCAGAGATGGAGCCTTGAAAGCATCACCTAAGTTACTCGAGCCGATGATGAAAGTAGAAGTCATTTCGCCTGAAGGTAATATGGGCGATGTTGTTGGTGACCTCAACCGCCGTCGAGGAATGATTGACGGTATGGACGATGCACCAGGCGGACTAAAAGCCATTAAAGCGCAAGTACCTCTGGCTGAAATGTTTGGATATGCAACTGCGTTGCGAAGTGCAACTCAGGGGCGAGCTTCGTACTCCATGGAATTTATGAAGTACGCTGAAGCACCTAACAATGTCGCAGACATAATAATGTCTGGCAGACGATAACTATTATTTAATTATTGCGACCTATAAATAGGTCAAATTATCAATTTAAGGAAACTTAAAAATGGCTAGACAAAAGTTTGAACGTACGAAACCGCACGTTAACGTTGGTACAATCGGTCACGTTGACCACGGTAAAACTACATTAACAGCTGCAATCTCTGCAGTTCTTTCTAAAACTTACGGTGGTGAGTCTCGCGATTTCGCACAAATCGATAATGCTCCTGAAGAGCGTGAGCGTGGTATTACAATCAATACTTCTCACATCGAGTATGACACTCCAACTCGTCACTACGCACACGTAGATTGTCCAGGACACGCCGATTATGTTAAAAACA
>NZ_JAHKQH010000013.1 GCF_018861025.1 Psychrosphaera sp. B3R10 | reverse complement strand
AGAGTATAAGCAGCACAAACCATAGAAAAACAAATTAGCGAGTAAAAAAGGCCAAAACGCTTTTGTTCATAGAAACAACAAGTTAACGATATAAATGGTTGCACAAGCGACACGGGATCGCTCGTGCTATTGACACGGTTTGTCTAATGGGTGACCCCACTGGTCGGGAAATCAAGGTGAAAGAATTAAATGCTATGTGAGTTCTATCGCAATCTTGGTTCCCCGCTCACTTGAAACGGTTAGTCGCCAGTCTTGGTGTTCACATAGTCGTTTTACTATAGATAATCCAAATCCATAACCTGTGCTTTGGTCGCCTTTAACGGCGGGGTCGGTTATTTTTTCAGAAAGGTTTGGTTTAATGCCAGGTCCGGTGTCGGCAATAACCAAAGTGTTATTTTGCATTTCGATTGTGACGTTTCCTTGTTGTGTATATTGAAATGCATTTCCAATTAAATTGTCTAGCAACACTTTTAACATGCCAGATTGGGCATAAACTTCGACATTGCAGCTATCGTCCACATCAACTTGAATTGGCTTGTTGTTGATAAGGTGGCTTTGGTCAATTACCGATTGTTCGATTAAAGGCAGGATCTTAATGTGGTTTTTAGTTGCTTCAGTATGTTCTTCTCTAGCAAGCGTTAACAGTGTAATAACCGTTTGTTCCATTTGCGTACTAGCCTGAGAAATACGGTCAATGATAGGTTTAATCACAGGAATTGAATCTAGATTATTGTAAACCTCCACCGCATTTTTGATCACAGCAACGGGCGTTCTTAGCTCGTGACTTACATCTCGAGTAAAACATTTCTCCCTTAGTAAACTTTGATTCATTCTGGTCAATGTACTTTCTAGGGTATGTGCCAATTTGCCAATCTCATTATTGGGAAACTGCTTTGCAAATGAATCGGGAATGTTTTCTGGCGCTACGCCGTGAACTAAGTCTGCAAGTTGTTTTAACGGTCTTGCGGTTTTTCTGCCTAATTGCCATGCAATAACAAAAGCAAATAGCACCAATATAAATCCCGCAATGAACATTGTCTTTAATAAATTTTTACTGATAGGACGAACTAACAACATTTCGCTGACTTCTGCCACAAGGTAAATATTTTCAAATTTTGGCAGTGCCAGCAAGTGATAATGACGGCCATTTTCTCCAGAAAATTCTTTCCTGTTGGGCTCATCAATAAATCGTGATTTTATATCCTTTGGCAGGGAGTCCTTTGAGAAGTATAACGTCATGTAACTGACACGAGGCGCCGGCCAGCTTTGAGTTTTGTTGAAACCTTGTTGAAGATAATGCGCTTCTTGATTGACTTCTCGTTCGATAAATTCATCTTCTATATTGTACAATAAGACAAAACAGAACATTCCCCACACAGCAGAAACAAACAGGGTAAATAAGCAAAATTGACTGACAATTTTGCCACTTAAACTATGGAACTTTTGCCCTGTTGTATGGCCGAGTATCTGCGATTGTGGGGTTGGATTAATTTTATTATGCGTCATTATTTTTTCACGTCCAATACAAAGCCAATACCATGCAACGTTTTAATCATGGGGTAATCAAATGGTTTATCTAACGTATTCCTAAGTTGGTATATGTGTGATCTAAGCGCATCCGATTCTGTTGGCTCGTCGCCCCATAATTTTTGAGATAAGGTTGAACGACTCACTACTTGTGGAAACGCTTCGGCTAATATTGTCAAAATCCGATAACCCATTGTGTGTAGCTCTAGTGGTTTTTCTTCACGAGTGACCAGTTGTTTTTTTCGATCGATGACCAACTTATCAAACGTTAAAATGTGGTTAGTTTGCAACAAATGTCGCCGAGATAAAGCTAAACAGCGTACTTCAAGTTCTTCCAAAGAAAACGGTTTTGTCAGGTAGTCGTCTGCGCCCGTTGTAAAACCCGAAATTTTATCCTCAATGCTATCTCTTGCGGTAAGCATGATTATTGGCACATGGTGACTCGCCTGAAGACGTAACTGGGTGCAAACCTCAAGGCCACTCATAACGGGTAAATTTAAGTCTAAAATGACAACGTCATAATGATTGGCTAACGCCAGCTTAAATCCCTGTTCTCCTTGGGTTGCGAAGTCTAATACATGACCTTTATTTTCCATGTATTCAGCAATGTTTTGAGCTATGTTTTGTTGGTCTTCAACGACCAAAATGTATAGAGATTGCGTATTCATGTCTTTCTCAGATTAAACGTTCCTTAACGCAAATTAGTAAAGTTTGCTTTAAGGACTCATTAGCTAAAGGTCCGTTTTGTTACAGTGCTTTTAACATGTCCTGCGCCGGTTTAAAATCAGGATTTCCAGCAAGCAATTGTTGTAATGTCGCTTTTGCCTTTGTTGTTTGTCCCAATTTTGACTGTATTTTTGCAATTTCCATATCCAGTCGTGGGTTATTAATGGCCTTTTGCGCAGCACTCATAAGCGTTAATGATTGCTCAAACTCTCGGGTTGTCTTCGCATTTTTATGAAAATAGAAGCCATACATACCAACTAATGGTAAATGATATTGCCCCGGCGTTTGTTCCGCTTGGTCATCAGAACCACTTAAGGCGGAAGTAAGTACATTGAGTGCAGCGGTGTCACCTGACAAAAACTTTGCAACAACTGCCAAGGTTTTATCTTCGATATCCATATCGGCTTTAACCGGCGTCATGCCCAAATGTTTAACTAAAGCGTTGGCTACATCCACTGTCGAAGTCGGGTTTTGCCCAGTAATTAAGCGGTCATCTATTGCGACGTGACTTAACATGATTTGACTCGATTGGAACTTAGCACCACGTTCGACAAGTTTATCTTCTAATAAAAACTCAAATTTGCTTAACCACTTTTTACCAAACAACATTTCCTCTTCGTTGGTAAAGCTGTTTATAGCCTTATTGGCAACCAAATAACTGCCATCGTCGAGCTTTACGTTTACGAAGGCGGCAGGGCCGTGACATACAGCAGATACAATGCCTTGATTTTGATATATCTGGGCGATCAGCTTTTGCAATGCCGTGTCATTTGGTAGGTCAAACATAGCCCCTTTGCCACCTACAACAAAAACAGCGTCGTAATCATCGGCATCCAACACACTTGTTCCAATTGTGTTATTCAATTGTGCCATAATGGTTTTGTCAGCGAGCACCTTTGCATTATAGGGTTTGTTGGGATCAAATTTATCCGCTTCTACTTTGCCACCGTTAGGACTTGCGATATCAATTGCTATGCCATTTTCCTTAAATACGGAATACGCTTTTGCAAACTCGTCAAATTCATACCCTGGGCGTTCTTCTCGTTTGATGAGCGCTTTTCCATTCGCTTTTTCTTTAGATTGCTCGCCTGCGGGTTCTGCACCTTGCCCATATCCGCTGACAACCATTAAAATTTTAATGTCAGTTAATTCTGCTTGCGATGCTTTTACTTGCTTTGCATTTACTTGCGTTATTATCGTGGTCACAGCCAACAAGGTAAATAAAGTAATAAGTTTACCAATGCGTTGTTTTACATTTTTCATTTGTTTCTCCTAAGTATTGCGCTAGTGTTGCAAAGCTGACGTGAAACAAATGTGAAACGATTTAAAGCACTATATAACTTACGCCTAAACATCTGCCATCAGTTGTTTCACAGAACTTTTTAAACTGTGTCGACTGGCGTATACCCCTAACAAGGTGACTGTGCTCAAGATGACAACCAAAGTAAGACATAACACGGTTACGTTGGGTTGATATACAAGTGAAAACTGCGACTGATAAATTAACATTCCGGTGATATATGTCCCCGCAATAGCGCCTATGGCGATGATGAATGCTGTAATGAGCCACTCAATAACATTAAGTTGCCAACATGTTTTTTTCAAAAAACCGAAGCTCATTATCACGCAGTTCTTTTTCTTTTCTTTATTTTCAAACGCATTAATTGAAGACAAAATAACAGTAACAGCAAGAAAAATAATCATGACAGCAAAACCGCTAATCACTTTAGTGATCATGGCCAAAATATTATCAAACTGTTTAGTTAATTCACCTAAAGAGACCATTCTAATCGTTGGATATTGTCGCCACATTTGACCGAGCAGCGGCCATTGGTCATCATCCATTTCTAAGCTTGCCATGTTGTAATGGGGCGCGTTTATATGTTTTACGGCCGTTGCTGGCATTTGCACCCAAAAGGTTATGGAACCGGCTCCAGGTTGATAAACATGACTCGCCGCTATCGTAAAGGTAAAACTTTGTTGATTAATAATAAACGTCAGCGTGTCGCCAAGTGTTAAGCCTAAGTCGGTCATGACCTCCTCTTCTAGCGAGATTTGTTGCCATTTATCGGTATCTTTTGACCACCACTTGCCTTGGACCACTCGATTATTGTCCGGCACAGTTTGGCTCCAATGCAAACGAATCGAACGAGATAACGTCGCTAAACTATCGCTGGGCTTTTGGCTGAAGTCATCCAGTGCTTGGTCATTAATTTTGACCGCCTTAGCATACAGATAGGGTTTAGTTTGACGCAGGTCAATTCCATGTTGCATTGACCATTCCTTAATTGCATTCATTTGTTGCTGATCCGCCTGTGAAATCATCACATTTCCGTCGTGCGTCCGCTGATATGACACCATAGTGTCTCCCAAATCCCTTAATAGCATTAAGGTAAAAAGCAAAAGGAACGTGCTTAGTCCTATTCCTAGAATTTGTGTACTTTTGCTTAACAAACGCTGCTTCATCATAAATAGAGAAAACGGGATGAGTCCAGAAAAACGCTGAGTGGCTTTTTCACCAAATGTTAACGCCGCCCAACTAATCGCGACAAGCAACAAAATGGTGATAAAAATACTGCCCACTAACATCAAGGTTAACAAACCATTGTCGGAATATTTAAAGGCGACTAATACCAAAACAACTAAAGCACAAAGCTTGACTAACCCTAAAGAAATGCTTTTTCGATTTTGTTGAAATAGCTTAGGAACCGATGTTTGCCACAGAGTTAGCCAGACAGGAGTATGAAAAACCGCAAAGAGTAAAACACTCGTTGTTATGGTTTTGGCCATTAAACCGGCCTCTAGTTGCCAGCTAATTGCTGGGAATGTTGTAGACAACCAATTGACGACTAACCAATGACAAATCCCAGAGATTACGACAACAACCGGAATTAAGAGCAATATATTAAAAAACCATTTTAAAATTGATAACTGCAAACCTGTTACCTTTGAAGCGCCTAGGCTCATGCAAATAGCAGAAAAAAACTGTTCTTTTTTCAAATGCAACTGAGCTAATTGCTCTATAGCAATTGCCGCCATAAAAAACAAAATAATCGAAGCTAAACCCAAGAAGTTTTCGGTTCGTTGCCAAAATAGAGCCAGTGGATGTGCACCTTGTTTGTGGTGTATTTTGGCCGCCGGAAGCGACTGTTTTTGCCATTGCATAAGTTGGTTGATTTGCGATTTTGTGCCAGAGACTAAGTAACGGTATTGAATGAGATCAGCTGCAAAAGCCAGCTTTTCCATGTCTTCGATATTAATTATCGCTCTCATCGCAACGTTATGGCCTTCCATTAATCTGTCGGGTTCGTGAACTAATAATCGAGAAACAACAAATCTATGTTCACCGACGTTAATCACATCTCCCATTACTGCGGATAAACTTGCAAAAAGTCGGCTGTCCAGCCAGATGTTACCTAATTTAGGCCCACCATGTGTTACCTCAGCTAGGTTGTCATTTGAGGCTAATACAGATGTTGATGTGAGTAATTGGCCCTGTAATGGATAATCACGACCCACTGCTTTTAATTTTGTGCGTTGCCACTTGGTATTAAAAGTCAGTGTGGCGTCAATTTGTGAGGTTTTGACCACATTTTCACTGTGTCCTGCCAAAACGGTTATTTGCTCCTTTGTTAGATTTGCTTTTTGCGTCAAAACAGCATCAGCCCCGAGCAGATTTTGTAAATTTCCCTCTAGGTAGGTTTGAATGGTATTACTAGCTAACGATAACGTCACAATAAAAACCATTAAAACGGCTTGAACCCAACGCAGCAACAATTGATGAGGTTGACGAAACTCTTGCCACACATAGTGCCATGCCAACGGTATTGTAAGATTTAACATGGCAATACCTGCTTTTTCTGGGCAGTTGATGCAAGCGCTTGATTTGTATCTCTCGATATATTCTCGAACGAATTCTCAGGCACGTGTGCCTCGGTAGTTACCGATGTATTGGTTAACTTACCGTTGGCTAACCCATATATGTGTTTCGCTTTGCTTGCAAGTTCATGGCTGTGGGTGACAATAATCAATCCAGCGTTATTTTGTTGGCAGCATTCAAATAAAATATCGGCTATTTCCGTGGCATTATGCTGGTCTAAATTCCCCGTGGGTTCGTCCGCAAAAATAAACTTGGGAGAAAATACTAACGCCCGGGCAATGGCGACACGTTGCTGTTCACCTCCACTTAACTGGGCGGGTTTATGCATCGCTCTGTCACCCAACCCGACTTTATCTAGCCAAAGTTGTGCCTTATTAATTGCGTTTTTATCTCCGCGCAGCTTCAAAGGTAAAGCAACATTATTCAATGCGGTAAGCTCCGGCAGTAAATGAAACTGCTGAAAGATAAACCCAATCTCAGAACGTATGGAATCAAGTGATGCAATATGGTCACCGGTTACTACATTGCCCTTGCCAATCGTTGGTTGTTCTAATCCAGATAAGAGCATCAGCAAACTCGACTTGCCAGCCCCAGACGGGCCAGTAATCGCATACGACTGTCCTTGTTGAACCGACAAGTCAAGGTTTTCAAATAGGGTAATAATCGAATCGGCATTGCTAAATGATTGCGAAACGCGTGTTAGTTCGATTGAACAAGGCATAAATGTGCACCACAGTAAAAAGTATGTGGCGCCATCCTATTTTGATGTTTGTGAAAGTAATGTGAAATTTTGGGAAAGCCAGAAACTAAATATTAATCATCAATAACCTTAAAAATAATGTCTGTCAGTTTCACTTTTATTTCACAAACCCGCATTTACAGTTGCGTTTTATTTTCAAAAAAGACCGACAACATGAAGACTTACTTGATATTTCTACTCGGCGTCAGCTCTATATTTAACGTTTGGGCGACAGATGTCGCTCCTGAAAAGTTACTTATGTTCAGGGACAAAATAAATCTCGCCATAATAAAAGCAAAACAAACCGAGAGAAAACATTGGGCATATATAGTAACTCGCCATGAAAACGAAGAAGGCGACATATCAAGTAGTATTGAGCAGCATTCACCACAGTTAAGTGAACCTTGGCTGTTAAAGCAAATTAATGGAAAACAACCAACAGGCAAACAAATTCAAAATTTTTCCGACAAAAAAAGGCAACAAACCAAAACAAAAAAACAAAAGAACAGCCTGAAACTGTCCCTGCGGGAGTTGATAAATGAAGAAAGCCTAACCTTTGTTTCCGAAGATGATGAGCAGTTTGTTATGGCATTTAACGTTAGGCTCAAAAAATTGGGTGAAGACTCTATTGGTAAGCTTAAAGGACAGCTAACCTATCAAAAAGAAGCCCAATTTATCGATACAATTTCAATTTGGAACAGCGCCGATTTTTCTCCGATGTTTACCGCACATATTACTGACTTTGTTATGACCATGTCATTCATACAATTGGACGGTACGGTTCTACCTAAGCAACATGAAATGGCGATGAAAGGCAGCTTTGCCTATTTTACAGAAATCAACGAAACTTCAATCGATATATATTCTGATTACAAATACATAGGAAAGTGACAGCTTCCCCCTCCCATCAACGGACACAAAAAAGCCGTAAACAATAAATTGGTTACGGTTAGTTTAAATTCAGTTTCGAGTTAACGGCTTATTGCAAACTATGTTGTTTTTATAAAGCCGTTTAACTTTAGATTTTGTTGCGTTTACGCCATGTCATAAAACACAATCCAAGCAATACAAACATAAAGCCTGCAGGCTCTGGTACGGAAGCGACTTGAGTTTTGCTTATCGAAAGACTGTTGAAATAGGCATTAGCGTCTTCAGCATTACGATTGTAAAGCGCAACACTGTCGATACTGCCAGTTCCGCTTAATAAGCCATTTCGGCTTTGAATTAGCGAGCTGTCAAAGGCATTAAATATATCGAGTTGGTAAAGATCCGTACTTAACAAAGTAAACGTTAGGCTTAACCCTGCATCTGTGTAGCCGATGCCAGTGTCGATAACCCCATATCCGTCAAAAATACTGTAATGTTGACCGCCACCAATAAATCCAAATTCAAAACGGCTTTGTTGATTATAGTCACCAATATTATTGTGAATATTTTGATTTCTTAGTACAAAACCAACAGAACCACCTTGCGTAATGGCACCGTGCTCAAAAGAGACGTTAAAAATATCTCCTACCTCAGAAAGGGAATTACTGGCAAAACCTCGATACGCTTCAACTTGATTAAAGCCGTCGCCATTGGCGTAGCTTCCCCAGGCGTTGTCTGAAGGATTTGACGCAATATGGTTTAGGTCATTCTCACCGCTTTTATTTGCTAAAAATGTGCCTGCACTGCCATTGGCGCTGTCGGTGATAAAGTGCCATTCATCAAAACCAGTTCCGCCATTTCCTAGCCATTGGTTACCATAATTATTAGCGTTGTCCGCCGCGACTGTGATAATTGTCGCTTGGCTGTTACACGCCAACGTTAGCAAAGAGATTGCCACTAGAGATTTAATTTTTAACATCATTTTTATTTGTCCTTAACCCTGTTTGCTATTTAGCAATTAAAACTAATATTGCACGGCCATTTAAACCGTAAGAGGTGTATTCACCACCAATAAAATCTTCTGAACCAACTGGTTTTACTGTGTTCTCGCCTTCATTCCAATTGGATGTATCTGTTACTCGATACCAGTTTTTACCTGCACCAGGCCAAGGTAAAGTGAAATTAACATTGCCCGACCAACCGTTATAAGCCACGTAGATTGCTGACGTTTGCTCGTTAAATTCTGAGCTATCTATGCGATAGGCGATTGCATGATTATTGGCATCGTTAAAATATTGACCCGACGCAACATTGCCATCTGGCTGAAACCAAACTAATTGCTCCATATAGTTACTATTTGTGTCTATTCCTTGGTAGAAATTAGCCGGACGTAACGACGGGTGATTTTTACGGAACTCAATCATTCGCTTAGCAAATGTATTGAAGTTTTGTTGGTCGGCTGACCAGTCAAAGTTAAGCCAATTAGCGATTGAATCTAGATTGTATGGATTGTTATTACATTGAATTGAACGTAAATATTCGTCGCCACCGGTGATCATTGGTGTGCCGGCACTTAACATCAGTAATGCAAATCCATTGCGCGCTGCTTTACGCTGTTCCTGTGCTTGGTTGTACCAACCTTGATCCCAGCTGTGATTGTTACTTTCACCGCCATCAGAAGGTCCATATGGCCATAATTGACTATTGTTCGAACTGTTGCAGGAATAAAGATCTTTTAATGTTAAGCCATCGTGAGCAACAACAAAATTAACTGAATTCCAGGGGGCTCGGCCATCATCTTGATATAACGAAGCAGAGCCGGTAAAGATATTGGCAAGTTCACCAAGCGTCGTATCTTCTGCCCCTAAAAGGTTTTGATCTTTACGTAGCGTGTCGCGGTATTTACCGTTCCATTCTGACCATCCCGCAGGGAAACCACCTACTTGATAAGAATTACCGCCAATCGCCCAAGGTTCTGCAATAAAATCGGAACCCTGACCGCCCCACGTTGGGCGTTCTGTAAATTCATTTATAATACGATTTAACGCGTTGTTCGACGCCATTTTATCAAAGTTGAAACAACCGTGTTCGCAGGTATTGCCGAGCACAGAAGCAAGGTCGAAGCGAAATCCATCAACCCCTAACGTTGTCTGCCAGTATTCCAAAGAGTCAATAATAAGGTCCTGTGCAATCGGGTTTACCGTATTGTAATTTCCGCCGACCCCAGTGTTATCCCACGAATGTTGTTTATCATTTGTTAAAGAATAATAGGTTGAGTTGTCCAGTCCACGCCAAGAATAAAGATTATAAGTAGACGAGTCGCCATTAATCCAAGCTCCGCCTTCGCCAGTATGGTTATAAACCACGTCAATAAAGACCTTTATCCCTTTATCGTGGAATGCCTTAACCATAGCTTTAAACTCTTTAGTTGGCCCTCCTGCCGATTTATCGCTGGCGTATCGGCGGTCAGGAGCAAAATAATTTAGGGTCATATACCCCCAATAATTATCGCCGTCTGTCGAGGTCACCATATCGTTTGTTTCGTTTTGAGTTTCTTGTACAGGTAAAAACTCAACGGCTGAAATGCCTAAGTCTGCTAAGTATTGCGCTTTGAGTGCAGCGCCTTGATAAGTACCGCGAAATTGTTCTGGAATACTAGTGTCGTTTTTTGTTAACCCCCTGACATTAACTTCATAAATAATGTCATCTTTTAACGCCCTTGTTGGTTTGATACCAATCGACTGCGAGTCGGCAGCAAGTAAAATACCTTTAGGGGCTTGTAAGCCACTGTCAATATTGCGATAGCTTGGACCTGATGCGTAAATTGTTCCATCGTTCCATTGCGGAGTTAAGTGGTCATGGCTGAGTTCTTTTGCATAAGGGTCGCTGAGTAGTTTATTTGGATTGAAGCGATTTCCCTGAGCGTCAACATCGCTAATAAAACCGACATTAGTGCCCTTTTCCCAGGCCGCATTATATGGCCAGTTTGGCCCCCAAACACGGTATCCGTAATAAATTGTATTGCTAAGACGAGGATCCAAAGCATTTACATCAAGTGTTGTAGACCAGATGTCGTTATTATCTTTGGTCAACGAATATTGAGCGACTTCTTCTACACCCGTGGCCTGATCATAAAGGTAGAGTTCAACTTTGGTTGCATTAGCTGAAAAAATACGAAAGTTAATTTGTTGCTGGTTAACACTATAATTGGCGCCAAGTTGATTTTGGTTTATCGCCGCTTGACTAAAAAAAGAGAATGAAAGCACACTCAAAATTATTAGATTTTTAACACACTGCTGAACGTTTTTTATTATTGTCATTGTGTGACCCTGTTTTAATTCATGTCGTTGATTGATTATTTTTATTCTAATTTTTATAACGTTTAACCATCTCGATTACGTGGTGGTTATTATTTGAACTGCGCTTGATTGTAGCCAATAGTTAAAATAGATAGCAATTGCAGGCATACGTATTCATAACATGTGTTTTAAAGGTAAATTGAGAACGGCATTTTAAATTTAGGTAACGGGTCTTTATTAAAAAACGCTTTCCTTTGACCCGCAATAATCAATACTTTTCATATCAAAAATAGGCAGTTAAGCGCTAAACATCTAAATGCTAATTTGAATCAAATCAGCTAAAATCAACGACATGATCCCATTGATTTGGGCCCCTTCGATTTGATCCTATTTATTTTAGAGGCAAAATGAAATTCAAAGTGGCAAGTTCCATATTGGCAATATTCACCTTAATTGGTTTGGGGATAGTGATATTTTCCGACTTTGAAAGCACTGCCAGTCGACTCATATGCCTGGCGCTCTATGTTTTAATTCCAGCATATGGCGCATACGGTATTTTTATAAGAAGTAGACGAGCGATCTTTGTTTCTGTAGCGTTTTTCATTTCACAAAGCATTCGTATGGTTGATAGCGAAAGTATTATTCCACATATCGCTCCCATTACAGTTTCTATCCCCTTTGGTGATTTTTCAAATGGGCAAGGCTACTTAATTGATTATTTTGCAATTGTAATGGTGGTATTTTTAGTTTGGCTATTAAAAGGATTAATGACACCAAATAAGTCGTCAAATTAGTCCTCACAAAATGGTATACCTTGAGTTGGGAGCTTCCACTGTCGAACGGTCAATGCTTGAATATTGCATTAGCTTCAAATTCATTCATTTCAATGACAAACAAAGCAGAACGCTAACACTTTGATTCAATTACGCGCACAAATCTATTTAACTTCGCTTTTCTCACTTATCCTAAATAGCGTCAAAAACAAAGCACAACATAAAGTAACTGATGGGCCGAGGCTGCCCACCAGCTCAAATTAATTCCCGGAGTCGATAAACTCATTTTGTAACTTTGTGGCGAGTTCTGTGTTTTGCTCAACGCCAAAGCCATTTTGATAACAAAACGACAAAAGCACTTTGCTATAAAGATGAGTAGCACTATTAGGGATCAGCAATTTAACAGCTTCGTCGTAACGTTGAGTGTTGTAAAAGTAAGTCGCTAATATATGTGTGGCATTGGCTTTAGTTGAATGGCTGCCATTCGCACTTTGCGTAAGATACTCTTCGTGGCCGTCGAGATCGTTAGCAAATTTACGTAACATGGCGAGTCTAAATAAAGCCAACCCATGTTGGTCGTCAGTAACCTTCTCTGCACTAAGTAACAACAGGAAATACTGCTCTGACAATAAAAAGTTAGGCATAACCAACACACTTGGAAATGGGCCTTTGGTGATTTTCCCAGAAAAATAAGTGTCGGCGATTTCAAAAATTGAACCTGCATGCCCAGTGTCGGCATAATGCGTTAATGTTTCGAGCGCCATTTCAATATTAATTTTCTGGGCTTGTTTCTTTACCGTGATCCCGTCAACAGGAATGAAATTGCCTTTTAGAATACTTTGGCAGATTGATAATGCATCATCCGCATTGTCAGCAAGTAGGTTATGTTCCATAAAAATCTCGAGATTAATTTGTTTATTAATGCTTGATGCCAGTCAACAAGCAAGTAAAAACAGAGTGTAACAGTTCTACAAATTTGACGCAGATTTCCGAGGGGCTTAATTGTAAATAAATGGCTAATTGTTTATTTCAGAATAAAACTGTTGCTATTAAGTGACAAATCAACAGAAATACCGTCTTTTCAACCAAACAGAAAATCGCTATTCCCTAGCTTGTAATATGAGTCGAGCCACAGCGATTTTGGAATGACGATCCTTTCTAAAAACCTGTGGGGTCAGAGTCGCTGATCGCAAATTGCCCGCTATTCCCAAGCTTTTTAAGTCAGCCATGGCGATATTTAAGATCTCCAACCGAGTGCAGAGGAAGTTATAAATATCAACGACTCTGAAAATCCTCTAGA
>NZ_JAHKQH010000017.1:3418-5108 GCF_018861025.1 Psychrosphaera sp. B3R10 | reverse complement strand
GTGACAACAATATATATGTATAAAGCTACTTATATAGAATGTCTGCACAAATTTATTTGAACAGTATTTTTATTAAGTAGCCGATTAAACTTTTAAGTGAAGAGTTTGATCATGGCTCAGATTGAACGCTGGCGGCAGGCCTAACACATGCAAGTCGAACGGTAACATGAACTAGCTTGCTAGTTTGATGACGAGTGGCGGACGGGTGAGTAATGCTTGGGAATTTGCCTTTAGGTGGGGGACAACAGTTGGAAACGACTGCTAATACCGCATAGTAGCTACGGCTTAAAGAGGGCTTCGGCTCTCGCCTTTAGAGAAGCCCAAGTGGGATTAGGTAGTTGGTGAGGTAAAGGCTCACCAAGCCGACGATCCCTAGCTGGTCTGAGAGGATGATCAGCCACACTGGAACTGAGACACGGTCCAGACTCCTACGGGAGGCAGCAGTGGGGAATATTGCACAATGGGCGCAAGCCTGATGCAGCCATGCCGCGTGTGTGAAGAAGGCCTTCGGGTTGTAAAGCACTTTCAGCGAGGAGGAAGGTTTAGTAGTTAATACCTGCTAGATTTGACGTTACTCGCAGAAGAAGCACCGGCTAACTCCGTGCCAGCAGCCGCGGTAATACGGAGGGTGCGAGCGTTAATCGGAATTACTGGGCGTAAAGCGTACGCAGGCGGCCATTTAAGTCAGATGTGAAAGCCCCGGGCTCAACCTGGGAACTGCATTTGAAACTGGATGGCTAGAGTGTGAGAGAGGGTGGTAGAATTTCAGGTGTAGCGGTGAAATGCGTAGAGATCTGAAGGAATACCAATGGCGAAGGCAACCACCTGGATCAACACTGACGCTCATGTACGAAAGCGTGGGTAGCAAACAGGATTAGATACCCTGGTAGTCCACGCCGTAAACGATGTCTACTAGCAGTTCGTCTCTTAAGAGATGTCTTGCGCAGCTAACGCATTAAGTAGACCGCCTGGGGAGTACGGCCGCAAGGTTAAAACTCAAATGAATTGACGGGGGCCCGCACAAGCGGTGGAGCATGTGGTTTAATTCGATGCAACGCGAAGAACCTTACCATCCCTTGACATCCAGAGAATTTTCTAGAGATAGATTAGTGCCTTCGGGAACTCTGAGACAGGTGCTGCATGGCTGTCGTCAGCTCGTGTTGTGAAATGTTGGGTTAAGTCCCGCAACGAGCGCAACCCCTATCCTTAGTTGCTAGCAGGTAATGCTGAGAACTCTAAGGAGACTGCCGGTGACAAACCGGAGGAAGGTGGGGACGACGTCAAGTCATCATGGCCCTTACGGGATGGGCTACACACGTGCTACAATGGCAAGTACAGAGGGTTGCGAACTCGCGAGAGTAAGCGGATCCCATAAAGCTTGTCGTAGTCCGGATTGGAGTCTGCAACTCGACTCCATGAAGTCGGAATCGCTAGTAATCGTGGATCAGAATGCCACGGTGAATACGTTCCCGGGCCTTGTACACACCGCCCGTCACACCATGGGAGTGGGCTGCAAAAGAAGTGGGTAGTTTAACCTTCGGGAGGACGCTCACCACTTTGTGGTTCATGACTGGGGTGAAGTCGTAACAAGGTAGCCCTAGGGGAACCTGGGGCTGGATCACCTCCTTAACGAAAAGTCGCACATGCGAAGTGTCCACACAGATAATTAATTACATATTGTGAGCAAGAA
>NZ_JAHKQH010000017.1:0-3242 GCF_018861025.1 Psychrosphaera sp. B3R10 | reverse complement strand
TTAAAAAATAATTTTGATTATCACTGTAAGAAGAAAACTCAAGCGTTATTTATGTCGATTGTACTTTTAGCGAGTGCAATCAAAATGGCATAACCTACGCCTAAGTATGAGAGTATTTAAGGTTGTATGGTTAAGTGAATAAGCGTATACGGTGGATGCCTTGGCAATTGGAGGCGATGAAAGACGTGTTAATCTGCGATAAGTCTGGTTAAGGTGATAAAAACCGTTATAGACCAGAATTTCTGAATGGGGAAACCCACCCTTTTAGGGTATCGCATAGTGAATACATAGCTATGCGAGGCAAACCTGGAGAACTGAAACATCTAAGTACCCAGAGGAAAAGAAATCAACCGAGATTTCCTGAGTAGCGGCGAGCGAAAGGGAAACAGCCGAATCAGTATAGTTTAGTGGAAGCATCTGGAAAGTTGCACAGTAAAGGGTGATAGTCCCGTACACGACAAGCTATATTGGACATATTAAGTAGGTCGGGGCACGAGAAACCTTGACTGAAGATAGGGGGACCATCCTCTAAGGCTAAATACTCCCAATTGACCGATAGTGAACCAGTACCGTGAGGGAAAGGCGAAAAGAACCCCTGTGAGGGGAGTGAAATAGAACCTGAAACCGTATACGTACAAGCAGTAGGAGCAGACTTGTTCTGTGACTGCGTACCTTTTGTATAATGGGTCAACGACTTATATTTTGTAGCAAGGTTAACCGAATAGGGGAGCCGTAGTGAAAGCGAGGGTTAACTGCCCGTCTAGTTGCAAGGTATAGACCCGAAACCCGGTGATCTAGCCATGAGCAGGTTGAAGGTTGAGTAACATCAACTGGAGGACCGAACCCACTAACGTTGAAAAGTTAGGGGATGACTTGTGGCTAGGAGTGAAAGGCTAATCAAACCGGGAGATAGCTGGTTCTCCCCGAAATCTATTTAGGTAGAGCCTCGGACGAATACTTACGGGGGTAGAGCACTGTTTGGGCTAGGGGGCCATCCCGGCTTACCAACCCCATGCAAACTCCGAATACCGTAAAGTACTATCCGGGAGACACACGGCGGGTGCTAACGTTCGTCGTGGAGAGGGAAACAACCCAGACCGCCAGCTAAGGTCCCAAAGTTATTGCTAAGTGGGAAACGATGTGGGAAGGCTTAGACAGCTAGGAGGTTGGCTTAGAAGCAGCCACCCTTTAAAGAAAGCGTAATAGCTCACTAGTCGAGTCGGCCTGCGCGGAAGATGTAACGGGGCTAAGCAATACACCGAAGCTGCGGTAGCGTAATTTATTACGCTAGGTAGGGGAGCGTTCTGTAAGTGGCTGAAGGTGACTCGAGAGGGTTGCTGGACATATCAGAAGTGCGAATGTTGACATGAGTAACGATAATGGGAGTGAAAAACTCCCACGCCGAAAGACCAAGGGTTCCTATCCCATGCTAATCAGGGTAGGGTAAGTCGGCCCCTAAGGCGAGGCAGAAATGCGTAGTCGATGGGAAACAGATTAATATTTCTGTACTTTTAATCATTGCGATGGGGGGACGGAGAAGGCTAGGTGAGCACGGCGTTGGTTGTCCGTGTGAAAGTATGTAGGTTGGCTGCTTAGGTAAATCCGGGCGGCTAGAACTGAGATACGAGACGATACTCTACGGAGTAGAAGTCATTGATGCCATACTTCCAGGAAAAGCCTCTAAGCTTCAGATGATTGAAAACCGTACCCTAAACCGACACAGGTGGTCAGGTAGAGAATACTAAGGCGCTTGAGAGAACTCGGGTGAAGGAACTAGGCAAAATGGTACCGTAACTTCGGGAGAAGGTACGCCGGTTTTGGTGATAGGACATGCTCCTTAAGCTGAAGCCGGTCGCAGTGACCTGGTGGCTGCAACTGTTTATTAAAAACACAGCACTCTGCTAAATCGAAAGATGACGTATAGGGTGTGACACCTGCCCGGTGCCGGAAGGTTAATTGATTGGGTTATCGCAAGAGAAGCTCATGATCGAAGCCCCGGTAAACGGCGGCCGTAACTATAACGGTCCTAAGGTAGCGAAATTCCTTGTCGGGTAAGTTCCGACCTGCACGAATGGTGTAATGATGGCCACGCTGTCTCCACCCGAGACTCAGTGAAATTGAAATCGCAGTGAAGATGCTGTGTACCCGCGGCTAGACGGAAAGACCCCGTGAACCTTTACTACAGCTTGACACTGAACATTGAGCCTACATGTGTAGGATAGGTGGGAGGCTATGAAACTTGGACGCCAGTTCAGGTGGAGCCAACCTTGAAATACCACCCTTGTATGTTTGATGTTCTAACGTTGGTCCCTTATCGGGATTGCGGACAGTGTCTGGTGGGTAGTTTGACTGGGGCGGTCTCCTCCCAAAGAGTAACGGAGGAGCACGAAGGTTTGCTAAGTACGGTCGGACATCGTACGGTTAGTGTAATGGTAGAAGCAAGCTTAACTGCGAGACAGACACGTCGAGCAGGTACGAAAGTAGGTCATAGTGATCCGGTGGCTCTGTATGGAAGGGCCATCGCTCAACGGATAAAAGGTACTCCGGGGATAACAGGCTGATACCGCCCAAGAGTTCATATCGACGGCGGTGTTTGGCACCTCGATGTCGGCTCATCACATCCTGGGGCTGAAGTCGGTCCCAAGGGTATGGCTGTTCGCCATTTAAAGTGGTACGCGAGCTGGGTTTAGAACGTCGTGAGACAGTTCGGTCCCTATCTGCCGTGGGCGTTGGATGATTGAGAGGAGCTGCTCCTAGTACGAGAGGACCGGAGTGGACGAACCGCTGGTGTTCGGGTTGTCATGCCAATGGCATTGCCCGGTAGCTACGTTCGGAATCGATAACCGCTGAAAGCATCTAAGCGGGAAGCGAGCCTCGAGATGAGTCATCCCTGACAGTTTAACTGTCCTAAAGGGTCGTTGAAGACTACAACGTTGATAGGTAAGGTGTGGAAGTGCTGTGAGGCATTAAGCTAACTTATACTAATTGCCCGTGAGGCTTAACCATACAACGCTTAAGTGTTCTTAAGACATTGATGGTCAAAATTATTGAATGTGTGAATACAAATCTTATTTATAACGTATTGCCTTAGGCGGTACGAGCTTTCTGAATGTTAAATCAATTATGTAAACGGTGTTCGTAGAACATTGATTACAATTCAGCTTTTGCCTGGTGGCAATAGCGCTGTGGAACCACCTGACTCCATTTCGAACTCAGAAGTGAAACGCAGCTGCGGCGATGGT
>NZ_JAHKQH010000004.1 GCF_018861025.1 Psychrosphaera sp. B3R10 | reverse complement strand
CAATTTAAAATGAAATGGTATAACCGAAATATTTGGCTTATTAAATTCGAATAGTGAAATGCATCTGTATTTAACAGGATTTACAAATTTTAGAAGTGGTCTGATGTATTTTACAATTGAATAGAATACTCATTTCGAAACAAAAGAGCGAACCAGATTGCTATACTGTGTTTTAGTAGGTTTTATAATATCCAGATTACTTTTCTATTTTATAACCATTTTTTATGTCGTGATAGTTTTTTATCCATAACTTAGACAAACCAATATTATCATTTTGTAATCCCATGTGTAAGTGGTCACTTACTTCAAAGGGTTTTGGTATTATGTTGTGTTTTGATATTTTGATGTTCTATCGTTCTATTTGGATTGCAGCTAACTCGCCATTTAGTAAATAAAATTAAGGTTACTATTGTCGTATTGTTTTGTCTGTATCCAATCCATCGTTTTTTAGCTGTGTTTTTTTATAGATTATTTTGTTATTAAAATTGAAGACTAATAAAAAGTTTAGACAATAAGCGTAGCTAGTAATTATTCGCAAAAAACACATACGGTTAAATTGTATTTAGTGGCGAACTGATGAATTAATCAGGTTTGTAGTAAAAGGTTCATTGATTAACTTTTGCTTTTTGACTAAATAAACTGTATCAATAACAACTATATATTTTTACTTCTCTATAGATGTCTAATAATCCTAGTTTGATTTAGAGTATTGGGTTTGACTTTTTTTTAACATCGACTAATTTTAGTCAACTGTGTAGTTGTTTTATATTTGTTCAATGCTGCACATTTGTCCTACACAAAGTGTTTAATTTTTGTCTGTTTAGAAAGTGATATAAAAGTTTACTAGTTTTTGGCTGGTTTTATGTTTGCAAAAATAGAACCATCAGATAACTAGAGTGTGGTTCATAAAGTAATTGGTTATAAGTTAGCTTTTCAGAACACCATTATGCTTTAACTGTATAAGTTGACTGTAAGAATAAAATAAAACTTCATAATGCGAAAGGATAAGATATGAGTAAGAAAAAGAGCGGTTCAGTAGCACCAAAGGAAAGGGTCAATATTTCATACAAACCCGCCGTAGGTGACGCAAATGCCCAAATAGAATTGCCTATGAAAATACTAGTAATGGGGCAATTTTCTTCTCAAGCTGATGATAAAGTCATGGAAGAAAGGGAGATTGTTAACATTAACAAGAATAACTTTGACGAAGTTATGGGATCGATGGATTTAGACATTAATTTTACAGTCCCTAATAAACTTTCCGATAATGACGAAGAATTATCAATAAACTTATCTCCTAAAAGCCTCAAAGATTTTACGCCAGACAAATTGGTTGAATCAGTTCCAGAATTAAAGCAAATAATTGAATTAAGAAATGCATTAAAAGCATTAAAAGGCCCTTTAGGTAATGTACCTAAAATGCGTCGCACTATTCAAAATATGTTGGCTGATGAAAGCCAAAGAAGTCAACTTGTTAAAGAAGTTGGCGTTAAGAAATAATCAGCTAAGGATAAAAAGGTAGGAAAATGGCTAATACAGATGACGGAATTGTCGAAGTCACACTCGTAGAAGAAATTTTAGATTTTACAAAAATAAACCAGCAAGACGAAAGCTATCCTGTAGTAAAACAGGGTGTAGAAGCTTTTTTACAAGATGTACTTGCTAGAGAATCTGTTGAAAGTGTTCGTATTGATAAGTCACTAGTTGACACAATGATCGATGAATTGGATCAGCGTCTAAGTGCACAAATTGACGAAATACTTCATAACGAAGTTGTAAAGTCTATTGAAAAGCCTTGGGCGAGTTTAAACTTCTTATTAAATAGAACCGATTTTTCACAAAATATTAAGGTTCAAATTTTAAACGCTAGCAAAAACGACTTAGTTGACGATTTTGAAGATGCACCTGATATCACTCAGACTGGTTTGTATCGTAAGATCTATACAGATGAATACGGTCAATTTGGTGGTGAACCATTTGGTGTTGTAATAGGCGACTATGACTTTAATTATAAAGCTCCAGATGTTGAACTTCTTTCAAACATGGCATCGTTAAGTGCTATGACTCATGCGCCGTTTATAAGTGCAGCGAGTTGTGAGTTTTTTGGAGTCGATAAGTATGAAGAATTGCCAACATTAAAAGAAGTTGAATCAATCTTCGACGGCGCACAATATGCTAAATGGAACGGATTTAGAGAAAGTGATGATGCTCGATATGTTGGCTTAACACTTCCTAGTTTCATGTTGCGTCCAACCTATGGAGAAGACCTGGTTGTTCGCTCTTTTAATTATCAAGAAAAAGTTACATCGAAGGAAGATTATCTTTGGGGTAATGCTGCATATGCTTATGCAAGCCGATTAGCAGATAGTTTCGCACAATTTAGATGGTGTCCGAATATTATTGGACCTCAATCTGGTGGTGCAGTCGAAGACTTGGCTATAGACGTTGTTGATGTTGATGGCAGTGAAGAAGTTCGTGGCCCAGTTGAAGTTGTCATTTCAGATAGAAAAGAGTACGAATTGTCTGAACTGGGCTTTATTCCGTTGACGTTAAGAAAAGGTGGCGATCACGCAGTATTTTTCTCTTCAAACTCAGTTCAAAAAGCAATTAAATTTGGCAATGATGCCGAAGGTCAGATCGCTGAGTTAAATTATCGTTTAGGCACGCAACTTCCTTATTTGTTTATTGTTTGTCGTTTAGCGCATTATATTAAAGTGCTACAACGTGAAAACTTAGGTAGTTGGAAGACAAGGGCTGATCTTGAAACTGAACTTAATAAGTGGTTGAGAAGGTATGTTGCAGATCAAGAGAATCCATCTCCAGCAACTAGAAGTGCTCGCCCTTTAAGAAAAGCCGAATTGGTGGTTTCTGAAGATAAAAGTGATGCAGGTTGGTTCTCTGTAGCATTAAGCGTTACACCACACTTCAAGTTTATGGGGGCTAATTTTACATTATCCTTAGCAGGGTCATTAGAGAAAGCTTAACAACCTTGGTGAAGTCCACATACCAGTGAACTTCACCGATAAATTTATTTAACATGGTGATATACCACCTATTGATAGGGAACTTTGATTATGCCAAACGAAATTTTTGTGACGATAGAAGATGCTGAAGGGAATAACCTGACAGAAGGTGCTTCGTCTAAAGAAAGTATAGCTTCATACTATAAAGAAGAGCATTTAGATAAGATATTTGCCCAGGCTTTTGAGCAAAAAAGTGTTTTACCGATAGATCCAAGAAATGGTCAAGTTACTGGGGTCAGAAGGCATGAATACTTTGAAATAACAAAATTGATTGATAAAAGTAGTCCAATATTGGCGCAACTATTGTCTCAACCTACAGACTTGAATATCCATATTGAATTTTATCGTTCACCTGATGAAACAAGTGGTGGTGAGCCTGTACGTTACTATCAAATTAAAGTAGCAGAAGCGAAACTGATAAGCCTTTCTACAGTGTCGCCTAATGCAATGGATCCTAGCAATGATAATTATATGGCTACAGAAAAATTGCAGTTTAGTTTTAATGCAATAGCATGGAAACATGACATTTGCGGAACTGAATGTGTAGATTCATCGTCAAATGGTGAAAATACAGAATTAGTCGCATTTGACGATTAAGAAAGCGGAACCAGCAATAGTAACTTCTATTGCTGGTTCTAAATGTGTTAAAGCGATTAAAACGATAAAATGACAAAATGCAAAATAAAGCCATATTTTCTATTTTTTTTATATATGTACTTTTCCTAACCGGCTGTGCAACGCCACTTCCTGAATGGAAAGGTACAATAGAGGAACATCCTCCACTGACAATCGACGATCCACAAATTGAAGGCAATAATTTGATTTGGCAGTGGCACACAAATAAATGGCATTATCGGGGCAACGCCGAAATTGTTGATGCCTATGAAACTTGGGATTATGATCCCGCAGCGATAGTCTTCCGTTTTCAAACACCACCACAACTGAATTTATACGTTGGAAAACCGCATAGTTTGTACTTAAAAGTTTTTCAACTGTCTGACCTAAAAGTATTTAAAGATATAGCGAGTACGCCTGCAGGAATTAGAGAGCTACTTACTAGTAAGAAAGAAGATATTGATACGAGTATCGTTGCTTCTTCAGACTTAACTATTTCACCAAGTAGTAATGAAGTGATAACGGTAGATAGATTTAAAGAAACAAAATTTGTAGCGGTTGTTGCTGGTTATTATCAACTGCAGACGGAAGATAGTGTTCAAATATTTGAAATCCCTTCTGTTGCCAATCGAACCGAGTATTCCGCGTCTACAATTAGTAATCTGAACCCATTTTCTGAACCTGGTATTTCAGAGGCAGCTAGAATTAAGGCCTGGGTTGATTTAGGCGTAACAAAAATATCTAGAGTGCAAATGCTCGCTCAATAATAATAATTTATGCCGTCAGACATATAAACGAGTAAAGGATAACTTAGTGAATTTCAATAAACCATTATTTTGGCATCAGGGACTCTTCCTTCAGCCTCAACACTTTCAATATCAGTCTTTGCATTCGCAACAAGCTGTATATCAACTTTACGGTATAAATAACCCATTCCCGTGGGGCGTTTCGAATATGCATCTTGACAGTCAAGCACTTAATAGGGGCTTTGTAGAGCTAAATACTCTTGATGTATTGTACGAAGATGGTTCATTAGTTTCGTTTCCTGAAAATGCGTTAATTGCGCCTCGCAGTTTTGAAAGCCACTGGCAAGATCGTACCAAAGGCATAATCGTTTTAGCAGTAATTTCAAAGCTCAGTGATAGTAGAAGTAATGTTACTCAGGTTCCAAGTTATGATAATAGCCAAATTATCTCTACCCGTTACGTGTCAAGTATCGAGGGTGAATCGATTAAAGATGTCCATCAAGGCGACCAGTCAGTTACTGTTAAAACGATGAAATATGTCGTTAGGTTAATATTTGAGGACGAAATTGAACAGTTTTCAGATTGTTTAATTATGCCAATAACTAAGCTTGAAGAAATTGAAGACGTCGTGATGTTCAGTAAAGAGTTCATTCCAGCTTCCGTTTGCATCAATGCGTCTTCCATTATGATGGATCAACTTAAAGAGATTAGAGACGAGTTACTCGGGCGTTCTAAACAACTGGAAAATTATAAAAATACTTCTACTTCAAGAAGTGCCGAGTTTAATCCGGTTTCAGAACGCTACCGTAGTGCGTTAAGAGTGATTGCTCGATATGCCCCAATGTTAAATCATTACTTAGAACACCCATCGATTACGCCATTTGAAATGTTTGGCCATATTCGAGCATTAATAGGTGAATTATCAACATTTTCTGCACGCTACAGTATATTAGGTGAATCATTAGACGGAACCGTTTCGACGATTAAGTATAATCACCGTGAGTTATTCCAGTCATTTGAGAAAACGAAGGCCTTGTTAGTCAGCTTATTGGATGAGTTAACAGTAAGTCCAGAGCTTTTGGTACGATTGGAAAAACAAGACGACGGGTCATATAACTGTAAGTTACCAAGCGAATTTTTTGTTAGACAGCATAGTATGTACTTGCTGTTAGAAAGTAATCTAGCGGCGAATGACTATATCAGTTCGTTTAAAAATTATGCGAAACTTGGGGCGAAATCCCATGTTGAACGCTACGTACAAAGCGCAATACCAGGGGTTGAGTTCACTCATTTGGATGAACAACCAACAGGATTAGAACAACGTCCTAAAGTGACCTACTTTACAATTGATCGAACCAGCAGTAAATGGAAGGCAATTGAAGAAGAAGGAATGTTTGCAGTACATTGGGACGATGCCCCGGACGATTTGATTATTGAAATGGTTTTGGTAAGAGGTTAGGGAGCGACATGAGATTAGTTGACTGCTTTATTGGAAGTTTAAGTTATACCATGCAGGTTGTTGAACATGCAGAAATCGACAAAGAAAATAGTTATGATTCTGTGCGTTCACACATTACTAGCCAGTTAGATAGTTTACTGGGTTTTGCACTAGACGGGGGTTATACCAAATCTCAATACCAGTTGGCACTTTTTGCTGTTGTAACTTTTATAGATGAAAAACTCATCGCTTCAAAGTGGGAACATAGGAAGGTTTGGGGGCGAAATTTACTGCAACGTTTTTATTTTGATACAACCCAAGGTGGTGTTGAGTTTTTTACAAAGTTAGATGGACTAAATCCATTTAACCCTGCAGAGCGGGATATAAGAGAAGTATATTATTACTGTTTAACTCTCGGATTCACCGGGAAGTTTTATGATTCAGGACTTCAGTCACAACTTGATTCAATAAAGTACGACAATTACAAATTGTTAGCTGATGAGTTGAATGATGAAGCCACGTTGTTTCCAGGAGCTTATTCTAAGAAAAAGGTTGAAGGGAAGATACACGTTAAAAAAGACTTTTCTCCGCTAGTTTATGGTGGACCTATTTTAATCGTAGCTTTCGCTTACTTTTTCTTTAAAAAAGATCTGGTTGGTTTGGCGAACTTTTTAGTTATCTCAATATGATAACTACCTCTTAAAATTAACAAAATTATGAGTCAGCCGTGAAAATTTTTTTGAAAATATTATTATACATATTTATTTGGTTAGTCATTTCAGGCTTAGTGATTGGCGGAGCTGTTTTAGCTGGTGAAGAGCTGATGACGGGCGTGAATTACGCAATTGGCGTGTTTGTCGCTTGGTTATTATTTTTGCTTATTCGCAAAGGTATTTTGTATTACAGAGCAAAACAACAGGTTGAAGGACTGGTTAATGTTGAAGAGGGTGAAAAAAAATCAGCCTTCTCATTTAACTTCTCGTTTGAGAAAACGCCGCTAGAGAAAAATTTCTCTCAAATGACTAAACTGTTGCGCCAGAGCTATCTAAAAGTTCATGGCGATCCAATGTACGTTTTGCCTTGGTATTTAGTTATAGGCCAAAACGGAAGTGGTAAGTCATTTTTACTAAATGAAGCCAACCTATCTTCACCAACTATAGATTTACAAGGGTTGGACAAAACTGAGCAAGATATAAATTGGAAACTATTTAATCAAGGTATCGCACTTGATGTTCCAAGTAGTTATATTAATTCTACCGACGATAATAAAAATAACCCTAAGTGGCATCTGTTATTAGAATTGTTACGCAAACAGCGTCCTAAAGAACCTATAAATGGTGTTGTTGTTACTTTAACGATGGAAGATTTGCTTGGTGAGAAAAGCCAGCAACTTATCGAAAAGGCAATTGAGTCACGCCGAGCAATCGAACAATTGATGCAACAACTCAGTGTCGTTGTGCCAGTTTATGTTGTTATAACTCATACAGACAAAATGCCAGGTTTTAATGATTGGGTTGAGACGTTGCCTGGAGCTAAACTAAACCAACCGATTGGCGAGGTTAATAACGATGGCTTAACAGCGGCAAATTTTGTTGGTCACACTGTCGGTGAGCTCGCAGAGCGAATTAAGCAATTGATGCTTAATGCGATAAAAGACAGTACTGTCACTCCGGAATTACTGCTTTTACCTAGCCAGTTTGAAAAATTGGAAAGACACCTTTCAATCTTTTGTGGTTCTTTGTTTCAAAACAACCCATATCAAAAAACACCTAACTTTAGGTCACTTTATTTTACTGCAGCCGACGACAATACTAGAATGGTTTCTGGTCGCAGAGGCCTGTTTAGCCAGATACTGCTTAGCAAAATATTGCCGGGCGAACGAGATATGGTTAGCTCAATCGGTCGTTCAGAACGTATTGTTAGAAGCCGGATTTTTGGTAAGTCATTGGCGTGGAATGCAACATTAGCTGCTGTATTAGTAGCATTATATTTTAGCTATTCGACTGATTCAGAAATACTTGATACGTCAGTATCTAAGTATGCGGGAAGTTTTGAAGAGTCGGTGCAACTTTCTGCAAACGTAAGGTCACTATACGATTTTCGAGATATGGTTTCACGTCTAGAGGAGCACTCATGGACACCTTGGATGGGCTATTCTGAAACACCTGATTTTATTGTTAAACTACAAGGTTTGTTCTCAGAACGAGTCAATGCTCGAATTGTAGAAAAAACCGATCAATTTTTTGTTCGAGAACTCTCAAAAAGGTTTGTTCAAGACAGTGATATTTCTGAAGAAAAGATTGTTGCTTTTATTAGTACGTTGGTCCGAAGAATCAACATAATCGATGCCTATCTTGAAGGTTCAGATATGGAGTCATTACCGCCACCATATAGTGTGTCAGATGCAGACTTTTTTGGTATTCAAGATCCAAATATCGTCGCTCAACTTAATACCCTATATTTACAATCGTTGAATTGGTCGACTAATCGCGCTGACATAGAACAAGAAGCAAAGTTAATGGACGAGCAACTAAATGATATTTTGCTAAAAAGTAAAGATCTCGCCAAGTGGTTAATACCATGGGCAAATAAGGTAGCAAGCACTGCTGAAATTAAAGTATCTGATTATTGGAATGTTGGTACCGGAGCTATGACGTTTGATTCGGTAGTCAACGGTGCATATACGGTTGAAGGTAAAGAAACCATCGACCAGTTTATTGCGCAGATTAGGCAGACTGAACGATATGACGACATATTAGACGACATATTACCTGGATTTGAACAAGAATATAAAAAGCAGTACTTAGAGAATTGGGAGCGATTTTCTAAGAACTTTAGCAAAGGGACAGAGAAACTAAATAGTAGAAATGAATGGCTAATGGTTGTTAATAATTTATCAACGGGCCGTAATTTATACTTTAATGCACTTAATTTAGTTAATGAACAAATTGCACCATACAAAGACGATGTCGAACTGCCAGAGTGGGCAACGATGGTTTTCTATTACGAAGATATGAGTGCGTTTGCGCCTGAGCAAAAGACCGATGGTGCTCAGAATAAAATGTTAACTAAAATGGCACTTAAGATTGTTGGTAAAGCTGGTCCGCTTGGTAAAGCATTGTCGAAAGCTGGAAAAAAGGGCATGAAAACCCAGAAGAAAATGGCAAAAGGCGCTTCTGGACCTTCACCTGATGAACGACAAATGCAATTGGAAGAAGCAGGCAAACTTCTTGGTGAATATAGAGAGTCGTTAGGGAGTTTTGTATATAGCGCTGAAATGCGCTCAGTATCACATGCTGCGATTAGTAGTTTATTTTCTTCACCGGATAACCCTGCCGTGGGTGACGGAAGTCTAGCCAGTGTGTATAGCAGCCTCAAGAAACTTCAGGCAATTGTTGGCAAAGAAACCCCAAGCAACTCTGCGTTCTGGGCACTCTATGGCGGTGCTATCGAACTTATGCAAGATTACATGTTAAATGAATCTTCTTGTAAAGTTCAGGATGTTTGGGAGCAAGAGTTCTTAACGAATATCGATGGTGTCCCTAACTACAAAGTGCCAAATATGGTCTTTGGAGAACAAGGAATGCTATGGTCGTTTCTCGATTTACAATTGGCTCCTTTTGTAGCTAAACGACTAGGCGCAGGCTTTGTCGCTAAAGATGTAGATAAAGTTAAATACCCGCTTAATCCAAGCTTTTTAGAGTTTGCAGCAAAGGCTGATGATGCTCGAAAATCCAAGCAAGAGTTCTATCCTGTAAACTTAGCGACATTACCAACAGGCACTAATTTGGACGCAAAATATCATGTAAGCAAAACGGAATTAGAATTACTATGCGCTGAAGGTTCAACTATTTTGGTTAATCAAAATTTTGCTAATAGCCAAATGTTTAAGTGGGGGGAAAGTTGCAGCGAAGTTAAGCTTAGAATTAATATAGGTCGGTTTGTATTGGAAAAACGGTATGAAGGTGAACTTGGTTTCCCTAACTTTTTGGCAGACTTTAAAACTGGTCAAAAAAGGTTTACGGCCGGAGACTTTCCTGAATTAGCCGATAGGTTAAGAGAGGCCGGTGTTAGCTATGTGGACCTGCAATACACTATGTCTGGGCAGAATGCATTGTTAGAAGCGCTTGACCGTAAGCAACTAGAAATTCCTAGAACGATTTCAAGTTGCTGGAACACAGGTGTGCTTACTGCAGCGGTATTAACTGAACATGAGTGATTTAATATCATCCCCTTCATGGGATCGGATGGAGTTTACCTATCAGTCTGCTGATAGTGGTGAAGACGTGTCTTTACCACTAAAGCTATTAATTCTTGGAGACTTTAGCGGGCAATTCCAAAAAGACTTTGATGATGCAACCCAAATTGATACGAGAAGCTTTAACCAAGTTCTCGCGGCAATGGATGTCGAAGTTTCTTTTGAATTAGCGGTCGACCTTGATAATAATCGCGTCACCTATATTGATATAGATGTATCCATTGCGCGAATCTCTGATTTCGAGCCTGAAAGTCTATTGATGTCAGTTGATTACCTTTATCAGCATGTAGCGTTGATTAAGAAATTGAAACTATGTCTTAATCAAGCGACATTAAACAATGTGGTGCTAGATGAAAAAGAGCAGGCTTTATTAGCTCATTGCGGCATCGATTATGCGGTGTCGAGTTTTGACGAATTGCCATTTATTCTATTTGATATAAATGAGCACCTGCATGAAATACTGTCACAGGTTATTCAAAACGAACAGTTCCAAAAACTCGAATCGATATGGCGAAACCTATATCGCCTAGTTTTTTCTGAAGAGCTGGCAGAAAGTTGCGTTATCGAAATACTCGACATAAGTAAGGCGTCTTTAGAAGAGGATTTTGAAGCCAATAGAGAAATACAAGATACAGTATTGTATGATGCCGTTTATCTAAAAGAATATGCTCAATACGGTGGTCAGCCTTATAGTGCAATTATTGCTGATTACTATTTTTCTGCGGGTAGTCAAGACTTACAGCTTCTCAAAAATATCGCGAAGGTATGTAGATTAGCTCATGCGCCATTTATCGCAGGTGCTTCACCTAAATTTTTCAATGAAGAGGATTTTAGTCAATTAGAGATTATCAGTGACATCCCTGAGTTGATGTCTTCACCTCGATACATTAAGTGGCGATCATTTCAAAAAACATTAGATTCAGCATATATTGGTTTAGCATTACCACGAGTTAAGCTCCGAGAGGCTTATAAACTTGGAGCCGGAGAAATTGACGCAATTCCATACTCAGAAAGCGTGGCAGAGAATGTAAACCAAAATTTGTTAGGAAATGCCTCGTTTGCTTTTGCAAAATGCCTGATTAATAGTTTCGCTAAATATGCCGTTTGCACTGACTTAACGGGTCACGTCGGTGGTAGTGTTGATATGTACCACTCAACCGATACCTCTAAGCAGTTGTTTCCAAACTACATGATTGAAGCCATGATTTCTGAGCGGCAGTTGATGGATTTGGCGAATGTAGGCTTTTTAACGCTGGCTTACAACAAAGCCCAACAAAATTTATTCTTTACCTCTTCAGCGTCAGTTCGGTGGGGGAATTTCTCGGCTCATAAATCACTAGATCCAAGTGAAAATTTTAGTTCCCAAGTGGAAGCACAACTCCCTTATATATTTATCGTTTCAAGAATAGTGCATTATTTGAAGGTAGTGCAAAGGGAGTCAATTGGGGTCCAGAAAAGTTTGATCCAAGTACAAACAGAACTAAACAAATGGTTAAAACGTTATGTGTCAGACGTTGAAAATCCTGCAGAGGCAATTCGAGCCCGAAAGCCACTAAAAAAAGCTGAAGTTGTTTTATCTGCACCAGATATTAATGGTGAACAATCTTTAGACCTAACGATCGTGCCTCATTTACGATTTATGGGTAAAGACTTCAGTTTAAGTCTCACGATGAACGTAGATTAAGCAAAGGAAATCGACATGGCAATGATTGGATTTTTAACTCTACGAGGTGATATTCAAGGGGTTATAGAAGGGAGTTCACGTTACGAAGGTAACGAGACGGAGATTGAAGTATTAAAATTTGATCACCAAATAGAAATCCCCCGTTCCGCTAATAATCAGGTATCTTCAGGGCAGATTGTTCATAGAGGTATACAGATTAATAAGTTGGTGGACAAAAGCACCCCAAAACTGGCGCAAGCTCTTGATAACAGAGAAGTCCTCAGTGAAGTTGTTTTAAGTTGGTATGTTCATACAACGGTAGGTGACCGAGAATTAATGTACCGGATTAAATTGGAAAACGCACTGTTAACCAAAATAGAGACTTGGTCGCCACATCTATACGATACTCAGCATGACGGTTATCGTTTAATGGAAAATTTGACCATTAGTTACGAAAAAATAGTATGGAGTTATGGCAGCGACGGCGACGTGGAATACGAAACCCAAGCGAAAGGGGCCGACTAATTATTATGAGTCATCTACGATTATTTGAACGTCTAGCTTCCCTTGATTTAGACAGTGAACAAAGAGCGAATAGTAAACGGATCTCTGTAAAACAGTCGATTTTGAATCATTTGGAAAAGTTGTTTAATACCCCGTTAGGGTCAGTCGAAGTTGATCAAGAATATGGTTTGTTAGGTGATGCGACTCAAGTTATTGGTAACAGGCCACCAGATCCGCAACTGATAGTAAAAAGAATGTTGGCTCAAATCCATCAATATGAACCGCGATTAACAAAGCCTTTGATTAAAATGCAAATTAACGAGGAAGATAATTTGTTAGTTAGGTTTGAGATCAGTGGCTCTATTTTTCAAGATGCAGAAGTGACTGACATCACATTTACTGGCGCCGTGTTAGCTAACGGCAATTTACAATTTGATAGCGTCAACTAGGATGTGTTGTGTTAACTAATTATTACAAACAAGAATTGAGGCTATTGAAGTCAATAGCAAAGGACTTCTCACGCGACAACCCTGCACTTACTCGGGCATTGACTGGTGCGAACGCTGATCCTGATGCGACACTTATTTTAGAAGGTGTGGCATTTTTAACCGCAAATATTCGCCAGGAACTCGACAGCCAGTTTCCAAAGTTTTTACACAGTTTGGCGCAATTAGTCTGTCCACAATATATTCGCCCAATGCCAAGCGCCACCATGATCGCTTTTAAACCTAAGCCAAGTTTAGCAAAACCACTTGCGGTGAATGCGGGGACTTACATTGATTCCAAAGAAAGTGACTTAGGAAGCTGTCGATTTAAAACTGTCGACAAAATAGAAATATTACCAATAAACCTAATTGACGTTGTTGAAAAAAGTCGTGACGGCGATTTGAATTTTAGTTTGCAATTCGAGTTAATAAACACAACCCTTGATCAGCAGCCATTTGATAAGATAAGACTTTATATTGGTGGTGAATACGAAGAAGCGTGTGATTTATATTACCTGCTCGTTAATCAAATTAAAGAAGTAACAATGTCTTCCAGTGGTGATATTTCATTGCCTGTTGACGTTGTGCAACCTGGTGGAATAGAAAACCAAACCAGTATTTATCCTCAACCTCCAGGGTTGATGCCTGCATATGATTTACTTCAAACTTACTTCCTATTTCCTGAAAAGTTTTTGTTTATTGATATCGATTTGTCACAATGGCGTGACCGTGGGGCTGGCACCCGGTTTAGTATTAATATTTCGATGCGTAAGGCGAATATAGAGTTACCAAAATTATCAAAAGAGCATTTTTGGCTAAACGTTACGCCAGCTGTTAATTTATTTGAAGCTGAATCCCATTCGGTACTGATTTCTCCTACTGAAAATGAGTATCAGTTGTTACCAAATACCGGCTCTAATAAAGCGAATCATGAAATATATGCAGTTGAGCAAGTGGAGAGTAATGCCCGCGGGGTAGAGCAATCTAGAGAATATCAATTGTTCGGGGGTCATCAGGTCAATACCAGCACTCAATCTGTTTATGAACTGGTATATAAAAATATTCATAAGCCATCAGTCGATACGTATATTAAACTTGCATTTGATCCAAATACACCGATTGCCAACAACGAAATACTAAAAGCTAAACTCACCTGCAGTAATGGCAATCAAGCTGACAAATTACATACTGGGGACATCGGTGTAGCAACCTCAAATACTCCAGAGCTAGCGACCTTTAAAAATATTACATCACCGACAACAAGTCGAAAAATTCCATTAGACGGTGATATGCTTTGGCAGTTGATCTCACATTTATCATTAAACTACCTATCAATCACCGACAGCTCAACATTAAAATCAATTTTACAGCAGTACATTTCACCAGACGCAAAGGCAAAAAGTCAGCGTTTGTTAAATGAAAAGAAAATAGAAGCGATTACAGAAGTTAAAATTAAGCGGGAAGAACGACTCTTTAACAATGCGTTTGTACATGGTCAGAATATTATGGTGACCGTAAAACCCGAAAACTTTGCAAGCCTCGGTGATCGCTTTTTGTTCGGCTCTATTCTTGATAAATTTTTTGCTAGTACTGCGGCTATTAACGTTTATAGCGAATTTGTAATGGAAGACTTTTTTAGTGGGGAGGTGATCAAGTGGCCAGCACAATTAGGCAAACGAGCCCTTCAGTAGAAGAGCGAATTTTAACGTCTCCAAAAACATTTACTTTCGAACGATTGCTCACAAACTTATATGCAATTGTGAAGGCAAGTGGTGAAGATCCGCTAAAAAAAATACGAGTACGTCCAGCACTTTCTATGCAAATTAGTCGAAGTGAAATTGTTTCAGTTACAAAAAATTCATATGGTGAATTTGAAGTTGTAACCAATATACTCGGATTGTACGGTTCGTCATCTCCATTGCCTAGCTTCTATACCGAAGAATTATTGCAATTTGAGCAAGAAGAGCAAACTACAGCTCGGCAGTTTTTAGACATAGTACATCAACGCTTGTATCAACTATTTGCGTTAGCCCAGAAGAAATATAATGCAGTAAGTCAGGTCGTTGAATTTCAAAAACGTGATTTTAGCCAACTACTACATCATTTAATTGGCACGAGTGATATAAGCTTACAGCAAAAATTAATAACCCCGGACATGCTGTTAAAGTTCTCGGGGCTACTGGCAAGTAAGCAACGTTCCGCTCAAGGGTTAAAGTCGTTACTTGAAACTTATTTAGCTGAGTTAAAAGTGGATGTGTCTGTAGAACAATATGTCGAACGACAAGTGATAGTGCCTCTTCAACATTTATCTTCACTCGGTGTTAATTCATGTGAATTGGGATGTTCGGCATTGGTCGGTGATAAAGTGATAGATAATAGCTCGAAAATAATTATTCATTTGGGACCTTTGTCACAGGGCACATTTGAGCAGTTAGTTAATAATAAAAATCGCTGGCAGGCTTTTATTGCCTTAGTAAAAACGTATATAGATAGACCTCTTGAAGTCGACATTAAAATAGGGTTGATTACAAAGGCGGCCAAAGGTATCCGTTTAGGTGAAAAGCAATGGGGGCAATTAGGATACGACACGTGGCTATTGCAAGAACAAAATCATACAGATGGTAAGAAAGACGGTGTTGAAGATGTGTTAGTGACAACCCTCAATTTGCTATAAATTTACTATGATTGTGGTTTAGCGTTTTAGGTTTTTAGGAGTTAAGCAGTGGACAATACAATAGCGTTTTCATTCGAACACAATGCTCTGTCTGCAGACGACAAGGTTCAAGTGTTGTCTTTTAAAGGGACAGAAGGTATTTCTCGTCTATATGAGTTTGAAATTGAGTTATTGTCTGTCAATCCCGATATTGATATCGACAAAATTCTTGAGACACAAGCGTCGTTGACCATTACTTTGGGTAACGAAGAAAGAGTCATCCAAGGAATAATTTCCCATTGTGATGCAGTTTCTCAGGTTAACAACCAGACACTATATAAAGCCAAATTGGTGCCGAAACTTTGGGAATTATCACTGTTTCACACGAATGAAATCTATTTAGATCAAAATATTAAAGAAATAATAGAAATGGTACTCCAAGAGGCTGGATTTACCACGCAAGATTACGACCTTTCGGGCTTACAAGGTAATTATCGAAATTGGGCTTATAAGTGTCAGTATAATGAAAGCCACCTAGAATTTATTTCTAGATTAATGGAACGCGATGGCATTTATTATTATTTCACCCAGGGTGAAATAGGTGAAAAGTTAGTGTTCTGTGATTCATTGCAAACGCAGGAAGATATTACAAACAGTGATGTAACTTATAGTCCAAACGCCTCATTAGAAATAAACGCTTTAGCAAATACAATCACTAGTTTTATCAATCAAAAGAAACGATTACCCCACAAAGTATTATTGAAAGATTACAACGATGATAAACCCTCGGTCGATATCAAAGGCGAGTTTATCGTTGATGAATCTGCTAATCCATCGAGTGAGATTTATGTGTGGGGACAAAATATACAAACCCCTGAAGAAGGTGGTCAACTTGCTCAAATTCGAGCCGAAGAAATTAGTAGCACAAAGTCGGTGTATTATGGTGAAAGTACCGTTATTAGATTGATATCAGGGCATCAATTTACGCTTGAAGGGCATTTTAGAACGAGTTGTAATCAAGATTATTTACTGCTTAACATTGAACACGAAGCAAAGAACCCAAGTCTATTGCACTACGCAGACGGAGACATAGGTGAAGCCGTCGTATATCAAAATACGTTTTCCGCAATTCCGGCCGACATTCAATATCGGAGCAGTCAAGTTACTACTAAGCCAGAAATTCATGGCACATTAAACGCCTTTGTTGATGCGGAAGGTGATGGTCATTATGCCGAATTAGACGAAGAAGGCCGCTACCGAGTTACGTTACCTTTTGACCGGTTGAATCGTGACGGCGGAAAATCGTCCCATTGGATCCGAATGAGTCAACCCTATGGTGGCGAGGGACAAGGTATGAGTTTCCCTTTGAGAAAGGGTACTGAAGTATTGCTCACGTTTATTGGTGGCGATCCTGACCGACCTGTTATCGCGGGCACTGTGCCAAATGCCTCACAACCAAGTATTACGACAGCGGATAACCAAACCAACAGCTTAATTAAAACGGGCTCTGGTAATAAAATTGAACTGGAAGATCAAGACGGTAAAAACCGCATTAAATTACAAACCGGAGACAACAAAACCTATATGCATTTAGGTGCGCCCAACCACGCCGGCGATGGCTGGGTATTGATGACGACGGGAATGGAGCGTAAAGAAGTCAAAGGTGGCTACCAGAGCTTTGTTAGTGTTAGTAATTACTATTTTGAAGATGGGTCAGGTACGGTAGTTAATATTAGTGACCAGGACAGCAATAGCGCGAATGCTTCGCTTGATGCCGCTTCAGGTTCAAACACTGAAAGTGGTTCGTTAAAATCAGGCAATGATATTGTTGATGAACAAGCTGTTTTTACTTTCAAATTTAAAAAGTTAATTGAAGAAATCGAAGGTGAAAAAGTAACTGGTTATTCAACCGATGGCAAAACGGCGACTTCTTCTGGGGATTTACCAAGTCATTTTCTAAACCTACCATCTACTTTCCCAGAAGATGGCGCGATGACTCGAGAAGATGAATTGGCCGGTAACTTTGTTATCGAACGTCGAATTGGCGAGCGCTATGTTTGGTCTTCAGGAAATGAATATATTTATGGCGCTGACAAGATATTTGATTTCGGTAATAGTTGGGACGAATTTCATATTAATGAAGATGGCATTGATGACAATGAAGAGTATTTTGGTGCAGACATGTCGGCAATTTCAAATGCGTTAAATACCGATCCAGATCACTTAGCAGACGGTACTACCGGTTTGTATAACTGGGGCGATGAAACTCGCGCAATCGACCCAGAAAATCAAATAGTTGAGATGAAGTGGGGGGATGAATATGAATACCACCATGGTCGTCGATTTGAATGGTGTAGTGATCCAGCTGATTACGCATTCGGTAATGGTTATGTTGAAAGTTTAATTAATTCCAATACAGAAACTATTAATGCAACGCATGCTCATGATAAAGCCTCTCCAGGTGGGCCGAGATATGGAGATATCACATCTAAGCATTATGGTTTTACTCTATCAAGAGGCACAACCTCTGCGAGCAAGGAAATTGGCAATTCTTATAACTATAAAAATGGCGATGACATTTCAATAACTGTGGGTAATTCAGATTCTGAGACTTACGGCAATGCAGCGAGCTACACAGATGGAGATACGTATGATGTCGTTATGGGGAATAGTTACACCAAACAATGGGGCAGGGATGACACATTTTTTATGGGCGGGACTAGTGAATTCAAATTCGCAGCTTCGTCGACAATGTCTTTAGCGGCAACAAGCGATCTATTTTTAGGGCTTAAAAATGATATTTGTATTGCTGCACGATTCTCTCTTGATGTAGCTGCATGCACCGACGTTGTTACTGGACTGAGGGCTGACATTAGTGCTGGTATTAGGGCCGAAATTAGCTTGACTGCAGCAACTGAATTTGATGCTGTACAAATAAAAACAAAGCTAACAGAATTAAAAAACTCAGTTTCTAATCTAAGTACTACGGCGACAAAAATTGAGACTGCAGGTGCGGGAATCAAAACTGCTGGCGCCTATATTGGCTCAGGCCTTATAAGATTATTGAGTTAGATAATGGAAATTCAAAAGCCGCTTCAACTTGGTGTTTTGTATAAATCTTTTTCCTATTTGGAAAAAAACTTGTTTACGGTCTCTATTCCCATTGGTTTCTCTCTTACTAATGGTGAAATATTACTTGAACAAAAGTTGTGGGAAGTAATTGGTGAGCAGTTAGATGGGGAAATCTTTGATGCCGCGATGCCAAAAGAGGTTGGTGAAGTTTTAGTAGCGGGGAGTTTTATTCCACCGAATAATCAAAAAGTTGAAGCAGGCTCTGTTAAGCTGACGGTCAAAAGCAAAACAAAGCAAGGGACCTATCAAACCGCCGTTGAAAAAGAGCTGGCAATATTTGGCGACCGGCATTGGTATAAATTATTAGGTGCGGGCATTACTCCGAGCTCGCCAGAGCTATTTACAGAAATGCCAATTACGTACCAAAAAGCCTTCGGTGGTGAAGGGTTTAAGCCAAACCCTGGCGGGAAAGGCGCGATAGAAGTGACAACCGATTTTGGCGAGCGTCAGTTTTTGCCTAATATTGAATATAAGAGTAATCTAATTACCTCGCCGGGCTCAAAACCGCAACCTGCCAGTTTTGGCCGTATAGATATCATGAACACTCCGCGCGTAGAAAAGGCAGGAACGTTTGACCAAAAATACATTGAAACCCGCATGCCGGGATTACCGGACGACGTAAACTGGCTCTATTTTAATGATGCGGCGGAAGACCAGTGGCTCGACGGGTTTTTTAATGGAGATGAGCAGTTTTCGATTACTAATATGCATGCCAAACACCAAGAGTTGTCGGGTACTTTACCACCCATTTATGGACGTGCTTTTGTTAATCAGCAGGTGCCAGTTGTTGACAATAGTGGCAATGCCACTGGAAAGATGGAAATTCAGTTTAAAGAAATCCCAACCAAACTTGATACTTTATACTTGTTTCCTAACTCCGATTTAGGTGTGATGATATACAGGGGGACGATTGCAGCGTATTCAGATATTGGTTCGGATATAAAAGCCTTGTTACTGGCCTGTGAAAATCGCAAAGATACGCCTAGAACATTAGCCCATTATCAAGATCAATTAACAAAGCGCCTAGACCTCAAACATGGTTATAAATATGCTTTGTTTTCCGCTCCATTAATTGCCGAAGGCATGAAGTGTGGCTTTCAGCAGATTCAAGAAGACTTTGATTTTCCATTAGAGTTACTAGCAAAAGATAATTTGGAATCATTTGGCGAGCGCAGTCTATTAGACGCATCGAATAAAATAGAGGACGCTAAACTCAAAGTAATTGAGCAGTGCAAAGTGGCGGGTGTCGACCCGACTCCGTATTTAGAAAAAATCAATAATCCTGAAAAAGCCGATGAGCAAATTCAAATCGAAGCAATGTTAGAGCGGATGATGCCAGGCATTCTAACAGAGCCAGACAACATAGATATTTTTAATATAGATTTGACTGTATTAGACGAAATTAAAGCTTATCAAGAACAAATGGTTGAAAATGCAAAGCAGCAAACAAGAGAACATATAGAGAAAGAACTCGAGCTTATAAAACAGAGCAGTGATGCAGAGGCACTTGCACCAGCGATATCTGAAATCGAACAAATAATGACTGAAATGGATATGCCTCCAATGTGGCCTAGACTTGATATGTCGCCACAACTTTCTGAATTACGGCAACAACTTTCGGAAGCAGAGTTACAAATTTCTGAATTACGCGGAGCAGGCATCCCAGAGTCTGAAATACCCAAAATTGATTTTGATGCAGAGAAACTCGAACAGCAAATCATTGAGGCCGGGATTAAACATAAAGAAACCTATTTAATGGGCGCACACCTTATGGGAGAAATGCGCTCACCTCATCCAGAAAAAGAACAAAATCTGAAACAGCAGTTTCTTCAACAGTTTAAAAATGGCGAATCGTTAGTAAGTGGTGACTATGCTTGTATAGACATATCTGGAGAGGACTTGACCGGGATTGACCTGTCAGATTGTTATTTAGAAGGTGTAAATTTCGCCAATTGCAATTTGACCAATGCTAAATTAAGTAAAGCTATTTTGGCTAGCGCAAATCTAGAGAATGCCATTTTACGGAATGCCGATTGCCAAGGGGCCAATATCGGTGCCGCTAACCTAACCGATGCAGACTTCACGGATGCTAATTTGGCGGGTTGCCAATTAGGCGGTTCGAATTTCACTAGAGCAAAGTTAATTAACTGTCCAATGGCTGAAGGTAATTTTTTAGATACCACATTTGAACAAACCATATTTAATGGCTCGGAATTGAAAAAGTGCAACTTTGTTAATCCGGTATTTAGAAATTGTGAGTTTATTGAAACGGATCTTGCTGAAGCGAACTTTGTCGAAGGCCAATTTGTTGATTGTGATTTTACTAAAGCTATTTTAGATGGTGTTAACTTTGTAAAAGCAATCTCAAACAATAATAATTTCCAACAAGCGCAGATGATAAATGTTCGATTTGTTGGTGGCTGTGAACTTAATGGCAGTGACTTTACCGGAATCGATGGCAGTCGAGCTTGTTTTAGAGAGAATCAATTGGTTGATGCCAAATTTGACCAAGCGAAGCTAGACGAAGCCGATTTTTCTGGATCGCAGCTCGATAATGCGAGTTTTCAGGGGGCAAAAGCGTATCGAACCCAGTTTATGCAGAGCCAATGTAAAGGGGCAAGTTTTAAAGCGACCAATTTAATGGAGGGCTCAATGTACAAGGCTTATTTAGTTAGTGCCGATTTCTCTAAAGCCAATTTGTACAGTGTTAACTTTTTAGACAGCACCCTAGGAAACAACACATACTCAGGCGCAAATCTTGACCAGACTATTCTGAAAGAATGGAGGCCATAAACTGTGTTGAAACAGGAACTAATTGATGCAGTAAAAGGTGGCAAGCCTATTGTTGACGGTGTTGATTTGTCCGATGGTGATTATCAAGGCGTGGACTTAGGGGGCGGCAGTTTTGAGTCGGTAAACTTCTCAAGGGCAAATTTATCCGGAGCTAAGTTAAAAGAGTGTAACTTTATTAACTGTACTTTTAGCAATGCAAAGCTTGATGGCGCAAACCTCATACTAGCCAACTTTATAGAAGCAGAGGCAAATGGAATGTCGCTGGTGGGCTGTGATTTAAGGTTAGCTAATTTTGTCGACTCAAAATTAGCGGAGAGTGATTTTTCCAATACGAATTTGGAGAATACGAATTTTGTCAACCCGGTTTTAGCTGGCGCTAAATTTTTAGGTTGCAAAATAAATCAAAGTTCGTTTATTAATGCTGATCTTTCAAAAACGAGTTGGGCAGGCTCAACGGCGTTTCGTGTTAATTTTCTTGAGCCCTTAGTTGAAGCTATTAATTTAGATGAAGTTCAATGGGAATTGCCGTTTTTCATGAAAGCGAATTTCGCAGGTTTTGATTTTACAAAAGTAGGATTTATTAAACCACAATTTCAGCAATGCGATTTATCAGATACAAACTTTAGCAATAAAGATTTATCGCAAGCCGGTTTTATGCAAGCAAAATTGACGAGTGCCAATTTCAGCGGCGCGATATTGGCTCAGGCTAACTTGGTCGAAGCAGACTTGTCATTTGCTAATTTTGAAAATGCAAATATGCCACAGGCTTTGCTAAAAGAAGCCATATTAACTAAGGTTAACTTTACTAAAATCAAAGCTGAGCAGGCACTGTTTGAAAAAGCAGATTGCACAGGATCTGTATTTAGTGGAGCAGATTTAACATATGTTGAATTTAGCCATGCTATTCTCGACGAGGCGGATATGTCGAATACTAGTTTGTATCGTACTAATTTGCATGAAATACAAGAGCAGAAAACCAATTGGAAAGGTGCGAGCCGAAAGTTAGCTTTAGAAACTGACGAAACAAAATTAAAAGCGGAACAATGGGCTGCAAAATAAGAGAATGTTATGAATATACCGTTATCGAGTGATTTAAAAGCTAAAATAGGGTTTACTGAACACGCTGTCATACAGGGGGGGTTTAATCGTGAATATATGGTTTTATCAGATAGGGGGGCGTATCGCGCTCAACTCGCATTCAGTTGTTTTGTTCAACCCGAAACCGGAGATAAAGTTTTAATTAACGTTGAAGGTAAGCAAAGCCATATTATTGCGGTAATCGAAAGGCCAGATAACCAAGATGCCAAACTGAGTTTTCCTGCAAGCCTGAAAGTCGAAACAAAACAAGGCGATTTAACATTTTCGAGCCACCGAGATATAAAACTTACCGCGACAAGACAACATAGCATTGTGTCAGAAGATTTAAACATTACGGCAAATAGCACTCAAGTATATAGTACTGAAATGCAAGTTTCGGGAAAAAATTTAAAGGCACAATGGACTTCAATTCAAACATTATCAGAGCTAATTACCTCGGTAGCTGATAAATTGATTAAAACGGTTAAAAATAGCTTTTCAAACGTTGAAGGTGTTGAACAGAAAAACAGTAAAAATTACGTGCAAAATGTGTCATCTACCACCACAATTCGTTCGCAACATGCAGTCATTACTGCCGAGAAAGATATGAAAATTGATGGTGAACGGATCCATATGGGATAAAGGACAACAATCGAATGGTTTTCGCGACAACACAGATGCCGGCAATGAATATGGCTTTTCCAGACGTGTGTTTAACGCCCATACCTTCACCGGTCGGGCCAATTCCAACACCGTTGCCTTATCCTAATATTGCGGTGACAGCGATGGGTATTCCATCGCAGGTAAAAGTATTAACTTTGGCTATGCCAAATCATAATATGTTAACTATTACTCCAATGAGTAATGGTGATAACGCTGGACTAATGATGAATCCGTTATCTGGCATGGTTATGGGGCCACAAAGGCAATTGCTAGGTAGTGTGAAAACTTTTATTGGTGGTTTACCTTCCAATAAAATGCTCGGTTTGTCAGGTCAAAATGGCATGATGCCGGGCTCTTTTGGTGCGACGTTAAGCCCTTCGCAAGTTAAAGTAATGATTTTGGCTTAATTTAGAATAAGAATGTTTATAAAAAGATAATATTGGTAAATCAAATTATTAAAATGATGGTGGCCTTAAAGCAATATTATCGTTTTAGAATAAAATCAGTATCTTAAATAGGTACTTACATAACTCAAAGGGAATAGTTTATGAACTTATATAACGTTAGGCCTTTTATTAGCTGGTCATTAATGATCGTCGCTATAATTGGGGTCATTTATGTAGGGTATTATAAAAGCAATTCCAGCACCGTGATTCGGGTCGCGTCTGGTGAAAGGACGAGCTATTTATTTCAAATTGGCAAAGAATTGAAACAAGCAATTGAAACACGTTCTGATTATAAAGTGGAATTGGTTGAGAGTGGTTCTTCAGGTATCAACCGAGGAGCTTTGCAGTCAGGAAAAGCCGATGTAGCTTTAATTTCTCCAAGTGCTACGGATATGACAAACTTAGCGGTCATCGCACCAATTGAAAAACATTTGTTGCACATTGTTGTTCATGTCGATTCCGGCATTCGTTCCATTTATGGCTTGTCAGGCAAGCGAATTTCTTTAGGCGGATTAAAAAGTGATCACAGAAAAGCCGCTTATAAACTATTAGAACATTATCAAATTGAAGAGTCCTCGCTATTAAATACTGAAGTGTCGCACCTTGATTTACTCGAAGGCCGTAACTTAGATGGTGCAATCATTAGCACCAGTGTTAACGATACCTATATGAAGAAGTTAATGAGCAGCGGTAATTTCAGCCTTATATCTATTGATGCGGCCGAGGGATTTGTCGAACGTAACAATCTTTACCAAAATGCTAATTTTGCTATGGGGGTTTATCCTTCATCTTTTGGTCCAATGCCAGACAAATGGTTACCAACCGTTTCAGAGAATGTATGGCTGGTGAGTCGACTCGATTTATCATCAGATATAGTGAACATGCTGATTGATGTTATGGAGACAAAAAATTTCACATTAAAATTCCCTTTATTATCTAAATGGTTAAAAGAGAGCGAGGGGAAATCTGACCAACTGTTGCTACATGATGTAACGAAAAGACGTTTTAATCCGTATGGCAGTTTCAAAACGGCGTTATTTGACTCACTACTGTTACTTTGGAGTATGAAGTGGTTTTTATTATTTGCCATTATCATTATTTGGAATGTTCGTTCACGTTGGATAGGCATTAATGAAACGTATGAAAAAGACAAGCAAGCTGCTCGATTACAACGAATTCAAGCATTGTTAGAAGATGTGAATGCACAGGAGCAAGAGCAAGCTGACACCAAAGATTATCGATTATTGACTCAACATTTAGCTGAAATTCGTAGGATAAAAGGTGAGGGGATTGCCGTTGCTAAAGAACAAGAAATGAGTGATAGCGCTGCATTTTTGTCTTTTTTACAACAATGCGATCACGTCAGTCGGGATATCCAGTGGAAGTTGTCGCTAGGTATTAACAGCAAAGATTTCAACTAAAATAAGTCATTAAACTATGTCGTTAAAGAAAAGTATAATTTTAGCTTCGATATTGGCTATTCATGGTTGTTCATTAAATAGCGTGCCACTATTGGATTTAGGCTCGGACAAGAAAAAATCTGATTCAGAGCAGCCAAAATTTGGCAAAGCGGATGGGAAAGGTGGTTCATTCACAAAAGTGATGCCAGACTTTAAATCTCTTGCTCCTTTGTATGACCTAGGATTTGAAGGCGACTTCGACCAGGGGCTCATTGCTTATAATGATAAAAATTATAGAAGAGCTCTTGTTGAATGGTTGCCATTAGCAAAAGAAGAAGATCCTCGAGCTGAATATTATATTGGCTTGATGTTTATGAATGGCTTAGGTGTTGAAGAAAACTATGATCAGGGCATACTTTGGTTAAAGTTGGCTGCGAATAGAGACTACGTAGATGCGCAATTTGAATTGGGCAGAGCTTATGTATCAGGTGTCAAAATTGAACAAAATCTTGATCAGGGCATCCGTTGGTTGCTATCAGCTGCGAAAAAGGGTCATGCAGGAGCCCAATTTAGTTATGGACTATTAAATCAACAAGACAAAGTGCCATTATCATCTGACTTGATGGCGCTCTATAAGCAAAGTCGTTCAAAAACTTTTAATTTTACTCAAGCTGCAAAATGGTACACCTTAGCGGCTGAACAGAATCATGCGGCAGCACAAAGTAACCTAGCATCCCTTTACAGGGTTGGCATTGGTGTTCAGCAGAATAATGAAGAAGCTTTTAAGTGGTATACAAATTCTGCTAATCAAGGTGTTATTGACGCTCAGTATAACCTAGGCTTGATGTATGAGCAGGGTATTGCGACACCTATGGACACTCAACGTGCGTTATTTTGGCACACCAAAGCGGCTGAACAAGGTTACTTACCCTCACAGCAACGATTACCATTTTTACAAAAAATGTTAGAGACGTTAAAAACATCTCTGGTGTTGTATGGTGGGACATTGGCTTCAACAACGCGAAAAAACTTAAGGCAAAGGCTCAAGAGTAATTTTGCTAACCCACTTAGAGAACAAGATAATTATTGGTTTGATATATACGAGTCGTCTAAGTTGCTAAAAAGTACAGATAGGTTGTTTGTTGGTTATAGCTTGCAAACCGACCAGGTAGCATCATTAGAATATCGATTCCCATCCCACAATGCGCCAAACTATGTGCTACAAATTATAGAGTTAATTAATGATAAATATGGATTACCTTTTGAATCGAAAGGTGACCTAAATTTTGGTGAAGTTAAATATAGCTGGAAAGCAAAAGATACGATTATTACGGTGACTCGATATTGGCCAGACACCACAGTTTATTTGTCTTATAAGATAGGTGATGCTTATCGCCAGATGGTATCGGAAATGCCTGAAAACGCGAAAGAAATAGAATACAACATTAAGTTTGAAACTTATTAGTAAAACAATTTAAAGGGACTTTGTCATGCTGTCGCAAGATGAGTGTAAATTAAAAGAATGAAGATGAATTTGTTTAAATTACTAACCAATTGTTCTCGTTACTTGCTATACGGTTTTGTTTTGCTGTTGGCGGCCTGTGATGTCACAGAAGAACCGTTAAATTCAAATTATGAAATTCGCTTAGAGCCTTTACAGGTGAGAGTAGGAGACGAATCTAGCATTAGAAAAGGCGATAAATTCGCACTTGCAATTTACAATCAGGATACGGGGCTAAAGGATTTTAGCGCGGCATTGTCGAGCGATAATCAAAGCTTTCAAGCGGACGAGTATACTTGGACGTTGAGTGATCCAAGCGTTGCTTCATTAGAGTCTGAACAAGGGTACGAAAATGTAATCACCATATTAAAGCCCGTTACTTTTACAATTGACGCAATAAATAGTCAAAATAAAACGTCGATTACCATAGAGTCGATAGATCCGTTATTACAACAAGTCGATATTGAAGCCAATAACGAGCAAATTATTCTGGGTAACGGCATAGAATTGACGTTATTTGGTACATTTAGTGACGATTCTCAAAGCCAGTTACTAGAAGGTATTGGTTGGTCCGTAGATGATGAATCGGTGGCTCAAATTGACGCGACCGGCAAAATATCATCTCTATCTAAAGGTCAGGTTGTTGTTTCAGCTAAGATTAATAATGGCATTGGTGAGCAGTTACTAGCAACAAAAACGATTGAAGTTACGCCAGCTGCTATTGTTTCTTTGGAAATAACGGGCACAGCATCGACGCCTTTAGGTCGTCAGATAGTGATGCAAGCGACAGCAACATTTACTGACAATACAAAAATTGACAGGTCCTCATTGGTTCAGTGGGAACATAATAGTCCAGCGATTGGTACATTTGATGAGTTTGGTAATTTCCAAACAACACAAGTTGGTACCACGGCAATTACCGCATCGATTGATAACGGTTACGGGAGTTCAATCACGGCAGCGAGTTTTTCACTGAATGTTGAAGAGAAAGTCGTGGATGGTTTAACAATAAAACCCATTAATGACACCTTAAAAACTGAACCATTGACAATCGCAATTGATAAAACCGAATTTTTTGTCGTCGAAGCTTTATATTCAAATTTGGATGTCGCTGATATCACCACAGATGAAACGTTAGTCTTTTCATCATCGCAATCCGATATCGCCACTGCGAGTTACGACCAAGAAAGTGAAAAGTTTCAGGTCGACACCTTTGAAGTAGGTACTGTCGACCTAACCGTTGTGAAGATGAATCGCAGCGAGACTCAAATAACAGGCACACTGCCACTCGTTGTTAATAAACCATTGTTATTGTCAATTGACGTTGAACCAGTAATAGAGCGTTATGCTTTAGGTTTAATCTCTACTTGGCGGGCTATGGGGAATTTTCAAAATAATATTCGAGAGGATATTACCGAGTTAGTTACCTGGAACTCATCTAGTGAAACCATTGCGAGTTTCAATTCGTCCAACCCAAATGAACTAATTGCTAGCAGTGTTGGGGACACTCTAATAACAGCGTCATTAGTCAATGATATTGGTGAAAATATTATAAGTACGGGGTTTGCTGTGTCAACAACCTCGGCACTATTGACTCAGATAACCATTGAAGCCACAGACGAGAATGTTTGGCAAAATGAGTTACTTTCGATTCCTAAAGGTGTCCGCACGCCGGTCAGAGTTGTAGGATTATACACCGATGGCACCCAACGTGATGAAACCAATGTCGTTTGGACATCGTCAAATAACAGCTTGGTCAGTATCGTCGCGGTAGATGGTTTTTTCATCGAAGCTAATTCGACAGCCAACGCACTTGGTACATTAACCGTTTCTGCCACGGTGGAAGGTGATGCTGGTATCGTCTCTGATGAAATCAATGTTAATGTTGTACCTGCTAAACTTGATTCATTCAGTATAGTACTGCCCGAAGAAAAAGGCTTATGGCAAGGTTATACACAATCTATTCAAGCAATTGGTAATTTTTCTGATGGGGTTGCACGTAATATAAGTGACTATGTCAGTTGGTCGATTGCGCCTGAGTTTGAAAGTTTTATCGGGTTTAACTCTGCATTAGCTAATACGTTAGATCTTATACTGCAAGGTGACGCCACATTAAATGCGACATTTATCGATGTTAACTACAACAATGTTGAAACAAACCAAAATATTGCATTTTCAATTTCGCCTCCACTCTTAGAAACTATCGAGATCGAAAGTTATTACGATTCTAATAAAGACGGTATCGGAGATGAGCTAATTAGCCAATTGGCGAAAGGTCAAAGTGGTGTTTTCAAGGCGATTGGTCACTATAGTGATGGGTCTACTCAGGATATTTCTAGTAAGGTAACGTGGGATACGTCCGATGGTAATGTGTTAAGTATTGTTGAAGCTGGAAGCGGCGCAGGCAGAGTCTTTGCTGCGAACTCGAGTGAAGCGGACGTTGTCGTAACGGCGTCGATCACTAACGCTGATAATATTGTGATATCACAACCTCTTAACTTCCCGGTAACCATTGCGGTTTTAGAAAGTATTAACTTGGTTCCGGCGGCATTAAGTTATGGCGTTAATGTACCAAGTGGTGAAAGTGTCCAAATTGATATTTGGGGTATTTATTCCGATGGTGGCTATAAACAAATAGAAGATGTTAGTGCGGCGCAATGGCAAAGTAGTAATATTGAAGTCGCGGAAGTAAACCCAACCACCGGCTTTGTTGAAATATTGCCAGGAGAAGGGTCAGTGGTAACCATTTCAGCGACAGAAGTTATATCTGGAAAAGGTCACTCAGCAACGATTTTGTTGAATCGAATTGAAACCGTATTTACGTCTATAAGAATTGAGCCAAATACCAGTGATACCCCTTGGATAGTGTCTTTAGGATCACAGTTCCAGTTTAAAGCATTTGCCGTATATGCCGACACGACTGAAAAAGAAATAACTAAAGAAGTGACGACCAATTGGAGCATTCCAAATACTGATGAGCACGAGGTTGCTATTATTAACAATAGTGACTTAAAAGGGTTAGTTACTGGGCTAACGCAAGGAGATGACATAGTAACATTGACCGTATCATCGTCAAATCGATATGGTGATCAGATTTTCTCTAGCGCTGAAATTATAGTAGGTGCGCCAATACTCGAACTAATTGAAGTTGCTCCAACTAATACTAAAATGGTTGCTGGCGATACTATTACATTTGAGGCTACTGGTTATACATCGGATGATAGATTTTTAGAACTAACAGATACCGTGACTTGGTCTTCTTCGAATACCGCGATTGCTGATTTTAACCAAACCAATGCTAGCGATTTATATGCGAAGTTTGCCGGTGAAATAGAAGTTTTTGCTAAGTACACGCCGCCGGGGCAAGAAGAAATTTCTACCACAACACGAGTAAGCATCTCTGCAGCAACTCTACGTTCAATTGAAATAACACCGACGTTTGAGCGCTTTACGGTTAGTCCGCAACCAGAAGCATTATTTTTAAAAGGAGTCCCTGATCTGCTTATAGCGACAGGTATTTACTCGAATGAAAGCCGCTCTGGTCTTAACGGTGAAGTAAGTTGGTCGTCTTCAAATCCATCAGTTGCGACGGTTGATGTAGTTGGTATTTTAACGCCTATTGAAGAAGGTGAAACAGTCATCACTGCTGAACTTGTGATTGATGAACTTGGCGAATCAAAAACAATTTATGTCGACTATCCAATTGTCGTTGGTGGTCCGTTATTAGAATATCTTGAATTATCACCATTATCCCCAACCACTATCATCAATTTGCCACTGCAATTTACCGCGATGGGGTTTTATTCTGACGGCAGTAGTACAGACTTAACCGAAGAAGTTACATGGCAAGTTGGTCGACCGGGTGATGATGTTGCTTTATTAATTGGTAGCATGACTTCTGGAACGGAACTAGGTGGTCGTTTTGTTGCGAACAAAAATGGTTTTGGGCCGATAAGTGCTCGGATAAATAATTTCGACGGTGTTGAAATAAGTAAACAAACATTTATCACCGTTAGTGCCCTGACTGAAATTAACATTACCAATGTGCGAGAAACCGTCTATGCCGGTCAAACAGAAGAGTTTACAGCGATTGGTAAAGCAGAAAACGGTAAATCCATAGTTTTCACTGAAGGTTTAAATTGGCATGTGTCTGGTGCTGGTGGCGTTTTAATTGAGAGTGATGAGAATACGTCGGTTGCCCAAGTGAAAACGGCAAGCGCTGGCCTATTGTCGGTATCTGTAGATTGGACACTTGACGACAACAATCCTATAAGTGGTGATATTGATGTCTCGGTAACCTCACCATTATTAAATGCAATTTCTATAGAAGTTGATCAAACTTCGGTACCCGATGGGAGAACAGCACAGCTAAGTGCTACAGGAACTTATTCAGATAATTCGACTTTAGATCTAACGGAACACGTTGCTTGGACAACCTCAAACAGCAGTTTGGCTGACCCGGCAAGCGACGGTACGATTTCAACATTTGATTTAGGTGAAGTAAAGATTGCCGCGAGTATCACTAATGCTGAAAGTGAATTGTTAAGCAGTAATGTCCTCGATTTCACAATTGGAGATGCAGTACTCGATACCCTTAGCTTAAATTATCCAGATAGTGAGATTGCACGTGGCTCAGTGATAAAAATGGTGCCAACGGGCACTATGACTGATGGCACCACTGATTTACCGACAACAGTGACATGGCAATCTTCTGATACGTCAGTTGCGACGGTTGATAATGGCGGCGCGGTATTAGTTTTAAGCACGGCGAATATTGGTAGCTTTGCAACAATTAGCGCCAAAGCGAAAGAGTCATTCAGTTCTAGCGTCGATGTTACAGCAACGTCAGTGATAACCGTCGGAAACCCAGTACTAGCTTCATTGGCGATCAACTCAATAGGTGGCTCGGTCGCTCGTGGGACTTCAAGTACCTTGACTACGGTTGGGTTATTAACGGATGACACATTAGGGTTACCAACGCCTTTGACTTGGACAAGTTCAAACCCAGCGGTTATGTCGATTGACGCTGCAACTGGGGTGGTTACTGTTCCAGATTCAGCACAAATCGGTGACGTAGCAACCATATCAGTTTCAGCACCATCATTTATCGGCTCGTCAAATATTATTAGTAACTCGACCGTATTATCGGTGAGTGCGCCATTAGTGGAAAACTTGTCGATAACAAATGGTGACATAGGTGTTGCAAGAGGAACCGCAATAACAATGGTGCCGGCAAGTGTCATGTCTGACAGCAGCTCTGCGCCTATATTATCTTGGTCGACGAGTAACGCTGATATCGCTGTGATCAGCAATACGGGGACCCTTGAAATACCGAACGGTGCGACATTAGGTAGCACAGCTCGTATAACAGTATCAGCACCAAAAACCACTAATTCTAGTGTTCTGGTTACAGATTCCATATTAGTAACAGTTCTACCTCCGGTTCTTGATACATTAACGATTTCGTCTAGTTCGTCGAGTGTTCCTAGAGGGACAGATATTTCATTATCGGTTTCTGGCATGTTGTCAGATAATGGCCTCGGTATTCCAACCACCCTAGAGTGGTCAAGTTCAAATACGAGTGTTGCAACTGTGAGTTCAGTAGGCGTAGTGTCAACAACGAACACTGCTGCCATCGGTTCAACGGTTACCATTACTGCGCGAGCTAAAAAAGAAGCAACTTCAAGTACATATATTGTTGATCAATATGAATTAACTATTGCGGCGCCATTATTAGATACTATCGATATCGTTCAACCTGATTCAGAATTGGGGCTAGGACTAAGTTTACAGTTAACCATTACTGGTCTTTTAAGTGACGGTACAAGTGATTCGCCATCTGGGGTTATTTGGTCGAGTTCGAATACTGATACGGCGACGGTAGATAGTAACGGTGTTGTAAGTGTTTTAAATGCAACAACCGTTGGTAGTCAGGCATTGATAACGGCTAAGGCTGAAATAAACCCCGGTTCTGGCGTTTATACAAGTTCGTCGATGACGATTACGGTAATTAATGCGGCACTAGAAACTATTTCCTTGTCGGCGACAAATACAACAGTTCCAGTGGGCACGACTCAGCAAGTTGTGGCAGTTGGTTCTTTGTCGAACGGAACCAATGGCATTTTAACGTCTCAAATTTGGAGTAGCTCTGACACGGATACCGCAACCGTTAATAGTAGCGGTTTAGTCACATTCAAACCAAGTGCGACAGCTGGTGACACCGTTGATATTGAGCTTAGAGCGCTTGCACAAGCAGGTTCATCAACCTATATTTCTGGCAATATAACATTGACGGTTGGCGACCCTATATTATCTGGTATTGAGATTACCACTTCGCCGCCGACAATTTCGCGAGGCACCACGCTGTCTATTACGGCTGTTGGAACCTTAACAAATAACAACAATGGTTTACCAACACCATTAACTTGGTCTAGCTCAAATACTGATGTAGCGACAGTTGATACAAATGGTGTGGTAACGATAAAGGCTTCGGCATCAGTTGGTAGTCAAGCCGCAATTACGGTTTCTGCCGCGGTTACAGCTGGTTCAAGTGTTACCGTGCGTGATACGTTAACGGTAACTGCTGGGCAAGCGAGGTTGCAAAGTCTCACATTGTCTGCAACGGAAATGGATGTACCAGTGGGGACATCACAGCAAATATCAGTAGCAGCATTGTTGTCGGATGGCAGTACTACTTTGTCAACTTCACAGGTGTGGAGTAGTGCTGATGAAAATATTGCGACGGTTAGTAGTACCGGTTTAGTTTCGATTAAATCAAGTGCGACAGTGGGTGATACTGTTGTAATCGAACTTAAGGCGCTAGAGCTTTCTGGTTCAACAACTTACATTACAGATACTTTGACGCTGACGGTCGGAGATCCAATACTTTCGAGCATTGAAATTACCACAGCCCCCCCAACCATTTCGAGAGGTACTTCGTTAGATATTACCGCATTGGGAACGTTGACAGACAATAACAATGGCTTACCAACGACTTTAACGTGGTCGAGCTCAAATACTGACGTAGCGACAGTAGATGCTACAGGTGAAGTGACGATTTTAGCCGCTGCGAGTGTTGGTAGTCAGGCAACAATAACTGTAACCGCACCAGTGGAAACTGATTCAAGCCTGCTTGTGTCAGATACAGTGACAGTGACGTCAGGCCAAGCGAAATTGCAAAGTATAACCTTATCAGCGACAGAGACGGATGTGCCGGTAGGTACATCGCAACAAATTGATATTGCTGCATTGTTGTCGGATGGCAGTACGACACTATCAACTTCACAGGTGTGGAGTAGTGCTGATGAGAATATTGCGACGGTTAGCACAACTGGTTTAGTTACTATTAGTCAAAATGCATCAGACGGAGACTCTGTTGTCATCGAACTCAATGCACTCGATTTACCGGGGTCTGGCACATACATCAGTAATACAATAACTATCACTGTAGATACTCCAATTTTATCAAGTATTGCGATCACAACAGATGCACCGACTATTCCTAGAGGAGCGGAATTAACTTTAGATAAGGCCGGTACGTTAACGGATAATAGTAACGATTTGCCAACCACATTAACTTGGTCGAGCTCAAATACAGATGTAGCGACAGTTGATGGTAATGGCACAGTAACTATAGATGCTGCAGCGAGTGTTGGTAGTCAGGCAACGATTACTGTAACCGCACCAGTGGAAACTGATTCAAGCCAGTTGGTTTCGGATACAGTAACGGTAACAGCGGGGCAAGCGAGGTTGCAAAGTCTCACATTGTCTGCAACGGAAACGGAAGTACCAGTGGGTACATCACAGCAAATATCAGTAGCAGCATTGTTGTCGGATGGCAGTACGACATTGTCAACTTCACAGGTGTGGAGTAGTGCTGATGAGAATATTGCGACGGTTAGCACAACTGGTTTAGTTACTATTAGTCAAAATGCATCAGACGGAGACTCTGTTGTCATCGAACTCAATGCACTCGATTTACCGGGGTCTGGCACATACATCAGCAATACAATAACTATCACTGTAGATACTCCAATTTTATCAAGTATTGCGATCACAACAGATGCACCGACTATTCCTAGAGGAGCGGAATTAACTTTAGATAAGGCTGGTACGTTAACGGATAATAGTAACGATTTGCCAACCACATTAACTTGGTCGAGCTCAAATACAGATATAGCGACGGTTGATGGTAATGGCACAGTAACTATAAATGCGGCCGCTGTATTAGGCAGTCAAGCAACGATAACCGTAACTGCCCCAGTAGAAACCGGTTCAACCGATTTAGTTTCTGGCTCAGTTATCGTCACTGCGGGTCAGGCTTCACTGCAAAGCTTTACAATGTCGGCAGACTCAACTGATGTACCTATAGGCACAAGTCAGCAAATAAATGTTGCAGCCTTGTTATCGGATGGTGGTACCACGTTAGCTACAAACCAAATTTGGAGTAGCTCTGACGAGACAATTGCAACGGTAGACAGTGGCGGTTTGGTTTCAATCAAATCCGACGCAACGGAAAATGACAATGTTGTTATCGAGTTGAAAGCACTAGATTTACCAGGTTCTTCGAACTACATAACCAATACGTTGACTTTAACGGTTGATAAGGCAATTTTGTCAAGTATCGCGATTACAAACGTCGCCCCAACAATTCCTAAAGGCACAACACTTGATTTAGTTGCAGAAGGGACTTTGACTGATACGAGCAGTGGGTTTCCAACGCCATTGACGTTAACTTGGTCGAGTTCAAGTACTACTGTAGCAACTGTCGACAGTAGTGGTGTCGTTAGTATGAGTAAATCGGCCGCTGTGGGAAGTCAGTCGACAATCACAGTATCTGCGCCAGTGGTAGACGGCTCAACAACAATCGTTTCTAAGTCAATAACCGTGACTGCAGGTCAGGCAATATTGCAAAGTTTAACTTTAACTCCTGCTACACCTAGCTTTGGAACTGCTACCGAAGTACCTGTTGGGACGACAAGGCAAATAAACGTTGCCGCTGTATTGTCTGATGAAAGTTCGACGCTGCTAACGACTCAAGTTTGGAGTAGCTCTGATGAAACTATTGCGACGGTCGATACTGGCGGTTTGGTTTCAATTAAATCAGATGCGACAGTTGGCGATACGGTCGACATCCAGTTAAAAGCATTAGAATCATCAAGTTCAAGTACATTTGTTATTGGCACGGCAACGTTAACCGTCGGCGATCCAATTTTGTCGAGTGTAGCGATTACAAATGTAGCGCCCACCATTCCAAAAGGTGGGGAGCTAGAGCTAGATACTTTAGGTACATTTAGCGATACCAGTACAGAGGTACTCGGGGATTTGAGTTGGGCTTCAACTTGGACAAGTTCAAGTACGAGTGTGGCAACGGTTAACGCTAGCGGTGTGGTTTCCATTGATGATGCCGCCGCAGTGGGCAGTCAATCAACTATAACAGTGACTACGCCAGTCGAAAGTGGGTCAAGCGTCACAGTATCCGGTACGGTAGTTGTAACAGTTGGGCAGCCAATATTAGAAACATTAACCCTGTCAGCAAGCGAGACGTCGGTTCCGGTTGGTACCACACAACAAGTTTCAGTGGCAGGAGTATTGTCGGATACCAGTACAACGTTGTTAACAACTCAGGTTTGGAGTAGTGGCGATACGAGTATTGCAACGGTAGACAATGGTGGTTTAGTGACGATAAAACCTGATGCGACTGTCGGCGATACGGTTGTTATTGAATTGAAGGCCTTAGAATTGCCCGATTCGTCCACTTATATTACTGATACCATAACCCTGACTGTTGATAATCCAATTATTTCAAGCGTTGCCATTACAACTGCTGCCCCAACGATTCCGAAGGGCGCAGACTTAACGTTAGCTACTTTAGGTACGTTTAGCGATACCAGTACAGAGGTACTCGGGAATTTGAGTTGGGCTTCAACTTGGACAAGTTCAAGTACGAGTGTGGCAACGGTTAACGCTAGCGGTGTGGTATTCATTGATGATGCCGCCGCAGTGGGCAGTCAATCAACTATAACAGTGACTACGCCAGTCGAAAGTGGGTCAAGCGTCACAGTATCCGGTACGGTAGTTGTAACAG
>NZ_JAHKQH010000031.1 GCF_018861025.1 Psychrosphaera sp. B3R10 | reverse complement strand
CGTTAGTTAAATACGTGGGCGGCAGTGATGTAATTGAGCCTATCGTAAAATACAACTATGAGACAAATCCTGGTAATTTAAATCCAAAATACTTAACGGTTCATGGCGACAAGCTGTATTTCCAAGGGTATGACGGTGCTGAATACAAAGAGCATGATGATCCAACGTTTGGTTATTACAACGAGCTGTTTGTTTATGATGGTGTCAATGCGCCGCGAATTGTAACGAATTTACGCGTAGGGGCTTCAGCTTCACCTTCGTTTATCGCTTCAGTGAACAATGAATTATTAATGTACGCCAATAACGGCAGCACAGGTAATGAGTTGTTTAAGTTAGCGACAGAAACGGCAAGCTTTGATGTCGACGGTGACTCAGATGGCGTAATGGATGTGGTTGATGCCTTCCCGAATGATGCAGCCGCATCAGCAGATACAGACGGTGATGGTTATCCAGACGCATTAGTAGAGGGTGTCGAAACGTCTTTAGTTGTTGACGCGTTCCCGAATGATGCAACTGAATTTGCAGATACTGACGGCGATGGGGTTGGTAATAATGCAGATGCGTTCCCATTAGATGCAGCCGCATCTGTTGATGAAGATAGCGATGGTTTCCCTGATTCATGGAATGCAGGTAAAACCGAAGCAGATACAACAACCGGTCTTGTTATTGACGAATTCCCAGCGGATATTGTTGATACCGATATGGATGGTACGTTCGACCAAGAAGACAATGACGACGACGGCGACGGTTACAGTGATGAACTGGAGCTAGAATTTGGTTCAGATCCAATTGTTGCAAGTTCAATCCCTTATCAAAAAATTGAATTGGCCTCAGATATTCGTGCAGGGTCAAGTTCAAGCACGCCTAAATACTTTACCGAATTTAATGGTAAGACGTATTTCCAAGCGAATGGTGGCACAAACGGTATAGAGCTGTATGTCTATGACGGTACGTCAACGGAGTTAGTATTTGATATCCGAACTGGCACAAGCTCAAGTAGCCCTGTTGAGTTGGTTGTCAATGCAACTGGCGATACGATGTACTTTGTGGCCAGCGACGGTACTGATAAGGCGCTTTGGTCACTAAGCGATGTTGATGGTGCCGTGCCAGTTAAAGTGGCGGCATTTGCAACAACCGCAGATGACACAGAAACAGCAGAAATTGATGAGTCAGTTACCGCGTTTAGTACGATTAAAAACCTATACGTTATGGGCAGCAAAATTTATTTTGCAGGTAAACGCTCAGGTGACACGAAAGACATTTCGACGTATTCGTTAGCGGATGCAGAATATTCTGAAAATGTGGCAACCGATGAAGAGTTATATTCATTTGATACGATAACCGGTGAGATCACCTTAGAAGTTGTCGCGGATAATGAAGACGGCATTGAGCCAGAGAACTTTACTGAGCTTGATGGGGTTTTATACTTCAGCGGCAATAGCAAAGTCGAAATACAAGAGATTTACAATTCACGTGCAGACGCTTGGTTTANNCAAGATCTTCATGAATGCGACGACGGCGCTAAGCAGCGGCGAAGACGATGTGACGGGCCAAGAGTTAGCCATATACGACCCAGCAACGGGTGAGGTCGTGGTACATGATTTGGAAGTTGGTGCCTCAGCAACAGGAGCGTTGTTAGAAATCGACCCAAGTGACTTTATCACGTTTAAAGGCGACTTATACTTTGTCGGTGACACAGAACAAGGCGTTACGTTAGTTAAATACGTGGGCGGCAGTGATGTAATTGAGCCAATCGTAAAATACAACTATGAGACAAATCCTGGTAATTTAAATCCAAAATACTTAACGGTTCATGGCGACAAGCTATATTTCCAAGGGTATGACGGTGCTGAATACAAAGAGCATGATGATCCAACGTTTGGTTATTACAACGAGCTGTTTGTTTATGATGGTGTCAATGCGCCGCGAATTGTAACGAATTTACGCGTAGGGGCTTCAGCTTCACCTTCGTTTATAGCGTCAGTGAACAATGAATTATTAATGTACGCCAATAACGGCAGCACAGGTAATGAGTTGTTTAAGTTATCTGGCGACGTTATGGACTCTGATAGTGATTCTGTAGCAGATGTATACGATGCCTTCCCGAATGATGCAGCCGCATCAGCAGATACAGACGGTGATGGTTATCCAGACGTATTAGTAGAGGGTGTCGAAACGTCTTTAGTTGTTGATGCGTTCCCACTAGATGCAGCAGCATCTATGGACGACGGTGACGGTTACCCTGATGCATGGAATGAGGGAGCGACAGCTGCGGATTCAACAACTGGGTTAGTATTAGATAAATTCCCTGCAGATGGCGGGGTCAACTGGACAGATTCAGACGGTGATGGTGTTGGTGATAATACCGATGCATTCCCGGCATATTCTGGTGCGTCAGTTGATGCTGATGGCGATGGCTATCCTGATAGTTATCATGACGGATACGACCACGAAATTGCGCAAGGTGGTAAAGAATTAGACCAATTCTTAGGTAATAGTGCGGAATGGAGTGATGTGGACCTCGATGGTGTCGGTGATAACTCAGATGCCTTCCCACTTGACGCTGCAGCATCAATTGATACGGATGGCGATGGTTATCCAGATGTATTAGTTGCAGGTATTGATACTGACTTAACCGTAGATGCGTTTGTTAATGATGTTACCGAATCCACAGATACTGACATGGATGGAGTTGGTGACAATACTGATTCCGACATTGACGGAGATGGGGTATTAAATGCGGTTGACGCAAATCCATTAGTTGCAGTTACCAGAGAAAATGACCTTGACCGTGATGGTGTTGACGATAGTGAAGATGACTATGTCGACTTATTGTTAGCGAAAGCGGCAATTGAAGCCACCGTGGAAAATTCTGGTGGTAATATTTCAATGAATGCGACGGGCATTGATACTAAGGTGACTGACAAGTTAGCGACGTTAATCAATGTTGCTAATATACCGACCACTGTTAGTTTTAAATCTGTAGTTGATGGCGAGTTAAAACAATCTGGTTTGCAGGATGTAGGCATTGTATTAACTAACTTAGTTGGCTCTGAGCAAACATTGTTTTTGCCGCTAGCGATTAATCCATTAGCCACGACCGCGACTACCGCATTTAGCAAAACCGGCGAAGATTTTGCGATTGATGTGAACTTAACCGGTGCGCCAGTAGATTATCCGGTGACGTTCTCTTATCAATTAGTTCAAATCAATACGGTGTTAGTTGAGGGGACGTTATCAATTGATGAAGGCTTATCAAAAGCACTAGAATTTGATGGCGTTGTTGATGGGAATTACGCTATTACTATTGAAGATGAAAATGGTTTAGCTGTTTTTGCGAATGGTAAACATGAAGTAAACCTAACCGTTCAGGAAAATACGCGACCTTCAATTTCCACTGGCTTGATGTTTAACGACAAGAAAGTCACAGTGGTTGAATCAAGCGTAAGTTCAGCGTTTCTTGCGTTTGATATCTTCGATGCTGATATGGATTCATCTCATAATGTAATAATTACTATTGATGGTGAAGAAGTGTTCAATGGTTCAGCGTCTATGCATGAAGTCATTGAAATAAATCCTGAGCAATTAGGGGTTGGCTCACACACCGTTGTGGCCAAAGTCGTTGAAACGGATACAACTGACTTATTTGAAGCAAGCCAAACTTCTCGATTCTTTATAACGGAAGCGTTACCAGAATTAAGTACGATGGCAGACTCAGATAACGATGGGATCTCAGATGCAGATGAAGGTATGTCAGACTCTGATGGTGATGGCATTGCAGACTATTTAGATAATGCGAACTTGTTAGCTAATCAACAAAAAGTCGGCGATACCATAATTTCAGTAGAGGAAGGCCTAACAATTTCGATTGGTCAAACGGTGAAAGCTATAGACAATGGACATTCAGCGGACGCTGCAACAACCGTTGCGGAAATTGAAGCTGCATTGAATGTAGAAATTGATGACTCAGATGTTACTAAATACGTTACCCCAATAATTGACTTCGAAGTACACGGTGCCGACGTTGGTTCAATTATTACAATGATAATACCACTTAACGAAAAACTGCCTGTTAATGCGCAATATCGCAAACTTAAATCAGATGGGTCATTTGTTTCCTTTGAAGTAACTGACACTCAACAACGAGATGGTGATTCTATTTGGTCTGCGGTTAAAACCTTATCAGGTGAATGCCCAGCAGCCGATGACACCGAAGCGTGGAGCCGAGGTTTAGTACAAGGCAGCAATTGCATTAAGTTACGCATAACCGATGGTGGCGTAAATGACGATGATGGCGTTGCTAATGGCGTGGTTGTTGACCCTGCGGTAATAGTGGCGGTAAATAATGCACCAGTAGTTGAGTTGGCTAGAGAAATACAAGCGAATGAAAATACTTATGTAGAAATTGTAGCGTCAGCAACAGACCTAGATAGTGCTTTGTTAGCGTATTCTTGGACGCAGGTTGAAGGTAGTGCAGTTGAATTGCTATATACAACAGGCGATACGATATCATTTGTAACACCTTCAACATCTGAAGGCGAAGAGTTGAAGTTTACTCTGCAAGTGACAGACGGTGTTCGAGTAACCACTAAATCAATTACGGTTGTGGTGGCAAACTCAAATACAGCACCAACTGTGACAGCGTCAAGTTCTGTCTCTGAAACAGAGATCGGTGGTTTAGTAACACTATCCGCATTGGGATTAGATACTGAAAACGACGATCTTACTTACAGTTGGTCTACAGTGACTAGCAATGTGGTATTAGCTAATGCCGATACAGCGACTGCAAGCTTTAATGCGCCAACGGTTACTGAAGATACGACAATCAACTTTGAAGTATTAGTTAGTGATGGTGAAATGACCGCTACTGCAAACGTCAGTGTATTGGTTAAAGCAGCTAAGGAAGAAAAAGATGAAGGACTATTAGGTCTATCATTTAGCTACACGTTAGCAACCTTACTTGGTGGTTTTGTGGCATTCCGCAGACGCATCAAAAAATAACAATTAACTGTTTTAGTTAATTAACTAAAAGGAGCTTTCGAGCTCCTTTTTTATTGCGGGTTATTTAATTAGGGAATAAAAAATCCAGCTTAAAAATTAGTTTGGCTAAACGCCATACAATCTAACTAAACCTGTATCATAGTGTTGTGGACCAAATGAGAGTGACATTTATTTAAGAAATACAGAAGGAAATGAGGCGTTTTTCATAAGAAGTATTTCAAATCACCAATTCACATTTTATTACATTAAAATTTAGACATAAAAAAACCGACATCAGTCGGTTTTTTTTGATTAATCTGCGACTACTTTTTAGGTAGTTCGATTTTTTTATCGTCACTTTGCTTAAATAACACAAGTGTTTTACCAATTAGCTGAATTTTTTCGGCTTTGCTTTCGCGAACTATCGCTTCAACATAGAGCTTTAATTCTTCACGATCTTCAGAAGGTACTTTAACCTTAATTAATTCGTGAACCGCTAGGGCGTTTTCGATTTCGGCTAAAACGCCTTCAGTAAAGCCATTCGAGCCAAGTTGCACGACAGGTTTTAGTGAATGGGCTTCGCCCTTTAAGAACTGGATTTGTTTTTTTGATAGACTCATTAGGTTTAATTTTACAGTAATTACTTGAATTAATGATATTCTACCCCACCTTTAGACTATTACCAATTCATATACTAAGTTATGGCAAAAGATAAACGTTCCGGTAGCAGTAAACGCTGGTTAGAAGAACATGTAAACGACCCATATGTGAAAGAAGCCAACAAACGTGGGTTACGTTCTAGAGCCTATTTCAAAATTGAAGAGTTGCAGAAAAAAGATAAACTAATGCGACCGGGCAGTATTGTTGTCGACCTCGGGGCCGCGCCAGGTGGTTGGTCTCAGTACGCTGTAGAGTTGTTAGATGGTAAAGGCACGGTAATCGCGTGTGACATTTTACCTATGGATCCAATTGCAGGTGTCGACTTTCTCCAAGGTGATTTTAGAGAAGAAGATGTATTAAATGCATTGTTAGATAAAATCGGCGACAATAAGGTCGATTTAGTCATGTCTGACATGGCGCCAAATTTGAGCGGAAACGACTCAATTGACCAAGCAGGTTCTATGTACTTGGTTGAGTTGGCTCTCGATATGTGCCAACAAGTGTTAAATAAAGAAGGTAAATTTGCTGTCAAAGTATTCCAAGGTGAAGGTTTTGATCAGTTTGTAAAAGATGTACGTAATGTATTCAAAGTAGTAAAAGTGAGAAAGCCTGAATCGTCAAGAGCACGTTCGAGAGAAGTGTATCTGGTAGCGACAGGATTTAAATTATAGTAGTCTTCATTTTAATGTTTATTTGTTGAGGTTATCCCTTTGAGCGATATGGCTAAAAATCTAATTATTTGGTTGATGGTAGCAGTGGCACTGATGTCTGTATTTAATACGATCACGCCAAATGATAGTACGAGCAGTAGTACAAACTATACCCAGTTTGTTAAAGAAGTTCGTATGGGCGAAGTTCGTGAAGTTAAAATTAACGATCGCCAAATTGTCGGCCTGAAGCGTAGTGGTGAAAAGTTTGAAACTTATATCCCAACAGCTTACGACAAAGATTTATTAAACGATTTAATCGAAAATAACGTACGCATTGTTGGCGTACCTCCTGAAGAGCCGTCAATTTTGGCGTCTATTCTAATTTCATGGTTCCCTATGTTGCTATTGATTGGTGTGTGGATATTCTTCATGCGTCAAATGCAAGGCGGCGGCGGTAAAGGCGCTATGTCATTTGGTAAATCTAAAGCGCGTTTAATGGGCGAAGACCAAATTAAAACAACGTTTAAAGACGTAGCCGGTTGTGACGAAGCTAAAGAAGAAGTTCAAGAGCTTGTTGATTACCTAAGAGAACCTGCAAAATTCCAAAAGCTTGGCGGAAAAATTCCAAAAGGCGTATTAATGGTCGGTCAGCCTGGTACGGGTAAAACCTTACTTGCGAAAGCCGTTGCCGGTGAAGCAAAAGTCCCATTCTTCGCAATTTCTGGTTCAGACTTTGTTGAAATGTTTGTTGGTGTTGGTGCATCACGTGTTCGTGACATGTTTGACCAAGCTAAAAAATCAGCTCCTTGTATTATCTTCATCGATGAAATCGATGCTGTCGGTCGTCAACGTGGCGCAGGTTTAGGTGGTGGGCACGACGAACGTGAACAAACGCTTAACCAAATGTTAGTAGAGATGGATGGTTTTGAAGGCAACGAAGGCATTATCGTAATCGCCGCGACTAACCGTCCTGACGTACTAGACCCTGCATTATTAAGACCGGGCCGTTTTGACCGTCAAGTTGTGGTTGGTTTGCCAGACGTTCGTGGTCGTGAGCAAATTATTAATGTTCATATGCGTAAAGTACCAGTAGCAAACGACGTAGAACCTGCGTTAATCGCACGTGGTACGCCAGGTTTCTCTGGTGCTGACTTAGCAAATCTAGTAAACGAAGCTGCCTTATTTGCTGCTCGCTTCAATAAACGTTTAGTCGACATGCAAGATTTCGAAAAAGCCAAAGACAAGATCATGATGGGCGCCGAGCGTAAATCTATGGTTATGGGCGAAAGCGAACGTGAAATGACAGCCTACCACGAAGCTGGCCATGCAATTGTTGGCCGTATGGTTCCTGACCATGACCCAGTTTATAAAGTCAGTATTATTCCTCGTGGACGTGCACTTGGTGTCACTATGTACTTGCCTGAACAAGATCGTTTCTCACACAGCAAACAGTTCTTGGAAAGCCAAATATCTTCTTTATACGGTGGTCGTATTGCCGAGGAAGTTATTTATGGTGCAGATAAAGTATCAACGGGCGCTTCAAATGATATTGAACGTGCAACTGATATTGCTCGTAAAATGGTTACTCAATGGGGCCTTTCTGAAAAAATGGGACCTATGTTATATGCAGAAGAAGAAGGCGAAGTGTTCTTAGGACGTACGTCATCTAAATCGCTTCATATGTCTGATGAAACGGCACAGGCCATTGATGCTGAAATTAAAGTATTTATTAACCGTAACTACGAACGCTCAGTTGAAATTATTAAAGCGAATTTAGACATCTTACATGCAATGAAAGATGCGCTAATGAAATACGAAACAATAGACGCAAAACAAATTGATGATCTAATGAATCGTGTTCCAGTTCGTGAACCTGCGGGTTGGTCTGCAAAGCCTGAGTCTAAAAATGACGACGACTCTACAGACAACACCAAACCTGAAACTGACGTTCCTAATCCTGCCAGTTAATATTAAGGCCCCTTTATAAGGGGCCTCATTTTTATGACAATGTTTAATTTAACAAAACTCGAAACGCCTATCATAATGGCGATCTTAAATGTAACTCCCGACTCTTTCTCAGACGGCGGTAAATTTACTCAGCTTGATGCGTCTATTAAACATGCAGAATTGATGTTGTCTCAAGGTGCGGATATTATTGACCTTGGTGGCGAGTCCACACGTCCAGGCGCGCCAGAAGTGAGTTTGGATGAAGAATTATCACGGGTATTACCTGTGATCGAAAAATTAAAAAGTGAATTTGGGTGTTTGATTTCGCTGGATACCAGCAAACCTGAAGTCATGCGAGAAGGCATTAATAGCGGCGTAGACCTTATCAATGACGTATGTGCGTTAACGGTAGGAAACGCTGTTGAGGTTGTTGCTAATTCAAATGTACCGGTTTGTTTGATGCATATGCAAGGCACACCGCGTACAATGCAGTCAGAGCCAGAATATAGCGATGTAGTTACCGATGTAAGTGCATTTTTGGCTGAACGAATAAATACCTGTTTAGAAGCCGGAATCGACAAATCTCGAATTTGTATCGACCCAGGATTTGGCTTCGGTAAGACATTAAGTCAGAATTACCAATTACTAAATCGATTAGACGAATTTGAATCGTTAGGATTGCCGCTCCTTGCGGGACTATCGAGAAAATCGATGATTGGAAACTTGCTAGGGTTAGCCCCCGATAAACGAGCATTAGCAAGTGTTATATGTGCAACTTTGGCATTGACCAAAGGGGCAAAAATCTTAAGAGTGCATGATGTTGCAGAAACGAAACAGGCATTAGATCTGTTTAAAGCGACTTATTACGGAGTAAATCATGAGTAAAAAATATTTTGGAACAGATGGTATTCGCGGATTAGTTGGGCGTTCGCCTATTACTCCTGAATTTGCACTAAAGTTAGGTTACGCTGCAGGTAAAGTTTTTGCGAAAAACGGCAACCGAAAAGTGCTTATCGGAAAAGACACTCGCATTTCGGGTTATATGCTTGAAACCGCATTAGAGTCTGGCCTTATCGCTGCTGGTGTTGATGTAGGCTTGTTGGGACCAATGCCAACGCCTGCTATTTCATATCTTACTCGTACATTTCGCGCCGACGCCGGTATTGTCATCAGTGCCTCGCACAACCCATATTACGACAACGGCATTAAGTTCTTCTCTGCGGCGGGTACTAAGCTGCCAGACTCAATAGAACATGAAATTGAAGCTATGTTAGATCAAGAGATCACATGCGTAGAATCTGAAAAACTCGGTAAAGCAACACGCATAAATGACGCAGCTGGCCGATATATCGAATTTTGTAAAAGTCGTTTTGCGCCTGAATCATTGCGCGGCATGAAAATCGTAGTCGACAGTGCCAATGGTGCAACGTATCACATCGGTCCAAATGTATTCCAAGAGCTAGGTGCAGAAGTGGTGTCTATCTTCGCAAAACCGGATGGACTGAACATCAACGAAAAATGTGGCGCGACGCATACCGAAGCACTACGTGAAGCGGTATTAGCCAACGAAGCTCATGTCGGTTTGGCGCTAGACGGCGACGGCGACCGCATTATTATGGTTGACCATAAAGGTGTTGAAGTTGACGGTGATGAACTGGTATTCATTATTGCGCGTCACGCATTAAAACAAGGCAACCTTAAAGGGGGCGTTGTTGGCACATTGATGTCAAACCTTGGTCTAGAAGTTGCCCTTAAAAAGTTAGGTATTCCATTTTTACGCGCTAAAGTCGGCGATCGTTATGTAATGGAACTATTAAAAGAAAACAATTGGACTATTGGCGGCGAAAGTTCAGGTCATGTTATAAACCTAGAACATATGCCAACAGGCGATGGTATTGTGTCGGCAATCCAAGTATTAACCGCCATGGTTGAGTCAGGGTTAAAATTATCAGAACTTAAATCTGGTATGGAAAAATACCCACAAGAGTTAATAAATGTGCGCGTTGGCCAAAATAAATATCCACTTGAAGTGGATGAAGTTAAGTTAGCGATAGCAGATGCAGAAAAAGAACTTGGCGATGAAGGTCGTATATTAATTCGTAAATCGGGTACTGAACCTCTTATTCGAGTTATGACTGAAGGCAAAGACGCAGAGCTAATTAATGCCGTAGCGAAACGAGTTGCTGAAAAAGTAGCCGCATACGCCGATTAATTAAAGCTTTGCTTGTAACTTTGCAAGTTGTTAGTTACTATCACGCCCGCGAAAAATTAGGAGTAAAGCAATGGCTGAACGTCTACCTTTAGTAGTTGCCAACTGGAAGTTGAACGGCGATAAAGTGTTATTGGCGGAAATGATTGATGCGTTACAAGCGTTTGAATCTAATGAAGTTGAAACCGTTGTATGCCCACCATTTGTTTATTTGAATGAAAACACAAATGGTGTTAAAAAGGGCGCTCAAAATATTGCAGAAGTCGAATCTGGTGCATTTACCGGTGAAGTCTCTGGCAGAATGTTACGTGACGTGGGTTGTCAGTTTGTCATAATAGGACATTCTGAAAGACGCGCCATGTATGGTGAAACAGACGCTGTTGTTGCTAAAAAAGTATTGGCAACATTGCACGCTGGATTAGTCCCAATTATTTGTGTTGGTGAAAGTGAACAGCAACGCGAAGATGAAGAAACCATAGCGGTTATTTCAAAACAGATCAGAGCCGTATTGGATGATTTGCCGTCGTATTCAGACAGCTTAGTTTTTGCCTACGAACCCATTTGGGCGATAGGCACAGGAAAAACGGCCACGACGGAACAAGCGGAAGAAGTACACGCCGAAATCAGAAAGGTTTTGGCGAGTTATAATCAGGAGTTAGCGCAAGAGACTCGTATTTTATACGGTGGAAGTGTTAAGCCTGATAACAGTAAAGAATTATTTTCAAGTGACAACATCGACGGAGGCCTAATTGGAGGCGCGAGTTTAGATGTAGAGTCATTTACAACCATTTGCAAAAATGCGGTAGCTTAAGGTAATAGCATGTACGAAATTTTGATAGTAGTTTATTTAGTAGTCGCATTAGCTTTAGTTGGATTAATCTTGATCCAACAAGGTAAGGGTGCCGATATGGGCGCGTCGTTTGGTGCTGGCGCATCAGCTACATTGTTCGGTTCTAGTGGTTCTGGTAACTTTTTAACCAAAACAACCACGATTCTGGCAACCCTGTTTTTTGTTATCAGCATATTCCTAGGAAGCTTGACAGCGAATTCAGTTAAAGAAGAAAACGAATGGAATGACATCTCAGCACCAGTTGTTGAAGAAGTTAAAAAAGTCGCTCCAGCAGATACGGACGTTCCAGTTTCTAACGAAACAACAGACGCACCAGTAAAAGACGTACCTGCAAACTAGAAACACTTTCGCGGTTGTGCTGAAATTGGTAGACAGGCAGCGTTGAGGTCGCTGTGTTCGAAAGGACGTGAGGGTTCAAGTCCCTCCAACCGCACCATTATTAGGTTCTTTAAGAACCAACAAAAACCCGGAAAGTTAATTAAAAAAAGCTTTCCGGGTTTTTTTATGGGTTATTAGTCGATTACTAACGAACAATGACAACCAGCAATTTAAGTAGTACATTATGTAGTACAGATTCACTTTCTCAAATGGTGTACTAGATAAATACCAGTAAAACCGTCATCCCAAATCCCCAGAACAAAAAAACGTCATTAGTAAGCGACAACCAAACAGAAAAACATCATTCCCAATATCCAGAAAAAACGTCATTCTAAACAAACAGAAAAACATCATTCCCAATACCCAGAAAAAACGTCATCCCAAAAGAGTCTAAGCGATATTAGGGATCTCCAACCAAGTGCAGAGGAAATTACAATTATCAGCAACTCTGACCCCACAGGTTTCTTTCAATTGGTCAAAAATACAGTACAAAGACCACCATCCGAACCAAACAGAAAAACGTCATTCCCAATACCCAGAAAAAACGTCATCCCAAAAGAGTCTAAGCGATATTAGGGATCTCCAACCAAGTGCAGAGGAAGTTCATAATCCACCTCCAATTAGCTCATAGTTTAAGAACAAAAACCGTCATTCTAACCAAACAGAAAAAACCGTCATCCCCGTAGCTTGTAAAGTTAGGCAGCCTAAGCGATATTAGGGATCTCCAACCAAGTACAGAGGACGTTCATAATCCACCCTGCAGGCTGCGCCTTTCTTTGCCTTGCAGGCGGCTATTTCGACTGCGTCGACCATACTCGCGCGGGGCTTGAAGTTTTCTTTGCCCTGCGGGCGGCTATTTCGACTGCGTCGACCATACTTTTTTCAACAGCCAAAAAAGTAGGCAAAAAGGCCGCTTTCGGCCAAATCCCTAATCCTTAGGTAAGATTTATATTATCGTCGAAGACGGGATGAAAGTATGTCCATATACAACCATCCCTTGCAACGGCGTCCCTGCCGTTCACTTCGAGATATAAATCTCAACTAAGGGGGATTTAGACGAAGGAAAATGTCGCCTGAACTTTAGGTGTAAAAACATGTTTTAGAGAAAAAC
>NZ_JAHKQH010000003.1 GCF_018861025.1 Psychrosphaera sp. B3R10 | reverse complement strand
GGCTTATAGACCCCGTCAATCCCCCAAAAAGGCTTTAAAGTCGATAATCCCCGAAATCGCACAGTAAATTAGAATTTAAAATTGAAAGCTCAATAAAACTCAGATAACGTTTATGCCATAAAAATTAATAGATAAACGAGTTAATCTACAGGCTCGTTATGTGCCGTAATGATATCGGAGTTGTGCGATTAGAATAGAGCCATCTTGTTGTTTATAAACGATTCGGTGTTCATCATTTATACGACGAGACCAATATCCCGACAAACCATGTTTTAACGGCTCAGGTTTTCCAATTCCTTCGTTTGGAGTTCTTTGGATATCTTTAATGAGCAAATTAATACGCTTTAGTATTTTTTTGTCTGTTGTTTGCCAATAAAGGTACTCTTCCCAAGCCTTGGTTGAGAACGTTAGTTTCATTCAATAAGTTCTCGTTCAGTTCCATTGCTAGCTTCAAGTTCGGCAATGGATTCTAAAAGGTGTCTAGCATTTGCTGGAGATCTAAGTAAATATGTAGTTTCCTGCATTGCGTTATAGTCTTCTAAAGACATCATAACAACAGGTGCTTCACTTTTACGGGTAATGATAATTGGTGCGTGGTCATTACAAACATGCGCCATTGTGTTTGCTAGATTTGCTCTAGCAGCGGTATAGCTTATTGCGTCCATGGTAGTTCCAAAGTGTTGTTGTACGTTTATTTGTACAGGATAGCTTAATGGCACATAACAAGCAATTCAACAGGACAAAAAACAGTTGGTTTTGCTCCTGCGTCGCTAATTTTAACCAACTATTTTTTGCCCGTTAATGTGGGCGTTATAAGCACATAGGATTATGAGTAACTTGAATCGTCATTTGTCCAAAATATGCTGGCCTGATAGCCAAGTTAAGAAATATGAATTTGATTTCGATAAGGATATGTTTATTCTTACTATTGAAGATTATCAAAGGGTGAGTTGGAGCATCAGATTTGATAGCGTAGACTTCAATTTTGTAAATGATCCTGTATATATATCGGATGCAAAGTTTTCTGAACTTAACGGGTTAAATATTGCTGAGTTTAGCGATGATGATGGACTCATTATTAAAATTATATATGGTAACTGTGCAGCAGTGTGCTTATAACAGGGGGTTATGTTTTCAAGGAGGTTAAATGCCAGTTCCTGACTCAGTAATTGAAGAAATCACAAGTGCTGCAAAAGAAGCGTGGCCTGAAGACAAGGAAATGCAAACTTACACAGTCAAGGAAGAGCTTGATGCATATAGAAATTTTGTGGCTCTAGATTATTCATGCATTTCTGATGAAGAAAAAGAAACTTTAATCCAAGAGGCCAAGGAAAGTTTCGAAAGCTGGGAAGAACGTTTTTCTTCAATTCAAGACGAACTAGAAGCAATCGTAGAATTGAAAGAGCTTTCAAACGGCAATCAGGGAAACGATTTATATAACCAATGGGTGCTTGAGGCTCAATCAGAGAATGACAACTATTTTCGGGGTCAGCTTGAATATATACAGAACAAGGCCTCAAGTTATGAGGCGATCCAACGGACACGAGCCGAAATCGATCCGCTGAAGAATATTTTGATTGATATCGAGAACATCATAGGTAGCGAGTGTTACAACGGGAATATTCAAAATTACGGGAGTTGGGGCGAATTAGAAAGTGAAGGTCGCTCATTTCGTTACCCTGTCAAATTTTACGATGGTGAAAATGAATACAAACGGAGAACCGTGCCCCGAGACATTCCTGCCGAACAGTTAATCAGTGGATACTACCCATTTGGTGCTAATGAATTAAATATATATAGAGTACTACATAAAGTTCTTAAGTATCTAGAGGCTGAGCATGGTCTTAAACTACCCAAAACATAACAAGCGCATGTTGTCGGACTGGTTTTCCGCTGCGCTCCAAACCAGCCGCAAATGCGGGCGTTATGTTTCTATACTAATCTGTCCATCGCAACTTTATATACTTTTCCTTTGTCACGTTTTCCAACAGAAATGACTGTCACTGTAACCACTGAATCGTTCACTTCATAAACTAACCTATAGCCAGCTTGCCTCAATTTTATTTTGTAAAGTTCATTACCTCCAGACAATTTTGCGCTATCAATGTGTGGATTTTCTAGAATATCTACGAGCTTTTTCTTAAATTGAGCTTGAATAGTTGCCCCTAGTTTTTTCCATTCTTTTAGTGCTGACTTTTTAAATTCTAACTCATAACTCATAACTCATTTAAGCTAACCTTTATGCTAGCTTCATTTTTACGTTGCTCAGCAATTGCTAATAGCTCTAGATCTTCCATGTGATCTATCATAAACTCATACGTGTCTGCTGGTATGCAGTAAAAGGCAGGTTCATTTCTATTTAAAACAGCAATGGCTTCACCATGTGCGCTTAAAGCAACCTTCATTGGATTAGCTTTTAATTCGCTTATACTTGCAGCAGCTTCAGTTAATATTCTAGTTGTCATACTATCACCAGTACTTTAATGTGGTCGTTAATTAGGTTTAGTATAAGCGATGAAACATAACAAGTCATTAAAGAAGGACAATACTCTTCACCCGTTTTAGTGGACAGTTTTTTGCCCATTATTAGGGCGTTTTATTGCAAAGGAGCTCAGGTGTCGTATTCAATTATCGCTAATTTAGCCATTGTTGTAATTATTACACTAGTAGGTGCTTCTCAAACTATTAAGCGTAGAAAAATAGAAATTAACACCTTGTACATGGATAACCTCACTGTTTACTTAACTTGGATCGCAGTTTCAATTTTTGTGCCCCTACCAATACATCAATTCATTATGTTGGGTGAAATTCCGTATTGGTATTTAACTATTGCTATTATGTGTACTTGTTTAGGCACAGCAATTTATTATTTAAATTTGAAAATTACATTTTGTGATACTCATTTATCTAAAAAGTCGTTATTTTTTCCTGAACAAACTTACCCCTTAAAATTACTTTTATGTATTTCGTATGGTGCGGGTGATGCTAATACTTCAGCTAAAGGTTACATCCTTGAATTTTCATTTGGTGATTTAGCTATTCCTATTGAATATATTAATATAGATAGTCTTTTTAAATTCCTGAAAGACAAGGGTTTTTCTATACCTAGTGCAACAGCAATATAACAAGTCACTCAAGTAGGGCAAATGACAGTTGGTTTTTGCTCCTGCGTCGCTTATTTTAAGCAACTATTTTTTGCCTCTTTTTTGAGGCGTTATTTGCCTTTAGGGGGATTAAAATGTTAAAGATAATTTCTTGGATATTACTAGCCAGTTCATTTGTTGCATACTCAAGTGATGAGGTTCTTTCCATCGATAGAATTGTGCCTAACAGCTTTGGCTTGGCTTTCCCTAATGAGTCAAATATTCAGCCAGAGCAAAGTGATTTTCAAGTTAATAATTTTGTGCTAATGAGTAATGAAGTCGGTGAACGTTGGGCTGTGGTAACTTTGACAAACTTAGCTTCAGGAAGTCGGAGTTTAACCAATAAGCACCTCATGGCATTAGTAGCAAATGGTCAACGCATAATTCCCATTGAGTTTTCTCAAAATTTCAAAGCAGACGAAACACTTTCCTTAACTATCAATTTTGGAGAGAGTAAGTTTCCTTTGTTGTCTGTCTATTCAAGACCTGCCATTTAACAAGCGCATGAAGGAAGGGGGCATATAACCGTTGGTTTTTGTTCCTTCGTCGCTTACTTTAACCAACTATTATTTGACTGAAAGTTGGGCGTTATTGGCCCAAATCTCTTTCTGGAAACTTATGTTTTATGCTTCAAATTAAGATGAAACATATCATTGATAAGTCTGGGATTATGAATAGTCGTCCATTAATGTCATCTTACTGTACTCCTATCTTTGGTTGGAAAAATAAGCTATTTACTTTTTCTTAAATTGTTTCGTCCGTTATTGTTAAGCGATGACGTTTCACAATGGGCTTCTGGCGGAATAATGACGCATTGGGTTTTGCGCAAACTTTGCATCGATTACAGACCCATTTGATAATTATGGTGAATGGGATGTTCTTACGAATGGCTAACGTATTGACTCAAAACTCAAGCCTTGGTGTCCAATATTGATTTTATCGCAACGCTAGCCGCAATAGATGTTTTAACATTCATTAGCTCAATGGGATTTATTAATCACTGAAAACAGCACAGTCACGGCCGTTTTCTTTCGCTTGGTAGAGGGCCTTGTCGGCACTGTTAAGCCAAGAATCGGCTGTCGTTCCTACAACCCAAGGTGCTACGCCAAATGAAACTGTTATTTCTTTTCCATCGGGGGTTTTTAACTCATTTTTTATTGCTGTTCTAAGATTATCAATAAAGCGATGTTGGTGATTGTCCATTCCAGAGATCAACAACACAAATTCCTCCCCACCAAAACGGTAAAGCCGATCGTACTTACGAATATGTGCTTTGGTAATGCTAACAAAGTCTTTTAGCACTTGGTCACCTGCAGCATGCCCGTGTTTGTCGTTTACTTTTTTAAAGTAATCTACGTCTAAAATAGCTAATAATTGACTACTGCCGTTACGTTCTGAACTGGATAACGCGGCGTCTAAATCTGTCGTTAGTGCCCGGCGATTGAAAGCGCCGGTTAAGGGGTCAATTGTGTTGAGTTCTTCTAATAACTTGAATTGCTTTAGGCTGTGATTAGAGTATACAAACGCGCTTATCGTTAACATTAATATAGTGACGATATATGATTCGAGTGAGATAACAGTAAATATATCTGATAGAGCCACCAATGAAGCCCCTGCGACAATATTTGCACCAAAAGCTTCGATAGGTTTGAGTAGAATAAAAGTGCTGGCAAAGACAGGGTACACCCAAAAAAAACTATCCATACCATTTGCGAGCACAATAACAACGACTCCAGTATTAATAAATATCGCGATTACAGCGCTTAAAATCCGAATTTTTTTGGAATAATAGGCAAAAGCAACAAATACAATCATGCCGACTATTAGAGACATATCAATTATCGCTGCGGTATAATTGCCAGCCATATAGCGCACGATAACAAATGGAAAAACACCCAAGATTGCTACTGTGGCTAATAGCAATAAAAGTGACAACTGGTATTTTTCCTGTAACTGATTGATCATAACGCACTCGCAATAAAATTGAATAATTACCCGGCAGGTAATCTCACAAATAGAAAAATTTTAGATCATCTGCTAGCCACTTTTAGTACCAGTAAATAGCTCTAAATTTATAACTTATGTATCTAATTTTTAAATATGTTTTAAACGTTGTCTATTGTATTGCGCTTTCACCGTAATCAATATTTCTTAATTACTTGGTTTTAAACTAAAAAGCAATAATACAGTGCAAGTTGGCCCATGTAAACTGAACGCAAAGCCTGATTGTTAACATTAATACTCAACATTAAAATGGTTTTTATTAGGCTAATTAGCTGTCCAAATCGTCCAAAAAATAATCATTTACTTAAGTGTTTACGTCAACATAATTGTTATAACATTTACATACATTCAACTTGGTAAGTTATCCGTGAGCGACTGGTCATGTTGCATGAAGTTGCATAAAGGTTAAATCGTTTACAAAATACTACGAGCGCTAGTTAAAGGGTTTAAGCTTTATATTCCAACTAAAGTGGTGGTATAAAACGAATTTACTTTTTAAAACCTTAAGCCTAATGAGGTTTTTCACTTTTGAAACAACTACTAATTTTAGCCATTGTAGACTGGTGTAAGTATTTAACGTAGCAGGGGAAATACACATTGATTATTGACTTAGATGAAATTATAAACGCCGTTGAATTTGTTTCAGCTTCACATGTGTTTGATAATGAAGCGTATATTAATCGTAAAAGTGGTGACATTATTTACATTGGGGATCTGATCGACGAACCTGCTCCTAGTGATCTAAATGAAGCAGGTAAATACCTTCAAATTCCGACAAAACGTGCTTTAGATTTAGGTAAACGGCTCGCACTGGATTTTACTGCTTTAAACATGCCTGATAAATCCGGCTATATTTTATCTGTTTTTAGCAGAAGTGGTGCTTATGAACGTTTCAAAACGCTGTTGGATAACAGAGGCCAAACTGAAAATTGGTATGCTTATGAAAACAATAAAATTAAGGTAGCCGTAATCGACTGGTGTAAAGCCAATTCAATTAACTACACTTAAGCGCAAAGGGCAAAATATTAGGTTCCCGATATCACTTTGTCTAAGTGTGCTAAATAGGCAAAAACAAGGTGAATTTTCTTGTTACAATAACCACCGAATCTAAAAATCCGATAGCAGAGTATACGTGAAAATTCCTAAACGCCTTGAACTCCTCGCCGATGATGGTGTAATTGACGAAGTAATTAGTCGCTTGATGAGTGGCAAAGAAGCCGATATTTTTGTTGTTCGATGTGGCGATAAAACTCGCTGTGCAAAAGTCTATAAAGATGCCGTTAAACGCAGTTTTAAAAATGCCGCTCAGTATCAAGAAGGGCGTAAAGTCCGAAGTGGCCGTCAATCGCGTGCAATGGGAAAACGTTCAAGCTATGGCCGTCAGCAACAAGAAGAAATTTGGCAAAATGCCGAAATAGACGCTCTATCACGTTTAGCCGATGCTGAGGTGCGCGTACCAGAAACATTTGGTTGTGTCGATGGTGTGTTAATCATGGAGCTGGTTTCTGATAAAGACGGAGATGTCGCGCCACGTCTTGGTGATGTTTCGATGTCTGAGGAAAAGGCGCTCAAAGATCATGCGCAGATGATGCATTATATTAAGCTGATGCTTTGTGCGGGCATTGTCCATGGTGACTTATCGGAATTTAATGTGTTGGTTGACGACGTTGGCCCTGTAATAATTGATCTGCCCCAGGCGGTGAATGCGGCGGCAAACAATAGCGCTGAAAAAATGTTTATTCGTGACGTTAACAATATGCGTCGTTATTACGGTGAATTTGCACCACAGTTGTTAGAAACGCAATACGCTAAAGAAATGTGGGCCTTATTTAAAGAAGGTAAATTAACTCCAAATTCAACACTTACAGGTGAATTTGAGGATGATAATACCATTGCCGATGTAGAAGGGATTTTGGTGGAAATAAACGCTGCGATGGAAGAAGAACTTGAACGGCAAGAACGGATAAATGGCCCTGATGACGAATTCTAATTTTCGTAGTTCAGGTTGTTAATTACCTTTATCAAAGGCTAAACGGTGACAGGCCAATAACGAGTTTGGCCTTATTCCAATCGTTACCGATTAGTTCTCTCCTTATTTGTAAATAAAAGAAATTTTGTATGTCGAAAATATTTATTATTGGCTTGCCGCGAACCGGAACAACCAGTATTAGTGTCGCGTTATTAGAAATGGGTTTAACTGTGGCACATACTGCTTTTACTAAAAAAGCATTTGAAGTTGCTGACGCTATATCTGATGCTCCGTGTTTTAGCGACTATAAACATTTGGACCAATTGTTTCCCAATTCTAAATTTATTTATTTAACCAGAGAACTCGATTCTTGGTTGCCTTCTATAACGATGTTGTTAGGGAAAATGGCGCCTCACTTAGTTCCAAAGTTTGGTAAATTTCATCCAATTTTAAAACGTAGCTTTCACCATACTTTTTCCGTAAATCTACCGCTGTCACAGGCTGAATTGACAGACTGCTACATTCGCCATCAACGAGGTGTGTTGGCTTATTTTAAAGACCGCGAAGACTTTTTATCAATTGATGTTAGTCATTCCGATAGTTTACAAAGAATGAGTGAGTTTTTGGAACTGCCAATGACCGATAGTACAACCTTTCCAAAGCTAAATGTGGGTCGTAACGTCGCGAGTTGGAGAGAATACAAACACAAAAGTAAAGTAAATTCTAATCTTGCCGGAGTGGAGCATAGAAAATATTTTGACTATGTTTTAGACGGCCCCAAATAGTGCTAGAACCGGGTAAAGTTAGATAATTATCAAGTTGTTTTACACTGTTTTTTATACCGGTTTGGTATAGTTTTGCAAATCAATAAATGAAATGTAAATAGCCATCCCAAATTGATTGTTAAAGACTTAAACTACTGATAACTTATGTAATTAGGATTACAACTTTTAGGAGTTCTTATGTATAAAACGATTGTATGTGCGATAGAAGCCAGTGACGAAGGTGAAAATGTGCTAGCAAAAGCCCACCAATTTGCACAGTTATGTAACGCAAAACTATATGTCACTAATGTGATTTCGTATTCTTTATTGCCTAAGGACTATCAAAAAGAATTTAAGGAAAAAACCTTACCTACAATTAATGCCATGACTGATAAATTGGGTATTTCTCAGAAGAATGTATCAGTTAAGTTTGGTAAGCCTTATGAGCAGATATGCACTTTGGCTGAGAAGAAAAATGCCGACCTAATAATACTAGGTACCCATTCTAAAAAGGGCTTACATGCTCTGATAGGTTCAACCGCGAATGGTGTGGCAAATTACGCTAAATGTGATGTTTCACTCATCAAGATCTAATATCTGAGATTGCGGTCAATTGTCAGGCGAAACTGTCGTATTTATTGCCAGTTTCGCTATTATTTTCATGCTTAGTTTCCGTTAAAATGTATTCAATTTATCGGTTGTTTTTGCCACATTACTAAGCACGCCAATTTCTTGAAACCTGATCCTGCCTTCATCGTCTAGTGCGGTTATCAAATTGGAATGATTAACCTCATTGTCGTCCATGTCTTGAAATTTAATATTAAGAACCATGGCCAATGTCCTTACGTCTTCAGGCGTTCCTGTAAGTAAACTCCATTTATCTAAGTTCAGTTTTCTAGATTGAGCAAATTCTCGCAGGACTTCCGGAGTATCAGTAGTAGGCGTCAATGAGACTAAAATGAAACCCACATTTTGTTTTTCGTCTTCTGTTAAATTGCTTTCAATAGCTTGCATCGTTGAAACAATAGTAGGGCAGGTGTGCAAGCAATGGGTGTAAATAAGGCTCACCAACTGCTTTTTGCCATTAAAACTGCCCAACGTAAGCGTTTTTCCGTCTTGATTTAGCCAGTTGCTTTTTAGCTGATAAATGGAGTCTTGTGGCACTGCGTATGACTTCATACTTAGCAGTAACATGAACCCAATAATCTTACTTACCGTTAGAATATTAAATTTAGTCATTAGTTTGATCCTGTGTTGTAGCGTATGTTGTCGCGTATGTTTTAGCGCACCGAAAACCTAAGTTTGGTAAGGTGAATTTGGCCTGTAAACTTGACCTAAAGCCAAATCGCATAAATGCGGCATAATCACTTGGGTCAGCCGCCCCCTGTGCGCCAGCAGCACAAAATAATTTTTGATTGATATTACTGTCACTGCGGGATTCGCCGCTGACCAAGGCAGAGTTAAAATCCTCAGTCCATTCCCATATCAATCCATGTAAGTCTTTTACCCCCCAATAGTTTGCCGATGTTAAGCCAACTTCTGGTAAAAACTTGCTATTCGGGCGGCTATACCATTCTAAAATACGAGCATGATAATCCTTTTCTAAACTGCCATTTTCCTGAGTTTCGCTAGCACTAGCGACTCGTTCCCATTCAGCAACCGTAGGTAACCGTTTGTTTTGAGCCTTGCAATAGGCCTGTGCGGCAAACCAAGATACATTTGTCACAGGACTATTCATTTGATCTGCAGAAGGAAGCGTTACTAACTTGTTTTCATCATTAAATTCGCTAGTTTTTTGATCTGCTAGTGGTTGCCAATGTTGAAGATATTGGGGTTCTGCAAATATTTGCGGTATTGAATTTGGTTGCCACCTTGGATTAGTCAATACAAAGGTTAGATATTGTTGGTTGGTCACCGGGGTTACATCAATGCTAAAGGCGTCTACTTTTGTTTGTGGGCTGGTTTTACTCATGTAAAGCGGCCTATAGTTTCCTTTTGGCAGAGCCACCATATTTGACGGCTCTGTCAATGTTGCGGACATCAGCAACAACATCGTAATCATGTTATTTACGCCTTTTTGCCACTTCGTTTGCGGTCACTTGGCCACCTGGGTTATCCCAACTATTAAGGACAAAAGTGATCACATTAGCTATATCTTGATCATTAAGGCTCATTGCTGGCATAACACTATTATAGGTTACATCATTGACCTTAACCGGACCTGAAAGGCCATGAATAATTGCATCTACACCTAACATAGGGTTGGCAATTAGGTAGTCAGACTTTGCTAACGGTGGAAATGCAGAAGGGATCCCTTGACCGTTTGATTGATGACAAGCCATGCAGTTGGCCTCGTATACACGTTGGCCGAAGCGAATTTGTTCAGCTTTGGTTTTTGCCGTAACAGCCATATGATTATTTTCAAGTGATTGAATTGCTGAGCCTTCTGGTAAATATACACTGTCGGCTTGTTTGCCTGAAAATATTGCCTCTGCTTCAGCTCCTTCGACTTTGAGCATGGCCAATGCACCTTTGTTGAACGCTCTAAAAATAGAATGATCGACTAAAATAAAGGTTCCTGGTACTTCGACTTTAAATTCGACAATGGCAGCGCCGCCCGCTGGAATTAATGTAGTCTGCACGTTATGATTTTTGAGATCTCCACCTTCAACATAGACAGTATCAAATATTTCTCCGATAACGTGGAACGACGATACTAAGTTGGGGCCACCGTTACCAACATAGAGTCGAACGGTTTCACCAACTTTCGCGGTCAATGCATTTTCATTTGTTGTACTGCCAACAGAGCCATTAAATACAACATAGTCTGCGTCCTCGTCGATGGCTTTTGCCATATCAAAAGGTTGTAAACCGGCCTCACCAAACTCTCCTTTGGTATAAAAATCGCCTTGAACAACATAATATTCTCTATCTACAGGTGGTAGGCCTTCTTCAGGTTCGACCAAAATGAGTCCATACATACCGTTTGCAATATGCATCCCAACCGGTGCTGTGGCACAGTGATAGATATACAAACCCGGATTTAGAGCCTTAAAGCTAAATGTCGATGTGTGTCCTGGGGCGGTAAATGATGACTCGGCGCCGCCACCAGGTCCGGTTACCGCATGTAAATCGATATTATGTGGCATTTTAGAACTCGGGTGATTCGACAAATGAAATTCGATCTCATCGCCTTCACGGACCCGAATAAAACTACCTGGAACCGTGTCACCAAAGGACCAAAAAACATAGTCAACGCCATCGGCGAGAGCGCCTATTTGCTCTTTGGTTTCGAGTTTAATAACCACTTTAGCACTGTGATCGCGGTTGAGTGGAGGTGGCACCATTGGCGGGGCAGTCAGTATTGCCTTTTCTGTTTTTAAGTTATTGGCCTGTGCATTACCTGATATAACTCCAATGACGAACAACAACCCAATTATGTGTGTAATTTGTCGAACTCTCATGCCATTAACCTTTTGTTAACTGAATTAAAATCTATGGGGTGAGTATTGGCTATTGATGGAATGTTGGCTTGATTTAGATCAACTAAATTGACGATAAATTGCTACTGTAAATTATTGAATTTTTCAAGGTGATTACATGACGTGGTCAGTGAGTAAAACTACTAATATGGGTCATTAAATTAAGGAAGGTGAATAAATAAATGATAGAGGTGTGTTAATTATTATTCGAATAATTAACAGTAAATTAAACTCTGCGTCATTTGGGGTAATGGCATCGTAACCATATACCCCAAGGTTAATATGACGACTTATCTCGCGATATTTAAACTACAATCCATTGTGGTATTGAACATTTGTAGACTCAGGAACCATAGCGTTAAGCGTTTGGTTAATTTGGGTAATGGTGTCTTTATTTACCGCAGAAGTTAATTCTAGGTATTGTTCAAATAGAGCAATAAGTTCCACTTTGTCGGGGCTTTGTTTATCACCGGCACCAATATTAGTTAAATCAATCATAAAGTCGTCGAACAAGTCACTCAGATCGTCGATGACTTCAGTGTTCAAAAATTGATCTTTGTTATAGATACTTGGATAGCCAGCTTTTTGTTTATCTATTGCAAATGAATCGCCCTTTAGATTTGTGATGCTCGTGGATTTATCACACGACAACATACAGCCATTATCAATTCGCGGCTTTTCACAACCGACACTTTGTTGAAAGAAACACTGCCTGCTCGCCATCAATAAAATTGGATGATAAATACTGTACAACAACTTAAACCCTTTGGGTCTGGAAAGGCTTTTTAACTGTGGTCGATTTATTTCATTAGAAATGAACGCACCGCTGCAATTAAACTCTTCTTGCATCGCGAGTAAGGCATAGGTGTTTGTCGTGTTTAAAAATGGCCCTGCAATCCACTTAATACCTAACTCATAAGCTCGATGCGCTATTCCTGTATTGTTGGTTACAATAAGTTTAGGTTTGACTTGTTCTAAAATATTTAATGCAACGTCAAAATCTTTACCAATAAGAACCGGTGGAAACCAAGGGATCAGTCGAGGGTTATCCTGTAAAAAGCCGACATATTTGGTGCAACCACGTTTATAAGCGTCGGGCAATTTAAAGTAAATGTCGGCGTCGGTAATGTCTGCTAAGCCAACATCTGCTTCATCACAAATTAGTAGTGATAAATTTGCACGAGAATTTGGTTTATTTGGTGATGATTTAGGATGATCTTCGAGTTTAGGCAAAATAACTTCTGGCAGTACTTTATGGCCGTTATTTAATAAGTAGCGAACTTCATTTTTTAATAACGTCAAAATACTAAAAGGAATGCTTACGTTATTTGCTAAGCCGCTTGTATCGATTGCGACCAGGTTAAATGCAGCGCTGTCTAAATTTTTGAAACGTTTGTCGATTGCCGCTTGATCGAGCGGCGCTTTACCTGACAATTTTAACAACTCTGTTGACTCAACAGTAAAGGTTTTTATGATAGGTTTACTGCTAAGCGATAATATTTCTTCAGTGGTCACTGTTATCGTCAATGCTGTACCCACATCGCCACTAAACGCCAGCGTTAGAGACGGTTTGTCTATGGTAAGGTGTCTTATTTTGTCAAATACTGAGGCAGTGATTTGGTCTTTTTCTTGGCTTAGGTTTTGTTCGACATCATGAATTTGCACGACCGATATTGCATTACTTGCTTCTATCGCATGGTTTTTCGAATTATCCCGTGGGTTTTCGATAAACATAGATTGGTTTAAATCGCCGCGTAAAAATGCGTTAGAAAAATCGCGGTTAAATACTTTGTATAACCGTTCACCGTTTTCGGTTAATTCTCCGGTTTTAACAAAACCATCAATTTGTTTTCTAAAACTATCAATAACAGTATGTACGTAGCTTGCACCTTTTATACGACCTTCAACTTTAAAAGAATGAACACCTGCTTCGATAAGGGCCGGTAAGTCGAAAAAAGCAGAATTATCTTTTATATTTAAAGGGAAGTTATTGCCCGATGGCGTTGTTTCGTATTCTTCGCGGCAGGCCTGACTGCATCTTCCGCGGTTACCTGAATTGCCTACACTTGCAGACGTTGAATAACATAATCCTGAAAACGCAACACAGAGCGAGCCATGTACAAAAACTTCCGTGAGTACATTATGTCTGTGGCCGGTTTCGGCCATTGCGGTTATTTCTTTTAAATTAAGTTCTCGGGATAAGTTTACACGAGACGAACCGAGTTTTTTAAGGAAAGGAATTTGCCCAACATTGTGTGTGGTCATCTGTGTTGAAGCATGTATATCAAGGGTTGGAAAGTATTTTTTGAGTACGTAAAACAAACCGATATCTTGTACGATTACGCCATCTAGTGTGGTATTCGCAAGTTTGCTCAGTAATTTAGCGATTGACTTAAACTCGCGCTCTAAAATAACAATGTTTAAGGTTAAGAAAATTTCGCATTGGTAATGATGAGCTAAACGAATTACACCAACAAGTTCGTCGAATGAGATGTTAGAGGCGCGGTTACGGGCATTAAATGTGTCTAGGCCACAATACACTGCGTCAGCACCCGCTATTATTGCCGCTTTTATCGCGTCAATATCACCACCTGGGGCTAATAATTCTATTTTAGGATTCATTTATTCAACTTCTTGTTAATTACGTAAACTAAATACTGATTGAAATTTTTGCGACGGCAATTTTACCTGTATAATACGCCACTTAATACCGCTAAAATGGGTAATTTCCTAATGCGCTGTATATTAATAAGGCTTTTTATTTTAAATGCGGTTAAATCCAAGGCAATACCAAGTTAATGACGTTACCTATTTTATATTCTTTACGAAATTGTCCTTTTGCAATGCGAGCTCGATTAGCAATTTTTAGAACGAAACAAGCCGTTGAATTACGTGACATAGTATTAAGTAACAAACCAACTGAAATGCTATTGGCGTCGCCAAAAGCAACGGTGCCCGTATTGGTTGTCACCCCTAATAAGGTCATTGATGAAAGTTTAGAGGTCATGCTTTGGGTATTAAACCAAAGCGATCCGAGTAATCTGTTACGAACTCAATTTAACGATAAAAACAAGCCGGTTGAATCGAGTGTATCGAGTGTTCTGAGCAAAGAATTAGAGGATATATTGGCGCTGGTCCACGTCTTTGATACCGAGTTTAAAACTTGTTTGGAACAATATAAATGCGCGAAGCGTTATCACGAAGATGATTTACAGCAAAAACGCGAAGCCTGTGAAATGTATATTAAAGCGTTAGAACAACGTCTAAGTTCACATGCGTATTTAATTGATGATGACGAAAGTTTGGCTGACATTGCGCTTTTACCGTTTATTCGGCAGTTTGCCAGAGTCGAACGTAAGTGGTATCTGCAGTCATCTTATCCAAATATTAAACGTTGGCTTAACCGTTATTTGCAAAGCGCTATGTTTACCAAAGTGATGGCAAAATACCCATTGTGGCAAGCGGGTCAACCAATAGTTAAATTTGGCGACATATAAACTGTATTTGTGCATGTTGACGGAGTTTGTGCTTTAGTCATAATTCGATAGTACAATAGTCATCAAAAGCATTAACATTATTGTGAATAAACATAGTGGTGCATAAACATAGTGATGCATAAATAAAAAGTAACCCTATGAAAATTTGCCTCAAATTACGTCAGTTAACAGAATATTGGCCTTTATTGTCGTTGTAGAATAATCGAATTGGTCGCGAATGAAGCGGTCATCAGTTCAAACATTTATGGATTTTTTAATGATTTCACGAAAACATCACAAATTAGTTTTTTCATTTTTTATGGCATTTTTAATGTCTTGTATAATGTCGTTTATCATCTCTGTATTTAATGTTGGATTTGTGTCAAATATCGTTTCAATTTGGCTACAGGCTTGGAGCTTTGCCTTTATTGTCGCGTTCCCAACCATTTTAGTGGTGTCGCCTTTAGTTCATAAACTTGTTTCTGTTGTTTTAGTCGACGAAAACTAACAACCTTTTGTCAGTTAGATAATCTTTGGGTTTATGGCTGAAAAGAATGATTAGCTAGGAGAAGTAATGCCACACTTTGTCATTGACTGTTCAAAAAATGTTTTGGCGCAACATGATGAAAAGTCTGTAATTAGCGGCGTTCACAAAGTCGCGTTTTCAACAGGGCTGTTCGACGAAGGCGATATTAAAGTTCGTGTTAACGCATTTGATACTTTTTTAGTCGGTGCGCAAACAAGCGATTTTATTCATGTATTTGCGCATATTATGGAAGGGCGGAATATCGATCAAAAAGCCATGTTGTCACATGAAATTGTAAAACATCTCGTGAGCCTTTTTCCAAGTGTTAATAATATTGCGATGAATATATATGACTTTGAAAAAGCAACGTATTGTAACCGAGCAAAACTTATCGCGACGTAAATATTGCGACTGAATTAGTAGTTGGAATGACCTGAATTAAAGTGGAAAACATGCAATCTAGAATGCAAATGACAAAAGAAGATCTGAGAAAAAGTAAACCAAGTCGGGAAGAGTATTTGTCGCAACCTAAAACACCGTTAATACTGGTTTTAGACAATGTTACAAATAGCTATAACATTGGTTCGTTTATCCGCTTAGCAGATGCCTTTGCAATAGAAAAAATCATCATTTGCGGTGAGTTAACTATCTCTGACAAAAAATTTAAGAAAGCATCTAGAAACGAAGCAAAATGGGTTTGCATTGAATACAGTAACGATACGATATCGACCTTAAATGTGCTCAAAGAGCAGGGCAATACCATTTATAGTGTAGAACTTTGTCAGGAGTCTGTTGATTATAGCGAGGTGGACTATGCGTCTCCTTGCGTTTTAGTGTTTGGTAATGAACGAAAAGGTGTTAGCGAAGCGGCATTGCAGATAAGCGACCAGCATATCCATATTCCTATGTTTGGTATGGGAAATTCGTTGAACGTTTCAACGGCCGGTGCAATAGTTTTGGCGAAAGTTGCGAATCATCTACGTAAAGCTTAATTTCACAAAGCCAAAAAACCAACGACTGTGTTCAGTGTTGAATATTTTTAGATTGTTTTATCAACAAAGCAGTTAAAAGGTAAAAAATCCTGTACAATGCGCGATCAAAATTTAGCAGTGGCGTTTTTATGCCCAAATTAGTCGCTAAATATTCGTTTTGCATTAGCCCAATAGGAATGCCGTATGAAGTTTTCTTCACAAGATTTTGCCCCAGAATTACAACAAGCCATTGATGCTTGTGGCTATTCTGAAATGACGCCAATTCAACAACAGGCTATTCCATCAATACGTCGCGGAAAAGATGTATTAGCTAATGCACAAACAGGGACCGGTAAATCCGCTGCGTTTGCATTACCCATTTTACAAAAATTGATTGATAAGCCTGTTACTGAAATGTCTTCGAGTCCACGTGCGCTTGTTTTAACGCCAACTCGCGAGCTTGCTGAGCAATTAGCAAATACCATTAAAGAATACGCGCAGTTTTTACCATTTAGCGTTACTTCAGTTTACGGCGGTGGCAAAATGTCTGGTCAGGCAGCAAAACTGAAAGCTGGGACTGATATTCTTATTGCCACACCCGGTCGTTTGTTAGAGCACATCTCTTTATGTAATGTTGATTTAGCTAAAGTTGAATTTGTAGTATTAGACGAAGCTGACCGTATGTTAGATATGGGCTTTATTACAGATGTTCAAAAATTGATCCAATACACGTCATCTACGCACCAGACGATGTTGTTCTCTGCGACCATCTCCCATGCAGTAAGTGGTTTGGCTCATAAAATATTAAAAAACCATGTTGTTATTAGTGCCGCAAAACAAAACATTACTGCCGACACCATTGAGCATGTTATGTACCCAGTGGAAGAGCGCCGCAAAGTAGAACTCTTTTTAGAACTATTTAAACAGTACAATTGGTTTCAAGTGTTGGTTTTCACCAGCACTAAAGAACAGGCCGACCGTTTAATGGGATCATTGCAACAGCAACGCATTGAGGTTGCCGTGTGTCATGGTGATATCAAGCAGGGCGCTCGTCGACGCGCATTAGCGGACTTTAAATCAACCAAACTGCAAGTCTTAATAGCAACAGAAGTTGCAGCACGTGGCCTCGATATAAAAGGCTTAGATTATGTGGTTAACTTTAATTTACCGTATTTACCAGAAGATTATGTTCACCGCATAGGTCGTACTGGCCGTGCCGGTAATAAAGGCACCGCAATTTCTTTGGTAAGTCGTGAAGAAGAACATACGGTTGCAAAAATAGAGAAGTTAATTGGCAATAAAATTAAGCGAGTTCATCACGCTGATTTTGAAGTGAGTAACCGTGATGTTTTAATCAAAAATATTCATGCTTACTCAAAAACAGGCCGCACCAACAAAGCAACACAAACTCAAATTGAACGTGCAAGTCGTTTTAAACGCGGAAAATTAGAAAGTTAATTTGAACCGCTAGGCTGACTTAAATATAAAACCTGCTAAATGCAGGTTTTTTTATTTTTAAATAAAATCTCTTCTTAAATCCCATTATCTAAGCTTTAGAAGTTGAATAAAGACTGTTTAAATTAACGAATGATAACCGCATTTAATATACAAATAGACTAAAGTTGAATAAGCAATTAAACAAAAAGTCGATAAAATTGGACAACGAATAAAAGATTAATGTTCGATTCGGACAGGTTTTAGACTAAGACTATTTTGCCTCTAAGAGGCGCTTATAATTAGGAGATTTTGTTATGACTTCTATTAAACACGGTTTATCGATAGGTATAGAGCGTTCTGAAAATGACTTTTCCTTTCACTCAAAGCGGTTGGAAAACTGACGCACGAAGACTACAAAATTATAACGCCTATGATTGATTCTGCATTAGCCCAAGTTAAAGATCCTAAAGTTAATGTATTGATTGATGGTACTGAACTGCAAGGGTGGGAACTACGTGCCGCATGGGATGACTTCAAACTTGGTCTTAAACATAACAATGAGTTTCGTAAAATAGCCATTTATGGAAATAAAAATTGGCAGGAAATAACAGCTAAAATCGGATCTTGGTTTACATCTGGAGAAATTAAGTATTTTGATCAATTGGACGAAGCGCTACATTGGCTCAATAAATAGAGTAAACCGTATTCAAAATGGATTAACCTATTTGTTTTGTTGGAATGAATAATTATTTCTATCTGGCCTGAGCTTGCGTCTGGCAATGAAATTTCAAGATATAAGTATTAACGCCGTAGATAAAATAATGTATTTGTTATTACAGTCATGCTGCAAAAACACTTAAAACTGGCGTAGTATTATTCTTGATAACACATTAGCTACCGAACGGTATTCACATTTGTATATGGCGCTTAACGTTATCTAATTTCTAATGTAAAGTAAGCCAAATAACGTTCGTTCCGTGAGCGTTATTTTATATTTTAGCCATGTATTATTTTAGTCGCTTAATGCGCTGCTGAGTAATAAATCGAGATTTAGTATGAATATCATAATCGCCACAATTTTATTCGCTCTTGGATTAATGTTTGTATTTGTTGGGTCATTAATTAGTGCAGCAACCGCACTTGGCAATAATCAGCGAATTTTTGGCTGGGGAACTATTTTGTTTTTGCCTTTATCTTTTATCTACTGTTCGTTGAATTGGGAAAAAGCTGAATATCCAGGAAAAATGATTTTTGGTGGCCTTGTTCTTGCCTTAATTGGGATATTGATTTTCATACTCACAGCGCAGCCAATATAGAAATAAGTTATCTTCTAGCGCTGGCAAAATAGCCAGTAAATATTTAACGCCAACATTGACTGTTATCAATAACCAATCTTCTAGTTTTATTGATTTGCCGGATTATGATCCAAATTGGTAATGTAACATTCGTTTGTGCATAAGAATTTGCATAAATAGATACATCAATTGGTATTGATATTAATGCAATCAGCTTCTTTCTCGTAACTTATTAAAGACGACAACAGATGGGTAAATTACACATTACTTCATTAGGGGTTATGTAAGGATTTGAGAATAGAATGCTTAGGCAGTCAAACTTGAGAACGGCCTAAGCAATAAAAGCTAGATGTTTTTGTTAAATGAACGTCTTGCACCTAAACCAAGTATAGTTAATGCAAAAACCACTAACGTTGAAGGTTCAGGAACCACATTTGCCGTATAGTCCACCAAAAAGCCATTACCAAGTGCACTATAGGAGCCAACGCCGTCTATTGCACCGTTACTGTTAGCAGCTGTGCCAATTGAGTTGGCTGTAAATGAAAGTACATTGCCAATAAATGCTGAATTTGCATCAACTTCCCATGTAAAACTCCATAACTCCCATTGGCCCGAACCTGGCATATTTTTAGTAGATGTTGTTGCCAGATTTTCATTCATTCCAGCAAAAGTAATGTCAAAATTAAGAAAACTTTCATTACTCCAATTGCCTGCATTGAAATAAATAGTGTAAGCGCCTTCTTGAATTGTATAGTCACCGTTAGAAATGTCATTGGTGTAAATATCTTGGCTACCTGTTGTTGCGTGAGCGACCCAATCGCCCTCTGGGTTGGCCGTACCACCAAAATACGGTGCTTGTGATGATGTTGAATACCATCCACCATTTGAGACTAGTCCGTTTTGCCCTTGTTCAAATTCTGCGTCAACAATAATTGTAGCGTTTACTTGGCTTGATATTATTAAAGCCAGTACAAATGTAAAAAGAGTACGTTTTAACATCGTTTTTCCTATTTTGATTCTAGATAATAGCGTCATGAGAATTAGGGCGAAGCTTAATGCCTGTTACTCTCAAAGTTTAACTTTAAGTATTCCCTGAATAAGTGGAGGCATTATTTGTGCCGATTATTTTTATATATATATTTCATTGGTTTAACCTTATTTGGTCCGGGAAACTTTGCGAGGTGTAAAAAAAACTGACATTGATTTTGGATGATTTTTCTTCGCTTTAGTGCGTTAATCGTTATAGATATTGCAGTGCGTGGTTGATTAGTTTGACTAGAGGGCTTTGGTGTTTCAGAAGGTATGCATACTACAAACCATACTTACCAACTGTGCGAACCCCATAATTTTTCGCTCTGAATTGCCAATTACTTAATTTTCAAAATTATTTAGCTAAATTGACATCACAAGTATTTATGGAAATCTATAACTCTAATAAAACAAAAAGGGTAATTGCGATTGCCGCTGATTTTGTAGAGAG
>NZ_JAHKQH010000015.1 GCF_018861025.1 Psychrosphaera sp. B3R10 | reverse complement strand
TATATTCAGCACAAACCATAGAAAAACAAATTAGCGAGTAAAAAAGGCCAAAACGCTTTTGTTCATAGAAACAACAAGTTAACGATATAAATGGTTGCACAAGCGACACGGGATCGCTCGTGCTATTGACACGGTTTGTCTAATGGGTGACCCCACAGGTCTGAGGAAGTTCATAATTCACCTTCAATTAGCTCTTAATTTCAGAACTAAAAACGTCATTCCAAAAGAGCAATAGCGATATTTGGAACCTCCAACCGAGTGCAGAGGAAGTTATAGAATCAGCGACTCTGACCCCACAGGTCTGTATAATTCGCTTTAAATTAGCCCATAAGTCCAGAACAAAAAACGTCTTTCCAAAAGAGCAATAGCGATATTTGGAACCTCCAACCGAGTGCAGAGGAAGTTATAGAATCAGCGGCTCTGACCCCACAGGTCTGTATAATTCGCTTTAAATTAGCTCATAAGTCCAGAACAAAAAGCGTCCTCTGCATATTGAAGGAGATCTCAAATATCGCTTCGCGATTTTGAGATGATGAGTTTTTCCTGCAGTAAACGTCATTCCCTAACTTGTAATATGAGTCGAGCCAAAGCGATATTTGGGATCTTCAACCAAGTGCTGAGGAAGTGTAACCCTTCCACCTAAGTCTAATTGCAAAAATTGGAGATTGGTTGTCTACTCCAAAATCGAAATTGTTTAATTTGAGCCTTCAAATATGTACTACTCAATTTGGTTAAGCAAACCGCCAGCCAAAAAGCGTAATTTAGACTATGGTTTACTAATCATTTTAATTTAGAACTGAAAAACTACGTTATAGCACTTAAATATTACTAAATTTACCAGGGTTTAATAGATTGGATTGACACCTTGGTTAACCAATTTTTGTTTTTTTTGTTTTAAACGAGATCTAGTAAGGCAGGTTAAATAGTTATTAAAAAATAAATAATTTTGGCCATTAATGTTATTTTATTGTTATTTAAGGGTTTTATTTTTGGCTAGCCTCTTGGTCATACCAAAATGTTAAAAATGTTAGTTATTTGCCTTTATTATTGTTTGAAATCTAATCGGTAATGTATTATAAAGTTGTTAACCAAAACTGGTAAATAAAAATAAACTTAAAAAGGTTTGGTAAAGCATCGGGTGGTATTTTGGTAAAACCAAAAGGGCACACACTTAAACAACATGAATCAACAGGGGTTATTCATACATGAAACTCAATAAAATAATTACTGCACTTCGCTCGCAGAATTCATTTAGCCGCAAATTATATGCGTCATCGTTAGCTGCACTATTAGTAGCAACACCAACTTATGCTGCTGAAGAAGCTGGATCAGAAAAAGTTTCAGAGGATGATGTCGAAGTTATTCAAGTCAGGGGTATTCGTGGGTCGTTAGCAAGCGCATTGGCAGCTAAAAGAAGTGCTACTAGCATAATCGAAGTTATTGATGCTGAAGACATCGGTAAATTACCAGACCAAAACCTTGCAGAGGTTTTAGAAAACATCACAGGTGTTCAAATAACACGTACAGCGGGTGTTGGTTCAGGTGTACAAATCCGTGGTAGTAATAGTAACCGCGTAGAAATTAACGGTGCGGCCACAGTTGGCACAGGTGATGGCCGTAGCGGAATGAAATTTGAAGATCTTTCAGCCGCCATTATTGCTGGCGTTGAGATTATTAAATCTTCAGAAGCTAAAACAACAGAAGGTTCTGTAGGTGGTACAGTTAACCTTAAAACTATCCGCCCACTCGCGTTATCGGAAACTCTAGGGTCAATTCGTGTTCAAGGTGAAGACAGCAGCCTTACAACTGATGGTATTATGCCACGTATTTCAGGTGCGTATGGTGACAACTGGGAAACAGATGCTGGTAAATTTGGTTTTGTTGTAAGCGGTAGCTTCTCAAAACAAGAAGCTACGTCGTTCCGTCCTCGCGTCGACCGTGATGGTAGTCTTGTTGAAAACGTAAATGCTGATGTTTATCGTAGTGGCTCTCTTGAAGACCAAGCGACCAAGCGTCCGGTAGCACAGTCATTTGACTTCCTTGGTATTCAGTTTTTAAACCAAGAATTAGAAAATTTCGAATACGAAACGACTAATATTGCTACTGCTTTTGAATTTGCACCTAACGACAATATGAAATTTTTCTTTGATACTGTATTAACTGACCAGGAAATTCGTCAAGACAGTACTCGTGTACAAGGTTCTGGTGTAAGTGCGGTACTAAACTATAACTTACCAACTCAATTCGAAACGGTAAACTTTGGTTCTTTAGATGGTGTTCAATTAGGCAGCATTCAAGCCGCTACTAAAGGTACAATCCAACCTAACCTTTCAGTTGATGATGATGATCCAAACTTACGTTTTAACAGTGATACAAACGCACGTGTTACCGATACTAAATTGTTCAGATTTGGTGGTGAATGGCAAGGTGACGACTTGTTTGCAAGCTTTGAAATTTCAAGCACAAGCTCAAGCACAGTTACTCCACAATTAAATACACAGTTAAACTTCTTAAACCCAAATGCACCATTAGACGGCTTAGATGCGGATGGCAATCCAACGTCAAGCACGAGTAATGACAATGCTGTACCATTTATTTATGACTTAACAGGCGGCTCATTAGCATTTGGTATCGATTTTGACTCACCTTATGCTCCATCGGTTGCTGACTTATTAAATCCTGCAAACGTTGTTTTAGACCAAGTTGATTTAAGCCGAAGCACAACTGAAAACTCAGATGACTCGTTCCGAGCTGATTTTAGTTACTACCTAGAAGATGTTATTACGTCAGTTGATTTTGGGTACCGTTATAACAATACAAAACACGAATCTGTTGGGATCTCTGACCGTATTGGTGGATTCTCTAAATTAGTAGATAGTCCTGCCGGCACATTGTTTGAAGAGCTACTTGTTGCTGGTCCAAGTCACTTTGGCGACGCTGATGGTCGTGAACTTGCGCATCGTAACTTCCTTATTGTTGACCCTGACCGCGCATTTAGCGATCCAGATGGCACATTAGCAATTATTGAAGCGGCAATGTTGGCACATGGTGGTAACCAAGATTATTCAAATCTAACGCCATCAACAACGGCTTCATTTAGTATTGAAGAAGCAACACATGCTTTATACGCTCAAGCGAATTTTGAATATGAAATGATCCGCGGTAACGTAGGTGTGCGTCATGTTTCTACCGAGATTGAAGCAACAGGTAATACTGTTATCGACTCTGTTGTAACGCCTGTTGTGACTAAAGGCGATTACAGCTTTGTATTGCCTCGCATCAATGTTATTGCTGATGTTACTGACGACGTTGTCGTACGTGCATCTTGGGGCAAAGATATTCACCGTCCTTCATTTGGAAGACTCAATACGTCGGTATCTTTTGGTACAAATGAAAATAGTTCATTGAATATAGGTAACCCTAACTTGGCTCCAGAAGAAGTATCTACTTTTGATATTTCTGCGGAATGGTATTTTGCTGAAGCGGCCGCTGTAAGCATCGGTTACTTCAAAAAAGAAATTTCAAATCTATTTGTTACAAATGGCGAAAGTGCTGCACTTGATGCAAATGGCTGGCGCGAAACTGACCCATCTTGTCCTGGTGGCGGTATGTGGAACCCTGCGGTTCAGCCTGGTGTGTTAGGAGATCCAAATACAACTGGTCTTTGTGTTGATATCGAGACATTCAAAAATGATTCAGCTAAGACAACACAAACAGGTATCGAAATGGCGATTCAATATGACTTGTCAGAATTTGAATCTGAGTTAGGTTGGGCGTCTGGTTTTGGTATCATGGCTAACTACAGCATTCAAGAGTACACAGGTGGTTCTGAAGTTAATACTTCAGCAGGTCGTGGTACTGATATCTTCAATGCGATTAACGGTATTTATGATGACAGTAAATTTGTTGAAGTTACTGCGGTTCAAGGTCTATTAGACTTCTCTGAAAACGCGTATAACATCACAGCTTACTACGAAAAATATGGTCTATCTGCTAGAATGCGTTATACATGGCGTGAAGCGTACCGTACTGACGATACAGCTGCTGGTGCATCACGTAACTCTACACTTGGCTTCCCTGTTTATACTCATGATAGAGGCCAGCTTAACGCAAGTGTAAGCTATGACGTAAACGAACAGTTAAACGTTGGTGTTGAAGCGGTTAACCTTACTGAGTCAGACATTACACAGTCTTGTGTAAATGAAGGCGCATTATTATGCTTCCAAGGTCTTACAGACCGTCGTATCACTGTAGGTGCTACATATAAGTTCTAATAACAAGTTTGACTTGTTAAATTAGAAAGCTAATTAATTAGCTCTTAAAAAGCCTGGATTTCATAATCCGGGCTTTTTTGTTTTTCGATAATGTGTACAGGTTAAAAGCGAAGTTTCACTTTCCGCTGCACGCTCCCGTCATATCAAAATCGCGAAGCGGCATTTGAGATCTCCTTCAAGCACTGATGACGTTTTTCAGTTGATTTGTAGTTAACAATGACGGTTTTTGTTCTGATTATTGTGAGCCAATTTAAGGCGCATTATGAACTTCCTCTGCACATGGTTGAGACCTGTGGGGTCACCCATTAGACAAACCGTGTCAATAGCACGAGCGATCCCGTGTCGCTTGTGCAACCATTTATATCGTTAACTTGTTGTTTCTATGAACAAAAGCGTTTTGGCCTTTTTTACTCGCTAATTTGTTTTTCTATGGTTTGTGCTGAATATAATATTCGCACCACTCACCCATCTG
>NZ_JAHKQH010000025.1 GCF_018861025.1 Psychrosphaera sp. B3R10 | reverse complement strand
CTAATTGCCCGTGAGGCTTAACCATACAACGCTTAAGTGTTCTTAAGACATTGATGGTCAAAATTATTGAATGTTGAATACAAATCTTATTTATACCGTATTGCTTTAGGGCGGTACGAGCTTTCTGAATGTTAAATCAATTATGTAAACGGTGTTCGTAGAACATTGATTACAAGCCAGCTTTTGCCTGGTGGCAATAGCGCTGTGGAACCACCTGACTCCATTTCGAACTCAGAAGTGAAACGCAGCTGCGGCGATGGTAGTGTGGCATTTGTCATGCGAGAGTAGCTCACCGCCAGGCTCCTATTCGAGAAATCCCTTGAACGAAAGTTCAAGGGATTTTTTTCGTTTTGGCGTTAAACATTAGAGCGGCTCGCTACTACGTAGCTCTCGGCTTCTGTACTGGTAACGCGTCTGGAGGATTAAGTTGTGTCTATACACCAAAATAGGAGGGGAATATGGTGATTGAAAGTGGTTTGTACTTAAAACTGGTGATTGGGTCAATCTTATTTTGTTACATTACTGCGTTTTACGTAACGAAAAATAAATTTGATAACTATAGAGATCTTTCTGCTATAGCAGGAGTTCTTGGAATTATTTTTCCTATCTCAATAGTTTATATTGCAATTTTATCGCTTATTGCTGCTAATAAAAATAAGAATCACGCTAAATTGTAAAAGTAACTGTTTGAAATCATATTTCATTAGTTTTTTAAGTAAAATCCGATGAACATTGTTTATCGGATTTTTATTCTATCTAATACTGAAATATATTAGTTACAATATGAAAATTTTTAAGTTTGAATTTCAGATTAATAACCCACATTATTGGAATGCGTTTTTATTTTTCACAATTGGGATTAATCCCTTACTTTCCACCGCTTTAAATAACCTAAATGTAACAAGTTTTTTGGCAAATACCCAACTTATTATCTATCTCTATTAAACCGACCTGCGGGGTCAGAGTCGCTGATTTTGTTATTTCCTCTTCATTCGGTTGGAGGTTCTGAATATCGCTGATGCTGACTCAGACTAAAAGGTTTTAGAATTACATTTTCTGCAAAAAAACTCGTCATTTAAAAATCGCGAAGCGATATTAGGGATCTCCTTCAATATACAGAGGACGGTTTTTGTTCTGGACTTATGAGCTAATTTAAAACGAATTATGAACTTCCTCTGCACTCGGTTGGAGGTTCCAAATATCGCTTTGGCTCTTTTGGAATGACGTTTTATGTCCTGAAATCATGAGCCAATTTAAAGCGATCTATGAACCTCTTCTGTATTTGGCACTAGGGGGATTGCAACTCCATTGCTAGTATTTTGAGTTTAATTAAATATCCAGCCATAAATTTCAAGTAGGGCAGCAGAGTCATAATTTGAGGTATGAGGAACATTGTCAATTTCTGAAAAGGTTACAGGTTTAGAACAATCTTGCCATACTTGAGTTGTTGTTCCATTGCTAACTGCAGTTATACCAATCCACCTTAATTTGTTCCCACTGAAGCCCAAGCCCTAGTACACATTTTAATGATACCAATCCACCTTAATTTGTTCCCACTGAAGCCCAAGCCCTAGTACACATTTTAATGACTCTTTTTGTATCGCTAATGAAGCAATTCCATGCTTTTGTACATGAGTTCACAATGTCGTCATAACCTTTAAAACTTTTATTGGCTAAATGGTGCTGACGCATCCAACTCCATACTTGTTCGATTGGATTCAGTTCTGGTGAATATGGTGGAAGTTTTATTAGCGTCACATTATCAAATGGTTGTACCGTATCGAGCGTATGCCAGCCTGCACCATCCATTATGACGACGGCATGTCTACCTAATTCTGTCGCCTTTGATATTTGCTCCATATGTAATGTCATTACTTCTTTGTTTACGTATGGGGTTATTATCGCCTCAGTTTTACCATTTGCTGGGCAAACCGCACCAAACAAATAGGCGTACTCGAATTGTTGCTGTTTGACTGCTCGTGGCCTGCTTCCTTTCTTTGCCCAAACACGACTCGTCGTGTTTTGTTGACCAAAACGAGCTTCATCTTGG
>NZ_JAHKQH010000012.1 GCF_018861025.1 Psychrosphaera sp. B3R10 | reverse complement strand
CACAAAACGTCATCCCCTAGCTTGTAATATGAGTCGAGCCTTAGCGATATTTGGGACCTCCAACCAAGTGCAGAGGAAGTTCATAATTCGCCTTGCAGGCTGCGCCTTTCTTTGCCTTGCAGGCGGCTATTTCGACTGCGTCGACCTTACTTTTTGCAACAGCCCAAAAAGTAGGCAAAAAGGCCGCTTTCGGCCAAATCCCTAATCCTTATTTAAGATTTATATTATCGTCGAAGACGGGATGAAAGTATGTCCATATACAACCATCCCTTGCAACGGCGTCCCTGCCGTTCACTTCGAGATAAAAATCTCAACTAAGGGGGATTTAGACGAAGTTATATGTAGCCTGAACTTTAGGTGTGATAAAACGTTTTTTTAGAAAAACCGTCATTCCAATTAAACAGAAAAACCGTCATCCCCGTAGCTTGTAAAGTTAGGCAGTCTAAGCGATATTAGGGATCTCCAACCAAGTGCAGAGGAATCACATAATTCGCCCTAAATTGGCTCATAAGTTCAGAACAAAAACCGTCATCCCAAAAGAGCCACAGCGATATTAGGGATCTCCAACCAAGTGCAGAGGAATGTCATAATTCGCTTTCAACTGGCTCATAAGTTCAGAACAAAAAACGTCATCCCAAAAGAGCCTAAGCGATATTAGGGATCTCCAACCAAGTGCAGAGGAATGTCATAATTCGCTTTCAACTGGCTCACAATAACCAGAACAAAAAAACGTCATCCCAAAAGAGCCTAAGCGATATTAGGGATCTCCAACCAAGTGCAGAGGAATGTCATAATTCGCCCTAAATTAGCTCACAATAACCAGAACAAAAAAACGTCATCCCCGTAGCTTGTAAAGTTAGGCAGCCTAAGCGATATTAGGGATCTCCAACCAAGTGCAGAGGAATCACATAATTCGCCCTAAATTGGCTCATAAGTTCAGAACAAAAAACGTCATCCCGTAGCTTGTAAAGTTAGGCAGCCTAAGCGATATTAGGGATCTCCAACCGAGTGCAGAGGAATGTCATAATTCGCTTTCAACTGGCTCACAATAACCAGAACAAAAAAAACGTCATCCCCGTAGCTTGTAAAGTTAGGCAGCCTCGGCGATATTAGGGATCTCCAACCGAGTGCAGAGGAATGTCATAATTCGCTTTCAACTGGCTCACAATAACCAGAACAAAAAAACGTCATCCCCGTAGCTTGTAAAGTTAGGCAGCCTAAGCGATATTAGGGATCTCTAACCGAGTGCAGAGGACGTTAAAAATTTCAGCAACTCTGACCCCATTGGTCGGAATACATAGAGTTTTTTGTTGCGGGATAAAACTAATGGCTTAGTTTTATCCCGCACGGTAGGTATTGTGGGGTTGGTGTTTACTTACTTACCTATTTAATGATTTTAATAGTTGGTTGGCCTTCTAAATACCCTAGAGACGTTAAAAATTCGTCTAATTTGTATAACGTATCGGTAAAATTCTTTTTAGAGTTGTAGTTGAAGAATCCGTGTTTCCCGCCTTTATACAAATACAGTTCAGAGCGAGAACCTAATGCCTGCATTTTGTCTCGGAACGACTCAGCTGTCGCAACTGGTACAAGATGATCTTTTGTCCCTAAAAATACAATTGTTGGCGGCACATCTTTTGTTAGATTATGCATTGGCGAAAAATCCTGCCAGTAATCTTTCACGCGATTAAAGCCATAACCTGCTTTGCTATTGTCATAAACCGGGTTAAATAATGCTAATGCACTAGGCATAGTGTCGATGTTCAAATTATCATTTGGGTCGTCAAATTTTGATATGGTTGCCATAGCTACTGCCAAATGGCCACCTGCAGAACCACCTGACGCAACAATTTTGTTCGGGTCGATGTTAAATTGGGCAGCATTTGCCTTAAGCCAGCGCATTGCGGATTTAGCATCCATTACCGCTTCTTTTGGAGTCGTTTTGTTGCGACTTTTAACTCGATATTCCGCTGCAATCGCCACCATTCCACGAGAGGCTAAATATTCACTTTGGCGATAAAATTGTGCTGGACTACCACCGTTCCAACCGCCACCGAAGTAAAATAGTATTGCAGGGCGTTTTTTGTTGGTATTGCTTGATGGTGGCAAGAACACATGCATCTTAAGTTGTGTCTTCCCTATGGTTTTGTACAAAACTTTCTTGTCAGGTTGCGGCACTGGATCTGCTTTTGCCTTCGCTTTCGCTTTCGCCTTCGCCTTCGCTTTTGCCTTTGCATCTGATTTAGATGCAGAACTTACTTTTTCCGACGAAGCGTCAATAGTCGACTTTTCTACTGTCACTGCCTGTTCACTCGCGCATCCGGTAACAAATACACAAGCAAAAAGTAAACTGAATATTAATTTCATTTATGGAGCCTTTATAATTCTAATTAGTGACCTTTAAAACAAGGTTAAAACCGAAAAAGCGTAAAAATATGTATTAACTAAAGTGCATACAGATTGGGCACGACGCATTCGATTATTTGTCGGGTTCAGTTTAACTTACAATTTAAAGCCGCAAAGGTTGATACATAAGATTTTAGTGGTATTTTTTTACGGTTGTTGCCAATTAAAACTGTTTTAATTTTATGGTCAATAATTTTGATAATATAAAGCACATTGGACAAGGATTTAATTTTCCAATTGCAATTTTTGCTGTGCGAATAAAAAATTATTCAACGTTATTGGTAAATAAACCGTTTTAAAGAAGAAGAACAACATGGCAATACTCCGTCAAACAGGGTACAAATTTCTCACCACTTTTACACTACTTTCGGTCCTTTCGGCCTGTAACATGTCATCGACAAAATCCGTTTTAGAGAGCAAAGTAGAAAATCCGTCAAAATCACCAACAAAACCTAATATCGTTATCATATTTGCAGATGACATGGGGTTTGGTGATATTCAAAGTTATAACACCGACAGCCTTGTGCCAACGCCTAATCTAAACGCACTTGCATCTGAAGGTATGAAGTTTACTGACGCTCATTCTTCTTCAGCCGTTTGTACACCGTCACGTTATTCATTGTTAACCGGGCGTTATGCCTGGCGTACAGCGCTAAAGAAAGGAGTGCTTGATGCAGAGTCTCCGCTGATGATAGACACTAAGCGCGAAACTATTGCTGGCTTGCTAAAAAAAGCGGACTACGAAACGATTATGGTTGGTAAATGGCACTTAGGACTAGGGGAAGGTAAACCTGATTATCGTGGCCAGTTATCACCGGGACCAAATGTTCTTGGCTTTGATTATTTTTACGGCATCCCTGCATCATTAGATATGGGACCTTATGTTTATATCGAAAACGAACACGTTGTGACGCCATTAACAGGTAATAAAATCGCAGCGAGCAAACATAGAAGAGGCGGTGGTGATGGCTTTTGGCGTAAAGCTGAAATAGGTGACGGCTTTAAACACCAAGAAGTACTGCCTAATTTAACTAAAAAAGCGGTAAGCAAAATTGCTGAAGCGGCTAACAAAGAGAAGCCATTTTTTATGTACTTCTCACTCCCTTCACCACATACACCGTGGTTACCAGCTAAAGAATTCCAAGGCGTTAGTGGTGCAGGCACTTATGGTGATTTTGCCGCTAATACAGACCATGTTGTTGGTGATGTTTTAGCTGCAATTAAAGCCGCTGGCATTGAAGACAATACGATAGTTATCTATTCGTCAGATAATGGCGCGCACTGGAAACCAAATGATAAAAAGAAATATGCGCATCGCGCAAATGGCGAATGGCGCGGACAAAAAGCCGATATTTATGAAGGCGGACATCGTGTACCACTTATCATAAAGTGGCCTGGTAGAGTTGAAACAAATGCCGAATCGGCTGCCCCAATCGTATTAAATGATATTGTTCGCACTATGGCATCAATTGTAGGTGTGCAACCAGGACAGGGTGCTGCGACAGACTCTTTTGACTTTTCACAGGTATTACTTGGGCAGAGCGACAAGTTTGACCGCGCACCTATGATCCATCATTCAATTAAAGGTCGTTTTGCTATTCGAGTTGGCGATTGGAAATTAGTGGAAGGCAAAGGAAGTGGTGGCTTTTCTAAACCGGCTAATATAACACCTAAAAAAGGTCAGAGCCCGTTTGAGTTATACAACTTGGCCCTTGACCCTGCAGAAAAAAATAACCTGGCAGATAAAGAACCAGCCCGAGTAAAATCGATGTTAATTGAACTTAACGATATACGAAACCACGAAACGGTTTCATTTTAGGAAGGGAACTAAACCTTCGATATAAAAAAGCTAGGGCACTTAACATGCCCTAGCTTTTTTTGCTCTAATTCACCAATCAATAATCTCTATTTTGCAATAAAAGCAAATGAACTTACTTTTATTGCACTAGAGGAATGATACGTAATTACTTAGTGTCAGCTTCGATAAACTTAATCTTAAAGACATGAGACCGACTACCATGACCCGGTGTAGAGTTAATCCCGGTAGCCATATATAAATATGCTGGCTTGCCGTCTTCAAACAAGATCTGAGGACGTTCTAGACGACCGGTTAAGTCACCACGGTAGACCGTATTGTCAGCCAATGTTTCTTTGCCAACGTAATGATCTAACGCTTCAAAGCTTCGAGTAACGTTTTCCCAAGGAAAAAACAAACCGTCATCTGATTGCCACAACAGACCACCGCCGTGTGAACCTTTTTTACTGCCAAAGTCACGACTTAAAAAATAAACCGACTCATTCATCTCAAACGCGTATACATCTTCAATACCGCGCCAGTCAGGGGTCACTTGTTTAGTGTAGTTGTAAGGGCCTTCAAGCGTATCTGAAATGGCAACACCGTAGGTATATGCCCCCCATTTTTTCTTTGGATTTTTTTTCAGGACAGACTTGTTATAAAGAAAATATTTGCCGTCTACTTTGAGTAACGTCGGATTTGAAACCCCAAGCTTAGCGGTTTTATTCCAGCTATTTTCATGGGTGCCTTTTCGTAAAATCGTGCCATCGGGTTCCGCACCAGCAGCCGGACGCCAGTTGTCGTTTAAATCGTCTGCAACGTACATAATAATGCGCTGGGTCGCCAACTTATTGTCTTCATTAACAATAAAGCTCAGGACATAGCGGCCATCAATCTTTTTAATCGTTGGATTATGCGGAGCATTAAATTTGCCACCTTTGTCGGCCACAGCGATACCAACAAATTTAAACGGGCCTTGAGGTGTATCCCCAACATAGTGACCGATTTCACTTTCTTTAAACCAACCACTAAAGTCTTTTTGTCCATCTAGAGACCACTGGGCAACATATAAGTGAACCTTGCCATCAGGTCCTATAATCGGCGATGTGCCCCATATGTGTTTGCCTTTGGCTTCTAGCGCGACGCCAAGGTATTCATATTCTAACTTATTCGGTTTGGCGATACTCGGTGAAGGCATTGCGCTTAATATCACTGAGATACACAAGATTAACATAACTTTATACTGCATTTGTGAAACTCCAATTTAAAAAATCTGTATTTAATTTGTTTTTAAAAATAAACAGCGACTATCTACCAGCTCGCTTTATTAGGGTCGTAGTTTTTATTAAGAGGCATAGTTTGGGCGCCGACTTCTAGTCGCCACTGGCGTAATTTTGATAACAACGAAGCGGTTAATTCGGGCTGTAAATGCGCGATGTTGTGCTGTTCGCCAATATCATTTTTCAAATTATAAACCTCAATTTTTTGGTCATTAAAAAATTCAATAAGTTTAAAGTCACCGTCTCGGATCGCGCCAGAAGGCTGACCTTGACGGTGATAATGTGGGTAGTGCCAATACAAGGCATTGCGATGTAATGTTGCTGACGGTTCAAAAAACAAGTGAGAAATATCAACGCCATCTAATGTTGAAGTTGGCGTTTTTGCTCCGCTTATTTGGGCAAATGTGGGCAGCAAATCCACCGTACTAATTAATGTATCTGATGTTTGATTCGGTTTGATCTGTCCGGGCCAACTGGCAATAAATGGAATGCGAATTCCGCCTTCATAAAGCGTCGCTTTACCATTTCGAAGTGGCGCATTATCCGTTGGTCGTCCCGTATCATTTTTATCTAAACCACCGTTATCGGACAACAGGATGACAAGGGTATCTTCGGCTAAATTATTGCCATTTAAGTAATTCATCACAGTCGCTACGCTATCGTCGAGAGAATGCAGCATCGCGGCGTATTGGCTATTATTTTGGTTCGATTTAACCCATTTTTTTCGTTCGTCATAAAGGGCTTTGATGTCATCATTAAAATGCACTTTGGTATGAACGCTATAGTGAGAAATAGTGACAAACCAAGGTTTGTTTTGGTTCGATATTTGCGAAATATAGTCTATTGCTTCATTGGTCAGTTGATGGACACCTTTTGGATCTTGTTTGTTATGCACGCCATTGAGACTAAAATCTTGATGTCCGGCGTCGAAACCATGGTATTGGGCTGCGATATTTTTTTCGCTGTCTTGTTTTGTTAATGGTCTATCGACAAACTCTTTAAGACCCTTTATATGCCATTTACCAAACCATGCGGTTTTATAGCCGTTATCTTGCAGGACTTCGCCTACCGTCAGATCCTTTGCCTTAATGCCATCTAAATTCCATGCAGGAACTGAGTATTTTTCGTTTGGATATTGCCATCCTGGGATCCAGTCGGTGACGTGCAATCTGGCAGGGTGCTGGCCGGTTAATATGCTCATACGTGTTGGTGAACAAATATGTGCGGCGGAATAGGCTTGGGAAAACTTGATGCCGCTGTTGGCAAGTTGGTCTATGTTTGGTGTCTGATAAAAGTCACTGCCATAACTCGATAAGTCTCGCCAGCCAAGATCATCAACTAGGATCATCAGAATATTAGGCTGTTTACTCGTTTCGGTTTGCGCAATCGCACTCGACATAAAACTAATACAGCTATAAAACAACAGTAAACTGATTAAGGGCTGTTTCATTTTACATGTCCTAAATGGTATCCCCTTAGTGTTAACTAAGGGGATGTTGTTTCTTAACGCTAATAACGGCCTTGGATGATTTCATCAAGACGTCTTTGAAGCTTTGACGCTAACTCTGGATTTTCCGCAGCAAGGTTATTCAGCTCACCAGGATCGGTTGATAGATCATAAAGTTGATCCTCGTTTACGTAGCCGCCTTTAATTTTTTTGGATTTTATAAAATTCGGCTTTTTGTTCGATTTAGGTATGAATTTAAACTGGTTATGGCGCAACGCCGAATTCCCCAATGACTCTTCAATCAAATCAACTCGGCCATTTTCTGATTTGCCTAACCAAACAGAAAGCTGATCTAAACTGTCGACAGCCTCATCATCGGCTAATTTGACGCCAACCAGTTTCGCCAATGAGCGGTAAATATCCATTTGTGAAACTAACGCATCGTTCACTTGTGGCTGAATGGTTCCTGGCCAGTAAACGAGCGTAGGTACACGTGTTCCAGCTTCTAAACGACTGTATTTGCCACCGCTAAATGGTCCCCCAGGTTTATGGTCGCCAAGCATATTCGCGGCATCATCAAAATATCCGTCAAACAAAACTGGGCCATTGTCACTGGTAAAGATGATCAAGGTATTTTCAGCTAGTCCTAAGTATTCAATTTCTTTTATGATACGGCCTGTGATCCAGTCCATTTGAGCAATAGCGTCACCACGTGGCCCCATTGTGCTTTTACCTTTAAAACGAGGATGAGGCATTCTTGGTACGTGAATGTCGTGAAATGATTTAAATAAGAAGAATGGTTTTGCTTTATTTTTTCTAATAAAATCAATGGATTTTTCGGTAAATACTTCTGCAAAATCTTCGTCTACCCAATGAGCCGCTGTACCGCCATCCATGTGACCTATGCGACTTACACCATTTACGATGGTTTTGTTATGTTGGCCATCCGCTTTATAACGAAGCAGTTCTGGATTTTCATAACCAGTTGGCATATCGCCAATTTTTTTCTTGTAATTAACTAATAGCGGATCGTCTTTTTGCAAGTTAACGACATTGTGATCTTCAACATAAACCGTTGGTACTCGGTCGCCTGTAGCAGGAATCAAAAAGCTATAATCAAACCCTATTTCGAGCGGGCCCGGTTTTATGGCTTTATTCCAATCTAGATTGCCATCGCCTAAACCAAGGTGCCATTTACCAATAACCGCGGTTGTATAACCCGCTTTTTTAAACATGGATGCCATAGTGGGTTTGCCCGGCTGAATTAATGCAGGAGCATCGCCTTTTAAAATTTGCGCATTATTTCTAAATCCATGTTCCCCGGTTAATAAAGAGTAACGTGACGGAGTGCAGGTAGCCGCAGAAGAATGGCCGTCGGTAAAACGAATGCCGTTTGCTGCAATACGATCAAGCTCCGGGGTTTCAACGCCTTTTGCGCCGTAACTGCCTATGTCGCCATAACCTAAGTCGTCAACATAAAAGATAACAACATTTGGCGTAACCTTATGTTTTGAGCCCTCGGGCATCACATTATCATTCATAGTGCTAGTTGCGTTTTGAGATGATTGCCCACAGCCTGACGCCAGCGCCGCTAGCGTCATCGCAAACAATATTTTTAGTTGCGCTTTCATTACCTTCCCTTATCTTGAAGTAGTTTTTTATTAGTATGATTTAGAGTGAATTCTGGATCAAATTTGGGATTTAGCTCTGTTGGAATTGGCGCATTTATGGCAGTGCGCCAAGCATTAAGGTCTTTGCTTAAGCTATTAACTATTTTAGGTAGATAAAGCGCTAAATTTACATGTTCACCTAAATCATTTTCTAAGTCATATAACTCAAATACGTTATCTTCGAAATAATGGTGTAGCTTCCATTTTCCTTGGCGCATAGTCGAGCCTGGCCGAGTTCGAAATAGCGGGTCGCGACTTTGATCGGCGCTTGCATTGTAAGCCTGTAAATAGATAGGGAAATGCCAGTATAGGTTTCTGTTTTCGAGTGTTTTGTTGTCAAACCAAAGTGGTGATAAATCGCTTCCGTCTAACGTTTGTTTACTTACATCTGCATTGATAACGCTAGCTAACGTAGGGTAAAAATCAGCATTTATGACCGGGGTTGCATCGGTTCTTGGTGCAATACGACTTGGAAAAGAAACAACAAGTGGCACACGTGTTCCACCTTCATAATAACTGCCTTTGCCGCCTCTTAGTGGGTCTTGGTATGAAATAGAACGGATCCCACCGTTGTCAGAAGTAAAGATAACAAGGGTATTGTCGAGTAGTTTTTGCTGCTCTAACGAACGCATTATTCTGCCAACGTTGATGTCCATTAGTTCAACCATTGCAGCAAACGTAGCGTGTCGTTCATTGCGAATAAGCGGGTGATTTAAATACTTTTGTTTTACCGACTCGGTTGCTTCAAGGGGGGTATGAACCGTGTAAAAAGGAATGTAAGCAAAAAATGGCTGCTCTTTGACCGCCGATATCCAATCGATAACTTCGCTAGTGAGGCGGTCAGGCAGATATTCTCCGTCAGGGCCATCGGTGATGAATGGTAGGTTATAGGGACTAAAATAGGTTTTTGGATGTCCCTTTTGATACCCCGCCACATTGTGATCAAAGCCCTGTGTTTTAGGATCTAAACCTAAATGCCATTTACCAAAGTTGCCTGTGGTATAACCTTGTTTCTGAAACATTTCAGCCATGGTAATGACATCGTCTTCCAAATCATTCGTATTGGGCTCTGGGATCAGTTTACGTGTTTTTGCATTGCCACGAGTTGAAGGCGATACGGTATAAACACCGTGGCGCGGCGAATATTGACCACTCATCAAAACCGCTCGACTAGGTGCACAGTTCGCAGCCCCGGCATAAGCATCGGTAAAGGTAAGTCCTTTAGATGAAAGGGCATCAATGTTCGGGGTTTGAAAAACACCAGAGTGGTCGTTATAGCCAACATCTGCCCAGCCTAAATCGTCAACTACGATCATGACTACATTTGGCGTCTGTGCTGAATAAGCATTAAAGCAACAAATCGATAGGAAGAAACTTACAATAGTGAGCGTTCGCATTGGTGTGTGTAATTTTTTGATTATATTGGTTAATAACAAAAAAGCGGGCTGAACCCGTAAATTTGTTGCCAACATGAATGGTTGTTTAGGATTAAACCTGTATTAAATCAAAAATCAGTTAAAGATGTTTCGACAATTGGTTTGAATTAAAGTTAGGAAGGTTAGGAAGGTTTACTAAATTGGTGATTTTCTAAAAGGCGCCAGCTTGCGGTTTAGGCAAGCCTTGCGCATTGAATTGACGTTACTCTGTCTGCGGTGACCACTTAATTATAAAGGTTGCACCCGGTTCTACAGTTATATCAAAATCTGTATTTGCTCGCTTCATAGCACCTAATGGTTCAAGTGTAATAGCGTTAGGATTTGACTTTGAATTATCGATAAGTGGATTGCCAACCGTCGACATCAATGCCCATACTTCTGCCTTCATTGGCGTTTCTGTTTTAAATCCATCCATCGTAATTTTAGCAACCGTTCGCTTTCTGTCAGAGGTATTCGTTAATACCACCCCAACGTGTTTTTGATCAGGGCTGACACTAGCGGTCGCTAAGATTGCAGGTATTTTTTTCCTTCTAAATTTGTTTTGAGCGCCACTGACTTCAACTTTCACAAACTGCTGTTGCATATGTTTGGCAAATATTTCAATAGGGAAGGCACGTGAGCGTATTACGCCGTCATCGTTAACCATAGGGGTATTGTTATTGAGAAATAAGGAATGACCCATTAACGCGGCAACGTCATCACTGTACTCGTTAATTACGGTATGCATAATTGCCAATTGGTTTATGTGATTTTTTAAGCCATATTCGGTTAACCAAATTTGCTCTTTACCGGTTAACGATGGGTTATCGTAGTTGGCATTCCATTCTTTGATTTCTTCAATTTTGTGGCCGATGCCCAAACCTGCATATATCGCTTGCGTATAGTTTTTATGAGCTTGTTTAAGGTCTCCAGGGTAATAATGCTTGGCAATACCGTCAAAAGGTTGTTTCGCTTTGGCCATATGTTTAAAGAATGACTCTTTCTCGAAACTAGAAATGATTTGAATCGACGGATCTACCGCTTTCATTTTATGGTAATAGTCGATAAATCCTGGTTGTTTACCTGTGAGGTAATCCAATTTAACAAACTCATTACTCGGTGGGATCATGCCGTTGACGCCATCGCCAAATGTAATTTCACCGATTTTAGTGTCTAAAACGTAATGTTTATCTTTAGCGCCAGATTGCTCAAAACTTGAGACTCTTTGCCACAAGGTTCCATCAATTCGAAGGTTAAAAGGTTGTTTAGGGTCGTGCAAACTTACCGGTGCAAACTTCACATAGAGTTTTTGATTTGCCGCTGTTGTGGTTTTTATATGACTGTCTTTCCAACTTGTTTGTGCTGCAGCTTTTTGACTTTTGAAGTATTTGTAGCCACCAAAAACATATCTATCGGCATCGCCAAACGCCAACATGCCATTGGTTCCTTTAGCATCGTCTTTTTCGACATTTGCATTACCACGTTTGCCATCGAGTTCCGTAGGATAGGAGCCCCAGTTTAATTCCCAGTTACCAAAGACTTCGTTGCCAATTTCCCAATATTTAATACCGTAAGGTTCAACATGGCCATTTTTGGCACGTTCTGCGGCCCAGTCTTTGCCACCATTAGGGTTTTCCCCGACTTTCGCATTCATGTATTCCACCCAATCGGCGGCGTCTTCAGGCGTTTCATATCCCCAGGCAACCATGATCACGCCGTGAGTAAAGCTGGTGGTTTCTAACAAGCGCCCAAATTCATCCGGGCCAAATTCGTTTGACCGATTACTTTGATTGTTACCACTGACATTATCAATACGTTGAGAAACAGGACCAATTGCTCGTTTCCATTTATATAAGTTAGCTTCAGAACCCCCTGGGAAACGATATGACTGTAAGCCCAGTTTTTTAGCCGCATTCATTTCAATAGGATCAAATTCACCATTGGCTTTTAAAATGCCCTGGCCACCTTTTGGGTAGATGTTATTGCCACCATAATAGAGGGGATTTTGTTGTCCTATAACATCGCTAACGTTGATTTCAACTTTAACCGTTTGGTCGGCGAAGCTGAACATGGAAACAGTAGAAATTAATAAGCCTGCTATACAGGTCTTAACTGACAACATTTGTTTATTGGAAGACATAATGGGTTACTTATTGTTATTTTTTAATAGTAACAGTCATTTTAGAAAAACCCGTAAATTATCAATAGAGTTTAACGCTCGCTATTACGCTCTTTGTTCTGCATATAATGACACAGACTCTAGGCAATTTGTCGGCGTACTAAATTGTTTATATAAAAGAATTTATTAGGGATAATTTCAACTTTATTTAACAAAATTCAACTTTTTTTACGGGTTTAGTTTCCTTACAAGGTTTGTAATTCAGAGCTGGCTATTAGCGCTGGTAATGAGCGACAACTTTAAGTAGCAAATTTAAGAGCTAATACATTAATTGTTAATATATAGGCACATGATAGATCGATACCTCAGTGTCTAAATTACTATGTATCGAGAGTTAGGGTAAATTTTATGAATTTGAGCAATTTATTTGCATTAACAAGCTTAGCGGCATGTTTGAGTCTGGCTGGTTGTTCTGGTGCTTCTAAGAGTGAAAGCGACACAGTAGCTAACGTTAAACATGATAAACCTAATGTTATCTATATTTTGGTAGATGACTTAGGTTATGGCGACATTGAACCCTTTGGTCAGGAAAAAATTAAAACGCCAAATCTGCAAAAAATGGCAAATGAAGGCATGACCTTTACGCAACATTATGCAGGTAACACCGTTTGTGCTCCTTCTCGTGCAGCTTTGATCACAGGTCAACACTCTGGTCATGGTCAAATTCGTGGTAACTATGAACTTGGCGGATATGAAGACGCCGAAGAATTTGGTCAAATGCCTTTGGTTCCAAATTCACCAACTATTGGTAAATTAATGCAGAAAGCGGGTTATGAAACTGCGCTTATCGGTAAATGGGGCTTAGGTGGGCCTGGTTCTTATGGTTTACCAACCAAACAAGGTTTTGATTACTTCTTTGGTTACTTAGACCAAAAACAAGCGCATAACCATTACCCAACACATTTGTGGAAAAACGAAGAGTGGTTCAAATTGGACAACGAGTGGGTTCATCCACATGCACCATTCCCTAAAGGTGCAGATAAAAATGATCCGTCTGTTTACGAACAGTGGAAACGTCCAGACTTTGCTCAGCAACGTTTAACCAACGAAGCACTAGAGTATGTTGAACAAAATAAAGACAAGCCGTTTTTCTTATATCTAGCTTACGCTGCACCACATGCGGCTTTACAAGCACCAGATGAAGAAATTGCAAAATATGACTTTGAAGAAACGCCATATGACGGTTCGACAGACGGCGGTTATTTACCATCGCTTAAACCAAGAGCAACTCGTGCAGCAATGATTTCGCATATTGACGAAGGTGTTGGTCAATTGATGGCAAAACTTAAAAAGTTAGGTCTTGACGATAATACATTGGTTATCTTTACGAGTGACAACGGTCCAAGCCCTGAAGGTGGCGCAGATCTTGAGTTCTTCGAGTCTACAGGTGAACTTCGAGGCATCAAACGTGACCTTTATGAAGGCGGTATCCGCATGCCTATGGTTGCTCGCTGGCCTGAAAAAATAAAACAAGGCGTGCGTAACGAACATATTTCAGCATTCTGGGATGTTATGCCGACATTAGCCGACATCGTTGGAACTGAAGCACCTAAAGAAACAGACGGTATTTCATTTTTACCAGCACTTACTGGCGAAGGTCAACAGCAGGAACACGACAATTTATACTGGGAATTCCATCACTGGAATGGCACTCATTCACAGGCCGTGCGTATAAATGGTGTTAAAGGTTCTGACTGGAAAGCGATCCGTTATTTCAACGGCAAGAAAGGTAAGCAACCTAAAGTTGAATTGTTTGACCTAACTAATGATCCAAGTGAATCAACAAACCTTGTGGCTAAACACCCTGAGATTGCATCACAGGCATTAGAGTTAATGGACAATTCACGTACTCGTTCATTTATCGATACTTGGAACTTCGATTATTACAAAGGTAAGAAGTAACTTATCTCTGAGTAAAACTATTTTTTTAGTTGTGTGTGTTTTGGGGTGCCTTTTGGCACCCTTTTTTTTACCTACTGCTGAATTTGCCATTTGGTAAAAAGCATAAGTTAAAAAACATAGTTAACAAGAAAAACAAGAACGGCGTTAATAATGAAATCGAAGGTTACGGCGTTCCCATAAAGTAGAAATCAATAATAAAAAGAACCACATAATTTGGTTGTTAAAAAACTGCGAAGTGAGGGGAACATGGATAATTCAATCGACAAAAAACAATCATGCTGTAATACATCGAATCACAGCGAACCCGAGTCTAAAAGCCGTCGACAGTTCGTAAAAGGAAGCGGGTTAACGGCATTAATGTTAATGGCTGGCAGTCGCAACGTTATGGCCGGCCCATTTAATATGAAAGACTACAATGAAATTATCCCAGCCGATAAAAAATTAAGTAAGCAGTGGATAGCCAGTTTGTATGAACGTGGTAAAGCCATGACAGCAACTGGGGATAATTTAAAATACATTGGAATGCCAATTAATGGTATCTGCACTGGGCAGGTCTATTTGGGGGGGGACGGAACTTTATGGCGTTGGAATATTACCGGTAAACGAAACGTTAAAAAAGAAAACCCGAGAGGTGAACGATACTTAGACCCAGATGTTGCTGAGTCACCACTCAACCAAGGGTTTGCGATTAAAGTCGATGGCGACGTAAGGACTTTGGATTCAAAAGGCTTCGCTAACATCGTATTCACAAATCAATACCCAATGGCAAATGTGGATTTTAAAGATTCAAATTGTACAGTAGACGTTGCATTACAGGCCTACACCCCATTTATTCCATTAAATCGTGACGATTCGAGTCAGCCAGTTATCGTTATGAAATATACCTTAACCAATCGTTCAACAGTGGTAAAAGACACCACTATTGCTGGTTGGATACCTGATGTTATTGAAGTCGAGAAAGAAGATAAACGTTCAGTGTCTAAAGCGTTTGTATATAGTGAGTTGGATTCAATAGCGACAGTAGAGAGTTATGCGTTAGTCGACTCGACTCGTAATGGCGAATTTGGTGCTATGGCAATTGGTCTATTAAATCAAAAGAGCCCGAGCTTGATTAACTTATCCGCTGACGCTGCGAGACCCGATTCCGTTTTCTGGCCCACCGGGAAAAAGACCAAAAATGGCGATGTTGTCAGCCATCAATTATCTGATAAACAATGTGGCGCACTTGGCCATAACGTAAGGCTTGAACCCGGTGAATCAAAGACAGTGTCATTTGTTTTATCTTGGCATATACCGATGACAAATTATGATATTGCGTTTGGTCGTAAAAAGAGCAACAAAGTATTTGCGCCCAATCATTATGCGACACTGTCAACATCGGCTTCTGATGCGGCAAATAAGTTAGCAAAAAGAGAACAACAACTTCACGCTAATACGCAAAAGTGGACGGACACATGGTACGACTCAACTTTGCCATATTGGTTTTTAGAGCGCACGTTTTTAACTGTTAATTGCGTTCAAACTGAAATGGGCCAGCGTGTTGCTCAAACAGGCACAGCGCCTGAACATTATAATTTTTATGAAGGTGTTCGATGCTGTCCTGGTAATTGCACCCATGTTTTTCATTATGCCCAAGGACTAGCTCGCATATTTCCGTCAATCGAAAGAGAGTGTCGAGACAAGATTGAGTATGGCTTAGGGTTTGACGAGCAGACTGGCGTTATGCATCACCGATATTCAAATACAAAATTTGGTGATGCCATCGATGGTAATTGCGGCACCATTATTCGCGTTTATCGTGAACATCAAATGACAACCGACTATCGTTTTTTAAAAAGTATATGGCCTCGGACTAAGTTGTCTATGGAACATGTTATTGAAAAATGGGATGCAAATGAAGATGGAATGTTGGAAGGGCCGCAACACAATACATTGGATGAACCTTGGTATGGACAGGTTCATTGGTTGATCAATCTTTACCATGCATCGCTAAAAGTTAGTGCCGTTATGGCGCGCAAGATGAACGAGCCAAAACTCGCTGAGCGTTACGAGTCCATTGTCGCAAAAGGCGTACCTGCTATGGTGGACTTATTGTGGCGAGAAGATTTTGGTTATTTTATTCATAAACCAGGACCCGGTGAAAAAGAAAAACATGGTTCTACTAATGGCTGTCACATCGACCAAGTACTAGGTGATTCGTGGTTACTCAATGTCGGCATTGATAACATTTTGCCAAAAAACAAAATTAAACAAAGCTTAGAGTCACTTTGGAAATACAATTTCACGCCGGACGTCGGCGCCTTCAGAGCTAAGATCACCGAAGGTCGTTGGTATGCAGGAGAGGGGGACGCAGGCTTGGTGATGAGTTCTTTTCCTTTCGGTAAAATTGAACCTAAAAGTGGTAAAAAAAGTTACGCCGGTTATTTAAACGAATGCATGACCGGATTTGAGTGGCAAGTAGCTGCCCACATGATTTGGGAAGGAATGGTTGAAAAAGGACTCGCTATTGGTAAAGCAATCAACGACAGGTATCAGCCTGAACTCCGTAATCCCTATAATGAAATAGAATGCAGCGATCATTATTCGCGGGCAATGGCAAGTTATGGGGCTTATACCGCGATGTGTGGGTACCAATATGACGGCCCAGACGGGTTCTTGGCATTCGCACCCAAATTGCAGCCTGAAGATTTTCGAGCGGCATTTACTGCTGCAGAAGGTTGGGGCAGTTTCATTCAACTTAAAAATGGTCGTCGTCAAATCGTATCTTTAGATCTACGTTACGGTCAGTTGGCATTGAATACGCTTAAATTGGCAAAACTCGATGGTGTTCAAGCAAATCAAGTCGAAGTAACTATTGATGGGCGCAGTGTTGACGCTAAGTTAAATAATAATGAGGGAAGTTTAGTGGTTACTTTTGAACAGAGGCTGACGCTAAAAGAACATCAAATGTTAACGGTGGAACTTAGCTAGCGGTTTTCTAGGTTGAGCCCACATATGATGGCAAGGTGCGTCCCATTCAATGATTGGATTTCGCCTAGCCTGTGTTATTAGCAGTGTTATTAGCAGTGTTATTAGCAGTGTTATGTCGAGGCTCTACATTAAGCGATTTTGTTCAAAGGATACAAAAATGCAATTTTACACAAAACTAAAATTTACTCGAGTCTGCTTGCTTACCTCGATGGTATTATCAGCCCTAATGTTAACGGGTTGTTTAACAACAGAGCAAGCAAAACAGGAAGCAACTATTGACGTTGAAAAAAACGTGAAACAACCGGGCAAACCCAACTTCATTGTCATCTTTACTGACGACCAGGGATATGAAGATGTAGGCGTGTTTGGTGGTGATCATGTTGCCACACCTAATTTAGACCAGATGGCCGCAGAAGGACTTGTCCTTACCGACTTTTATGTGGCGTCTCCGTTATGTTCGCCCTCCCGAGCGGCGTTAATGACAGGAAGTTACCCACGACGTATTAACATGGCAACGGGGTCAAACTTTCCTGTGTTACTGGCAGGGGACAGCAAAGGCTTGAACCCAAGTGAAATCACCATAGCTGAAACTTTAAAAGAAGCTGGTTATATCACCGGTATGTTTGGTAAATGGCATTTAGGGGATCAACCAGAAGTACTCCCCACTCGACAAGGTTTTGACGAGTTTTTTGGCTTGCCCTATAGCCATGACATTTCGCCAACACATAAAAAACAAGCACGATTTAAATTTCCAGACCTCCCTTTAATGTCCGGTGAAACGGTTATTGAACTTAACCCAGACCCCGCAAATCTGACGAGGAGAATTACTGATAAGGCGGTGGACTTTATCAAACGGCATAAAGATGAATCGTTTTTTTTGTATCTGCCACAACCTATGCCACATGCCCCATTACATGTGTCAAAAGAATACTTAGCGACTATTGATGACAACACCAAAAAGCGGTTAGGTATTTCCGACCAAGATATTAAGCGTGGACTGAAAAAAGCAATGTATCCCTTGGTGATTGGCGAGCTAGACTCTGCCGTTGGACGAGTTTTAGATACACTTAAAGAATTGGAATTAGACGCCAATACGATAGTCATTTACACCTCAGACAATGGACCCGCAGGTAAACTCAATTCTGATGGTAGCAAACGCTATTTGTCTGGCCGTAAAACATTAACGTTGGAAGGTGGTATGCGCGTACCAACCATCGCCTGGGCACCGGGAATGATAGCCGCAAATACAATATCTAAGGAAGTTACCACGAGTATGGATATACTACCGACGTTGGCAGCAATCGCGGGGGCAAAAGTACCGGCAGATAGAGTCATCGATGGTAAAAATATTTGGCCAATTTTAACCGGGAAAAAAGATGCCAAATCACCATATGATGCGTTTTTCTATTACCGAGAAAATACGTTAGAAGCGGTACGAAGTGGTGATTGGAAATTATCAATAAAAGGGGTACGGCCGGGGCTATACAATTTGGTTAAAGACCCAGCTGAAACACACGACCTAACAAAACAATTTCCAAACAAAGCCGAGCAATTATTGGCACATATAATCGACTTCGAAGCTGAACTCGGTATAGATAAAACCGGTGCCTGTGCTAATTGTCGACCGGCAGCTGAAATTGAAGACCCCAAATATATTAGGTAAACATCATAGATAAATGACCTTAGTAAATCGTTTAGCTAAATAACAAAAACCGACGCAGTGAACGTCGGTTTTTTGTTTTCTATTCCCTTTAAACCAAATAATCTAGGACGACACTATTAGCGGGTAACTGTCAGCTGTGTTCTACCTATTGCTACCGGTATATTGGCTAAATACAGGCCATTCCCTAAAGATTTAAATGAGTGTTCTGCCATTTTTGGCGCGCCATTTTGACTCCATATGAGTAGCGGCCCAGATTCCTCCAGCGTAAAGCTAATCTGGGAGTTTGTTACAGAAGTGAGCGTAACCGCCGCTGCAGGCAGGTATTTATCCTGACGACCGATAACGGCCCAACCGTTAACTTTAGGGTATAAAAACACCATTTTAGCGTCGAAATTGGCGACGTTTGTGGTAAATGACTGAGTCAAGTTATGAACAGATTGTGTTGCTGGGTCAAATAACAACAGACCATCTTTAGGCAAGTCCCATGGACCATTGTTTGGCTGCAGCAGTTCACCGGCAAATGGATAGTCTTTTGTGTTTATATTGCCCGTGAGCGCTTTACCGCTTTCGGTAAAGTTAAATAAGGCTATCGCGGCGACGCCATCTTGCATCGGCGCAATAACGCGAAAAACCTGTTCATCTCTAAATGGGTGAATAAAAAAACTTTCCGGCAACAGCGTTGCGGGAGCCGAAGTTCGCAACAACTTGCCATCTTCATAGGCAAATGGCAAAAGCACTTCAGGCTTTATCTTTGACGGCTCGTCAGAAATATAAACGGGACCGCCGGCAATGGCGCGAGCAACTGTCATTGGTTTCACGTCACGCGCATCATGGGTATGAAACATATCAAGGTCGCCCCACACGGTTTGGCCCATCCACAAATGATTCGCAAAACTTTGGTAGGTATTCGATTTATTTTTGTCCTTATCCGCTTGGTTATAATCCGGGCTTGAACGGGTTAGGGCGCTGTATTTGGTTTGCAGAGAATTGATATTTGGTTGGGCGATGCAGTTCAACAACGGTAAATTCATATCATGGGTGGCATTTTCTAAAGCCTCATTGTTATGACGCATTGCGCCAACTGGATCCGTTGTACCTTTGTATAAATCAAATGTTCGAGTATGAAAGTCGACTTTTATGAAGTCAAAACCGTTATCTTTGGTATCACTAACCATTTTGTCATAAAACGCTTTTGAGGCTTGTTTAGTGCCATTTGGTAGGAGGCTTCCTTTTTTTACGGTAGGACTAAGATAAGGTTTAAGATCTGACATAGTATGATCATTAGATACACCACCCATATACCCACCAAAATTACGCCAAATGCCAACCCACTTTATTTTCTCTTCGTTTTTAAGCTCCATGATGGGCTTCCAACCATTGGCAAACTTTTTCTTGTTAACACCAAAACTAAGTAGTTTGCTATTTTTAGCATCCAAGTAGCCATCGTCGACCATTACCCAACGAAACGGTGCCGTACTTTGATCTAGGGTATGAAACGCATCTGAAATAATGTCTTCAGAAATATTCTTTTTGTAATGCTCCCACGAACACCAACCTAAATAACCATAGGGTTGCTCAGGATAATTTTTAAATGCGCGGGGCGCGGCAGCAACGTAACCAGACTGAAATACCTGTTGCCAGGCATTTTGAGTTGCTGAATATGGCGAGTCGCCATAGGCCCAAATCAGAAGGGGGATTTTGCCCGATATCGTTGCCGTACCGAAATTACCGGTTTTTAATAATAGTTGTTCTTGTGCGACAAAAAACTGGCCGTAAACTTTTTCTGAAGCCATTGGCAATAAAGCCAAATATCTTCCGTCATACAGTTCAAGTAAAATATATTGACCCTGTTGAATATTGATGTGGTCTTTTCGGGATTTTGAAGGTTGGTAATCTTGCAGTTCACTTAAGGAAGTAAATGCAATTGCCTCGACCCGATTACCTCTAGCCACAACGCCTCGGCCAAAAGCGGTGAATGGCCGGTAGTAAACACCTTGTTTAAACTTAGGCAAGTCGATAACTCGAGTTAGCACCATTCCATCGTTATCAGGCTTAATCTTATGCAGTGGCGTTTCGACCAATTGACTCGCTTTGGTCGAAATAGAAATCGGTTTGCTAGCAAGAGTTGCACTGGTAAACGACAATAGAATTAAGCTCAACATCAATGTGACTTTCATGGAAATTTCCTTAACTTTTTATTTGATAACCATGCAGCTCAGTGTGAGCCAACTTAAATTCTTCAGAGTTTCATATAATTTAAAGTCACTCAGACGTTTATGGAGGGAACTGCAATAAGTGCTCTTTAAAAAATGAAGCTTTTTATTTAAATAGTTTTAGATACGCTTTTAAATTTTATTAATTATAAAAATACAGTATTTGTTTGTTATTTTATGTTTTTGGCTTACTATTTGTATTTACGGTATATAAAAGTGATTTTTATTTTTTGATGTAAATACACTTACATAAACAGATCCAAAACAATAACGATAATAAAAAGAGAAGCAATCATGGCGTTTGTCTATAAGTTCAAACTCTTTAAAACAGCAGGGATCGTCACTTCACTTATCCTTATCAATGCATGTGCGATATCTGATTTAGCCGGAGCAAGATCGGCCGGGGAGCAGGCGCAAGCCACTAGTTTGAGCACACTATATTTCACAAAACCGGCAACGGTTGATATTAATGCCAGCGATAAAAACGACACTAAAAACCGTGGCCGTTTGTTTATGAGCGAAGCCTTACCTCTTGGCAACGGTCGATTTGGTGCTATGTTTGCTGGTGGTATTGAAAGTGAATATCTTGTATTTAACGAAATTAGTCTTTGGGCAAATGCCGTCCGTGGCCTTAGCAACGTTGAACAATCGGGCACGCGACTAGGTGCACATCAACACTTAGAAACCGTCAGAAAAGCGGCTCGGGACAGTAAGTTTGGTAAAGATAGCGACTCGGTTGAGTCATTAGGAACTAAGTATCTCGCAACAAAAACACCGTTAGGTCATTACGCACCATTTGCCGATCTGAGGATAGAAACGGGACAGCAGCGACAATCTGTTTCTGCCTACCGCCGAGAATTAGACATTGCTAATGGCGTGGGGACTGTACGATATGAAATAGATGGCGTTAAATATACCCGAGAATATTTTTGCAGTTTTCCAGATGATCTTTGTATGATCAGAATGCAATCTGACGGCGGTGTTATGGATCTCAGGCTGACCGCAGCATCAGCCCACGACAAAAAAGTGATTTCTACAAACGGTAATGAACTCCGCCTACATGGGTATTCTCCAATGGCGCAGGGTGACGATATTGAATTTTTGCAAACCGCAAAAGTGGAAGTGAACTCGGGTGGCAAAGTCGCTTCATATGCCAACGAATTGCATGTCACGGACGCGTCAGAAGTGGTCATTTATGTGACGGGTTATACCGACTATTTACCAAACTACCCCAACTTTAAAGGTCGTGACTTTCTTTCTGATACTAAGCAAACGCTTAATAGAGCCATTGCCAAAGGCTACTCCAAGATTAAAACTGATCACGTAGCTGACGTTAATTCATTGATGCAGCGGGTCGAGTTTAAGCTAAACGCAGAGCTATCTGATTTACCAACAGACAAATTAATTACCCAAGGAAAGCCACTTGAGCTTTACCCTTTATACTTTAATTATGCCCGCTATCTACATATCAGTTCTTCACGCAATGCGTCAGTACCATCCAATTTACAGGGCCTGTGGAATACATTAGAAAAACCACCTTGGAATTCTGATTACCATACGGATATAAATATCCAAATGAACTATTGGTTAGCCGAAACAACCAATTTATCAGAAACATTTGAACCCTTCGTTAATTGGACCAAAGTGGTTGCGAGGTCTGGGCAACATACCGCAATGGAAACGTTTGGTGTTAACAAGGGGTGGTCTATTGGACTTAACAGTAATGTATATGGCTTTACTGCCCAAAACGTACATGGTCGTCGTATGCAACAGGGTGGGCATTGGGTGACTCAACATTTGTTCGAGCACTATGCCTTTAATAAAGACGTCGCGTATTTAGAAGACATTTATCCAGTGCAAAAAGGCGCATGTGAATTTTTTGCAGGTCATGTTGCGCCGTGGCAAGACGGCACAAAACTCGTTTACCCAACCTGGTCACCTGAAAACTATTTTTTATTGGATGAATTTGGCAAATATAACAAACAAGCGTGGGGGGCAAGTTATGATCAGCAGTTGCTTGTTAATCTGTTCACTGATTGCATCGAAGCCTCTACGGTATTAAACCGAGATGTTAAATTCCGAGAAGCATTACAAAAGCTTATCCCGGAGTTAACGCCACAAAAAATTAATGCCCATGGCATGATCCAAGAATGGCCAGCAGACTTAGACGATCCTAAAAATACGCACCGCCATTTGTCACACCTCATTGCATTGCATCCAGGTCGTGACTTTTCACCGCTGACAACCCCTAAACTCAGCGCGGCGAGTGAAAAAGTGATGATGGCTCGTATTAAGCGCGGAGAATGGGCTGCGGCATGGCGCTCGGCCTTGTGGGCTCGATTAAGAAACGGCGAAGAAGCGTTAAGTTATTTAGACGACTTAGTATTAACCCAAAAAGCTGACAATATGTTTAATGGTAAACCGTGGCAAATAGATGGAAATCTAGGAGCTGGGGCTGCAGTGGCTGAAATGTTGTTACAAAGCCATCTTCGTAGCATTAACCCCAACGCACAAAACATAGAAGAAGCAGCGTTTGTTGCCTATCAAGAAGATCCCAAAAAAACAGGGCAGTTTATCGCGGTAACGCCGCCTCGAACGTTAATCAACGCACCTTATATTCTCGATTTGCTTCCCGCCTTACCGAAAAAATGGCAACAAGGCAGTATTCGGGGGCTAAAGGCCCGTGGAGGTTTTACAGTTGATATCAGTTGGGACAAAGGCCTGTTAACAAATGCAACGATATATGCAAAACATGGGGGAACCTTTCGGATTTTTGCCAATGGTAAATTGACTAAAGAGATAACCTTAGAAAAAAATGGAACCTATATTTTGTAAGAACTCATAAAGCACAGCTCAAATTCAGTTCGTCGACTTATCTAATTCAATAGATTGGTTAAGTTGGCGGAACATTCATAAATTGATGTTTTACACGGCAAGTCACACCGCTGGGTTAGTGGCATGGAAAGGTATTGTAAAACCGCAGAGTCTTCGCAAAAATCCACAAACGTTATCTAAAAAAGCCCAAACAACGCCATTTAACGTAACTTGTCACTAACGGTAGCGATGTAAGTTTATCATCCAATCTCTTCATTTTTGAGGATATATTCCACACAATAATGCGTTTATTTTAGTCGAATTGAGCGGTTCTAAATAATACCCATACAAAAAATGTGAGAAAGTAGTGTCAAATTGCGCACTAATTGGGTAAATTACTGCGCAGGAAAATAATTATAAATAAACAGGGAGTGAATAGGCGTTTTAGAGAATGTTACGTACAGTATTAGTATTAATTACCTTATTTTTGTCCAATTTAAGCTTTTCCAATGGCTGGGAAGAACAAACTTTTCAAGCTGAAATTGGTGCCGAACACCAAACTCACAGCGCTGATGAAAGTGGCGCAAGTTCTTCCGTATTTATTCAATCTCATTTAACTAAATTGATCCAAGGTGTTGGTATTAAAGTTGGCGGAAATATAAGCCAATTGCAACCTGATTCAGAAACATTTGCTGCCCATACGAATTACAACTTATCCCTAGGTAGTCGTATATTTTTAAGTCCAAACGTAAATTGGGACTTATCTGCTGTGACTTCTGAACAGTTAACGGGTGAAGACCCCATGGCCGCGGTTTATCGAGATGTTCAGTCACCATTTAATTTAACGAATACCCAAGCCTATACAAGTCGATTTAACTTTGGCTCAGACCAAGCTAAACGCGCTCTTATGTTGACTTACGAACATATGAATGATGAGTTAGCGTTAACTGAGAAGTTTATCAATTATGGGCAAGATACAAGGCAAAACTTGAATACGCGTTTTCAAAATCGCATAACAGAAGATACATTTTTGGTCGCTGAGTATAAATTTAGTCAATTTGAAAAGTCATTTGCAAGCTCATCTGAGTCGACGCTTAATTTAAATCAGTTGTTAGTGGGCTTTAAAACCTCCTATTTGTCCAATAGCCGAATCGAGTTTTTAGTGGGGAATAGCAACTCAAAAGACTCTTCTAAAGATAAAAGCGACGACACGTTTTCTTGGAAAATGACCAACAATCTGAACCTTTCTGATTACTTGATTTGGAACGTCAGTATTAGCGAAGATACACAGGATTCTAACGACGAAAGCTTCATTTCGGCGAAAACAGTCGAAATAGCTACCGATTTAAGGTATTTATTAACCGATAACGTGAATATGACAGTTGAACTTAGTGCTAAAACTCGTCAATATGGCGATACAATAAAAAGTAAGCAAGAACTCGCCCAGTTTTCAATCGCATATCGGGTTCTTGAGCAGCTAAACTTACATACAGCAATCCATTGGTATAGTAATGACGATTCGCGCGATCGTTACGATCTAGATGGTTACCAGTGGAGTATAGGGGTGCTTTGGCGTTTGTTATGAGAATAATAACAACAATAAAAATAACAATAATAAAATGTGTGTTATTGGTTTCAAGTTTACTCGGAGCAGCTGAATATCAGCTGGGGCCAGGTGACGAAGTTGAAATATATGTTTTTCAAGAGTCAGAGCTCACTACAAAGGCACAGATCAGCCAAGCCGGCAATATCTCCTTACCACTCGTAGGTCAAGTTCCACTTGAGGGCCTAACCGCAAAACAAGCTAAATCCAAAATTGAAGACATGTATCGCGATGGTTATTTGGTTAATCCAAATATCACCATAATTGTTCGTCAATATCGTCCGTTTTTTATACACGGCGAAGTGAAAAACCCAGGCAGTTATAAATACCAAGCCGAACTTACAGTAGAGCAAGCAATAGCATTGTCGGGCGGTTTAAAAGACAGAGCGTCTAGCTCCAAGTGGATCATTCTAAGAGGCTATCCTCAACAATCCTTTGCCGCCGAAAAACAAACGGTCATCATGCCTGGCGACGTCATTAAAATAGAAAAGAGCTTCTTTTAATGTCGCAAATCGAAAACCAATTAATTAACCATGAGGAGGAAATAGATCTTGGCGAACTATTTACGATCTTGTGGCAACGTAAATGGTTTATCATTTTGTTTGTCATTATGTGTGCTGCCGGAACGTATAAGTATTTGACGCTTATCCCAGACCGTTTTACCTCGTCTATCCTCATTATGTTCAAAGAGTCAAACTCAAATAACGACGCAATGGCGAGCATTATGAGCGGAGGGCTATCTGCCGCAGACGATACTGAAACTGAATTAGAGTTACTTAAAAGTCGACGCTTTGCTGGCCAAATCGTCGACAATTTGCACCTGACTAAACACCCTGAATATATTCTGAACAACGACAAGTTTTCTAATACGTATAATGATACGTCGATCCGCAGAAGCCATGCGATTGATGTGCTCAGTAAAAATATGAAGATAGATAAAACATCTGGCACCAACTTAGTTAGAGTCAGTTATGTTTCTTTATCTGCAACTCATGCCGCCACCGTCGCTAATGATATTGCCAAAACGTTTATTAACTTTAAGCAAGAACTATTGGAAGGCAAAAATCAAGATAGATCAGCTTGGTTATCTACTAAATTACTCGGTGTGAAAATTAGTTTGGAAGATGCAGAAGCCAAGATAGTTGAGCATCAAAACGAAAATGACTTTGTTGATATCAATAGTGCCATCGCCATAGAAAAGTCAAAAATGGCGCAGATGACAAAAGAAAAGTTAACTTTGTCGAGCAATATCGATGAATTAAAATTGCTAAAAGAGCAGGTCACTCGATACGAAAAATCCCCAGAAGAATTGGCCAATTTACCTGGGTTTAGTACGTCGGCGACGATAATGGCTTCTAAGAATGAGTTTAACAATAGGCAACTCGAATTTGCGCAAGTTAAGTTGCGCTACGGCACAAAACATCCCGCATTTAAAAAAGCCAAACAATCGTTAGAAGATGCAAAAGTGAAAGTGGTTTTAGACTTTAAAGATCATGTAAATATGCTCGATAAAAAATTCAGCCTTTGGCAGTCAAAGTTGCTTTCGGTCGACAAACAATTGCATATATCTAATCAACGATTAAAACGTCTCGGCGCTATTGAGTTTGATTACCAAAAGCTTCGCAGAGAGTTCGACGCCAATTTACAACTTTATGAAAACCTAGTTAAAAAGCTAAAAGAATCAAACATGATGCAGGATTTGGCAAATGCGTCAAATGTACTTTTGGTCGAAAAAGCAGAAGTGGCGACTAAAGCGGATAATAAAAAGAAACCGTTAATTATGGCGCTGTGTATTTTATTAAGTGGCTTTATCGCCATGACGTTTGTCCTTATTCAGGCGTTTTTAGCCAACAAAATTATCCAGTTCAGAAAGGTAGTGCGTCAATTTGATACTAAACTTGTTGGCATTATTCCAAAAATTAAAGTAACCAAAAACAAAGACAAACCGCTTTATGCGTTGGATATGAACAAACACGAGCAGTTTTTTGAAGCGCTCAGAACCACCAGAACAAACATTTTACTCGACAACAAACTTGCAGCTCAAAAAGTGATTGCAGTTACGTCAATTACACCAAACGACGGAAAGTCGACCTTATCGATACAATTAGCGGCGAGTTTTTCGGAATTAGAGAAAGTTATACTTATCGACGGTGACCTGCGTTTTCCTTCTATTGGCAATACTCTATGCCAAGACGTAAACCGACCAGGGCTTACTAATTTAATTGCCAAAAAGAGTAAATTATCTGATTGTATCTTCCGCGAACAGGGCTACGGCTTTGATGTATTACCGGCAGGTTTTGTTGCTAAAAACCCATTGTTGTATTTATCACAACCGCGATTAAGCAAGGTTATCGAGTTCTTTAAGACTCGATACGAGCGCGTTGTTATCGAATGCCCACCAATTATGTCGGTGAGTGACGCTTATGTTATTTCTAAACATGTCGACAGTATCTATTTGGTTGTTGATGCTGAGAAAACTAATAAAGCTGATTTAACCAATGTATTAGAAGAGCTAAAACAAGCGAAAGTTGAAGTCGGTGGTGTCATCATGAACAAAGCGAGACGTTCACAAGGCTATTATGGTCACAATTATTATCGCTCAAGCCGCTCAGACTTTACTGGCATAAAGTTCGCGTAGTCATTTTTTGTCGGTTTTGGGATAGGTAAAAGAGCACTTAATACTTAATTTAAAGTTATCTTAATTTATTGGAAGTTGTATTGTCATTTTTGCACCACCCTCGGTGCTCGCATCAATCGTAAACTTGCCGTTATGCCTAAGGGCGACTTGTTTGACAATATAAAGCCCCAGGCCAAAGCCGTGATGGTTCTCGCCATTGGCACTGGATTTTTGAGTCTGTGAAAATCCCGGCCCATCGTCTACAACGATAAAATCAATATTAGACTCTGTTACCAGTATAGACACTTCAATTTTGCTTTTTGCGTAACGCAGAGCGTTATTAATTAGATTGGATAACGCGAGATCCAACTGCAAGCTATTTGCTTTAAATGTATAGTTTGAACTCGGGGGGATAAAACTTACTTGTTTTCCGGTTTCAATGTATTTATCTTCCATCTCTTCACTAAAGCGATACAGATCAATCTCTTCCATATAGTTTTCATCGGTGATTTGACTACGGCCAAATTCTAAATATTCATGGGCCAGCGTTTCTAATGCGTTAATATCGCGTTTAAATCGAGCTAATTGTTTTTCAGGAATGTCAGCCGAAATACTTTGTAAGATGAATTTCATCCGAGCGAGTGGAGTTCTTACCTCGTGAGCAATGATATTAGAAAGATCTTTGTGTAATCGTATTTGATCTAATAATTGATGGCTCATTTTATGTAATGCTTGAGCCAATGGAAATACGCTTGATTTAGGCGATGTGTTTAAGGGTTGAGAGCTGGGCTTAATGCCAAACTCAATTGCGCATTTTTGTAAATAAGCCACATCTCTAAATAATGGTCTTAATAACATTAAAAAGACTAAGGCTAAGGTGCAGTAAAAAATAAATATGCTCAAAGAATCTTTAGGTTCTTCCCATTCCTCTGCAGGCACGGGGCCCCATTGAATTACTTCTTTTTGATTCAACGCCTTAACATAATAACTGTTTACACCTACCGAATAGGCAATGATTTCGTTTTGTTCTAAAGAATCTTGTAATTCTAATGGTAATTGGATATTCGCTTTTTCAATGATTTTAAATTCGGCAGAAGTGTTATTTTGCAAGCCTGTAAATATGTCGTCTACATTAACTGTATGGTAGAGCGGGGGGGCAAAGTAGACTTTATATAATTGAGTAAAACTTATAATAAATAAGCAGGCGACAACAAAAAATAATACGTAAAAACGTAGGAAGTTATTTTGTTTCACCGGATATGAGCCCAGTAGTTAAAGATGTATCCTTTATTGCGAATGGATTCGATAGACAATTCTTTTTTACCAATGGATTCCATTTTTTTTCTAAAGCGACTCACTCTTAAATCAGCAGAGCGGTCAACGCCATCATAAGCCCGACCTATCAAGTCTAAGAAGATAACTTCTCTGCTTATCACATTGTCTCCATGCGCGACAAAAAACCAGATTAACTCAAACTCTTGGTTCGTCAATTTGATATTTACATCGTTGTAATCCATTTGTTTGTGTAAGTTATCAAGTTTTAGATCACCAATGTGAATAATATCACCTGCCGCCGCGGGATGAGAATGTCTCAAATGGGCTCTAATGCGTGCTAATAGTAAGACGGGTTCAACTGGCTTTACGATATAATCGCATGCACCTGAGTTTAACCCTGTTATTTGCGAGTCATTGTCGGACAAGGCAGTTAAAAACAAGACGGGTAACTGAACTGGTAATGCCAATTGCTCTATTAATTCAAAGCCTTGAATGTCAGGCAGATTCACATCACAAATAATTAAGTCAAATGAATTGGCGTTTAGAGCGGCTCTCGCTTCTTCACCCGTTTCAACCCACGTCGTTACAAACTCAAAGTCATCTAAATACTCTTTGGTCAGCTCAGCAAGTGGCTGGTCATCTTCGATAAGTAATAAGTTAAATTTTGTCTCGTTCAAAATAGTACCCATCCTAAATTTCGCCTAGGGCGAGTTTTTTTAGCTTTAATTTTGGCAACACTTAACAATTGAGCTGCTAACAATTCGTCATTTTTGTCTTTAATCTGCAAATATGTACTTTCAGTTAACGGCAAAGAATATCGTTTTAATAATTTATCGGTTTGAACAAAGCAGTCAACAAAATGGGGGTCGTCGATTACAATACAAAAGTCGGTCACGTCTTGGAATTCGACTTTGATATTAAACTCTAATTGGCAATGCTCTTTACCAATATGTGTGACACACATTTCCGGTGAAATCGCCAAAACATTTGGTTTTTCAACCCCATAGGCGTTAACTACAAAACATGTCAAAAATACAATTAGAGCAAATCTATTCACGTTAATACCTATAACTAAAGCCGACAAATGTTGAAGTGAAATTGTCTTTTTCAACAAGAGGGGAGGTAGTTAAATTACTATCGAGCCAGCTGTGCCTAAGTAAAAACTTCATAGAAAAATGTTTGTTAAATGGGTAGCTTAGATATAGTTCTGCCGATTTATTAATCGCATTGCCCAAAGAAAGGTTTTCACCAAGAAAAAACTCACCGGGATGCAGTTTATAATAGTAATCAATTAAATCATGTGTCTTATAAATAACGCTGGCACTTACCGCAGTGGTCACTTTATCCCATACTTTCATATGACGGACCTTAAAACTGGCTTCCTGCCCGTCATGCACACCACTTATATCCGTACTTACAATGAATTTGGCATCCCAATTTTGAAAACGATACGAGGTCACGAATCCCCCCATGTAACTTAAATCGCGATCAATTTCGTCAAATTCTCTTTCCATTGGAAATCTATCACGCCCACCGAGCGGTCGGTTGACGGAAAAATCTAAAATGCTCGAAATTGTTAGTTTTTCAAGACCATCTAGTTCAAAAAAGTAGCCATCATCATTGAAGTAGCTAAATACATCGATGATAAAGTTGTCGGTTTCTAATAAGGAATAACCCATCACAAAATTTTCAAGATAGAACCTTTCACCGTAATAGCTGAACTCCGGTAAAACATAAACTTGTAGGTCATTTCTCGCGGCAAGTGGGTTTTCTACTACGCCATATCCTGCAGAAATCTGAAAGTTGAACTCATTGGTAACAATGGAATAGGGCCCTGTATCGTCGATTTTAGTTAGGGCGCTATCGAAGGCCGCATAACCGCCATTTAAGGCAAGTTCCACTTCAGCGATATCAACCGGTTTTGGCTCAGACTCAGGAATAATGGGCTGATTTGGCGCCTGTTTTGGTTCTGGTTGGTTTGTATTTGTAGCAAGTACAGTGGTTGAAAATATAAAACCGAAACAAGCCAATAGAAAACATCTATTAGTCGATGAAACTTTCATAGTTAATAAATAAAGTTCTTAAAATGATGACCTGAGTCTACCCCTATTTTATAGAAGAGGACAAGCCCCCCGTACAATTCGGTACATAAATGCTTTGGATATTTTGCGCACGCTCTTGTTTAATCCTGCAATCGAATAATTGTTATTCATTAATTCATATAACTAGTAAAACCAAATCTAGTAAGGATTTTAAGTATGTCTCAAACACAAAGTATTCCTTCCGTTCATAGGAAGTTAACTAATGCCATTCGGCATGCGTTATTTACTTCTGTCGCGGTTTCAAGCTCGTTGGCATTTGCCCCTGCAGCGTTAGCTCAAAATATTACACCGCCAGCAACAACTGTGGGTGAAGTGAGTGCGGCAACTAGCAAATCCGTGCAGGATGAAACCGTAGGCTTTGCCGTCGCAGATTTAACTAAAGTTGCGGCAAATGACGGCTTAATTGATCCAATCGACATTCATGAAACTGGCACTGAAGAAGTGTACATCGGAAATTCAGGTGATATTGAAGCAGGAAATGCGGAAGTTGTTGGAGCAGATCAATACGAAAAGACTTACACAGATGTTGGTTTCACAGAATCTTTGGCGACACAATTAGGAGTGAATCCTGCTCAATTTGTGGTTATCGGAACGATGGATACTGCAGCTAATGGTATTCAGGTTTCGTTATTAAACCCTGCACAAAGAGATTTACAAATAGAAGCGATCAATGCGGATGATAGCCTTACAGATGAAGAAAAATCTGAACAAGTCGCAGCGCTTTTAGCTGAACCAGCCTGGGATAATGTTGATGAACATTTAGCAGTTACTTTTGGTGCTGATGTAACGCCAGACCAAGTAATAGCTGAATTAGAAAGTGCTGGATTTGTTTTGTCTGATGAAGAGAAAACTGGCATAGCTGAACGTATGGATAACTATGATAGTCGCGAAGATATCACTATTGTGGTTGCCCCAGAAGGAGCCTTAACAACTAAAGATTCTATTGGAATTACCGCCAGCTCAGAAGCTGGGGATATCCTGATCGAAAATTCGGGTGACATTACGGTTGGCTCTGGTGACTCAGTGACCTATTTAATTGATGGAACAGTTGAAATTAAAACTGGTTTCTCACAAATCGACACCTTCGATAAAAATGATGATGGTCTAGATGATACCGCCATTATGGCTTATGGCAGAAGACTACATTCACCTGCCGGTGTTAATACCCTGACGGTTAGTGCTACAGGTGTCGAAGTTGCATCTGTATCGGGTAATATTGAAGTAGTAAATGACGGTGCAATCACGATAGGAGACAGAGCTAAAGGTATCAGTGTCAGTACTCAAACTGGTGATGTGCTTATCGAAAATACAGGAGATTTATCGACTGGCTATAACGCACAAGCTATTTCTGTGGGGACTGGCTCAGTAGTTAAAGATGTATTCCAATACGATCACACATGGTCAGAAACTGAAACAGTTGATGTTAATGGCAATGAGCAAAAGGTTACTCGTGAGCACATTTATAATGACATTACGTTTTATAATGTGGATAGCAGTGATACAGAAGTGACCATTACCAATGATGGCGCGTTAACTGTAGGTGCGGGGAGTAACGGCGTATTTGGTCACAATCCATCGGGTGACTCTGTGGATATTACCAATTCTGGTGATGTTACTTTGACAGAGGGGACTGGTGGCGGCGCTATCGTAGCGTCAACCGTTAACCTTGCAAACTCTTATTACAATGAAATAGACGAAGCTCAAAACAAAACAGTTGTTGCTGACGGGGCTGTGCAAATAGGGACTAAATTTGTAGATAACGAAGCAGTAAAAATATACTCAGAAGTAACCTATAAATATTACCATAACGTTCGCGAATATATAGGTGATAGAGGGGATATAGAAATCACCAATAATGGTGATTTAGATTTGAGTTTAGCCAATTCGGCGGTTGGTATATATGCGGCGGGTAATGGTTCCACCACTATTGTTAATAATGGTGAGTTAAAAATTAGTCGGGACTCCGTTGGTATTATGTCATCAGGTTTAGGTGAGACTTATGTTAACAGCCAAGGTGATATTGAGTTACTGGAAACAGGTTCTGTTGCAATCAACATAAATCATGTTGCAACTATGAGTACGAGTAATTTAGAAGTTGGTGCTGTTGGTGTTAATGCTGATGTTATCGCTCAGTTCGCTGGTCAAGGTGAAGGGGACGCTTTACTGGTCAGTAGTGGCGACATAATACTGACAGAAGATAATACAACACCTGAGCATACATTGTATGTGTATAACAATGCGGGTGAAAAAATCGCTTTAGCAGAAGTGCCATTAACTACAACCGGTATTCAGCTAACTGCAATGGGGGCTAACGTTTCCAGCAATGCAACGATAGCTGCTCATTATGGACGTGGCGATGACGAGGTTCTCGGTGCGAGTAGTGTCATATTCTCTAAATCTACCATTATTAATGACGGTAATATCAAATTAGGCGATAAATCTAACGCTATTTCAGTTAAACAAAAGTTTGGTGAAGTCGAAGTTATAAATAATGGAACCATTGAAGTAGGCAAGGGGTTCCACCATAACGCGCCTGAAACATATAACGCATTTTGGACGTACTCTCACGGCATCCGCGCAAGTAATACTACGGTTGAAGGTTTTGCAAGTCATCGAATTATTAACTCTGAAACTGGGGTTATTATTACTGGTGATTTAGGTCAGGGCATCTTTTCTCAAAGCTGGCACGGTCCGTCGTATGTCAAAAATGATGGTTATGTAAAAGTTGGAAATGGCCATACAGTAGGTCCTGCTGAAGGAGGACGAGACAGTTATAACTATCGCCAATCAGGTGGCATCACTTCAGCAGTTGCTGGTGGTTTAGATGCGTATTCTGTGGCCATTAATAATGGCGAAATAGTGACTGGTGAAATGGCTCACGGTATTTTTGTTTCCAACGTAAGTACGACAAAAGAAAATTTCGAAAACGTTGAATATGATTATACAGCCTCTGCTAAAAACTATGGAACTGTCACAACAGGTGATAATGCAAATGGCATGGCAATCTTTGGCTTGTATGCTTACGGGCTAAATGAAGGGGATATTACCATTGGTGATAATGGCCCTAACGATAACAACTTTGACTTCTTCCAGCGTGGAGCTGGTATGCGTGCTTTGGGCAATGCATGGAGTGAACAAAGTGGTGGAGTCCAAAGTGCGTTGCTTAATAAAGGTTCAATTACCGGTGGCGAAAACGTTGCTGGAATGGAGAACCGTGCTGTATTTGCCGGCACGATTAACTTCGGTCAAGGTATCATTGAAACCGGTGACGACTCATTTGGAATGAGCACGGTAGGTCTTTATCAAGCGTATACCGTAAATGCAGGTGAAATTAATGTAGGTAATGGATCCGACGGCATGAGAGCAGAATCTTATGCATCAAACGCTATAAATGTTGGTGACTTACAAGTTGGAAACCAAAGTTCAGGAATGCATACTTTAGGTTTATCTGGCACTACCTACAATGGAGGTACTATTACTGGTGGCGAAAATTCAAACGGTATCAGTATAGAGTCAATTGCCATAGCCAACACAGAATTTGACAGCCCGTTAACTAAATATACCTATGACGAAAATAATGAAAAAGTTACGCTAACTATATATACAAGAGTTAATGGAGAAGATGGAACTCCATTAGTTGTTGTGGCGGATGATGATGGTATTTTTACGTATTCAGATGATTCTGGTGAAAAATATTCAACACAAAAAATAGTAGACGAAAATGGCAATGCAATCTTAACCAATGACGGTTTAGAGCAAGCCTATATTATTCGTTCAGTAAACCGTTCTCAGGTCCGTTTAGGCTCAATATCTCAACAAAATACGAATAATAACGGCACCATCAATGCGACCAATGGTATCTCTATTTCTGGTGATAATAAGCGCCTAAGCTCAGGTAACTCGGCGACAGGTGTTGAATTAGCCTTCGCTGATAAAGCGACATTGGCTACCGCTTATAATGATGGTGTGATCAATGCAGTTGAGTCAGGGATCGTAGTCGAAAATCTTACCCAAGCATTGCTAGTTAACCGCAATGAAATTAATTCTGATATTGGTATTAAAGTTTCAGTTAATTCAATTAACGAAACTGAAGAGTCCACTTTATCTTTCAGCCCAGTTTTGATTAACGGAGAAGAATCAATTGTATTTGTTGAAGATGCAAATGGTGATCTCGTTTCAACTGTAGAAATGGCTCCAGATATGGTTGAGCTTCGCGATGAAAATGGTTTCTTGATGCTAGACCAATTTGGTGACCAAATCATGGTCCAAGAGTGGGAAACTGTCACAGTTGATGCTGTAAACGCTATTGCTCAAGTTGGAAATGAGGGCGTTATCAACGCTCGAGTGGGGGTGCAAGCTCATATAGACGGTGCAGAAGTTGGTAATGGCAGTTTATCTATCGTCAACTCTGGTCAAATGTTAGCTACCGAAAAAGCTGTCATGGTTACAGGCGATGTTAATACAACTATTTTTAATAGCGGTGTTATTACAGGTGATATAACCACAACTGATGGTGATGATGTATTTGATAATAATTTGAACGCGGCAAGAACGGCTGCTGGTCAAGTCGTATTAGAAAATAATACATTTGATTTTGGTGCTGGTACTAACGTTTTCAATAACACGTTCGGTGATATTTCATTTGCTGGCAATAACGTCATTAACCTTGGTGAGTCTGGCGAAATGAACCATTACTCAGCGACAGACAGTTATGTTTCTATTACTTCGATAAACGGTAGCTCGTCTGATGAATTACGAGTTATAGGTGACATGAACTTCTTAACTACTGGCACAAATGCAGGTTTAGTGATGTTAGAAGTTGGCATGGACGGTAATGACCAATTTATCATCGAAGGAGATTTAAAAGTTGGTACTGAGCAACCTGATGGAGAGTTTTATGCGCGTAGCTTAAATGTGGCAATTGCTCCGGCAGGCCAATTGAAAGGTGAAGCGAGTTATATCTTACTTTCAAATGACGAAGCTGATGGAGCATTAGTAACGGCAACTGGTGAACAAACACTGAAAGACATTTCATTTGCAGGCGCAACAGGCTCGTTTGCAGGAACAATTGTTGATACTGAAGAAGTCGAAGAGAACGGACAGCAAGTACTTAAAGTATCGTTTGGTTTGTCTTCATTAGGTGCAACGGCTAGCAGTATCTCTCATATGGCGTCAAATTACTGGGCACAGAGTGTTGGAAATCACTTCACACGCCGAAGTGATAGTTCTGATGGCTTTAGCGCAACAGTTGATTCATTCCATACTGATTCTGACATGGCCGTGGCCGGTGATGTTGCAGCACAAGACTTAACGTTTGCTCAACGAATGAGTGGCTTAAATGTCTCAGCACAATACAAAGTATCTGACTTAACCTTCGGTTTTAGCGTTGGTCAAGGTAATGCGGATTCCTCTCAAAGTGAACAACAATCTACGGCCAGCTTAGATATGACTTCTGTAGCTATCTCAGTAGGTTACACGCTAGGTGACGTTTATTTAGATGCGGTATTAAACCAAACTAAATTTGAAGGGAAACTAACAGCATATGACTCATCAGCTCGAACAAAAGGTGAGGTGCTAGGTGGCTCAATAGAGGCAGGTTATAAGCTCGAGTTATTCGGATATAACGTCATACCACATGTTCAATTGTTAACAAGTGAAGTCAGCTCTGACGGATTTACAGATTCGACATCGGCCTATAACTATGCCTTTGACAATGATGTAAGCCAGCAAATAAAAGCAGGGGTTCACTTAGACAAATACTATGAATTATCAACAGGTTCAGTCACACCATATGCAACATTGAATGTGGTAAGTACAGCAGCTGAAAATCAAGTTATTTCTAATGATGTGTCATTCCTAAGTGACATCAGTGGTACTGGCTACCAATTTGATGCAGGTGTGAATGCAGTATTTAAAGAGTGGAGCATTAAGAGTTTGATCGGCATTTACGATGGCGAAGCAAACAAAAATGGCTTCTCAATTGGTTTCTCAGCAGGCTACCGCTGGTAAAAGGTTGGAGGGGCTTAGCCCCTCTACGGAAAAGTATTTAAGTTATTAGGATATATCATGATATTTAATAAAAAGAAGCTAGCCAGTGCAGTATCTTTATTGTTATTGGGCTCTTTGAGTTCAGTTGCCCTTGCAGCTCCAGAAACAGAAAATAAAAGTTCGGCTGATTTAACGCAAGTTGAAAAAACAAGCGATAAAAAAGTAGCGTCGAAAGAGAAAAAAGAAGATAAAACTGTAGAGCGCATCGTCATTACTGGTTCATTTATACCACGTGAAGGTTACGACGGTGCAGAGCCAATGACCATCATCGATGAAGAAGAGATGAAAGCAAAAGGGTTGTTGACAATTGCCGATGTAATCGAGTCTTTGTCAGAGAACTCAGGTTATTCAGAGGGTGATTCAGGTAACTTGTTATCGGGCTTTACCGTCGGCGCACAGGAAGCTAATTTTAGAGGATTAGGCACCGGACGTACATTGGTACTAATCAATGGTCGCCGAGTTGCAGATTACCCATTGCCATTTGGTGGAGAACAAAACGGGGTGGATTTAGGTTCAATCCCAAGAAGTGCTATTGCTCGTGTTGAATATTTAAGTTCAGGGGCATCGGCTATTTATGGTTCGGACGCCGTTGGTGGGGTACTTAACTTCATCACCAAACGAGACATGGAGCAAACGTCGATTTCAGGCTACTTCGGCGGCTTTGAAGAAGGTTATGGTGGTACAGGTAACATTTCTTTCATTAGCGGAAACGCCTGGAGTAAAGGGTCGTTAACGTACGGTATCGAAGCTTTTACTTCAAAAGCGACAAGCGCGGATGAAGTTCCATATTTACAAGACCGCCGTTATACAACGACAGCAATATCAGCCGCAGAGTATCGTGCAGGTCAAATCTCACAGGATAATCCTTACGTATCGCCAGATATGGCTTGTGAAGACATGCAAGGAAATATGACGGCATCAGAAAGCACCGGCGATGTTGGAAAACAAGCCTGTACGTATGATGGTTCTGAAGGCATTGCCATGAATTCAGATTACAACAAAGTGTCATTTTTCTTAGATGGTCGTTACGACTTTACTAATGACGTAACTGGTTTTGCAACGTTGTTAGTGTCATCGGCTCAGGCAAAAAGTTCAAATCCTTCGTTAAACTGGAACGGTTATGTCTATGGTGAACGCGGTTTACGTTCAGACCGTTTGTATGTCTCACGTCGTTCATTTGCGCCAGATTTAGGTTATTCAGAATCTGAATACAATATGGATGTTGTTACAGGTGTCGTTGGGGTTGAAGGTATTTTTGAAATGTTCAACGAAGATTGGTTATGGGATGTATCAATTTCTAACTCACGCTATGACCAAACTCAATCCAGTGATGCATTGAAAAAAGAAGCTGTTGAAGCGTGGTTGTTTGAAGGTAGTGAATATTATTCAGAAGTCGCTGAAACAACTTATGAAGTCGACAATGACTTTTTTGATGATGCCTTTGTCAATAATATTTTTAGAGACGCTTCTGCGGATCGAGATTTATTAGTGGGCCAAACTAATACTGAAGCCAGTTCAACCGCGTCGTCTTTCCAAGCTAAATTAGCAGGTTCAATATCGGATTTTGGATTGTTATATAACCCAATGCAAATGGCATTGGTGCTGGATTACAACCGTTCAACTACCGAAGTGGTGCCAGATGCACGTGCACTAGGAGAAGACGGATTGAGCTGGATGAATATCGGTTCAGTTTACGCCAAAGGTACTCGTGAACGTTATGCCGCAGGCGTTGAGTTTCGTTTACCATTAACTCAAAAGTTAGAGGTAACGTTAGCGACTCGTTATGACGAATATAACGACGACAGCTCAATCGGCGGACGTCAAACCTCCCAAGCGAAATTTGTTTATTTGTTAACGGAAGCGATAAAAATGCGTGGTGGTATGTCACAAAGTTTCCGAGCACCAGATATGTTTAATATCTACGGTGAATCAAAGGGATTCACTGGGGCGACTGATTTATTATCACCAGGTTGTTATGACGGCGAAGCATTTGTTGGGAACTGTAGCTCATCGATTATTCGTTCAACGCGCAGTGGTTCAGATAAATTGGAAGAAGAGAAAGGTTCAGAAAAAAGCATCGGTTTTGCGTATTCACCAAACTTAAATTTTGGTGTATCGATTGACTGGTGGTCAATTCGCCTGAACGACATGGTAACCAGTGAAAGTGCTTTCGACCTATTTGTAGGCGAATGGCAGTGTGAAAATGGTGAACGTAATTCAGATAGCCAATTCTGTGAAGATGTAAATTCAAGAATTCAACGTGATTCGGTAACAAATGAATTAATCGGAGTGACCATTCAACCACAAAACCAAGAATTTGTGGAAAAAGAAGGGCTTGATATTCGCGTAAACGGGAACTGGGAATCAGCCGCGTTAGGCCGTTTTGGTGCTGGTATTAGTCATTCAGCAACATTAAAACATGATTGGTTGCGTTTTGCTGGTGATGAAGTCGTTAGTTTAGTTGATGGACAACTGGGGTTATCAACGCCGAATTCGGTAACAAACTTGTACTTAACTTATTCAAATAATCTTACAGGTTTCAGACGTATTAATTCGAGCTTATTTATTCGTCGCCAGTCAGCGGTTAACAATTTCATTGGTACTAAGAAATTACCGCCATATTACACAGCTAATGCAAGCGTTAGTTACTCATTTGATAATCACTTAAATTTACAATTTGTCGTGAATAACTTAACAAATGAGATGCCTGTTACTGATGAAACAAGTCCTCGCTGGCCTTACTACTGGTCACATTTACAATCGCCATTAGGGCGTTCAGTGGCATTGTCATTTAGTTACCCATTATTCTAGAAGGATGCATTGCAGGCTGTAAAAAGCCTGCAAATGGCAGGAGAAAGAAATGAAATTTTCAAATTTAGTAAAAGCGGCAGCAGTGCTATTAGGCTTATTAAGCCTAAGTATTAAAGCTCAGGTGCCTATTGAAACATTTTTCAAAGGTGTGTCTTACGCCAATATGCGCTTATCACCAAATGGTAAGTTTTTAGCTGCTGGTAAGGTATTACCAAGTGGTGAAATGCATGCGTTTATCATAAACCGCAAAACCAATGAAATGGTTTCTGAAATGAAGTTTGCCGGAAAACTAGGTGTGAGCTCAGTAACATGGTTAAACGATAAGCGTGTCATTGTAGGTTTAGGCTTTGCGTCGGAGATGAGCGAAGGTTTTGGCGGCATTGGTCAATTACTCGGGATGGACATTGATGGCTCGCGTAAAGATATTTTATGGTCAGGTCAAACTTCGGATTACGGCGGTAATGAAGGGATGAGATTGATTGGTCCATTGGATGCTGAGAACTACTTAATCTCGGTTTATCCATCGGGCAGTGGTATGAGTAAATTCCCTTATACCTACATCTATAAATTAAACATGTATACCGGTGAAGCGACTAAGTTATATCGTTCACCAATTAGAGCGGCATCGCCAATACGTAAGAAAGATAAAGAAACGGGCGAATGGGAAGTTACCCATTGGGTAGGTAAAGCGGCAGATAGCTTTTCTTCAACAGTTGTATTAACAAAAAAAGAAGATGGTAGCTGGGAAGAAATTCGCTACGAAGAAAATGAAGGAATGCGTATTCCTAGAGGTTATAGCTCAGATGGTAAATGGTTATATGTCCGTGACACGATTAGTGCACCAACCTCAGCCGTTGTGAAAGTGAATGTCAAAACTGGCGAAGAAACAATCATTTATCGTCATCCAAAAGTTGATGTAAGCCAAATGTTTCAAGATGACAATGGTGACTTCTGGGGGGCTTTAATAAATTATGACTATCCAAAAGTAGTGATATTGGATGAAGACAACTATTACGCTCAAGTTCAATTGAAAATGGAAGCCGCGTTTCCAAATCAAGCAATTCAGATTGCTTCTAAAACGGCTGACAGCACTGAATGGTTGATTCATGTGTCGAGTGATAAACACCCAGGTAAGTATTACATATTTAATCAGTTTGACGGCTCATTGAAGTTTGTTGTTAATCGTGCCGATTGGGTCGACCCGAAAGAAATGCCAACGACGCACGCTATCCGTTTTAATGCACGAGACGGATTAGAAATAGGTGGGTATCTGACAGTTCCAAAAGGTAAAAACGCCAAAAATTTACCGCTGATTATTTTACCTCACGGTGGACCACATGGGCCAAGAGATGTATGGGGATGGAATAGTGAGCGCAATATTTTAGCAAATGCAGGTTATGCGGTATTAGCTGTGAATTATCGAGGTTCGGGCGGCTTTGGTCGAAATTTCCAATACGACTGGTATGGTCATTGGGGATTAGAGATGCAGGATGATTTAACAGATGCAACTTACTGGGCAATAAACAGCGGAATTGCAAATGTTGATCGCGTTTGTATTTACGGTGCTTCTTACGGCGGTTATGCCACATTAATGGGATTGGTTAAGGAACCTGACTTATATAAATGTGGGATTGGTTATGTTGGTGTTTATGACTTAAACGTCATGATGTACACCGGTGACGTAGCAATGCGAAAAGCAGGTAAAAACTACTTGAATTGGGCATTGGGTGATACCGAAGAAAAACGTAGAGCACAGTCTCCAGCGCCAAATGCGGAGAAAATTAATTCACCTGTCTTTTTGATGCATGGCATGTTGGATTATCGTGCTCACTTCGAAAACTATGTGGTCATGCGTGATGCTTTATTAGAACAAGATCATCGTTTTGAGACTTTGTTAATCCCGCGCGCAGGGCATGGTGCAAGAGACCAGTCATCACGTAAGCAAATATTTTGCAGAATGTTAGACTTTTTTGACCGCCACATTGGTGAAAAACCGGATCCAATGAGAGCACCAAGCACAGATTGTGATGTAGAGGGCGTAGATCCTTTACCGTTTGAGTACTTCGCAGGAAAAGGAGCATACAAATGATGAATATACGTTTCCTTGGTTTATTCGCCATCGCGTTATTTGGGTTTGCAGCTCAGGCGTCAGAACAGGTGGACTCAGAGGCGGTTATTGTTGAATGGCAAGCACCTGATTGCAGTTCTTATACGTCATATAAACGATGCAGAAATGCGGTTAAAACTGAATATCGTCGAATGCGTCAGCAAGAAATGAAATCTCAAGGGTTATCATTTTGGTATTACGAACGTCCTAGTTATAAAGGTGACAGTCAAAAAGCGTTGAAAGATGAAGTACCGGGGATGTTGACTATTGCATTTGATGTCGAGAAAGATGGCACAACATCAAATGTAAAAGTCACAGCGGTATCGTCGGAAGAAGCTAAAGTCTATGGCGAGACGTTAGTGAGTGCGATAACACAATGGACATTTGTTCCTTTGGACAACAAAGTTGAGGGCGTGACATGGCGCACCGAGTTGTTCTTTGAGGAGGAGGCTTGCAAGGATAAGCCAAAAGAAGGAGTAGAAAAAAAGGAATGTTACTCCGATTAACATAGTGAAAATCATCAAAACCCAGCATATGCTGGGTTTTGTGTTTTCGGCAAATAAGCTTGTAGTGACCTTCTTTTAATTCGAGCCTTGGTATTGGAACGCGTTAAACAGATAAGTATGGCATCAAACGATTGTACAAATTGCTACTTAAAATGACGGTTTCGACGGCTGTATGCTATTTAATCACTACGTTGCTTGATATAGAATCGTTGACACTAAAATTGTGTAAGTGCTTAAAGGCCAATAAAGGCCTGGAGATTATCAATGCCTGAGCTAAAAAATAAAGAAGCAGAACTAACAACGAAGCCCGTTAAAAAGGCAGCATCAAAAGCGACGGCAAAAAGAACGTCAGCAAAACAAGCATCTACAAAAAAAGTAGCATCGACTAAAAAAGCGACCGCTAAAGCAAATGATAAAACCGATCAAGTTGTTGATTTGCCAGCGTCGGATGAAAATCAGAATACTGAACAACCAGCGCAGGAGCCGGTTACAAAGTCGTGCTCTAAAGGTTTATCGAAATGGATTGTTCGCAATAACATGTCTTTGGCATTTACCTCTTATCAATCGGGACGAGTCTACTTTGTAGGTGCAGATCCAGAAGGTAGGGTGTCATTCCATGAACGCGTTTTCCAACGAGCTATGGGTATTGTTGGTAACGAACAACGCATCTATATGGGCGGTCTTTATCAAGTTTGGCGTTTTGAAAATGTATTACAGGCAGGTCAAGTTGCCAACAAGATGTTTGATAAATGTTACGTCCCACGTAATGCCCAATTTACCGGTGAAATAGACATTCATGAATTAGGGATCCAAAAAGACGGTACAATTGTATTTGTGAATACAAAATATAATTGTTTAGCCGTTCCTTCAATAACACATAGCTTTAAAGCTATCTGGAAACCAGAGTTTATTTCTAAATTGGTACCAGAAGATCGTTGCCATTTAAATGGTTTGGCAATGGTAGATAGCAAACCTAAATACGTAACAGCAGTATGTAAGTCGGACACAATCGATGGTTGGCGTGAGCGCCGTCACGATGGTGGCATTATTATTGATATAGAAACCAATGAAATTGTTTGTGAAGGGTTATCAATGCCGCATTCCCCTCGTTGGCATGAGGGCAAGTTATGGGTGCTTAATTCTGGCACAGGTTATTTAGGTTATGTTGACTTTGAGCAAAAGAAATTTGTTCCTCATACCTTTGTACCTGGTTTCGCTCGCGGCTTAGGACTTCATGGTAATTTTGCCGTGGTGGGTTTGTCTAAACCTAGATATGAACGTTTTGAAGGATTAGATTTGGATAAAGCCTTAGCTGATAAAGATTCAACAGCATGGTGTGGATTGCAAATCATAAACTTAACCACTGGATCTGTAGAAGAATGGATCCGACTAGACGGTCCAATTTCTGAATTATTTGACTTAACATTGCTCCCAAATGTTAGGTGTCCGATGGCAATTGGACAGCAAAATCAAGAAAACCTATCAATGGTTACATTTGAACACGAGACATTAAAGACTTCCGTTTAAAGACTAATCCCAGCCTAAACAGAAGAGCGTCGCCGGGTAGGCATAACTACCCGGCTTTTTTATTTATACCTACTCAAAAATGCCTAATCCACTATTCAGCGTCATTTAGAACACCTGCTTTTTTCCAAAATTTCTTATTGTACAAAATGCTACACAACACGTTTGGACTCTGCTTGTTAACTTATATAAAACACTAGTATGGCTAAATATTTATCAATTTTTAAAGTTTTGATGAATTAACGGTTTTAAGCGATAGAAAGCGATATTTAGCCCTATTAACAACAAACCGGTACAAAAAGATACTGGGTAATTCACATGAATACGGAGCACGTAATGCAAGGTATAGACAACAACTTTAAGCGATCTGTTGTAGCTGCAAGTTTGGCTACAGTTTTATCTACAGGCGCTAATGCGGCAACAGCACCAGAGCCAGTTATGGTTCCATCAATAAACTCTGGAAACGCCAATGGTAGTTCAATTAGTAATATCGTTACTTTAGGTGACAAAATCTATTTTAGAGGTATTCATGCAGAAGATGGGTACGCTTTTTGGCGAGCTAACTACGATGGCTCTTCCCCGGAAAAATTATCAACGACCTACTCTGAAGATGTTGCGGTTCGACCTGATAACTTAATTAGTTATAACGGGAAGATTTATTATCAAGGTATTATAGAGAGTTCTGGGATCTCTACTAAAAATGCCATGTTTGAGTATGATCCAATAACGAATACGATTACGGATTTAGATCTTAATCCTGGTGATTCTTTTAATTATAGCGACACTTTCAAAAACCCATATGTCTACAATGGCAAGCTCTATTTCTCCGCCCAAACAGGCGAGACTCGCCCAGTTCCATCCACAACATCTATTACGGGTGATTATGAACTTTGGGTAAAAGATGGTGATGCAGCGCCAGTTAGATTAGCCGACATTAATTTAGGTGAAGAACCTTCAAATCCTAATTACTTCACAGCTTACAAAGGTAAATTGTATTTCCAAGGCCGCACCGCTAGTCAAGGTGTTGAGTTAATGGTTTATGATGATTCTCAGCCTGTTGAAGCCGGTATTAACCCTTCAGTAGTATTTGATTTACCTGGTCAAGATAGCAATAGTAATCCTAATTCAAGTTCTCCAGCTGAATTGGTTGTTTATAACAACGCTTTATACTTCACAGCGACAATGGAAGAAGCGACTGGTAAAGAAATTTATTTCTATACAGGTGAAGGCGAGCCCACTCTATTGAGTAATGTTACTAGCGAGGGACAAACAGAAGCTCCGTCAAAATTGACTGTTTATGCAGGTCACTTATTATTCACGGCGGGTACAGGAATTAATAGTGGTTCAAGAATTTGGATTTACAACTCGTTAAATAGTGCACCAGAATTATTGTCAAATAAGATACCAGGTGCAACTCAAGTTGAAGACGCAAATCACTTTACGGTTTACCACGACCGTTTATATTTTGAAGGCAATCAAGGCAACTTTAAAGATTCGTTATGGGTGATGGATGGAATTTCATCGCCAACGTTAGTGACTGACTTTAACCCGGTTAATATTGATGAAAATGATAATTTAGTTAGTGAGCAAGTGTCGGCGCTAACAGTAGCCAATGGCCGCTTATATTTCTCTGCAAATGCGGGACAAGGGCAAGAGTTATATATCATTGACGAGTTCTTAGATAGCGATGGTGACTTAGTTCGTGATGAACTAGATGCGTATCCAAATGACCCAACTCGTTCACAGTTTGATGAAGGAGAGGGTGGTAGCTTTTTAGATAGCGACGGGGACGGTGTTCTTGACCATCTAGATTGGGCTCCGAATGATGCTTCTGAATCGAAAGATAGTGATGGAGATGGTGTTGGTAACAACGCTGATGCCTTCCCGTTCGACAAAACTGAAACGGTAGATACCGATGGAGATGGTATTGGTGATAATGCCGATCCATTCCCAGAAAGTGCCGATTCGTTTGATTCAGACGGCGATGGTGTATTAGATGTGGTAGACGCATTTCCTTTAGACCCAACTGAAACCATGGATAGTGATGGCGACGGTATTGGTGATAATACGGACAAATTCCCTCAAGACGCTATGTACCATGCTGATGCTGACAATGATGGTGTAGCTGACTCTTTAGATGCTTTCCCTACAGATGAAAATGAGTCAGTCGACTCGGATGGTGACGGTGTAGGTGACAATGCAGATAAATTTCCGAACGATAAAGCAGCCTCAATAGATACCGATGGAGATGGTTATCCAGATTCGATAGTTGCAGATATAGCAACTGATTTAGTCGTTGATTCATTTCCAGATGATGCAACTGAATTTGTCGATACTGACCAAGATGGAGTGGGTGATAATGCGGATGGCTTCCCCACAGATAATACTAAGTCAGCAGACTTAGATCGTGATGGAATCGAAGATTTAGTAGATACAGATCAAGACGGTGACGGTTACAGTGATGAACTGGAGCTGGAATTTGGCTCAGATCCAATTGTTGCAAGTTCAATCCCTTATCAAAAAATTGAATTGGCCTCAGATATTCGTGCAGGGTCAAGTTCAAGCACGCCTAAATACTTTACCGAATTTAATGGTAAGACGTATTTCCAAGCCAACGGTGGCACAAACGGCATTGAGCTGTATGTCTATGACGGTACGTCAACGGAGTTAGTATTTGATATCCGAACTGGCACAAGCTCAAGTAGCCCTGTTGAGTTGGTTGTCAATGCAACTGGCGATACGATGTACTTTGTGGCCAGCGACGGTACTGATAAGGCGCTTTGGTCACTAAGTGATGTTGATGGTGCCGTGCCAGTTAAAGTGGCTGCATTTGCAACAACCGCAGAT
>NZ_JAHKQH010000014.1 GCF_018861025.1 Psychrosphaera sp. B3R10 | reverse complement strand
TCCTACCGTTCATATGAATTATTCGAGTTAAATCCTTAACTAAATATTGCCGGAGTAATTACCCCGTCATCAAATAACGTTCTACTCGTTCTACTCTGCGAGGTTTACCTTTAATTACAATGATGTCCATTGCCTGAATAACGGTTTCAAGCGCTGGGCTTGATAATTCCTTGCCACCGCGTCTTAAACCAACAACTTCAACTCGTCGCTCTTCAATTTTTAACTCCGCCAATGATTTGTGCACGGCATACGCCTCGACAGGTATCGCAACGGCATGAATAAACTCCAATAAATCACGTCGATCTGCGCTTACTTCAGTGGTGTCACCTGGATAAAAACCATGTAATTCACCATATCGATTTTCGCGCTCTTTTCGTATACGGCGCAACACTCTCGACATCGGTACACCGGATTCGAATAACACTTGCGACACCAACATCAAACTACCTTCGAGCGCTTCTGGTACGACTTGGTCCGCGCCATCATCAAGTATTGCTTTTAGATGTTCATCGGTTTTGGTCCTCACCATGATACGTGCGGTACTGCCCGACTCTTTTACATTTTGAATGACCATATGTGTTTTTGTAATATCACCAAACGTAACAACAACCAACTTAGCATTTTTGACACAGGCGGCTTCCAAAATGGCTTTATCCCTTGCGTGACCGAATTGTACGTTTTCTCCGGCCGCCTGGGCTTCTGCAACACGCACAGGGTCGACATCTAACGCAATGTATGGCACAGCTTCAGATCTTAAAAATCGGCTTACGGTCTGCCCCACACGGCCAAAACCACATATCACTACATGGTTTGCCATGTTTGTTTCAAATTGAACAAATGACTCTTCGACGTCATCTACTTCATGTTTACCAAGCACCCGGTCCACTTTATTAACAATGCTTTGGTGACGATTAATAATTGAAGGTGTTACCGCCATACTTAATACACCGATGGCAATCAAAGCCGATGATAAATCTGGTGTAAATAATTCAACTTGTTGCGCTAATGCGACAAGAACAAATCCAAACTCGCCCATTTGAAACAACATTAAGCCGGCCGACCAGCCATCTTTACGAGTTTCTCCGGCGAGTATAGCGAGTTGTTTGATGACCAGAGTTTTGACGATCAATAAGGTAAACAGTCCCGCTAAAATCCAAGGCCAGTGGCGTAAAATTACGGTAACGTCTAGCTCCATCCCAACGCTGATAAAAAACAGACCCATTAAGATATCTCGAAACGGGCGAATATCCGCTTCTAACTGATGTTTGTATTGGCTTTCACTTAACATCATGCCAGCTAAAAATGCACCCAAGGCCATCGATAGCCCAAAAAAGCTGGTAAGTGTACCAGCCATTACAGTGACTAATATGGCAGTTAATACAAAGAGCTCGTCGGTTCTGACTTGAGCAACTTCGTTAAATACTTTTGGCAGAACCCATTTACCTACCGATAGCAAAATTGCGACAACAACAGCGCCTTTTGCTAACGCCAATAAAATGATCGTCGCCATATTTTCACTGCCGTCACCTGCCAATAACGGAATTGCGATTAAAAATGGTACTACGGCAATGTCTTGGAATAACAAAATACTAATGGCCACTTGGCCGCGTTTTGTCTGAGTAAGCCCTGTTTCATTTAGTGATTTAACGACAACTGCAGTTGATGACAAAGCAAAAATACTGCCGATGACAAAAGCGATACTCCATGAATGCGTATAAAAATACGAAGGCAACATGACTAACAAAAGAGTAATAATGACTTGCGCGCTGCCCACACCAAATACCAAATGGCGCATCGCGATGAGTTTAGGGACTGAGAATTCTAAGCCAAGTGAAAATAGCAAAAACATTATGCCTAGTTCTGCAACCAAGGCGACATCATGGGGATTTTCAAAAAGAGCAAAGATTTGAGGTCCGGCTACGACGCCCGCTACTAAATACGCCAATATTGGCGGCAATTTTATTCGTTTAAATAACCAAACCGTGAAAACGGAGATAAAAAGCAAAAAGACTAATTCGAGAAAAATCCCGTGGGCCATAACGTTTTAGTTCCTTAGTTGGCAAAAGCTTGCCGACAATATTTTGTCAGTTTAGCAGAGTAATATTACGTTTTTTTATTTTTCTTTACTTTTCATGTTATTACAAGCTTGGCATGAACTTCGCTTATTCCAATTAAGTTTATTTAATTCCGACATTAATCCAAAGGGGGTCGCAGTGGACTATATAAGCCATCTGGATGTTTTAAACCCTGAAGCAAACGCTTCAATTATGGCTAGTTGGACAAATTTTTCCAAGGAGCGGGATAACAATACGTCGCTAATTGAGCAGTTGCAAACGACGTTGGATATTGAACAGTTATTAGCAATTTACTTAAACGCACTAGCCGGCGTCTATAAAGTAAATGCGATTCGATTAGAAACGTTCCAAAATACGTTCACAGCTGGAACGCCAAAAGTTGATTCACAAAAGTTAACACTGCCTATTCGTATCGACAATAAGCTAATGGGCAAAATAAGCTATTTCACCGACAAAAAAGTGACCGACATCCTAATGTCGTCTCTTACAGGCTTTCAAAAGTCGCTAGTGTTTCCACTTAGAAACGCTTTGGCTTTCTGGCAGCTTCAACAAATGGCATTAAAAGATGCATTAACAGGTGTTGGCAATCGCGCAATGTACAATGACGCAATTGCGCGCGCAATTCAATACGGAACTCGTTATAAAGAAGACTTCGTATTGATGATACTTGACTTGGACAACTTTAAAAATGTGAATGACAGTTATGGGCATCAAACCGGTGATGATATTTTGACGGGTTTCACCCAAGTTGTTTCCGAATGCCTTAGAGCTGAAGACCAAATGTTCCGCTTCGGTGGCGATGAGTTTGCCATTATTTTGGATAAACAGGGCCTTGATGCGGCAAAAATTGTTGCTTCACGTATCCACTTTGCCGTTTCGCAACAATCACAATTTATCAAGTATGGTGTAAGTACAAGTATAGGTTGTGCGTGTTTTAACGTTAACGATACAACTTTAACCCTTTTTGCACGTGCAGATAAAGCATTATACGCCGCAAAATATGCAGGTAAAAACTGCATGAAAACAGCTTAACAACGACTACCCCCAGGAGTTGCCCTTCGGGGCGCTCCACCTAATACTTTTATTTAGCTAATAAAAATCCACTTAATGTTATTTAATCGTAACCGGTGACACGCCGGTTGCTTCAAGTTGACCCAATAATAACTTAGCTAAAGAAAGATAAGCTGGACCTGTTATTTCTCCCGTTACCGCGTCGGCATACTGATTATAGGAATAAGTGGTAATAACCGAGTCGGCATATTGACGATAATTTGAGGTTTCATACGGCATGCGTAAACTGACAAAAGAAATGTGCTTTTTATTCGATTGGGCGAAACTTAACAGTCGTTGTAACTTTTCGTCCTGGATTCGCTTATTTTTAGTTAAATTGCCCAATAATTTTTTCAAACGAAGATAGTCATCCATCCCTCCCATTTCAGCTAAACTTTGTTGCGGCGTAACACTAGTAGCAACAATTGCATCGGCTAGCATAATTTTAGATTCGATTTGTTGTTGGTTTAACTCGTAATAAGGAGAACAGTCGACTTTAATCGTGTGACTTAATTTTCTAAACGCCGACAGCATGGCCGCACACTTATCATCGTCTGGCATAAATATCTGAAGCGTTTTAATTGACTTAGGCAATTCACCACTGCCCTGCAATAGCGTGATTGATGCGTCGGATAACACTTGTTCGTTATCTCTATGTTGCTGCCTACCAACGACCTTTTCAGCGGCATTAATTTTAGCACTTAAGGTTTTAGCACTCTCATTACGAGACGTCGTCAACATTTTTGACTTTAGTCTAGCAATTCGAGCATAGGAGTTTGAAATTTCTTGCTTATCCAAAACACCTGTTTCAACAGCGTTTGACAATTTATCCAACAAGTCATTTAGTTTTGATATTTCGTCTCGATTTCGTATTTTAATCGGCATTAACGCGATATCGGCCCCTGCCTTAAACGTTTCTATGACAGCCTCAGATTCCGTAAAAAAGTCACTAATGCCTTTCATGTCCAAAGCATCCGTGATCACGACACCGTCAAAACCCATTTTTTTTCTGAGTAAGTCAGTCAAGATAGCTTTCGACATTGTCGCAGGTTTCATCATCGTATTGCCGCTCTTACTGATAAAGGTGCTGCTGTCTAAAGCGGGGAATTGAATATGCGCCGTCATGATCATAGAGACCGCGTTTTTATCGATGGCATATTGAAACGGTGCCAAATCGATATTTTTAATCTGTTCTAACGAATGTCCAACAACAGGCAGTCCGGTGTGGCTATCAACATTGGTATCACCATGCCCAGGGAAATGTTTTAGAGTTGCGATAACATTATGCTTTTGCATCGCCGTTAATTGCGCATAAGCCAACTTTGCCACTAATTCTGGTTGTTCGCCAAACGATCTAACATTAATCACAGGGTTGTCTGCATTAACATTTACATCAACGGTTGGTGCATGGTTTACGTTAAAGCCAGTTGCAGCAAGTTCTTTACCGATAATATCACCAGTAATTTTTGCAAATTTATCATTAAATTTTGCGTAGGTGGCTCCAATGGCCATATTACCGTTGAACGCTGTCGATATCGAACGAGGCAATCGAGCTACCCGACCTCCTTCTTGGTCGATAGAAATAAACAAAGGTAACTGGCTCGGACTTGATTTTGTCGCTTGTTGAAGTTGATGATTTAGGCTGACAATTTGCGGCAGAGTTTGCAAGTTTTCACTAAAAAGTATGACACCGCCAAGATTGTAGTCACTAATCATCTTTGCAAGTTCTGGCGTGAGTGTCGTTAGCGGTTTCCGGCATTTTTCTGGTTGTCCTTCATCATCACAGTAATAACGAAGATCAAGCATGATCTTTTGCCCAATTAAGTTTTTAACATCCAATTCTGTTGTTGCCATTACTGCATTCTCACCATTGTAACTGCACCCTATTATCCCAATAAAACTGACTAAAATTGATAATGTTAACCATCGAACTTTAAACAAACTGAATCTTGAAAAACCAATCATTCTAGACCTTATTTTATTCACAATAACCTTACTAAATCGACTAAACAGTTATCGGTGAATTTATTCACACTTTGTCCCATGCACTGAGTTTTTAACTGCCATTTATCATAACCCTAATGTAACTTTGAGCTTGTTTTGAAATCGCTCGTGAACATAGCGTCCGCCTATGGCTACAAGTTCACCCTGATAATAGACCAAAGGAATTTTGCATCTCAACCAAGGTGGGCAAGCCATATCTTTAAATGCCTGCTTGACCGATTTAGAACCGAGTCCGTTTGCCATTGGTAACTTATCTGAGTTATTGCCATATTTGATCTCGAATAAATCGTCGAATTTTGACACTATCTTAATTGTCGAATAGCAGTTTTGGGCATCTAATTGACATTCTATATTTGATTTAACCTTAGTTGTCTCGGGCTCTATACCGGTTCCAGCTTGAGCAATAAGGTAAATATGATCCCTATGTCGTTTAAAGCAAAAATCGCCAAATAAAATTTCAGGTTGATGGTCTTGCTGCGCCGTAATGAGCGAAGTGATCACTTGCATTAAAATATTGGTAGACGGATAACTTCCAGTAATTTCAAAACAAAACATACGCAGAACAGCTTTCAATTTAGCCTGCTCAAATTCATTGAGCTTAGCAATATTGAGTGTGACTTCGTTTAAAAAACCTAACCCGATACTCGCCTTATAATCGGATTTGACATAGTCGAGTAATAAATCGGCTTCTTCTTGTAATAATGCAGCTGATTGCGCTATCGCTTGATGATATTGCGGCCAACGTTGCGCCAAAACCGGCAATAACGACGTTCGCACATAGTTACGGTCAAATGAGAGTACGTTGTTTGATTCGTCTTCAACCCACTTTGTATTATAGGCCGTGACATAACTCACCAAGTCTTCTTTAGTTAAATCGAGAAACGGTCGAGCAAGTTGCAGTGACTTTTGACGTCCCAATTTATCAGGAAATGGCGCCAATGACCGCATAGCACCTAACCCAGTTAAGCCTGAGCGGCGCATTAATCTTAATAAAAACGTTTCAGCTTGGTCAGCTAAATGATGGCCTGTTAATAATACAGTGTGCTCACTTAACTGTTCTGCGATGACACCATAACGAGCTACACGTGCCAGTTGCTCTAATGATTGCCGAGAGGACTTTTCAATTGTCACAACAGAGGCGCTAAAAGGTACCTGATGATATACGCACAGTTGTTCGCAGAATGCCTGCCAATGCGTTGCGTTTTGACTCAGTCCATGATTGACATGCACCGCGCTGATATCAAGTGTCGGAATTTTCTTTTTAGCTTCGACAGCCGCAAGCAATAAAGCTACCGAATCAACACCGCCGCTTAAGGCAACGGCCAATGGTTTATCTGTTATATTTAATCGTCGTAAATAATCACAAAGATGTTGCGATAACATCAGCATATTTGTTTCCAGTCAGACATAAAAAAAGCCATCAAAAGATGGCTTAATTCTAACGGTTATTGACGATTATAGATATCCAAAAGACATCAATCGTTTATAACGTGTATCTAATAATTCTTCTTTTGACATCGTATTTAAATCAGCTAAGTCTTGCTTAATACGTTGTTTTAATGTCGCAGCCATCTTATCCATATCACGGTGTGCGCCGCCTAATGGTTCATCAACGATATTGTCGATTAAACCGTTTTCTTTAATTTTAACGGCTGTGATCCCCATGGCTTCAGCTGCTTCTTCAGCTTTAGTTGCACTCTTCCATAAAATGGAGGCACATCCTTCAGGAGAAATTACAGAATATGTGCTGTACTGCAACATATTTACTCGGTCACCAACACCAATCGCTAATGCACCACCTGAACCGCCTTCACCAATTACGGTACAGATAACAGGCACTTTAAGTCCCGCCATCACTTTTAGGTTACGAGCTATGGCTTCACTTTGACCACGTTCTTCCGCACCAATACCTGGGTAAGCCCCTGGGGTGTCGATAAACGTTATGATTGGCATGTTAAATCGCTCAGCCATTTCCATCAAACGTAATGCTTTACGGTAACCTTCTGGCTTAGGCATACCAAAGTTACGTTTTATTTTTTCAGCTGTGTCACGACCTTTTTGCTGGCCGATGATCATTACTGGTTCATCGTCTAAACGTGCGATACCACCGACAATTGCCAAATCGTTTGCATAGGTTCTATCCCCTGCTAATTCGTCAAATTCAGTAAAGATACGTTTAATGTAATCGTGAGTATATGGGCGAAGAGGATGGCGAGCGATTTGAGCTACTTGCCATGCGCCTAAATTTGAAAAGATTTTTTTCGTCAATTCACGATTTTTTTCTTTTAAGTTTGTGATCTCTTGCTCTAGACCCAAATCCAACTCACCACCACGATTTACTTTCTGTAGTTCGTTGATTTTTGCTTCTAATTCCGCAATCGGTTTTTCAAACTCAAGGTAATTGAAACTCATTAATACCACCAAAAAATTATTATTATTGCCAACGCTAGTGCACTGACATTCTAGAATTCAATTTTAGGCTCCAACGCCAACTCGTCATTTATGTCGAACATTAATTGTTCATCTGGACTGACGCGCCACGCGGTTCCTAGCTCAATAACTGCCGAAGCCATTGCATTTTCGTACTCAATTCGAACAGGCGTTTGCCCATCTTTATATGGCAACAAAAGTTTTTTCAACGATTGTTGCAACTTAGCTGCAGCTTCTTCGCTTTTAACGACTAATTTAATGCAGTTAGCGAATTTTTCTCTTGCTGTAGTCATCGACATTACATCTCGACCGGTCATTGTATTGCCGTCACTAAAATTATCAAAGCTGACCTGTCCACTAATTACAATAATTTTCCCGTTTTGAAGAAGATCTAGGTACATATCGTATTGTTCAGGGAAGAAACGCACAGCGAGTCTGCCCGATTTATCGTCAATTGTCACTAAAGCCCATTTACGGCCTTTTTTATTAATCAGAACACGTACATCTATAACGAGCCCAGCTACCGTGATCATTTGGTCTCGGCGAGTTGGTTCCACGTCACTTAATTTTATTTTAGCGTAATGTCGCAATTCACGCCTAAACGCATTAATTGGATGTCCTGTTAAAAATAATCCTAACGTATCTTTTTCACCTTGTAACCAAATAGAGTCAGGCCATGGGTTCGCTACGTTAAACTGTTGTTTAAGCTCAGCAGGCGCTGAATCCAACAATCCAAATAAGTCAGATTGTCCTACATCTGCCGCTTTCGCTTTTTGAGTCGCCGCTTTTAGTGCGTCCTGCAACGTCGCCATAATAATAGCGCGGTTTTCTTGCGTGTGCGGTTCTGGTCCAAGTTGATCGAGTGCACCGGCTAAAACCAGTTTCTCTAATACGCGTTTGTTAATACGTTTTACATCGACACGCGCACAAAAATCAAATAAATCACTAAACGGACCGCCTGCGTCTCGAGCTTCTAAAATCGCTTCGACCGGGCCTTCGCCCACGCCCTTAATCGCGCCGATGCCATAAATAATATGGCCTTCATCGTTGACGGTAAATTTATATGAGCCTGAATTAACACTAGGTGGCTCAATAACGAGTTTCATTCGATCACATTCATCAACTAAGGTAACAATTTTGTCTGTGTTATCCATATCAGCTGACATTACCGCAGCCATAAACTCTGATGGATAATGGCATTTCATCCAAAGTGTTTGGTATGAAACTAATGCATACGCTGCTGAATGAGATTTGTTAAAGCCATAGCCCGCGAATTTTTCAACGAGGTCAAATATTTTCATCGCCAAGTCAGGGTCTATATTGTTATTTTTAGCCCCTTCAGCGAAAGTACTTCGTTGCTTCGCCATTTCTTCGGGTTTCTTTTTACCCATAGCTCGACGTAATAAGTCAGCGCCGCCTAGCGAATAACCAGCCATTTCCTGAGCAATCTGCATTACCTGCTCTTGGTATAAAATAATACCGTAGGTAGGTTCAAGTATTTCTCTTAGGCATTCATGTTGATATTCATGATCTGGATAGGCAACTTCTTCACGGCCGTGTTTACGTTCGATGAAGTTATCAACCATGCCCGAGTCCAAAGGACCTGGTCTAAATAGTGCTACGAGTGCAATGATATCTTCGAAGGTATCTGGTTGCAGTTTTTTAATAAGGCTTTTCATGCCCGATGATTCTAGCTGGAATACCGCTGTGGTTTCAGAATTAAGCAACAATCTAAAGCTGGCTTTATCGTCTACCGGAATTTGCGTAATATCGACGTAGTCTTTCTCGTCTTCGATACGGCTATTTGCCATATCAACAGCCCACTGTAAAATCGTAAGCGTTCGTAGGCCTAAAAAGTCGAACTTAACTAAACCGGCCGTCTCAACGTCATTTTTATCAAATTGAGTAACAGGATTTGAGCCATCATCATCACAGTAAAGTGGCGCAAAATCGGTGATCTTGGTCGGTGCGATTACAACCCCACCGGCGTGTTTACCGGCACCACGGGTAATACCTTCCAACTTACGCGCCATGTCAATAAGCTCTTTCACTTCGCCGTCGGCGTCGTAAGCTTCTTGAAGTTGTGGCTCAACGTTAAATGCTTTTTCTAACGTCATCCCCGGATCACCAGGGATCATTTTTGAAATTCGATCAACAAAACCAAACGGTAAACTCATCACTCGGCCAACAGACTGAATTACCGCTTTAGCTGCTAATGTACCAAATGTAATGATCTGTGATACTGCTTCACGGCCATATAATTCTGCAACGTGATCGATGACTTCATCACGGCGGTCCATACAAAAGTCGACGTCAAAGTCTGGCATCGATACCCGTTCTGGATTCAAAAATCGTTCGAATAACAGGGCAAATTCAAGTGGGTCTAAATCAGTAATTTTTAGAGCATATGCCACCAATGAACCAGCACCTGACCCCCGACCAGGTCCAACAGGAATGTTATTGTCTTTGCTCCATTGAATAAATTCAGAAACGATCAAGAAATAACCAGGAAATCCCATTTGGTTGATAACGGTAAGTTCAATATCAAGGCGCTCATCATATTCTTTGCGCTTAATGGCCCTTTCATCTGGATCTGGGAATAAAATAAGTAAACGTTCTTCGAGGCCCTTTTCAGATTCTTTAACTAAAAAGTCCGCCTCTGTCATTCCGTCCGTGGGACATTCAGGTAAGAAATAAGTACCTAATTGAACGGTAACATTACATCGTTTTGCAATTTCAACAGTGTTTTGCAAGGCTTGCGGTATGTCAGAAAACAACTCGCACATCTCATCTTCTGTTCTGAGATATTGCTCTTTGCTGTATTCTTTTGGACGATTTTTATCATCCATTGTTCTTTTTTGATTAATGCAAACACGAACTTCGTGCGGCTCAAAGTCTTCGGTATCTAAGAACATTACTTGGTTTGTTGCAACAACAGGCAATCCCTGTTCTTCTGCAAACTCTAAAACTTGTTCGTTATACAAATCTTCTGGCTTTCGGCCTGTTCTAGTAATTTCGATAAAATAATGCCCATCAAAATAGGCTTTGTACGGTGCAACAATTTCTTCCAGCAGTTTGTCGTTATTTTTTGCCAAGCCAAAGGCTAAGTCACCGTCGTAACCACCAGAGAGTAAAATAATGCCCTCTCGATGTTCAATTAACCACTCTTTATCCACCGCCATTTTGTCTTTCACTAACCCACGTGAATAAGCCATAGATATTAGGTTGGTGATATTTTTATAACCATCATTATTTTTCGCAATTAGGGTCATGCGGTAAAACGGTTCGTCGTCTGCACGTCGAAGCCAAATATCGGTGCCAATTATAGGTTTGATGCCAGCGCTATGTGCCCCTTCGTAAAACTTAACGAGGCCGCACAAATTCATTTGATCAGTTAATGCAATTGCTGGCATATCAAGCTTGCTCGCTCGCGCTAACAATTTCTTAACCTTCGGCAAACCATCCATCATTGAATAGTCGCTATGCACTCTTAGGTGAACAAATTTTGGTTCTGACATAATTGGGGTATTTTATTTCCGATTTATTATTCTAAACCCAATGCTTTTCGCACGGGTTTGAAGCTTTGTCTATGGTGCGGTGTCGGACCATATTTAGCAAGCATTTCGAAGTGTAATTTTGTGGGGTAACCTTTGTGTTTAGCAAAGCCAAATTCAGGGTGAATTTTGTCTAATTCGACCATTTCAGTATCTCGAGTGACCTTAGCTATTATTGACGCAGCGCTGATCTCAGCGACTAGGCTATCGCCTTTAATAACTGCTTCGCAGGGGACAGGTAAATCAGGGCATCGATTGCCGTCGATAAACACAAAATTAGGCTGAATCTCAAGGCGCGCAACGGCCCTTTTCATCGCCAACATAGTGGCGTGTAAAATATTAAGTTCATCTATTTCACTTGGATCCGCGCGGCCAATACTCCAGGCCAATGCTTTTTTCTTTATTTCTTCAGCAAGCAACGCTCGTTTCTTTTCAGTCAACTTTTTTGAATCATTGAGCCCGTCAATTGGTTGACTAGGATCTAAAATAACCGCTGCGGTCACCACATCGCCAACTAGGGGTCCACGGCCTACTTCATCAACCCCGGCAATTAAATCTATGTTTGGACGGGTAAAAGTAATCGATTGAGTCATTCAATTTACCTTGTTTTTAAATTGCTTTAGCGCGTTTAATCAGAGGCCAAATGGCATTTGCCGCGCGAAGACTGGCATTACGTTGGATATTCTGATGAATGTCAAAAAACTGCTGCTTAAGTTCGTTTTGTGGTTTGGTTAACATTGGCAAAAGCGCTTCAACCATATTTTCTACCGTCATTTCGTGCTGAATAAGTTCAGGAACTAACTCTTTGTTTGCTAGCAAATTAGGTAAAGTAAAATACGGGGTTTTAATCATCCGACTGAATACTTGATAACTTAACCAGCCAACCTGGTAACCAGCGACCATTGGCGTTTTCATCAGCATTGTCTCTAGTGTTGCTGTTCCCGAAGCTAATAAAACCGCGTTAGAAGCCCCCATGACGTCTCGGGCATTGCCAATGCTAAGCTTGATGTTCAAATCAGAAAACGCTTCGTCAATGACACTCTGAATTGCTTTAGCTCGATAGTCATTGACCGCAGGGATCATTATTAGCAAATTGGGTATTTGCATCGTCAGTTGTCGAGCCGTAATCAAAAATGGTCGTAACAAAAATTTAATTTCTGAACCTCGACTGCCTGGCAATACACCTAAAATTGTTTGATTTAAAGGCAACTGCAATCGTTCTCTGATGGTATTTTGCTGATCTTCTAACGGGATTTGATCCGCCATAGTATGACCAACAAACTCACAGGGCATATCATGTTGTTGATAAAATGCTTGTTCAAATGGCAATAACGCTAAGACAAGGTCGCAGGCCTTTTTAATGGTCTTAATCCGAGATTGACGCCAAGCCCAAACTGACGGACTAACATAATGAACTGTGGTGATCCCCCGCTCTTTTAACATTAGCTCAAGACCCAAATTAAATTCAGGTGCATCAATACCAATTAGCACATCTGGCTGCCACTCAATTAAATCGGCTGCAAGTTGCTTACGTTTTTTGAGCAACCTTGGCAGGCGTTTTAATATTTCAAATAAGCCCATGACTGACAATTCGTCCATATCAAACATGGATTCTGCGCCGAGTGCCTGCATTTTTGGTCCTGCTACACCTTTGAATGAAATCGAAAACGATTTTTCAGCGGCAAGATCACAAAGCGCTGACATTAAGTCAGCGCCTAAAATATCACCGGAGTGCTCTCCGGCAACGATTGCAATTTTTAATTCGGTCATATCAATTCCGCAGTTTACCGAATGATCCCACGGCTTGAGTTCTCTATAAATGCCTTAAACGGTGCAATAGCAATATCTTCACCATCAAGTTGTTCAAGTGCTTCAGCAATAGAATTGCCTTTTCGGTAAACTTCCTTATAAGCACGTTTTATCGACGATATTTGTTCCGCGGTGAAACCACGACGTTTTAACCCTTCAGAATTAATGCCTTTCGGTTCAGCGGTATTGCCCGACGCCAACACATAAGGTGGCACGTCTTTTACTACGATTGAATCTAGTCCAATAAAACTATGGGCACCTATATGCACAAATTGATGAACACCAACCATGCCACCTAAAATGGCCCAATCTCCGACATGCACATGACCTGCAACACTTGCATTATTAGCGAAGATGACATTCGAGCCGATAACACAGTCATGGGCGACGTGTGTATAAGCCATAAACAAATTATTACTGCCAATTTTCGTTAAACTTTGATCTTGAATAGTGCCACGGTGAATCGTCACATTTTCACGAATAATATTGTTGTCGCCGATTTCTAAATAGGTCTTTTCTCCCGCAAATTTTTTATCTTGGCAATCTTCTCCAACCGACGAAAATTGAAAGATCACATTGTTCTGACCAATCTTGCTTGGCCCTTTGATCACTACATGTGAGTGGATGACAGTTCCGTCACCAATTTCAACATTGTCTCCAATGTAAGTCCAAGGACCTACTGAAACATTGTTACCGAGCTTAGCTGTCGGCGAAATAATTGCAGTTTCATGTATCAAAATAAATTCTCTTTCTCAGCTTATACATAGTTTAATAGTGCAAACTAGACAAAATTCAAGCCCTTGTGACCGTGCTAGTCGTATAAGTCCATTTCTTATATGTAAAATTTAACAGGTATTCGAGCAGGTGAAAACGTTCTGAGTGGTAAATGTTGCTTATTTAGGCATAAATACAAAAAAAGCCGGATATACCGACTTTCTACGTAAGATTTTGGTCATTCTATAATACGCGACGAGCACACATTATTTCTGCGCATGCCACCATTTTACCGTCAACATGAGCTTCACCTGTGAATTTCCAAATACCACGACGTTCTTTAACAAACGTTACGTGGAAGTGAATTTGATCACCCGGTACAACTGGATTTTTAAAACGAGCGTTATCTATTGCTGCAAACAAATACAATTCGTCAGGGTCAACAGCGCCTTTTTCAGCTTCGATAGTTTTAAAACCAAGTAGGCCAGTTGCTTGTGCCATAGCTTCTAAAATAAGAACTCCAGGGAACACAGGACGACCAGGAAAATGGCCAGTGAAAATTGGCTCGTTGATCGTTACATTTTTTATCGCGTGTAGCGTTTCACCAACTTTGTAATCAATAACTCGATCTATCAGCAACATAGGATATCTATGTGGTAAATACGACATGATTTTTTCGATTTCAAATGAGTTTAATTGCTCAGACAAAGTGTGTCTCCTTTCAATACAAAATTATTTATCCTGGTCACTCGATTTCTCAAGCTTTTTAACCCGGTCAAATAGCTCCGTTAGTTTTCTATAACGTGCCGTATTATTACGCCACTCTTTATTTGTTGTTGCTGGCATTCCAGACGAATACACGCCAGGTTCATTTATGTCCTTCATTATGAAGGCCCTGCCAGTAATAAATGTTCTATCACATATTGTTAAGTGGCCACTAATAGCGCAAACCCCACCAATGGTGACATTTTTACCAATTTTAGTACTGCCCGCTATCATAGTGCCGGCAGCAATAGCCGTAAAATCACCAATCTCAACGTTATGTCCAATCTGTATTTGATTATCAATAATGACATGACAACCAATTATTGTATCTTCTATTGCACCGCGATCGATGGTTGTAGATGCGCCAATTTCGGTATGATCACCGATGACAACACGACCGACCTGAGGAATTTTCAACCAGTGTTGATTACCTTCAACATTTAGTGGTGCATAGCCAAACCCATCCGCACCGAGCACGGTTCCTGCGTGTACAGTGCAATCTGAGCCTATCTTCACCGTATGGTAAACCGTAACATTTGGCATCAGTTGAGTTCGACAGCCGAGCATTGTACCCTGCCCGACATAACAACCTGCTCCGATCACTACATCATCGCCTAAAACAACGTGTGCTGCGATCACGGCATTTGCACCGATCTTAACATTTAGGCCAAACTTAGCGGTTGGGTCGACGGTTGCCGTTTGATGAATTCCGTCGCTTTGCAGTGGCGTAGAATCTAAAACTTGTGCGGTTATCGCAAAACCTGCATAGGGGTTATCCATCACAATGCGGTTACCAGCAAAATCATCTCGCTGTGCTTTGGATAATATCACTGCACCCGCTTGCGTTTCCGCTAAATATTTTTTGTATTTGGCATTGGCAAGAAATGAAATTTGCAGTTTTGTCGCATTCTGTAACGTTGCGATACTAGTAACTGCATAGTTTGAGTCACCGATCACTTCTGTTTCTAAGCCAGTTTGATTGGTTATCTCGGCCGCTAATTGCTTTAACGTAATTGCCATTTTAAATCCTCCCAATAAAAAACCCACATAGAGTGGGCTTTTTCAATTATAACGCGTAAACCTAAATTAGTTTAATTTGCTGATCCGCGCTGTAACTTTGTCTGAAATGTCTTTTTCAGGAGTCACGAATACAATTGATTGTGCTTGCAACACGATATCGATTTTCTCTTCTGCTGCAACAGCATCAACGGCTTCTTTAACAAGCGCTAAGATCTTGTTGCGCTCTTCAGTTTGACGTTGTTTAAGTTGTTGGTCTAGCGGCTGTGCACGACTTTGAAACTCTTTTTGCATTCCTTCGATTTTAACTTTAAGTGCTTCTTGCTCTTCTTGACTCATTGTCATTGATTCGCGTTGAAACTTTTCAATACTAAATTTTATGTCACTTTGTAATTTAGTCAGTTCTTCTCTCGGGCCAGCAAATTCTTCATTTAGGGTTTGCATCATTGCTTGAGTCTGAGGCAATTGAGCGACAATTTTTTGTACGTCAATTACAGCAATTGATTCTGCAAAAACCGATACTGAAAATAAAATACCAGCTGTTGCACCTAAAATCTTTTTCACTAAAGTCATTGTTTTACTCCAAAATTATTATAAATCTTTCAATTAGAATGTTGTACCGACATTGAAGCTAAATACTTCATGCTCGTCTTCTTCGTATTCTTTTAACGGCTTAGACCAGGTAAATACCATAGGTCCCATAGGTGAAAGCCACTGAATTGACACACCGGTAGACGCACGATAGCGACCAGGGTCTGAATAATCAACTAACTTTGCACGTTCAGTTGCCGATAAATCGTCATAGTAACCAAGATCAAACTCGGTATCCCATACATTACCAACATCAACAAATATTGATGTACGAACCGAATTTACGTATTCATCAGATAAAAATGGTGTTGGTGTAATTAGCTCAATTCCACCAAATACAGATGCGTTACCACCAGTTGCACGGTACGTTGTCGACAAGACATCTTTTTCCGAACCTGCAATTACACTTGTTGTGCCACCAAGTTGATTTGGTATTCCACCAGAAATTGTTTGAGGGCTTCTAACAATTCCTTTTGGTCCAATCGTATTACTTTCAAAACCACGTAAGTCGTTTGAACGTTGTTGCATATTTTCCCAAAATGGCAATGTCTGTTGATTACCATCAAGCGTTCCGTAACCATTACCGTAGTTCATTTCTAATCGAGTTAAGAACGTCCACTTATGATCACGTGACAATGGGAAATAGAATTTCGAGTCAAAGTTAAACTTAAAGTACTCTACGTCAGAACCCGGAACCGTCACCTTAAAGCCGTAATATTGACTTGAACCATTACTTGGGAATACGCCGCGGTTTAGTGTGCTACGACTCCAGCCAATTGACGCTTCGACCGATTCAAATTTGAACTTGGCATCTGGGTTGTCAGGGTCAATGAACGAGCTCGCAAATCGACGGATCTGATCGTATGGCTGCAACGCTGATATCTCAATATCTTTATACGCCATACCGACACTAACACGGTTATTTTCCATAACCGGCCAACTTAATGTTGGACCGACGGTGATTGTTTTACGCGAATACGTTACTAGATTAACTTTTGACGCATCATAATTACTGTAGGAGATTTGGCCACCAAGACTTACGCCATCATCCGTAAAGTAATTATCGGTATAGTTTAGAGCAATTGTTTGCTGCGCTTTCCAAGTGTTAAGTGAAATACCAACCGAGTTACCTGTACCTAAAAAGTTTTCTTGCTGTACCGACGCATTAAATGCAAGCCCAGTATAATCACCATAAGAAACACCTGCTTGGAATGAACCTGACGGTTGTTCTTTAATGGTAAATTGAACGTTTACCGCATCGTCACGGCCTGGGATTTCTTTGACTTCGAACTCAACCGTTTCAATGTATTTTAAACGTTGAATAAGGTTTTTAGATAATTCCAATAACTCATTAGATAATGTTGCACCTTCAAACTGGCGTATCTCACGGCGCAATACTTCATCTGACGTATTAAAGTTACCTATGAACGAAACACGTTGAACATAAACACGTTTACCTGGGTCAACCGAGATAGTTAAAGCAACTTCGTTTTTCTCTTCATCAAGCTGAGGAATCGTCTTAACCTGTGCATTTGCATAACCAAAGCGAGCGAGGTATTTAGTGATCATTTCTTCAGTGTAAGTAACTACTTCACCGTTATAATGTTCATTGATTCTAATTGGTACGAGTCTCTTAAGAAACTCTTCTTGTCCCAACAAGTCGCCGATAAATTCAAAACCAGTCACCGTAAACGGTTCACCTTCAGTCACGTTAAGTGTGATGTAAACCGATTCTTTATCTGGTGCGACTGAAACTTGAGTCGATTCAATATTAAACTTTAAATAACCAAATTCTAAATAGTAGTCACGTATTGTTTCAATATCGCCCTGTAGTGCTTGCTTTTGATAACGGTCATTATCTAAAAACTGCCACCAAGCCAGGTTTTGCTTTGATTCAATCTTAAGTAACAATTCTTCGTCTTCAAAAACTTCATTACCAACAATGTTAATTTGACGAATTTCAGCTGCGTCGCCTTCTTCGAACTCAAACTTTAGCTTTACGCGATTTCGAGGTAAGTAAGTGACACTCGCATTTACCGTAGCATTGTATTTACCAACACTATGATAGAAGTCGGTAAGTGCCGACTCAATGTTCGTTAAGATAGTTTTATCGAGGGATTCGCCAACTCGTATATTAGAGTCGTCTAAACTGCCTTGTAACTGCTCGTCTTTAATATCACTGTTACCATCAAATTCAATAACGCTGATGGTAGGTCTTTCCGTCACCTTATAAATTATTGTGTTGCCATCACGGTACACTTCAATATTTGCAAAATGGCCAGACGCGTATAAGCGTTTAATCGATTGCGCTACATAAAACTCAGTTATTTCGTCACCTGCGGAAAACGGCACATGCGTCAGTGCGGCACCAAGTGCGACACGTTGCAAACCATTAACTTGAATGTCTTCAATAACAAATCGTTGTTCGTCTGCAATAGAAAAGCAACTAAGAGAAATTAAGAGAATACTAACTACGATATGTTTCATTATTATTTTTGTTCCAATACAACTACTACAGGCAAGATATAATCAGCCACTACAATCTGCCGAAATCATTCATAATGGCGATACCCATTATCATTAATAATGCAAAAGCACCGATCCTAAAACCGATTTCTTGCACCCTTTCAGAGACAGGTTTACCTCTAATTAGTTCAATTAAAAAATACATTAAGTGCCCGCCATCCAATATTGGCAGTGGTAATAGATTGACTACACCAAGATTGACACTTATCAAAGCTAAAAAACTGACAAAGTAAACAATTCCGCTCTGAGCACTGATACCAGCGCCCTGTGCGATTGAAATAGGACCACTTAGGTTATCTAATCCAATAACGCCTGTTATTAACTTGCCGATTGTCTGGAAACTCATGGTGATTAATTCATAAGTTTTAACAACTGCTTTTTGTACGGCGGGCAAAATACCATATTGATGATTAAATACATAGTCTTTTGGCCAATTCTCAAACTTAGGTGCGATGCCAAGGTAGCCATTGCTGAAACCCTCTGCGGTCGGTTTGTTAGTTGGCCGGATAGTCAAGGTTATACGTTCTTCACCTCGTTGCACTAAAAGCACTAATTCCTTTTCTGCGGATTCACTTATGATCCCGGTGGCCTGTTTCCAAGTGGTTAATGGAACATTATCCAAAACCAACATAGTATCGCCAACTTTAAGCCCGCCTAAGTCGGCCGCAGATTCAGCAACAACATGACCTAACTCAAGCGTTGGTTCTGGCCGAAATGGCTCGATACCAAGCCCACTGAGCAACTGCCCGTCCGAAACGGTCCAGCCTATCGTATTTAGTGTTGCTGTTGTTTCAAAGTTGCCACGACTTACTGTGAGGTTCACTCTGTCGTTACCGATATGATTGATTAATGCATAGCTCGCCGCTTCCCAATCTCCAACTGACTGATCTTCAACTTTGATGATTAAATCATTGGCATATAAACCCGCATGTTGCGCGGGTGAGTCCGCGATAACGTTACCTATGACAGGTTTTACCGCCGGTACCCCCATTAAAAACATGACAAATAACGCAAATATCGCGAATATAAAATTCATCATTGGGCCTGCAGCAACGATTGCAATTCTTTGTTTGACGGATTTTTGATCAAAGCTAAATGGTTTGTCTGCCTCTGCAACGTCGTCAACACGACCGTCTAACATTCTTACATAGCCACCTAATGGGATTAGACCGATAACATATTCAGTACCGGTTTTCCCGTGCCAACTGTAAATTGGTTTACCAAAACCCACCGCAAAACGAATAACTTTTACCTTGTTTTTTCTGGCAACCCAAAAGTGGCCATATTCATGTACAAATACTAAAATACCTAGGGCGACTACAAAGCTCAGTAGGTTCCAAATAAAATCAATCATAACAATGGCTCCAACACTGCTGTGGCAGCATATTTTCGACTCATTGTATCTAGCGCTAATATATCGTCTAAACTCGCTACAGACTCACCAGCAAGCTTATTTAGTACACCTTCATTTATTGTTGCGATTTGATTAAATCCTATTTGACGAGATAAAAACGCGGCGACAGAAACTTCATTGGCAGCATTCAGTATCGTTGTTGCTGCTTGTCCACATTTAGATGCTTCTAATGCTAATGCTAAATTTGGAAAACGGTTTAAGTCAGGCGCTTGGAACGAAAAATCTGCAAGTTGGGTAAAGTCGAGTGGTGTTACCCCGGAGTCAATTCGATTTGGAAAAGCCAACGTATGAGCAATCGGTGTGCGCATATCAGGTTGTCCCATTTGCGCAATTACCGAGCCGTCATTGTAACTCACCATCGAATGAATAATAGATTGAGGATGGATAATGACATCAATTTGTTCAAAACTAGCATTAAACAGCAAACGTGCCTCGATAAACTCAAGACCTTTGTTCATCATTGTGGCGGAGTCCACAGAGATTTTAGCGCCCATATCCCAATTAGGATGGGCCACTGCCATTTCTGGGGTAATCGCTTCAAATTCATTTAGTGGTTTAGTTAAAAAAGGTCCACCAGACCCCGTCAATAAAATTTTGTGAACACCCGAGTCTGTTAACTTCCCGCCTTTTTGAACTGCGGCAGGTAACGCTTGAAAAATGGCATTATGTTCACTGTCGACCGGCAATAAAGTTGCGCCACTTTTACGAACTTCATCTAAGAATAATTCGCCGCTCATGACTAAGGCTTCTTTATTTGCCAACAATATTCGTTTGCCCGACTTAGCGGCGGCCATTGTAGGCTCTAAACCTGCGCCACCAACAATAGCGGCCATAACAGTATCAACGTCAGTACAAGCTGCAATTTCTACTAAGGCTTCTTTACCACTGAGCACTTTTACCGAGCTTGGTACTAATGCTTTAAGCGCGCAAGCCGCGGCTTCTTCTACCATTACTGCAATTTGAGGTTTGTGTTCTAAACAAATCTTAGCCATTGCTTTAACATTGGTATTGCCGCTAACAGCATATAGGTTAAATTTATCTGGATGACGACATATAACATCGAGTGTCGAAAGCCCTATTGAGCCGGTTGCTCCAAGGATTGTTAGATTCTGCATTGTCGCCAATTAATTAAGATAAAAATGACTGAAAAATACCAAAAACACAGGCATTGCAGCGGTTAACGAATCGATACGGTCCAATAATCCACCGTGACCGGGAAGAATATTGCCACTGTCTTTCATGCCAGCGTCACGCTTCAACATGCTTTCACTCAAGTCGCCAAATGCAGAAATGACACCAATGGCTACGCAGGATAAGATCAGTACAAACCAGCTATCCATCGAAGTTTCTGAATTCCACAATACGTAAACGGTTAGTAAAACAACAGCAGCCATTCCACCCAAAAAGCCTTCAATCGTTTTTCCAGGACTTACCCGTGGCATAAGTTTGTGACTGCCAAAACGACGTCCCGCAAAATAAGCGCCTATATCTGCGGCCCATACAATACCAAAAACAAATAAAGCGAGCCAAGCGCCTTTATCGACATCTAACTCATAATGCCATTGACGTATGGTTAATAATGCAAGCCAAGCCGGTATAACGGTTAAATAACCAAATACGGCCTTAACAATAGGTTGATGTTGCCAAACGCGATTCCCACGTGGGTAAATCAAAACTAATACTGAGCTGACAAACCACCAGCAACAGGCGCATAACATAAGTAAGTAGTTTTGTTCGGTCAGTTGACCTGTAATGGTCCACAGGTCTTGCTCTAGGTAACCTAAATAGAGTGCCAGTCCAAGAGCGACTGATCCGCCAGCATAAAGCAATTGATTAACAGCGGATTTTATCTCGGCTAATTTACTCCATTCGTAGGCTGCATAACCAAATACCCCTAAAGATAACCAAGTAAACCAGTCTGAAGGCAGATTAAATAACGCTAACAGTAATAACGCACCCAGTATCAAGGCTGTAATAATTCGTTGTTTTAACAAACTTAAATCCTATTTTTATTATAATTTTAAGTGCACTAGCGTTTAACTTGCTCGCCGGTCAACCCAAATCGTCGTTCTGTTCCGGCAAAAGCTTCAACAGCTTGAGCAAATGCTAATGCGTTAAATGCTGGCCAATAAAGTGGTGTAAAATGCAATTCTGCGTAGGCTACTTGCCATAGTAAAAAGTTACTGATCCGAGTCTCTCCCCCCGTTCTGATCAATAAATCTAAATCAGGTTGTTCAGCAAATTGCGTATGTGAGTCAAATAATGCTTCATCAATGTCAGCACTTTCCAACTCGCCACGTTTAACTTTATCCGCAAGTGACTTTGCTGCTTCAACAATGTCCCAACGGCCGCCGTAATTCGCAGCAACATTTAAGGTTAACCCTGTATTGTTACCCGTTAGTTCGTGAGCCGAGGCCACTTTCTTTTGAATTCCTGCACTAAATGCCGTGATATCGCCTACTATTTTTAACTTCACGTTATTTTTGTGTAAATTCTTTATTTCTTTTGTGAGTACCAACATAAATAGGTCCATTAACCCAGAAACTTCTTCCTCTGGTCGTTTCCAGTTCTCACTTGAAAACGCAAATAATGTAAGTGACTTGATCCCAACCTGACGCGCAAACTTCACCGCAGCACGAACCGAGTCAACACCTTTCTTATGGCCGTATACTCTTGGCATTCCTTTTTGTTGCGCCCATCGACCATTGCCGTCCATTATAATCCCAACATGCTGTGGAATTGAATCGGCGTAATGCTCTAATACGTCAGCGACAACGTCTACTTTTGCCATTATTTTCACCTAAAAATAATAAAACGCCGAGTGGTAAAACTACACGGCGTTTATAACTAATCACCACCAATGAGCGATTAAATTTCCATCAATTCTTTTTCTTTTTTGTCAAACATCGCATCGATAATTTTCATCTTAGCGTCTGTTAACTTTTGAATTTCGTCTTCAGCTTGGCGAGCTTCGTCTTCAGATATTTCTTTATCTTTTAACAACGATTTAAAATCACCATTTGCATCACGGCGAATATTTCGCACTGCTATTCGACCACTTTCAACTTCGCCTTTTACCACTTTAACTAAGTCACGACGACGCTCTTCGGTTAATGCTGGTAATGGAATACGGATAACCGTACCTGCTGACATTGGATTTAAACCAAGGTCTGACATCATAATTGCTTTTTCAACAGCTTGTGTCAGTGACTTATCAAATACAGTCAATGCTAACGTACGTGAATCTTCAATCGAAACGTTGGCTAATTGGTTAAGTGGGGTATCCGCACCGTAATAAGACACTTGAATGCCATCTAAAAGGCTCGGATGAGCTCGTCCAGTACGAATTTTATTTAATTGAGTTTGAAGAGCATCGATGCTCTTGTCCATACGCACAGCTGCGTCTTTTTGAATTTCATTTAACACGTTAAAATTCCTTTAAAAATTTATAAACTTTCAATCTTGTTATTAGATACGATTGTACCTTCTTGCTCACCTGTCACAACACGTTTTAAAGCGCCAGGCTTATTCATATTAAATACACAGATAGGCATATTATGGTCACGGGCCAACGTAAATGCAGCTAGATCCATAACTTTTAATTCTTTTTCAATAACTTCTTGATAATCCAATGCAGGGTACAATACCGCATCTGGGTTTTTCATTGGGTCGTCAGAGTATACACCATCAACTTTAGTTGCTTTTAACACAACGTCGGCTTCTATTTCAATTCCGCGTAAACATGCGGCTGAGTCGGTTGTAAAAAATGGATTGCCAGTACCTGCAGAGAATATAACAACGCGACCGCTTTTTAATAAGCTAATGCCCTCAGCCCAAGAATAATCGTCACAAACACCTTTAAGTGGAATCGCCGACATTAAACGTGCGTTTACATGTGCTCTATGCAAGGCATCACGCATTGCTAAACCATTCATCACAGTAGCAAGCATCCCCATGTGATCACCGACAACGCGATTCATTCCAGCTTCTGCAAGTGGTGCACCACGGAAAATATTACCTCCGCCTAAAACCACACCAACTTGGACATCCTTTTCTACTAACTCTTTTATTTCCTGCGCCATACGGTCCAAGACTTTAGGGTCAATTCCAAACCCTTCTTCGCCCATAAGGGCCTCACCGCTTAATTTTAAAAGAATGCGTCGATAAACTGGCTTCATGTTTTGAAGGCTCCCGTAGATTGAAATTATGAGGTGCAAATTGCCGCGTATTCTAGGGGATTTTTACGGTTATAGCAAAGCAAAAGTGATTGTTAGAAACAAAGTTTTAGTCACAAAAATGGCGAAAAATATATTTGCCGTCAAAAAAAATAATGCTAATGTGAATTTGAATATTTATATAAAGGAAGACTATCAATGAAGTTAAAACAATACGTGCTTGCTATTTCTACAACCGTGGCTTTGTCTTTTTCTGCTTCTACACTAGCTGATGATACTGTTGATCAGGCTGCCAAAGCAGTAAAAAATGCATGGACAGACTGTGGGATCGGAGCCTTAATTTTTAAAGACATGCCTGTAGCGGCCGCTGTTTCTAACATTATTTGGGATTTAGGTACGACTGCCCTTATCTCTATGGCTGCGTCACCAGAGCAATGTAAAGGCATTAATGTTGCGTCTGCTGTATTCATTAATGAGTCGATTGAGCAAATCGAAACAGACATCAGTAAAGGTGAAGGCCGTCATGCAACAGCCATGTTGTCACTTATGGGTTGCGATGTTGCAAACCATGCTAAAGTAACCGCGGCTATTCGCAACGATATTGCGACTGATGAATCATTTGCTGAATTAGCGTCTACAGCTAAAGCTCAAGCAATGTATTTAAAAACAAGTCAACATGTAGCAGCGTGTACTGTTAGCTAATTTTTTCTTTTATGCGAGATAAAGCCTGCCTGTGCAGGCTTTTTAATTTATGAGATTTATTCTATTTTTATTCTTTTTTCTTTGTATTCAAGCTTTTGCTTCCCCTATCCCCAAATCAAATACGGAAATAAGTGCTAGGCCAAGCGAGGAAATACAATCGCTTGCTAATGATCCGTTTTGGATCGGTTTACTACGATACAAAAATAACGATGGCCTATTTCAAAGTGAAGTGACTTCTGATTCCTATTTTTTGAGTGACAATGGGAAAACTGACAGCAGTGCTGAATTACTCGCTAACATTAAACTGCTATTTTCCACTCCTACAGACAACAATCATCCCAGTTGTCGCTTTCCGGCTCGCTTTAGTTGGCTCTCCAAGCAACTTAATTTAAACACTTCTCAATATAACTTAAACCACTGTGAAGACTTTAATCAATGGGCTAAATTGCCTAGTCTTAAATCCGCAAGCCTAGTATATGCTTCTGGGTACTTGGGCAACCCGGCATCTTTTTTTGGGCACTTATTACTAAAATTCAACTATCAATCAAACTCAACGGGCAGTAACTTATTACTTGACCACAGTGTTAATTTTGGTGCTGCAATCCCCCCTGAAGACGGTGCACTGACGTACGTATTTAAAGGTTTTTTCGGTGGTTATTTTGCCGCATTTAAAGAAGATAGCTTTTTCCGTCATCATAAAATGTATGCCGAACAAGAATCCAGAGACCTCTGGGACTATCAGTTGGCGCTTTCTAATACTCAACTTCAAATGTTGATCATGCACGTATGGGAACTTCGTAGACAAAAATTTGATTATTACTATTTGAACGACAATTGCGCGTCTCGTATTGCAGAATTAATTAGCATAATTACCGATAGAAAATTAATCGATGACGAGTTTTATTGGGCCCAACCAATAAATGTTTTTAAAGCGATTGCAACACCAAGTAACAACTTAATTGCTTCAATCGATAAACATCAATCCAAATTCTCTAGTTTTCTGTCGAACTATCAACACCTAACTGCCACTGAAAAGGAAGTGGTTGTTAAATTAAATAGCCAATGGCGTACCAACTCACTTTTAAATAACACAGACAATAGTCATAACGCTTACACAAGTTTGAGCCTTGCTGAAAAGGTTAATGTTATTAATACATTAATTGAGTTTTTAAATTATCAACATCAGCTCGGGAAAACCGATAATTCCTTTAGAAAGAAATTGTTAAAAGAGCGGCTCTTATTGCCTACCGGTGGCAACTTCAAGCCTACAAAAATTGAAACCGCTCCGCATTTAGGCCAACAACCTAGCATGACGCAAATCACCGTTCGTCATTCATCTAGCGGCCAATTAGCAACTAAAATTAGGATGCGAGCGACCTATTATGACTTACTCTCTAATGATATTGGACGTCTAGCCAACTCCTCATTGCAAATGGGTGACTTAGAATTTTTGGTGTCTGATGAAGGGGTTCGACTAGAGCGTTTTGACATAACCAATATACTCACGTTACAACCGGCACAAACAGATCTAAACGAGACATCTAATTTAGCGTGGAAAATTCGGCTTGGGTTTGAATCCAATCAACAAAAATGCTTTGAATGTATTAATGCGACGACAGAGCTTGGGCTAGGTAAAGCCTATGCTTTTGGAGGTGGGACGGTCTATGGGATGCCTGAGTTAAAACTGCAAACGTCAACTTCTTACCTTCGCCCTATTTCTGCAAGTTTAACGCTAGGTTACCTTTGGGACTTTAATTCGTATTGGAAAAGTCATATTGAATTAAATCAGCCCATAATTGGACTTGCTGATACCTCTTATGACAACGTCCCTACACTTAAGTGGCAAAACAGATTTGGTTTAGGGATTGATTATGACGTGCGATTCAGCATTGAACGCCGCCCCTTCGAAAATTCAATAGACTTAAGCTATTCATATTATTGGCAATAATATTAAGAAATTTATTTTATTCGGTAGAAAACAAATTAATGAACCTTTTAATTTTACGTCTGTCATAAAGTAAGAAATCACACGGACTGGTACTTCTTAACATTTTTTACTGACCATTTCGTGCCACAATGTCAAAGGATTACATTTATGCAAAGACACTTATTACCCTCATTATTTATGGTTTTGACAATTTCTGCCTGCACCAGTGCGACCAAGGAGCAAATTAACAAACCCATTTCGGTTCCCGACCAAATTGCTAAAACCAAGTTAAGTTCAGAGCAAGGCCTCAAACGAATTGTTGCTATAGGTCGATTTTCTGACGAATCAAAACGCCAGTCTGGTTTTTTAGTTGATGGTAATAACAACCGTTTAGGTAAACAAGCCAGTGATATTCTAAATGCTAGGCTGACTCAAAGCGGAAAGTTTATCTTGTTAGAACGAAGTGATTTACAGCTATTGAAGAATGAAACTAACAATAAATTTGATGCCAGTTTAATTGGAGCTGAATATTTATTGCTAGGTTCTGTTTCCGAATTTGGCAGGGAAACGGTCAGCGAAGTGGGTATTTTTTCAAGAAATAAAATCCAAAAAGCCCGTGCAACTGTCAATGTTCGGCTAGTGAATGTCGCTACATCTGAAATTATCTATTCCGAAGAAGCAACAGGCGAAGCCACGTCGGAGGCAAATCAAGTATTTGGCGTTGGTGAAGTTGCTGCATTTAATACCTCACTAGACGACAAAGCCGTTTCCGCGGCGATATCTAAACTTGTTGCAAACATAATGAACAACCTACTAGACAAACCTTGGAAGAGTTACGTGTTGGGCGTTCAGGACCAACAACTGATCATTGCAGGTGGCTTAAATCAAGGTCTAACACCAGGAACAATGTTATCAATCTACCAACCTGGAAAGTCGGTAACTAATCCTCAGACAGGTCAATCAATCGAATTACCTGGACGTATTATCGCGACAGTTAAAGTCGCAACTAATGCGGGAGAAGGTGAAAGTCAGATCAGCTTTGTGGATTTGGTCGATGGCAAAATTGACGAGGCGCTTCTAACTCAATACCAAGTTAGAGAACGTTAATTTAACAAGACTATTTTTGGTTAACCCAGGTGATTACAGGCTTAAACGCCACTGGGTTAGTCACCAAAAAAACGTTTTCAAAACAAAGCCATTACATATCGACTCATTTGGTTATAAGGATAGTTTTTATGAAGAAATTAATACTCGTTACTTTTATGTTTATCATTTCAGCCTGCACCAGCGTGCAATACACAAATCAGCCTGTTGACCAAGCTTATGTTCAGCTTGAAGGTAACTTTATTGGTGCCACTATTATTTTAGGGCAAACCATTACCAACATTGATGCAAAAACTAAAACGTTTGAACTCAATGGAAAGACTGTCGCTAAGTTTCCAATAGCCATAGGCAGTCACGAGCTTAAAGTTCTGCGTAATGGCAAACTCGTTATAAACAAGAATATTTTTGTCACACAAGGTCAAACAGTGGATGTAATTATACCGTGAAATTAGCCTATTTATGCTTGTTGGTCTGTGTAACAACCCTAACCGGTTGCGCCGCCAAAACGATGTATTACTGGGGAAACTACCAAAATACCCTTTATGACTACCGCAAAAATGATGACAGTCATGCGTTTAATCGCCACAAAACAGAGCTAGAAGGTATAATCAACAATGCACCTAGCAAAAATAAGCCGGTGCCGCCGGGTGTGCGATTTGAGTTGGCCATAATGGAGCAATCACTTGGTAATAAAAGTCGAGCCATCGAATTGTTGACTCTAGAAAAACAATATTTTCCAGAGGCTCAATATTATGTTGATAAGATTTTATTAACTATCGAGGTTGAATAATGGCGAACAAAATAACTATTAACAATGTGAAAAGTTCAATATGTCATCAGGCCATTAACCAAACCGTATATCTGCAAATGGCAAAAAAGTTTATATCAGCCGCTTCCATAATTGCATGTTTACTTGTATTGCAAGCTTGCCAAACTACTTCGGGTTATAGCAAATTGCAGGCGTACCCAAATATGTATCAGGAAAAAATAAAGTCCATATTGGTGTTGCCTGCTCGCAATACAACAACCGCCGCAGACGCAGCACAACTCTACTCAGCAACTTTAGCGTTGCCACTCGCCGAAGCGGGTTACTATGTATTGTCAGTGCCGTACGTCGAATCTGTGTTCGCTAATGAAGGTATTATTGACGGCGCACAGCTTTCAGCAATTCCACTTTATAAATATCAGCAGCTGTTTGGCGCCGATGCGGTATTGTTTGTGGATATTAGTCATTGGAATACGTCTTATTATATTGCTGGAGGAAATGTCGCTGTTGGTGCCAAATTCCAACTTGTTTCAACTAACTCAGGTGAAACACTCTGGCAGCAAAATGATGTTGTTGTTGAAAATACCAGTGGGGATTCTGACAGCTTTTTATTCAATCTAATTATTACTGCGATAAATACAAGTACAACAGACTATCTGCCATTAGCCAATAAGGTCAATTCAAGGGTATTTAATACCATACCCAAAGGCAGTTACCATCCGTTATATGGACAAGATCAGGAACAGTCTGCCCTTATCCCAGCGCAAACCAATGAACACGAGCATAACTCGACTTCAAGTGGTAGTGAGAAACGAGCGAGTAAAGTAACCTCGCATATTGAAATTAATTAATCTCAAATTTCAGACATAAAAAAACCGCGGACAACCGCGGTTTTTTCTAAGATAAAGTAGAATTAAGCTTTTTTAGCAGCTTCAATTTGCGCAGCAACTTCTGATGCGAAATCTTCTTCTTTCTTCTCAATGCCTTCACCAACTTCTAAACGAACGAATGAAGAAACAGTAGCGCCTTTCTCTTTAAGAATATCGCCAACAGTTTTCTTAGGTTCCATGATGAATGCTTGGCCAGTAAGAGAAACCTCACCAGTAAACTTCTTCATGCGGCCTAAAACCATCTTTTCAGCGATTTCAGCAGGCTTGCCTTCATTCATTGCGATTTCAATTTGGATCGCTTTTTCTTTCTCAACAACTTCAGCAGGTACGTCAGATGGATTAACAAACTCAGGCTTGCTTGCAGCGACGTGCATAGCAATGTGCTTAAGAGTTTCTGCGTCTGCTTCACCAGCGACAACAACACCAATCTTCTCACCGTGACGGTATTCTGCTAATGCAGCACCTTGGATGTATTGAAGACGACGTACATTGATGTTTTCACCAATTTTAGTCACTAGCGTTACACGAGCTTCTTCAAATTTAGCTTTTAACTCGTCGATAGTCATTGTAGAAGCGATTGCAGCTTCAGCAACTTCGTTAGCAAATGCTAAGAAGCCAGTGTCTTTTGCAACGAAATCTGTTTGACAGTTAACTTCAACAAGAACAGCTGTGCCGTTTGCTTGTTTAATGACAATTGTACCTTCAGCAGCAATGTTACCCGCTTTTTTAGCCGCTTTCGCTTGGCCATTTTTGCGCATATTTTCAATTGCTAGTTCAATATCACCGTTAGTTTCAGTTAACGCTTTTTTACAATCCATCATGCCCGCTGCTGTGCGGTCACGAAGTTCTTTAACTAATGCAGCAGTTACTGCCATGATTCTGTCCTCATGTATTAGTCATCGCTTTTGCGAGCAATGACATCATTTAATCTGGTATCGGGGCCATAGAAACTATGACCCCTTACTATTGTCGTAAATTAAATCGTTAAAAACGATTTATGACAATTATTCAGCTTCTACGAAATCTTCAGCTTGAACTTCTAAGTTGTTTGAGCGACCTTCTTTGATGGCGCCAGCAACTGCTGAAGTGTATAACTGAATTGCACGGATAGCGTCGTCGTTACCTGGAACAACAAAATCGATGTTGTCTGGGTTAGAGTTAGTATCAACTACTGCAACAACAGGAATACCTAGGTTATTTGCTTCAGCGATAGCAATGTGCTCGTTGTCTGCGTCGATGATGAAGATCACATCTGGCAAACCGCCCATGTTTTTAATTCCGCCTAAGCTTTTTTCTAGCTTTTCCATTTCGCGTGTACGCATCAAAGCTTCTTTTTTAGTAAGCTTTTCAAACGTTCCGTCTTCAGATTGCGCTTCCAAGTCTTTTAAACGCTTGATAGATTGACGAACTGTTTTCCAGTTAGTCAACATACCACCTAACCAACGGTGGTTAACGTAGTATTGGTCGCTAAGAGTAGCCGCTTCCTTGATAGCTTCGCTCGCTGCACGCTTTGTACCAACAAACAAGATCTTACCTTTACGAGCAGAAACAGACTTGATGAAGTCTAATGCATCGTTGAACATAGGAACTGTGTTTTCTAAGTTGATGATATGAACTTTGTTACGAGCGCCAAAAATGAAAGGTTTCATTTTAGGGTTCCAGTAACGAGTTTGGTGACCGAAGTGTACGCCAGCTTGTAGCATGTCACGCATTGATACGTTTGCCATTTTAATTTTCCTCTGTATGGGGTTAGGCCTCCATATATCCCATTCCAATCCGACCTCACCGTTTTTCAACGTTTTGGCACCCCGGAGAATGTGTCGATATATGTGTGTTATTTAAAATTAATGTTAGTTTTACTTACTTATCCAAAAATGATTTAAGTAAATACTCAAAAAACCTTTGTAAAAATAAGGCGCGCTTTATACCATACCCGAGTAATCAAACACAACAATTACCGTTAAATATTGTATATTTTTTAACATCTAGGTTGTGAAAATAATAAGAGGATTTTATGGCTGCAATAATTAAAACACCTGAACTAATAGAGAAAATGCGAGTTGCAGGCCGTTTAGCTGCCGAAGTATTGGAAATGATCGGTGAACATGTAAAAGTTGGCGTTACAACGGATGAGCTCAATACCATTTGCCACAATTATATTGTTGACGTGCAAGGTTGTATCCCTGCACCATTAAATTATGGTCACCCTCCGTTCCCTAAAAGTATCTGTACATCAATAAACCATGTTATTTGTCATGGCATACCGGATGACAAGCCACTAAAAGATGGCGACAGTGTCAATATTGACGTAACTGTAATTAAGGATGGTGTGCATGGCGATACGTCAAAAATGTTTTTTGTCGGAAAAGAAAACATCATGGCGAAACGATTAGCGATTGTTACCCAAGAATGCCTTTATAAAGCCATTGAGTTAGTTAAACCAGGTTGTCGTTTAGGCGATATCGGTGAGGTCATTCAAAACCATGCAGAGAAACATTCATATTCGGTAGTCCGCGATTTTTGTGGTCACGGCATTGGCGAAGGATTCCATGAAGAGCCTCAAGTAGTGCACTACGGCCGGGCTGGAACAGGCGAAGAACTTAAGGCTGGCATGTGTTTTACTATAGAGCCAATGATTAATGCCGGAACACACAAGTTAAAAGTGCTTAAAGATCAATGGACGGCAGTCACAAAAGATAGAAAATTATCGGCACAATGGGAACATACATTACTTGTGACTGAAAATGGCGTTGAAGTTCTCACATTGAGAAATGATGAAGACTTCCCTCGGATCATTACACACTAAGTAGTTTTACCATGACTAGACTATAACCCCGGCGGCGCAAGCCGCTTTCGATCCTAAAAGGCGAAAACGTGAATATACAGATCCCGAATGAATTACTGTCACCACTACCAGTGCCGTTTCAACTGCTTGAGTATAAAACTCGCCTGAAGGAGTTCGGTGATTGGAGTCGTGAGAATTTTGGGTTAATGACGGTTCGTAGATTAGTTAACGCACGTTCTGACTTTGTTGATTTTATCCTACTTAATGTGTGGCAACTTAGTGACCTTCATGTCGAGGAAGACATCAGTTTACTTGCTGTTGGTGGTTATGGTCGTGGTGAGTTACACCCAGAGTCAGATATAGATTTATTATTATTAAGCAAAAAAACAATCAAGCCCGCTGTACAAGAAAAAATAAGTTTATTTTTAACGACACTTTGGGACCTAAAATTTGATGTTGGTCATGCGGTAAGAACCATAAAAGAAGCAATAGATATTGGCAAAGACGATATAACAATTGCAACCAACTTAATGGAACGTCGTTTAATTTGCGGCAACAACCATAACTTCGAGGAACTTGAAGTTGAATTAAATAAATCAAAATTTCTATCTAGCCAAGACTTTTATATTAAAAAACGTGATGAACAAGAAGAGCGTCATGCACGCTATCACTCAACGTCGTACAACCTTGAACCGAATCTAAAAGCCAATCCTGGTTGTTTGCGAGACCTGCAAACTATCTCTTGGGTTGCAAAAAAGCACTACAATACTCAAAGTGTCGCCGAACTTGTCGGTCATGACTATTTGTTACAAGACGAATATCAAGAAATGCAGGAGTGCCAAGACTACTTGTGGCAAATGCGCTTTGCTCTGCACATCGTTGCTAAACGCAGTGAAAATCGACTCTTGTTTGATTATCAACCGCAAGTTGCTGAGTTAATGGGTTTTGGTGACGATGGCAAACCATCCGTCGAACGCATGATGAAACGCTTCTTTCGTGTTGCGCGCCGCGTAACTGAGTTAAATTCAATGTTGTTACAACGATTCAACTCTTCAATTTTAGGTGTTACTAGAGATGTCATTGTCCTTGATGATGACTTTGCGATTCATGGACGTTCCTTGTTAGTGCGCCACGAAGACGTATTTTTCTATCGAGCTAACATTTTTAAGATGTTTATTCACATCGCAGAAAACCCACAGGTAGAAAAACTGCACTCAGCCACAATTCGCTTGTTCCGACGCGTTCGCCGGCGTTTGATGGGGGATTTGCAAGACTTAGAAAAATGCCGAAATGCGTTTATGGAGTTTTTACGACACCCTAACTCTATGGGTCATGCATTTACGTTAATGCTCAAACACAGCGTATTAGCTTACTATATGCCTAATTGGCGACATATTGTTGGCCAAATGCAATTCGATTTATTCCACGCTTATACCGTTGATGAACATACACATAGGTTAGTCAAAAACCTGTATCGTTTTTCACAGCCGCAATACAACAATGAGTTTCCGTTGTGTAGTGCAATCTTCAAACGGTTAGATAAGCCAGAATTACTATATATCGCCGGTATTTTCCACGACATTGGTAAAGGCCGCGGCGGTGATCATAGTGAACTAGGAGCAATCGACGCGACCCACTTTGGTGACCTACACAAATTGCCAAAATCAGACACAAGACTAGTTTCCTGGTTAGTGGACAATCACTTACTGATGTCGGTAACCGCCCAAAAAAATGACATCTATGACCCTGACGTCATTTCCGATTTTGCAAAAAAAGTAAAAGACGAAACCCGTTTAAATCACCTATATTGTTTAACTGTAGCCGACGTACGCGCTACGAATACAAACTTGTGGAATGACTGGAAAAACTCACTGTTATCCGATCTTTATTTGTCAACTCAACGGGCGCTACGTCAAGGTTTAGAAAACGCTAAAGACATGCGTGAAACAGCCAAAGATCATAAAGAACAAGCGTTAACCCTATTGGCCGACAAAGGCATTATCGAAGAGCAAGTCCATCATATTTGGAAGCAATTTCGAACTTTGTATTTCTCTCGACATGCCCCTAGAAATATAGCCTGGCATACCGAGCATCTTTTAAATCATAAAAATCGCAGTAAACAGCCTTTAGTGCTGGTTAGCGAAGGGCCCATAAGAGGCGGAACTCAGGTTTTTGTCTATGCTAAAGACCGTGCCGGTGTTTTCAGTAATATCGTAAGTGCGTTTGATACTAAAAACGTCAACATCGCCGATGCGCACGTTATGAATACAAAAGATGGGTATTTGCTAGATACGTTTATCGTTTTAGATCAAGACGATGCAGTTATTGATTCTGAATTTCGTCGCGATGAAATAAAACACTTATTGATTAAAATCATCAGTGGCGAAGTTTGTGCAACAACAATCAATAAGCGTGTCCCACGACAAATTAAGCAATTTCAGATTAAAGTCGGTGTTCGTTTTATGGATGCTAAAAGTAACTATCGCGATATGTTGGAAATTACGGCTTTGGATACGCCGGGATTACTTGCAAAAATTGCAACTGTATTTAAAGACAATCAAATTATGGTGTATTCAGCAAAGATCAGCACAATCGGTGAACGCGCTGAAGACATCTTTAAAATTTCAACTGCAGACAATAAGAAGTTGAATGAAGAACAACAATTAGCGCTATCAGAAGCGTTAAAAGACGCATTATCTTAATAAATTAACGTTCTAGAAAAGTAGGAATAACATGACTGAACAAACCAACATTGCCCAATTACAAACGTTGATCGAAGAGGCATTCGAAAATCGCGACAATATCACGCCAACTTCTGTTACAGCAGAAGTTAAGTCGGCAGTGGAAGAAGCGATTGAATTATTGGACAAAGGTGCAGCCCGAGTTGCAGAAAAAATCTCCGGTGAATGGGTTGTACATCAGTGGCTTAAAAAAGCCGTTTTGTTGTCATTCCGCATTTGCGATAATGAAGTTATGGATGGTGGCGAGACGCTATTTTACGATAAAGTTGACAGTAAATTTGCCTCTTATACAGAAGAGCAATTTAAACAAGGTGGTATGCGTGTCGTTCCTCCTGCAGCAGCCCGTAAAGGTGCCTTTATTGGTAAAAATGTTGTATTGATGCCTTCATTCACAAATATTGGTGCGTTTGTCGATGATGGTACTATGGTCGATACATGGGCAACTGTGGGGTCTTGTGCTCAAATTGGTAAGAACGTTCATCTTTCAGGTGGCGTTGGCATTGGTGGCGTTTTAGAACCACTTCAAGCTAATCCTACAATTATCGAAGACAATTGTTTTATCGGTGCACGTTCAGAAGTCGTTGAAGGCGTTGTAATTGAAGAAGGCGCAGTGCTATCAATGGGTGTTTATATTAGCCAATCAACTCGTATATATGACCGCGAAACAGGCGAAATTACATACGGCAGAGTCCCTGCTGGTTCTGTTGTGGTCCCAGGCTCATTACCATCAAAAGACGGCACACACTCTTTATACGCAGCTATCATAGTTAAAAAGGTAGATGCTCAAACACGTGCAAAAGTCGGCGTTAACGCCCTTTTACGCAGTATTGACGAATAATCCAAGGGCCTAGTTGCATTGCTGAAATGAGGATCGACTCAATAATCTCGATAGGTTCAATGCTTTAGGAACATGGTGAAAATATAGAAACACATCGTTTCTTTATTGTCTTACAAATAAAAATCCAGCGCAGTGCGCTGGATTTTTTATTGCCTATTAAGGCTCAATAAAAGCCAAGCAAACAAACTACGAATAAGTTAGATGCGAGCTATTATTTTTTCGGTAATAGACTAAAGAGCTTTTTGGCGATGTCGGTGTTGTCTTGAAATCCGACAAACATGTCTTTATGAGGTCCAAACGCAAAAACCTGAACATCTTCTCCAGTATGGCCGCCGGTTGTCCAACCTGTGCCAGTCTTTTTAGCTGTCAGTTTAGAAATAGCATTTGAAAGTGCGTATTGTTTTTCAGACTCAGACGCTTTAACAAGTTTCGCCAACTCGTCTTTTTCTAACGGTAAATCGATGTATTTTTCCCAAACATCTTTAATACTTTGCCCTTCTTTTACCAAACTAGAAAAGTGACCCGATGAAATTTTAATTTTGTGAACAAGCTCGGCTTGCCAAACATACTTTCCGTCTCGACCCAATGTAAGTCCACCTGTTGAGTGATCTGCAGTTACAACGACCGTGGTATTTCCGTTTTGTTTAGCAAAATCCACCGCAAGTTTTAACGTGGCTTCAAAGTCGGTCATCTCTGCCATCGCACAGGCAATGTCATTCCCATGAGAACACCAGTCGACCTGACTACCTTCTAACATTAAGAAAAAGCCCTTAGGCGCATTCTCTACTAATCTAAGTGCCGCTTTTGACATTGCAGTTAGGCGATTTGGCTGCTCTGAATCAATCGCGAATGGCATACCTTCTTCAGAAAAAAGACCAAGTACCGGTAATTTTTTCAAAGAATCTAAATCCGACATCGAATCAATATACTGAAAGCCTTGTTGCGTAAACTCTTTTACAAGTTTACGACTTTCACGGTCAAAATATTTAGTACCGCCGCCTAACATGACGTCGGTAACTATCGTGTCATTTAGTACGCTGTTTGAAGTTGAACTAATGTATTGATCAGCGATTTCATCGTATTTTTTTCTGTGATCGATATGAGCGATAAAGCTGGCTGGCGTCGCGTGGTTTATCTGTGCAGTGGCGACAACACCGGTTGCCATTCCCAATTGCTTGGCGCGCTCTAATAACGTTAATTGTGACTGCTGATCTGGAGTGACTCCTATCGCACCGTTATAAGATTTAAAACCCGTTGCAAGAGCTGTAGCACCTGCTGCCGAGTCTGTAACAAGTGTATCATCAGCTGGGTATGTGCTCGCCATACCAACTAAGTGCTTGTCAAATTCTGTGCTTGGTATTTTACTCTTATCACCGCGAACTTTGCCCTGCGCATTTGCTTTGTAATATCGATACGCCGTTGTATGCGGGCTACCCATACCGTCACCTATTAAATAAATAATATTGTGCGGTTTATCCGCCGACGTTACTGGCGTATTTGCTGCGTTAACGCTTGTTGAATTCGCTAATAATATACATAAAAAACCTCCAATCCGTGCGTAAACATTTTTATTATTACGTAAACCAAAATACAACATGGTAAAAATTCCTTTAAGATTAATACAGAAAAGCGGCTCTACTATGAGCCGCTTTAATTACTAAGTTTCTAATTTATGAATTGCTGATGCAAATCATATTGTCACTAAACTAATTAGAAACGATATTTAATACCGACTTTAACTAACCATGCAGAATCTTCAACAACGATTTGGTCAAAATTGTCAGTTTCTCTACCATAGAAAGGTTCATCGTAAACATAACGACCTTGGTCATCCAAATCATAATCAACGATGCCCTGATTTTGGTATTGTTTATTCAATACTAAACCACTGTCTTCGTCGAATAAGTTAAGTAAGTTCTTAACATCGAAGTAGATTGAACCTTTATGACCTTTCATGAAGCCAGGAACTTCCTGTTCAACATGTAAGTCCATTCGAGTTCTCCAAGGTGTACGGCCAACGTTCTTAGGAACGTAACCGCCGGCGTAGCCTGAAAGTCCACTTTTTTCAACAAGTTCAGCAAAGTCTTCGTAGCTTATACCGTCAAAAATAACGTTAGGATCATCAGCACCTGTTGGAATATAAGGTAAGTAATAACCATCACTGTAGAATGAGCTTTGGTCACCTAAGTCACCATCTCTAAATGCACCCATTGTGTACGAGTATGGTGAGCCTGATTTACGTTCAAAGAACAAGTTGAACTTAGTATCGTAGCCTGCAAAAAACTCAGTTGTATAACCTAAGTTTAAGACAAAACGATGTTCAATTTCATAATCAGAAGTTGCAATATGCGGTACGTTTCTGCTCACAGCTGGAACATAACGGAAGTTAGATTTAGCAGTAGAGCTTGCGCCTGCATTACCTTCAGTGATGTCTTGAATAGTGTAAGACATGTTTAATGTTACACCGTTATCCCATGCTTTAAATAGGCTAGTAGTGAAAATGTCACTAGTACCATTTTTATCTGCATTGGTTAACATTAAGTCATAACGGTTAGTACGTTCGCCAGTCAAATAATCAATTGGTTCATAAATGATACGGCCGCCATCAGCAGTTGTGCCAATTTCTTTACGAGTTAAATCTACCCAATGAACGTCATTTTCTTTTTCAACATGGATAAACTCAGCACTTGCAACAAAACCTTCGCCAACAGCAGGTATATCAAACGTGTGTTCAATTGAGATGCTAGTACGCAAATCAGAAGGCATTTCAAAGTCTGGGTCAGTTACGTTCACGTTACCGTCACCAGCAACTAAACTGTTTTGGACATCTGTAGGTACTTGTTTAATATCTACATTAGATAAGAAAAGTGAATCATCGATGCTACCGTCGTTGAACGTAGTGTATGTTACACCGTCATTACTATAGGCATTTGAAATCCAAACATTTGGACGACCACCCGAGAAACGACCGATACCACCACGTACAACAGTATCGAAATCAACATCCCAAACAAATGAGATACGAGGTAATATGATACTTAAACCGTCTAGACTTACGTCATTACGGATACCCATTGAGCTATAACGGTTATCAAAGTTTTCATTATAAGCAGGCTTATCGTCGTTATGAATAGTTTCATAACGTAGACCAGCTGTAACTTCAAAGTCTGACGTAATCGCCCAAGCATCTTCTATAAATAAAGAGGTGCTACCGAAATTGAATTTTGCAGCAGCGTCTTCAGAGTCGTTACTGTACGCATTTGAATAGAAAAATTCAGCGGCTTCTTTGTTACGGAAATCCTCAATACTGTCGAATTCCCAACGACCTAATGAATCTGGAGCAAACAAGTTGCGAACGTCAATTGATTCATGTTCGATACCGAAACCAATAACGTGATCACCCATTAAATATTCACCAGCAAAACGCAAACTTAACGTTTGGTTATCTAGTTCATTACCGTGTCTATATTGGTCTGAACCAAAGGCAATATTCCCTGCTGGACGGCCGCGACTATCTAGTCCCGTAGCAACAGTGATATCACCAAATGCCTTACTTGATGAAGCTTGAATTGTTTCTACGTTCTTGAACGCAATTTTAAATTCAGTTGATAGGTCCATTGTCCAGTCTGAATATAAATGTACGCTTAAGTTATCCAGTGTTTCTTCTTTATTGTACCAATGTGAGCTTAAACGTAACTCACTGCCACTTGAAGATTGGTTACGAATACTGTTACCCGTAGTGTGTTGGTAAGTTGCAGAAACACGATGATCTTCGTTGATATTCCAATCTAATTTTAAAAGGAACTTTTCATCTTCTTCTGTAGGAGCAACTTCCCAGTTTCCGGCATCTACGCCATATACATCTTTTGCAATTTGCACAACTTCGTTATAACTCGCAACAGTTGCATCTGTTGAATTAGGCGCTGAAGAACCGTCTGGTCCGTATTCGATAGGTGCCGTTGCGTCGTACTTCTCATACGAGGTAAAGAAGAACAATTTGTCTTTGATGATTGGTCCACCAACAGTGAAACCCCAAACGTCTTCGCTAAATTCAGGCGTGATATCACGTTCTTCATCAGAAAACGGGTCTTTAACATCACCTGCTAACGCATCACTTTTCTTTTCAATAAAAATTGAACCATGAAATTCATTTGTACCAGACTTAGTTACTGCATTGACCTGACCACCAGAGAAACCAGAGTTTGTCACTGAGAAAGGCGTAACATTTACAGAAACTTGCTCAACCGCATCGATAGAGATCGGTGAACGTTGAGTTGGGTAACCGTTACCATTAAGGCCAAAGTCATCATTTTGACGAACGCCATCAACACTAAAGCTATTATACTTAGGGTTTGAACCAGCAATTGACATTTGCGACTCAGAACCAGCACCAATATTAACTAATGGGTTCAAACGTAAAACTTCTTTTAAATCACGGTCAACAGAAGGTGTTGATTCAATTTCACGCAACCCAAAACTTGCACCACCACCGCGGTTATCACTCACAATACGAGCGCCTGTAACCGTAATAGTTTCCATTTCTTCTAGATTCAAAACAGGGCTTAAACGTAACGTTTTGCCAACTTGCAAATAAACATCGCTAATTTCAGAATCTTTGTATTCATCAGAATCAATAACGATTTTGTATGGACCACCAACGCGTAAACCTTTGGCATTAAAGTTACCTGCTTCGTTTACTTTTAACGTAGTAACACGACCGGTAGGTTCATGTAGGATCGTAATAACTGCGTCAGTTACGAGACTACCATTGTTACCTGTTACCACACCACGTATAGCAGACGACGTTTCGTCAGCCATAACTGGTGCAACATTTAGGGCCGCTGCGACGGCCAGTCCAAGAGCACTGCGTTTAATCAGCTTCATTTTTCAGTTCCTAGTAAGTGTTGTTTAACTTCAAAGTTGTGATTATTGGATTTTTGTTACTGCATTTTTGCCAGGCTCTGAGGCCGGGTCAAAAATTAGGTTCAGCATGCCAGCCAAACGAATACCCGCTTTTAACAATTGCGTTTTAACAATTGGCATATTTTGATATTGGTATTCATAACCAAAGTCGCCATCGCCAATGTTGTAAACAATTTGACTAAATTCATATGATTCCGTGATCCAGTCTTGTACACCAGAGTTTAAATACTTGCTGATGACTGCTTGATCATTTGTTTCTATAAAGTCCGCAAACTCTCTATAAGAGAGATTTTGTGATTCAACTAATGCCGTATCCCACAAAGAGTGTAAATTAGTTTCCTTACCAAAATATTTCACTTTTATACGATTGCCACCGCGGTCTTCGCTACGACCAACATGCAAAGGCATATGCAGATCACCGATTAAGTGCGTCAAAAAGCGAAGGTTAAATTCTTTGTCGGCTTGAGAAGAGGATTTGTCTTTTAATACTGTGATATTTTTAAGGATTGCGGAGTAGATATCTTTTGGTGTTTCTTGGAATGGGAAGTTGTATTTTTCAGGTTTAAAGTCGGTAAGCTTGTTAATACTGATATAGTGCCATTTTGAAGATTGATACTTCCAAAACTCGTCTGGGTTCGATCGCATCTCATCTGCCCAAGTTGTGACTTCTGGTAATCGGTCACCTGACAATAAGGCGAGAACCTTCTCTAGTGCAACCGGTGTCAAATGATTCAAAGCAATTTGACCAACGATACGATGACCATTTTGCCCCCATGCATTCACCTTTGGTATATAAGTCGTCATAACTAATACCAATGCAATAAAGACTGCAGTGCCTAAACTTACTTTCGTTTTATTCAAAAGCTGTATTGGCAAAGTTGATTTTAAATTAGCAAACACAATAATTCCTTAATTGGCCTAAATTTTTAAACATTTTGGCAACATTAGTAAATACAACAACTTACCAACACCAAAAATTCATGCCGTCACTTTACCGTTACAGGATTAAGTAAAAAGGCGTTAACACAATTCATAATCCCCTTGTAATAAAACTTTAAAATCATAATGTTACAGTGCTAAAATAAACTTACTTATTACTAAAAGTAATTTTACCGGTCGATAAATAAACATGTATTTACCAATGAAAAAATTATTATGAACAAATCACAGCATAGAGCTCAAACCAGTTGGTATGTGACAGTTTTGTGTCTATTTTCGATGTTCACTTGGTGGATATCTGGCAAAACTAATGGCAATTTACCCACGTCAATACCTAATTTAATTGTTGAAACAAAAAAATGTCTGACGTCAAGCACACATAATAAAGAACAGTTTTTTATTTTTAGTGGCGGCAAAGAAGCTGCGAGCATGCTAAATGATGTTGCATGCAACAACAAAGTCATCAACAAACAGTTTGGCAGCGTTAAATCTTTTTGGCATATCAATGATAGCCATACGTTGCAAATCATTGGGAAAGGGATTGCCGATCTTGCCTTAGTAAAAGAAAACATCATGAGTGCCCTCAAGTCTGAAGAAACTCATGGGTATACAAAAATTGCAAGTTACCCTAAATATCAAGCCTATCTAATCGCCCGAAAAGAACGTCCAGTTTTGACCAAAAACTACTTCTTAGACAAACGAATTGCCCTTCTGAATTACCCAACCAGCCGCAGTGGCCACATCATTCCAGTTCAAATATTTACCGAACTTGGTTTATCACTCGAAAAGTTAGACATCGTATATGCACGCAGCCATAAAGAAATGCGAACTTTGTTATATTCTGGTGATGTAGATATTATTTCGTCGTATTGGCAAGCTGAAGATGAAGCTTTATTTTCAACAAATTACCGAATACCAATATCCAGCCCAGTTAGTGGTTCTTCTTGGTACATCAAACTGACAAATCGAAATGATGACTTATTATGTGCTAGTCAATCTATGCTATTGCAATTATCCACTGGCCAGTCTCAAAACTATTATAAAAGTCTCAATCTAATCCCTTTTGCCCACTGTAATATGGCAAAAACGATTCCGGAGTTAAATCAATAACATGGCGAATATTTCCAGGTTCACCTTAGATTTTGGTGCGATAAAACACATATTTTTAACTCGACGCTTTTATTTATGGTTCATACCAACGCTATTTGTGCTTCAAGGTGCTTACACAATAGGTTACGTTCAATCTGAGCAAGTCGATGTTATAAATGCTGAAAACCAAATAAAGCAACGTATCGCAATGGATTTAACTCATAACTTTGATGTATTGCCTATATATATAGAAGATGGCACTGAAGGGGGCCGATACTTAGCCAAATTAAATAAGATCCTAATCGACAAACACTATCCTATTAGAGTTGTTGGTGTTGAGGTTTCAGCCACGGCTGCGGATCCCGAACTAAGACAATACAATCTTGTTTTAACTGGCATTAATAACGACACCTATATAATAGTAGTGCATCCTCCGATAAGTTTATTTTCTTTTATCAGTTTATGGCCATTTTTTATTGCCATATTTATTGCCTCTATCTACATATTTTATAGTGAAAAAACACTTAAAAATGTTGCCGAAGAACGTTTCATAGACATCGATCCCTGCAGGTTAAAAATAGACTTACATCAAAAAGTGTTAGTAAATCCGGTAACAGGTGTACAAGTTGCCTTAGCTAATAAGCCACTCTGTTTTTACGCGTCGCTTGTCGAATACTGTTTAAAGTATCCGGAGAAATCACTAAACCCAAACAAAGATCTCCCGGATGAATTTAGCCAGCTGTGTCGTAAATATTTTTCTCGTCTTATCGAGCTAGGCCACACAATTCGAAAACGCCCAAATTTTGCCTCAAATCTTGAAAAAACACTGAGTGAAATACGCGCAGCACTCGACGAGTTATATGGCGATGACATTAAAACAAAGGACTATGTTTACCCTAAAAAAGCCGTCGGTGAGGGTTCTCGTTCGAAAGCACATAACTTTGCATTAACTGAAATTAATCAAGAAGTCGTTAAAGTACTTGGTAGTTAGTCATACCAAAAGTAGAAACCGAATAACAGCACGTTATATAAAGATAACAATATAATGTGTAACCACTAATCTACATTTAACTACTATGACAATTTCTGTCCTAAATCTTATCTGTAACTTATAAACAGGGGTATGAGATTTTCTATTGTTCCCCCTTTTAAATGAATCAATGAGACAAGAAGAAGATAACAATAATTAGATTGCTAGACACACCAAATTAAATAACCCATTAGATGAAATAAATACGCCGGCTATCCCCTTTTCCCTAATACGGTGTTTATTCTGACAAAAATAATTAAAATCGAGATTTTTCGCGCAAACTTGTTTTATGGTTAATTAGCTGATTTGACAAACACATGGGTCGTGTGGAAATGAACAAGAAGTCATTAAATGCAGATATCACTATGCCGCTAGAATGACTACACAATAATGTTATATTTGAGATTTAGCGCTGACTAACGTATTCACATTACTTTTTATTAGAGCAAATACCATATATTCGTAACTGAATAGTTAGTAAACCGATGGATTGCTTTAATTACTAATAATGTATTCAAATATGATTGTCTGGCTTAGATTGCGATAGGGACCTGTTATTTTTAGTCAACAAGTGAAATAAATTAACTTAATGCGTTAGTTTATAACGCTAGTGAATAGAGCAAAGAGTCTATACTCTATTTATAAGTTCTTAACCCTCCTCAGGTTTAGTTCTTACCCTGTTGATTGTAGTTCGCCAAATTTGGTAACTAATTTTAAGGCCACTTTATTTGAAGTGGCCTCTTTTTTACCCAAATAAATGAATATAATTCACCTATCGAATTAAATTAACGCGTTCGACGATAGAGTTTAGACTCTATATTCTAATCACAAGTTCTTAACCCTCCTCAGGTTTAGATCTTACCCTGTTGATTGTAGTTCGCCGAATTTGGTAACTAATTTTAAGGCCACTTTATTTGAAGTGGCCTCTTTTTTTATCCCTTCATTCTAATAATTAACTAAACACTTCATAGCTAAGCATCCAATTAGTAGTATCTAAGCACGAAACAAATTTGCTATTGATATAAGTCTACACATTAACAATGTTTATCAAATTGGACTGTGACAAGCATAGCTGTTTGTGATTTGTGATTTGTGATTTGTGATTTGTGATTTGTGATTTGAACAAAGATATTGAGTCAACCACCGAAGTTCATACCTTTAAGCAATAAGCAGCATTAGATTTGAGCAGCTAACGGCATAGGTTATCCATTATAATAGTATTTCATCTTCACGAAGGGTTAGCACTTCATAACCAGTTTGCGTAACTAAAATCGTATGCTCCCACTGAGCAGAAAGTTTTTTATCACGCGTGACTACTGTCCAACCGTCTTTTTTAGTTTTTATTTTCTTTGAACCTTGATTGATCATTGGCTCTATAGTGAAAGTCATTCCTGCTTCTAAAACAAAACCTGAATGAGGTTTGCCATAATGGAGAACTTGCGGCTCTTCGTGCATCTCTTTACCAATGCCATGGCCGCAATATTCTCTTACAATACTGTAACCCGCAGATTCTGCATGCTTTTGAATAGCATGACCAATATCACCCAGCGTAGCTTTAGGTTTTACGACCTTAATACCTTCCCACATTGCTTCGTAAGTGGTTTTAACTAATCGTTTCGCTTCAGCGCTTGTTGCACTGAAAGTATACATTTTGCTTGAATCGCTGATATAACCATTTTTTTCTAAGGTGATATCAATATTTAAAATATCTTTGGCTTTTAAAATATGCCTATCATTAGGTACGCCATGGCATACCACATCATTTAACGAAGAGTTGAGTGAATACTGATAACCATATTGCCCTTTACTTGCAGGCCGGGACTTTAATTCATTAACAATGTAACTTTCAACTTTGGAGTCAATATCTAACGTTGTTATACCTTCACAAATAAAGTCGTCGAGCATTGCAAATACTTTAGATAGAAGCCTACCAGACTCTCTCATAAAGTTAATTTCAGTTTCCGTTTTTATCACTGTTTTATTCATGCAATAACCCTTCAATAGCAAGGTTTTCTTTAAGCAATTGACTTTTAATGATTTCATGAAAGGTAAGTGTTGGATTTAGCTCTGCAAGCATACCCATTTTTATCCAAAATTCAGCTTGTGAGTTGATTGATCTAGACATGACGTTGCTAGACTTTCTAATTTCATCATGTAACTGATCAGATATTTTAACTATTCCCATTATACGTTCCGTATACAAATTGTATTCGAATCATATACTCCATGAAAATAAGTGTCAATTTACTTGTTTCATATTTGATTCGTTAAGACAACTATTGAAAATAATGTCAATTTGGCTGATAGGTTCGGCATCTATAACAATCAGTTACTTACGCCTTCATCTGACTTAAAGACATGGTCATTTGGCTCACCTAGGTCACTGGGAAAACTATTAATTAGGGGAAAAACCAAAAACGGATTAACGGCTTACCCACTTTAGTTAATTATTTTGTTTTACTGATTAGCAATCTCAGTCAATATTTTTTTTACGGCAACATGTAAAATCTGCTTAAGATTAATAAAACTGTACAACGCATAAAATTCAATACTGAAAAATGAGTAAAACACTGGGATAAGTTTAGTCAAATGAATAACTATGAACAAAACCTCTTTAGAGTATGTGATTACATTAATCAGAATCTAGATGATGACTTAACATTAGACAGGTTAAGCACGGTTTCGGGGTTTTCTAAATTTCACTTTCATCGTGTTTTTTCGGCATATACCGGGCTTAGTGTAATTAAGTTTATTCAGATGTCACGATTAAAGCGAGCGTCTTTTAGGTTGGTATTTAAAGCTGACATTAAAATTATCGATATTGCTTTTGAGGCTGGATTTGAAAGTGCCGAAGCGTTTTCAAGAGCCTTTAAACGTGAGTTTGGACAAAGTCCGTCTGAGTTTAGAAAGTCCCCAAAGTGGCTTAACTGGCACGATAAAACGGATACATTGACCCTACAGTTAATTGATAAAACGGAACATAAAATGGATGTGAAAGTCGTTTATTTTGAAGAGCAAAAAATAGCTGCATTGGCGCATTATGGTGACCCTAAACTCCACTATCAAACATCAATGAAGTTTATTGCTTGGCGCAAAGCAAGCAAGTTATCACCAATTAAAACCAGTAATACTTACGGCATTCCTTACTCTGATCCTAATGTAGTAAAAGCAGAAGATTTTCATTTTGATCTCTGCGGCTCAGTAAAAGCAGACATTCCAGAAAACGAATACGGTGTAGTAAATAAAATTATTCCAGCAGGACGTTGCGCCGTTGTTCGTGATATTGGGCATCGCGATGACTTAAAAAAAGGGGTTTATTATTTATATCAACAATGGTTACCAACAAGTGGTGAACAATGCAGAGATTTTCCCGTGTTTTTCCATTATGTAAATTTTGTCCACGACGTGCCCGAACATGAAGTGATCACTGATATTTATCTACCAATTAAATAGTTTTTACTTACGAGCCTTTTTCTTACGAGACTTATACTATTAGGACTTAAATAATGCCCCATTCTAAAAACATGTTTCTTGTCGGTTCGTTACCGTCTGTATTTATGAAAACCGCCGCACCTATAATTTTAATGATGTTGGTCAATGGTTCGTTTTCATTAGTTGATGCTTACTTTCTAGGTGAATATGTTGGAGCACATGCACTTGCAGCCGTTACTTCAGTATTTCCTGCTTTTATGTTACTGGTGGCTTTATCAAGCTGGGTGTCTGCGGGCTTTTCAAGTGTGATGGCAAGGCTGTTGGGCGCCAATAAAACGGACCAAGCTATATCGGCCTATAGCCAAGCAATGACACTATCAATGTTTGTTAGCATGATGCTGATTTTACTGTTTTTAGGCGGCGGTGAACAATTGGTGTTGTTTGTTAATAATGGTTCAGCGAGCTTATCTAGCATGAGTTACAATTATTTATCTTTAATGATATTTTTCTCACCATTGCTATTTATTCTCACTATCAATAGCGACAGCTTACGTTGTGAAGGACAAATGTCTTTTATGGCAGTTGTGCCTTTGTTATCGGTATTCTTTAATATTATATTTAACTACATTTTTATTGCGATGCTTGGCTGGGGCGTAGTTGGTTCTGTTTACGGTACTTTGTTAGCGCAAACCTTATCACTGTTTGCTGTGTACTTATTTCGCCGTTACAGTAAAACCGCGTTAAAGGTGTCTATTGTGCGCTTTACTGCGAACCGTAAGTTATGGGCCGACTTTTTGGCGTTAGGCGCGCCAACGAGTTTGTCTTATGTTGGTGTCGCGCTTTCTTCTGCCTTTATTTTATATAACTTACAAATTTGGAGTAATGAAAACTACAGCATGGTTGTGGCAGCTTATGGCATTATCACCCGAATTATGACGTTTATTTTTCTGCCATTGTTAGGCTTGAGCATGGCGTTTCAAACCATTTTAGGCAATAACATAGGGGCAAAAGAATGGCTAAGATCAAACAGTGCAATTAAAATCGCCATCTTCATCGCTTTTATTTATTGTGCATTTTGCCAATTATTTGTATTGCTACTTAAAAACCAGTTAGGTGGCGTGTTTGTTAGCGATATAAGTGTAACTGCAGAAGTCGCACGTATTATGCCTATTATGTCATCAGCCTTGTTTTTATTAGGTCCGTTGATGATGATTGGTGTTGTGTTCCAAGCGATGGGAGATGCAAAAAGAGCAGCTATTTTACGCCTGGCAAAAGTATACGTTTTTACCCTGCCGTTGATTTTTATTCTGCCACTCTTGTTTGCCGAAAAAGGCATTTGGTTAGCTGGCCCAAGTGCGGAATTCTTGGCATTGTTGCTGACGGTAACCGTTTTATATCAACGTCGCCAAAAATCAGGTAATCCGTTTGGTTTGTTTTTTAAAGAATAATAAAAGTGCTATTCGATTGGCCCGTTGATTTTGAGTTAAAAATATAAACAGCTAATTTTCTGAGGTGCGATAGCGACGTAAAATGACTTATTTTAAAAGTACAATTTGCAAACGCTACCTCTGCAAGCACTATTAGGATAGATTGCTAGGGCATCGTGAATACAATTATTAGTTGTTGCTAAGCATAAGAGTGGTTCTGCTTATCGTTATTTTAAACGCTTTGACAAACACTAATTGACTCCCAATGGTATTGCCTGATGGGCACTCAAACTAATGTTAACCATTTGGTAAATGTTGCTAGTTCAATTTTAACCAAACAAAATGACGTTTGCTTTGGTACAAAAACACCTTAATTTCAAGAGTTAGATTCTAAACCTCATAGATAATAATTATTTAAGTATCGAGTTAAATTAACGCGTTCGACACTAAAGTTAAGACTCTATAGTCTAACCACAAGTTCTTAACCCTCCTCAGGTTCTGATCTTACTCTGTTGATTGTAGTTCGCCATATTTGGTAACTAATTTTAAGGCCACTCTTATGAAGTGGCCTCTTTTTTAATATCACACATGAAAAAACATTAACCATCTGGTTAAATTAACGCGTTCGACACTAGAGTTAAGACTCTATATTCTAATCACAAGTTCTTAACCCTCCTCAGGTTTAGATCTTACCCTGTTGATTGTAGTTCGCCATATTTGGTAACTAATTTTAAGGCCGCTCTTTTGAAGTGGCCTCTTTTTTAATATCACACATGAAAAAACATTAACCATCAGGTTAAATTAACGCGTTCGACACTAGAGTTAAGACTCTATACTCTAATCATAAGTTCTTAACCCTCCTCAGGTTTAGATCTTACCCTGTTGATTGTAGTTCGCCATATTTGGTAACTAATTTTAAGGCTACTCTTTTGAAGTGGCCTCTTTTTTAATTTTACACATGAAAAAATATAAACCATTAGATTAAATTAATGCGTTCGACACTAGAGTTAAGACTCTATACTCTAATCACAAGTTCTTAACCCTCCTCAGGTTTAGATCTTACCCTGTTGATTGTAGTTCGCCATATTTCGTAACTAATTTTAAGGCCACTCTTTTGAAGTGGCCTCTTTTTTTGCCTTCCCTGCTTACTTATTCCCTTATTTCATGTTGCCCGCGGGCGCTATTCGTTAATTCCAAAGCATCTACCAATTAAAATAAAGATAAAATTGTCGAAAATATCGTTGTTTTGTTATTTATTTACACTTTTGTAGAAATATTTCAAAATACCGCTTTACAATTAGAGTAAAGAGTCTATACTCTAATACATAAGTTCATGCCTCCTCGGGTTTGTTCTTACCCTGTTGATTGTAGTTAACCTTATTTGGTAACTAATTTTAAGGCTCCTTTTTTAGGGAGCCTATTTTTTTGCCTAAAATTCACAAAATCAAAGATCCTATATCCTCACTCTCAGCAATTCCCTTTGCTACTAATCACAACTCTCTCATTAAGATTGTCTGGCAGTGCATCCCTCTTTTGGACATATACATAACTTAAATTAATTTAACACTCACCAAACTGGTGCAAATATCACGTCCGATGATTACCTATAATATATTTTCCTTTAAATTCAAACACCTAAAGTTTGGCCTAGGCCTTGCTATCTTATAACTAAAGTATACTTGAAAATTATTTAAGGACGTCCTATGTCTATTCAAACCCCAATTCGTGGTTTGCGCTCGTTCTGTATTGCAGCCCGATGTTTAAGTTTTAAACATGCAGCAAAGCAATTGCACATAACACCTTCAGCGGTCAGTCATCAAATCCGATTGTTAGAAGAGCAGTTGTCTAAACAGCTTTTTAAACGACAAACTCGAGCAATTGAATTGACTCGTGATGGTATAAATTTTTATCAAGCTATTGCACCTGTTATAGAGCAGCTTGAAAGTACAATTGAAAAATTTAGTGAAGAAACAGAAAACTCGGTAATTAGTATTTCATTACCCGAATTTTTTGCGAACGAACTATTTGTTCCAAAATTAAGTCATTGGTCAGATCAAAATCCAAATATTAATTTGCAACTTGAAACGGTAAAGTCTCGTTCTGAAAACAAAAAAGAAACGGACCTATCCATAGTACTTGCGGCATCAAAACCAACAGACGCACTTACATATGAGCTATTTCCCGTAAGTTATATGCCTGCATGTAGCCCAGCGCTTTACCAAAAATTAAAACCATTAGGCAAACAAGCGTTATACGAAGCGCCACTAATATTACATCAATCTCGCCCTTGGTCGTGGCATCAATGGGCCAGTGAAAACGACGTTGATGATTTCGATCCTAAACGAATTGTCCAAGTTGACAGTATGTTTTCAGTAGCACGCGCAGCTCAACAGGGTCTAGGCATAGCATTAGTACCGTTACCGATTAGCCAAAGTTGGTTTGATGAAGGGGTCATTATGCCTCTTTTTGAAAAGCAACTTCATACTCGAGACCGCTATTACTTAATCCAACATGATTGGCATGCGTCAAGAGATGAGCTCGATGTATTTGTTCAATGGATGCTAACGTCTTTTGCAAAATAAGTAGAAAAGACAACAAACATAATCATTGCCAACCGAATATGCGGCCTGGCAATGATTATATGTTATTCCTCCCACCTCCCACTTAAACTAGACTCAAAACTGATCCAAAGCTCATTTCAAAGACGCATATCAACACCTTCCTCAAACAGTAAATTCAAATAGACCAACCGCTTTATCGCTGGAAAAAGGCTCAAATGTCTTTATGTTTGATAAACACGACTTTGGAACTGTATTTTTAATATAGACATATCGCTATACGCCCACTAGACTATAGTTTACGTCCACCAACCTGTTTTATAATGGATAAAAAGAACTCAACCGTTTCCGAATTAATGTCACAAGCGCTGCATAACAGTAAAGACATTGTTGCGCTATCGGATAGTAAAAATAGATACATCTATTGCAACGCAGCTTTTGCTGGCTTTGTTGATGCGCCAATTGAAGATATAATCGGACAAACTTTTTCTACTATAGTACGTAGTTGTTTTACTAGAGAAAGAGGGATACTAATCGAAACCGACAATATCGATGAATGGTTAGCGGCGGCAGAATCCAAGCAAAGGTCAGATAACTTTAGAACGTTTGAAGTTGATTTGTATGATGGCCGATGGATTAAGGTGTCTGAATTTATTGTTGAGGACTGTCTTTTTTTACATGGGACCGACATAACTTCGAACAAATCGCTGCAATTTGAGTTAGAACATACCCAGGAACAGCTCCGTATGGCTGCTTCGACAGATTTTCTAACCGGTATTTACAATCGTCGGCAATTCAGCGAATTGGCTGAGACTGAAATAGACAGAAGTACAAGGTACGGTACACCACTGACACTGTTAATTTTTGACCTAGATTTGTTCAAAGAAATAAACGACAAGTACGGCCATGCAGCTGGTGATGAAGTACTAAAAGAATTTGTTGAAAGGATCAAAACGTGTTTACGCCCCTATGATGTATTTGCCAGAATAGGCGGGGAAGAGTTTGCCTTGTTGTTACCAAACACCGACGCTACCAACGCAAAAGGGGTTGCCAATCGTTGTTTGAAAGTAATCAACGGGCAAGTTCTGAGCTGTAACGGGCACAATATAAATTTAACGACCTCTATCGGGGTTTCTAAAACAATTCATGAAACGAGTACTTTAGATTCATTGTTGGTGAGTGCTGACCAAAACCTATATAAGGCAAAAAAAATGGGCCGAAATCAAGTAGTGGCGCCTTAACAAGTGGACAATATGTTAGACAAAAAAGCCCTCATAGAGGCGATTAATACAGAAATGCCTTTTGGTAAATATGCGGGTCGAAAGCTGATCCATCTACCTGAACCCTATTTAGTTTGGTTTCATAAACAAGGCTTCCCAAACTCTAATTTAGGGAAACAACTTGCCCTATTGTATGAAATTAAACTGAATGGACTAGAAGGCATGTTAAAACCCCTAATTAGAGGATAATTGTTGAAGTACATTAAAATATGACTGATTTTTCCGTTGCATCAGGGGCCCTTTAATCATATTAAAATGAATGATAAAAAGCGGAAACTGTATTGCCGAGTAAAATAAACTCAGTCAAATATCCCGTAATCTTTAAAGTAATCACGCCATGTTCACCTGTCCATATCTTTTACAACATTGATATTATACCCATTTGAAAAAAATCTATGACATTGATGCATATACAGTTTCCATCTATGGAACATTCTTTGCTCTGTTAACTTAAATTGATAAAACTAGCCAAATGGTTCGTTTTTATAAAGGTGGATCTAAAGATGAAAATTAATAAAATTGGTCACTTGTTTAGAATTTTTGCACTTGTATCTGGACTGGGTTTTATGCACAACGCCTATGCTGGCTTAATAATACCGGATAGTGCAACTGTCGAATCTGGTACTGCTTGGAATACCGGTGGTGGTGTTGGGCAGCTTGTTGATGGCTATACAACGGCAGGTTCACGCTGGTTTGGCTTTCGTCCCCTATCTGGAAATCAAGATGACAGAGTACGCTTAACACTAGATGACAACTACGACCTTAGCTCAGTAAGTATCTGGAATAATGGTGGTGGTATTGATGGTGATAGTGAAGGTCTTAAAGATTTTCAACTCACCTTCTTGGATGAAAACCTATTTAGTCTCAATAGCTATTCTGGCAGTTTGTTAGACTTACAAAGCATTCAAACGCAGGCAATAAGTGCGACAAATGTTTCCTTTATAGACCTTACGTTTAAAACGAGTCATGGTGCAAACTACGCTATAATAGCAGAAATTCAATTTGAAGGCGTTACCACAGCCGACGTACCAGAACCTTCCACACTGGCGATTTTTGCATTAGGCTTGATAGGATTAACGTCACGTAAACTAAGAAAGTCACAATAAAAACTTACTTGCACTGGAAAGCATCAATATGAAAGATTGATGTTTTCCAGTTTAAATTTATAAATTAGTTAAGCAAAATTTAGGTATTTTGTTGCGTTAACCAAACCGACAAAATTTTATCGAACACAAAAACTGCGGTTAGTTAAGAACTCTTTCACTTCCATTCATGCAGCAAACGAAGCGCTCTGTATCTACAAATTCTACAAACAAAAATTTAACAACCTATAATTTTCAGACTAAATTTAGCGATTCCAACTCTTTATTGAGTTTTTCCATTCGGCGCTTGATCCCACTTTGTTTAAGCGCTTTGGTACGTTTATCAATACGCTCCGCCGTTTTTAGCCAGTCGAATATCTGTTTTCTTGAGACACCAAATTCGTCTGATACATCGCCAATTAATCTGTTCTCATAACGAACTGCGCTCATTATCTTAATTCGGATCTCTTCATTAAATAGACTCATTTCATCCACCTATTCCTATTGGACACAGTGAAATAATGGAATAAACGTACCAAAAATTAACCCATTGAATTCAATACAAAAACAACTTCAACATTGTCAAATACTAAGTTACATTCACCAATATTGAACACGCCCTGCACTGAAACTGACTTTACTCCAACAGATGTCCTAGCCTTTTTAGTGCGAGTGCGCTGCCGAGCTTGGCAGCTCGTTCGTAATATTCAAATGCTTTATCAATGTCTTGTATACAACCCCAGCCATTTTCCAAACACTTGCCGTAAAAGTACAACCCGTACGTATCATCCTGAATCGCCGCTTGTTTATACCAATGTGCAGAGCTTGTAAGATCCTGAGGTAGCCAAGTGGATTCGATATAATAATGACCTAATAGAACCTGTGACGTTGGATCGCCCCCGTGAGCAGCATCGCTTAGCAAATCTAGGCCTGAAGGGAAGTCACCGTTTTTAAAATAATACTGGGCCAGCATTCTTTTTGCCGGGAGAAAGTTTAAATTCGATGCCTGCGTTAGCCAATAGACTTGTTCATTAAGTCGCAACTGCTTTGTTTTCTTATCAAGTAGCGCCGTATCGTCGGTTCTGTAGGCTAAAGCAAAATTCATCGCGGCGGGCGTCAAAGCCAGATCAGAATTGGTCGTCATCAACTCCCAATATTGACTCGAAATAGGTAAATCTAAATATTCCATAAACGACGGCGCTGAATAAAACTTATACGCTTTATAACTGGTATTTTTACAGGTGTTCGCTGGGAACAACTCTCTGTGATAGATCGCTTCAAGCTCTGTGATGCTAAATTCTTCAGTCGCTACGACTAAGTTTTTCCCTAACGTTTTGTGATTATACGTTTGGCATAATAAAACTTGCTGAGACGGGTGGATTTGATATTCGTCATATAGTTGTAGCCAATGGGCAATTTCATGTCTTAATACTGCTACGTTATCTTGACTGTCGATAAACATGAGACCACCACGTGTATTAGCGTCCCCTTTATCAACAACGACTAATAAGTGGCTGGAGAAGCGCTTAGCGTTATCCTTAGTGGACAACGTCTTATACACTAATGACAATTTTGGTAAATCACAATCAATTCGCCCAACTTCATCTTCTTCACAAAAGCTCGATATTGAATGAGCGACATACACATTTGGAAAACAAACAGATTGGCGCGCCCTATTCTCTTGCTGATATTCCGCGAGCAATTCTTGGGTCGAAGCCAACAGTGACTTATTTGCAACTAGCACGTCAGCGGAAATCTCACATTGAGAAACCGTATTGTATCTACGCCCATTATCAATATTGCTCAATATTGGTACTGATACATCAACTTTAGAATTAAGTAAGTCATTGTCGGTAGAAAGGGCAAATTCGGTTTGAACCTGCATTTGATTAACCTGTTTCAATTTAACTGCTGTTAGTTTTGGCCAGTCAGCGAGATGTTGTTTGTAATATTTGTCAGCTTGTTGCCAATTTTTTTCCAATATATGCAATTTCAGCAGTTCGAATCGAGCATCTATGCTGCCCAATACACTTGCATGATTTAGCCAAAGTAGTGACTCAGAGATATTATTTTGTTTGTGGGCGAGTTCGAACAACTGAAATGCAGCGCGAGCTACGCCAAAATTTGCAGCTCGTTTTAAATACTGAATGTCACGATTGTTTTGAAATACCGTGTAGTTTGCCTGAGGGTGTCCAAATTCAGCGGCAACATACGGATACGATTGAGATTCATCAAAATGGGACCAGACTATAACTGGAGTAAAAATGATCCCATCACTTTTTGATAAAAAAAGGTAAGTAACAAACACCAAACATTTTAATAACGGTTGCATGATTGTTACTTAATTCACTAATTTTTTACAGGTAACTGATTTGCTGGATTGTATCGTTGCTTAGCTTTTTCATACAGTTTAGCCAATTCAAGTTTTGCGTATTTGTGCTCAACAAATTCAAATACGTTGGTAGATAACGCAAGTCGAAAATAGTTTTTTGCGGTTTCTTCATCACCTTGCTGTAATTTGAGTTTCGCCAAATAGAAATAGCCTTCGCATAGGCGATCAACCAGTTCTCGAGGGCTTTGCAGTGATCTGCTCATATTTTCAATAAATTGCTTTTCGTCGATGTCACCAAGGAAAAGGTCGATCAATTGATAAGACCACTTATTTTTATCAATCATTGAGGCGTTATAAATAAGTCTCAAACGTGCATCTTCAGGATTGATTTCATATTCTGCGAGATACAACCACATAGCTCGGTAAGGGTCATTTGGCTGACGCATTAAAAAGGTTTCTAGGTCATCAACTGCCAGTTCATTTTTACCAAAGTAATATAAAGCGATACCTCGGTTTAAATAGACATAACTATGTTCTGGTTCAATTTCGAGAACATTATCGAAAATCTCAAATGCTTGAGAGAACTGACCAATTAATGTCATGTGAATACCAATAAAATTATAGGCATCGGCAAACGCAGGTTTGTACTCAAGAGCACGACGGAAATCGAGTTGAGCTAATGTTCTAAGGCCCATACTGTCAAAAATAACCCCACGGTCATATAACAGCTGGGCCATCTTGTCGTTGTCTAACTTAACGTGGTTAATTAGCTGCGACAATTTTGCAACAGCAAGTTCGCTTTGATAGTCAATTTCGAGAGGTTCGGTAATGACCGCATTATTGACAAAATGAGGTCGAGAATTTTGTTCAACCGACTTGGTGGCACAACCACTTAATAAACTCGCTGAAATAACAACTAGCGAAAACAATAGCTTCATACTGACTCCTAGATTAGTAGGCGTATTAATAACATAAATTTGAACCGATGATAAACAGCGTTTTACATTGCAGTGCGCTAAATACAAAAAAGAGAGCCGAAGCTCTCTTTTTTCTAAGATAAAAGCGTTGCTATATATTATTCAGCTGCTTCAGTCTTTTCGCCCGCTTCTTTCATGCTCAAACGAACACGACCTTGACGGTCAATTTCGAGAACTTTAACGGCAACTTCTTGGCCTTCTGATAATACGTCAGATACATTTTCAACACGATCTTGAGAGATTTGTGAAATGTGGACCAATCCATCTTTACCAGGTAGAACGTTAACAAACGCACCGAAGTCTACGATACGTGCAACTTTACCTTGATAAACACGGCCAACTTCTAGGTCAGTCGTTAGTTGCTTAACACGGTCGATAGCGGCTTGAGCGCTTACGCCGTCTGTTGCAGCAATTCTAACGGTTCCATCGTCGTCGATTTCAATTGTTGTACCCGTTTCTTCAGTAAGCGCACGGATAGTTGCACCACCTTTACCGATAACATCAGCGATTTTCTTAACTGGAACTTTAACAGTGTAGATACGAGGCGCAAACTCAGACATCTCTTCACGGTGTCCGCCGATTGCTTCGTCCATAACACCTAGAATATGGATACGTGCTGCTTTAGCTTGAACTAACGCTTTATCCATGATCTCACGAGTAATCCCTTCGATCTTGATGTCCATTTGTAGTGCTGTAATACCTTCAGTAGTACCAGCAACTTTAAAGTCCATGTCACCTAAGTGATCTTCATCACCAAGGATGTCAGACAATACAACAAAGTTGTTATCGTCTTTAACTAGACCCATCGCGATACCAGCAACAGACGCCTTAATTGGAACACCAGCATCCATAAGTGCTAAAGAAGAACCACATACAGAAGCCATTGAAGACGAGCCGTTAGATTCTGTAATTTCCGACACTAGACGAACTGTGTATGGGAATTCTGCTTGTGAAGGCATTACCGCTAAAACACCACGTTTCGCAAGACGGCCATGGCCAATTTCGCGACGCTTAGGAGAACCGATGAAACCAGTCTCACCAACACAATATGGAGGGAAGTTATAATGAAGCATGAACGGGTCACGTTTTTCGCCAAGTAACGAATCAATGATTTGTGAATCACGTTCAGTACCTAAAGTACACGTAACGATAGCTTGAGTTTCACCACGAGTGAACAAAGAAGAACCGTGTGTACGCGGTAAGATGCCAGTTTTAACATCTAGTGCACGGATCATATCTGGTTCACGACCGTCGATACGTTTTTCACCAGCTAAAATACGTGAACGAACAACGTCTTTCTCTAAGTCATGTACAAGTTCAGACACTTCTTTTTCGTTAACGCCTTCTTCACCAGCTTCTTCAACTAGTGTCGCAATTGTTGCTTTTTTCACTTCGCCAACGGCAGCGTAACGCTCCATTTTGTCAGCGATAGCGTATGCAGCTGTAATACCTTCAGATGCTAGTGCAGCAACTTTTTCTTTTAATTCTGTGTTTTCTGCTGGAGCAGACCAATCCCACGCAGGATTGCCAACTTCTGCAGCAAATTCGTTGATTGCAGAAACAACCACTTGCATTTGTTCATGACCATAAACAACTGCACCAAGCATGACTTCTTCAGATAAAACAGCTGCTTCAGATTCAACCATAAGTACTGCATTTTCAGTACCAGCAACAACTAAATCTAAGTCACTTACTTTTAGTTCAGTTTGAGAAGGGTTTAAAACATACTGGCCATCAATTACACCAACACGTGCAGCACCGATAGGGCCATTAAATGGGATACCAGAAATTGAGATTGCTGCAGACGCACCGATTAATGCAACGATGTCCGGGGCAATTTCAGGATTAACAGACATTACAGTACAAATGACTTGTACTTCATTTTTGAATGAAGCTGGGAACAATGGACGTAATGGACGGTCAATTAGGCGAGCAATTAACGTTTCTTCTTCTGCAGGACGACCTTCACGTTTGAAGAACCCACCAGGGATTTTACCGCCAGCATAAGCTTTTTCTTGATAGTTAATTGTTAGTGGGAAAAAGTCTTGTCCAGGACTAGCTTCTTTTTTACCAACAACTGAAATAAGTACAGCCGTATCACCGATGCTTGCCATAACAGCAGCACTTGCTTGACGTGCAATAACGCCCGTCTCAAGAGTGACCTCGTGTTGACCATACTGGAATTTCTTAATAATTGGAGTCACGTTTTTTTCCTTTCATTTTCATTTTTATTCAGCGTTTATCTTAGGGCGTCTTTATGACCACGATGTTGCACTATTACAAAAAAGTGTATCCCCATACTGAATCATGTTTTCATTTAAATTCGCGCATATTATACGCCCGTATTTTAAGCTTGTCAGTAAATGAAATTAAATAATCTGTCTGAGCTTTTAACCCAAAATAACCGCAACAAAAATTGCTAATCAAACGAATTCATTATAGTTTTATAGTGCTGGGCGTTTTTCTAGATAGGGCATAAAAATGACTAAACGAATATTTATTTTGGGTGTTTCATCACTTGTTGCGATTTCGGCATATGCCGCGCAAGTTGAAACATCAAAATTAAAGCAATTGGCTGACATAAAAATCACCGCGTACAACCATCAATTGCGCACTACACTGCAGTCAACTATCGACTTAGGAACATTAAAACGCAGCGTCAAAGGGTGTGAGTCAATTGCTCAAAATATGCTAGTTCAAAATGGCACCGGTGGTTGGGACTTGGAACGAACCAGTTTAAAGTTCCGTAATCCAGACAATAAACCGGACGCTTGGGAAGCCAATCAATTAAAGCAATTTCAAAAAGCATATGACAACGGCAAACCTATATCTCAGCTAAGTGTTGAACGCCTAACCAGCGTTGGACCAAAAAAAGTTGTTTATAAATATATGAAAGCTATTGAAGCAGAACCCGTATGTCTAAATTGCCATGGCAGTAATATGTTAGATACGGTAAATGAAAATTTAGCACTCAATTATCCGAATGACAAAGCGATAGGCTATAAAGCCGGAGATTTAATGGGCGCCTTTGTACTTAAAAAAGTCGTCAGCTCTAGATAATTTTATTTAGAAAAATAACCAACCCGAAATTAAATTCGGGTTGAATACCTATCTATTTTCCTACATTAGAAGATTTCAGTTAGTGCGATACCAAAACCAATCTTTTGTTGCTTGTGATTGTAATCAATCAAGCTTTCACCATAGCCGCTAAAATATTGAACTAAACCGATCATCCGGCCAAAGATTGGTTTCGTGAAGTTTATTTCAATAGCGCCATTCCCTGTTCGCCAATTTTTACGGATCATTACAGCAATTTTACGCGTGTCAGAAAACGCATAAGCCGCGTCAATCGTATAGTGCCCCATGTAATCTTCAATATCAGGGTTATCATCACCAATGGGCGATAAAGGCTCTTCTTTGTCCCCTTCCGGCAACCTGTACCAAGGTCTAAATGCAACAAAATGGTCGCCACGTTCATATAAAATACCAAATTTTATTCGGTTCCAACTTCGAGACAACAGTTGAGACTGACCGTTAGACTGATGTTCAATACCTAATTCAAATCCCATATTCCCACCAAATGGCTTAAATGGCAGTGGCGCTTGATAAAATATTTCTGGTTGATAGTTCGTTTCTCTAAAAGGTCTTGAAAGTTTTTCTGAATACAATTGCCACCAAGCTTGAATTGTCATACCAAAATAAAGCGAATCCCCAGGGACAAAAATATCAGAGGTAAATAATGGAACTTTTAAGCTGATTTGGTATTTAGCTTCATAGTTTTTCATATGATCTATATTAGTTCCGACTTCACTATAGGCTTCGGAATTAAAATTGTCTGAATAACTGACTGGCATTATGTAGCTATGTCTATGAGGTGTAATTACAAACGGGTTAAACTCTGTCGCTTTTTCATTAATGATCCGCATTGCGTATCGGCCTGGGTTGTATACCTCTGCCCACGCTTTTGAACGGCAATAACGTTTCAATAATTTGGGCTCGATATAAGTCAAACCTGTATTTTCTATCGTGTCGATACACAATTTGGTTTTTGCCAAAACCTCTTTATCTCGTTCGGTGTATGCATCCGGTAATATATCAACCGCAACTTCAGCGACGATAGTCTGTGACATAAATATCAAAACTGAGTAAAAAAATATTCTAAACATTGAGACCTTTAATTTATGAGTAATGCCAGCAGTAAGATTAGTTTATTCCTACTGAAAAGTAGAAACTTATAGGCAATCAATAAACTTATACCTAAAAAACAGATACAAAAAAAGGAGCATATATGCTCCTTTTCTAATCCAATGACTACTTCGCTTAGCGACGTAGGCCTAAACGTTGGATTAAGTCGTTGTAACGATCAAGCTTGCTACCTTTAAGGTAATCAAGAAGCTTACGACGTTGACTTACTTTACGTAAAAGTCCACGGCGTGAGTGATTGTCTTTTTTGTGCGCTTTAAAGTGGTCTTGTAACTTGTTGATGTCAGCAGTTAACAATGCAACTTGAACTTCAACAGAACCAGAATCGTTTTCGCAAGTACCGAAATCCGCAAGGATTGCTGCTTTTTCTTCTACACTTAGTGACATAGTATTCTCCAAATTTTAATGATTGCCAGCCGATCACTAACTCAGCCAACAGGAACGCCCCCTATAAAGAGGAGGCGCGAATTCTACTTGTTTTAGATATAAGGTCAAGAAAAAGACCAACAAATAAGCATATTTATCGCCAACAAAACACTATTTAACTGTGACAGCTAACATTAAGTCCGCTAAATCGAGGAACCGTGCAACAAAACCGTCTTTAAATTGCATAGCGCTTTTATCCCCAGCAACAAATTGTTGCTCCAATTTATCTATCACCTTGTGTAGTTTTTTTTGGTGCATGCCAAAGTGTTTTTGCAAAGGATCTGTAACAAATCCTGTATATGAAGCGATAACCCCAAGTGCCACTGCAACTCCACCAGTACTCAACGCAATCATAGTTTTGGACGCACTTGCAGTGAATACCGAATAATAAAGTCCCCCTAGGGTATTACCTAAAACAAAACTAGAAACAGCCACATTATGAGCAATACCGGCTGCCAAAACACTGCCCAACCCCATCGCGCCAAAGTTAACCGATTTATTTGCTGCGTAACCAGCGGCTAGAGCAACAAAAGCCGATGACAACTCTGCCGCGGCTTTTCTACTGTCGACATAAACTAATAACTTTTCAGCTAAGGCTCTTTGCCCTGATTCGTTACCAACAAGATCAGCGAGTTGCATTAAACTTTGGTCAAAAAGAGCATTAAGCTTATCGTCCTCTAAGATCATTGCTAACATTCGGTTTTCAGTAAATTTACGAGGACCTTGTTCGTATGGTAATTCCAAAAGTTGAGTTTGAACGCGCCAAGCAACTTCTTGTTCTACATCCGTTTTAATACCCGCCGGCAATTTAACTAAACGGTCACCGAGCCTATTGTTAGAAACTCTTTTGAGAATGCGACCGGTGCCTGAAAGTAAAAAATGGGGTGGTGTCCATAAAATATTCAGTGGCGTTTTTAACATATCCAAACCAAAAGCCTTTTTATTGAGTTCAAAAGCCGGTTTGATCGAAAAATTATTTTCAACAAATTGGTCGACAAGTTCGTGGCGCGATGAAAAATAACGTGACAGTCCTCTTTCAACAACGTCACTAACTAATTTGTTATTTTCGGCAGTTCTTACGTCCAATCTTAAAACCTATTGTATTTTGAATGACCCCATAATAAGAACTTCAAATACACCAATGCAATACAAAGTTTGTAACAAAATGGTACTTTTAGACATCCACTTAGTGTCCAAACATAAACGCCAGAGGCACATGTAGTCGAGACTGCCAAGAACGTTCTGTGTGGTCATGGCCGTCAAACAACAAGCTTTGCCATTGTTCTTTAGGGTATTGACGGGTTGTGAAAAGAGCGTCTATTTGTTGTTGATACTTGGGATATTTTACATCCAAGGTTTGATTTCCGTAATCAAAATACAATTTGTGGTCTTTTAGCTTAGATAGGTTTGAAGCAATATAGTTATAGAACTGTTTAAACGCGACGCCATTATCACTTTTTAATCCAACCCAATGCGTCGACATACAAATAGCCCCTGCAAATTCGTCAGGGTATTGCATCAATCCGTACCAAGAGATCAAAGCTCCCATACTCGAACCAGCTAAATATCTATGTTTACCGCCGCGATTAACCGAAAATGTTGACTCAACATAAGGTATGACTTTGGTGACTAGAAATGCAAGGTACTCATCTGACGTAACGATAAAGGGCTTATTCTCAGGTAACGGTAGTCCCTTTATTAGCTCTGTTTTTTGCAGATTGTTCATCTGATTTAATGGTACTTTAGGAAAATATTCCACTGCTCGTTGCAGTCCACCATTAGGTATTCCAACAACAATAAATGGCCTAACACGATGTTCAGCAATCAACTTACTAACCACTTCGTCTACTTGCCACTCTTGGTTATTCCAAGTCGTAGTCGCATCAAATAACATATCGCCATCGTGCATATATAACACATCGTACGTTTTGTTAATGTCGTAGCCATCAGGGAGCCAAACATTGATAGTCCTTGGTGCGATTGCATCAAATGACATCACCTTATCTTGAATTAAAGTCCCACTACTGACGGTCATGGGTTTAGCGAATAAGCAACTGCTTAACAACAAAAGCATTAACGCTGAAAACCAAATAAATGAATTACGTTCCATAGTTTTTACTTATCCTTACTCAAACTTAAACGCGCCTGACAGCGGCATTAACAAACTTTACATTGTGAAGTTGCATAGTAATTTTTACGACACAACCACGTTTAAATCTACCGTAGATTAATATTTAAAACTATTGATTGGCCTACCGATATCATCAATAAAAGGCTGCTTTAACAGTGAATACGTATGTCTTGTATTAAATGCCGCGTATAAAAAAAGCCACCTAAGTGACTTTTTAACATTACATTTGAGTAAACCCAGAGGTAAAAACGAAATATTTGAATTTACTGAGGTGCAACAACTAGTCGTTTCACTTTAACGACACCAGACTTGATGCTAACTACGCCATGGAATACGTTTGTGTCTTTTTCAAATATTTTTGTTTCTGCAACATCAGGCATATCAACCGCAACAGTTTGACCATATCGCAAAACTTCGATCTGGCGAGCAGTTAACATTGTTTCTGGTAATCCAATTAAAGCAGTTTCAAGGGGTAATAAATGACTATCAAGCGCAGTTGTATCAACAACACCTTCCTCGTCCATATTGTCATCCTTTAGCGCTTGAATTTGATCAACCGTTAACATTTTATCAGCTGGATAATTTGCCACTTTAATCCGACGCAGAGCTTTAACGTGGGCGCCACAACCTAACAGCTGCCCTAAGTCGTCAATCAAGGTTCGAATATAAGTGCCTTTTGAACAATGAACTTCAAAATCAGCTTCATCGCCGTCAAAACGCAATAATTCGAACTTAAATATAGTAATTGGGCGAGCTTCGCGTTCAACCGTTATTCCCTGTCGAGCGAGCTTGTACAGAGGCTGACCATTGTGCTTAAGCGCAGAAAACATGGTTGGGACTTGCTTGATGTCACCAGTTAAGGTTGCTTTGTGCTCAAGAATTTGTGATTCAGTAATGTTCACGTCAAACGTTTCAACCACCTCGCCTTCCGCATCACTGGTATCAGTACGCTCGCCAAATTTTGCAGTAACGATGTAGGCTTTGTCTGATTCCAGAAGATACTGAGAATACTTAGTTGCTTCACCAAGACAAACAGGCAACATACCCGTTGCTAACGGATCTAACGCGCCTGTATGACCTGCTTTTTCCGCACCATAAATTGCACGAACTCTTTGTAAAATATGGTTAGAAGACGACCCTTGGCTTTTATCAACTAAAACGATGCCATTGACCGGCCGTCCTTTTTTACGTCTTGCCATTTAGTCCTCGACTTGACTATCAGCAGGATTATCGCCACTTTTTGCGCGAAGTGTTTGGTCTTTAGATATCGCTTCAGATACCTTTTTAGACATCTCAATACCCGTAACTAAGCTATCGTCATAGATAAACTTGATTTCAGGTACGATACGTAAACGCATACGCTTGCCGATTTCATTTCTGAAAAAGCCAGAAGCGTTATTTAAAACAACTTTGGTTTCTTCTATTTTTTCTTGGTTGTCGTCTTGACCTAACAAAGTAAAAAACACTTTTACATAAGCTAAGTCTCGAGTGACTTCAACAGATGAAACTGTTACCCAACCTACACGTGGATCTTTAAAATCACGTTGAAGGATCATTGCGATCTCTTGTTGCACTTGCTGTGCTACACGATCTGTTCTAGAAAAGTTTGTTTGCACTTTCCTCTCCAAATGGCTAAACCAAATAAATTAAAGACAAAAAAGGGGCATATAAGCCCCCTTTATAAACAACATTTGACGGGGATTACAGCGTACGCTGAATCTCTACAACTTCGAATACTTCGATTTGGTCGCCAACTTTAACGTCGTTATAGTTCTTAACACCGATACCACATTCCATGCCGTTGCGAACTTCAGCCACGTCGTCTTTAAAGCGACGTAATGATTCTAGCTCACCTTCGTAAATTACGACATTTTCACGTAATACGCGGATTGGGTTGTTACGTTTAACGTTACCTTCAGTAACCATACAACCAGCAATAGCGCCAATTTTTGGTGACTTAAATACGTCACGAACTTCAGCAAGACCAATTATCTCTTGTCTGAATTCCGGCGCCAACATGCCAGACATCGCTTGTTTAACTTCGTCAATCAAATCATAGATTACGCTGTAATAACGTAAGTCAATGTTCTCTTGTTCCATTAAGCGACGTGCAGTTGCATCAGCACGAACGTTAAAACCAACAACAATTGCGTTTGAAGCTTGTGCTAAAGATGCATCAGTTTCAGTAAGACCACCAACACCAGAACCAACAATGTTCACTTTAACTTCATCGGTAGACAATTTAGCAAGAGACTCGCTAATTGCTTGCAATGAACCTTGAACGTCGGTTTTAAGTACGATGTTAAGTTCAGAAACGTCGCCTTCTTCCATGTTAGCAAACATGTTTTCAAGCTTAGCTTTCTGTTGTCTAGCTAATTTCACTTCACGATGTTTACCGTGACGAGAGTTAGCAACTTCACGAGCTTTACGCTCATCTTTAACAACAGTCGCTTCATCACCGGCTTCAGGAACACCTGAAAGACCTAAAATTTCAACTGGGATAGACGGACCGGCAACATTAATTTCTTTACCGTTTTCATCTTTCATCGCTTTTACGCGGCCATATTCAAAGCCACATAATACAATGTCACCGCGTTTCAATTCACCTTCTTGAACAAGTACGGTAGCAACAGGGCCACGACCTTTATCAAGACGAGATTCGATTACAACACCGTGAGCAGCACCATGATCAACCGCAGTTAATTCTAATACTTCAGCGATTAAGCTAATTGCTTCAAGAAGCTCATCAACGCCTTCACCTGTTTTAGCCGAAACGTGGATAAACTGAGTATCACCGCCCCATGCTTCAGGGATAACGTCTAGTGCAGCAAGTTCGTTTTTAACACGATCTGGGTCCGCAGCTTCTTTATCGATTTTGTTTACCGCAATAATCAGTGGTACACCTGCCGCTTTAGCATGTTGTACCGCTTCTTTAGTTTGTGGCATAACACCATCATCTGCAGCTACTGCAATGATAACAATGTCCGTTGCCTTCGCACCACGAGCACGCATTGACGTAAATGCCGCGTGACCAGGAGTATCAAGGAACGTAATCATACCGTTTGGCGTATCAACGTGGTACGCACCAATGTGCTGAGTAATACCACCCGCTTCGCCGTCAGCAATATTTGCTTTACGGATATAATCTAGAAGAGACGTTTTACCGTGGTCAACGTGGCCCATTACAGTAACAACCGGAGCACGACTTGTTGCATCGCCTTCACCTGTATTACGGTCAGTTAATACGCTTTCTTCTAGTTCATTTTCTTTAACTAGAACGTATTTGTGGCCCATTTCTTCAACAACTAATGTTGCAGTTTCTTGGTCCAACACCTGGTTAATGGTAACCATTTCGCCCATTTTCATCATAGTCTTAACGACTTCAGCGCCTTTAGCCGACATACGTGAAGCAAGTTCTGCTACCGTAATGGTTTCACTAAGTTTAACAACTTGTTCAACCGGTGCTGCAGGTTTTTGGAAAGCATGCTGATTTTCAGACGCTTTCTTACGACGACGGCCAGTTAATTGCTGCGCGTCATCTTTACCACTGCGTTTAGATTTACGACGTGCTTTTTTCTCTTCGTTTTTATCTTGGTCATCTTCTGCAAGCTGAGCGTAAATAGATGAGTGAACGTGAAGATCTTCTTCAGATTCATGCTCTAACTTATATTTACGTTTCTCTTCTTCTTCTGCCCAAGTTTTTTCGTTCTTTTCAGCAAGTTTACGTGCTTCTTCAGTTAGCTTTTCAGCTTCTGCTTCTGCTTTTTTTATTGCTTCTTGTTCTAATGCTTCACGTATACGTTTCGCTTCTGCTGATTCGTTAGGATCAACTGGCTTAGCCGCTTTTGCCGCTTGAGCTTCCGCTTTACGTTTTGCTTCTAATTCACGCTTTGCTTTTGCTTCAGCATCTTTAAGCGCTTTATGTTCTGCGTCTTTAAGTGCTTTTTGTTCAGCTTCTACGCGTGCTTTTTCTGCTGCTTCAGCACGTGACTTCTCTTCCGCTTCTGCAATTGCCGCAAGTTCTGTTTCGCTGCGTTTAACAAACGTACGTTTCTTGCGAACTTCAACTGTTACGTCTTTAGCTTTTCCAGAGCCACTGTTTACACTCAACGTACTTTTTGTCTTACGTTGCAATGTCATTTTTTTAGGTTCAGCACCTTCGCCACCATGAGACTTGCTCAAGTGGTCAAGTAACCGTTTCTTTTCATCTTCGGTAATCATATCACCGGTATTTTTGCTGATGCCTGCATCTGCAAATTGCGTTACCAGCTTGTCAACCGGAGTTCCCACGTCTTGGGCTAGTTTTTCTAAACTAACATCTGTCATATTTAATTTAACCTCCGTTGAACCTTAAACTTCGTCACTGAACCATTGAATATTACGGGCAGCCATGATTAATTCACCGGCTTTTTCCTCGGTCAATTCTTCCACGTCTGCAAGGTCATCAACACCTTGTTCAGCAAGATCTTCAAGGTTACAAATACCTTTACTCGCTAATACATATGCTAAATGACGATCGACACCTTCAAGATTTAATAACTCTTCAGTGGGTTCTGCGTTTTCTAACGACTCTTCATTTGCTAAAGCCTGTGTCGTCAATGTTGCTTTAGCTCGACTTCGTAGTTCCTCTACAATGTCTTCATCTAATCCGTCAACTTCCAATAATTCAGAAACTGGCACATAAGCTACTTCTTCTAGTGAAGAAAATCCTTCTTCAACTAACATAGTGGCAAAATCTTCATCGATTTCTAACCCAGTCATAAATAACGTGACTGTTTTACTATTTTCAGCCTGATGTTTTTCAGCCATGTCGGCTTCTGACATCACGTTTAATTCCCAACCAGTTAATTGGCTAGCTAATCTAACGTTTTGACCGTTACGGCCAATAGCCATTGCTAAATTGTCAGCAGCAACTGCAATATCCATAGACTTGCTGTCTTCATCTACGATGATAGACGCTACTTCTGCTGGTGCCATCGCATTGATAACAAACTGCGCAGGATTGCCATCGTATAATACGATATCAACACGCTCACCATTTAATTCACCGGATACTGCTTGAACTCGAGCACCACGCATACCAACACACGCACCAACTGGGTCAATACGACGGTCATTTGACTTAACAGCGATTTTGGCTCTTGAACCAGGATCACGTGCTGCAGCGATAATGTCTAACATTTCTTCGCCGATTTCCGGAACTTCAATGCGGAATAATTCAATCAGCATTTCAGATTTAGTACGACTCACAAACAATTGTGGCCCACGAACTTCAGGTCTTACAGCATATAAATATGCTCTAACACGGTCGCCCGGACGGAATGTTTCACGTTGGATCATATCTTCGCGAAACAATACAGCTTCAGCATTGTTACCTAAATCAAGGATAACATTGTCACGATTCATTTTTTTAACGATACCAGTGATTAATTCACCAACTTGGCCAATATACGCTTCTGCGATTTGGCCACGTTCCGCTTCACGAACTTTTTGGACGATGACTTGCTTCGCCATTTGAGTCGTAATACGGTCAAATTTAATTGAATCGATTTGATCTTCTACGAAATCACCTAATTGTAACTCAGGTTCGTCGTATTGCGCAGCAGAAAGACTCATTTCTGCACTTGGGTTTTCCATTACATGGTCGTCAGGTACTACTAACCAACGACGATATGTGTCGTACTCACCAGTTTCTTGGTCGATATGTACTCGAACTTCGATATCTAACTCATATTTCTTTTTAGTTGCAGCCGCTAGAGCAAACTCCAGTGCCTCAAAGATTTTTTCACGAGGTACCGCTTTTTCGTTCGATACTGCTTCCGCTACTAGTAATAGTTCTTTTGCCATTATTACTTCGCTCCTTTAATTATCAGTCGAACTTCGCGACCAAGTTTGCTTTTGCGACATTATCAATAAATAGGGTAAATATTTGGTTATCGATTTCAATATTAAGCATATCTTCTTCAACGCTAACCAATTTGCCTTTAAAGTTACGACGCCCATCTTGTGGCACATTAAGTCGTACATTTACAGTTTCATCTACAACCAAAGCAAAATGCTCAATGGTAAATAAAGGTCTATCCATGCCCGGTGATGAAACTTCTAAGGCGTATTCAGTTGCAATAGGATCTTCAACATCCAAAATTGCGCCTACCTGATTTGATACATCTGCACAGTTATCAACTGTAATACCATTTTCATGGTCAATATAAATACGCAATGTTGAGTGATTACCCGCTCGAACGAATTCAACACCAAGTAAATCAAAACCCAGCGCAGTTACCGAAGATCTCATCATTTCAGTTAAACGTAATTCTAAACTAGTCAAATCTTTTTCCCATAACATAAGTACAAAAAAAGGGCCTAAAGCCCTGTTGCATATGCCCCAGTTACATAATGTGGGCATACAAAACATACTGTAAAAACTAAAATGCCTCGACATTGCGAGGCATCAGCTTCTGAACTCAATCATCTCGTAATAGTTTACTTAATGACCAAGTTACGAAATCAACCTAAGTTAATTTCAAAAACTTGCACTATCAGTGTTGAAAATTTTATTCAAAAATCCAAAACCCAGCGCTATGCATTCGAATTGGTTGCGGGAGCCGGATTTGAACCGACGACCTTCGGGTTATGAGCCCGACGAGCTACCAGGCTGCTCCATCCCGCGTCCGAATGCTTCTCAAAAGAGAAGGTGCCTACAATATTTTAATTCGACTGTAACGAATTTCCCAGAACCAATTAATTGGTTGCGGGAGCCACTCTCTATAAAAAAGAATGAACCGACGACCTTCGCGCTCTTCATATTAGCTGAGCCCGACGAGCTACCAGGCTGCTCCATCCCGCGTCCGAATGCTTCTCAAAAGAGAAGGTGCCTACAATATTTTAATTCGACTGTAACGAATTTCCCAGAACCAATTAATTGGTTGCGGGAGCCACTCTCTATAAATA
>NZ_JAHKQH010000029.1 GCF_018861025.1 Psychrosphaera sp. B3R10 | reverse complement strand
CTAACCAACAAAAGGAATGACGGAGTTAGGCAGTGATGAGATCACAATATGAGAGCCTCTATATGTGTTTGCCGTAAACAATTTTAACGGCCACAATGACATTGCGAAGTAGATTATTTTGCTGATTGACGAATACAATTAGCTGCCTAACAGCAGCTAAAAAAGATCCTATTGTCTATTTGACGGGAGAAGGTTCATATGTGTTATATTTACTGAAACTTACCCATAAACTTTTGTTGTGGGATATGACTTTTTAAGTTTGAAATTGCCCATGTCTGAAATTCATCGGTGTTTTTAGGGCGCTTCCAATCTTTTTGTTGATTGTTAGACCAAACATAAGCCTCCATAAAACCCGCGCGATATACACTGAATAACTCCTTTGGATAAGAGTTCGAATATTTACTTTTATCCGTTTCATTTTCGTACATTTGAGCCATAGCTTTTCTAGCACTAACTTCACATTTCATTGGATAACGATCATAAGATGCATTTTCGTTTTGTATACATATACCAAGCCCGAAACTATAACCAAACCATAAACTGCTTTCTGCATCGTTTAGCTCAGGGTGTGCGTCCGAGTACATCATGAATTCAAGGTGGTTAGCTTGTTCTTTTGTTGAGGCACAAGAAAATAGAAATACAGATAATAATATAATTAGAAAAGACTTCATTGGTTCACGAAACTCCATGTAAATATAACGCCCGCATAATGGGCGTATTAGACTTGGCTAAAATTAGCGAAGAATGAGCGTCCAGCCAAGTTTAAGACGTCCATTATTAATGCGCTTGTTATACGCTAAAAGCCATAATTGAAAGACCACCCTACTGAAGCATATACAGTTTCTTCAGTGACACCAATAGTCAGATTTGATAGAAAAAACCTTAAGGTTCCTTCAATAGCTAATGCAGAGTTTTTCCCATTAAATACATGAGTATTTTCTTCATATGGTTTAATGTAGCTCAAACCAATATCATAGCCGCCAAAATACTGAAATTTAGAAAATGACACTGTAACCTTTTGACCATGGGTTCCAAGTCCATATCTATATGATATCCCCTTAGCACCTCCTTCTAAAGGTTCCTGATCCCAATAGCCCAAATATATATATTCACCTATGAACTGATCACCAATATTGACCGAATGGAATATGGGTGAATCAAGAGCTTTTGCCTTAAACGGTATGATTAATATAATAGTAATTAAAAATAAAAGTTTCATTAGCGTATAACGCCTCATTAAGAGGCAAAAAATTGTTGGCTAAAATTAGCGACGAAGGAGCAAAAGCCAACTGTTTTTAGTCCCGCTTAATTGGCTTGTTATAAGGCAATTACATCTTGTACCAATTTTGAAAAATAGTGAGGATTACTTTGCACAATAAAATGACCGCCACTAGCCTTAACTATATTGATATTTATACATAATTCTTTAAATACATCCACTGATTTATTAGAAACCAGATAATCATTACTTGCTTGGACATAAGTACATGGAACAGATAATGGTTCACTTGGGCGAACCAAATTAGCTATAACCTTAAGGCGGTGCCTTAACGTTGAATTATTTATTAATTTAAGAGAAGAGTTAAATAAATTTACCACTTTCTTGTTATTACGCTGAGCAAATAAAACAGAGCTTAAAGCGATATCAGGGATTAAACCTGAACGAACTAAATTTAAAGGTAGAAGTTTATTCAAACGGCTAAGCCATGTTGGGTTTTCTAGAAAACTAGCAGCGAAGATTACATGCTTAATATTTAGGTTTGGCAGTAGCGCTAGATGATAAGCAATATAACCAGAATAGGATTCAGACAATATTATGACTTCCTCACTACCAATTAAGGATGCTATTTCTAATGCCTGCTCGATTGGATTTTGGGTGATTAGATCATTTAAGCAAATGACCTGAGTATCTACACAGCTAGGCAATTCATCTAATAATGGGCTAAACAATTTGCCAGTTCCATCCATTCCTGGAATAAGTAAAACTTTCACCGGACAATCCTCTTGCCTTATAACGCCTCAATAAGAGGCGAAGTTAAGCTTGGCTATAATCAGTGAGGAACGAACGCGAGCCAAGCTTGACGCGTCCGACTTTATTGACTTGTTAACGTAGGCCTAGCACCACGCTCCGCAATTCAAATTACCCCGACTGTCCAAACAACGCCGAACCCCATTTACGATATTTCTAAATTTAACCACTATTTCATTAATGGGTAATTAATCAGAATTGCAGTTCTTAAACAGAACAAATACATTAAAAACCACGGTAGCCCAAAATCCACTAAAACGTCAATTAACACCAAACTTAGCTATCCGTTGGTTTGTTGTAAATACCGCGCTAAAAGTAGCATGTTGCAAACTTGAACCGGCAACACCCACAAAAGTAAACTGAAATCGGCCAGGTTTAACTCAAAACAAAACACCAAAGGTTCAAATTTATAACTTTGATATTTATGGCCTAGTTAACGCCCTAATAACGGGTAA
>NZ_JAHKQH010000028.1:51590-140054 GCF_018861025.1 Psychrosphaera sp. B3R10 | reverse complement strand
GTCGATTCCGCAGTAAAAATTGTGTAATTTAGTATAAAATTTCATTGAGCTTTCTCCTTTTGGTTTGGTCGCCTTGAAGTTTAGCTAAAAGCTAAACTTCGGGGAGAAGGTTCAATAAGTAACAAGAACTTCAAACGGAAAAAATACAGTTGCCTGTTTTCACTTCGTTCAACATTTTAGCCAACTATATTTTTCCGCTTAAGTAAGCGTATGTAGCTAAAGCGGGCACAGTCGTACTTTTGTCATACGTTTGTCGTTACCGACAGGTTAATCTTCAGCTATGATTAGGCAATAATATAGATCTAATGGACAATGGTTATGTATGTGAAGTCTTTAAGACAAAAGAATAATTGGTCTCAGGAGCAGCTTGCCCAACTAAGTGGTTTAAATATTAGAACAATTCAACGTGCCGAAAAAGGCGAAAGTGTTGGTGTTGAAACATTGAAAGCTTTAGCATCGGTATTTAATGTCGATATAAATGAATTAAAAAGTAAAAACCATTGCGAAAATAGATCCCATGAAATACCAGTTGAATTTGAGCGAGAAAAGTTAGAAAAAGCAGCTAAGGCTGAAGTGCAATCAAAAAAAGAATTTTATCTTCTGTCATTCTTTTTGTTAGGAGTTTTTATTCTTTTTTTCGTACCAAATTATAACGGTGGGGAAAACTTAGGGGCATTAATTTCTTGCGCCATATCTTTCGCTTTAATCATCGGAGCGCATGGTTATATAGTATTCAAACCTTTTGGTGAAAAATGGGAAAAGAAAAAAATTAAGCAAGCCATGGATAATTACGAAAAAGAAGATTCGTAATAATTTGTTACCGCTACATAACACATATGAACCTTCTCCCGTCAAATAGACAATAGGATCTTTTTTAGCTGCTGTTAGGCAGCTAATTTGTATCTTCAATCAGCAAAACAATCTTCTTCGCTATGTCATACTGGCCGTTAAAATTGTTTACGGAAACACATATAGAGGCTCTTTTATTGTGCTCTCATCACTGCCTAACTCCGTAGACAATTAAATGCTAATTCGGGAAATAAGAGGGGTAGGCTACTAATGTAATAAGCCATCTTCTGGGGTTGTTTTAGCATCATTTTCTAAGCTAGATTCTATATCATTTTGCACTGGGTCTGATTCAAACTCGGCATCTAATTCATCAAACAATAATTGGATTTTATCTGGCGTAGGGACTTCCAATAATCCTTTATTTCCTAAGCTTAGAGAGGTGCCTGAGGTAATCGTAATCGATTTTTTGAAGTCGCTAAACTCTTTCATGTACTGTTTTTTAAACGCTTCATATTCAGATTTGTAGTCGTCAAACTCTTCAGCGAGTGATTTAACTTCAACTTCGCCTTCTTCTAAATGCAAAAATGCTTCATCACCACGAGTTTCAACCAAAAAGCGTGTGCCTTTAACACCTATAACGGCTGTTTTTGTGATGACATTTAGTGATCGCGTTGCTTCGCGTTTATTGATCGAAAATAAAATTTTACCTTCGTTTACAACGATATTTTGATCATCTTGGAATTCTAAAGTGGAGCTTTCTGTGACTAATATCTTGGAATTATCTGTTAGAGTCACGCGTGCTTTTGAATTAGCATAAGTTCGAACAAATTGGTTTAGTTCTATGTCTTGAGGCGTTTTTTTGATTCTTTTACCACGTGGAGAACCTTCATTGTGAATGGTCACTTTCCCGTCAATATCTACAACGTTACCCAATACTTGTGGAGGTTGAGCATAAACGATAGTGGCAAATAAAGCTGTAAAGGCGATTAAGCCAAAGAGTGTTTTCACAATATATTCCAGTCAAAAGTATTAAGGGGTCGTGGACCCCTTAATAGTGATGCATTTTATTGCATTTTTTCAAGTTCAGCTTCAAGTTCTTCTTGCGCTTTTTGCGCTTTAAACTCTTGATAAAGAACCTGCTCTTGGTTTACAGAAATATTACGCTCACTAGCTTTAAGGATATTATCAAACAACTCTTTAGTTGATGAAGAACCCATTGCAGTTAATACGCATAATTGGTTTTTGCCATCAAAGTTAGCGTAAGCTGTTTTGATTACACGTGACCCTGTTAATGATTGGTTTGTGATCTGTTTTGACACTGACGTGAATGTTTGACCCACTTGAGCTTGGTCACCTACATTAATACGTTCTTGATAGGTTTTATCCATCGCACGTACACGTGTATTAATCTGTTGCGCTAACTCTGCACGAGCTAATGCTGTTGCTTGAGCTTTGTCTGTTGACATATGACCTGATGATGCAACACAAACTGATGATGCGATACCATCTTCAAGAACTGGGTTTAAAACCCACTCAGGAATGTTTTTGTTTAATTCTGCCATGTTGTCTGCAGGTGTGCTGCCACATGCTGCTAAAAGTGCAGAGAGAGTTAGCGCCGTCGCCAATTTAACTGTGTGTTTCATAATGTACCCTTATTTTCTAATAACCAAATATATATTTCAGGTTGAACTTTCTCGTTAAGTTCCATCTTCATATCAGCTACATAAGCCGAAATGAGCGATTCCGTTGTCTGATGTGTTTTACGTATCAGAGAGTAAAAACCACTATTCGAAATTGACATTTCTACGTCGTTTTCAACATTGATATTCTTTGCTTTTGCAAGGGCAAACAGTCCGCGGCGAGCAGCTAAGTTTAGCAAATCGCTCATTCTACCAGTTGACGTTATTCCTTTCGCATGGCCAATGGCCCCGGTAACTCCACCTATGTTAGGTGTATTTAACCAGTCATGTCCTCGATAAACTTTACCATAGGTAAAAGATATCTCACTGATCAATGTGCTTTTATAATGGCACATTTTTCCAACTTTAACAGGGTTTACCTGATGATCAAGTTCATCTATTTTAAAAGTTTGTTGCAGGTTAGATGTCTTAACATACGTACTGTCAATATTGAGTAAAAATGTTTCGCCTTTTACATGGGCAAGATTGACTGTACGGGCAAGTTGTTGTGCATTATCGATCATATGTTTAAGTGGATCGTTAGGATGTACAGCCGGAGCTGAGATCCCTAGCAAAGTAATGTCATTACTTTGACCACTGCACAACCAATTTGGTTCACAACTTTCTAAATTACATTCATCGACATTACAATTTCGAGCCGGTTTAACCGTGAGTTTTTGATCTGACACTAGGGCGTAGATATTGCCCTTGTCGGTAAATACGTCGTTGAAATAGAGCATGTCTTTACCAGTGTAATACTCGTCTAAATCGGTTAAAACTTGTTTTGTAGTTATTTTTGATAAGCCATTGGCCAGTTGCCAATTGTTTATTGCGTTCAATTTTGCAAAATGTTCTGGTGCTTTAGCGGAGGCACTGAAGCTTCTTGCGACACCATAAACACTATGACCAGGCGTAGAGGAAAGGTCGGTTAACCAACAAGGAATATTTTTTAGGGGATGGTCTGAAGCGAAACATTGATTAACAAAAATCAATGAAGAAATGAAAGTAAAAAGAAAAAAATACTTTGTTTTAACTTTAACCAACTGAGATGTCCTTTTCCGCAACCGTTTATATCTAACTAGATAGCTACATGCTTATTTTTTATTCTAGGCCAAATTACTTAATTAGCCTAGAATTATATGGGGTAAAAAGCGGCTCATATCTTGAGTGACCGGGCTTTTATCTTCACGGATGGAAATCCCAGCGGCGGTATCGTCTACCAACCAGCTTCCAATTAATGTGTAATTATCTGAAAACTTAGGTAAAAAATGAGTTGCTTGGTAGATAAAGCCTTCGTCTCCGTAGGGACCGTCAGATTCTGTTTTTTCTTTTCCACCGTTTATAATAGAGATATTTGCACCTTCTCGAGAAAATAGCGGCTTTTTAACTAAACTTGAAAAATTTGCAGCTTTGTTAAGCTCATCTTCAAAAAAAGATGGCAAAAGATTCGGGTGATCTGGAAACATTTTCCAAAGAGCTGGCATCAAGGCTTTATTTGAAAGTACGGCTTTCCAAGGCGGTTCAATCCATCGAATGTTGTTTGTGCCAAGAAACTGACCATACTCTTCGGCCATCATAAACTCCCAAGGATACAGCTTAAACATCCAGGTAATAACTTGGTTGTCTAGGTCAGTGAAGTTGCCATTTTTATCAACCCCGATGTCTTCAACATAGACAAATTTACAGTTAACTCCTGCGGCATTTGCACAGTCTTCTAAATATTGAACTGTTCCGCGGTCTTCTTCGGTGTCTTTACAACAGGCAAAATGTAAGGTGCGGTTTGGGGTTAATACTTGCAGGTCAAAAAATCGATTTACCAATTTTTCTTGAAGGCTATTGAATTGATCGGCGCCACGATTTAACTTGCCTCCGTCGACATTATCTTGCAACCACAGCCATTGCCAGAATCCAGTTTCGTAAATACTGGTTGGTGTATCGGCGTTGTTTTCATAAAGTTTTGCAGGATTTTTTCCATCATAAGCAAAGTCGAGGCGCGAGTATAAACTAGGGTCGCCATTTAACCAGGAGTCACGAATAAACTCCCATTGATTCGGTGGCAGTTTAAACTTAGTTAACCATTCTTCGTCGTGAACAACCTGATTAACAACTTCGAGGCACATTTGATGAATTTCTTCGGTCGGTTGCTCTAAATCATTTTCGATTTGGTTCAACGAAAATTGGTAAAAAGCAGATTCGTCCCAGTAAGTTTCACCGTGCATTGTGTGAAATTTAAACCCGAATTCAGCCGCTTTTTTTTGCCATTCTTTTCTTTGTTTAATATCCTGCCGAAGCATTAACCGCCCCAACCTTTAGAGCTTGATGATTTACCACCGCCCCAACTTGATTTGGCAGAAGCAACCGAGCCAAAACCACCACGTGAAACCGTCTTTGTGATTTTGGGTTTAGGTGATGTTGCTGATTTACTTACCTTAAACTTATTTTTACCGTACTTACCAATTGACGTACCGTCGGAAAGCATAAGTGTGTCGTGATAACGAGAATAAGGGCGGTTGTAACGATAGACTGGATTATACGAACCACCGTAGTAGTTTCTACTGCGGTCGAATAACAATTGATTAACGATGAAACCCGCCATAAATGGCATGAAAAACGAACCTGAACGGTCAGTTAAACATTGTTGTGGACCAAACTCAGATTCACATGAGGCCATCGATTTGTATTTTGGCCCTGTTTTTTCAGCTTCTTCAAGGGCTTTTTCATAAGCCACTTCGCACTGTGCTAACGTAAAGTCGGTATTGCTAACACAATCATCGACAGATTTAACAAATGTCACTTCTTGCGAATTTCCACCACCACATGCAGATAACATCGCAGCGGCCACGGCCAAAGTAATTGGCTTAACTAGATAGCTCGGTTTAATTTTGCGCATAGCGCTGAGATCGATAATTTTCGTCCGTTTCATATCGGTCTCCTTAGTAGCTCATGCAAGCCGCATTTAATACGCCTATTGCAACGTTAACTACGCCTAGCATGATGCCAGCACTCACTTCGTTGTCTTCTATGCGTTGTACAATTTTAGGCATAAATCCAAAGCGGATAATGGCAAAGGCCAAACATTGCGCAACTAATGCAATTAAGGCCCAAGTGGCGTAGTCGACAATTGAAATTGAGTTGGTTGCAGCGCCCGCGAGTGCAAGAGAAAAACCTAGAATAGCACCACCAAATCCAATTGCTGCAGCCGTACTCTTTTGTTCTTTAATTAGACGCCATTCGTCGTGAGGTGTCACTAACGTATATGCAAACTTGAAGATAAGTAAAAATGCAATCGATACGCTAAAGTAGAGTGCGAAATTAATCACGCCGCTAAGTAAGTCTTGATGTTCCATGTTGGTTCCTTGTTTAAACTGTTGTTTTTCTAACCGTGAATTTGTATTTGTGTCGCAGAAAGTGTTATCCCGGTGCTCATCACTAGGCAACGACTTAAATAACCGCCAGGTTCTAATTTTTCTTCAGCTGACAAAAATAATGATTCTGTATTATTACTCGAAATTGGTCGCTCGAACAACATCGTAAACTGATCTGTTTCACTCGACTCGCCATTTTCGTCAAATGTATTTTCACACATATGAACTGGATTATGATAAGTACCAGCGGACGTCCAGACTCGCTCAAACGTATGGTCGAGTAATTGATAGCTTGGTTGACCAATTTTGTTTTTCAACAAATCGTCCCATAATTCTTGGGTTGGGATGTCTTGCGTATCGTAAAAGTGGAATAATTTAACATCAATAATGTTGTGTTCTTCTTTACCACCTTCGGCGATGACTTGGAGAAATGCGTCGTCGTCGGTATAAAATCGAAAAACAAAAGTACCGTCCATATCGACCAAACCAGCAGCTTGGATAATGTGAGTTGGTGCGCAGCCATCTGTAATCAGTTCGCTTTCTGATAGTCGTAACAACAGTGGGTCGATGTCAAAACTGCCGCCAATGCGCAGGCCCATTATTTCCGGCGTTGCTACTTTGGCTTTTTCTTTTGACTTGCCAAATAATTTGCTAAACATAATGTTCTCTCTTGATTAGACAACTATTCTTATAACACAAAAAAAGCAGCATAGAGTGATCTAGGCTGCTTTTTAAGTTTAATCGCAATTACGCTTTTTTCTTGGCTAACAATTCAGCCAATTTGTCACTACCGCTTTTGTCACCACCTGGGCTTATGCCGGCTTGTTTTAAACGGTTTTCTAAATCGCCACCTGACTCTTCTTCAGCTAACTCTTCAGCGGCTTCAAGTTCGGCACTGCGCTGAGCTTGTTTGTCTTTTATACGTTCTAAACTATCCAAAGCTGTTTTTACTTTGCTGTTGGCGCCCATGTGTCTGCTAGATACTGCAACTTGTGCCTTTTGCACAGATTCTGTCGCTTTCACTTGGTCGATTTGTTGTTCCATACGACGAACATTATGTTTAGCTTTGCTTATATTAGCTTTTAACGTTTTTTCAGATGACGTAAAGCCAGCCAAAATTTGTTGTTCAGTAGTTAACGAGTTTTCTAAATCAGCTACTCGTTCTGCACATTCAATCGCTAATGCTTCATCGCCTTTTTCGCTCGCTGCTATTGCGTGATCAGTGTAAGTCGCAACGTCATTTTGTAACGCTTTAACTTTCGATTCTGCCATTTTACGTTTGGCCATAATCTTTGTTAGGTTTTCGTCACAAGCACGAAGTTCTGATTTTGCATCACGTAATTCTTGATCCAAAATGCGAATTGATTGGCTATCAGCAACGGCTTCGATACCTTCGTTTGCTGCACCACGTAATGCGTTCCATAATTTTTTTAAGCTCATGCTGCGTGCTCCTGTGTCAGGTATTGGTTATATAAATCTAAAAACTCGCCTGTATTGGCAAATAGTGTTTCAATTTCTTCTATTACTACAGAGTCTTTACTGTCGACGGACAATGCGCCGAATGCGACGTAGTAATCTTCGTTGCCTATTTTGTTAATGCATATAGCGGTTAACGGCAGTAAGTGATGTGAACGCAGAATAAGCGCATCTAAAGCGGCTACATCTGATACATCGCTGGCCGGAAACAAAGCTGTTTCAACAATAATTTGTTGATTTCCGACATAGACAAAAGCATCAATGCCTTCGTCATTTGCAATTGTTAGGCAATCGCCTTCTGCTTCAACAACCCAGTTGGACTGTTCTTGGGCGAGATCTTTTAAAGTTGTGTTACTCCAGCTCATGTTAGCTTCCTTAATATGTTTGTGTAACATAGGTCACGAATATAACACTATGTTTTGTTATGTCAATAAAGAAACACAAAAATTGCGAATTGATTCTTTTTTGTGTTATAAATTATGTTCTGAAACGTGATCAGTCTATACCATCAATATTAAGACTGGATCACACTATTTCAATAGAAGGTTGTGAGATGGATCAAACTCAAAGTGTGAATAATCGAAAAGCAATGACGCCCTATAAGCAAGCCATTGCCAGATATATACGTTCAGCTATGATGCTAAAAGGATTAAAATACAATGATTTAGCAGAGAAATTGGAAGTCGTTGGCACTGTAATGACGCCTGAAAATCTGCGCAGTAAAGTGAGTAAAGGAATGTTTTCTGCCGATTTATTTGTTGCCATTGTACAAGTATTAGATGTAGAAGATGTGGCATTAGCTGAAATCATTAAGCAATTGGACTAATCGATGACAAAAAAAATCATCCCTAAAGATATCTTTATTCTTTTAGCAATTATGTGGGCTGTTTTTGTTATTGATGTTTTATTGGTGGGTATAAGTCTAAATCAGTTTGGTATTCGTCCTCGGCGCCTAGATGGTTTATTGGGCATGATATTTTCACCGTTCCTGCATGGTGGTATCGGTCATATTGTTTCAAATAGTATTGCGCTGCTGGGTACAGGCATATTGGTGAGAATGGCAGTTGGCAGTAAACGTGCTCGATTAGTTATGTTATTTAGCGTTATTGGATCTGGCATCGGGACTTGGTTATTTGCTCAGGCGGGTGTTGTAGTTGGCGCATCAGGTCTAGTTTATGGTTTATTAGGATTTTTGTTTGGATACGCTTTTTTTCATCCAAGCATTAAAAGCTGGGCCATTGCGATTGTCTCGTTGTTTCTATTTGGTGGTGCGGTTTTATCGATACTGAGCTTTAACCCATATATATCTTGGGCTGCGCATTTCTGGGGATTTGTCAGTGGGGTTGGTACCGCATATTTAATTAAACGATACTTTTCCCCAACTGAGCCGGAAACAGGTACAAAGTTAAACGATTGATTAATGTGTTAGGTTGCGGATCCAGCGTTTACTGCGCATCCGCCAACCAAACATTACACCTTTAGCTAATTCTTCTGAATAAGAAATTAAAACAACCCATTTGAAGTCAAGGTGCCAATAAAATGCGGCAAGCCATGTAAGTGGCAAACTGATCAGCCACATACAGGTTGTATCCGTAATTAAACAATATCTATTATCCCCACCTGCACGAAGGACTCCCATCGCAAGGGTTAAATTAATCACCTTCAACCACGCAAAACCGGCAATGATGAAAAATATTTGATGAGACATTGCTAACGTAACGGGCGACACGCCTTCATAGGGAGACAATATTAAATCCCGAAAAGCCATGACAATCAATCCAATAACTATGGCTACAAGCGGTGATAGAAAGGTAAATGTTTTGGCAACTTCCCAGGCTTGTTGATTTCGTTCCGCCCCTAAATGTTGGCCAATGGTAATTGAACATGCCGCAGCAATACCAAAAAAGAGTGATAAAAACATGCCTTCTAATGGCAGTAACATACTGATTACGGCGAGTTCATTTGTTCCAAGTCGACCGAAGATTAACTGATAACAAAATGAACCTAATGCCCACACGCCAAAACTAAACATCATAGGCACAATAAGAATAATCAATTTACGCCATTCTTTTAAATCATTGGCTTGGTAAAAATCAGTTAATCGAACGGCCAAGAAGTGGTCCATTTTGACTAACATAACGACCATAACAACCGCTTGTACTCCTCTTGATATCGTTGTTGCCAAGGCCGCACCTGCAACTCCCATAGCCGGGACGCCAAAACCACCGTTAATTAACCACAGGTTTAAAACAATATTAAGAATTATTGCGACAACACTAAATAGTAATGGCAATTTTACCTGGTTAACACTTCGCAAAGCATTTTCAAGGATCTGAATAACCGCAACAAAAATGAGGCTTGGTGCGGCTAACCATAGGTACGTCGTGCCTAGCTCAATGACTTCAGAATCGGTAGAACCAAAGCCTATAATGTCACTGGCAAAAAAGTAATTAGCAATAATAATAGGCAGTAGGGCAACGACAGAGATTGAAAATCCAATAACAATGGTTCGTCTTATTTTATGGGTTTGTTGCGCACCGTAGTACTGCGCAGATAAAATCCCGACCCCCCAACTGAGGCCAAAAATTATTACCATAACAACAAATAAAACGCGATTGCCGAGGCCTACGGCACCAATGGCAGCATCGCCTATATGACTGACCATGATAACGTCGATCATGCCAAGTAAAGTCACTAATGTGTTTTGTAATGAGATTGGCCAACCTAGTTTGATGGCATCAATCATTTGGCGTTTTCTAGACATAATGTCCTTGAAGTATCCTTGTTTTTAGTGCGGGGAAGCATCATTGGAAAAATAAGCGTAGATATTACTCCATTTGTCATTTTTTGGTTTATGTTTTTGAAGAAACTAGGGACTGATTTTACGTATTTTTGAATTGCACAGTACTGTTTTAGCCTAAAGTTCCGGTTGGGATGTGGATCTAAGTATTAAAATATAAAAGGCACAACAATAGTTGTGCCTTTTTACGGATGATAATGGTTTTATGAATACCAGTTTAATGCAATAAATCTGCGAGGGCGCGTGCTTGCAATAACTGTTTTGCTTTTTCCATATCCGGTGCGAAATAACGATCTTCGTCGTAAAATGGCACAACAGCTCGTAATCGAGACTTGCCTATTTCCACTAATTTTGAGGATTTTAGTGGGGTTCTAAAATCAAGGCCTTGGCATGCCGCTAACCATTCTACAGCTAAGATCGTGAAGGTATTTTCAGCCATGTCAGATAAACGTCTGGCTGCAAATGTTGCCATTGATACATGATCTTCCTGATTAGCACTGGTTGGCAATGAATCTACAGAGGCCGGGTGGGCAAATGTTTTATTCTCAGAAGCCAGTGCCGCCGCAGTAACTTGAGCAATCATAAAGCCTGAATTTAGCCCGCCGTTTTCAACTAAAAATGGGGGTAATTTGCTGAGGTTTGAATCTATCAACATCGCCATTCGACGCTCTGATAATGCCCCAATTTCGCTAATCGCTAGTGCCATATTGTCGGCGGCCATAGCGATAGGTTCAGCATGAAAATTACCACCTGAGATAATATCGGTACTTTCATCAGAGATAAAAATGAGCGGGTTGTCAGTTACCCCGTTTGCTTCAATCGTTAATACCTCAGCGCTATTTCTTATCTGTTGTAAACACGCACCTAGCACCTGCGGTTGGCAACGAAGTGAATAAGGGTCTTGGACTTTTTCGCAATTGACATGAGAGTTGCCGACCTCTGAGCCGTCCCCAAGGACATCTCTAAATGCCGCGGCAATATCGATTTGTCCTTGTTGTCCACGGGCTAAGTGAATTCGTTCGTCAAATGGTGAGCGCGAACCCATCGCCGCTTCTACTGTAGTTGCGCCAATCATAATTGACGATGCAAGTAAGTCTTGAGCAAAAAAGTAACCTTGAAGTGCCAATGCCGTAGACGTTTGCGTGCCGTTCAATAGCGCTAACCCCTCTTTTGGAGCAAGTTCGATTGGCTCTAGGCCAGCGTATTTCATGCCTTCTAAACCTGTGTGGATTTTACCGTTTATGGTCACTTCCCCTTCGCCCAATAGGGGCAGTACAAGGTGCGCTAGCGGCGCCAAATCACCTGATGCGCCAACAGAGCCTTTTTCAGGAACACATGGGTATACTTCATGGTTAAGTAAGGTAATGAGGGCTTGAATGACTTGTAAACGAATCCCGGAATAGCCGCGGGCAAGTGAATTAATCTTAAGGGCCATCATGAGTCTGACAACACGATCAGACAAATACTTGCCAGTACCGGCTGCATGAGACAAGACGATTTTCCGCTGTAAAACTGCTAACTCTTCTTTTGAAATTCGGGTATTTGCCAGCAAACCAAAACCGGTATTAATGCCGTAAACAACGCGGTCTTCGTCTATCACTTGTTGTACTGCTTTTTGCGATTGATTGATGGCGTCAAAACAAGCGGGGTCTAATTCAAGTTGCGTTGGAGAATCAAATATACGGCGCATTTGTTCTAGTGTTAACGTACCTGGTGACAATTTTAGTGTGTACATTGGGTAACCTTTTTAAATCTTATGGCTCACATTATTGAGTGAGCGTATTGAATTAATCGAATCGTTCGATAACCTCGCCTGAACTAAAGGTCGATGGACGGCAGATTAAGCCCTTGTTCTTTTGCGCATGTTTTTGCGATGTCATATCCCGCGTCGGCATGTCGCATAACGCCAGTCGCTGGGTCATTCCATAACACGTTGGCGATTCGTTTACCGGCTTCATCTGTACCGTCGGCGACAATTACAACACCAGAATGTTGACTAAAGCCCATACCAACACCACCACCGTGATGAAGAGAAACCCATGTTGCACCGCCTGCTGTATTTAATAAGGCATTTAATAATGGCCAATCAGAAACCGCATCTGAGCCATCTAACATGGCTTCGGTTTCGCGGTTTGGACTGGCAACCGAACCGCTGTCTAAATGGTCACGGCCAATAACTACAGGTGCCGATAATTCACCTGATTTCACCATTTCGTTAAAGGCCAGTGCGATACGCGCACGGTCTTTTAACCCAATCCAGCAGATGCGAGCAGGCAATCCCTGAAATTGAATTCGTTCACGTGCCATATCTAACCAATTGTGTAAGTGTGGATTATCCGGAATAAGTTCTTTTACTTTAGCGTCTGTTTTGTAGATATCTTCCGGATCACCAGATAACGCCACCCAACGGAATGGCCCTATGCCTTCGCAAAACAGTGGTCGCACGTAAGCCGGTACAAATCCTGGGAAGTCAAACGCGTTGGTGACACCTTCTTCTAATGCCATTTGACGGATGTTGTTACCGTAATCTGTGGTCGCAGCACCGGCAGATTGCAAATCCAACATAGCTTGAACTTGAACTGCCATGGATTGCTTTGCGGCTTTAACGACGGCAGCTTCGTCTTTTAGACGCATTTCTTTAGCGTGTTCCATTGTCCAGCTAATGGGTAAGTAACCATTAAGTGGGTCGTGAGCAGAAGTTTGGTCGGTGACGATATCCGGGGTTATGCCGCGTTTTACTAGCTCAGGGAAAATATCTGCAGCATTACCTAAAAGGCCAACTGAAATGGCTTCGCCGTTTTTGGTTGCCTCATTTATCATGGATAATGCTTGATCTAGCGTTGTCGCTTTTTTATCGACGTATCGGGTGTTAATTCTGAAATCAATGCGTGATTCATCACATTCCACTACCAGCGCTGAAAAGCCCGCCATAGTTGCTGCTAAAGGCTGTGCGCCACCCATGCCACCGAGTCCACCAGTTAATACCCAACGTCCTTTGGCTTCACCATTAAAGTGTTGTTTTGCCATTGCAACAAATGTCTCATAAGTCCCTTGGACTATGCCTTGAGAGCCAATGTAGATCCAGGACCCCGCGGTCATTTGGCCGTACATCATCAAGCCTTTTTTGTCGAGTTCGTTGAAGGTTTCCCAGTTGGCCCAATGCGGCACTATGTTGGAGTTTGCGATTAATACTCTAGGCGCGTTTTCGTGAGTATTAAACACGCCAACTGGTTTACCTGATTGAACCAGTAAAGTTTGATCATTTTCGAGTTGATCTAATACTTCTATAATTTTGTCGTACGACGGCCAATCACGCGCAGCTCGTCCAATACCACCGTATACGACGAGGTTTTGCGGATGTTCAGCAACGTCATTATCTAGGTTGTTCATTAACATGCGTTTGGCTGCTTCTGTTAACCAAGATTTCGCTGTGATAGTTGAGCCGGTAGGGGCTTTGATATTGCGAGTTGGGTCTAATCTTTCATTTTTCATATTTTATTCTCTCTTTTTAGAGGGGTAAAATTGGTTTTATTATTGTTATTTTTACCAAACTATTGTTGTAGAACGTCATGGGTATTTTGCTTTATCAGGGTTTTTAATTGTCGGGAAAGGTCAGTTGTCCACTTAGTCGATAACTAGAACCCGGATAGATAATTCGTGCGAAGCACACAACGCCTTGTTTGCTTGAAGTGCGTCTAATGAGTTGCAAACAAGGTTCTTCTTTCACTAATTTTAGCCAATCACATACTTGTTGGGTTGAAGATATGGCTTCTATCGTGTGACGTGCTTCGGTTAGTGGTGCTACTTGCGATAGATATTCGTGCGGCGAAATTTCAGTGTAGTCTTGACCTAAATAATCGGGGGCCATTTCAGGGTTCACAAATCGTTCTTCCACTTGCACAGGCTTGCCGTTTTCGTTATGAACGATGACTGAATGGTGTACTTGCGCCCCTATTTTTACATCAAGGGCAATAGCAGTGGCTGCAATTGCATCGATTTCACCCAGTTCAATAACTGTTGCAGAATATTCATGACCTCGTTCTTTTATCTCATCTGCGATATCACGAATTTCAAACATGGAGCCTTGAGACTTTAACGAAGCTACGTAAGTACCTGAACCTTTCGTTCGCACCAAAATGTCTTTTTGGCTTAATTCTTCCAATGCACGGCGTGCTGTCATCCTTGAAACACTGAATTCTTCAGCCAATTTGTTTTCTGATGGTACGGGAGCATTTTCTTGCCATTCGCCAGATTCGATCTTTTCTAAGATGTATTTTTTTATTAGCTCAAATTTTGCTGCCATACTTGATTCAATCCAATTTGTCACATTAGCGATTAAATGAGAAAATGCCACAATAAAGATGTATATACAACTTTTAAATTGTTGTATGGTTGCATTCCAAACGAAAAATTAAGGATCTGTTTAGATGAATTTACAGACTGAAAATCAAGTGGTTGATTTACTGATAAAAAATGTAAATCTGATGACGATGGACGAGAGTGTCTCGGCGTCGTATGGTTTGATCGAGCACGGTTGTATTGCGTTACGTCATGGCAATATCGTTTGGTTAGGCCCAGAGTCAACGGCTCCTGAGTTTGAAGCCGCTGAAATTATTGACGGTAATGGCCACTATTTATCACCAGGGCTAATTGATTGTCATACCCATTTGGTTTTTGCCGGCTCCCGAGCTAAAGAATTTGAGCAGCGGTTGACAGGCGTTAGTTATCAGCAAATTGCGGAGCAGGGCGGCGGGATCTTGTCCACAGTTCGAGCAACGCGAGCGGCACATGAAGAACAACTATTAGTTAGTGCGACAAAGAGAGTTAGACAGCTAATTTCCGAAGGCGTAACTACAGTGGAAATCAAATCAGGTTATGGTCTCGATACTGACAATGAAATCAAAATGTTACGTGTAGCTAGTCAGCTAAAGGCACAATTGCCTGTGTCGGTTTCACGCACGTTTTTAGGAGCCCATGCGTTGCCTCCCGAATTTGCTGGCCGTGCTGATGATTACATTAACTATTTGATTACCGATAGCTTACCTAAAGTCGTGGAACTTGATTTAGCCGATTCGGTCGATGGATTTTGTGAAGGCATTGGGTTTTCACGAGAGCAAATGTCACGGTTATTTGCCGCAGCAGATGAGCTGGGTTTGCCTGTAAAGTTGCACGCTGAACAACTGAGTGATTTAAGTGGCGCTGAGTTAGTGGCTGAATTTGACGGCCTATCGGCGGATCATTTGGAGTATTTGTCTGAGCAAAGCATAAAACAAATGGCACATAAAAACACTGTGGCCGTATTATTACCTGGGGCATTTTATACATTGAGTGAAACTAAGTTACCGCCTATTTTTGCGCTTCGGGAGCACAATGTCCCCATTGCCATCGGCAGTGATTATAATCCTGGTTCGTCGCCGTTATGCTCATTAAAACTCATGTTACATATGGCATGTACCCAATTTAAGTTAACGCCAGAAGAAGCAACAAAAGGGGTTACGTTAAATGCAGCTAAAGCACTGGGACTTACAGATAGAGGCGTGTTGAAAGTAGGTAAAAAAGCGGATTTGTGCTTATGGGAAATTGAACATCCAGCTGAGCTTGCCTATACGTTCGGCGTCAATCCTTTGGTTAAAAGTTGGCAAAATGGTCAGTTAGTAATCAACAATTAGTTTATAAAAAACAATGTATTCATCAAAAAAAATGCCCACAATTTTTAGTGGGCATTTTATTAGGTGTTTCGTATTAATTACTCTGCTCGAACTTAAATAGCAACTAGTGCCAATAAGCCGATTCTAAGTTATCTTCGCGTTCTGGTAAGCCTTTAGATAAACGTGGTGAGCTTTGAGATAACACCTCAAAACTAACACGATTGGCGTATTTACAAATTTGAGCCAACGACGAGTATGTTAATGCTGGCACAACATGTTTGCTCGACTCTGGTACGTTCATGCGGTGGTAGTCAATAGCAGCGATATCATGTAACAACGCGGCTAATGCGCCATCACCAGCCCCATTTGTATTGGTGATTTTTTCAGGACCACCCATATACGGTGCGATATAAGAATAGATTTTAATAGGTTTATCACAAACGGCACGACTTAATGGGCGGGAAAACTCATATCGATTAAATTCGCTAATCGAACTTGGCAGCAACGGACGCTGCGTTTCACGTTTGTATTTTTCATCGGTGTAACCTGCCATATAAAGTCCCACAGGACCCGCAGTGCAAAGCACTAAGTCAACGAGTTCTAACATTCGTTCACAGGCGATAAGTGGATCGTTACTGCCAACAAGGGCTTCAGCTTCATCTTCATTCATTGCGATAATTTGCACATGTTGCTTGATAAAGTCGCGCCACCATTGTGGTTTTTCTTCGATGACAAATCGAGTGCCTAAACTGAGTACAACAGGGACATTGTGTTTGTTGGCGTACTCTATAGCCTGAAGAGTCGCTTTATCTAATGTGTCGTCACCTGTACAACGAGTAAAATAGGCGCTGATAACAAATGCACTGGCGTTTTTAATCAAATCTTCATTGATAAAATCCGGGGTAAGTTTGTTCATCACACCGGAGTCAATCGCAAAGGTACGTTCGCCGTCTGGTGTAATTAAGGTGAATGCACGACCTATTGCACCATCGACGGGTTGTAACTGTTGCAAGTCAACTTTTGACGACGTATTGCATAAGTAGCGATAGGCGTAATTACCTACTTGAATGTTTTTACTCATCACACCATAGAGCACCGAACGGTCATCTGCTAAAACAGAATAGTTGTGAAGTGTATTACCAATCGTACCACCTGCGTGTTGATCAGTGATTAGTTTCTGTTCAAGTAAATATTCATATAGCTTTTCAGCAAGGTCTGGGGCAACTAATTGCGACTGTCCGACTTTTAAGCTGAACTGGTCGAGCAATTCTTGGCTCACATCTGCTTCGATATCAACTATGGTTTGGTCAATGCCAACTACATAGGGATGTTTTAATAAAACATCGGTATCGATCTTGTTACTGACAGGATCTTTTTGTTCAACAGGGAAATAATGTTTGTACTTTCGACGTCCGGGAAATCGCATAATATCTGAGGCAGTTGTAAAAAAAGCGAAGAATAGCTGATCCCAACCGTTTTTAACATGAGTTTTAACGGTTTATAGAAGATAATATTGACAATATAGCGTCTAATTCGAAGACGTTAGCTTAGCCTTTACTAATAAAAAGCTAATTTAGAAGACACAATTTAATATTTTGTTTAATAAAAAACACTAAAATTCAATTTGTTACATTTTAACTACGATTGTTTCCAACAAGTTAATGCAATTTTTTTACACAATAAATAGATGAAAACGCCCTTAACAGTTAACGTAAGGACGTTGACAAATTTATTGATATAACGCTAGGTTTTCTTTTGCGTAAGCTTCAAATTCTGTGCAACCGCCAACATGTGTTTGGTCTACAAAAATCTGTGGAACTGTTTCAACAGGCTTGCCAACGGTTTTTTCTAAGTCCGCTTTACTAATGCCTTCAGCATGAATGTCGACATAGCGAAACTTAAAATCGTCTCGTTGTTCAACTAGTTGTTCAGCGATCTCTTTCGCTCTAACGCAATATGGGCATCCTGGACGACCAAATATAACTGTAAACATAATCTTTTCCTCTAAGTTGGTATGTGAGCAGTATATTGCTTCCTGCTTAAAATTAATATTTACAAAAATCGATAGTCATCATTGAATAAATGAATCGTAGAAAATGTCGATTTAAATTAGCTGTAATCTCGTTGTCATCTATACTATTCTATATGTTTACAGACAGAGTTGTTTAATGGTCATTCGTCCAGCATGTGCCGCAGGTCATAATTATCCTGCCGACGCTGATGAGCTCATCACCGTTGTAGCCAAGTTGTTATTGGCTTACCCAATAGCGAATGTACAGCCCTATGCGTTAGTCGTTCCTCACAATGCGATACAAAATTGTGGTGAGATAACCGCTGCCGCCTATAGGCACCTTTCAAAAGTGTCTTCTGTAATCGATCAAGTGGTTGTGATTAGCTGCATAGAAGGCGAGTCTACTGGCATTCATGTGCCGGCATGTGATCAATTCACCACGCCTCTCGGTGCAGTCCCAATTAACAAGTGCCTAAGTACGCAGTTGCAAAAATTACCTTTTGTTGTTGCAGATGATACTGCGCATTACCACTCTGCTCGGATTGAAGTTCAGTTGCCCTATCTACAAACGTGTTTAACCGATTTTTCGATTATGCCGGTATTAATTGGTGATGTTCCTAGCGATGAATTAAGTTTGTTTTTCCATAGCTTACCAACGAGTCGAAATACTCTTATTATTTTGTCTTTGGATGTTAAAGAACAAGATATTGAAGAAGCCGACCTAGACGAACAAAGTTTATTTGTTTCTTTTCTCGAATTTTGTAATGACGTGAAATGGCAAATTAAGCCCGCTTTGGCGGAAACTGAATTTACTGACCAAAATGTTGCTACAAGTTTTATTGCCCATTAATTCTACTTTAGATGTTTAGCACCTTTCTCATAGGAAAACTGTTATGACGGAAATCACATCTCCGTGTATTCGTAATTGTTGCTTGAACGCAGAAGATGTTTGTTTAGGTTGTTTTCGGACGATCACCGAAATTTGTGCATGGACTAGTTATACCAATAAAGAACGGGAAAACGTATTGGCAAAGTGTGGTTCTCGTCAGCTAGACATGATGGATAAACAGGAAAAATCCACCAAAGTGCAACCAAATTCAAAATGATATTAGTACGAAATTGTCTTATAAATGCGCAAATGATCAGGCCTTATAGGCAAAATGAGTATTAAAAAGAGCTAGATAATAAAAAATTAATTTAACAGTCATCGATAATTCATTAGCATTCAAATTCAATTGTGGTAACGTTATTAGGTCTTTAATTAGACAGATTACATTGTTAGATGCTTCTGTTAGATACATGCTTATAAAATTCGTTTCGTCTTAGATACGTTGAGTTGTATAGCTAGAAAGTTACCGTGCAATTATCATTGTCTGGTTAGGGATATTTGCGACGATTGGTGTCGCTTTAAGTTAATATATAAAGTTAGAGGTTTTTATGTCTAAGACGACAGGCACAGTAAAATGGTTCAATGAATCAAAAGGTTATGGATTTTTAACTCAAGATGACGGTGGTCAGGACGTATTCGTTCATTTCCGCGCAATAGTTGGTGATGGGTTCAAAACTCTGAAAGAAGGCCAACCTGTGTCATTTGAAGTTGAAGATGGTCAAAAAGGATTACAAGCGGCGAACGTAGAGCCACAGTAATTTGGATGATTGTCAACGTGCTCGTTTAGAGCACGTTATTTCTACTTGCCTACCTTGCATCTCTAGGTAGCCCTATGTCTATTGCTTTAATCAGTCTTTGAAGCTTCCGCGGTTTCTCATCTGTTTTACCATTTAACTTATCAAACTTTAATTGTTGCTCAGCCAATGCCCAGTCAATGTGTTCATCAACTAGGTCACTGATCTGATTTTGTTTTTGCTGTAGTGCGTTAACTATGGTTAATGAAAAAGCGGCATTTCCTAATGCAATTGCAATATTTCTGCTCCAACTTTCAAAACCAATGCGTCTTATTGGCGAGCCTTCAGTATTTTTTAGAAATTCGGATTCGGTCCATTGCCATAACGCCAAAAGTGATTTGGCGGTTAACTGTGCCCTTGGTGTAAAGTCATCTTCATTCGTTAGTTGCCCTTGGCGAGTCCATGGGCAGATCAGTTGGCAGTCATCGCAACCATAAATTCTATTGCCCATCGCACGTCGATATTCAATAGGAATTGACCCTTTTAGTTCGATTGTTAAATACGAAATGCATTTTCGGCTATCAACGACATAAGGTTCGACAATCGCGCCGGTTGGGCACGTTGTAATACACGCCACACATTTTCCACATTGCTCTTCAACTGGCATGTCGGCAGGCAAAGGTAATGGTAAAAATAGTTCCCCTAAAAAGAACCAACTACCTGCCTCCTCATTTATTATAAGTGAGTGTTTACCAACCCAACCTAACCCCGCTTTTTCTGCGATAGGACGTTCTAGTACGGGAGCGGAATCTACAAATGGACGGAAGTTCAGTGTTTCGTTACCAATTTCCGCGGCAATTTTTTGACCAAGTTTTTTTAATTTGTTACGTACCAGTTTATGGTAGTCACGGCCTAAAGCATATCGGCTAATAAAAGCTAAATTATCATCTTCAAGTGTTGCTGCAAACTTGGCATCAGCGGGTAAATAGTTAAGTCGAACAGAGACTATAGAGACGGTTCCGGGTAGCAATTCTGATGGGCGAGTTCGCTTTGTGCCATGGCGAGCCATAAATTCCATTTCGCCGTGGTAATTTTTATCCAACCACTGTTGAAACTTATCTTCATGTTTTGTTAAATCTATGTCCGAAATTCCGACTTGCTGAAATCCAAGTTCCTGTCCCCAAATCTTGATATTTTTGGCAAGTTGGTAATAGTTAGTTGTAGAAGCACTCAAAATAGTTGCACATCCAATGATATATAAAGAAACCATAGACACTTTACCATCGAACCTATACTTAGCTGAACAAATAAAATTGGGGGAAATCAAATGTGCTGAGCAGCAGGGTATAGATATGTACCAACTGATGGAAGCGGCAGGTCACGCTGTTTTTGATTGTGTTCTTGCTAAATATTCTCATGCTAATCATATTATTGTGCTTGCTGGCACAGGCAATAATGGCGGTGATGCATACGTTGTTGCGCGTTTGATTAATCACTCTAATATGCCAGTGACTGTGTTTTCACCTAAGCCGCAATCTAAACTTCGAGGAGACGCAGAAATTGCTCGGCAGTCGTTTTTATCCCATGGCGGCACAATAGTTGGGTTAGAAAAATTGCCAGATCTTGTTGATGAATTACATCCTAGTTTGTTAATAGATGGACTATTGGGGACTGGTTTTGATGGAGCGTTAAGAGATGAATATCGCGTAGCCTTAGAATTTATTAGTACGCTGTCACTCCCAATAATTGCTATCGATTTACCAAGTGGTTTAAACGGTGATACTGGGCATGTTGTTGATTTTGCGATTAAAGCTACCTATACAGTTACCTTCGTTGGCCTAAAAGTTGGACTGGTTACTGGTGATGGTCCAGATTATTGTGGCACGTTATTGTTTTCTGGTTTAGGAATCGAGCAGTGTTTAAATCATTCAAATATTGCGACGGCGACTTGGTTAAAATCCCCAATACAAGCCCAACTACAGAAACGAAAATTTAATAGTCACAAGGGTAGTTTTGGGCATGTCGTCTGTATTGGTGGTGCGGTGGGTATGCCCGGCGCTATTTTTATGGCAGCTAAATCCGCATTGCGTTCTGGGGCGGGCAAAGTGACGGTGATCACACATCCACAAAATGTCACTTTGATTAACAGTTTAGCGCCTGAATTAATGGTTTTTGGCAGTGATGGCGAAATGGACCAGTCCATAAAAGACAGAATTAGCCACGCCGATATTTTGGTCGTTGGCCCTGGTTTGTCTGTCGCGCCTTGGGGAGAAAGTGTTTTCACTCAATTGGTCGCTGATGATTTATTAGCGCATATTCCAACCATACTTGATGCGGATGCACTAAATTTACTTTGCAAGTATTACGATCCTCTTGTTAAGAATAAAAACTTAAATAAATGGGTATTAACACCACATCCACTTGAAGCTGCTCGTTTGTTGGATATTTCCGTTCTTGATGTCAGTAAAAATCGCGTCGCTATAGCTCGGGATATTGCTCACAAATTTGGTGCGGTTGTCGTGTTAAAAGGTTGCGGTAGTATTATTACCGACGGCGTTAATGTTGCGATCAATGGATCAGGTAATCCGGGTATGGCAACAGCAGGAATGGGGGATGTTTTAGCGGGTGTAATTGCGGGTGTTATGACAAATTTTGACAAAAATGAGACAGCGCTACAAAAAAGTACACAAAAAGCGGTATTTTTACACGGTTTAGCAGGAGATATTACTGCAAAAAATGGCGAAATCGGTATTATATCCACCGATGTCATTGAATTAATGCCACAGGCACTTGATATCTGTATTAAGTAAATTGATTTGTTATATTATTTGCACAAAAATTGCGTAAAATTAAGGGTTGAATTCGATCCTTAATTTGGAATTTTTGGCTAGTTAATAGAACTTATCTCTTGTTTCAAACTCAAAGATAAATACACCTCTTGCATAATCGATTGTGCGGATGTCTATTATATTCAATTCTAAATTTCATTTAGATAGTTGATCGTATTGCTGGTGGTGCCTAATGCCTTTACACCACAGCAGAAAGGAAAAAGATTGTTAAAGAAACTGTTTGTTAGATGCGCAAAGATACTATGGGGCTGTATTGCTACCAGTGTTGTGCTTTTGGCTGTTGTGATCAGTGTCTTAAAGTATTCTTTACCTTATGCCGACGAATATCGACTTGATATTGAAGCCTACCTTTTTGAACAGTTTTCTGCAGAAATACATATTGGCGGGATTGATGCTAGTTGGCATCGTTCTGGGCCTGTCATAATCCTAAAAGACGTGCAACTCGCCCCGTCACCATCTGCGCCACTCGATATTAGCATTGCTGAAACACGTATAGAATTTAACTTTTGGCAATCCTTAAGCCAACAAAAAATGGTGACGAGTGCCTTTTTGTTGGACGGAATTCGTTCGTCTATCGACAGTGCGGTGTTTTTTAAAGTTAGACCAAGTAGCGAAGGAAGCGAGCTATTTGAAAGTCTTAGTCATCTATTTTTATCTCAAGTACAACAATTTAGAATTCTAGACAGTTTTATCGTTGTAAATTACGACGACGGCGAATCACAAAACTTTCAGTTAGACAACCTAACCTGGGTAAATAACGGTAACCGACATCAAGGTCAGGGTGAAATTTACGTCGATGGATTTTCTACGAATTCAATGAATGTCGTTGTCGATCTTTACGGACAACGCCGTACCGATATTTTTGGCCAAGTTTATTTTGAAGCCAATAACATGGATGTAACACCATGGTTAAAACAACTGGTAGGAAAACACATACAAGTTAAAGGCACAGATGCGAATTTTTCCGTTTGGGGCGAAGTGAAAAATGGCCTTGTGGAAAACATCTTGCTAGACGTCAATAACAGTAAGTTGAATTGGCAAAAAGCGAAACAAGATAAGTACTTAAACGTTGAAAGCGCGCAAATACAATGGTGGAAATCTGAAGGCAACTGGCTATTGTTTGGCAATGAAATCCAATTAGTCACCGACGTAAATCGTCCTTCGCCATTTAACTTTACCGTTAAATATGGCACTGAAAAGTCACAACTACAGGCCAATAAATTTGACTTAACCGCGGTAACCCAGTTGTTCACGCTATTTTCCGCCACCAAGCAATTTAGTTTGTTAGCCGACTCTAATGTCGCAGGCCATGTCGGCGAATTGCAGATGCAATGGGGTGAAGACCTGCCATTAAGCGGCTACTTAGATGTTGTCGATTTTGATTTTGTGCCAAAAGCTACGGCCAAAGAAGCATATATGGGTGTTCAAAATCTAGAGTTTAAAGCCTATTGGAAAGACCAGGATATTTGGCTGGACCTTAACGGTAAAAACGGCACCTTGCTGACCGAAGATACATTTAGCGACACAATTACTTATCAAAAATTAAAACTACAAACATTGCTTAGTTGGCAATCTGGCAGTTTTGTTATGGAAATGCCAACGGTGGTTTTTCAGAACAATGAAATCAATTTAGACATGTCGTTGAGTTACAGTGAATTGGCAAATAGTCACTTGTCTTTGTACGCCGAGGTTACCGGTCCAACACAGGGTAAAATCGGAAAATATCTGCCACGATATTTGATTGGCGATGAAACTTACGATTATCTCCAGAAAGCCATTCATACAGGACGCGGCGAACTTACGCGCGTTTTAATAGACGGTAAGATTGACCAAGTTTTCAATTCTGAATTGGCTATTAGTGAGCGCGGTAAGTTCATTGTTGAAGCTAAGCTGCGTGATGGCCAATTTGAATTTGATCCCGATTGGCCTGCGATCGAAAAAATGAATGCCAAGTTGACAGTGACAGAAGACCGGATGGACATTTTTGCGGAGTCTGGTTTATTTAGTTCATTAGTTATCGACAATAACGTTTTAGCGAGTATTCCTTTAGTGGGGGAGCGTAAAAACGTTAATTTGAGTTTAACACCGCAACAATTGCAACTCAGCGACTTCCATCTATTAGTTGCTGAAACGCCTTTGAGAGATATTATTGGTGATGTATTTGAGTTTGTGCTGTTGGACGGAGCGGCAGATGCCAATATCAAACTCGTTATTCCAACGGATAGCAGTCCATTGCCAAATGGCGATATCCCTCAAGTGTTTGCATCGGGGACATTAGATACACATAAGTCGACTTTAAATTTGCCAAAACTCTATACCGAATTTGAAAAGATAGATTCAGTAATTACCTTTGCCAACGAAAAGTTTAGTGTTGAAGCTAAATCTGCTGATTGGCATAAACTGCCGGTGACATTTAATGTTTCTGGTGCTCAAGGTGAAGACGGTTACCATATAAAAAGTGACTTGGTTTCAACATGGTCAGTTGATCAACTAAATAATGTGTTTGAATTACCGGTCTTTGAACACGCATCTGGTGAGTTTTCATCAATGCTCAACGTCGAAGTTAATATCGATGACGAAGCATTTCAGTATGTCGTAGACGGCAAATCAGATTTGACCGATGTCGCATTGAATATTTCTGGGCCACTAGAAAAGGCTGCGGGTAAATATGCAAGTTTAGATATATCAGTATCGGGCGATCAGGATGATAGTAGTATTGTTGCTGAAATCGAAAATAGACTTGTCTTTACCGCAGAAATACCAGAAGGCTCAAGTCGCTTAGAACGCGCGCATTTAGCCATTGGTGGCGGGACGGGCGTATTGCCAGAATCGGGCTTTGATATTTCAATCGATACGCCTTTTATTGAATTTGAACCAACACTAAATTTCGTCATAGATATAATCCACGCCTTACCTGAATCTGATCCTAGTAGCATAGGCGTTATAGACGCGCCAACGGCCATAAATGGGGTGATTTCGCACTTTAATATTCTAGGACAAGACTGGAAAAATGTAAGTTTAAATGCCACTAACAAAGCAACGGGCTGGTTGTTTTCGATTGGCGCGCAGCAGACATTGACTGATATAACGGTATTTAATGATATTAATAAAGACGGGATCCTCATTGATTCTCAGTTTTTGCAAATTGTCACTAGTGGTGAGCCAACAGCAGCACAAACTAAAACGTCAGAACTAATTTCTTCAGGCCTTGTCTCTCCTATTGGTCAGACACCTAATGAAAATATCGGATTAGATAAAACGGTGCAACCTGTTGAAGCTCGCGCCAGTAATTCGATAACCGATTCTGCAGAGCTTATTCGTAGCTTGCCACCAATACGATTTAAATGTGAAGTATGCTCATTTAATGAGAAACCATTAGGTAAAGTTCAACTCACAGCAAAACCTGTGGACAATAAACTGGTCATTGAGACATTCTCATTCGAATATGAACGAACTAAATTGGAAGCGACGGGAAGTTGGCTTGGCAACGAAGCCGGCGGTGTTACGTCACTGAAAGGTAAGTTGTATTCTCGATACTTCGGTAAGTGGTTACAAAATTGGGGGTTAAATTCTGGTATTAAAGAAAGTGATGCAACAATTAATTTAGCCCTAAGATGGGATACTGCACCACATGAATTTAGTTATGAAAAATTAAATGGTAAAGCCGATTTTAAATTGGGTGAAGGTTCGCTTAGCGAGATAAGTGATCAGGGAGCACGAATATTCTCATTATTTAGCCTAGACTCGCTTTATCGTAAACTGAAGTTTGATTTCAGTGATGTTTTTGCCAAAGGCCTTTTTTATAATGACATCAAAGGCGATATCGTTTTACGTAATGGCGTTGCATTAACCGACAATATTAAAATGGATGGTGTTGCCGGTGATATGAATATGGCGGGTCAAACAGACCTTGCTAAAAATACTCTAGATTATAATGTTAGCTTTAAACCGAAAGTGACTTCGAGCCTTCCTGCAATAGCGGCTTGGTTTGCGCCAGCTGATGGTGGACTGACATTATTGGCGGCTATAGCGTTGGACAAAATTATTGAAAATGCCCCCGTGGTATCTGAAATTAAATTAAAGATCACCGGTGACTTGTCCGATCCAAAAGTAAAAGAAGTGGAGCGTTTTACGCGCACCGTTAAGTTACCCGATGACGTAAAACAAAAACGTCAGACCAAAGGCGCTAAAAAGAAAAAAGTCAATCAAGACGATAAACAACCAGAGACAGCAGAAAAGGGAGACGGCCCATGGTAAAAGTATTTAACTTACAAATGACCTCCGCTCCGAATGTTGAGGAAAATATCTCGACGGTTCAATCTTTATTGAACGAACGCGCCGATGAAGTCAGCGGTAATATTGTGGTTTTACCAGAGTGTTTTGCGTATTTTGGTGGTAAAGAGTCCGGCAGTTTTGACATCGTTCAACCTATTGGCGCAGGTCAATTACAAGCCGATTTGGCAAATATCGCACGTAAATTTAAGATCTACTTAGTTGCTGGCAGCATGCCAATTACTGGCAACGACAGTAAAAAGTTTAAAAACGTCTGTTTGGTATTTGGCCCAACAGGCGAATTAGTTTTAGATTATCAAAAAATCCATTTGTTTGACGTTACCGTTGCCGATGGCACTAAAAATTACCGAGAATCTGATACTGCAGAGGCGGGGGACAGACTTGCGATTTTTAAGGTTGGTGAGTTAAACGTTGGAATAGCGATTTGTTATGACCTCAGGTTCCCAGGCTTGTTTCAAATACTTAGACAAGACTTTGAGGTAGATTTAATTTTATTGCCGAGTGCATTTACTAAAACCACAGGAGCGGCTCATTGGCATACATTGGTGCAGGCCCGGGCAATTGAAACACAATGTTATGTTGCGGCTTGTAATCAAGTGGGAAGGCATCAAAATGGCCGGGAAACTTACGGACACAGCTTGATAGTAGACCCGTGGGGACAAATTTTAAGTGACGCCAAACTCGACATTGGCTTATATAGCGCGGAGCTAGATATTAATTATCTGGCACAAGTTCGTCGTCAAATGCCCGTCGCAGAACACAACCGAATAAACTACAAATTAAAGTAAAGAGACAATTTTGAATAGTGTAGAGCAACATATATTAGACGCAAATAAATTGACCGAACAGGATGTATTTAACGGTTTGGAAATCATGCTTGAACATAAGTTGGATTACGCAGATTTGTATTTTCAAGCGAGTTATCATGAATCTTGGGTGATGGAAGATGGGATCATCAAAGATGGCTCTTACAATATAGAACAAGGTGTTGGCGTACGTGCGGTTAGTGGCGAAAAAACGGGCTTATCTTATTCTGACCATATCAATGCTAAAGCAATTAACGATGCGGCCACAACGGCCAGAAGTATAAGCGCCGCGGGTGCACATGCAAAACAACAAGTCTTTAGTAAAACTAAAGCTAATAAAATCTACCCTGATCGTCATCCGTTAAACTTAATGTCAAATGATGAAAAAGTTGCTTTGTTGCGTAGCGTCGACAGCTACATCCGTCAGCAATCACCAACATCACAAAATATCGTAGTAAGCATCTCAGGAGTTTATGAACAAGTTTTAGTGGCCGCAAGCGATGGGACGTGGGGAACAGATACTCGTCCGTTAGTCCGCTTAAACTGCTCTGTTGTTTTAGAAAAAGACGGTCGTCGAGAGCGTGGTGGCGCAGGCGCTGGTGGACGTACAGATTATGGTTTTTTTGTTGAATTGGTCGATGGTAAATTACGATATCAACAGATTGCCGACGAAGCGATTAAGATGGCGACCGTTAATTTAGACGCTATCGAAGCGCCGGCAGGTACTATGCCAGTTGTATTAGGTAATGGCTGGCCAGGTGTGTTGTTGCACGAAGCGGTAGGGCACGGTCTTGAAGGTGATTTTAACCGAAAAGGGTCAAGCAACTACAGTGGTAAGATTGGTCAATCCGTTGCCTCTGAGTTATGTACTATTGTTGACGACGGCACTATGCTAAATCGCCGTGGTTCAATTAACATCGATGATGAAGGTGTTGCATCAAAATACAATGTTTTGATTGAAGACGGCGTATTAAAGTCGTATATGCAAGACAAGATGAATGCTCGTTTAATGGGCGTAGAGCCAACGGGGAACGGTAGAAGAGAGTCTTATGCTCACTTACCCATGCCACGAATGACCAATACTTATATGTTGCCTGGTGAAAGTTCCCCTGAAGAAATTATTGCCAGTGTTAAAGACGGAATTTATGCTAATAATTTTGCCGGCGGTCAAGTTGATATAACGTCGGGCAAGTTTGTGTTTTCGGCTTCTGAAGCCTATTTAATTAAAGACGGCAAGATTAGTACACCTGTAAAAGGGGCGACATTAATCGGCAACGGGCCAGATGCAATGGCAATGGTTTCTATGGTCGGCAATGATTTAGCGTTGGATAAGGGCGTCGGTGTTTGCGGAAAAGACGGGCAAAGTATTCCGGTAGGCGTAGGACAACCAACACTCAAACTCGATGAGATGACTGTTGGCGGCACCCAATAAGCGGTTTCCAGCTAACTGAATTCAGTTCAACCAAGCTTTTAAGATAGCAAAACGTTTTTATAACTTAGTTATTTAAACGTTTTGCAGTCCAGTTTTAATATACTGAAATATCTCTTTAAAACTTTTGCCCGGTTTCTCTTTAGCAACTTCTTTTGCAGCTTGACGAGTCAGCTGACGAAGACGTTGTCTATCCAAGGAAGGGCAACGTTCAAGTAGGGCGTCAATTGCCTTATCTCCATTGTCTATAAGTCCCTGACGGATACTTTCAATCTCTAGAGAAAATTTGTCAGGTGCATTTTTAGGCGCAATAAACTTATGCAATTCACGTTTTAAACCTTCGATATCTTCATCACGTAACAACTTAGTCATAAACTGAAAGTGGCGACGTAATGCGTCTGGCTTATTACTGATCTTGTCAGCTAATTTGAATGCTTCTCTTAGCTCGTCACTCGCCGGCAATTTTAGTCGCTGGGATTTAGACAACTTAGTCAGCTGTGTAGCTAAAGCTTGTAGCTCTTTAACTTCTTTCTTTATTTCTGTTTTACTGATGTAATTTTCATCATCAGGCATTAAATAATATGGCTTTGTCATAGGATAAAAAAGTCTTATTTTTTGATAACTGGAGTATAGGTTTTATGCTATCCTCACGCGAGCATTTTCACTAAATTTTTTGAGTATATATGTCCCAGCAATATGATGTTTCCGAGGATATTAGTCAGGTTAAAGACGCCATCGCCGACTTAATGAAAATGGCGAAAACCTATGGCGCTACTTCTGCGGAAGCTGTTATCAGTAAATCAAAAGGCATCACAGTTTCAAGTCGTTGCCAAGAATTAGAGAATATCGAATTTAATCAAGAAGGTGCGTTAGGCATCACCGTTTATGTTGGACAACATAAAGGTTCGGCCTCAACCGCAGATTTAACTCACGACGCATTGAAGCAAGCCGTTAAAGCGGCCATCGACATCGCTAAGTATACATCAGAAGATGAATGTTCTGGATTGGTCGATAATGATGAGCTAGCCACTAATATTCTAGACTTAGATCTTTATCATCCGCATCAAATCAGTCCAGAAGAAGCCATTAAGTACTGTATTGAAGCTGAAAAAACCGCATTCGAAACCGACGCTAGAATAACGAACAGTGACGGTGCATCCCTTTCTTCGTATGAAGGCTTTAAAGTCTATGGTAGCAGTGAGGGCTTTATTGAGGGTTATGCAAGTACGCGACACAACTTGAGTTGTTCGGTAATTGCACAAGTTGACGAAGACATGCAACGCGATTATGCGTATACCGTAGAACGTGAATTTAACCTACTAAAAAGACCAATTTGGGTCGGTGAAAAAGCGGCGCAGGCTGCTGTTTCTATGTTAGGTGCTCGAAAAATAAATACCTGCCAATCACCAGTTATATTTCATGCCGAAATCGCTTCGAGTTTATTTGGGCATTTAGTTTCGGCTGTTTCTGGCGGCAGTTTATACCGTAATTCATCATTTTTGATGGATTCGCTTGGTACATCAATTTTCCCAGACTTTGTTAACATTAGTGAACGACCACATATCATGAAAGGGTTGGCGAGCAGTCCATTCGACTCGGAAGGTGTTAAAACGTTAGACAGAGAAATTATAGATGCTGGCGTGTTAACAACCTATTTACTCACTGGTTATTCTGGTCGAAAATTAGGCATGAAATCCACTGGGCATGCAGGTGGCATTCATAACTGGTTGGTGAAACATACTGAAGCTGATCTTGATGCTTTATTAAAGCAAATGGGCACAGGTCTGCTGGTGACTGAGTTAATGGGACAAGGTGTAAATACAGTAACCGGTGACTATTCCCGTGGTGCTGCTGGCTTTTGGGTTGAAAATGGTGAAATCCAATTCCCAGTTTCTGAGGTAACCATTGCTGGTAATCTAGCCGAAATGTTTAAGCAAATAGTGGCAATTGGTGGTGACGTTGAACGCCGAGGAGCGGTCCAAACGGGTTCAGTATTAATAGAAAATATGCAAATTGCCGGAAGTTAAAGTCGCTAGACAACTGCTATGAAATAAAACAAGCCACTGACATCAGTGGCTTTTTATTATCGCTACAAAAATTATTGTTGTTGCTGTTGATTGGTATTACTTAACGCCACAACCATATTTCACAGTAATTAATGTTATTACTCTTTAATACATGACGTGTTTTTTCAGCGTCTCGTTTGCGGTCGAATGGCCCCAAAATGACTTTATACCAAACTCCGCTGCTGCCTTCGACACGTTTTACCTGTGACTCGAAACCGGCAAATGCAATTTTCGCTTTTAAAGATTCAGCTTGGTCTGAATGCCGTAACGAGGCGCATTGCATCAAAAATGGCCCCTTGTCTTCGAGTTCATCAGCTGTAACTTTTACTTTTTTGTTCTCTAACTCTTCAATAAAAGTCCAAGTCTCATCTTCTGGTGGAGGTGGAACCGCTTGTTTTTTAACAACATCAGGTTTCGTTTCTGGATTTGCACCGTCGGTAATAAGCCCGTCATCTTTGATATTTAATAGAAAATAACCAAAACCCGCGACCAAAGATAAAACAATAATTGCTTTTATGATTGGAAATGGTCTTTTTGGTGGTGTTGATTCTTTTGGGGGCTTGGGTCTTTTTTGCTTAGGTTGACTCACGTAATCTTTATTTTTCATGGGCAAAGAGCCTTAATTCAATTTAGTTGTGATCGATAGGATCAACGTCGATACTCCAACGGATTCTATTATCCTTTTGAATAGTATCCAAGTTTTCAATGAGCCAATCGACAACTTTGTGCAAATAAGGTCGAGATTGGCACTGTAATGTCAGAAGAAAGCGGAATTTACCGGCTTTTTTCATCATGGCGGCTGGACTCGGACCTAAAGTTTGCAGATTTGGGAATTGTCTTAAATGTGGCAAAAGTCCATTTAGCCATTCAAGACCCGCTGTTTCGTGGGTCGATTCGGCTTTTAATAGAATATGGTGAGAAAACGGCGGCAAATGTAACATTTTACGTTCATTTAACGTAAATACGGCAAAATCATTATATGTGTAGTTAACAACATCTTGAATGACCGGATGTTCAGGGAATCGGGTTTGCAGCCAAACTTCACCTTTTATACTGCCTCGACCAGCGCGTCCGCTCACTTGGACAATGAGCTGAACGAGTTTTTCTGGAGCACGAAAATCGCTGCTAAAAAGGGCACCGTCAACGTCGACTACACCAACTAAGCTGACATTAGGAAAGTGATGTCCTTTGGCAATCATCTGTGTGCCTACGATGATCTGAGGGCCTTTTTGATTTATCTTTTCGAGGACTTCCTGGAACTGTCCTTTTTTACTTGTGCTGTCTCTATCCAAGCGAGTTAAAGGAATATCAGGGAACAATTCTCGCAATTTATATTCAAGTTGTTCGGTACCAACGCCAACCGCGGTTAATCGTGTTGAACCACAACTCATACATTGGTGAACGGTAGGATGCTGATGACCACAATGGTGACAAATGAGTTGGTTGATATTGCGATGGTAAGTCATATAACTTGAGCAACGATGACATTCAGTTAGCCAATGACACTCTTCACACATCAATACAGGCGCATAACCACGTCGATTAATAAACAGCATCACTTGATGACCTTGGGCTAGTTGTTCACCGATGCGTTCTATCAACGGAGTTCCTAAGCCGGAATCCTGTGGACATAAATTTAGGTCTAACAATTTCATCGTTGGCATTTGGCTGCCAGCTGCACGTTGGTTCAGCTTTAAATGATGAAACTTCTGGGTCATTGCATTGTTTAAAGTCTCTAAACACGGCGTTGCCGATCCCAAAACAACCGGGATTTGAAATTTGTTGGCGCGATAAAGTGCGATGCTGCGACTGTGATACTTAAACCCGTCTTGTTGTTTAAATGATGGGTCGTGTTCTTCATCGATAATAATCAAACCTAAATCTGCGAATGGTAAAAACACTCCAGAGCGAGTCGATATGATGATTTTGGCTTCGCCAGATTGGGTCTTTTGCCACGTATCAAACCTTTGTTTATCCGTCATACCGGAATGCCATAACGCAATGCAAAGCTTAAATCGTTGTTCGAATCGTTTTATGGTTTGTGGAGTTAACCCAATTTCAGGCACTAACACGAGAATTTGCTGCTGTTTTAATAAACGTTGTTCAATTACCTGCAGATAAACTTCAGTTTTACCGCTGCCGGTGACACCATCGAGTAAAAAGGTTGTGTGACCAAAGCATTGATTTATCGCGGCAACAGCGAGTGCTTGCTCTGCATTTAGCGCTAAACCTGGTTGTAGTTGCGATTTATCAATCGTGGTGGGGGCGGGCTTTATGTTTTGCCATTCCGCCCACTTTTGGTCGACAAATTTTTTAATAGTGGGGGCGGTAATCCCGTGGTCTGCCAATTGGATTCGACTTAGTGTCTTGTGCTTTAAAAGATCATAGAGCTGTATTTGCTTTTTGGCGTTGGCAGAAAACTCACTGCGTTTTGGCATCATTGGCGTTGCAACTAATGATTCAGGTAAAAGAGCCTCTAGTTGTCTGTTTTCTCTCAATAATTTGGGTAAAGCACTGTAATAAACATCGCCTAGTGGATGTTGATAGTATTTGGCTGCCCAATTTAAAAAGCCAATTTGCTCTTCGTTAAAGACAGGCTGGCTATCTATCATTTCAATAATAGATTTAAGCTTAGAATCCGGGATGTCCGTGGTGACGTCGTACTCAACAACAATAGCCACAAGGGACTTATTTCCAAAGGGTACTAGCACACGTTGGCCAGCACAAATGGTCAGTCCGTTTTGCTTTTCTGTAAGGGCATAATCGAATAATCGACGCAGCGGTACGTTTAACGCAACGCGTATTATTTTATATTCTAACTCAAACATGGCATGCGCCAACAATTAGATAGCTTGACATCAGATTAGCAATCACTTACTTTTGATGCGGTTTATATTATAGGCGTTATTCATTAATGGCTTCGTTTCGACATATTTTGAGTTTCGGGTTAGCTACCTTTATAGGGACTCTTACATTTAATAACAATGTAGATGCTAAGGAAGCAAGAATTTATTCTACAGAAGGATACTGTATATTAGCATTTGAGCAAATAGATAGTAGCTATTTGCAAGACTATGAGAAAAAACTTGGGTTTAAACCTAAGGTCAAGCTGTGCAATCGTGTAAATCGATTGGTTTCGGAGTTTCAACCTGAAAATTGGAATTACTCCTACGGCCAACCATACCCTGGTAGCAGTATTTACATAAATCCTGAACAAGTTAAATTAATTGAAGAAGCCCAGAATAACCGTCGACAAGTCCGTCGTTGATTATTTCTGCAGTTTAAGCCTTGATCTTTTTATTTTTCCATTTATAATTCGCGCCCTTAATTTTATTAACTTCGTATGGTATTCGACATTAAGATCGGATGGCGATGCGGCCCACTGAGGTAATCCAAAATGCAAAAAGATATCCATCCGCAGTACAACGAGATCAACGTATCTTGTTCATGTGGTAACAAATTCGTTACTCGTTCTACTCTAGGTAAAGACCTTCACTTAGACGTATGTTCAGCTTGTCACCCGTTCTACACTGGTCAGCAAAAAGCTGCTACTACTGGTGGTCGTGTTGATAAGTTTAAAAACCGTTTCGGTATGTTGGGCAAAAAGTAATTGTTGCCAAGCATCTAAAGAAAAGCACCTTAGGGTGCTTTTTTTGTGCCTAGATTTTGAGTCTCAAAATTTTTATTGTTCTAACTCACCAATTGCGCATGAGTAGTTTATCCCGTTAACCTCGAATTACATGCTACAAGTGCCACATTTAATGATGTCGAGCGTTTCAATGTGCTGGTTTTCAATATTTATCTCCATTTTTTTTAGCAATATTCACTATTTTTCTAACGGGTGTTCGTTGTAATTAATCTACAACTGAAAGTTTCGCGAATTTTAGTTAATTTACGTGAATCAACACGATACAGAGCTAAATCATTAAAATATCTATGAACTTCTTAGAAAAAGTTTTACTTGGTGCATCTATTAGTTGCACTTAATTCATCAATTGTTGTTATTTGTAGTTAAATTACACCCAACTGGTACGAACAGGTAGACATGCTATAACTTATTACCAGTAAACGGTTTTTTATCTACGACTTTAGTAGTAAATTGACCGTCCGATTACGCCTAATTTTGATCAACGAGGATCGTTAGGCTAGGACAACAATTAATAATTAGAACTACGCAACTGGGATTATATCAATGTCGGATTTAAAGAAACGTGCACTGCAGTACCATTCAGAACCTACTCCAGGAAAGATTTGTATTGCCTTAACAAAACCGGCGGAAACTGTCGATGACCTTTCTTTGGCTTATAGTCCTGGTGTTGCTGAACCGGTGAGAGAAATTGCTGCAGATCCTGATAACGCATATAAATACACGTCAAAGGGAAATACCGTTGCGGTCATTACAAATGGTACAGCGATACTAGGTTTGGGTAATCTTGGTCCATTGGCGTCTAAACCAGTAATGGAAGGTAAGGCGCTATTGTTTAAACGTTTCGCCAATATTGATTCGTTTGACATTGAAGTAACACATAAAACCCCCGCTGAGTTTATTAACACAGTTGCAAGTATTGCAGATTCGTTTGGCGGCATAAATTTGGAAGACATCAAAGCACCGGAATGTTTTGAAATAGAAAGAGAACTTATCAAACGTTGTAACGTTCCGGTATTTCATGATGACCAACACGGAACCGCAATAGTTACGGCTGCCGGCATGTTAAATGCCTTAGAAATTCAGGGTAAAAGATTAGAAGAGGCGACTATTGTTTGTTTAGGCGCTGGCGCAGCGGCAGTTGCTTGTATGGAATTACTTATCAAATGCGGTGCGCAACGTGAACGCATCTATATGTTAGACCGCCAAGGGGTTATCCATACTCGTCGTGACGACCTGAATGAATTCAAGGAGCGTTTTGCCAACAATACTGATAAACGTACTTTAGAAGATGTGATGGATGGCGCAGATGTATTTGTAGGGGTTTCTGGAGCAAACTTACTGAGTCAACATGCACTCAAACTTATGGCTCCTAATCCTGTGGTATTTGCTTGTTCAAATCCAGATCCTGAGATAAAACCTGAATTAGCAAGAGCCGTTCGCGATGATTTAATTATGGCGACAGGCCGTTCAGATTATCCTAATCAAGTTAACAACGTTTTGTGTTTCCCGTTCATTTTCCGCGGTGCATTAGATGTAAGAGCAACTGCTATAAATGATGAAATGAAGATAGCTGCGGTTGAAGCGATTCGTTCTTTAGCAAAAGAACCCGTGCCGCAAGAAGTTTTAGTTGCGTCAAATCTAACTTCTCTTGAGTTTGGCCGAAATTACATTATACCTAAACCGATGGATGCTCGTTTGCTGGAACGCGTTTCAAATGCCGTTTCAGAAGCCGCTATTAAGTCTGGTGTTGCCAAAATAGGTTTTTGATCTATTTTTGACTGAACTGCAAATTAGCGCTAAACGTAAAAACCGCATTAATGCGGTTTTTTTGTATCTTATTGGTTTGTTGTGGTATTGGTTTGTTGTGGTATTAGTTCTGATAACGAGAATGTGGACAATGTATGCGTTTATTCAATGACATAAAATCAGATAAAAACCTATATGCCATAAGTGCGCTGCCACTTGTGACAGTTTATGATGACAATTGGTTTTTGCGGAATGACTATGATGTTCTTTCAATAGGACAACGCAACTATATTATCCAGTTTTTTGCGCAGTATGGTTTTAAACAAAAAACCGGAAAGACGTTAAAACAGCTCGATAAAACGGTGCACTTGGTACAACCAAATCGCAACTTAGCGATGTCAAATTTTGATCCGCGCTTTATCGAAACACCACCCCAAACATCCAGTGCAGAAGGGCTAAACGTCGACGCATTGAACCGAGACAATGTCTTTGTGATTACGCCAACGATGTTCGCAGAAGCGTTGTTTTATTGTCATGTGGAGGATAAGGCATTAGCTATTGAGTCAGTTAAACAACTCATCAACACATGCCCTTATAATATTGAATGGTTACGCGACATTGCCTATAGAACCCCAATTGAAGCCGTAACAAATGATTCTTATAATGCGCTTGTCGCGTATCAAAAACACGTCATTGCCAATAAGTTTAAAAAGAAAAAGGCGTTATAGTGATTAATCGAACTTAAGTAACGAATTGATCAAAACAACTCTTCTTCTTCGGCAATAAAGTCCTCTTCGTCGTCGATATTCACAGGTCGGGAGTTTTCTGCATATTTGTCTGGTTCAGTACCTTTTTTGAAGTATTCAAATCGGGTTGTGTAATCTGTTTTTCTAGATAGAAGTCCTGTTTCTCGATCTATCCTGACGGAAACAACCCCCTCTGGAATTTCTCGATAGGTAACAGGAATGTCAGGTAAAACGCGACTCATAAAATCTACCCAGCCAGGCAATGCGGTTTTCGCGCCTGATTCCGCGCCATAAATATGCCCGTCACCTAAATTGCTATTATAAGCGGTTCGGCCCAACGGACGTCCCGGTGCGTCAAAGCCGACCCAGGTTGTAGCCACTAATTTGGGGGTGAAGCCGGTAAACCATGTGTCTACAGCTCTATTCGTTGTCCCTGTTTTGCCACTGAGGTCTCGACGTTTTAACGTTTGTGCTCGCCACGCAGTACCGTTCCAGCCATTACCTTTACTCCATGTTCCGCCTCCCCAAACGGTGCTGTTCATTGCGTCTGCAACTAAAAACGCATTTTCTCTACTAATGACTCGTGGGGCGTCTAAGGCAAATGATTCAACCGAATCCTCTGTGACCTCAACGTTATCGTCAGTAAGTGCGTCTAACGGTTCTAATTGTGAAGGCTCTCTTGCAATATATTTTGTCGCTTGGAAAACATTTTTTTCGCTTGCATCAGTGACATGATCAATAAGATTTGCTTTAACTAAATACCCGCCATTTGCAAACGCACTCATTGCAGTCACAACTGAAATCGGCGTTAACGATGCCGAACCAAGTGAAAGTGATTCATTTTTAGGTAAATCGCTTTCAGCAAAACCAAATTTGGTTAGGTGATCAACTGTTTTTTGGATCCCCAATGAACGCATTAATCGAACCGACATCACGTTTTTAGACTGAGCAAGTCCACGTCGAACTCGCGTAGGACCATCATAATTTTCAGGCGAATTTTTTGGACGCCATGCTGTGCCAAGATTCTTATCCCATTTATTGATTGGTGCGTCGTTTATTAAACTACTTAATGTAAAGCCATTTTCTAGGGCGGCAGAATAGATAAAGGGCTTAATGTTTGAGCCGATTTGGCGTTTTGCTTGAGTCACTCGGTTGTACTGATTACCAACAAAATTGTAACCACCGACCAGAGCTTTGATATCACCGTTGTTCGGATCAAGTGCCACGATTGACGAGGTGACACTTGGGATCTGACTTAAACGTAAGCGACCATCTTCAAGTTTTCGAACCCATATCTGCGCGCCAGGCACTAAGATGTCAGACGCCAATTTAGGGGCTGGCCCTTGTTTGTCGTCACTAATATAAGCACGAGCCCAACTCAAGTTGTCCCACTCAATCACGTCAAATTGATTGCCTTTGAGCTGCACATAAGCGGTTTGCTCTGTTGTATTTGTAACAACCGCAGGCATTAATTCATTAAATTGCTTAAGGCGAGACAACCTTTGGTCGATCTTTTCTAGACTCCAACTGGCATTAGCAGAAGTTGTACTGTCTGTCTCTTCCTCACTCCATAAAGTGAGCGTAGCGCCTCGATAACCATGTCGCTCGTCATAGGCAAAAATATTATTTCTTAACGCAATCTGTGCGGCTTTCTGCGTTTTAGCATCTATTGTTGTATAAACTTTAAATCCTTCGGTATAAGCTTTTTCTTTACCATAACGCTCAACCATTTCTTTCCTTACTTCTTCTGCGACGTAAGGGGCATGTGCGGTAATATTGGCGCCGTGGAGTTTTGCTGTAATTGGCGCTTCAATTGCTTCTTTATATGTCGCTTCATCAATCGCACCGACAGTGAACATACGTCCGAGTACAACATTTCGACGCCATTTGGCTTTAGCTGGATTGCGAACCGGGTTATATGACGAAGGAGCTTTTGGTAAGCCAGCGATTAACGCAAGTTGTGGCAGCGTCAATTCATTAATTGGCTTATCGTAATAGACTTGCGCTGCAGCCCCGATACCATAGGCTCGGTTACCAAAATAAATCTTGTTGAGATAAAGCGTTATAATTTCTTTTTTTGTTAAGATTTGCTCAAGGTGCAAAGCGATATAAAGTTCTTTTACTTTTCGGATAATGGTTTTATCAAATGTTAAAAATACGTTTCGAGCGAGCTGTTGGGTTATGGTACTTGCGCCCTGTGCGGCACGACCTTTTGTAATAGAAACAAAAGCGGCCCTAACGATCCCGATAGGATCAAATCCAAAGTGTTCGTAAAATCGAGAGTCTTCGGTGGCAATAATCGCCTCCATCAGCTGAGGCGGAATTTCTTCATAAAGTAATGGGTTACGGCGTTTTTCACCGAATTGGGAGATCAGTTCGCCATCCGCTGTATAAATTTTCATCGGTATTTGGAACTGAACGTCGCGAATTGATGCCTCATCAGGCAATTCATCTTGAATATAAAAATAAAATGAAACTAAAACCGTAAGCCCTAATAATCCACAATAGAATAATATTCGTAGTAATTTATTCAGCCAAACCATTGAAACTACCTAAAAAAATTTGTCAATATGTAACGAGCTGATAGTATAACTAGAACCAGCATAGAGAAAAGGCTTTTTATTCGATTAAAAAGCGTCTAATCTCTGTATTAAAGCATATTTTTTCAGGAAGCTCAGTTACTTGACATGATAGTTGAGATAATCAAAAAGTTTTTCACCAAGAGTGTCCCTTATATGGTGGGAATCGATATAGGGTCACACTCAGTAAAGGCTGTGTTGTTGTCAGAACAACATGGAATCTTTCGTATGGAAGCCGCGGCATTAGAACCAATGCCTAAAGGAATGATAAAGGATCGTGAAATTCAAGATATTGAAGCTGTATCTCGTGTGATTGCAAAAATTCGTAAACATATGCCTAAAAATGTCAAACATGCTGCCGTCGCGATATCAGGAGCTAGTGTGATAACAAAAGTTATCTATATGGATGTTTCGCTTTCTGAATCTGAATTAGAAAGTCAAATTGAAATTGAAGCAGACTCTTTGATCCCATACCCTCTTGACGAAGTTAGCTTAGATTTTGAAAAGCTAAACGTGAATAAAGCTGATCCTTCCAAGGTTGATGTTTTGTTAAGTGCAGCACGTACTGAACATATCGAAGTTAGATCTCACGCGGTAATGGATGGCGGCTTTGAGCCGAAAGTCATGGACGTTGAGAGTTACGCCTTAAGTCGAGCTGGTCGATTGTGCTTTAGTCAATTACCAGACGACGCTGAAGATAAAGTTGTTGCCTTTGTCGATATCGGTGCACAAATTTCGCTGGTAAGTATCGTACAGGGTGAAAGGGCACTTTATACCCGAGATCAGGTATTTGGTGGCGAACAGTTCACAAATTCAATTGTTACCTATTATGGTAAATCGTTCGAAGAGTCTGAGCGAGATAAGGTACTAGGTAATTTACCTCCAAATTACACGTTTGAAGTTTTGGCTCCGTTCCAGACGGCTTTACTTCAACAAATTCGTCGTTCGATTCAAATGTTCCTAAATACCAGTGAAAAAGAAAACGTCGATTACATCGTTCTCTCTGGCGGCACAGCGTTAATAAATGGTTTAGATCGTTTGTTAATTGATGAACTTGGAATACACACCGTAATTGCAAACCCATTAAAAAATATGGAAGTCGCAGCCGAATTGGATTTAGATGAAATTAATCTAATTCAACCTCAGTTGATGATTGCAACCGGATTGGCGCTAAGGAGTTTTTCTGAATGCCATATATAAATCTATTACCATGGCGTGAAAATGCCAGAAGGGAAATGCAACAGCAATTCATTGCTATATTGGCTGGATTATCGGCTATTGTTGTCTTTTTCGTTTTTTTACTAAACTTTTACTTTTCTGAACGGATTGCCGGACAAGAATATCGCAATAACTATTTAAAAAGTGAAATCTCAATTTTGGATAAGCGGATCCGCGAAATTCGAAATTTGAATGATACAAAAGATAATCTAAACCAACGTATTCGATTGATTGAACAACTGCAAAGCTCACGTAATTTAGGTACTCAGGTGCTGAATGAAGTTGCCGCAATTGTGCCTGCTGGGATTTACCTGACTAGAGTTGAGAAGAAAGATAATTTAATTTTAGTAACAGGCCGAAGTGAATCTAACAACCGTTTGGCCAATATGATCCGTCAAATCGACAAATCCGAACTATTGTCGGACGCTATACTAGAATCGATTGTTGCAGGCAAAAAAGAAAACTCTTTGTTAAGTAACTTTAAGATGACAATAAAAGTAACTGAGTACTTACCTGAGCAAGTTGGAGCGAAAAAATGAACTTCGACAAGCTGAATTTTGACTTATCAGAATTTGATATCAATGATATCGATTTTGAAAATATGGGGTCTTGGCCAAAAGCGGCCAAAATTGCAATGGCTTTAGTTGTTGCCATTGCGGTCTCGGTGTTGAGTTATATGTTTTTGGTCAGTGGAAAAATCAGTGAATTAGAACAAGCTGAAGCCAATGAACAACAGCTTAGAAAGACGTACCGAATAAAATATGGGGCTGCGGTCAACCTTGATTCTTACAAATCACAGATGACAGACATGGAACAAAATTTTTCTTTGTTACTGAAAAGGTTGCCATCGTCTCATGAAACACCAGGATTGCTAGATGACATAACCTACGTAGGTACAACCTCGGGTTTGACGTTTATTCGAATTAATTGGTTACCGGAAATAGAAAACGAGTTTTATACAGAATTACCTATTCAAATAGAAGTTATTGGCGATTACCATGAATTTGGCCAATTTGTCAGTAAAGTTGCAGCACTGCCGCGGATTGTAACCTTGCACGAATTTTCGATTGAAGATGCTCGGGATAAAGAGCTTAGACTAAATGTTGTCGCTAAAACCTACCGCTATAAGGAGTCGAAGTAATGAAACGGTTAATGTTATTATTCACTCTTTTGGTTCAAGGTTGTTACGATGACGTGTCTGATATTCAGCAGTATATGAATGAGGTGAAAAACGGCGCACCGGTTAAGATTGATCCAATCCCAGAAGTCAAAAAGTTTGTTCATGTCGATTATGAAGCAGTCATTACGCGAAGTCCGTTTGAGTTGCCTTCACCTGAAGCTATTGAAGAAAATTTTGTCCCAGTTCAAAATTGCCTTGCCCCTGATCATCGAAGAAGAAAACAACCTTTGGAAAAATTTGCGCTTGATAATTTAAGCATGAAAGGTACGTTAGGCACGAATAATCAAATTTGGGCGTTAGTAGAAGCAACAGATGGTTCATTACATAGAGTAACTAATGATAACTATATTGGTCTATTTAACGGTAGAATAACTTCGGTTACGGATAATCAAGTAGATTTAATTGAACTGATCCCCGACGGTGCGGGTTGCTGGAAAGAGCGAACGGCAACCGTGTTAATGGCAGAAGCTACGGCAGAAGAATAAAAATGGTCAAAAATATGGATTTTCAAACAAAAAATAAAAATAAATCTGCAACGGTGCGATCGCTTGTTGGGATGTTTGCCCTTTTTATGGTGTTTACCGCACAATCGATACCTTTGTTGTATGACATTCGATATAGCCCAATTGTTAAAGGTGAAACTGAACTCGAATTTGTCTTTGATGAAGAACTCTACGCAGATCCAAATGTTCAGGTTTATAACGAACCTGCTCGAATTGAAATGTTTTTTGACGAAACTGATTTTGAAGAAAGCCTAGCTAACGTATTAATCGAGAAAGATGGCGTTATTAATGTTGAAACCCAGTATATGGATGACGGCGTTATGGTGAGCATTTTACTCGATTACTTAAAAATCTATCAATCACGTGTTGAAGGTAATCGTTTCTTTATTCGTGTTTCAGACAATGCATCGTTAGAAGCTCAAGCACAACAAGACACTGCAATTACACTTATCAATCGCATTCAAGCTTTAGACTTCCGTCGTGGTACAGATCCCGGTCAAGAAACCGAAGGCCGTGTTTTGGTGTTCCTACGCGATAATATGGCAGCGGTTGATGTCACTTCCTCTGACAATCAAATTTTTATTGAGTTTCACAATACTGATATTGTAAATGAACTGCTTTATAAAATGGACGTGACCGACTTTGGCACTGTGGTAGGTGGTATTGAAACATTCCAAGTGGGCGTTAATACGCGTTTAGTTGTTAATGTTGACGGTGAGTTTGAGTATGACTTCCAACAACTTGATAATATCTTCACTTTATCTGTCATTAAAGCCGCAGAGCAACAAGGCATATTAGCCGGCGGAACTGAGTATCAAGGTCAGCCGATATCCCTAAACTTCCAGGATTTACCAATACGAACTGTTTTACAAATAATTGCCGACTACAACGGGTTTAACTTAGTGGTATCGGATACAGTGTCTGGGTCATTAACACTAAGATTAAATGGCGTACCGTGGGATCAGGCGCTCGATATCGTATTAAAAACGAAAGGTTTAGATAAACGCATGGACGGCAATGTATTAATGGTTGCCCCAGCGGATGAATTAACCGCTCGTGAAGCACGGGAACTTGAAGCACGTAAAAAAGTGGAAGAAAACGAACCGCTGGTGTCCGAATTTATTCAAATAAACTACGCGAAAGCGGTGAATATCGCGGCATTGTTAAAATCAGATGGAACGTCAATTTTAACACCACGCGGTCAAGTATCGGTGGACGACAGAACTAATACACTTTTAGTTAAAGATACGTTTGATGGTATCGAAACCGTTAAAAAAGCAGTTAGAACATTAGATATTCCAATTAAACAGGTTATTATTGAGGCTCGAATGGTCACAATTCGTGACAATATTGACGAGCAACTTGGTATTCGTTGGGGTATTACTGACCGAAATGCACCAAGCAGTGGTTATACTTCGGGTATCAGCGGGTCATTGGATGGCGCTGGTTCAGCAAATTACAATCAAGATACTGCGACTGCAGGCGGCGACCAAACTAGTGTCCTTGCAATACCTGTAGCCCAACGACTAAATGTAAACTTACCCGTTGCAAGCCCTGCAGGTAGTATTGCTGTGCAAATAGCCCGTTTAGCTGACGGTACATTATTAGATTTAGAATTATCTGCATTAGAGCGTGAAAATAAGGGTGAGATAGTTGCAACCCCACGTATCACGGCTTCAAATCAAAAAATGTCACGGATTGAGCAGGGTACAGAAATACCTTATGTTCAGGCTGCGTCGAGTGGTGCAACAACTGTGACATTCAAAAAAGCGGTTTTGAGTTTGGAAGTTACACCGCAAATCACGCCAGATAACAGTGTAATATTAGATTTAAACATCACTCAAGATGCGCGGGGCGATACAGTTTCTACACCAACTGGCCCAGCTGTCGCGATTGATACGCAGCAACTACAAACACAAGTCACAGCTGTTAATGGTGAAACTATAGTATTGGGGGGAATATATCAGCAACAAGTGATAAACTCCGTAAGTAAAGTTCCGCTGTTAGGTGACCTACCATTTATTGGTAGATTGTTCAGAACGGATACTTCTTTTAACGAAAAACGCGAACTTTTAATCTTCGTAACACCTAAAATTGTTACTGATGCATTGTAGTTAGCTTCTTATTGACAACTCTTAGTTGCAATTTTGCCACTTTTTTTGCGATAATTCGCGCCTTAAATTTTTCATGGGCGCGAAGTATGGTGCCTTGGGCTTGTTGTAAACACAAAACATAGTATTTGAATTAGGTAATATGGCTGAAAAACGTAACATCTTCTTAGTTGGTCCAATGGGCGCGGGTAAAAGCACAATCGGCAGACACCTCGCCGATCAATTGCATTTGCAGTTTGTCGATTCGGATCAGGAAATAGAGCGTCGTACCGGCGCTGATATCGCATGGGTATTTGATATCGAAGGTGAAGAGGGTTTTCGCCAACGCGAAGAATCTGTCATCACTGAATTGACCGAAAAACAAGGTATTGTGTTAGCCACAGGCGGTGGCTCAGTTGTCAGTAAAGAAATTCGTAATCGTCTATCCGCACGTGGAATTGTAGTTTATTTGGAAACCCCAATTGAAAAACAAGTTGCTCGTACTCAACGTGATAAGCGTAGACCTTTGTTACAGACTGAAGAACCAGCGAAAGATGTATTGATTCGCTTGTCTGAAGAACGTAATCCACTTTATGAAGAAGTGGCTGACATCGTGGTTAAAACCGATGAACAAAGTGCACGTGTTGTTGCAAACGAAATTATTAGTAAACTCGATTTCTAAATAGCGGAGGCTGTCAGTATGGAAACCCTAAATGTTTCGTTAGGTGAACGCAGCTACCCGATTTATATAAAACAGGGAGCGATGTTTGATGCTTCTTTGTTTTCGCAACACATCAAAGGAACTAAAGTTGTCATTGTTACAAATGATACTTTAGCACCCATCTTTGCCACCGAAGTTGCAGAATTGCTATCTCAATATGATGTAGCGACTGTGACCATACCTGATGGTGAAGCATACAAAACATTAGCAAGTTACGAACATATCATGAGCTTTTTACTTTCGGGTAACTATGGTCGTGATGTAACCCTAATTGCTTTAGGTGGCGGTGTAATAGGCGACGTGACAGGTTTTGTTGCGGCCACCTACCAACGTGGTGTTGATTTTATTCAAGTCCCAACAACCTTATTGAGTCAAGTTGACTCATCAGTAGGCGGAAAAACGGCAGTTAATCATCCACTCGGCAAAAATATGATTGGTGCGTTTTACCAACCTAAAGCCGTAATTATTGATATTGATTCCCTTTCTTCATTGCCTGATAGAGAGTTTTCAGCAGGAATGGCTGAGGTTATTAAATACGGTATTTTGGGTGACATTCAATTATTTGAATATCTCGAAGTTAACCTAGCTGAAATTTCAGCGAAAGTTCCAAGTGTATTGTCTTATATCATTAAGCAATGCTGCCAAAATAAAGCTGATATTGTTGCGCAAGATGAAAAAGAAAGTGGTGTTCGAGCATTGCTTAACCTAGGTCATACTTTTGGGCACGCTATCGAAGCTGAAATGGGGTATGGCAATTGGCTTCACGGCGAAGCAGTTGCTGTCGGTATGGTGCAAGCTTCCGAATTAGCCAAATTACGTGGTTGGTTATCGGATGCTGACGTTAATCGCATCGTTGCTCTAAATGACGCGTTTTCGTTACCTTCGAAAGGACCTGCACAAATGTCATATGAGCAATATATTCCTCATATGAAAAAAGATAAAAAAGTTCAGGCACAAACCATAAGATTTGTATTGCCGAAACACTTAGGTGAGGCGATACTGGTTACAGACGTAACCGAGAGTGAACTGAAACTAATTTTACAATGACCGCTTTGGGCTCTAATTTCTACTTCCCACCAAGTCGACTAAATTATTTAGTTCAACTTCGTTCTTTGTTAACTCAAAACAAGATCGTTGCGCTTGAAGGCGGCATGGGGTTTGGCAAAACCGTTTTGTTAGAAGAAGTTTTAACAACGGCGATGCCAGATGCCAACAAATGTTATGTCACAGCTTCAAAAAACATCACGGATGTACAGCTCCGTAGCCGGATAATAGAGCAATTGTTTGGCAATGTACTATTTGACCCAGAAAAACCTCTTGTAAGCTCATTCCTTGAGTTTAATCAGCAAACTGAACTAATGGTAGCGATAGATAATGCGCACTATATGTCTGCAAAACTGGTTGGTGAGTTATTACAGGTCTTTAGCCAAATTAACGGTGCGGGTATCCAGTTTTCAATTGTACTCAGTTTCGACAAGTCAATCTCGGCCACCTTATTAAATATTAATTCACAGCTTATCGCCGTTGAATCAATACCTAGGTTGTCAAAGGACGAAAGTTATCATCTGCTAAATACGTATTTTTCTGAGTTGCCAGCCATTACCGATTCAAAGTTGAAGCGTTGGATTGAAAACTCAAAAGGTGTTCCGATCCAGTTATTGGCCTATAACGACCAAAATAACTTAGAGTTAGTTAATTCAGGCGGCTTAAATATCAAACTTTGGGGGGCAATTGTCACGCTCGCAAGTTTACTTCTTGCCCTTGGGATTTATGCCTACAATGTGGGTTATTTTGACTCAACTCCAAACGTTGCAAAGCAACATATTGGTCCGGAGGATGATGAGTCTTTGGCGGTGAAACAAGTGCTCAACGCCAATAAAAAGGTGTCGATACCAGAATTTAAAAGTCGTACCTTGTATGCCGATGATCTTGCGGCGACCCGGACAGCGTCCGCTGAAGAAATGTTTACTGCGTTACAAGCATCTTTGGATGACCCAGCCTCGGTCATCACGCCGCAGACAAAACCTGATAAAGGTGGCAATGCGGAGGACAGCGCAAAAGTGACGGGAACGACATCCGTAAAATCTACGCTGTCATTAGCTACTAATACTCCTCCTACCGTTAAAAAACAGTCGGTGGAAAATCAACTGTCTAAGTCAGCGGCCGCAGCCAAACAGGTTGTGAACGACAGTGACTTAATTATTGCAACGGCATCAGAGAATTACCCAGAACAGCCGCAAACAAGTTTGTATAAAATTGACAATGACGCGTTTATGTCATTGCCAAAAGACCGCTATGTATTGCAGTTTACTGCGGTTAGCTCAGAGCCAACTTTAGCTGAGTATTTAGTTTCAGCGCCAGTAAAGCCCAGTGAATTTCGGATTTACAAAATTCAACGAAATGGGACAGATTGGATAGTGGTGACTTATGGCTTATTTGATACCATTACACAAGCTCGCGAAGTTGCCTCACGCCTCGAGCCGAATGCTTGGGCAAAATCAGTGTCGGTGATCCAACAACAAATTCAAACTTATAATCAACGTTTCGAAAAAGCCGAGTAACCATGACCAAGAAAACCAGAGCCTTTCTTAAGTGGGCCGGCGGAAAGTACAGCCTTATTGAGCAGATCCACTCCAGATTGCCGGAGGGGAAAAAATTGGTTGAACCGTTTGTCGGTGCCGGTTCTGTTTTTCTCAATAGTAACTATGATTCTTACCTACTAAATGACGTTAATCCAGATTTAATTCGATTATACAAATATGTAAAGTCGCGACCAAAGACACTTGTCACTGATGCTCGAACGCTTTTCAATCAGAAAAACAACGACAAAGTGATGTATTACGGTTTGCGCCAGGAGTTCAATACCACTACCGATCTGTATTATCGAGCCTTGTTATTTATCTATTTGAATCGCCACGGCTATAACGGGTTATGTCGTTATAATTTGAAAGGAGGCTTTAATGTGCCTTTTGGTGACTACAACAAACCCTATTTTCCAGAAAATGAAATTTATGCATTTTCGGAAAAAGCTAAAAAAGCTAAGTTTGTTTGTGAGGATTATAAAAAGACGTTTTCGCGGGCAAGGGCCGGTTCTGTTATTTACTGCGATCCGCCATACGCTCCATTAAGTCAAACCGCAAAATTTACGAGTTATTCGGTAGGCGGCTTTGATCCAAATGAGCAGGCCAAATTAGCGCTTTTGGCAGAACACACAGCGTTCAATAGAAAGATCCCAGTACTGATTAGTAATCATGACACTGAACTCACTAGAAAGCTTTACCATGAAGCTAAACATAGTTTTGTAAAGGTTAGCAGGAACATTAGCCAAAATGGCGCGACGAGAAAGAAGGTAGGTGAGATATTTGCTTACTATTGCCCAGATAAGGTAATCGTTAAGTCTCGGTAAAATTGCAGCGATTTAACACTTTGCTGTAAATCGCTACTTAGATATCGCTATATACGTATCGCAACTTAATTTAACTCGTCCTAGCCGACAACAAAATTAACAATCGTGATCAGTGCTAAAATAAACCCAATCACTAAAATAACGCCAGCCAAAATAAATGGAAATGGTGTATCTGAATTAAAATCTGAACTGTGTTTATCTGACTTTTGAATGCCAATCATGGCAGACGCTGCACTTTTCAAAGCGGAAAAAAAGCTCGGTTTATGCGTTACTTTTATCGTTTTCACCCTCAATCTCTCCCTTGTCTACTGCGGCAACCTTGTCACTATTGTGTAGTAATTCAATAAGGTCAAAAAAGTGGAATTGCGAACCATTTTTGTTGCCAGTTATCCAATTCCACCAACTAGGGCTTTGGGCTTTTGGTGCTTCACAGCCGTTTTGTTTTTGAGCACATTCGCAATCAACATTCGAAACTGTCGCTGCTGTTGTTGCTGAACAAAATATTACTGTTGATACCAATATTGCTTTTCTTATATGTGAAACGTTCATAGGATTTTCTCCCCGCGCGTTTTTCGTACGTATAAGAATAATAGAGTTTATGAAAAAAAATATGCTATTGCGGTAGAATCAAGATATTGGCCGACCAAGTAACAATTTATTGAATCTCTTTGTCAGTTGGGAGGTTATTCGGTAAGGTAAGCGCCATAAAATATGCGATAAATTGATACTTCAGGAAAGGCTATTTATATGAAGTTACCCAAGCTCCAGCAGCTAAAATACTTAGTTTCTTTGTACGATACTGGACATTTTGGTCAGGCAGCAAAAAAGTGTTTTGTTTCACAATCAACATTAAGTAGTGCAATTCAAGCCTTGGAAGAGCAATTAGATGCACAGTTAATCGAACGCGACCACAAAACGTTTGTGTTTACCCCTGTTGGTGTCGATGTCGTTAAAAAATCTCGGGAAATTTTAGAAAGCAGCGCTGATCTCGTGGCCACGGCAACATCAGATGGCAACCAATACGGCGGTGAATTGCACTTAGGTATTATCCCTACCATCGCCCCATTTGTTGTAAATCCTTTAATTAAAGATTGTGCAGAGCAATTCCCTAAATTGGACCTTTATTTACGTGAAGATACAACGGACAACTGCCTGTCTTTACTTCGAGAGGGCCGACTTGACATGGTGTTGATGGCGACGCCTTATAACGTCGGCGAATTTGTTGAGTATCATTTGATTAAAGATCAGTTTTACCATGTTTTTCATAAAGATAATGTAGAAAATAATGTCTATTTGTTAGAACGCGATCATTGTTTGTCAGAGCATACGATTAGTGGCTGTAGCTTGTCTGAATCTAAAGATGTTCATCCATTCCAGGCCAGTAGTTTAACGACTTTATTGGCAATGGTAGAGGGGCATGCAGGCGCAACTTATTTAACTAAGCTCGCCATTAAATCTGGCTTTGTTGACCGCCATAAGCTGCAGGTCGCTGAGCTAGAGGATAAAAATGCGTTTCGTAACTTGAGTCTAGTGTGGCGGAAAACGAGTCACCGAAGAGTATTCTATTCCAATATTGGGGTTCAAATTAAGCGCGTACTCGAGCAACTCGTAAGTTCTTAACCTCATGTAAACTGTACTTTTTTGATAAAAACTGGACTTGTGGTTTCAGCATTCTAACTTACTATTTGGAATGTTCTTAAACTACAAAAAGGAAATATGATGAAAGGACGTTCAGTAAAATATCTACTTTTAATTATTGGCAGCTTGTTTGGTTCGCACAGTGCGTCTGCTTTGCCTATGGTTAATGATGGAACAAATGCACAAGTTAAACAGGTAAGCAGTCACTCATTGCTTGATCTTAACCGCGTTGGCTTAAACGAGCTAATTAAAGTTAAAGGACTTGGCAAAAGTAAAGCGGCAGCAATACTTGCATATCGCAAAAAGGTAGGAAAGTTTAAAACACTCTCTGAACTAAAAGAAATTAAAGGCATTGGTCCCAAACTATTTGCTAAAATTAAGCCTCAATTCAGAATTTAGTGATTTAGTTTATGGCATTGAATTATTTCAAAGATGCCTAAATGAATAAATTCATTTCAGGATAATTTTGAGATGTAAAAAAGCGCAGCACCAATTTTGGTGACTGCGCTTTTTAATATTGACTAAAAATCTATTTTAAACGGAAGATATAAGTGAAAGTTGGTCATCGGCCCAACTAATGGCTTCGGCAAACTTAGCTGAAATTTGTTTACCACTAAGATTTAACACAGATTCAAGTTTCGACTCTTGTTCCCAGTCACCTTTTTCAAATGTAATGGCAAGTTTTAATATTTCCGCCAGCTGTCCTTCACCTTTAATTAGGGCGTTTTTAATCTCAGCTGCCAGTGGCAATTGCTCCATTATCTTATCTATTGATTCATCTAATATCGCGTCGATAAGTGACATCATACCGGTTAAAAACGCCATTGCTGAATCAATTTGAGTATTCTCTGCAGCTAACAATTCACTAAATCGCGCTCTAACCATCGCCATTTTTAATAGCTCTTGTGGTTTGCTGTTATTCACTTGGGCGGTAAATAGCAATGATAGGAATTTTCTAAGTTCGTGCTGGCCTAATACGACTAGGGCTTGTTTGATTGTTGAAATTTCGGCACGACGTTTAAATGCTGCTGAATTTGTATATCGCAGCAATTTATAAGAAAGATTGACGTCTCGCTCAAAAATTTGCGTGATCTTAGGCAAATCTAACGTTTCACTCGAAGTCTCATACAACAATTCGGCTAATGTCATTTGCGCTGGTGATAAATTTTTTGCTTTAACGAGTTCAGGTTTAGAGAAAAAATAACCTTGGAAGTATTTAAAGCCAAGTTTTTTGCACTGTTCAAATTCTTCGAGGGTTTCTACTTTCTCAGCGAGCATGTCTATATGCGATTGAGGCTTGAGCTCAATTAAAATACCAGCAATTTCGTCCATGGTCATAGCACGAAGGTCGAATTTGATAATATCGATATACGGATAAAAATGTTTCCATACGGGCTTATGCTCGTAGTCATCAAGAGCGATTGTATAACCTAACTCTTTTAACTCTTTGACGGCAGCAAGTAAGCGACGCCCCGGTTGTACAGTTTCCAGTATTTCAACAACTATAGTTTCAGGTGCCATCATTGTTGGGTAATTTTTTAAAATGGTATCTAAAGTGAAATTGATAAATGCTGGCTTATTGTCAGTAAAGTCTTCAAGTCCATAACTGACCTGCGAACCTTCAATAATTCGTGAGGTTGCTTCATCTTCGTCAATATCGGGAAATACATTACTTACACCGTCTCTAAACAGTAATTCGTAGGCAAAAAGCTTTTTCTGCTGGTCCAAAATGGGCTGTCTAGCGGCGTAAAAATACATTAGTAAATATTGCTCCAACTAACCGTAACTGGTTATTTGTTATATTGTTTCACATACATTAGTTACTAACCAATATATTATCTATAGATTTTAATGACCACCAATTTATCCAAATTAGTCGCTTTTTTTACAAAAAGGGGTTGGGATAGTGTTCAATGTCTGTCTAAATTATAATCTTTTTGACCTTGTATGGAATGAGTTAGGTCAAATAAATTACGTTGATGTTGTAAACAAATCTTAATGTTCTAAGGGGGTTCCGAGATTTTAGTCATTTTTGAACTGATTTTGACTTTGAAACTGTTTGAGCAAAATACCATTGCGTAATGGAAGGGAATAATTTGGAAAAGATTTTGCGTTTGAAACTTACAATTAATTTATTTGTCTTACTTATCTCAAATAAGGCAGACAATATTGGATGTAGTTGTGATTTGTGAAGGTAACTTATTACGGGTTTTACATATTTGTCGACACGTTTGGCGAAAAACGGCAATACCAATGTACTGTCGTTTCAACCGCAAATGGCATTGATGATCCTTCGAGTTGGCGTAGTGTTTTGTTTTCTTTATTATGGGAAATGAGATTAGAGGAAATGAGGCAAGGATAAATACGGAATATGAATACAGACTAAGTTCTACCGCGAGCCCAAAAAATATTTAGGATGCATGGACGTCTAAACATCTAGATGTTGACATTGCTAAAATTTGAAGTAATCTTCCTTGATTAGTATTTATGAGGTGAAGACATGCCAATTCGAGTCCCAGATCAATTACCTGCCATTGACGCCTTAAGGCAGGAAAATATCTATGTCATGCCAGAACATAGAGCTGACACGCAGGACATTCGTCCTATGCAAGTCGCTATCTTAAATTTGATGCCTGATAAAATAACGACAGAAATTCAATTAATTCGGTTATTATCCAACAGCCCATTGCAGGTTGATATTGATTTAGTGCGCTTAGAGCACAGAGCAAAAAATACCTCTGAGGATCATTTAGATACGTTTTACCGTTATTTTAATGATATTAAAGATCGAAATTACGATGGTTTAATTATTACGGGTGCACCTCTAGGTCTCAAAAGTTATGAAGACGTTACCTATTGGTCTCAACTCCAGGAAGTCTTCAAATGGGCAGAAGATCACGTAACTTCAACGCTATTTTTGTGTTGGGCCGCCCACGCAGCGATATACCACTATCACGATTTACAACATGAGATCCGCGACGATAAATTAAGTGGCGTGTATCAACATCAGAAATGGCAAAGTAAAGCGCCAATCATGCGTGGTTTTGACGACGTATTTTTTGCCCCGCATTCTCGTTACGGTGAAGTTCCAATCGAACAACTGAAAAAAGTAGATGATTTGATCTTAGTGTCGGGAAGTGACGAAGTCGGAGCTTACCTAATGCAAGATAAAGCAGGAACCAAAGTATTTATTACCGGCCATCCTGAGTACGACCGAAATACTTTATTGACCGAATATCAACGAGATGTTGATGCCGGTTTAGAGGCCATAGTTCCCGTAAATTACTTTCCAAATGATGATGTTACGCAGCCACCAATAAAGTTGTGGCAGTCCCATGGTTATTTGTTATTCATTAACTGGCTAAATTATTACGTTTACCAAAAGACGCCATATGATATAAGTCAAGTTAGTGCAAAAATTCGAACAGAAAACTTCGCATAATTTAAGGTTAAAATTTTAACATGACTATTAAAGGCGACTACCGCCCAGACCAATCAGAATTATTAACATCAATGTTAAAACAAAGAGTACTTTTTCTCGACGGTGCAATGGGCACAATGATCCAAGAGTATAAGTTTGAAGAAGATGATTATCGTGGCGAGCGATTCAAAGATTGGCCGACATCCGTGCGCGGCAACAATGACTTATTAGTATTGACGCAACCTCAAGTGATCAAAGACATTCACATAGCTTACCTTGAAGCGGGTGCTGACATTATTGAAACCAATAGTTTTAATGCAACTGTTGCGTCGATGGCCGATTACGGGATGGAAAGTCTCGCCGATGAAATTAACTTTGAAGCAGCTAAATTAGCACGCGAAGCGTGTGATCAAGTGGCAACCCCAGATAAACCGAAATTTGTCGCTGGTGTTTTAGGGCCAACGTCTAAAACAACTTCTATTTCTCCAGATGTTAACGACCCCGGTTTTCGTAACATCACGTTTGATGCTTTGGTTGCTGACTATACCAAAGCCACGCTAGCCCTAATGGCTGGCGGCGCGGATCTAATTTTGGTTGAAACTATATTTGATACGTTGAATGCTAAAGCAGCACTTTACGCTGTTGAAGTTGCATTTGAAGAAGCAAATCATCGTTTGCCAATAATGATTTCGGGGACCATTACTGACGCTTCAGGTCGTACTTTGTCAGGGCAGACAACGGAAGCATTTTATAATTCAATTTGTCATGTAAACCCAATTTCAATTGGGCTAAATTGTGCACTAGGTCCAGATTTGTTACGCCAATATGTAGACGAGTTATCGTCATTTGCAGAATGTTTTGTTTCTGTGCACCCAAATGCAGGATTGCCGAACGAGTTTGGTGAATACGATTTGGACGCCCAAGATATGGCTGAACACATTGGTGAGTGGGCGCAGAGCAAATTAATAAATATCGTTGGCGGTTGTTGCGGAACAACACCGGAGCACATCCAAGCATTTGTAGATGTGGTATCTGGTCAGCAGCCAAGAACACCTCGACCTGCAGCCGCACTTATGCGCCTGTCAGGATTAGAAGCATTTAACGTATAGAAGTTTTACCATGACCACGCAATCAGTAAGCAGATTTATTAATGTCGGTGAACGAACTAACGTAACCGGTTCGGCAATGTTTAAGCGACTCATCCTCGAAGGGGATTACGAAACCGCGCTTGATGTGGCACGTCAACAAGTCGAAAACGGCGCTCAAGTTATCGACATCAACATGGATGAAGCCATGTTAGATTCAGTTGCCGCGATGACCCGTTTTTGTAACCTTATTGCCTCAGAGCCGGACATCGCACGTGTGCCTATCATGTTAGATTCATCTAAATGGGAAGTCATTGAGGCGGGATTAAAATGTGTTCAGGGTAAAGCAATTGTAAACTCCATCTCGTTGAAAGAAGGTGAAGAACAATTTTTAGAACACGCTAAAAAATTAAAACGATACGGCGCCGCTGTCGTTGTAATGGCCTTTGACGAAGATGGTCAAGCAGAAACTCGAGAAGAAAAGTTCCGAATTTGTAAACTCGCTTACGACTTATTGGTAGGTAAGATCGGTTTCCCACCGCAGGACATTATTTTTGATCCTAATATCTTTGCTGTCGCCACCGGAATTGAAGAACACAATAACTACGCCGTTGCATTTATCGAAGCCACACGGGACATTAAAACTCATCTACCACATGCAAAAGTGTCTGGTGGGTTATCAAACGTATCATTTTCATTTCGTGGTAATAATCCTGTTCGTGAAGCAATGCACTCTGTGTTTTTGTATTACGCAATTCAAGCGGGCATGGATATGGCGATTGTTAACGCCGGCCAACTCGCGGTTTACGACGACATTCCTGATGAACTTCGTGAAGCGGTAGAAGACGTTATACTAAATCGTCGCGACGATGCCACAGAGCGTTTACTCGATCTTGCACCTAAGTATCGAGGGGATGGTTCAAAAGTTGAAGTTGAAACCGAAGAATGGCGTTCTTGGGACGTCGTAAAACGTTTAGAACATGCCTTAATTAAAGGTATAACGACGTTTATTGAAGAAGATACGGAAGCCGCTCGCCAATTTTACGACCGACCACTGCAAGTCATCGAAGGTCCATTAATGGATGGTATGAATGTCGTTGGTGACTTGTTTGGCGCAGGTAAGATGTTTTTACCACAAGTGGTGAAATCCGCACGTGTTATGAAACAAGCCGTGGCTTATTTGAACCCATATATTGAAGAAGAAAAAGAAGACGGTTACACCAACGGTAAAGTTCTAATGGCTACCGTGAAGGGTGACGTACATGATATAGGTAAAAATATTGTCGGCGTTGTCCTGCAATGTAATAACTATGAAGTTATCGACCTAGGCGTTATGGTACCGTGCCAAAAAATCATCGATACGGCCATAAAAGAAAAGGTTGATATCATAGGTTTATCAGGTTTGATCACACCATCTTTAGATGAAATGGTGCATGTCGCTAAAGAGTTAACTCGTCAGGGGTTAGACTTACCATTATTAATCGGAGGCGCGACAACCTCACGTGCCCATACTGCGATAAAAATTAATCCAAATTACGAACATCCTGTGGTTTACGTGCCAAATGCAAGCCGCAGTGTTTCGGTTGTGTCTAACTTGTTAAGTGATGAATTACGACCTAATTTCATGACTCAGGTAGCGAAAGAATACGAAACAGTGATCAAGCAACACCAGCGTAAACGTGACAATACTAAGTTTATTTCGTTTGACAAAGCGAGAGCAAATCGATTTGACGGTGATTGGCAAAATTACATTCCGCCAGTACCGAAAAAAATGGGCGTACATGTTTGGGATTCTATCTCGTTAGAAGACATTCGACCGTTTATAGATTGGACGCCTTATTTTCTTACTTGGCAACTCAGTGGTAAATACCCGTCAATTTTGAAACACGAAGTTGTTGGCGAACAAGCTCAGAAAGTTTTTGACGATGCAAACGACATGATTGACCAAATTATTGCGTCAGGCACCGTGAAAGCAAAAGCCGTGTTTGGTTTGTTCCCAGCAAACTCAGATGAAGAAACGATAGAAGTATATAAAGATGAGTCTCGAACTGAGATTGTTACTCGTTTATTTAATTTACGCCAGCAAATCCAAACCCGTAATAATGCGCCAAACTATGCGTTGGGCGACTTTATTGCGCCTAAGAAATCTGGTCTAGCCGATTACGTAGGTGCGTTTGCCGTTACAGCTGGATTTGGTGTTGATGAGTTAGCGGATAAGTATTTAAAAGAACATGACGACTATAATAATATTATGGTTAAAGCGGTTACTGACCGCTTAGCAGAAGGGCTTGCCGAGTACTTACATCATCAGGTTCGTAAAGAATATTGGGGCTATGCACCAGACGAGTCACTTACCAATGACGACTTAATTAGAGAGAAATATCAAGGAATTCGTCCAGCACCAGGTTATCCAGCTTGCCCTGAACATACAGAAAAGGCTAAGCTGTGGCAGTTACTTGATGTCGAAAACAAAATTGGTATGACGTTGACAGAGAGTTATGCGATGTGGCCGGGTGCGTCGGTTTCAGGGTGGTATTTTTCTCATCCGAAATCCAAATATTTTGCTGTATCTAAAATCGATCTTGCGCAGATGCAAGAATATGCAGAACTTAAGGGCTGGGATGAGCAACAAGCTGAAACCTGGTTAGGTCCAAATTTAGAATGACAATAATTCAACCACCACAGTCACATGCAGCGGATGTATTTAGCGATTTACCGACGTTAACAGCGGCGGAAAATAACAAAGGCCCAATTTTAGATAAATGGGTTGAGCTAGAATTTAACGAACGCAAAGTATTGGAAATCGGCTCAGGTACTGGGCAACAGGCTATTCATTTAAGCCAACATTGTTACCAGTTACGCTGGCAACCGACAGAAGTTAAGGAAAACTTTGAGCGACTAAATCAGTGGTGGGAAGCGTCTCAGAAAGTTGGGATCATTAATTTTTTAAAACCGATTGAATATACAATTGGAGATGATGAATTCCCAGCCGGTGACTTTGATACTATCTATACCAGCAATGTTTTACATATTGTTAGTCGTGCCCATGCAAAGCAGCTTGTTGAGCAGATCTGCGGCGCATTGGCGACTGGCCAGAAGTGGGTATGTTATGGACCGTTCAAGCAAAACAATAAGTTTACTACCGAATCAAACAAAGAGTTTAATGACTGGTTAATGTCGGAAGGTCATGGCGGTTTAATGGATTTAGAAGACGTTGTGAAATTATCGAAAGGCAAACTGGAAATTGAAACATTGTCGGATATGCCAGCTAACAACTTTTTTGTGGTATTTAATCGCTGTTAACAAATCGTTTGGTATCGAATAATAAAATCTAGGTCAATTGCATTGGCCTAGATTTTTACGTTTAAGGAGTAGTGTTAGTCTGCGACAAAGTCCAAAACCGTGGCATTGATGCAATAACGTTTGCTGCCATTAGGACCGTCATCAAATACATGGCCTAAATGAATATCCGAATCTTTCGCCCTAACTTCTGTTCGTTGCATTCCAAAGCGATTGTCTTCGACATACGTGACGGTACCCTCAATCGGTTTGGTAAACGACAGCCAACCGCTACCAGAGTTAAATCTATCGTCTGTGTCAAATAAGGCAATGCCAGATAATTTGTCGATAAATTTACCGTCAGGCGTATTTTTAAATAATTCATATTGTTTACAATAACGTGAGTCAGTACCTTCGTTAAATGCAACGTTAAATGCTTCAGATTTACCCAATTTAAAATAACCTAAGGCTTTATAAAAATCCTTGTTATTCACATAACCTTGAATACCGTATTGTTCGACGCCGTCCTGCATAAATAATATGGTTGGTGTCGCCCAAGTTGGGGTGGTAACGTCAAGACCTTCGAGTTCCATGGCCTTACGAAAATGCATCGGCACCGAACCAGAGTAATTATTGGCAACGTCTTTTTTAAATAAGTCACAATAAGGGCAAAACTCAGAATCAATGATCACGATATGCTGGCCTGACAGTATGGCCGTATTATCAACCTCTCGAGATTTATCTTTAGTCTTATCAAACCGCACTCCGGTTGAATGGTCTGGACAATATCCGTTCGGGTTTTTGACTAAATAATCCTGATGATAAGTTTCCGCAGCATGAAATTTATCAAGAGGTGCTAGCTTGGTTGTTATTTTATCGAACCCCGCGTTTGTTAATAACGTCTGGTATTGTGCTTGCACCTCTAACGCAACTTGTTTTTCTGCAGGCGAGTTATACAAAATCGTAGATCGGTATTGGGTGCCAATGTCGTTACCTTGACGGTTTTGTTGCGTAGGGTCGTGCAATTCAAAAAAGTGTCTAAAAATTAATGACAAAGATATTTGTTCTGGGTTGAACGTAACTTCAATTACTTCGGCATAATTGTCTGGGTTAAATTTATGTTTACGTTGCGTTATGTTTCTATAAGTAGCATCAAAACCACGTCCGTCGGCATACCCCGATTTAACATCGATAACCCCCGGTAATAGAGCAAATTTTTTCTCCGCCCCCCAAAAGCAACCAAGTCCTAAAACAATACTACTTTGCTGCACACTGAGTTTGTCGGTTTTTACGGCGATGGGAAGGTCTCCCATCAAACTTTTAACTTCCTGAGCCTGGCTACATGCAGTGACAAAAACGGCTAAAACACAGGCCAAAATGAGAGAAGGCAACTTCATAATAAACTCCAAATGCGAGATGTATTTAGTAGAACGGTATTTTCACCATTTAATTTCACCAATGATACGGATGGGTCTTAACATTCGATCTTTTTAAAGGGCAGTTTTTTTTCACATTCAGCCATGTATAAACGATTATGGGCTTTTTCGTCCAGACAAAATCGCTTAATGGCTTGTTCAAATGGATCAAGGTAAATCGCATGATAAGAATAGGTCAATGTTGGCTTGAAGCCTCGACTGATCTTGTGCTCACCTTGAGTACCAGGGTTAAAGCAGGTTAAACCATGCTCGATGCAATACGCGATTCCTTGGTAATAGCAGGCCTCAAAATGCAGAAGGTCGAATTGCTGATCAGAGCCCCAGTAGCGTCCATAAAGCGTATTAGCGTCAACAAAATACAGCGCAGTGGCAACAACTTGTTGGTCGTGGTAACACACGAGTAGTCGAATATTATCGGATAACGTAGAAAATATTTGGTCAAAAAAGGTTTGATTCAAATACCCCTGTTGCCCCCGTATTTCGTAGGTTAGTTGGTAAAAAGTGTAAAACGCGTGAGCCTCTGTTTTGGTGATTTCAGTTCCGGTTCGCCAAACGCATTCAATGCCTAAATTTTTAATCTGAAGACGTTCTTTTTTTATCGACTTGCGTTTTCTCGCCGTCATTGTCGAAAGGTAATGGTCGAAGTCTGCAAAGCGGTCAGCATTTATTAGATTCTGTTTGCTTGCAACATCAACGACTGGCTCTAGTGTTTCGGTGCAAGCGGAAACATCATTCACCAAATTAACAGGTACCGAATTGAACCAATGAAATTGATGACCTTCTCGGACCATTATTGCTGGAGGCAACTCTGAAGCTTCAAGGGTATTGGGGTAATTTAAATGCAGGCCAGTGTATTCTAAAGACTCGCGATAATGCTGCTGCAACGCACTAAAAACATCAAATTCAGATAGGGTATCTGACCCTAACCATTTTTTACATGGTACTGGAGTGAAGGGTATTGCGCATAACAGTTTTGGGTAGTACTCGACGCCATGCTGGTGGTATGCCTGAGCCCAAGCCCAGTCAAACACATACTCGCCGTAAGAGTGGTGTTTTTCGTACATTATCATCATACCCAGTAATGTGTCTTGTTCATAAATCAAATGATACTTTGGTAACCATCCTGTATTTAGCCCAATACAGCCTGAATCTTCGAGCGCCTTCAAAAAGCCAAATTGGTTAAATGGTGAATCACTATGGCCAAAAATAAAATCGATTTGCTGGTCACTTAGCGCCGTATATGAATCGGCAACATTGACTTGAAGCAGTGCGTTATTAACAGAAATTGGAAATTCAAGCATACGAAAGTCAGACAAAAAGGTGCGTAGTTAGATGCATTTAGACTACCTTAATTGATGAAAGGAGTAACGAGTTAAAACAATCGAAACAAAATTTGTGTGCTCTAAGCAAATTGTACGATGGGTGTGGAGGGGAAATGTTATTCGGCAATATGATGTCACAATTTAGAATGCTTAATTATTAACGAAGGCCTAGTAATCATTAGCTTTTTAGGTATCATTACAGGCCATATTTGTCGTCATTATGGGCGACTTGTTTTAGACATTTTAGGTTAAAAGTTAATGCAATTAGCAGTCAGTAGAGTCAATTCGTTGCGTGCGTTTAGTTGGATTAAAAGTGGATGGCGACTTTTTACTCAGCAACCTGCACCATTTATGGCTATAGCCGGTATATTAATGGCTATTCAATTGCTTGCGAGTTTAGTCCCACTGGCCAGTTACGTTGCGGTTTTTCTTTTGCCATTTTTGACTATAGGTTTATATCAAGTTGCGTCGAAAGTTGAGCAAGGTGAGCAAGTTTCGGTAAACGATTTATTTCATTATCTATCGCGCATTCGAGAATACCGTGTGTTATTCCGGATTTCATTGGTGAGCATACTGCTGAGCATTCCTGCTTCAATGGCGGGTTCTAATATGGCTGAAGCCATGATTGGAGGCTTACCGCCAGCATTAGATCAACTTGTCATTTTTGTGCTCTTTATGGGGCTTAACTTTATGGCGACCGCGTTTTCAATTCCTGCTGCCTGGGTCAATCCCAACAGCTCAGTTAAAGTCCTTATTTACCAAAGCTTCCAAGCCGGATGGCAAAATGTCGTGCCGATGACAATTTATGGCATCGTGATTATGGCGATTTGGATGGTCAGTATGCCGGTTATTTTGATTGGTTGGCTAATTGCGCTGTCGTTGAGTAACCTGTCCTTCTATCACGCATTTTTGGATATCTATCAGCCAGTTAATAATGCTGAATCAAATTCACAGGCTCAAAGTACTGGCGAGCAGTTATCAGATGCTGAAATACCAGCAGTAGCAGACGCTCAAGAGACAAATACCGAAACGACTGAAAATCGCCGGACAGAACGTGAACTAACTGACGAAGAAACATTGAAAAACGCTGCGGCAGACCGCAAATTATCTTCTTCAGATGAAGTGGAGCGGGTATCGACAGATGATATGCAAAGTGAGCCTGCTCAATCTGAAAAAATTGCGACAGAAGACAGTGAGGTGCAGGTAAAAGATGAAACCTCATCGCAAGAGACTGACGTAAAAGATATAAAGAGTACGGATGAGTTGGACAAAAAATAAAGAATATGAGCTGATTACGGATCGCACTAAACTGCGTAATCGAGCGTTTTATTGGTTGTCTAAACGCGATTTTTCAGAATACGATTTTAGAAAGAAACTCGATAAAGTCTGTGAAGATGAAATTCTTAAAGAAGATCTGATTGCCGATTTTATCAAAAACGATTTTTTAAATGAAAGTCGATATGTGCGGGCGGTGGTAAAAACAAAAATTGCAGCGGGTTTGGGGTTAGTCCGAATACGCAACGATTTACGACCCCACGGCATTAAAAGTGAACAAATAGATGCTTTTGCTGAAACCCTTGAAGTTGATTGGTTTGAAAAGGCGAAAGCGACGTACCACAAAAAATATGGTGTTACTGAAATTGCAGATCATAAAGAACGGGCCAAACGGTATCGTTTTTTACAGTATCGCGGTTTTGGCTCAGACGAAATTAAATATGCAATGGCGACTGACCAAGACAATTGGTAATACAAACAACGTAAGACGATGAGCGAGAAAATATGTATAACACGACGGCCGGTTTAAGACAGGCATTTTTAGATTACTTTGCAAAAAACCAACATCAAATTGTTTCTTCAAGCTCATTAGTACCTGGGAATGACCCAACCTTATTATTTACTAATGCTGGCATGGTGCAGTTCAAAGATGTCTTTTTAGGGGCCGAAAGCCGCGCTTATACACGCGCGACAACATCGCAACGTTGTGTCCGCGCAGGCGGTAAACACAATGATTTAGAGAACGTTGGATATACTGCCCGTCACCATACTTTCTTCGAGATGTTAGGTAACTTTTCATTTGGTGATTATTTCAAACGTGAAGCCATTCAATACGCTTGGGAATTTTTGACCGTTGTTATTAAGTTACCACCAGAGAAATTAATGGTAACAATTTACGAAAATGACGACGAAGCGTTTGATATTTGGAATAAAGAAATTGGCGTTCCGGCGGAAAAAATCGTTCGTATAGGCGATAAGTCTCCTGAAAAAAAATACGAATCAGATAACTTCTGGGCTATGGGTGACACAGGTCCTTGTGGTCCTTGTTCTGAAATATTTTATGATCACGGTGAACACATATGGGGCGGGCCTCCAGGTTCACCTGAAGAAGACGGTGATCGTTTCATTGAAATTTGGAACATCGTATTCATGCAGTTCAACCGCAGTGCAGATGGCGTGATGAACCCACTTCCTAAGCCTTCTGTTGACACTGGCATGGGCATAGAACGTATTGCTGCGATTATGCAGGGAGTTCATTCGAACTACGAAATTGATATTTTCCAGACACTAATTAAAGCTACGGCTAAATTATTGAATGTAACGGATTTGGAAAATAAATCGTTACGGGTTATTTCTGACCATATCCGTTCATGTTCATTTATGATTGTTGATGGTGTAATGCCTTCAAATGAAGGTCGTGGTTATGTATTACGTCGTATTATTCGACGTGCAATTCGCCACGGATATCAGCTTGGTGGTAAAGATTTATTCTTTAATAAATTAGTGGCAACCTTAGTTCAGGAAATGGGCGAAGCCTATCCAGAACTTGCTCAAAAACAAGCGGTCGTAGAAAAAATGCTACGCATTGAAGAAGAGCAATTTGCTAAAACATTAGAACGCGGATTAGCACTTTTAGAGTCAAATTTAGCTGATATTAACGGCACAGAGATCCCAGGCGAGTTAGTCTTTAAACTGTATGATACATACGGGTTCCCTGCGGATTTAACGGCTGACATCGCACGTGAAAAAGAGCTTACGATTGACGAAGCTGGTTTTGAACGTGAAATGCAAGCACAACGCAAAAAATCACAAGCAGCGTCTAACTTCGGTGCGGACTACAACGACCAAATAAAATCAGAGAAATCGACTGAGTTTAAAGGTTTTGACAATACCTCATATGCCGCAAACGTTATTGAGTTGTTTAAAAATGGTGAGTCTGTTGCCAGTTTAGAAGACGGTGAAAGCGGTGTGGTAATTTTAGACAATACCCCATTTTATGCTGAGTCTGGTGGTCAATCTGGAGACAAAGGCACATTAGCGGCCGACTCTGCAGAGTTCACAGTTAATGATACGCAAAAAATTGGCAATGCGATTGGTCATTACGGCACAGTCATTGGAACATTAACAATTGGCAGTAAAGTGAATGCAGCGATAGACGAAGCGCGTCGAAGCGCGATTAAACAAAATCACTCTGCTACCCATTTATTACACGCTGCGTTAAGAACAGTATTAGGTGAGCATGTAGGACAAAAAGGTTCGCTTGTTGAAGCCGACAAATTCCGTTTTGACTTTTCACATTACGAAGGGGTGACAGCAGAGCAATTACAACTCGCTGAGCGTTTGGTTAATGAGCAAATTCAACAGAATCACGCATTAAATACAGAATTGATGCAAATTGATGCCGCTAAAGAAAAAGGCGCAATGGCGCTATTTGGTGAGAAATACGACGATGAAGTTCGTGTTGTCACTATGGGCGGTTTTTCTATTGAGCTTTGTGGCGGTACCCACGTTGGGCGTACTGGTGACATCGGTTTGTTAAAAATTGTTTCTGAAGCTGGTATTGCGGCAGGCGTTCGTCGAATTGAAGCAGTAACTGGTATGGCAGCTATCGCACAACTTCATGCAACTGAAAATGTCGTCAATACCGCAGCTAGCTTATTAAAAGGTGATGCGGCCACGTTGGTGGAAAAAGTTGAACAAACGCTAAATAAATCACGAGCGCTAGAAAAAGAACTTCGCCAATTGAAAGAGAAATTAGCAAGTCAACAAGGTGGCGATTTAGTGTCACAGGCGAAAGACATCGGTGGTGTAAAATGCCTTATTGCTAATCTTGACGATGCCGATCCTAAATCTTTACGCGGTATGGTTGATGAGCTGAAAAACAAACTCGGTTCGGCGGTTATCGTATTAGCGGCATCGAGTGACTCAAAAGTCAGTTTGATTGCTGGTGTGACTAAAGATCTGGTGGGCAAAGTTAAAGCGGGCGAAATTGTCAATCATGCAGCATCGTTAGTTGGTGGTAAAGGTGGTGGTCGTCCAGATATGGCCCAAGCCGGCGGCTCACAACCCGAAAATGTGCCAGCGGCACTTGAGAGTGTTGAGCAGTTACTCAACGAAAAACTCAGTTAAAAATAACTTAAAATACCCAGCGTAAAGCTGGGTTTTTTGTTTATAACCCGATAAAAGAGAATAACTTGTCATTATTGGTGCATAAATATGGTGGCACATCGGTTGCCACTGTCGAGCGAATCAAGGCTGTGGCGGACCGTATCATTTATACGGTGCAACAAGGCCATCAAGTTGTTGTGGTTGTCTCGGCCATGGCAGGGGAAACTAATCGACTGATAGAACTTGCCGCTCAGGTTGATAATCAACCCTCGACTCGTGAGCTGGATATGTTGATTACCACAGGTGAGCAGGTGAGTGCGTCGCTACTTGCCATGGCGCTAGTGTCAAAAGGGTATTCCGCCATATCTTTACTGGCCGAGCAAATTGGCATAAAAACCAGTAGTGAATTTGGTAAAGCAAGAATTGAGTCGGTAAGCCCAAAGATTATTCAAGAGCACTTGTCCCACGGTCGAATTGTTATAGCCGCCGGGTTTCAAGGTCGAAATAAAGAAAATGATGTTACAACGTTAGGTCGTGGTGGCACAGACACAACCGCAGTGGCGATAGCTGCAGCGTTAAAAGCTGACGAATGCCTCATATATACCGATGTTGATGGTGTATACACCACCGATCCGCGCATTGAGTCCAACGCTAGGCGTATAAAGCACTTGTTGTTTGATGAAATGCTAGAGTTGGCCAGTTTAGGTGCTAAGGTCTTGCAGAAGCGCTCAGTTGAAATGGCCCTAAATCATTCAGTTAAGTTGCGGGTACTTTCGAGTTTTACCGATTACGATACGCCCTATGCGGATTCAGGCACCTTAGTCACTTATGAGGAAAACCTTTTGGAACAATTAGCGGTTACAGCGATTTCTGCGATTAAAGATGAAGCGCTAGTGTGGTTTCATGATTTAGATCCCACGCATCTGACACCAGCGGACATTCTTGGAATGGTAGCAGATGAACATATTGAAGTAGATATGGTTGTGCAATCGATAGCACGCGGGACAAATGGCAACAAGTTTGACTTCGCTTTTACTGTTTCTGAGGCCGATTATGACAAAACAATGTCCATATTGGGCGGGTTGTCACAAAAAAGTGAAAATAAATCAAATGATAATGTGCAAGGTCGCAAATCTATTGCTAAGATTTCAGTAGTAGGAGTAGGGATGAGATCTCATGTTGGCGTCGTTAGTAAAATTCTAAAGACGTTAGCAGATGAACATGTTCATGTGGATTTGATCTCGACTTCTGAAATCAAAGTTTCCATTCTCGTCGAACAGAAATATATGGAACTGGCAGTGAGAGCGCTTCACAGTGCTTTTGCGTTAAACAAATGTTATTAGTAGAAATTGGATGTTTGTGGCACTACCTGTAGAATCACTCTCGTCAGCTTTTTGCTGGATATACGGCTTTCCTCTGGAAAGTAACATAAGCAAGCATATAAGGAGCTAATAATGCTTATACTAACTCGTCGTGTTGGTGAAACATTAATGATTGGTGACGAAGTCACTGTCACTGTATTAGGTGTAAAGGGTAACCAAGTAAGAATTGGTGTTAACGCCCCTAAAGAAGTTGCGGTTCACCGTGAAGAGATATACATGCGAATTCAGGCTGAAAAAGGTGGAACACCTTCAGAAGCGGAATAAGCATTTAGCCGACCTTGAGTCGGCTTTTTTATTTTAACGTTTTAAATTGTATGTAAACTTGGTTGATTATCCGTCAATCTGATGGGTAAACTTTCAAATTGGTCAAAATCAAAGCAGACAGTAATTTATTTGTTATTTTTTGTTTGACTTATATTTTCAGATCATTACTATACGCATCCACATTGAGTGGAGAGGTGGCCGAGAGGCTGAAGGCGCTCCCCTGCTAAGGGAGTATAGGGTTTGTAGCCCTATCGGGGGTTCGAATCCCCCCCTCTCCGCCATTCAATGTGTGTTAAAGATATAGCGCGCTCGTAGCTCAGCTGGATAGAGTACCTGGCTACGAACCAGGCGGTCGGAGGTTCGAATCCTCCCGAGCGCGCCATTTTTTAACGTTGTTTCTTGTTGCGCGCTCGTAGCTCAGCTGGATAGAGTACCTGGCTACGAACCAGGCGGTCGGAGGTTCGAATCCTCCCGAGCGCGCCATGAAACAACCTTTTTATTACCACCCCAAACATTTCTAAACGCTCAACGCAGCGCACTACAAAACCCACTCAGTATAAAAACCACATCGGTATTCATTCGTTAACTCCAAACTTAATTCAATATCAAAATGTCTTAAACACCCTAATATTTTTGTAATTCTAATACGCATTGTTACGCCATAACCCAATTTCTCGTTTTTTCACAGCTTTGAATTCAGTCTGTTGTTGGGTTTTATTGATTTTCAATAAGCAATAACAAAGACGCTTAAAAATAATTTTGTTGTCCACGGTATCGCCTCGTATAAAATCGACTAACCTATAACGATTAGTTGACGAGTTTATAGGTTTGAGATGTATATTTTAGACGCCATAGTGTTTAGGATACTATTTCGGGTTTGGAAAACTGTTGGGCTCAAAAGTCCTGTTTAATTATCAATCACAGTTTGTATAAAAAAATAACAGCCGTAATTTTAGTTACCCCAAATTATATTACTTTACGAACGGTTAATATTCATTCTCGGATCTTCATTTTGGTTTTACATTATTACTAATTTGTAAAATGGACTGACCATTTGTGTCAAAGCTTTATTTTTACTGGTTTTCAGCTATATTTATTCGCTGAATTCGAGCTCTTTTATGCACCAATTTAGAAAAAATAACTTTTCTTTCTAACGTTTTCTGTGGTACTTAAGAGCTAATACTCTAATTTGATTACGTTGGGCGTTGCTTATTTATTCATTTATTGTGGAATAATATGCACCCAGATCAAATTGTTTAATTAAATACAACAGGGTTGGATTATGAATGTTACTGAGCTTTTAGTAGAAGCAGGCATACTTATGGTGGTCGGAATGTCGGTCGTATTTGTGTTTTTAACAATACTGATTTTTGCAACAAAAGGGTTAACCTCTTTTGTTCAATCATTCCCAGAGCCGGAAACGTCAACTCCCGCCCCAAGAAGAAATACACACTCTGCTACTGGCGATACATCACAACAAGTTGTCGCAGCAATAAGCGCTGCCATTAAACAACATCGCAAAAAGAACAATTAGAGGACGGAACATGAAAAAGCCATTATTACTTACAGAATTAGTGCTCAGAGACGCACACCAGTCGTTACTAGCGACTCGTATGCGCTTAGATGACATGCTACCAATTGCTGAAAAACTCGATAAAGCGGGTTATTGGTCTGTAGAATCTTGGGGTGGCGCGACTTTCGATTCGTGTATCCGTTATCTTGGTGAAGATCCTTGGGAACGTATTCGTGCATTAAAAGCGGCGATGCCAAATACTAAGCAACAAATGTTATTGCGCGGTCAGAATCTTTTAGGTTACCGCCACTATGCTGACGATGTCGTTCGTAAGTTTGTAGAACGTGCTCATAAAAATGGTGTTGACGTATTCCGTATTTTTGATGCAATGAATGACATCCGTAATTTAGAAACAGCTGTTAAATCTGCTGTAGATGTTGGCGCACATGCTCAGGGCACTATTTCGTATACAGTAAGCCCAGTTCATAATATCCAAATGTGGTTAGACATGGCTAAGCGTCTAGAAGATATGGGTTGTCACTCTATCTGTATTAAAGATATGGCCGGTTTATTAAAACCATATGAATGTGAAGAATTAATTTTAGGCCTTAAAAAATCTGTTGACCTACCGATTGCAATGCAATGCCATGCGACCACGGGTCTTTCTACCGCAACGTACCAAAAAGCAATAGATGCTGGTATTGATATGTTAGATACCGCCGTTAGCTCAATGAGTATGACGTACGGCCATACGGCAACTGAAACTATGGTTGCTATTGTTGAAGGCACTGAACGTGATACAGGCCTTGATCTTGTATTACTTGCTGAGATAGCCGCTTATTTCCGTGATGTTCGTAAGAAGTACGCGAAGTTTGAAGGTAGCATGAAAGGCGTAGATGCGCGTATCTTGTTAGCTCAAGTTCCTGGTGGCATGTTAACTAACATGGAAGGCCAGTTAAAAGAACAAGGTGCTGAAGACAAGTTTGACGAAGTACTTAAAGAAATTCCACGAGTTCGTGAAGACCTAGGCTTTATTCCTTTGGTAACGCCAACGTCGCAAATAGTAGGTACTCAAGCTGTTTTAAACGTATTGACTGGTGAACGTTATAAGTCAATTACCAAAGAAACTGCGGGTGTATTAAAAGGCGAATATGGCGCAACTGCTGCGCCAGTTAATGCTGAGCTACAAGCTAGAGTATTAGACGGTGCGGACGCTATCACGTGTCGTCCAGCAGATGTTATCAGTGATGAGCTTGAGTCTTTAACTGACGAATTAACCAATATTGCAGCGGATAAAGATATTACGCTAGCCGATGACCAGATTGACGACGTCTTAACGTATGCGTTATTCCCACAAATTGGTCTGAAATTTTTAGAAAATCGCAATAACCCTGAAGCATTTGAACCAGTCCCTACTGGTGACGTTGAATCAACCAAGTCATCTAAACCGGCAGTTGCAGACGGTGAACCTGAAGCGTATAGCGTTTCAGTCGATGGTAAAGTTTATGAAGTGGTTGTAGCGCCTTCTGGTGAGTTGACTTCAGTGGTAAGCAAAGGACCATCTGATGAAAGTGGTAAACAGCACGCAGCAGTAACTGGCAGCGAAACGTTGAATGCGCCACTAGCAGGTAATATTTTCAAGTTATTAGTTTCTGAAGGTAGCGCAGTTCAAGAGGGTGATGTTGTGATCATCATGGAAGCGATGAAAATGGAAACTGAAATTCGAGCTGCATCAAGTGGTGTTATTTCCTCAATCAATGTCAAAGATGGCGACTCGGTTTCAACCGGCGATGTCTTGCTAACTCTGGGGTAATATAATGGACGGATTGCATACGCTATGGGCATCAACGGCCCTTGCGAATTTTGAAATGGGTCAAATTGTGATGATGATAGTAGGCTGTGGCTTACTCTATCTCGCGATTGCAAAAGGCTTTGAACCTTTATTGTTATTACCTATTGGTTTTGGTGCCATTTTGGCTAACATTCCATTGGCGGGTTTTACTGATGAAGGCGGACTTTTATATTATATCTACCACATTGGAATAGAGACGGGGGTATTCCCGCTGCTAATCTTTATGGGAGTGGGGGCCATGACAGACTTTGGGGCGTTAATCGCGAACCCTAAGATGTTATTACTCGGTGCCGCAGCTCAGTTTGGTATTTTTGCGACCTTGTTTGGTGCCATATTATTAAACCTAATACCTGGTTTTGACTTTACCTTACAAGATGCGTCTGCTATTGCCATTATTGGTGGTGCTGATGGACCGACAGCAATATTCTTGGCGTCTAAATTGGCCCCTGATTTGTTAGGTGCAATTGCGGTAGCTGCATATTCTTATATGGCGTTGGTGCCAATTATTCAGCCTCCAATCATGAAAGCGTTAACGACAGTTGAAGAACGTAAAATCAAAATGGCGGAATTACGTCAGGTGTCTAAAAAAGAAAAAATATTATTTCCATTGGCAGTATTATTTTTATCAGCAATGTTCTTACCAGCATCAGCTCCGCTTGTCGGAATGTTCTGTCTAGGCAACTTAATGAAAGAATGTGGTGTTGTTGACCGTTTAAGCAATACAGCGCAAAACGAACTTATCAACGTCGTTACCATCTTCTTAGGTTTGGCTGTTGGTTCTAAGTTGAGTGCAGATAAATTCTTGACCGTTGATACGTTAGGTATTTTAGCATTAGGGGCTGTTGCATTTAGTATCGGTACAGCAGCCGGCGTTATGATGGCCAAAGTATTAGGTAAGTTTAGTAAAGAACCGATCAATCCGTTGCTTGGTGCTGCGGGTGTATCTGCGGTTCCGATGGCAGCGCGAGTGGTAAATAAAGTTGGTCTGGAAGCAAATCCACACAACTTCTTATTAATGCATGCAATGGGACCAAACGTTGCTGGTGTGCTTGGGTCAGCTGTAGCTGCCGGTATATTATTAGCACTCGTTGGTTAGTAAAATTAAATGGCTTGGGTAAAAACAAGCCATTTTTCAATTGTGGCTCATAAAAAGTACAATTGGGTAAGAAAAAAATAAATTAAGGGTCGATCCTAGATTGTTGGATTTGTGTTCGTTTGGTATACTTTCACCCCGTCCTGACAATCATCTGAAATAAAAAAACTTTCATCGCTGAATATTTGTTCAAGCGGTTTTTTTTGTTTTTGGGATGAGCACATATCGCAATCTATTTTTTTAAGGCTAGTATGACTACTCGATATATTTTCGTAACTGGTGGTGTTGTTTCTTCATTGGGTAAGGGTATTGCTGCGGCGTCCCTAGCTGCAATTTTGGAATCTCGTGGTTTAAAAGTTACCATGTTAAAACTCGACCCGTACATCAACGTTGACCCTGGCACTATGAGCCCAATTCAGCATGGTGAAGTTTTTGTGACCGAGGACGGCGCGGAAACAGATCTAGACTTAGGTCACTATGAACGTTTTATTCGTACCAAAATGACGAAGAAAAACAATTTCACTCAAGGACGTGTCTACCAAGATGTATTGGCTAGAGAACGCCGTGGGGGTTACCTAGGCGCGACGATTCAGGTCATTCCTCATATTACCAACGAAATTAAGCGTCGTGTTGTTGAAGGTGCTGAAGGCATGGATGTTGCCATCGTAGAAGTTGGTGGCACTGTCGGCGATATCGAATCACAGCCATTCTTAGAGGCAATTCGTCAGTTAGGCGTAGAAGTTGGTCGTGATAATGCAATGTACATGCATTTGACGCTTGTTCCATATTTAGGAACCGCTGGTGAAATTAAAACAAAACCGACTCAACATTCCGTAAAAGAACTACGTTCGATTGGTATCCAGCCTGATATTTTGATTTGTCGTTCTGACCGTGCAATTCCAGCTAACGAACGTTCTAAGATTGCTTTGTTCACTAACGTTGAAGAAAAAGCCGTTATTAGCTTAAAAGACGTTAGCTCAATTTATCAAATTCCGGCGTTGTTAAAGTCGCAGGGACTCGACCAACTTATTTGTCGTCGTTTCCACATTGATGTTCCAGAAGCAGACTTAACTGAGTGGGAACAAGTTTTATATTCAGAATCAAATCCAAACGGTGAAGTTAACATCGGTATGGTTGGTAAGTATGTTGAATTACCAGACGCCTATAAATCTGTAAACGAAGCCTTAAAGCATGCGGGCCTTAAAAACCGTCTGTCGGTAAATATTCAATATGTTGATGCTCAAGATGTTGAAGTAAAAGGGGCTGGCATTTTAAAAGATCTAGACGCGATCTTAGTTCCTGGTGGATTTGGTGAACGTGGTACAGAAGGCAAAATGTTAGCCGCGCAGTATGCCCGTGAAAACAAAATTCCATATTTAGGGATTTGTTTAGGAATGCAGGTTGCATTAATTGAGTTCGCACGAAATGTTGCGGGACTTGAAGGCGCCCACTCAACTGAATTTGACCCTGAAACACCGTTTCCGGTTGTTGGTTTGATAACTGAATGGTTAGACAAAGAAGGTCAAATTGAGTCGCGTACTGAAACTTCAGACTTAGGCGGAACTATGCGTTTAGGTGCACAACGTTGTTTCTTGAAACCAAATTCAAAAGCGCGTGAGGTTTACGGCAGCGAATGGATCGTTGAACGTCATCGTCATCGTTATGAAGTAAATAATAACTATATTGAACAACTCGAGAAAGCTGGTTTAGTTTTTGGAGGGTTGTCAGAAGATAAGAAACTGGTGGAAATGATAGAAATCCCAGGACATCCTTGGTTTGTCGCGGGTCAATTCCATCCAGAGTTTACGTCTACGCCTCGTGACGGGCATCCTTTGTTTGAAGGGTTTGTCGGTGCTGCGGGCGACTACGCAAAAAATAAATAAAACTTAGAATGCAGTCTGTTGGCTGCGTTTCACTTCACAACAAGTTAAGGAATTGGGAATGTCTCAAATTGTTAAAATCATTGGTCGTGAGATCATGGACTCACGCGGTAACCCGACTGTAGAAGCAGATGTATATCTGGAATCAGGCGCTGTTGGCCGTGCAGCTGCACCAAGTGGCGCATCAACTGGTTCACGTGAAGCATTAGAATTACGCGACGGAGACAAAGGCCGTTATATGGGTAAAGGCGTTGAATTAGCTGTTGCTAACATCAATGATAAAATTGCTCCGGTATTAATCGGTAACGACGCTCAATTGCAAGTTGCTATCGACCAACTAATGTTGGATTTAGACGGCACAGAAAACAAAGCAACATTAGGTGCGAATGCAATCTTAGCGGTTTCTCTTGCAAATGCTAAAGCTGCAGCGCTAGAAAACGGTGTAGCTCTGTTTGAACACATCTCAGCGTTAAATGGCACTAAGGGTGAATACTCTATGCCTGTACCTATGATGAATATTCTTAACGGCGGCGAACATGCTGACAATAACGTTGATATTCAAGAATTCATGGTGCAACCTGTTTCTGCTAAATCATTTAAAGAAGCACTACGTATGGGTGCTGAAATCTTCCACAACTTAAAATCAGTATTAAGCGAAAAAGGTCTTAATACCGCAGTTGGTGACGAAGGTGGATTTGCGCCAAACTTAGCATCAAATGAAGAAGCATTAGCTATCATTGAAATCGCGGTTGAACGCGCTGGTTACAAACTAAATGAAGACGTAACTTTAGCCCTAGATTGTGCTGCTTCTGAATTCTATTCAGACGGTATCTACAACCTTAAAGGCGAAGGGAAAGAATTCGATTCAGCTGGTTTCTGTGACTACTTAGCCGAACTTAGCGAAAAATACCCAATTGTTTCAATCGAAGACGGTCTTGATGAGTCTGATTGGGATGGCTGGAAACTTCTTACTGACAAAATCGGTGAAAAAGTACAGTTAGTTGGTGACGACTTATTCGTTACAAATACTAAGATTTTGCGTGAAGGCATTGAAAAGGGTGTTGGTAATTCTATCCTTATCAAGTTTAACCAAATTGGTACTTTAACTGAAACGCTTGAAGCTATTCGTATGGCTAAAGAAGCGGGATATACCGTTGTTATCTCTCACCGTAGCGGTGAAACTGAAGACTCAACGATTGCTGATTTAGCAGTTGGTACAGCGGCTGGTCAAATTAAGACTGGTTCTCTATGTCGTTCAGACCGTGTATCTAAGTACAACCAATTGTTACGTATCGAAGAACAGTTAGGCGATGTTGCTTATAACGGCCTAAGTGAAATTAAAGGTCAGTAATTATACTGGCTCGATAATCTTAAAAAGGGGAATTCATTGTGATTCCCCTTTTTTGTTTCTTGGTATTTTTTCGATATAGCGTTATATTTCTGACATGAAGACGCCTGACAATCAACCCAACTTATGGCAACAAAGAACAAACCATCAGGTTTTGTCTGAGCTTGCTAACGCCTTGTATGAACGTGAGCTTAAACGTTTATCCCAAGACGAAGGGTTAGATTTACAGACAATTCAAAAAAGACTTCGGTCTTTACCTTACTATATCAAACGAGCGTCGGAGCATATCGCCGAACTATACACTCCGCTCGATTTAGACAGCCAAAATGGCTCTTGGCTAGGTACACAATCGGCAAAGCCGTTCTCGATAAAAGCCGCCCCAGAAAAAACGGAAATGTATTATCAGCAACATGCCAAAATGGCACTCATTGTTCCTGTCGCAGTAAGTCATTATGGAATTGAACAAGTAAAGCTCGATACCATTGACGAGATTGATTGGGACCAAAAACGATTACATTGCAATGAACAAGGTTGGTTTCAATTTAACGGCCAGCAACTCGAACCCAATAGGCTCTACAACAAAACACTATTAAAGTTGGGTAAACCAATAATGTCTGCGGCATGTTGTGGCCATCAATGGCTTAATCTACACAAAACAACTCCAAGATTATTGAGTTTGCGTGAAATGTTATTGGCTAGTCGGATCAATTGGCAGCAATTTCACAAATTATTATCCCTGAATATGTAAACCCCTCTTTCTATATTCGTAAATCGTTTGCATAATAGCGTTATGACTAACCTTTAGATTTGCAAAGCGTGCGCCTAATTAATTTTTTGTTATTAGTATTAGCTTCCTTACTATTGTACCGACTCGTATTTGGTCACAATGGTGTGGATTTTTACAATTCGCATCGTAAAGAAGTAACAAAATTAAAACATGACAACGAACAATTAATTAAACGAAATGAACTCATTGCTGCGGACGTAAAAGATCTTAGTGTTGGACTTGAGGGAATTGAAGAGCGTGCTCGCAACGAGCTTGGCATGATTAGAGAGAATGAAACCTTCTTTCGTGTAGTACCAAAACGAGAGGATAATTAATCCATGACTGAACCATTGCCGAGTTTGGCAGTTGTTATCCCGGCAGCTGGCACTGGTAAACGAATGTTATCGGAAGTACCAAAACAATATTTAACCTTAAATGGTCTAACCGTTATAGAACAAACGATTAACAAATTCATCGAGTTACCTTTTGTTCATAGTATTATTTTAGCGCTGTCGGCAGACGACACCGTATTTTCAACTCTGTCAATTGCTCATCACCCTAAGGTGAAAACGGTTATCGGCGGAAAAGAACGAGCTGATTCCGTGTTAAGTGGCATTAGGTTTGCGTCAGAACTCGATTTGTCTTGGGTTATGGTGCACGACGCAGCGCGACCATGTGTTTTAGAACGAGACATTATTGAACTGTACCACCAATGCGTAGCGCAGCAGTCAGCAGGAATTTTAGCGGTACGCGTTAAAGATACAATGAAACGAGCAAAACCGGATTCAGTTTCGGTTGACCATACTGTTCCAAGAACAGACTTGTGGCACGCGTTAACACCGCAATGCAGCGATATTAAATCATTAGAAACGGCACTTGTTAGTCAACTGCAGGATGGATTAGTAAACTCTGCAGTAACTGATGAAGCCTCGGCACTAGAGTTAAACAACAAGCGGGTTTTGCTAGTGGCCAGCAGTGCTCGAAATATCAAAATTACTGAGCCAGACGACTTAGAATTAGCGCAATTATTTTTACAAAGTGAAGAGTGATGAATATTAGGATTGGAAACGGCTACGACGTACATAAATTTGGTGGAAACGGGCCTATCGTGCTTGCAGGGGTCAAGATCCCATATGAACAAGGTTTTGTGGCGCACTCTGACGGCGACGTCGCTATTCATTCATTATGTGATGCTATTCTCGGCGCATTGGCGTTAGGAGATATTGGCAAGCATTTTCCAGATACGGCTGATCAGTACGACAACATCGATAGTCGAATATTATTACGCCATGTTGTGAAATTAGTGAATGAGCTAGATTTTGTAGTGGGTAACTGTGACCTGACTATTATTGCGGAAGCGCCAAAAATGGCGCCTCATATCGAAAACATGCGTAAATGTTTAGCAGAAGATTTACTTGTGGACGTTTCTCAAGTATCGGTTAAAGCCACTACAACTGAGAAACTCGGTTTTCAAGGTCGTAAAGAAGGCATTGGCGTTCAAGCGTCAGTACTCATGTTTAAAACTAAAGTTGGAACAGAATGAGCGAATCCCCCCATTTTAAAGATTGGCGTTTAGACCATTGGCAATATGCGTACGGACAACCTACCGCAACGGCAATTTTTAAAGACGTACCAGAGGACTTTATCGTCACCGAAAAATTAGGTTATGACCTAACGGGTGAAGGTGAAAACCTGTATTTGTTAATTGAAAAAACCTCAATGAATACGCAGCAAGTGTGTATGCATTTAGCTAAAGTTCTGCAACGACGTTTACGTGATGTGGGTTACGCTGGTTTAAAGGACAAACACGCCATTACTCGGCAGTGGTTTTCGATTCAAATGAACGTTAAACAAGAACCAGACCTAACAGGTGTTGAAACACCTAATATTAAACTGCTACAAACGATTCGTCACAACCGAAAGCTTAAAGTCGGTTCGTTAAAATCCAACCAGTTTGATATTCAACTTAAATCTGTGTCTGACATTGCAGATGTCCAACGTCGATTGACCCATATTGCTGAGCACGGTGTTCCTAATTATTTTGGAGAGCAACGTTTTGGATTTAAGGGAAATAACCTAAATTGGGCTAATAGGATGGCAGACGGCGAAGCAATCCGTGATAAAAAAGTCAAAGGTTTCGGTCTATCGGGCGCACGTTCATTTTTATTTAATGAGGTACTCAGTGCTCGACTTGCAGGTAACCCAGAGGTAACTGCAATAGAGGGCGATGTTTTTGAATTAGCTGGCAGCAACTCTTATTTTCAACAACCATTGGCTCCTGAAATTCATCAACGTTTAGCTGAAAAAGACATCTACTTAACAGGTCCTATGTTTGGTGACGGCGAGATGTTGTCAAAAGGGGACGTTCAAACGCTTGAAAACGACATTGCTACCCAACATCCTAAATGGGTAAAGCTGCTGGTCGATAATGGCCTCAAACAAGAACGCAGGGCGCTGTGGTTATATCCACAAAATGTAAAACATACTCAAAGTGGCGACAATATAAGCCTTAGTTTTGAATTGCCGAGTGGCACATTTGCGACCTCTGTTATTCGCGAATGTATAAGGATATTAGAACGTGAAAATACTAGTCAGTAATGATGATGGTGTGCATGCTCCGGGATTAGAAGCGTTATATGAAGCGCTTTCTACACTGGGCGAAGTTACAGTTGTCGCGCCAGATAGAAATCTAAGCGGTGCCAGCAGTTCATTAACGTTGACCAATCCACTGCGTTTGCACAAACATAAAAATGGCTTTTATAGTGTAAACGGCACTCCTACAGATTGTGTTCATCTTGCCATTAACCAATTGATGAAAACACAACCCGATATAGTGGTAGCTGGAGTTAATCATGGTGCCAATTTAGGCGATGATACATTTTACAGTGGTACGGTTTCTGCCGCTGCGGAAGGACGTCATTTAGGTTTACCAGCGGTTGCTATGTCGTTGGTGAGTCGCAATGAAAATAACCTTAAAAGTGCTGCTAGAGTTGCCCGTGATGTAGTTGAGAACATTATTAAAAATCCGATACCTTCTGATCAGATCTTAAATGTCAATGTACCTGACTTACCTTATGAAGATATTGCAGGCTTTGAGGTGACGCGTTTAGGTCGCAGACATAAAGCTGAAATGATGCAAAAACAGCAAGATCCATGGGGACGGGATATTTATTGGTACGGTGAACTTGGCAGAGAATTAGATGCGGGTGAAGGTACTGACTTTTACGCCATCTCACTAAATAAGGTATCAATTACACCATTAAAAATTGATATGACGGCATACGACAGTTTAGAAACTGTTGCGAACTGGGTTAAACAATTAGAAATTTAATATGAATCAATTTGCACGAAGTGGTGGCGCACTGGTCAGCCAATTAAAAACTTTAGGTGTTACCAATGACAGTGTTCTAAACGCTATGTCTGAGGTTCCAAGACACTTCTTTATTGAATCTGTGCTGGCACATAAAGCCTATGAAAATACCGCTTTGCCTATTGGCCAGGGTCAGACAATTTCACAGCCATATATTGTTGGAAAAATGACGCAACTTTTGGTTGAACATAATGTCGAAACCAATGTATTGGAAATTGGCACCGGTTCTGGGTATCAGGCAGCCATTTTAGGTAAAGTATTTGATAAAGTCTTTTCTGTAGAGCGGATCAGAAACTTACAACTAAATGCCAAACGTAAGTTACAGCAGCTTGATATTTACAACGTGCAAATGAAGCATGGTGACGGTTGGCAAGGCTGGGAGTCAAAAGCCCCATTTGATGCCATCATAGTGACAGCGGCACCTAATGAAGTTCCACCCGCGTTGAAACAACAATTAAAAGATGGTGGTATTTTGATATTACCGGTTGGTGAACGTGTCCAACATCTTGTTAAAATTGTCCGGAATGGCGATACGTTCGTCGAAACTATTTTAGAACCCGCTAAGTTTGTTCCATTAGTGGCAGGAGCAACCATTTAGTGAAAATATTTACAACGCTTTACGATACATGTTTGAAGTGGGCAAAACACAAATATGCGACGGCATATTTAGCGGTTTTAACCTTTGCTGAATCCGTATTTTTCCCAATCCCACCAGATGTTATGTTGGCTCCAATGGTTTTGAGTCAACCTAAAAAAGCGTGGTATTTTGCGTCAATAACCAGTATTAGTTCTGTAATTGGTGGTATTGTCGGTTATTTCCTTGGTGCGTATTTATACGAGCCAGTTGTTTTACCTTTTATTGAAATGATGAGTTACCAAAGTAAGTTCGAAACAATAGTTAACTATTTTAGCGAATATGGCGTGCTAGTTGTGTTTGTTGCCGGATTTACCCCAATTCCATACAAATTATTTACAGTAAGCGCTGGTATGTTATCGATGGCGTTTTGGCCATTTGTATTTGCCTCTGCCATTGGTCGCGGCATGCGATTCTTTTTGGTTGCTGGGATCTTGTATTTTGGTGGCGAAAAAATGGAACATAAGATCCGCGAATACGTGGACTTTTTAGGTTGGTTAGTGATTGTGCTAATCGTAGGTTTGATCGGATATAAACAATTATTCTAATGAAAATAGTCGTAGTCGCCCTAATATCGTTTTTAATTTTAACGAGTTGCACGAGTCGAAAAGCGCCTGCACCTATCGCGGACATAAGCGACGCGGGGGTAAGCTATTTACCTTCTTATCGCAATACTTTGTCTGACGACACGTACGAAGTTAAACAGGGTGAAACCCTTTATTCAATCGCATGGCGTTCTGGGCAAGACTTTCGGTATTTGGCTCAAATAAATAAAATAGATAAACCATTCAATATTTACCCGGGCCAAAAGTTAATCATTAACCCCAAAGCAGTCGTTAATAAAGCTGAACCACCAAAGCAGGTTATAGTGGGCGTAGTAGACAGTTTAGGAAAAAATAACAAAAAACTTATTGCAAAAGAAAAGTCAGAGGAGTACGGTAAAAAACAACAGGATCATAGAGATACACAAAAAGCTAATAAAGATCCGTTCCCTAGTAAGATCCGCAATTGGCGGTATCCTAGTAAGGGAAAAATAATTGAGACTTATTCAAGCCGTGTAAATGGCAACAAAGGACTCGATTTTGGTGGAAAAGAAGGTGACTCCATTATTGCTGCAGCAGACGGCAAAGTGGTTTACGCTGGCAGTGCGCTTCGAGGTTATGGCAATTTAATTATTGTCAAACATAACAATGATTATTTGAGTGCTTACGCTCACAATCGTTCACTAAAAGTGAAAGAACAAGATTGGGTTAAGGCAGGTCAAGTGATTGCAGAGATGGGAAAATCCGGATCTGATCGAGTGCGTTTGCATTTTGAAATCCGATTCCGTGGCCGTTCTGTTAATCCACTTAAGTACCTTCCAAAACGTTAAGCACTCGATTTCAACACCTGGATGATCCACTGAAGGGTAAATTGGAGGCGTGTATGAGCCAAACTAGTGTTAAAAACATCGAAACGGACGCAAAAGTTGACCTATTAGAATTAGTCGAACCTGACATTAATGACATTGAAGATGTCGCAAAGGAAGAAAAGGAAGAAGTTGTAGCGAAAGCCGACCAGCCAAAAAACTTAGACGCCACTCAAATCTATCTTAGTGAAATTGGATTTTCACCATTACTATCCGCCGAAGAAGAAGTCTTTTTTGCTCGCAAAGCCTTAAGAGGATGCGATGCCTCCCGCAAGCGTATGATCGAAAGTAATTTACGACTCGTTGTTAAAATTGCCCGTCGTTACAATAATCGTGGTTTAGCTCTATTAGATTTAATCGAAGAAGGTAATTTAGGTTTAATTCGAGCAGTGGAAAAATTCGACCCAGAACGTGGATTCCGTTTCTCTACTTACGCGACCTGGTGGATTAGACAAACAATTGAACGCGCGATAATGAATCAGACACGAACGATTCGTTTGCCTATACATGTGGTGAAAGAACTAAATGTTTATTTACGTACGGCGCGAGAGCTTGCCCAAAAACTCGATCACGAACCTACAGCAGAAGAAATAGCAGCAACTCTAGATCGCCCAGTAGAAGACGTTTCTAAGATGTTACGTTTAAACGAGCGCATTAGCTCTGTCGACACACCAATCGGTGGTGACTCGGATAAAGTCTTGTTAGATATTATAGCGGACGACAGAGGCAAGAGCCCTGAAGTTAAAACGACGGATGATGATATAAACGACAATATTGTTAGCTGGTTAGAGCAACTTAATCCAAAACAACGTGAAGTTTTGGCTCGTCGATTTGGTCTGTTGGGTTATGAACCTTCGACACTTGAAAATGTGGGTAAAGAAATTGGCTTAACGCGCGAACGTGTTAGGCAGATCCAAGTTGAAGCGTTACGTCGTTTGCGGGACATGGCGACTCATGAAGGCCTTAACATGGAATCCTTGTTTAAAGTCGAAGTGTAAAACCTAATGTTTTTAATTAAAGCCAGCGGCCAACCCGCTGGCTTTTTTAATGTTTCCAATTTATTGCCGATATCGCTCTATTAGATGAGTTTTTATTGGCGTTGTTTAACTCTAATCGTATTAGAATCACCAATTTTAAGATGTTAATTTCAAGGATACTAATGACTAAATTTTCTTTTCTCTTAATGGCGTTTGTTTTTTTTGTAAGTGATGCCTCAGCACAAGATAAATATCAAGATGAATTACTAGCAGACCTGACGTATCTCGCGTCTGATGACTTAAAAGGTCGAGCCAATTTTAGTCCTGAAATTGACGTCGCTGCAGATTATATCCAAAACCGATTTAAAGAAATCGGACTGAAGCCTTTTCGGGGCGAAAAATCATTTTTACAGGCTGTTCCTGTTTATAAATATGCGGTAACAGAAGCGAATTTAAAACTGAACAATACGGTAATCGACGGCGTAAATTTGGCGGTTGTCAGTACGGCGGATGGTGACAGTTCGTTTAATTTGGATATGTTATCCGTTACGCATGTAGGGCCAGGGCAAGAACTGAAAACTGAATTGCGCCAGCTGAATATGTTAGGTGGTAACCACTTAGTACTAATCGACAATAGCCATGTGAAATGGTTTAACATTTATCGAAATTATTTCTCCCGTGGATTAACGAAAAAAAGTCTAAGTGAGCGAGGGACTCTCTTTTTGGTTCTAACAGATCTCACTTCAGTAAAATCGGCCGTTGCCGACGCAGAAGTTAAGTTGGAGATAAAAGAATTATTTAATGTTGTGGGTGTATTGCCTGGGCAAGAGTTGAAAGATGAGTATGTATTATATTCATCTCATTATGACCATTTAGGTATGATGCCTGAAGACCAAAGTAGCAGTGCAGATAAGGATAGAATTTTTAATGGTGCTGACGACAATGCATCTGGAACTTCCGCCGTTATTAATTTAGCAGCGCAATTTGCGGCGCAAAACAAAAACAAACGCACGTTAATATTTTCAGCCTTTTCGGGTGAAGAAATTGGTGGTTTTGGTTCTAAGTTTTTTTCAAAACAATTGGATCCGGCAAAAATTATTGCCATGGTTAATATTGAAATGATAGGTAAACCATCAAAGTTTGGTCCAGGTATTACTTGGATTACGGGTCCTAAGCGTTCTAATTTTATGACGCTCATTAATAACTATTTGGAGCCAGAAGGCATCAAAGTTCATGCAGATCCGTATCCAGATCAAAGATTGTTTTATCGCTCGGACAACGCCTCTTTAGCTAAGTTTGGCGTGCCTGCTCATTCGTTCTCTACAACACAATTAGATAAAGATATCCATTATCATCAAGTGACCGATGACGTTTCAACGCTAAATCTTGAATCGATGAATAACGTAGTGAATACCATAAAGCTATTTTCTGAGGGAATAAATGATGGGACGATTACACCGAGTCGAATAGAACCAAAGCCAGAGCAAGCTTCCGGAAAAATATACTAAGTTTCGCTGAATGATCTATTAATTATGTGAATCGTATACATAGAAGTAAAAAGGCCCGACACAAAATGTTATTTTGGTCGGGCCTTTTTTATGCCTCAATTAAAAGTTAGCTTTAACCGTTAAATGGCAATAGTAAGATGTTCTATTTTATCTTTTGCTTTAATTCTAATATCAATTGCCATGCTTGGCGCGGTGACAACTCATCGATATCGGTTTGATTTAAAATATCGACAACCTCAGACTGCTCCATGACTAATAATGGCATCTGTGGAACTTGGTTGTCCGCAGAGGTCGGGGTTGCGCCGGTAGGAATGTTATTCGATTCTAAATAGTGCAGTTTGGCTTTTGCAAAAGTAAGTATTTCTGGTGGTAGACCCGCAAGTTTAGCCACTTGTATCCCAAAGCTTTTACTCGCAGCGCCAGGTTGAACTTGATGCATAAAGACGATGTCGTCACCGTGTTCATGGGCATCGAGGTGAACATTAAATACGCCTTTTTGTTGTTCTGCATATTGTGTCAGTTCAAAATAATGGGTGGCAAAAAGCGTTAGTGCGCCAATCTTATTAGCAAGATGCTGGGCACAGGCCCAAGCTAAACTTAGACCGTCGTAGGTACTTGTCCCGCGGCCAATTTCATCCATTAGCACTAATGAATTAGGCGTCGCATTATGCATTATGTTCGCAGTTTCCGTCATCTCAACCATAAAGGTTGAACGGCCAGAAGCCAGATCATCGGATGCACCGATACGGGTAAATATCCTGTCAATATTACCAATTTGTGCACGCTCAGCAGGAACAAAACTACCTATATTAGCAAGCAAACAAATCAGTGCGATTTGGCGCATGTAGGTTGATTTACCGCCCATATTTGGCCCTGTGATAATCGCTAGGTGGTTTTGCTGGTCGAGTTCCACAGGGTTTGCAATGAAAGGTTCTGTCATGACTTGTTCAACAACCGGGTGACGACCGCCTTCGATTTTAACAAAGCGACCTTCGACCAATTCTGGTTTTGCGTAATTTAAGGCATCGGCGCGTTCTGCAAAATTGTTTAATACATCGATTTGGGCAATTGCGTCAGACGCCAACTGTAAAGGCTCAATCAATGTCGCTAGGTGTTCGAGCAATTCTTCATATAAACGTTTTTCAAGCGCTAATGCTTTACTTTGACTGCTCAGGACTTTCTCTTCGTGTTCCTTTAACTCTGGAATAATATAACGTTCGTTGTTTTTTAATGTTTGACGACGAATGTACTCCGATGGCACTTTATCTGAGTACGCTTTACTTATATCAATGTAAAAGCCGTGCACTCGATTGTAGCCGACTTTTAGTGTGCTAATTCCTGTGCGTTCACGTTCGGATATTTCCAATTGCTCAACAAATCGAGTTGCGCCAGCACTGAGTTCTCGCCATTCATCTAATTCGTCGTTGTAACCCGGTGCAATAACGCCACCGTCTCGAATAAGTACCGGTGGATTATCAATAATCGCCTTTTGTAGTAAATCAGATAGCTCAGGAAACGTTTGAATTTGGTTGTTAAGTGCTTTAAATCGTAGTGCGGTCGCATCACTTACCAAGGCCTTTAAGGCAGGAAAAACCAATATTGCACTTCGTAGACGTGCTAAATCCCGAGGTCGAGCCGAACGAAGCGCAAGGCGGGCAACAATTCGTTCAATATCACCTATTTGTTTTAATATGTCAGAAAATTCGTCGTAATTAGCCTTGTTATATATGTGTTCAACGGCTTCTAGTCGAGCATTTATTTCACTGTGATTGCGGCGTGGTAGGTGGATCCAACGCTTTAGAAGTCGGCTTCCCATTGACGTTGATGTTTTATCTAATACCTGTGACAAGGTATTTTCCTGCCCACCACTTAGATTTTGCGTTAACTCTAGATTACGGCGCGTAGCTGAATCCAAAATTATTGTATCTTCAATAGATTCCAAAACTACCGCACGGATATGTGGCAAAGCAGTACGCTGAGTGTCTTTTACGTATTGCATCAAACAACCCGCAGCGCAAATGGCAACAGGTGCATTAGTTACGCCAAAGCCCGCAAGGTCTTTTGTTTTAAATTGTTGTGCTAAAACGCGTTCGCTGGTTTGTAAATCATATTCCCAGTCGGGACGTCTGCGAGTTCCCTTAATGGATTGTAATAAGCTCAGATGCGGAAAACTCTCAGGAAATAACAACTCTGCTGGGGAAAGACGTGTCAGGGTGGCACTTAGATCCGCGATTTGGTCAAACTGGTTTATTAAAAATCGACCACTGTTAATATCCAGATAAGCGATACCAAATTGTTCACCTGACTTAGTGGAAGATGAATAAACTGAGCAAATTAGGTTATCAGCCCGCTCATTTAATAGATTTTCATCACTAACGGTGCCAGGGGTAACGATTCTTACCACTTTGCGTTCGACAGGACCTTTACTTGTCGCTGGGTCACCAATTTGCTCACATAGGGCGACTGACTCTCCCATTTGCACTAGACGCGACAAATAATTATCGACCGCATGATAAGGTACGCCGGCCATAGGAATAGGTTGCCCAGAAGACGTACCTCGTTTGGTTAACGATATATCAAGTAACTCGGCGGCTTTTTTTGCATCGTCAAAAAAGAGTTCGTAAAAATCGCCCATTCGGTAAAACAACAAAATTTCGTGATGATCTTTTTTCATCGACAAATATTGTTTCATCATTGGAGTTTGTTGCGAGATGTTTTCAGGGCTGTAAATATCGGTCATAAAAGCGTTAACAGAATAGTGATTTAGTCTATGATATCGAACATTGTCCCAGATCAAAAACCGTCTGTCTTGCTAAATTTACTGACAAAACATGAGGTATCCAAATGGAAAACAAAATATACAAACAGAGTCAATTATTAGGTGACTTATTGTTAGCCAAAGGTTGGAAGATAACGACCGTTGAATCCTGTACCGGTGGCGGTATAAGCAACGCAATAACAGAGGTTGCAGGGAGCTCGGGATATTTTGATTGTGCCTATGTAACTTACTCAAACGAAGCGAAACATAGGTTGGTCGGTGTTAATACCGAGACGTTAAATACTTATGGCGCGGTATCGGATGAAACCGTTCACGAGATGGCAAAGGGCGCGCTAAATGCAGCTAATGCTAATGTGGCAATTGCCGTTAGTGGTATAGCAGGCCCAGGTGGCGGTACAGAATTTAAGCCAGTTGGTACAGTTTGGTTAGCGATTGCGACAAGGGACAGTACTCAAGTTGAAAAAAGTACTGTATGGTCACAGTGTTTTACATTTTCAGGTAACCGAAGTGAAATACGACAAAAAGCTACTGAGGTGGCGTTAACAAAGGCCTGTGAGCTAGTTGGCTGAAAATATTTAAATAAATAAAAATTTTTATTGATACTGTTTAATTATACAGTATACTTTGCAGCAAGTTATGACGAAATGCATAAAAACAAATTCTTGGAGATTAAGATGGACGCGAATAAAGAAAAAGCGTTAGGCGCAGCTTTACAGCAAATTGAACGTCAATTTGGTAAAGGTTCAATCATGAAGCTAGGCGATAGCAAGGCGCTAGATATTGACTCAATTTCAACAGGTTCACTTGGTCTGGATATCGCGCTTGGTATAGGCGGTTTACCTTGTGGTCGTATCATCGAAATCTATGGTCCAGAATCGTCAGGTAAAACAACATTAACGTTACAAGTTATTGCGGAAGCGCAAAAAGAAGGTAAAACCTGTGCGTTTGTTGACGCAGAACACGCATTGGACCCAATTTATGCCTCTGCATTAGGCGTAAATGTCGCTGAGCTCTTAGTATCTCAACCAGATACCGGTGAGCAAGCATTAGAAATTACGGATATGCTAGTTCGCTCTGGTGCAGTAGATGTATTAATTGTTGACTCCGTTGCAGCATTAACACCAAAGGCAGAAATTGAAGGTGACATGGGCGACTCTCACATGGGTCTACAAGCCCGTTTGATGTCTCAAGCATTACGTAAGTTAACAGGTAACATTAAACGTTCGAATACGTTATGTATTTTCATTAACCAAATTCGTATGAAAATTGGTGTGATGTTCGGTAACCCAGAAACGACAACTGGTGGTAACGCACTTAAATTCTACGCTTCAGTTCGTTTAGACATTCGTAGAATTGGTTCGGTTAAAGAAGGTGATGAGGTTATTGGTAACGAAACGCGAGTTAAGGTTGTCAAAAACAAGGTTGCTCCGCCATTTAAGCAAGCTGAATTTATTATTATGTATGGCAAAGGCATTTCTAAAGAAGGTGAGTTGATTGACCTTGGCGTGAAGCACGGCGTGGTAGATAAGGCTGGTGCCTGGTATGCCTACGGCGGTGATAAAGTTGGTCAAGGTAAAGCTAACTGCATTAAGTTCTTAAAAGAGAACACTGCAATGGCTGACGAGATCGAAGGAAAATTACGTGACATGTTGTTATTAAAAGCTGAAATCAAAGATGAAGAAGCAGAAGATAAAGAAGCGACATTGTAATTAGTAAATAAGAATTGAAAAAGCCGTGTTTAATACACGGTTTTTTTATGCCTAAAATTTTTATTAAGGTTAAAAACCATATTAAGCTAACATCTGAAATTGTGCTAAATTAGCATTTAATTACAAAAAACTAATGACGGAATAGTCACTCTTGTATGATAGGGACGCGTTTTGTGAACAAGTATCGTTTTTTTCAAGCTAATAAATTTAAGACTATCTTACTTGCAGCGAGTGTTTTTAGTAGTTCTTCCTTTGCTGAATTTCAAAGTTCAGAGGTGATAAAAAAAGTTTCGCCTAAATATCCTAGAGAGGCTTATTTAAGGCAAATAGAAGGTTACGTTTCAGTGATTTTTGTTGTCAATAAAAAGGGGGAAGCTGAAGATATCGAAGTCATAGATGAAAAACCCAAAAGAATTTTTCGTAAATCAGCGCTAAATGCTCTGAAAAAGTGGAAATTTAAGCCGGCTATGGATGATGGCAAACGGACAACAGACATTATGGAAATTACCATAGATTTCAATATGCATTAGCGAGTTGTCGAGTTTATGTAAGTTTGTTATTAACTAGAATAGTTTCCCTTTTTAGTATGTCGAACGTAAGCACCCCAAAGGTTAATTTGTTTTTCTTCAAAATTGAAATTTTCCACAATAGAATTTAGCAAGTTGTTACCACCTATAATTCCTGAGTCACTCTACCTCCCACATCCATGTGGTCGTCGGTTTTGTCTCCTGAGTCACTCTACCTC
>NZ_JAHKQH010000028.1:0-51472 GCF_018861025.1 Psychrosphaera sp. B3R10 | reverse complement strand
CCACATCCATGTGGTCGTCAATAAAATGGGGATTTTGCAAATAGGCGTACTAACTTAACTTTTGTTTTCTGGCTTAGAACCAGAGTTTGAAACCGTGTTTGTATCGACATTAAAATCGAACCATAAATCACTATCATGCAAAGGGGTTTCAATGGGTAAAAGAGGATTACCGATTTGAATTATTCGTTTTTTGTGGATTTGGGCTCGTTCAATATATTTACCATAATGTTTAGTGAATATCTCATTGAGCTTTCCGTTTTTAACCATCTTATCTAACCCGTACTCCAAACGTTCTGCAATCCTAGGTGTTTTGGGGGAGACAAAAATGTAGTAAGGCGATGGGATATATAATGCAATATCAGGCTCAATCATAATATTGGGTAAGTCTTTTTCGCGAACTTTGAGTTCATAGTAAATTTCATTTATTCCCCGCGGGATATAGTCAAATCGTCCTTTATCTAACATCGCAAATACGGCGTCATAGGAGAATGCATCTACTGTATTAAAATTTAAATGCTTCAATATAATTCGAGTCGTCCAACTTTTACGAACGCCCACTCGCATTTCTTTTAGACGATTAACTGTTGAAATACGTTTAAAGGTTTCTTTTTTATCTTTGTTAATCATCAATAAACGATAACTGAAAATACCCCTACGGATTGGAATACGGATGGGAATAACAGAGTCTTCCCATTCTTGATTGGTTAACGACATCGCTACGTTTAGAAATCGACCTTGGACTAATGACTTTAGCCGCTGGTGGTTTGGAATGGCACTTCCAGTGATTTTTACTTTGGACCGGCCGTATTTAATCTTACTTGCTTCTAAAGCAGCGTCAATAACCTCCCAGTTATACAGATGGCGTTGATCAGAGGCATTATGGCCACTATTTAGTTTTATTATATCTATAGGCTCAGCAGCGGCAAGAAAGTTTGAGAAAATAAGCAAACTTAAAATGAATACAAATGTGCATTTTGCCATAGCCCCCCCATAACTAGATTGTGATTAAACCTAAGTATAGTGGCAATATGGCAATTTCATAATTTTGAAGTGAAACTTTTATTTTGGATACCAAGTGGGCTTTAAACTGAAGATAAAACGCTACTAAAAACCATGTTAGTAGCGTTGAACTATAAATGAGTTATCGTATTTGAATGTATTGCCCTTTAAAGTTTTGTGTTTTAAATTCGATCACAGCGGTGTTTGAACCGTGTTTCTCTAAAATAATGCTGGCTTTTCCATCTGCTAACTCAATACTACTTGAGCCGTTTGGTGTGCCTTGGTGTTCGATTAACTTTGCGTTGCCATCTAGTGTAGAGAAATATCCACGGTCTTCGTAACTCGTTACTTGACGGCCATTTTCGTCAACAATTGTTGCTGTTACTTTATACGTTGTGTCATTAAGTTTGATATAGCTCAGTTCTATTTTATCTGGTTTACCGACATCGCCAATAAAATAAGACACGTTAAGTGAGTCTGTTACTTCCTGTGTGGTTGTTCGACCTACAACACTTAATCTATTTTCCCCTTCTTCAAAAGGAACTTTCCAGACTAAACCGTGTGCCGGAAATTGACCAAATACGCGGGTCTTTTTCCCCAAAGAAGTTCCGTTAAGCATTAATTCAGCATTGTCGGTGTTGCAATACACTTTAACTTTACGCCCATCTTTTGGTCCGTAACGTACAGTCCACGTTTTTGATTCAATGTAACAAAATGGTTCTTTAGCCCAATAACTAGCGAACACATAATACGCGTCTTTTGGTATTCCTGAGCGGTCGACAAGACCCTTCTGATTCACATATGGAATTGGATTTTCTGGTCGAAGTGGAGTGCCAAAATCTTTAAATGCCCATTGGGCATTGCCAATAAAACCTGGCAACGATTCTGATACACTTAGGTGCCAATCAAAAAGATTCACCATGTAATTTTCGTTCCAATTAGAATCCTTTGCGACACTTTTAACGACAGCTTGATTCATCGCTTCTGTTATAGAGACTTGAGCATCTTTTAACCCTTTGTCATCAATGGGGTTTTCTTCGTGACGGCCAACGTGACTTGAACCACCATATTCCATATGAATGAGGTTTGGGTGTTTTTTGGTAGAGGAGATAAGTGCCTTTTCATATTGACCATATGCACCTCCGTACCAACCAGCCCAAATCGAAGGTGAAAAGATATCGACGATTTTAGCAGCAGGGTAATATTTTCTAATTGTAGTGAAACGGGTGTTATCTAATGTTTTGATTTTATCATTCAGCTTCTGAACATAAGGAGTTATGATAGTTTCACTGCCGCCACCTGGGAAATCTTCTTCCCAATACATCTCATTACCAATCGACCAAAATGCAATACTCGGATGGTTTCTGTTTTGTAAAATTTGGCGTTCTAACAATGACTCAGTATTACGCTCCCATTCTTCACCACCTTTTCCTCCTCGGCACCATGGTAGTTCGTCCCAAAGTATCAGCCCTAATTCGTCTGCAGCGTCATAGACCACAGGATCCTGTGGGTAATGCCCTAAACGGACGAAGTTAACTCCAATGTCTTTCATTTGTTTCATGTCGGCTAAGTGTTGTTCGTTTGACAATGCTGCGCCAATGCCTGCATGTTCTTCGTGTCTATGAGTGCCCCTTAATAATACTCTCTGGTCATTTAGAAAAAATCCCGCCCCTTGTTTGAATTCAAACCACCTATAACCAAAGCGGGCGCTGGATGAAGCAATAACAGCGTTGTTTTCGTCGAATACGTTCACAATTAATGTGTATAGATTGGGTTGTTCAATAGACCACAGTTGTGGTTTTGGTACGGTATTAAGCGCTATTTTTTTCTCTGACTTACCTTTGTTGATTGTTAAGTCACTTGTTTGTTCGTAAACAAGTTCATTGTTAGGCCCGCGCAGCTCAGCCACAATTTTTGCATTAACAACTTTGTTTAAACCGTTAAAGTAGACCTTCATATCGGCATCTGCTTGTTGTTTACTGACATCCCTTAAATCAACAATCAGGTTATCAATATTCAGGTCTCCGCTTTGCAGTAACCAGACATCTCGAGTTATACCGCCAAAAATAAAAAAGTCGGATTTTTGTGATGGAATTAAATGAGGATTGTATTCATTGGTAACACGAACCATGACATCGGCTTTGTTATCACTGCCAATATAGTCTGTTACTTCAATTGTAAAGCCGATGTAACCACCAATATTAGACCCGGCCTTTTGGCCATTAACATAAACTTCGGTTTGGGTATTTGCTCCTTCAAAATATAAGTAGTGGCGAGGACTGTTAGAAACCAGGATTGTTTTACGATACCAACTTGCATCGCGTCGGTAGCCCGGCTGCGCATCAACTGTGTCGATTGCGTTCCAAGTGTGTGGTAGCGAAATAGGCTGCCAGTCGGAATTTTTTAACGCATCATTTACACTATTTGTATTGTTCGCTAGATATTGCCAATCAGCATTAATATTAGTCTTTGCAATAGCAAGAGTGTTGGCAAAAACTTGGCTTGTTATTAGCAAGCTTAAAAGGCCGGCAGTTTTAACTGCCTTTTTTACACTGTTAAGTAAGGTCGATTTTAATTTTACGAATTTCATTTTGATTACCTCGCCATCCAACCGCCATCAACCAACATAATGTGGCCATTGACATAGTTTGACGCTTTACTTGATAAAAAGAGTGTAGCTCCATTGAGATCAGCTGGTTCGCCCCATTCGCCACTTGGAATACGGGCGGTAATACTCGCATTACGATCTGGATCTTGGCGTAGCTGCTCAGTATTATCTGTAGCAAAATAACCCGGTGCAATGGCATTTACTTGAATGCCGTTATCAGCCCATTCATTGGCCAATGCTTTTGTTAATTGCGCTACACCGCCTTTACTTGCAGCATATGATGGAACTGTAATGCCTCCAGAAAAGCTCAAAAGTGATGCAATATTAATAATTTTGCCACTTTTTTGGGCCAACATATGTTTACCCACAGCACGACAAAATCGAAACACACCATTTAGGTTTGTTTCAATTACATCTAACCAGTCTTCATCAGAATGAGTTACTGCAGGGGCGCGTCTTATTATCCCTGCGTTGTTGATCAAGATGTCAATACGACCATATTTTTCCATTGTTGCATCAACGGTATCGATAATTTCATTCGGTTTTGACTGGTCGCAACCAAGACACAAATGATCGCCTGCGATGTCAGACAACAATTGTTTGGTGCGCAATATACTTTGCTCTGAACTTGCAACAGCAACAACACGTGCACCAGATTTAGCCAATGCAATGGCCATTGACTGTCCTAGCCCTCGACTCGCCCCAGTTATAACGGCGACTTTAGACTCGACGGAAAACAAGGAATTTATATATGGGTTCATGCTCATTCTCTAGTTGCTTGACTGTAATAGATTTGTGATCTCTGCTGCGGCTAATAATACAGCGCCGCTACCATATAATTGGCTGTCATTTTTAGAGGCAGAACCAGGGGCAAATGCAACCTGTTGAACCCAGCCAACTTGGCCTGATGGGTGAACATTAGAAACGATTGCATCCCAGCCTTTAGTGATTACTGGTAAATATGTTTGTTTATCCAAGTAACCATTATTTACACCCCATGCCATAGCGTAAACTATGAGTGCGGTACCACTTGTTTCTCGAGCAACTGAATCTGATGCATCAAGTAGCGAGCTTGGCCAGTTTCCCGATTCATTTTGCAGCGCGACAAGTCGTTTGCTCATACGAGTAAATAGAAATTCATATTTAGATTTGTTTTTAAAATCATCTGGTAAGTGGCGAAGCGTTCTTGCTATACCTGCTAATACCCAACCGTTGCCCCGACTCCAGTATATTTTTCGACCTTCATCATCACGTCTTTCAAAGTAGCGACTATCTCTCAGAAATAGTGATTCTTTTTCATCAAATAAGTATTCAGTTGTTGCCCAAAATTCAGAGTCCATAAATGTGAGATATTTGTTGTTACCACTTATTTTTGCCATATGTGCCCATACAGGTGGTGCCATAAAGATTGCATCAGCCCAACACCACCGATAAGTGCAACTTGGGTCTACAAATTTTCGACCATCTAAATACTCTGTGTATTTGTCATTGTTATCAAAAACGAGGGAATTTGTCTTTTGAGCAGCTAGCACTCCATCCAATACTTTTTTTGTCGGTGTGATTTGATATTTAAAGCCATATTTTTCATATAACTCTAGATACACATCCGAAACGGCATGGTCATCTGCATGGTAGAGCCTTGGTCCTGGCTTCCATTGATTAAGTTGAGACAGGTTTATTACCGCTTGTTCATATTCTTGTTGTCCAGATGCGGCAGCATATGCTTCAAGACCAATATGCAAAGTTGCGTACATCCAACCATTGGGAATTCCACTCGCACGACCCTCAGGACGCATCTGATTTGAACGGATATCAAACAAAGACAATTGATAGTCAGCAACTTGATTGGCAATTGTTTGAATATTATCCAATGAAAATTGTTTACTAAATTGCTGTTCAATTGTGGTTGGTGCTGCATATTTAACTGGAGCAGGCACCTTAGTGTGGGTTGGATCACTTATGTGTGCTGGTTCGTCTGCACAGGAAGCTATCGTTAATAGGCTTGCTATCATGCTGGCTGTCAGGCCAATTAGGTTACTTATTTTCATCTTCTTCCCTTCAATACGTCTTTTCATAAAAGAAATTATAAATTATTGGTAATGTGGTAATGCCAATTTTGATAGTGTATATTGGCTTTTATTGAATGTCTACACCTAAGGTAGAGGAACAAAATGACGTCATATACCTATAAAACAATGTTAGTAATTTCTATTTTTATCAGTGGCTTAGCGATAGCATCCGGGCCGTCAAAATGGCAAAAAATTGAATATATTACGAAAAATAATTTACCAATTACACGTGATAATGCAGAAATATGCCTACCACAGAGTCGTCTACCTTTTGCTATCGAGTCTATTTTTGCATTTGTAAATAATAGTCAAATCCCGACTCAGATTACAGATTGTAATGGTGATCAAATAGCCAATGAAATCCTACTGTTAGTTGATTTTGAAGCGAACCAAAGCCGTACCGTTACTTTGTATCACAATCCGAATGTTGGTGCGAATAACAACACTAACATTCGTACTCAAACTGAACTCGCAGTTAGAGTCGGCGGAACTCCGGGTAAGGACAATAAGTTGCAAGATGGTCAATATTTTTCAGTAACAAATTACACATTACCAGAACAACATTTTGTCGGAGATCGCTTATTTAAATACGAAGGTATCGGTATTGAATCAAATCAGATAGCTTACCGCTATTACTTTGATTACCGTGGCTCGATGGATGTATTTGGAAAAACCACGACAAAATTGGTTTTACCAATTGTCGGCGTTGATGGGTCCAATTATCATGAATTATCCGAATGGGGGATGGATGTCCTTAAAGTTGGCGCGTCTTTTGGTATCGGGACTCCTGGTAATTGGCATAAAGGACAGCTTACAAAAATGTCCGCATTTGATGACCTTAAAGTCCAGTTATCAAACGGCGTCAATACCGCGCAATTTACGCTTCAATTTTCCAACTGGTCCACACCTGCAGGTACAACAGATGCGACTGTAAGCTATTCGATGAATCACGGTGACGCTAAAGTAAAAGTTGTCGCAAAGTCGGCTCTAGAATTACCAAAATGGGTAACGGGGTTCGTAAATCACAACTTGGATTTACTGCAACCTGCAACGATAAATTCAAAAGGTTGGGCTTATATTGCCAGTTATGGAAAGCAGAGTTTAGCTGGTGATAATTTGGGGCTAGCCGTTTTCTACAAGTTAACGGACCGCTTAGAGAATTCCGCTGGGATACAGATTAGCCAAGACAACCAAGCTGTCGTATTGAATAGCCAAAACAATATGGTTTCTTACTACTTTATGGCGGATTGGCAAGGTGGCATAAATGGTAGTGCGACCCAAGAGCGCTTTATTGAGCGACTTGAACAAGAAGTTCAAATGCTAAATTCCCCCATTTCAATAACCTTAACAAACCAATAATTAAACCCAAATTTGATCTAAAAAACGAAGAGTATTTTACTATGAAAAATTTACACACAGCGGACATTGTTCGCTATAAAACTATGACAAATGAACAGCTTAAAGATTCATTCACTGTTAACGGCTTGTTCAAAACAGGTGAGTTGAATATCACTTATACAGATATCGACCGAGGTGTAGTTGGCGGAGTTGTGCCGGTAAATAAAGCAATTAATTTACCAGTATATAAAGAGTTAGCCGCTGATTATTTTTGTCAGCGACGAGAAGTCGGCATCATTAATATTGGTGCTATAGGTTCCGTTACTATTGACGGAACTCGTTATACCTTAAACAACCGAGACAGTCTTTATATTGGCCGTGGCAGTGTTGAAATTAGTTTTGAAAGTAATGAGGATTCAAATCCCGCCAAGTTTTACTTAATTAGTTATCCAGCGCACCAAAGCTTACCAACCAAATTAGTCACTAAAGATGAAGCAAACAAGCTTGAATTAGGTGCATCTGCAACTTGTAACGAACGAACCATTTATCAATCGATTTGTCCCGGAGTCGCAGACAGTTGTCAGTTAGTAATGGGCTTTACTGAGCTTGCTGAAGGCAGTGTTTGGAATACTAATCCGCCGCATACGCATGCTCGCCGGTCTGAAATATACATGTATTTTGATGTTCCAAAAGAAGAGGTGGTATTTCATTTGATGGGTGAACCTACCGAAATAAAGTCAATGGTAATGGCACCGGAGACAGCGGTGGTATCTCCTAGCTGGTCAATTCACAGTGGCGTAGGAACCGCTGCATATACCTTTATTTGGGCAATGGGTGGAGAAAACCAGGAGTTTTCTGACATGGATCATTTGAAGCTAAGTGAAATTAAATAGAAAATAATTGGTAAGGCCACTTGACAGTAAGGTTAATATGTTTAAATATTCATCTCGTGGATAACACGACACAACAATTTGAAATTGAATAATTAGAATAAATCAACGGGGAGATTTTCAATGTGGACTAAAGGAACAAACTCAAGTTCAAGGTTTTCAAAGAAAGCGGTAACAGTTGCGGTTGGTCTAATCCTAAGTGGATTTGGCACGCAAGTTATGGCGGCAGAAAACAACAAAGAAACAGCGAAAGATGACGATATCGAAGTCATAACAGTTAAAGGTTCATTTCGTGGCAATTTAGAGTCAGCGCTAAATGAGAAAAAAACATCGTCACAAATTGTTGATGGTATTTCTGCCGATGATATCGGTTCATTGCCAGCACTTGATATGGGTGAGGCATTACAAGCGGTAGCCGGTGTTCAGTTAAATCGAGAAGGCGACCGAAGAGAATCAAGTATTAACTTACGTGGCTTACCGTCTGGATTTGTTTTAACAACAGCAAACGGCCAATCAATTGCAACACCAACACGTAATACTTCAACATCGGCATATGGTGCAGCCAACCCATTTGGTGCTTTTGACCCATCTGTTTTTTCAGGCATCACGGTAGTTAAATCGTTATCTGCTGAAATGCCTGAGGGTGGTATTGCAGGGGTTGTCGACCAGCAGTTGCGTGGTGCATTAAGTCGTAAGGCGTATCTAAAAGCGCAAATAGGATTCAGAAACGAAGAATTGGCGGATTCAATTGAACCTGAAGCTGTTATCTCTGGTTCTACCCATTTAATCGAAGATGTATTAGCTGTTAATGCTACTTTAGCGTATTCCAAACAAACATTCCGCCGAGACGTTATTCGTATTAATGCCTATGACACGATTTCAAGCCAAAATTATGATCAAGGAACTGGCAATGTCGGTTCGCTAAATGATTGGAAAGCTGCTAATAACTTACCGGCGGATGCGATCATCCAAATGCCTGGTGAATATCGCCAGCAAAGTGAAACCAACACGGGTGACCGTTTGTCGTTTTCAGGTGGTATTGAATTTCAACCAACTGACGAACTTAAATTTGGATTTAATACCATAATGACAAGCAAAGAACTGGACGGTAGCCGTTTGGAACAGCTTGAAATGCGTTTAGATCAAAAAACGGTAGGTATAACGCCGTTGTCTGATTTTCCACCTAGAAATACCGGAGCAGTCGGTAAAGATGGTGAACCAATTTACGTATTATCTGGAGTCGATTTTAATAACGCGCGTTATTATTTTGATAATCGTCAAGATGCTCAAAAACAAGAATCAAACGCGTATTTGTTTGATGTTGAATGGCAGCGTGACGCATGGAAAGTTGATGCTAAATTAACACTATCAGACGCCGTTAACCAACGTGCAGAAGTATTATTGTCTTCAAGAATTAATGATTCAGGCGTCAACGGTCGTGTTTATACAGGTGAAGGCGATATCGGTGATTTTTACTTTGATATGGAAAATGCCAATAGCGCGATGGACTTTGACAATGCTAATTGGAATGTTAAAGACAAAGTGGCAAATACGGCGTTAGTGGGAGCTGATAATGGTTTGTACATGATCATAACTGGTAACTACGAGCAAATCGAACATGAAGCAAACTCGTTGGAATTTAATACAGAATATACGTTTGACGATTCGTTTGTAACAAGTGTGAAGTTTGGTTATCGCTACGCTGAGTCTTCTCAAGATTCAACTTATGCTAAAGGGTCATCTGTCGGCGTCGACCCAACAGGCATCCTAACATCGGCTTCTATTACCGACCCGTCATATACTTCAGAAGAGTCATTTTTTGGTGGGCTAGCGCCAGGCTTTGTAAGCGCCGGAGAGGGCTGGCGTTCGTTTGACTTTGCTTCTATGAATGAAGGTCTTAAAAACACCATCGATATTAATGATGTTGGTGCATCTAGTGACGGTGAATTACCAGTTTACACGCCAATGGGTTATATCCAACGTGGTGGTCGCCAAGCTGATGGTCTAATTTATTCATCTTCACTAGAGACACATGCCCTTTACGGTATGGCTAATATTGAAGTGGACTTAGGTGATAGATTTATTACTGGTAATGTAGGTGGACGTTTTGTTGATTCTTCTACTGAATCAAGAGCGCCATTAGCAGGTCAAGGTGATATTAATAACCTAGACGAAGGTGTTTACCCAGACGATTATAGCCACTTTTTACCAAGTGCAAACTTTGCGGTTAACCTCGACGAAGATGAAGAGTTTATGCTTCGTATGGCTTATAACAAGAGTCTAGTTCGACCTGATCTACGTTCAGCTAACCCTTCAGCGAAATTTACATATATTCCTGGACTAGCGACAGTTGGACTACCAGGTGTTGGCATCAAGCCATTTGAAGCTGATTCATACGATTTGTCACTTGAGTGGTATAACCGTGAGGGCAGTGCAATTACGTTAGCTTTTTTCAACAAAGAAATCTCTAATCTATTTGATAGCGAAGGACTTTGTGACAGCGCTTCGTTGGAAGGTACTGGCGTAAATCTAGGTGCGTTATCACAACAAGCCGACGGTACATGTATCACCGATGGTAACGACAGTTTGTCTGACCCAACATTGCTCGAAGCTGGTGACGAAGTTCGAATGAACGGCTTGATTAACATTGAAGATACAATTTCTGTAAGTGGTTATGAGTTAGCTATCCAACAGAACTTAGATTTTCTACCTTACCCTTTTAATGGATTAGGTGGGGTACTTAACTATTCAAGTACGTCTCAAGATGAAAGCGACGAAGCACGTGTTCCTGGTATCTCTGATGAGTCATACAATGCAATCGCTTATTATGAGCAAGACAACTACGGGCTACGTTTTGCATATAACTACCGTACTGCATATGACTTAAGAACGACTGGCACAGCCAATGGTTCTAGTGACCGCAGTGTGAAAGCCGCGGGCCGCTTAGATGCTTCTGCTTATTATAACTTTACTGACGATTTAAGTGTGAGTTTCAAAGCGTATAACTTAACTGATACCTTGTATGAAGAATATCAAAACAATGAATGGCAACCACGCGCAACAAAATTTGCGGGTCGAGTTTATTCATTAACGATGAAATATAAATTCTTCTAAATAGGCATGCCGTCTTGGCCCTAGACGTAAAAATAGGGCGAACTATTTATTATGTTGTTGAAGTCAAAGCCGGTGATATTCACTGGCTTTTTTTTGCGCTGGATTTAATATGTTGTATTTTAACTAACTGGTTTTATTAGTACCCAAATTAGTCAAACAGCAGTGTAATTTCACGTTAGATTGTTAACCTGTTAGTAAGCGGAAAAGCTGTCAGCGATAATTTGATTGGAAAAGTAGTGTTAGTTTGTTGATAGTGTGGAAACATAGAGAAAACATCTAGTTTAAAATATGAATTTGCTGACTTCACTTTTGTAATTCGATTTAAATTTGCACTGATTAGCGTAATAGAAGCCCCTTTGTAGAATTATTCAAAAGTGGTCAAAATTACACTGGAGTTCTCAATTAGAGCTAACCTAAATCTTAAAAAGGACAAACTATATATGCATTTTAACAATACATAGGTAGGCCAACTTCTACTTATATATTAAGGACGTTAGGCGCGTTGGCTATTGGAGTCATTGGTTATTTGATTGGCTTGTGGAATGCAGAGTTAGAGTTAATTGAAAAAGGCTACTATTTTTGCTGTATTCCTACTTGCTATGTTTTCAGCTGTAACTCTGCAGAAAACAATTAGAGATAATCAAGATGGGATCTCTGTAACAAAAGTCTTTTTAGGAATGTGTTGGATCGCTTTTGCCGCTGCAATCGCCTTACTCGTTATTGGGCTTGTAAATGCAACTTTATTGTTAAGTGAAAAAGGCTTCTATGGCATGTCATTTTTTTTGGCTTTGTTTGCCATTATAACTGTGCAGAAAAACATAAGAGATGTGTCTGTTGCAAATGATTACAACGAATCGAATAGCTCACTAAAATCAACCGGCGAACAAGACGTTGTAAATGATAATGATGATGTTAAAAATTAGCGACTAATAATAGCGGGAGGTCTTTAACCTCCCGCTTTTTTTATGGCTTGAACATTACTATTTCTAAACAACTGAGCTCAGGGCATCGCTAACTAAATACTGTATCTATAGTTGAAATTACACCATCGTCGCTCATTTTAATAACATATTCGCTTATCTGGTCAATAGCGGTAGTGTTGTTTTTAATCGCCGCAGGAAACAACCCATCAATCTCCATTAGTTGATAAATTTTTTGTATCGGTGTTAATGTTTTATCACCACATATACCTTGCAGTTGCTGTACCATTGGATCGGACACCGCGTGAGTCTCTCCCAGCTCTGAAATACCCGATAGGTAACGTACCCAACCCGCTAAAACGAGGCACATGGGCTTAGACAAATAATCGTCTGCTAATAATTCCTGCATTGGGGCCATTATCCGTTGAGGTAACTTTTGCGAGCCATCAGTTGCAACTTGCTGAGTTTGGTATTGAATTTCATCATTCAAGAAGCGGTCAATAATGACATTGCCATAATCGTCAAAGTTAAAGTCCATTGACGATGACAAAGTTCGTTTCATGTCCGCCATCAATGCTTCAACTAATCGTCTTAATGTCGGGTTGGCAATTGCTTGATGAATAAACTGGTGGCCTGTAATTTTACCAAGGTAAGCCAATGCTGAGTGGCTGCCATTTAGATATCGTAGTTTTAGTCGTTCATACTGGCTGACATCCTTAACAAATAACGCACCGGCAAGGTCCCAAGGAGGCCGGTCACCATTAAAGTTATCTTCTATTACCCACTGCCTAAAAGGTTCGCTTGTCACTAGTGCGTTGTCGATAACTCCGTTGTTTAGAGTATAACTTTCAATATCGTTTGGGGTTACGGCCGGTACGATCCGGTCAACCATACTGTTGCTAAAACTGACATTAGATTTGATCCAACGTGCAAGGTCGGCATTTATTTTCTGGGCAAATTCTAAAATCGCTTTACCGGCCATTTTGCTATTGTCTGGCAAATTATCGCAACTGATAAATGTAAAACCTTTACCGTTTTTTTGCTGTCTAACTTGGCAAGCCCTAACAATAAAACCTACCATGGTTTTTGGGGTGTTTGGATTGTTTAGGTCATGTTGAATATCGGTATGAGCTAAATCAAGTCCAGTATTGCCCGGTAAAAGACAATAGCCTTTTTCAGTTATTGTTGCAGTAACGACCGTTATCGAATCATTTGATAATACGTTAACAACAGATTGTGGATCTTCTGGTGCAACTAAAACCTCTTGAAGTGCGCCAATAACCCGTGCTTGTTCCGTTTTATTGGATCTTTCAATAGCGGTATATAAATAGTCCTGTGCTTTTAAGCTGTCGCGCATACCGGCACTTCGAAGACTTACGGCAATTATCCGGTAGTTACCATCAGTTTGCGCCATCATATCTTCGGTAAAGGTTGCTTGATGGGCTTTATGAAAAGCGCCAATCCCAATATGCACAATTGACGCCGTGCGAGATGCAAAGTCATATTTGGGACGAACAACGGCTTTAGGTAATAAGGCCATCGTTGTAAGATTTAGAAGTTGGTTCATAATTAAAACCTATATGCCTTTTTGACTAAGTTGTAGGTCAAGTCGATGGCAACTTCAATTGCTTCGTCTTCTCTTAATCTGTGTTCGGCCACTAGTTTTGCTAACGCCGCGCAGTCTATTCTGCGGGCCACGTCGTGGCGCGCTGGAATAGACATAAAGGCACGAGTGTCGTCATTAAACCCAACCGTATTGTAGAAGCCAGCCGACTCTATTACTTGCTCTTTAAAACGCTTCATTCCCTCTGGGCTGTCATGGAACCACCAAGCTGGTCCAGCTTTTAAGGCGGGATAATGCCCGGCCAACGGTGCAATTTCACGACTGTAGGTTGTTTCGTCTAAGGTAAATAAAATAATGGTCAGATTTGGGTTGTTTCCATGTTTGCTTAATAAGGGTTGCAGTGCTTTAACAAATTCGATTTGCAGAGGAATGTCTGCGCCTTTGTCTGTCCCAAACTGCTCATACAATGGACGGTTATGATTACGGAAACAGCCGTGGTGCAATTGCATAACTAGCCCGTCATCAATACTCATCGTTGCCATTTCCGTTATCATTTGGCCACGGAATAATTCAGCTTCTGCAGGCGTAAAAGAAAGCGTTTTTATTTTCTGAAATAAATGTTCTTTTGTTGCCTCGTCGAGATCAGCGGTAAAAGCCGTTGGATGACTATGATCCGTTGCTGTCGCGCCACGCAATTTAAAGTGTACTCTACGTTGTCTAATTGCATCTAAATAGTCGTTAAATGTGGTTAGTTCTGAATTACACATGGTTGCGAGTTCAACCATGCTATTAGCAAACGTTGGGTGCTCAGGATCAGTAAAGTTGTCTGGCCTAAATGTGGTAATGACATTACCTTGCCAGCTACTTTCCTGAATCTTTTGATGATGCTTCAGTTGGTCAAGGGGTTGCTCAGTAGTTGCCAATGTCTCGATATTAAATCGGTCAAATAAGGCGCGTGGTTTATAGGCTTCAGTCGCTAGCTTAGCGTTTATGTGATCAAAATAATGACTGGCGTTAGCGGATGATAATGGTGTTTCAAGATCAAAAATATCTGAAAATACATAATCTAGCCACATACTACTGGGTGTTCCACGGAACAAATAATACTTGTCTGCAAAGGTTTGCCAAACACGTTGAGCCTGATCAATCGATAATGGACCCAGGCCTACACCCAAATCGGACAAAGAAATCCCCTGCGAATATAACATTCTGAACACGTAATGGTCGGGGACAATGAGCAACTCGGCTGCATTTGAAAAATTTTCATTTTCTGCAAACCAAGCTGGATCAGTATGCCCATGAGGGCTAATTATGGGTAATCCACTAATTTGCTGATATATGCGCTGGGCAATTTGTCGTTGTGTCACATCACTTGAAAACAATCGGTCTGGGTGCAAAAAAGAAGCCATGGTACAAACCTTATTTTAGTTGTTCTAACGCGTGCATAACGCCGCGTAATTCGGCTAAACCTTTCATTCGACCTTGGTACGAATAACCAGGTTTAACGCCTTCTGCACCAATCTCGTCTGCGAGTAAATGGCCATGATCTGGTCTCATTGGGATCGAATTGCCACTTGTTGTTTCGGCTTTCAAAAGGGCTTGTATTAATCCAACCATATCGTTGTCACCGCAGAGGTGCTCAGATTCAAAAAATGAACCATCCACTTCTCTAATAACATTTCTAAGGTGGACAAAATAAATGCGTTCGGCAAATGCGTTGGCCATGCAAACAAGATCGTTATCTCCACGTGCCCCATAAGAACCGGCACATAATGTCAGTCCATTTGATGAACTAGGCACAGCGTCTATAATAGCTTGAGCGTCTGATTGAGTAGAAACGACACGCGGTAAACCAAATAGTGAAAACGGTGGATCGTCCGGATGTATACACATTTTAATGCCTGCAGACTCGGCGGTTGGCATGATCTCTTCTAAAAATGAAAAAAGATTCTGTCTTAATCCTTCAGTCCCTAATTCAATAAATTCGTTGATAGCAATTAAAATTGACTCGCGACTATAAGAGCCTTCGCCACCAGGAAGTCCGGCAATAATGTTTTTCTCCAGCTCTTCAACTTCTTTAGCATTCATATTATTAAGTCGAGTTTTAGCTTTGGCAATGACTTCTGGTTTGTAGTCATTTCTGGCATTTTTGCGATTTAAAACAAATACGTCATATGCAACAAAGTCAGTCATTTCAAAACGAAGTGCAAAACTCTTATTGGGCAATTTGTAGTTTAGATTGGTGCGAGTCCAGTCAACCACCGGCATAAAGTTATAACATACCGTGTCGACCCCGGCCTTACCGAGATTGATCAATGTTTGATTATAGTTTTCAATATACCGCTTAAAATCACCGGTACGTGTTTTTATATCATTGTGAACAGGTACGCTTTCTACCACTGTCCATTCTAGACCTGACGCTTCAATTAGTTTCTTTCGGTCGACAATGCTTTCATATGTCCAGCATTCACCCGTTGGGACTTCATGCATAGCAGTAACGATGCCCGAAGCACCCGTTTGCACTATCATGTCTAAAGTAATTGAATCGTTTGGTCCAAACCAGCGCCATGTCTCTTTCATAATATTCTACTTCCACCGTAATAATTTAAATATTGGTAAGGCCACCTGTCAATTTAACCACATGTACGTCGAATTTTGCAAACAGAAATATCGATTTTCATTAAATAGACGACAAAAACCACAATGATTTCGGCTTAAGTGTTTGAAAATATTAGATAAATATATAACCACTCGCTTATGCTAAGTGGTTATACCAAAGAAGAAATAGTGAGGGGATATACTATTTTTTACTAGAAAAGTAAGTTGCCGCGGCGTCCGAAGCACCTTCGATATGAGCTTTCATTGCGTTTCGAGCTTTTTCTGGGTTGCGTTTAGCAAGCGCGTCGACAATACGTTTATGTTCATTAATAGAAGGATGGATGCCTTCTTCACGTAGTCTAGCCATAAATGCTTTGCTCAATGCTGACTGATTTCTAAGCTCCCAAAGCCACTTAACAATCGCGCTGATCGCTGAGTTTTGGCTGGCTTCGGCAATTAACATATGAAACTTCATATCGGCTTTTTCAGAGGCGTCTGGGCGTTTCTCTTCCTCTTCCATTTCTTTAATGGTTTGATTTAATTCTTCAAGTTGTTCTTCTGTAATTCGGGCCGCGGCTAAGGCGCAAGCTTCGGCTTCTATAATGTATCGAGTATCTAAAACCTCAAACGGGCCAACCCCTTCGTCAGATAGCGCTAACTCAGGTTTTTGCTCAACTACATAAATACCAGAACCTGTTCTTATCTCTATTATTCCCGCTATTTCCAAGGCGATCATAGCTTCACGAATTGTTGGGCGGCTGACGCCTATTTTTTCTGCTAACTCACGTTCGGACGGCAGTCTATCACCTGGTTTTAGTTCACCTTCCTGTACTAACCTAGAGATTTGTTCGGCCACCTTAACGTATAACCTTTGAATTTTTATGGTTTCGAGTTCCACAATTCTTTTCCTTTAAAACACTTGAGAAGCTTTGATATCGCTGTTTCTAACAAATTATTGAATGCTTAATATCGCTAACAATAACACGAGAAACAATAAAGTTGTTGAAATTTTTAGTGTCAGTGTAATATTATGGTCAGGTGGCATGACCAATTAATCTTGGTTTCGCTTTTGGTTTGCTGTAAGGTGAAGGCAAAAGTGGGTTTACCAAAAATTCAAAGTTAGAGGGCCGTATGCGATCAATTTTCAAAAGGTATGTAGTACGAGTAATTACAGTGCTAACCCTAATAGGGGGAGCCACTAGCTGCACTGATAAAGGGGAAGTGAATAAAGTCATTAGACTTGCACACGGGCTAGATATTAATCATCCAGTACATTTAGCGTTAAAACATTTCCAAGCTGAACTGCTTGAATTATCGGCTGGGCAGCTTAACGTTCAGATATTTCCAGCTGGGCAATTAGGCACAGAACGTGAAATCATTGAATTGATCCAATTTGGAACTTTGGGTATGACCAAGGTCTCGGCAAGCTCACTCGAAGCTTTTGTTCCTAAGATGAAAGTTTTTGGACTGCCCTATTTATTTACCGATCAAGAACATTACTGGCAAATTCTAAACGGGCCAATAGGTGAATCGTTACTTGCTGAGGGAGAACGGTTTCGAATTAAAGGGCTTGGTTATTTTGACGCTGGCAGCCGAAGTTTTTATGCGACCTCTGCTAAAGTTGAAGCTCCCAATGACTTAGCAGGGCTAAAAATTAGAGTCATGAATAGTCAAAGTGCCGTCAATATGGTGAATACCATGGGCGGGGCTGCGACTCCGGTGTCGTGGGGTGAGCTTTATACAGCATTGCAACAAGGAGTTGTTGACGGCGCTGAAAATAATCCGCCAAGTTTCTTTTACTCTAAGCATTACGAAGTCAGCCAATATTATGTGCTCGACGAACACACTTCTATTCCAGACGTTATTATAATAGGTACCCACTTATGGCAACAACTAAATGCCGCGCAAAAAAGCTGGGTTCAACAAGCGATGAAATCGGCGACTGAGTTTCAACGACAATTGTGGCAAGAATCGACAGAGATGGCGCTTCGTGAAGTCAAAAAACACGGTGTTAACGTCATTATCCCCGACAAAGCTCCCTTTAGAGCGAGTGTTAAAAAACTTTATCAAGATATAACCAACCCAGAAATCAGCTCGTTGGTGACTGCAATTCAACGTGAGGTAGTGGCCAAATGAATCTATTAACTTTGTTCTGTGACGTCATCGGTAAGTTTGTCAGTAAATTTGTTGCAGGTTTACTTGTGATTTTGATAGTCGACGTATCGTGGCAGGTTATCACGCGATTTTTACTCGAACGTCCAAGCTCTTTTACTGAAGAAATAGCCAGATTCCTGCTGATTTGGATCAGCATGTTAGGGGCTGCCGTTGCCTATCGTCATGCGGATCATTTGGGATTTGATTTATTGGTAAGCAAAACTAAACCAACAACACAGACTATTATTCGAAAAATGAATGCGTTGCTCGCGCTGATCTTTGGGGTTGTAGTGTTGTGCATTGGCGGTGGTAACGTGGTTTACATTGTTTACTCAATGGAGCAGTTTTCATCCGTGTTGGGCATAAACATGGCTTATATCTATATGGTGTTGCCAATTGCGGGATTGTTATTTGTGTTGTTTGCTTTGGAACGTTTTATGTCGACAACCGACGCATTATCAAACGAACCAAATAAATCATTATCGGACGACCAAAAGGGAGCTCAAAATGACTGAGTTATTATTGTTTGGCGCTTTTTTCGCGCTGTTACTACTAAATCAACCTATTGCAATTGCCATTATCATTGCGACATTTGTTTCAATGGTGGCGTCGATTGATGTATTGCCGGCATTAACAACTATTGCACAGCGTTTAGTTGCAGGGGTTGATAGTTTTGCTTTATTAGCGGTTCCGTTTTTTATTTTATCAGGTTATTTAATGGGAAGTGGCGGTATTGCAAGTCGGTTAATCGACTTTGCGATGGCGTTAGTTGGCCGTTTACCTGGTGGCTTAGCCTATGTAAATGTTATTTCCTGCGCCTTGTTTGGGTCTATTTCCGGTTCGGCGGTTGCAGCGACATCAGCGGTTGGCGGGTTTATGATCCCAGCGATGGAAAAGTCCGGGTATTCACGACCATTTAGTTCCGCCGTAACGGTTACTGCGTCAACGGTAGGGATGTTAATCCCACCGAGTAACATACTTATTATTTATTCACTTGCTAGTGGGGGGGTATCAATCGCAGCGCTCTTTATAGGAGGTTATTTACCTGGTTTATTAGTGACTTTTTTATTGATGACTGCCGCAGCGATATATTTAAAACGCACTAATCAAGTGCCTAAAAATACCATAGCGATAAAGCCGTTTTGGACTGCTTTTATTGGTGCGATCCCATCTCTTGCTCTAGTGGTGTTAGTTATAGGCGGGATTATTTGTGGCTTTTTTACCCCGACAGAAGCGGGTGCTGTTGCCGTATTGTATTCCTTTGTACTCGCGGTATTTGTTTATCGACAAATTAGTCATGATGATATTTATCCTTTGTTATTACAGGCCATTCGAACCACATCAATCGTTATGTTGTTAATCGCGGCTTCTTCTTCAATGTCGTGGTTGTTGTCGTATCAGGCGATACCACAAGCCATATCCAACTTTATGTTGGCGTTGTCTGACAACCCGCTTTATATCTTGTTAATTATCAATTTAGTTCTGTTGGTGATTGGAACATTTATGGATATGACACCTGCGGTGTTGATATTCACCCCAATATTTTTACCTGTTGCTGAGTCATTAGGTATTTCGCCGTTGCATTTTGGGATCATGATGATCTTAAACCTTTCAATTGGATTATGTACGCCGCCAGTAGGCAGTGTGTTATTTGTCGGTTGCAGTATAGGGAAAGTCTCTATTGCCGAAATTGTCAAACCAATATTGCCATTGTATGCAGCTATGGTTGTGGCGTTAGGTTTAGTGACCGCGATACCGGCAATAAGCGAGTTTCTTCCAAATTTATTAGGTTTATAGGAGCAGTTACGTGAAATCAATTGTCAGTTTTGGCGAATGTATGGTGGAGTTGCGGACCGATAAAAACGGTCAAATCCAACAAGGTTTTGCCGGTGATGTTTACAATACCTGTGTGTATTTAAAACGACTGTTTCCAACATTAAGTGTTGAATTTGCAACGCAAGTTGGTCATGACGTGTTAAGTCAAAATATGCTGTCACGTTTTGCAGCTGAAAATATTGGCTGCCAATTTATCACTCACAGCGTGACAAAAGCGCCGGGGTTATATTGGATAAATACTGATGAGGAGGGGGAGCGAACATTTACTTACTGGCGGAATGATTCAGCGGCGCGTTCATTTATAGCGGCGATAGACGAAACTTTGGTATCCGGATTAAAACAAAGTGATTGGCTGTTTATTTCCGGCATTAGCTTAGCAGTGATCCAGCCTGAATTACGTGACATGTTTTGGCAGTTAGTAAACCGGCTTAAAGATGGTGGGGTTAAGGTGATATTTGACCCTAATTACCGACCTAAATTATGGAACTCAACGGATGAAACAAAGCTGCAATATGCAAAAGCATTCGAGATGAGCGATATGGTATTACCGGGGGTTGAAGATTTAGAATCACTATATCAACTGGATACGATCCCCGACATTATCCGTTTTTTAGCGCCATTTAATATCGATGAAATTGTGATTAAAAATGGTCCAGAAAAAGTCTATACCATTTCTCAGGGCAAGTTATGCAAAGTCGCCATTATTCCAGTCGATAATGTAGTTGATACTACCTCAGCAGGCGATTCGTTTAATGGGGCTTATATTGGTAATCGTCTTAATGGTATTGCAATTAAGCAGTCTGTTTTGATGGCGGCTAAAGTAGCAGGGTTTGTCATTCAGCATCCTGGCGCGATTGTCGAGCGCGACACTTTTAATCTATTTAAAGCAAGTTTGGAGGCAAATGATACGACGCACCCAACTTAGTTTCACTATTCGTACAAAAAGGGCTTAAACAAGCCTAATACATATTTGTTCAGTCAATATCTCCTATAGTCAAAACGCGTACGTGGCGGCTAGGGGAGAGTCACACCTAAAGTTAGGAGGAAACGTGGTTAATATCGCATTCCCAAGAGAAAATATCGAGTTTGAAAATCGTTGTTCATTGTTGCCTCAAAATGTCGCGGCCTATAAACGGTTAGGCATGGAAGTCCTTGTTGAGTCGGGGTTAGGTAAAGGGGTTTACATCTCAGATACTGACTATGAGCAAGCTGGTGCGACGGTACTGCATACGAAAAAACAAGTGATTAGTGGCGCTGACATTGTAGTGACGCTCCATAAACTCAATCATGAGCAGGTCAAAAACGTACAACCAGGTGCGTTAGTGATCAGCTTTTTAGATCCCTTTAATGAATTTGATTTAATCGACACATTTTGTCACCAACAGATCACAAGCATTAGTGTCGAAATGCTGCCACGAATTAGCCGTTGTCAAAAAATGGATGCGCTTAGTTCACAGGCAAGTTTGGCCGGTTATGTCATGGTGCAAAAAGGCATGCAATATTTGCAAAGTGTTATGCCGATGATGATGACTCCTGCTGGAACACTAAAACCAATGAAGGTATTTGTCATTGGTGCAGGTGTTGCCGGACTGCAAGCAATAGCAACAGCGAAACGACTTGGTGCACAAGTCACGGCTTTTGATACACGTGCCGTAGTCGCAGAGCAAGTGCAAAGTTTAGGGGCAAAGTTTTTGGAAATTGATTTAGGCGAAACGGCGCAAACAGCGCAAGGATATGCAACGGCATTAACCCCTGAGCAAATGGCCATTCAACAACGCGAACAAGCTAAATGTATTGCTAGTTCGGACTTGGTGATTACTACGGCACAATTGTTTGGTAGAAAACCACCTGTGTTAATTAAGCGTGATGTTATTTGTCAAATGAAACCAGGCAGTGTCATTGTTGATATGGCAGCTGAAAACGGTGGCAATGTTGAATGTGCAGTCGCCAGGGATGTCGTCAATGTTGAAGGTGTTACCATTGTAGGTACCGGCTTTTGGGCAAATGACGTTGCCCGTGATGCATCACAAATGTACTCAAGCAATATTATCAGTTTAGTTTCTGAATGTTGGGATATAGAAACTCAAACGTTACCAATTGAATTGCAGGATGAAATCCTTAAAGCGGCTGTCATCACTCACAAAGGAGTCATTGTTAATCAGACGATTGCCGACTTTTATGAGCAGCAAGGCAAAGTGCAATTAGTAACAACAGAAAAGCCACAATACGATACTGGTGCAGTTTCACAGGCTAACTCCGCAACTTCTACTCTCACAAATAATTCTAATGAGGTGGCGTAATGACGACCATTTATCTTCTTTTTATCCTCCTATTATCGGTTGTTGTTGGCTTTGAGCTTATTCGTAAAGTGCCAGCCACTTTACATACCCCATTGATGTCAGGAGCTAATGCGATTTCTGGTATTTCGTTACTTGCGGCGATGTCACTCGCTGGTGGCGAAATGGGGTCGTACTCGACATATTTGGGGGCATTTGCAGCGTGTTTAGCAACAATTAATGTGGTGGGTGGTTATATGGTTACCGATCGCATGTTAGCCATGTTTAAAGCGAAGTAAGGAATACGTTATGGATATGAATATTTTGATTAATGGTGTGTACGTTATCGTTGCAGCACTATTTATTATGGGTCTTAAATTACTTGGACACCCGTCAACGGCTCGTAAAGGTAATCTAATTTCGTCGATTGCTATGTTAACTGGGGTTATTGTTACCTTGTTAGATCAAGCCATTGTGTCTTATGAGTTGTTATTAGTAAGTATGTTGATTGGCTCAATCGTTGGTGCTTATGCTGCAAAAAAAGTCGCAATGACATCCATGCCAGAGTTAGTGTCGTTATTTAATGGTATCGGCGGTTTAGCGAGTGTGGGCGTTGCCTGGGCAAGTTTAATGACTGATGGGATTTCTAGTTTTGTTGTGTTTGTTAGCTTTTTAGCATTGGTTATAGGTGGCGTAACGTTCTCGGGATCGTTGCTGGCCTGGGGCAAATTGAGCGAACGCATTGCCGGGCGGCCATTGGTTTTTAAAGGCCAAATTATAGTAAATGTGGCTGTGTTGACTGTAATGGTGGCAGGGGGAACTCAGCTTCTGAATTCACCACAATCATCAGACATCCAATGGCTGATTTTTGTAACAGCTTTAGTTTTAGGTTTATTAGTCGTTATGCCAATCGGCGGCGCTGATATGCCTGTGGTTATCTCATTATTAAATAGTTATTCCGGTATAGCGGCGTGTGCTGCGGGATTTGCGTTGCAAAATAATTTGCTCATCGTCGCCGGCGCTTTAGTGGGCGCCAGCGGCATTATTCTGACCAATACTATGTGTAAGGCAATGAATAGGTCGTTAAAAAACGTGCTTGTTTCGGGCTTCCAAAAAGTAACAAGTAATTCAATAACACTTGAAGGCGAAATTAAACCTATTAGTGCCGACGATGCCTATTACATTTTGGAAGCTGCGCAATCTGTAGTTGTTATTCCAGGTTATGGGATGGCGGTAGCACAAGCACAACATGCAATGAAAGAGTTGCAGGTGTTGCTCGAAAATAACGGTGCTGAGGTCGCTTACGGTATCCATCCGGTAGCTGGCAGAATGCCGGGTCACATGAATGTTTTGTTGGCTGAAGCTGACGTTTCATACGAACAACTTTTTGAAATGGACGAAATAAACCCTCGTATTGACGGTTTTGATGTGGCAATCGTTATTGGTGCTAATGACGTCGTTAATCCAGCCGCTCGTGATATGGAAGGCAGTCCTATTTACGGAATGCCGGTCATTAATGCGGATTTAGCAAATACCGTATTTGTCTTAAAACGAGGCATGGCAACAGGATTTGCTGGTGTTGATAATCCGTTGTTTTTTAAAGAAAACACGCGAATGATTTTTGGCGACGCAAAAGAAACCTTAAATGGCATTATCAGACAATTTGCAGACTAAGTTAATTGCGGATCAGCTCCAAAAATAATTAGTTAGAACAGGGGGAACTCGGAAGTTACCCCTGTATTTACAGTGCAAACCTTTCAATCGAGTTGTTTGTAAAGTTAAACAAACCCAAAACACACATAAATTTAGGGAGCCATCATGTCTCAATTTTCCGAGCTGTTATCGGGGCAAACTGTTTTGCCAATAATCCAGACGTCATCAGTTGCTGAAGGGGTAAAAATTGCTGAATGTATGTATGAAGGCGGACTTCGTTTAGTCGAAGTTGTTTTGCGTACTCAAGAGTCATTGGCGGCGTTACAAGCCATAAAATCAGAAATACCAGACTTGTGCGTCGGTGCAGGTACAGTCACAAATGCTGAATTGCTGACTAAGGCTCTGCAAGCAGGGTCCGATTTTATCGTTACTCCTGCTGGGTCAGCAACGTTGTTAACAAACCTTTCAGATACAAATGTCCCATGTTTACCTGGGGTGTCGAATACCGCTGATATTTTGTTAGCTCGGGAATTTGGGTTTACCGAAATGAAACTGTTTCCAGCATCGTTATCGGGAGGTGCTCCTTTTTTATCAGCGGTTTCTAGTGTGTTTTCAGACGTAACATTTTGCCCAACAGGTGGTGTAACCGCGACCAACAAAGCTGACTACCTGTCTTTAAACAATGTATTTGCTGTTGGTGGAACATGGATGGCGAAAAGCGAATGGGTGACAGCAAAAAATTGGCAAATGATTATCGACTCTTGTCGCAACGCAAATAAGTAATCTGGAGTGGCAGTATGAGCAAACTTGTAAATTTAGTCCCATCCGGGGTCGTAGTTGGTGAAGATGTTACACGCATATTTGCGGATGCCCGCAATAAAGGTTATGCCTTACCTGCGGTAAATGTCATAGGTACGGATCCGATTAACGCAACACTTGCTGCGGCAAGCCAAGCGCAGTCGCCTGTTATTATTCAATTGTCCTACGGGGGCGCGTGTTTTTTTGCTGGCAGTGGCGTACGAACCGCCAGCACTGAGCTCGCCGTTATGGGGGCTGTGGCAGCTGCACATTATATTCATGCGGTGGCGCAAAGTTATGGAGTTCCTGTGATATTGCACACTGATCATGCAGACAAAGCTCGGTTGGATTGGATAGATGGCTTGTTAGAAGCCGGCGCTCAACATTACTTTAATACTGGGAAACCACTATTTAGCTCACATATGATTGATCTGTCAGCTGAGCCATTGACCGAAAATATCGAAACCTGTGCCAAGTATTTAACACATATGACAAAACTTAATATGACACTCGAAATCGAGCTCGGTTGTACGGGCGGGGAAGAAGACGGTATTGATAACAGTCATATGGATGCTTCTGCACTATATACTCAGCCTAATGATGTTGCTTATGCCTTTGAGGTATTAAACCCAATAAGTTCGAACTTTATTGTTGCCGCTTCGTTTGGCAATGTTCACGGAGTTTATAAACCTGGGAATGTAGTGCTGACACCAAAAATACTGCGAGACTCACAGCGGTTTGTTGCTCAGAAGTTTAACCTAGGCCTAAATCCCCTTAATTTTGTTTTTCATGGTGGTTCGGGTACTGAGCCTGAATTGATTGCGGAATCACTTAATTATGGGGTAGTGAAAATGAATATCGACACCGACACTCAGTGGGCATCCTGGTGTGGCGTTTTGGGCTATTACAATCAATATCAGGGGTACCTACAAAGTCAAATAGGTAATCCTGAGGGCATTGATAAACCCAACAAAAAATATTACGACCCAAGGGTTTGGCTGAAACATGCTCAAGTCTCAATGACACAAAGATTGGCTCAGTGTTTTGAAGACCTCAATTGCATTGGACGTTATGCCAAATGAAAAGACTAACGGCGGTTTTAAAACGAGATAACGTTGAGTCAGAACTTATCATCGTGATCAGGACAATCCTTGCAGCGTCAAAAGAAATTGCATTTCGAGTGAGCCAAGGTGCGCTCGGTAATGTTCTAGGTTCAACATTAAGCGAAAATGTACAGGGTGAAATCCAAAAAAAACTGGATGTTATCGCAAACGACTTGCTTAAAACCATGTTGTTAGATGAATCATCAGTGATGGCTATTGCGTCAGAGGAAGAAGACTATACGGTAGTAGGTAATAAAGAAGGTAAATACCTCATTGCCTTTGATCCATTAGATGGCTCCTCCAATATTGACGTAAATGGCCAAATAGGAACCATATTTACGATTTATGCTGCACGCTCAGAGGTGCCAGCGGATGATGAAGCCCAGTTCTTTCAACATGGGAGTGCTCAACTGTGCGCAGGCTATATTTTGTATGGTGCGGCAACAATGTTGGTGATGACAACCGGTGGACCGACAAGGGGTTATACGTTAGACCTCACTCATGGTGGCTATTTGCTTACAACTGAGCAATTAGAGATCCCAAAGATAAGTAACGAGTTTTCTGCAAATCTTGCAAACTATCGATACTGGGATCAATTGACTAAACGTTACTTTGATCAACAATTAGAAGGTTCAAAAGCGGCAGCTAGATCGGATGCCGAATATATTGCCGACCTTAGTGTTGAAAAAATGGCTGATACAAAAGCTGAAAAAATTACAAACAATGACAATGTTCCTAGCATGCGATGGAACGCGGCTATGGTGGGCGATGTACATCGAATATTATATCGAGGTGGCATTTTTCTTTATCCAGCTGACAGCAGAACGAATATGGAGAGGGGGAAAATACGATTGTTGTACGAGGCTAATCCACTTGGGTTGCTAGTTTCAAATGCAGGTGGCAGTGCGTTTAGTGAAGGCAAAAGTGTGCTTAACATTTTACCTACATCGCTCCACCAAAGAGTGCCGATAACGATGGGCAGTATTAAATCAGTAGAATTTTTTGAAAATACTGTCAAGCCTGAACTATAAATTGCGTAATAATGTGATTGGCAGGCACTCGTAAGGGAAAATGGAATAAATAAAATAGCAGGTTTGCAGAAACTTGCTGACTTTTTCTGCGATTATTTGCAACCTGTTTTGATCATTGTTACCTGCGGTTTATTGTCAACGTCTAATTCGTATTCAACAAAACATTCACCGTCTTCTAAATCATCTTCTCCAAAACCGATACGGGCAACCGTATCGTTTTCAAATGTCACTAAACCTGCAATTTCCATAGTGCGTTCGGCGCCGTTAATTGTGATCGACGATTTTAGTCCTAAGGTCATGAGGTCAAAAAAGTACTTGTTAGGCGTTGTCGCTTCACTTTTGACTTCGGGGTATCCGCCGCTAAATGTATATTCGCCAACTTCGTCGAGGTCAATGGTTTGTGTTCCACGAGTTTTGTTTTTAACCTGAGCAAAGCCGTAATTCATTTCAATGGTCGCTTGGATTTGGCCAAAAAGTTGTTCAATAACATTTTCCCTAGCGTCGTCTGTTGCGTTGATAAATTTTGGCAACGCAACTACGGCTAAAATGCCAAGTAAAACAATGACAATGATCAATTCTATTAACGTAAAACCGCGAATTTTATTCATAGTGTTCCGATTGTTTACCTTTAAACTATGCGTTCGCTATATTCCGAAAAATCCACTGTGTGATCCTGTGGTTCTTCAAATAAAGGGCTTTCGATAACAAAGTCTGCAGTCGCTAAATTACAGGCCACGACACAGTTGTACATAGTGGATAGACGTAATAAGGCTTTAATATCGACGTCGTGCGGTTGTGGTGTCATCGGGTCAGTAAAGAAAAATAAGATGTCTAACTTACCCTCAGCAATCATCGCACCTAACTGTTGGTCGCCGCCAAGTGGGCCACTTTTTAACGGTGTCAGATTTAGCAATGGCGCATTTTCTTTGATTAAACGACCCGTTGTACCGGTTGCAAATAATGTGTGTTTTTGCAGTTTATCTGAGTGTTTTTTTGCCCACTCAATAATGGCTGGTTTCTTTTTATCATGAGCGACAAGTGCAATTCTTTTTATCATAGAGTCGTGAACCGAAGGTCTAAATTAATAAGTGTTATTCACTATACCGTTGATTGTTCAACTGTGTCTATCAGGTTTCGTTTGGAACCTTATATTGTTTTTACCAAAAACATTATCATTCTCAGTAAATTCCGTTGTATCGAAAAGGAATCAATTGGAACAAATTATTTCTGTACATTTTTATTGTGATGTTTAAAATGAATGAGAATTATTCGCAATTAGATAGAAGTGCTTAAAAACATGAAAAAATTGGTCGCTATTTTCCTAGGGTTAACTTGTTTAACAGCTGTTGCTAAAGACAGTGGATCAAATGATAAAACGGTAAATGTTTATTCGTTTCGACAGTCATTTTTGATTGAACCTTTGTTGCAACAGTTTACCGATCAAACGGGCATTAAAACTAAAGTGGTGTTTGCTAAAAGCGGCTTAATTGAACGTATTAAGCGCGAAGGAAAATACAGTCCTGCGGATGTTGTTCTAACATCTAATTTTAGTAAATTATTGCAATTAAAAGACGAAGGGTTAACTCAATCATTTCAGTCAGCTGAAATAGATCAGTCGGTACCTGCACATTTTCGTGATGAAAATGGCCATTGGGTTGCATTAACAAAGCGTGTTCGCAACATATATGCATCTAAAGCCAAAATTGCTAATCCGTCTAATCTAACTTATGAAGATTTAGGTTCAGCAGACTTCGATGGTAAAATTTGTACACGTAGTGGCAAACATCCATACAATATTGGTTTGATTTCGTCATTTATCGCACATAAAGGTGAAGCAGCTACGGAACAATGGCTACGCGGTGTTAAAGCCAATCTAGCTCGTAAACCACAGGGTAATGACCGTGCTCAAGTAAAAGCAATTAAAGAAGGGCTTTGTGATGTATCGTTAGGCAACAGTTATTATTTTGGTAAAATGCTAACGAATGAAGACCAAAAACCTTGGGCCGAAGCGGTCAATATTGTGTTTCCAAATCAAAACGATCGTGGCGTAAACATTAATGTTTCGGGTGCAGTTGTTGCAAAGTTTGCTCCGCATAGTGAAAATGCCAAATTGTTAATTGCATTTTTAGCGTCAGAGAAAGCACAACAAGCTTATGCGTCGTTAAATATGGAATACCCAGTTAACCCAAATGTTGAACCATCTGAACTTGTGGCGAGTTGGGGTAAATTTAAAGAAGATACATTGCCATTAACTCAAATTGCACAGTACCGCCAAGCGGCTTTGCGTTTAGTTGATAAGGTAAAATTTGATCTGTAGGGCACACATTGTCATTAGGAATATCAGGTAGTGAGGCCGTTGCGGAAACGTTGCCTCAGCCACAAAAAATAACAGAACATGCAAAAGGCAGCCGATTGGCTGCCTTAGTCGTTTCTATTTTCAGAACACTCTCTAAAGTTCATTTAGGTGGGTTGCTTCTCGCTGTTTTATTATCAACGCCTTTGTTCGCTTTGTTTTACGAGGCCATTGTTGGTGAAGGTGAAAGTTTTGAGTATATAAAGCAAACTGTTCTAGGCGACTATATTGTAAATACTTTAATATTGGTGTTTTCAGTAGGTTTTTTAGCCCTGTTAATAGGTGTGCCCTTAGCTTGGTTAATGTCTGTTTGTGAATTTAAAGGCAAATCGTTTTTTAAATGGGCGCTTGTTTTGCCCTTAGCTATGCCAGCTTATTTAGTGGCTTATACCTATACTGATTTGCTCGACTACGCGGGACCAATTCAAATAGCGTTAAGAAGTTGGTTCGGCTGGCAATCACCAAATGACTATTGGTTTTTTGATATCCGCAGTATTGAAGGTGCGTCACTGATGCTGGCTTTAGTGCTGTACCCTTATATTTATTTAATGGTCCGTGCTAGTTTTTTGGAACAAAATGCCGCGTTAACTCATGCCGCTAGAACGCTGGGACAATCGCCACTCCGCTGCTTCTTTAAAGTTTCTTTACCAGTAGCCCGAAATGCCATTATCGCTAGTGTTGCTCTGGTAATGATGGAAAGTATGGCGGATTTTGCAACAGTTCATTATTTTGCGGTAAGTACATTAACTACAGCCGTTTATGACACTTGGTTAGGACATTATGATTTAGGCTCGGCGGCAAAGTTATCGTCAATTATGGTGCTCGGTATGTTTATGCTTTTGTACGTTGAACGACTACAGAACGGTAAAAAACAAACCGGCGCAGATGCTAAGGTTAGTCAACAAAAGTTAATGTATCAGCTTTCAACTAAACAAAGCATTATAGCCTTTTGTTTTTGCAGTCTAATTTTAATCATCGCATTTGTTGTTCCCGCCGCGGTCCTAGTTGGGTATGCACTCGATTACTATGCAGAATCCTGGTCAACGGGGATCATGACTTATGCGTTTAATAGTATTTTGATTGCTGCGATTGCCGCGATCGCCGCGCTTGCTTTGTCGGTAGTATTAAACTTTATTTTACGTTGTCGCCCATATCCGGCTCAAAAGTTTAGTTTAAAACTTGCGAGCACAGGTTATGCAATTCCAGGTACGGTTATGGCGATAGGTGTGCTTATTCCATTGAGCTTTTTAGATACGAGCATCAATGAAATTGCGGAGTCGTTCGGAATGCAGGGGCCAGGTTTATTGTTAAGTGGCTCTATTATCGCCATTATACTTGCTCATTTGGTTCGATTTGTTGCTATCGCAAATAAAAGCGTAGAAGCCAGTTACATGAAAATTAGCCCGTCACTAGACATGGTGTCTAAAACAATGGGGCAAGGTGGTGTGAAATTATTATCGAAAGTTCATCTGCCGCTAATTCGTAAAAGCGCATTAGTTGCGTCATTGTTGATCTTCGTTGAAAGTATGAAAGAGCTGCCAGCAGCGCTATTGCTTAGGCCATTTGATTTTCAAACTCTACCAACCTATGTCTATCAATTTGCGAGTGACGAGCAGCTTGAAATAGCTGCTTTAGGGGCCATTTTAATTGTCCTTGTTGGACTCGTTCCGTTAATTTTATTAAATCGTTCTATCGACTCTCATTAGCAAAATGGTTTTGAGTTAACACGTAGTTGGAAATGTCATGTCAGTTTTAAACATTCAAAATCTCGAAGTAAGTTACCAGAACCAACCTGTCATTAAAAAATTGAACCTGCAAATTGAGCCAGGTGAAATCGTGGCATTATTTGGTCCTTCAGGCGGCGGCAAGAGTACCGTTCTTAAAGCCGTTGCAGGACTGCTTGAAGACGTTTCAGGGACGGTAAATATTGGCGATACATTAGTACTAAGTGACAAACTCAACTTGCCAACGGAAAAGCGCAATGTCGGTCTGATATTTCAAGACTACGCGTTGTTTCCGCATTTAACCGTTGAAGAAAATGTTGCGTTTGGGTTAGGTCATTTACCTAAAGAAGAACGCTTAGAGCGCGTAACAGAAATGCTGGCGCTTATTAAATTATCCTCAAGCCGCGGTAAATACCCTCATCAGCTGTCAGGTGGACAGCAACAAAGAATCGCCATCGTTCGAGCGCTTGCCTGTAAACCAAATATTTTGTTGTTCGATGAAGCATTTTCCAACATCGACCCGCAGTTTCGGTTCGAGTTGATTGCCGATATTAGAACCTTGCTTAAAGACCAAAATACCTCCGCGCTTTTTGTTACACATAACCAAGATGAAGCTTTTGCTTTTTGTGATCGTATTGCGGTATTAAACGAAGGACAAATAGAACAAATAGATACAGCCGAACGTTTATTTAACTATCCTAAAACACGGTTTGTCGCAGAGTTTTTAGGGGAAGGGCTATGGCTTAGAACGCAAGTAGCGTCTGCGCATAGGTTATCGTCAGAACTTGGCGAAATAGCTTATTGCGGTGAATCATCAATAGAATCTATGGTTGGACAATATGTTGATATCTACCTGCGACCACATCATTTACGTTTAGAATTTAGCCTAGATTCAAAAATAAAAGTAACGAAAGAACGATTTGTTGGCCAGTACTTTGAGTCGACTATCGAATGGTTTGGGCAGTCTATTAAAGTCCGAACTGTGTATTCTTTTCTCGATAAAACCGTAAAAATCAAGGTGGATACAAACGTATCTGCGGTCTTTTTAGAACACCCTAGTGCCCCTTAAAAACGCATAAATTTCTAATCCTATTCCTGCACCAAATTGACATTGCTAAACGCCCCATATTGGGGCGTTTTTTGTTATCTAGTTAGTGAAAAAACCAAAAACCTCTTTTATATCAAGTATTTAAACTTGTGGCACTGATCTTTCTTAATACAATGCGATAAAATAATAAACAAAAATATAAAGGAAACAACAATGAAACTGGTCACTGCCATAATCAAGCCATTTAAACTTGATGATGTACGCGAAGCCATCAGTGAAGTAGGCGTAGAAGGTCTTACTGTTACTGAAGTTAAAGGTTTCGGTCGTCAGAAGGGTCACACTGAATTATACCGCGGCGCGGAATATCAAGTCGACTTCTTACCTAAAGTTAAATTAGAAATCGCAACTTCAGACGAAAACGCTGAGCGTTTAGTTGAAGTTATCGCAGAAGCTGCCAACACCGGAAAAATTGGTGACGGTAAAATATTTGTATCAGAGTTAGTTCAAGCGGTACGTATTCGTACTGGTGAAACTGACGGCGAAGCGATTTAAGGAGTCGGATCATGGAACAAAATATATTTCACTTACAATATGCTATGGACACATTCTATTTCTTAGTTTGTGGTGCTTTAGTCATGTGGATGGCTGCTGGTTTCTCAATGTTAGAAGCTGGTTTGGTTCGTTCGAAAAACACAACAGAAATTTTAACAAAGAACGTTGCGCTATTTGCAATCTCTTGCATCATGTATTTAGTTTGCGGTTACGCAATCATGTATGACGGCGGTATCTTCTTATCGGGTATCGAAAGCGTTGACGTTGATGCGACATTAGGCGAATTTGCTGCACGTGAAGACGGTTTTGTTGGTGGCTCTATCTACTCTGGTGCTTCTGACTTCTTCTTCCAAGTTGTGTTTGTTGCAACTGCTATGTCAATCGTATCTGGTGCGGTTGCAGAGCGTATGAAACTTTGGGCATTCTTAGCATTCGCAGTTGTAATGACTGGTTTCATCTACCCAATGGAAGGTTCATGGACTTGGGGTGGACAAGAAGTATTTGGTCTTTACTCTCTGACTATGGTTGACTTCGCAGGTTCTGGTATCGTTCATATGGCCGGTGCAGCTGCTGCTCTTTCAGGTGTATTATTACTAGGTGCTCGTAAAGGTAAATACACTAAAGAAGGTAAAGTTAACGCAATCCCAGGTGCGAACATGCCAATGGCAACATTAGGTACATTCATCTTGTGGATGGGTTGGTTTGGCTTTAACGGTGGTTCAGTTCTTAAACTTGGCGATATCGGTAGTGCAAACTCTGTTGCGGTTGTTTTCTTAAACACTAATGCCGCGGCTGCTGGTGGTGCGATTGCTGCTCTAGTTCTAGCTGCTATCTTATTCAAGAAAGCTGACCTTACAATGGCACTTAACGGCGCGTTGGCTGGTCTAGTAACAATTACTGCTGAGCCTTCAACTCCTACACCATTACAAGCAACATTGTTTGGTGCTTTAGGCGGTATCTTAGTTGTTATCTCAATCACGTCGTTAGACAAAGTTAAGATTGATGATCCAGTTGGTGCGATTTCTGTTCACGGTGTTGTTGGTCTACTAGGTCTTCTATTAGTTCCAATTACAAATGGCGACGCAACTCTAGGTGGTCAAATCATCGGTGCAGCAACTATCTTCGGATGGGTATTCGTAACTAGCTTCATCGTTTGGTTCGCACTTAAAGCTGTGATGGGCATCCGTGTTACTGAAGAGCAAGAATACGAAGGTGTTGACCGCTCTGAATGTGGTATCGAAGCTTACCCTGAGTTTGTTGGTTCTTCGAAGTAACATTTGAAACTACACAAACTAAGATTTAATAAAGGAATGAAAAATAGGAACTAAATGGATTTAGGTAACATGGAAGTTACAGTTCCTAGCGGCGATATAAACAGAGTCGCATAGTAAATCTTTATCAAAGCCCACTCATTGAGTGGGCTTTTTTGTATCTAGCCCTCACCATAATTGAGCTCTAAGTGGAGTTTCATGCTGATTAGAAACGGGATATAACACCCTGTTTGATATCTCCAAATGTTCAACACTAATTTGATTATTGACCCACCGTCACTTTAATTGACTGGTTTACAACATGTTTTTTAGTATCTCAAATTGGGATATTGGGAAATTATTAATTTTATATTTGACACAAATAAAGACTTAGAAAAAACCGTTGGGCATTCTAGTTTCAGGAAAGCGCTGGCATTTCAATTTGATTAGTCCCAAATTTGCTGGCGCTTTCCTACCATTAACAGAGTCCCTTACTGGCAACACAACTGTAAATAACCGTTTGTCAGCAATGAAAAGAGTAATTCAAACAGCACTTGCTATTTAGCCGGCCTATTTGAGTAACTGATACCAAAACCTATAATATCTACAAATGAGCCAATATTAGTTATTTCGTTTTATTTTATGAATTTTATGTGGCAAGTGAGTACTTGCTAGTGTTTTAGTTATGACGTTGTTTAATCCGTAATCTTTAATCACAACAAACAAAGTGAACCAAGCTAAGAGCTTTGCAAAATCCGCTGCGAGTGGATAGCCCCCATCATGTTGGAATAAACTTAAGCCTGCCGCGAAGAGTAAGGTCAGCAGGAGCAAATGAATAACGAGGTTAAATCCAATAGTGAATCGCTGACATATCGTCACAGCTAAAACGGTAGAAATGAGGCCTAGTGCAGACCCGATTAAAATGTCAATTGGCCAATGAGCGCCGACAAGTACCCGACTTAGAGAGATTGTCATACCAAATAACAATAGCCAAAGCTGTGTTTGTTTGCGGCTCGAAAAGTACATCAAGGTAGCGACAAAAACAAATATGGTTAACGAGTGGCCTGACGGAAAGCTACCGAGATAAACCGGCTTTCCAATAATATAAAACTCAGTTGACGCTAGTACAGATGCGGGCCGCAACATAGCAAAGTAGTCTTTCATTCCATGGCTTATCATCATGCCAATTATGGCGGCAACAAATACAACCCACAAAGTTGCTGGGTTCTTACGTGCAAAAAATAGCATCAAAGCCAATGCGACGGTGGAATCTCCTAAAAAGGTTATTATTTGCAACAAACTTTCAGGTAAATACCCAGACACATTATTGATGGTTTGAAACCCTGTATGGTAGCCATTTGACGCAAATAAAATGGCGGAGATGGCAATAAAGGCTATTGCAGTATGGAGCAACGACAGTAACTTTTTCGATTGAAAATTGAGAATGAACAAGCGCTTTGAAACGGCAAGTTCCTGACGTAATTGGGCAAATTTCAGATTAGAAATAATTTGTTGAAATAACGAGGTCATGATTACTTCTTATCGCTGAGTGGCAATGGTTGTCGGGACTTAAATGTGGAAAACAGAGTTGTCGGTACGGCTGATGTCGACATCCTAAAAGCTGACTGAGCAAAGTTAATATCAACTAAAACAATACCGCCTTGCTTAAAAACAACCTGAAGCTCAGCGACAGGAGTTAAATCGGCTATGGCGAGTTTAAGCTCGGCAATTTTGTCTATTTTAGTAAACACCCGATCGCCAATTTGTGGTGAGCGAGTCGGAGTGACTTGCTCTCGATAAACACTAAAACTCGGCATTCTTATTTGATACGCAATTATGGGTTTGTTTTGAGGGTTTTTATGTAACGCAGCGTTATAAACTGGAAGTTGCTGCAAACCGGCAATGGCTTCGATCAGTAGGGTGAAAACAAAAATAGATTGAATAACACCAACATAGATGGTTCGATTTGCCATCGTATCTTTAATTAAAAACGTTAAAGATAATGCGAGGCCAAGCAAAATACCGCTGCATACTAAATATCGAACATTAAAAAACTGGTCGTACTGTTTTAGTAGCGCCATGTCGTAAGACAAATTGTCAGTGACAAAATACGGAAACAGTAGTGGCAATATCGCACATATAAAAATAAATATTAAAGGGAACGCCAATCCCGCTATGTGACGTAACAGCTCGGTACGATGGTGAGCGATAATTAAAACAATCCCTGGTAAACCATACAACACATAATGGGGAAGCTGAGTTTTTGACAGCGAAACAAGGGTCAAAACGACTAAAAACCAGATCAGCAAAAATTGTTCTAATGGCTTTTTCCAGTACGTTTTAATTCGATAAAATAGCGCAAATAGGGCGCTGGAAAACGGCAATAAAATAACAGGCAACAAGATAAGATAGTAATATAGTTGGCCGCCATGCTGTTCTTTGGTTTGGCTAAATCGATTGAGGTTGTGCTCAAAAATAAAACCATGGAAAAAGCCCAGTCCTTGCTCTTGATAAACCATAATTAACCAAGGACTCACCACAACTAGCAATACGATCCAACCCAATGGGTTAACCAAAGCACGAAAAAATAAAGTCAACTTTCCCTGTAAGGCAAAAGCTATTACACCAGTTAACAAAGGAATGAGTACCGCGACAGGGCCTTTTGTTAATAATCCTAACGCCATCCAAAAATAAACAGAAAGTAATAAAATACGACTAGGGTTTTGGCTAAATCGCCACATATTAAATAGGGTAAGTGACACAAAAAGATTTAGCCAAGCGTCAGCTGTGCCTGCTCTTGCAATGATCATTACCCACAATATTAAACTCATCGCGGCGACAAAATAGCGTGCACTCGATTCATCCCATTGCTCTTTTGCAAAGCGATATCCAGCCAGCAGCCATAAAGAACCTGCCAAAGCTGAAGGCAATCTAACGGCCCATTCATTTAAGCCAAAGATGGATATTGATATCGCCTGCATCCAGTAACTGAATATTGGTTTATCGTACCGTGGTTGTCCGTCTAAATACGTCGCAGAAAAATTGCTTGTTACCAGCATTTCCCGTGTTGCTTCGGCAAACGCGCCTTCATCAAGGTCAAATAACGGCACCCCACCAAGGTTGAGAAAAAACGCAATAAATACCACGAGTAGCAAAAATATCGGGTTTTGAACGAGGTCACATTTAACTTTGAACATAGTTAACATGTGCCTGTTTTTACTTCATTTGAGCTGTTCGTCGATGTATCGAGTTGGCTGTGGCTCGGTGCTGACCAGCATGCATCCGCCGGCACGACTACTGAGTTTCTAATGCTGTACCCTTTAGTATTGGTCGATTGGAATAAAACGCGAGACATGATTTCGGCTAATACGCCTGTTGTTAACATCTGTAGCGCTGCTATTAAGAAGAGGATCCCGATGAAAAACATTGGGCGACCGCCGATGTCTTCGCCTAATATAAATTTTAGACCGGCGAGATAACTCATGATTAGCCCACCAATGGTAAGCAATGTCAGGCCTACATAGCCAAAAAAGTGACCGGGACGTGCTGCAAATTTAATAAAAAATGACACGGATAATAGGTCGAGTAATACTCTAAATGTTCGAGATAACCCATATTTTGATTCACCAAATTGACGACTATGATGAGTCACTTGAGTTTCCCCAATGCGCGAAGGTTTTGTCACCGACGCAACCCAGGCCGGAATAAAACGATGCATTTCGCCAAATAATCTAATCTGTTTAATCACACCCGCACGATAGACTTTAAGGCTACAGCCATAATCTTTGAGTTTAACGCCGGTGATCTTAGCGATAAGTTTATTGGCTATTTTTGAAGGTAGTTTTCGCAGTAACCAATTGTCTTTTCTGGCTTTACGCCAGCCTTGCAACATATCTAAATTACGTTCTTGTAACTCACTTACCATGCGCGGAATATCAGCAGGATCGTTTTGAAGGTCGCCATCCATGGTTACGATGATGTCGCCACGAGCCACGTCGATACCCGCTTGCATAGCAGCGGTTTGGCCAAAATTTCGTTGCAATTCCACTATTCTAAAATGTTCACCAAACTGCTTATTTGCGCTGTGTAATTCACTGAGTGTTGCATCTGGGCTGCCATCGTCGACGCAAATAACTTCCCAGTTAAACTGTGTTGGGCCCAGTGCATTTTGGATCCGAGTAAATAGGGGATGGATGTTGTCCTGCTCTTTATACAATGGCACAACAAGCGACAGGTTTATTTTAGATGTTGGAGACACATGTGAACTCGAGTTCGAGCGTGTCGTTGGTTGAGCATTGGTGGCATGAGAGGTCATGTTAATTCCGTTGACTGCTGTTATTTGCAACAAATCTATGAAATTAACGTGACATTAAGTTGAACGGGAAGTTAACAACAGTTGAACCTCAAATGACAATTTGGTGACATTAAGAGCTGCGTTGGAATCTTAAACCTTCGGTTTTTATTTGGCCGTTTTTAATGTCGTAGGCACTATTAGATGTAAGCAATAACCAATGAATGTTGCTAAGGTTGCCACAAAGATTAGATAAAGGTGTAACTGAACAGCGGCCTGCAATAATGCGTCAGTCGTCGCTCCAGTTTGCAACCCACCCAATACAAAAGCCCCCTCAAAGGTGCCGGTGCCAGCAAACCCATGTATCGGCAAAATGGAAGATAGGTCGGCAATAATGATACTCATCAGTGCATCAAAAGCAGGTAAACCACTGGCGAATATACAAAACAACACAAAGGCCAGCAGTTTAAGTGCCCAAATGCCCCATGTTGTAATGGAAATTAAGGCGAGCTGATGTTGGTTATCACTCAGTTGTTCTAGGGCTAAAGCAACTCTTTGGCCAACTGAAAATCGAGTTTTTTTTAATGTAATGGAAATTAAAGAGAGTAAATACGGTGCTGCCCAGAACATGAGGGTAATGACCACTAAGCAAGGAATAAACATCATAGGCACTGTGACTAAACAAAGCGTCAGGACAAATATACTCAATAAAACAGCGAGATCGAGTAGCCTAAACAACAGTAAATGACTGCTTGATGTGACGTAATCGATTGCAAAATGTTGTTTTATTAACAGTGGAAAGCTTGCTTCTCCTAGACGCATCGGCATCAATATGTTCCATAAATTATGGCTAGTGGTGATGTAAAAAACAGTGACGGACGCGTTGCTAGGCAGTTGTAAACTCCAACGAATTCGCCACATTCTTAAAACGTAGTTGAGAATGCTCAAGGCAACTAACCCACTAAGAGTTTGTAACGGGATATCCGCTAAACTGACAATAATTGTTCGCCAGCCAATATTTTTTTCAGTGATATATATAGTGGCAATAAAAATTAGAAAAGAGGCTAGGTAAAAGAATATTTTTTTCATAACAACAGAGTTTACCTAGAGCCTTTTACATTATTGTGACAGTTTACCAGCCGTTTCTAATAACTCTCTAATAATACTTAAATCGTGTTTTTCTTAGATATTACTTAACTACAATATCGAACTAAACGTAAACACAAAGAGTCAATTACTCTCAACTGCACAAATCAATTTGTTAAGTTGCTTGTAGTCATAATAAATTCAACTAATTTGCCTTTTGTCGTGAAATTTATTAGGCAAAAATTGGCAATTAAATTTGTCGAGTAAAGTAATAATGGTTATGGTGTAGAGTAACTTTGCAAAGGTTGTATTTTATTTGTGTTAGAAACTATAAAATTTGGAAATCTCTCGGCGTTAAAAAAACTCCTTATAGTGAGCCTAATAATTTTCGCCGCACTCGCTAATTACTTCCCTTTACCATTGTTTTCTGGTGCGTCACTGATCTTTGGAAACGTCATTGCGGTGGCGTTGACTATAGTATTTGGCGGCGTAATTGGAATTATCACATCCGTAATTGCCTCCTGTGTGACTTACCTCAATTGGGGACATTTTTTGGTTGTCCCGCCATTTTTATTTGAAGTATTAGTTGTCTATTACTGCGTTCGTAAGTCTAAGTCTCCACTCACTTGGGGCGGGATTTACTGGGTTACATTTGGGGCAGCGACCGTCGCATTTTTGTTTTTTAGTTTCACAGATTATCTTTACATTACTAAGGTCGCAATTGTCATCAAGTTCGTTGTAAACGGCGTCATAAACTTACTTATTGGTTTTGCGTTAGCCCATGGTTTAAGTATTTGGATAAAAGGTCGAGTATTACGACCTTTACGTTTAAGCTCGTTCATTTCTTTAAGCGTTATTTATTCGGTTACTTTTGCTGTATTTGCAAATGCTTATTTTTGGCTAAATCAAACTCAAAATGAAAAATTAAGCGAATTGCAAACACAACTCTCGTTAGAATCTGAGCATGTTGCAGCGCAGGTGAGAAGATACTTTTCCAGCGGCAAGCGTAGTTTGCAAATTTTAGCAAAAACCCATGACGACAATTCTACCGACGTACAAAACAGTCGACTGCAAATAGTCGCAGAGCAACATCCTGATTTTTTAACGATGTTAGCGACGGATAAATTAGGCAACATTATCGCGGCTTATCCCTCCTATTTAATGGATGGTGTCGGGCAGAATACAAATGTTAGCCACAGAGATTATTTTATCGATGCAAAATTACAATCTAGGCCAGTTATTTCAGACGTATTTATCGGCACGGGTTTTGGGAACGATACGATTGTCGCTCTGTCGGTGCCGATTATCAAAAACGACAGCTTTGCTGGGATCTATGAGGCATCGTTAGATCTGTCAATTTTTGCTGACTTTGACCGTCGACGCATCGACGAAAGCCAAACAATGATTGTACTAGATGACAAAAATAAAGTGGTTTTCAGTTCCAGTCCTTTGCAACTTGAGTTGTTACAGGACATGTCTAATTCGTTAATGTTTAAGCACATTGCCGATCCAAAAAATTATTACTTCAAAGATGAACTCGGCGATTACCTTATAGTTGAGAGTTCAACCGTTGAAGATACGGGGTGGCAAATTATGGTGCTATTACCTCGAAACCTCTACGAACAACATATTTCTAAGATGGCTGTTGGGTCACTTTCGATCTTAGGAATATTTATCATTGCGTTATATTTCATCATGTTAACAGTGGCCAGAAAAGTCAGTAGACCAATAATGGAATTGACCAAGACAGTGGCTAGTGCCTCAGAAAACAAAAATTTTGAACAGATGAAACTTGATATTAAATCGTCTTTTATTACCGAATTTAATCAGATGATCCCAATTATTCAGCGTTTTTCAGAAACGTTAGGGGACACCTTAAATAAAGTCCGATTGGCGACACTCGAAACTCAGTCGGCGAATCAGCAGTTGGCTGTTTTGAATAAAAACTTAACAAAAATAGTCGCAGATAAAACCCATGAATTAGAAATTGCGCTCTATGAGGCGAATCACGCAAATAAGGCAAAATCAAAGTTCTTGGCCAATATGAGTCATGAAATCCGAACGCCAATGAACGGCGTATTGGGGATGTTGGAATTGCTGACGTTTACCGATCTTGATGAAGGGCAAAAACATAAAGTCGATATAGCCCAAACCAGTGCTAAAGCGCTTTTAAGTTTAATCAACGATATTTTAGATTTATCGAAACTTGATGCTGGGAAAGTCTCGTTTGAAAAAATGGATTTTGCGCTAAGTGCGCTCGTTGCAGAAGTTGCTTCTACGCAAAAATACTTGTTGGAAGGTAATGGTGTTGAATTGGTTCTTGATTTTGATCAAGCTGATCCGTTATGGAGCGTAGGTGACCCAATGCGAGTTAGGCAGGTACTTACTAATTTGCTTTCAAACGCGATTAAATTTACAAGCCAAGGTGAAATCCGAATTAGTTTAAAAACTGAGTTGACAGGCCAAGTTCGAAAAGTTGAATTATCAGTATTAGATACTGGAATAGGTATCGACGACAGAAAAATTGCCTCATTATTCAGTGCCTTTACTCAAGCAGATGAATCGACAACACGAAAGTACGGTGGAACTGGATTGGGATTATCCATATCTAAACAGTTGTGCGGGCTAATGGGAGGTGATCTCAAAGTGACGAGCACTGTTGGAGAGGGCAGCAACTTTGTCGCCTCTTTTGTATTCCCAGTTGGTAAAGAGAAAATCAAAGCTGCACCGATTAAAGTTCAAAGTTCGGATATTGAACTCTCAGGGTTAAACATCCTCTTAGTTGAAGATAACAAGATTAATCAGCTCGTTGCGCAAAATCTGTTGACCAACCTTGGTTGTATTGTAACCGTTGCTAACAATGGACTTGAGGCATTAGACGCCCTAAAAGATTTACGACGTGTTGATTTGGTGCTAATGGATTGTCAAATGCCTGAAATGGATGGGCTAGAAGCAACACAAATTATTAGAATTGGTGAAGTCTGCCCAGAAAACAAAAACATTCCAATTATTGCGTTAACCGCCAATGCAATGAAAGGTGATGAAGAGAAATGTTTGGCAGCGGGCATGAACGGTTTTATCGCTAAACCAATAGATACAGAAAAATTGAAATCAACAATTCAACAAGTTTTGTAGGCTATTTTTTTAATGGAGATGGTTACCTAAGCAATGCGCTTTGATAAGCAATTGCATTAATTTATTCATAAACAATGGAGTTGAATTTGAACAAATCAATATTAATACTCGCAGCTATTTTTTCTTTTAATGCATTGTCTGCACCTGAACTGAAAGGCAGCCCCGATGAATTAAAGCGATTTCTTCATCCTAGTGAAAATATCATTACGATAACAAGAACCGCCGAAGAAGTTGTGTTTAAGGACATTGCAATTATCAGCTTAGTGGCGACAACGGAAGATGATAAATTATCTGTAGCCTTAAACAAAAATTCTAAATTAAGAGCAAAAATTTCATCGGTGCTTACTAATGCCGGCATTGAATTGAAAAATATTAATAATTCTAAATTTTCAACGTCACCAGATTATGGCTGGTTTGGGGATAAACCTGACAGTTATAAAGTGAGCAACGTTATTGCCATTCGGATCAACTCAGAAAGCGCTATGGAAAGCATAGCAAAAGTGGTTGATCAAAATCGTGAAGTGACGCTGTTAAAAACAGAATACGAACATTCAAAAAAAGCAGAGTACATTGAAAAAGTAAAAGCTCAGGCTTTAGACAATGTATTGAAAGAAAAACAATTTTATTCAGAACAACTTGGTATTAAGTTGGTCCCCATTAGCTTTAGTGACAACAATGCAAACCCTGAACACGATATAGAAGTTATCGAAGTAATGGCGTATCGACGTTCAAAAGAAAAAAGCAATTATTCGTCAGACATAAATCCCATGTCTAAAGCCTCATTTGAAGAGCTGAAATACAAAGCCAAAGTATCTGTTAGTTTTAAGGTTGAATAATCAACAGCGCAATTGTTAGCGGCGTTTATCGAATTTAATGTCCGGTTGTCGTCGACAAAACAGCTTTTGTCGCCGTTTTGTCGTGTTTAATCACCTCAAAGACTGTCATAAATAGACATCAAACAGCACAAGGGAAACGGATGAGTATTCAACAGCGTCGATTGGGAAAAGGGTGGACTCAAGAAGAACTAGCCCTTCATTCAGGTTTAAGCGCTCGGACTATTCAACGAGTCGAGAGTGGAAAAAGTGTCGGTGCGGAATCTTTAAAGTGTCTTGCTGCTGTTTTTGAAACGTCAATTACAGGCTTAATTCAGGAGCAAAAGATGGACACGACAAAAAATTCAGAAACATCGGGGCCGGTAAAACTAAACACATTTGAAAAAGAAGCCATTAGGTTTGCTAAATCAATTTTTCAAACGCCGAAAAAAGAACAAGCTGACCCACTAACTAAAATTGAGCGCAAGGCGATTGATTACGGTAAAAGTTTACTAAAGAAATTTAAACAATCGTAATAGATTTAGCAAAACGATAATTAAGTGAGCCAATAGAAAATGCCGTATTTAAATAAATACGGCACTTTAGTTACTGCATAACTTAACGCGTTTTGAACCTGTAATTATTTTTCAGCAGCTATTATTGATATTTCCACTAACAGTGCTTCGCGAGCCATATTTGCGGTTACACAAGCACGTGCTGGTGCAAACCCAGTTGGCACCCAGTTATCCCAAACTTCATTCATTGCCGCAAAGTCAGCCATGTCTTTGATGTAGATTGTTGCGGATAATATGTGCTCTCTATCGCTGCCAGCGTCTGCTAACAAGGTATCGACTTTATCCAACATTGTTTGTGTTTGTTCGGTGATGTCTTTGCTCGCGTCCGCACAGACTTGACCACATAGATAAATAGTCCCGTTATGTTTAACGATGCGGCTCATACGTTGTTTGGTTTCGATGCGTTCTATTGTCAAAGGAATATCCTAGTGTTAAGAGTGTGTTGATTACGCCGATTAGAACAGAAAAATACAGTGGGCCAAAATAAGGTTCAATTTGACCTTATGGCGAATGGTTATAGTAGGTAAAGAAGCCAATGCAACAATTTTGAAATGTTCTACACCGTGATAATTATTTAGGGTTTTGAAATTTCACTGGTATCCGCTTCTTGCTGAAAATAATTGACTTCTGTTGGCGTCAAATATCGCCATTGCCCCTCTGGAATATCGAGTTCTAAGTTACCCACTTTTTCCCTATGTAATGTCACCACTTTATTTCTAACAGCAGCGAACATACGCTTAACTTGATGGTATTTACCTTCAGTAATCGTGAGTAATACTTCTTGGTCCGTGATCACTTCCAAAATTGCTGGACGCGTTGGCGTGTCTAAGCCATCCAACAAAACGCCATTTTGCAGTTGCTCGATTGCCTCTACCGTAATTGGATTGCGCAACGTCACTCGATATCGTTTAGGGCAGTGTGTATCCGGGGAAATAATATTAAACGACCAACGGCCGTCATCGGTAATTAATACCAAGCCTGTGGTATCTCTATCTAAGCGGCCAGCAATGTGTAAGTTGTCTTTGTCGCTAATATCGACATGGTGAAATAGCGATGGATAACGTGCGTCGACGTTTGAACTGATAAAACCTGCAGGCTTATGCAACATCAAATACCGTGAAGCTCGTGGTGTTAATAACTCACCGTCTAACGTAATCATGTTGTTTTCATGAACTTGATAGGCTTCATGTATATCAACGACGTTGTTTACGACTACTCGTCCTTCTGTAACGGCTGTTCGCGCTTCTTCGCGGGTAAGTTGGGTACTTTTACATATAAAACGGTCAAGGCGCATAGGGGCATAGTGAGAAGCTTAAAGTAATAGGCATTATAAACGTTTATAAAATGCAGGTCTTGCTCTTATTGATAGAGCAACCTGCAATTTAGGAAGAGAAAACGCCTAAACTGGAGGGTCAACTTTATTAGCAATCGAGGTATTAACACGAAACCAACCGGCGATAGAAAATCGGTCACGTTTGGCTTTTAGAACTTCGTGTGGAAACTCTTCACTTAAAAATACCACTACAGTGCCTAAACCGGGAATAACCTTAATGCCTTCGATGTCATCGTCTGATTGATAAAGTACGAGTTCGCCGCCATCTTCGCTTTGCCATTGAGAATTCAAATAAACAACAATCGACAATACTCTATTTGCTTCTCCGCGAAACGCGTCGTAATGCTTTTTGTAAAAATCCCCAACTTGATAATGCGCAAAGTGGCTTTCAAATGAAAATAATCCCAAAAAAAGGCGTCGATTTAGAAACAATTGAAGTTGTTTTGACCATTCAAGCCATGCATTTCCCGCTTGGGTTTCTCCGGTAATCCAACAGATTTTATCTTTGCGAACAAAGTTATTTAATAAGGTATCTTGCTGACGGCCGATACTGGCTGCAGAAAATTTTTCATCTTGAATAGATTGCGCGTGTGCGACTAACAGATCACATAGCTCAGGCGACAAAATATTTGGATTAATACTAAACCCTTTTTGATAAATATCTTCGGCAATTTGTGCAAACAGATCCGTATTCGACGGCGTGTCAGAAGATAGTGAGGATAATTTTATCGCTTCCAATTTAGTATTTACCTAGTTGCAGAGTTTAATATTGAGTGATCTTATATAATTTCGAACTTTTACCACAAAAAGGGTAATTCACATACGATTATTTAATTTTATCTACATTGGCTAAAATTCTTTAAATTACCTTAAACTGGCCCTATATATCACTCAAGTTGTGGTAACTGTCGATAAGCTGTCTTAAAGGCCCTTATTAAATTAATCTTGATGGAAAATACTATGTCAATCCAAAATATGTCTGTTATAAAAGCGATGTCGATTCGATTTTTTAACTTCGAATTACACCTGATATGTTGCCGTTTGGGACTCAAATAGCGTTTGTTTGCAATCAACCACGCCAGTTTTCCATGTGGTGTGCTGGGGAGGACGTAGACAGTTTTAATCCGGAAGTGACTTCAATGGCAACAGCTAAGGAGGTTATTCAAACAGCAAAAACGTTGGTTGAAAATATCACAGTGGATGATGCCCACTTAGAGCAGGTTAGCGCATTGCACTTGGTGAAAATATGGATATGGAGTTAGTGGGTACTTCCTATGTAAATGATTTTTTGGTCCCCAATTTATATTTCCACCTAACTACTGCGTATAATATTTTACGTTTAAACGGTGTCGATATAGGTAAAAAAGACTTCATGATCAACCTTGCTCCACACGTTCAACTTATCAAAGCCCCGTAACAAAATAATATATATCACTGTTATGGCCAGTCTTATCATCCATGGAAGCCTGGTCATATTGTCGATTTTAAAGATAGATAGTCCTTAAACCTTCAATCCTTACCTTTTTGTAGATCACTCTTAGATACCTAGATGATACTTTGTTACGCTATTTTTTAACTTCAAACATAATATGTTTAATAACATATTAACTATATTGCAATGCATAGTTAATTCAGCTTATGATGTGGCAACGTAATAATTTGTATGCTCAGTCAATAGGTCAACATAGAATGAATAACTTCACAGCATTTATCTTAATTTGCTCAACGCGCATTTTTGCAGGTGTGTTTACGAACAACATGCGTTGGTTCACCGTCTTGTCAAAATCTAAAGTAGTCTTAATTGCATTGGTAAGTAGTTTGAGTATTGCCGGTTGTGCGATGAAATCGCCTAAGCCTGTATTACCTTTTTCCGACCCTGAAAATACAGGTAAATGGGTCTTAAACACTGAGGTCAGCGACGAATTTGAATCCCCTCAACTTGATGAAGACCGTTGGTACATTGTAGGTAAATTTGAAGACGGTGTGCCCGTTTACAAACATCCAGATAAGCCAAACAAGAAGGTATGGAAAGGTCGAGCGCCTTCACAATTTTCTGGTAAAAATTATCGTCTAGAAGACGGTAAATTAATATTAGAAACTCGTTGGGAGCCGGACTTTCCATTTAGCGATAAAATTCACGTTCCTGTATTTGGCGATGCATTGCCCTACGAAAATCTAACAACGGCCTGCATTATTTCAAGGAAAGAGTTTAAATACGGTTACATCGAAATTAAAAGCAAAGCGGCAGATGCAGAAATCACTAGTGCATTTTGGGCGATGGGTGAAGGTTTAGAAATCGACTTTTTTGAGCAGTTTGGTGACCATCGTGATCAAGCTAAATTAGAGTTGGATAAAGAGTTGTGGTGGTCGGTAAGAGACTGGAGTAAAAATTCAAAGCAGCGAGGGAAGCCAACTTATACTGAACACAAAGATTTAGGGTTTCGAGTTGCGGATGAGTTCCACGTTTATGGCTTTGAGTGGGATGAAAACGGCATTAAGTATTATGTCGATGGCAAGCTTCTTTCAACGGTAACGGCGGATGACGTTCGCAAGTGGGCACTGGAAAACCGAGATACCAATCCAGGATACGATGGCTGGGTAGCGACGAAACCTATTAGTTTATGGCTAGACCAAGAAACCTTTCCTTGGCACGGTATACCAGACAGTAAAGAAGATTTAGAACTTAACAGCCCAGAAGGTAAAAAGGACGACGGCATTGTCGACTTTGAAATCGAATATGTGCGTGTTTGGCAAAAATAATTGACCCGTGTACTGATACCATTGGATAAATGTTGTGGGGGTTATGCTAATTAAGCATTATCCCCATTCGTCAGTTTTTTGCAGTTAATCCGTTACACTTGTTAAGTAAATTAATTCAAAACAAGTATAAAAGTGATGACTTAGTCTGCGACGGCACGATTGCGTTTTTGGTATTTATCTAATAATTTGGCGTGCTTGTTTTGATGCCATTTCCCTAAGGATTTTGATTTTTCAACTGCAATTTTTTGTTGCTCAATCGCTGCCTTTAGTTGACCGGTTTGAGCAAGAGCTGCGGCATAATTTGAATACGCATAGGCCGAGTTTGGGTACAGTGTTATTATCTTCAGATAGGTTTGCACCGCCTTGGATTTGTCGCGAGTTAATTGCGCAGCGGCAAGTTTGTTCAACGACCCCTCGGCTGAAACCGTAAAGCCATATTTTTTGTTAGACAACTCGGCATAATAATTAACGATTGCGTCAATGCCTTGTTGTGAAATGCTTGAATCAGCGCTTAAATCATTGTGATAATCGTCAAACAGCTTTTCAATTCCGTTTAATACTGTAAGCACTGGGCGAGACATATAATAATGGGGGTCGTCACTTTTTACCTCCCAATCTAAACCCTCCGGTGCGTATTTCTCTAGGATCTCTGCTAATTCTTCAACATATTGAACGTGTGCCTGTTCATATTGGTGTTTGCCTATTGTGAGATACAAAAATAGATTTTTATTTTTTAATAAAGGTAATTTTGATTTTGCATCAGCGACAATATTTAGAAAATCATTGCTTAATGTTGGGCTCGAAATTAAGTAGGCATTAAAGAGGTTTGGCTTATTTAACATCGTATACAAACCAAAAGCGCCATTACTCATAAAGCCACTATAAACCTTAAATCCGTTAGTCCGAAAGGTGTCATCGAGTTTCGGTAATATGTGCTGTTCATAAAGGTCTAAAAGCACCATATTTGTTGGTTCAGCGGCAGTGTCTTCAAATAGCTTGGCGTAACCAGGGTGATATGTTGCCGGTGTGACCACTATGCTTTCTAACCATGGCCATTCAGAGTTGTGACTTAACCAGTCGTGCATCCCGCTTAAATAGGGTTGACTCCGTGGATGGAGATCAAATATGACCACGTACTTTTTGTCTAATGCGGAGTAATAACTGGCGGGCAGGGTGACATTAAAATACATGGTTTGTTGTAAAATAGGCGCGTCAATTACGAGTTTTTCAATGGGATTAAGCGTATTGATTTCTACTGCAAAAATATTAATTGAATAAACAAAAAAGAAAATTGATGCCAGTCGTTTTAACATGGTTTGCCTTTGCTTAGCTTTAATATGCGATAGCCTTAAAATAACATCATTTTCAACAGTTAATACTGCGACGTTAATCTTTAGGATTCTATGGATTACTATAGTTAGTAGCTATAGTAAGTGATTATATTTCGGTTTTGTCAATTACAATATATTGGTCGGGGTTTACCTTGATGGGCTCCGGGAAGCCTTTACCTAAGACTTGTTTGCCATCTTTGTTTTTGCCTTCCGCATTTTTAAAACCAAGGTTTACCACAGCGTCAAAATGTGCCTTTGATGACCATACAACGGTATTAACATAATTAACTGAATCATCATTTTGACGGTTGATAGATTTATAAAACGTTGAGCTTACAAAGCCAGCTTGTTGGCGAAAATAGTCGATGTATTCATTTCTGACTTTTTCCGCTGTTTCTTCCATTCCCTTAGGCACCAAAATCGTATTAATTACGCTGATTTGTTCCATTTTTTGATCTCACTTAGTTGACTTTTAGCTTGTTCTCAATGACATGAAACGAATAGTAAATTATAAGGTTTAGCTGCTGCAACCACTCTGGTTAAGGCTTCACTAAGGTTTTGGGAGTGGCGTACCTAACTGTTCATGTCGTTCGACTTCACATTCATAAGACGCCATTTCAAATTCTCGGCACACCCAGGGACGTTTTTCATAAATCGTACACATATAGGTTTCTCGGTCTAGAGCAGAACACCAACCATCGGATAATTGCCGCATGGTTTCACCCCCCCATTGATCACGGGCAATATGTTGACTTGGCACGCCAGTATCGGTAATTAAAATCACCTCTAATTTACAACAGCAGGCCTCACAACTTGCGCAAGTAACCTCGTCGTTTGTTATATTTTTAAATTCTATCGTCATAGGCGCTATTTAAACATTGTTAAAGGGTTTGTAAAACACAATTAGTAAAACGCCTTCAAGTCTAGAGGTTGTGAATAAAGGCGTTAAACAAGGTATTGGGGACTGCCAGTTTATGTATTTTCATAACCCTTTTTTCATCGCATTTATTTATCGCAATTTTTTCATAATGCCGGCAAATTCCAATCCGCCTTCAAGCTCTCTAAAGTCGACGTTTACCAGTTCCCAGCCATCGGCACCAAGTTTATTTAAATAAGTTTCAACGTCTTCGCGTTTACGTCCTTTGAAGATACCACCGGTTTCAACATCGCGTGTATCGATAACTTTGTATTGGTATTTTTGCATCGTTATTATTTCCATATTGAAGGTTATTTTTTGCCGTATTTGCAGTGTTTGTCTGCGTTTAATAAATGCTAGGGCAAAGTAAATAGTACTGTGTTAATCAAAAACTAGTGTAACCATAGTTGTTGTACGAGGCGTTGCAACTCTTACTGTTAATACAGTTTTGATGCCTCGCTTCATTTTCTATAGCTTAGCGCTGTTTTAAGTTTGGGTTTTAGGTTTGGGCTTTTTATTTTAGTTATTGATTATTCAACGGTTGATTTCGAGCGGACGCCATTCGGATCCTCTCTGCTGGAATTCTAAGTTGAGTTATCAGATAGGCCTTAAATGACGAATGATATGGCTGGTTTTCAACAGCTTTTGCCATACACAATAACCAGGCTTCACTTTCTGCTTTGCTAACATGCAAGTGTTTGTGTGCGTTTGGAATGTTAATGCTGCCAAAATGTTCGGAGTATAATTTGGGGCCACCAAGCCAACCGGATAAAAAATACGTTAGCTTTTGTTTTGACAGCGTTAAATCTTTTGGGTGCATATCACGAATTTTCTTAGCTTCTTTTAAATTAGCCATATTGTGATAAAACTCGTCTACAAGTTGCGTAATTCCGGCGAGTTCTCCCGCACTTTTGTAAGAGTTGTCATTTACGCCATATTCACTGATGTTATTACTCATATTGTTTTGCCAACTCTCATACCTTCAGACTTGTTGCTGCTAATCCGGATGTTTTATTGAGCCATATTACAAAAGTAATTAATGATTCTACATGGCTTATTGTTTTCTTCTTTTAAAAAAAGTATCAGAGGGAAGAAAAGGTGCACATATTTCCACTGCGTCGCTCTTACTTTTCTCAACAGCCGCTCTTTGTTTCTAAGATCATGTAATCAAAAGGGCGCATTGTCGTAAATCACTAATCCTTATTTAAGATTTATATTATCGTCGAAGACGGGATGAAAGTATGTCCATAATTCGTCTGATGTACATCCATTTACTGACGAATTCCCTTCGTCCTTGCAGTGAACACCCATCCCTTGCAACGGCGTCCCCGCGGTTCACTTCGAGATATAAATCT
>NZ_JAHKQH010000006.1 GCF_018861025.1 Psychrosphaera sp. B3R10 | reverse complement strand
TGTGGTATTCATTGATGATGCTGCCGCAGTGGGCAGTCAATCAACAATAACAGTGACCACGCCAGTCGAAAGTGGGTCTAGTGTGACAGTATCCGGTACGGTAATTGTGACAGTTGGGCAGCCAATATTAGAAACGTTGACCATGTCAGCAAGCGAGACGACGGTTCCGGTTGGCACCACACAACAAATTTCTGTGGCGGCGCTACTGTCTGATACCAGTACAACCTTGTTAACAACTCAAATTTGGAGTAGTAGTGATACGACGATTGCTACGGTGGACAGCAGTGGTTTGGTTACCATAAAGCCTGGGGCTACTCCGACGACAGATACCGTTGACATTGAAGTTAAAGCTTTAGAATTATCAAGTGGAAGCACTTATGTTACGGATACATTAACTCTAACTGTTGGCGACCCAGTATTGACTTCAATAGCTATCGATTCGTTTGAAACCTTTGTAGGCAGAGGTAAAACAACGACATTAACCGCGACGGGGACTTTATCTGATAATTCAACAGGAACACCAACAACATTGACTTGGAGCAGTTTAAATACGGCAAACGCGGTAATTGATAGCAGTAGTGGCGCAATGACTATTCCGAACACTGCTACGATAAACAATACTGCAGTGGTCAAAGTCTCTGCACCTATTGAAACAGGCTCGGCAACGTTAGTAGAAGGCACGGTTGTTGTCACAGTAGGTTCGGCAGATTTAGCGTCGCTTACTATAACGTCACCTGAAACAAATGTCGCTATTGGTAAAACGGTATCACTCAGTGTCGCTGGCACGCTCACTGACGGCGGGTCTGGCATTCCAACTTCGGTATTGTGGGTAAGTAGTGATGAAGATGTTGCAACAGTTGATGGAAACGGTGTTGTAACCATTAAAACCGATGCTACGGACGGCGAATCTGTTGTTATTACCGCTAAAGCGTTGGAGTCGTCAAGTTCATCTACGTTTATTACTGATACGGTAACATTGACGGTAGACCCTGCAGAAGTTACTGCAGTCGAGATAACAACATCAAGTGGCGCTCTTCCGCGGGGAACTTCGGTAACCTTGTCTGCTGTTGGTACATTATCTAGTACCGCTAACGGTCTGCTCGACGATTTAACTTGGAGCTGCCTAGAAGACCCATGTGCTGTAACCGTAAATTCTAGTAGTGGCGAAGTAACTTCAGCCAATGCTTCGGTAATTGGTGCACAAGCAACCATTAAAGTGACAACGCCTATAGTGAATGGTTCATCAACAACGGTTGAAGATACTTTTATCGTAACTATAACCAATCCGTTATTGACGTCATTGGCAATACCAGAAGGCGACTCTACTGTCGAAGTCTTGGACAATATTGATTTATCAGTTACAGGTGTCCTTTCAGATACCTCTACAACTATCTTAACTGACATCTCTTGGAGCAGTGACAATGCCGACTTCACAGTGGATGCAGATACTGGGCTTGTTACCGTAACGGCTTCCGCTAGTAGTGGCGACACTGCAACCATTACGGTGAGCGCCGAAAACGGGGCCAGCTCAGCAACGACTATTACAAGTTCTGTGACAATCACAGCTTCAGTACCTTTAATCAATAGCATTACATTAGATCAAGCTTCCCAAACTGTGCCTCGGGGCACAAGTATCGATGTCATAGCCACGGCGACTAAAACGGATAGTTCTACTGTAAATCGTTCGGATCTAAGCTCAATTATGACTTGGTCGAGCGCTGATACAGACGATGCAACCGTGACGATAATCGATGAAGGCACAGTGAATGCTCTTGCTCGAATAAGTATTCCAAATACGGCAACAAAAACTAATACGGTGGTTCTAACGGCTTCTGTTCCAGAAGAGACCGGGTCATCAAATTTAGTAACCAAAACAATAACTATTACTATCGGTGAACCTACTCTTAGCGTAGGTTTAGCATCCAGCACATCTTCTACCGATGTACCGCTTGGAACAACATTGACGGTTGTACCCACATTCACCTACAGTGATGGTGCTGACACTTCGGCATTTGATAAAACAAGTTTGACTTGGTCGACGCCAACACTAGATCCAGCATTGATCTCACTAGACACGGCGACAAATTATGGCGAAGTACAAGCCATTCGCCTTGATGAATCGTCTAATACCACGGCTGTTGATGTGGAATTAACAGCGGATGACAGTATTACGGCAACCATAGATTTAACAGTGGTTGAGCCAGTCATAGAATCATTAGAAATACATAGTTATGGCGATAATGCATTAGCTGAGTCGCAAACTATGATATATACCCCAGTGGCGGTATATTCTGACAAAACCACAGCTGTTTATCCTAATGCTTTGGATTGGGAAGCGAGTGACACAGTAGACCTAATTATATTTGACGGCGATACGGATCTTACAACAGCACATACCGGTGATATTAACGTGTCTACTGCAACATTAAGTGCTGATGAAACCTCTGCAACAATTACGGTAACCGATAGCTCAACCACGCCAGATACGGTAGGAACAGCAGGATTGACGTTATTGGATGGCATAACTGTCAGTAGCATTCAAAACTCAGTGGCTGCGGCAACAGTTGTTCAAGGTTCTAGTTATCCGTTATCGAGTTACATGTTATTAAGTAATGATCAAACTTTAGACATCAGTAAATATACCGCTTTGTGGTCAAATACAGCGCCGAGTGATACCGAAACAACCGTCGATAGTGCAGGGCTTGTTAGCTTTAGTGCAACAGCCGTTACAGGCACAGTGACGGCAGATGATTCGGTTAATACAGCTAATGTCACTAGCTTTACCGTTGAATCCGGTACATTAGCTAGCATAGAAGTATACCCTCGAAATCCTACTGTCAGACGCGGTAAAACAGTCGACTTCAAAGCTTATGGTTTATATACCTACGACACAGGCAGCAAAAACATTGTTGTAGATATTACTGATCAAGTGGCATGGAGCAGTGCAAATACTACGGTTATCACAAACGCTGGGGCTGCAATTGCTGTTGGTGCCGATGTTGATATGACCGCGACGTTGAGTGCAATTAGTGGTACGTCTTCGGTTACAGTCGTTAACGCAATAACAAGCATAACACTTGGTAACGTACCAACTGAAGTCAATGACAATGGGGCGACAAAAGTTTCTAGACGCTATCAACTAAAAGCATATGCAAACTTTGCAAGTGGTTATGTCGAAGACATAACCGAGCAAGTGTTATGGTCAAGTTCAGCGTCGAGCAAAGCGACTGTGAGTAACGCAAGTGGTGAGAAGGGCTTGATGATGCCTGTATTGCCAATTACAGATAGCGATACAGTAGCATTTACAGCCGAATGGTTTACTGACACAGGTCTTGAATCAGTGACATCTGGGGATGTAACCTTATCGACAAACGCAGTAGATAACTTTGACAGTATAACAATTACTCATGCGACAAGCTTTAATGACATGGGTAAGGATGTCGTAACAAACTTAATCGCAACCGCTAATTACGCTGGTGGTGGAACACTCGACGTTTCCGAACAAGTCACTTGGACTTCAAATACGCCAACTGCGGTTTACGTTAGTAACGCACCGGATTTAAAAGGACAAATCGCCAGTTTAGGAGACAGTACAGCGGCAGTAACTATCACGGCAAAAATGCCAGATACATCAATATCAGGTACTTACGCGCTCACTAGAACAGATGAAACATTAAGCACACTAACGATTTCACCTGACACACAAACTATTGTTGTTGATGGTACGCAACAGTTCACTGTAGTGGGAACATATACCGGTGGCGACCCAGTGGATTATACCAACCGAGTTGTTTGGACAAGCTCGGATGAATCGCTAGTTATAATTAGTAATGCAGAAGAGACTCGTGGTTTAGCGACACGACTCGCCGATGGAGATGTCACAATTACAGCGACTTACCAATCGGTCACAGATACAAGCGGGACTATAGATTAATGAGCTATTGGTTGATGGAAAGTAACTTAATGAAAAAAATGCTTATCTTATTGTTATTGTGCTGCGCACCTATCAATAAGTCATTGGCAGACACAAAAGTAAATGCCAATGATTTACTGGAAAAAGGTGTAGAAGAACGATTTTCGTTAACTTTTATTGAAAAGCTACTGCTAATCGAGCCGGAAGTGTTAGATAGGTTTTCTCTATTAGAACACGATATAAAACGGTTTAATTCTGAACTAGCCGCAGTGACTAAAACTTATAGCGATTCTTTGGTGAAGTTTGATCAATATAAAACGAAGCAAATAAATCAGCACAATGTTAATGAAGAGTTTGTTTTGTTCAATCAACTCGAGAATCAACAACATATGCAGGGGATCCTGTCTGCTGAATATCATGTTAATAGAGTTCGCGAGAAACTCTACGAAAGTCTATTTGAATATGAATCAATTAAGAAACGAATTGAAACTGTTTACCAAGAACAACACAAAGCAAACATTGTACTGGTGAAAGAGAAGCTACTCGCCGGTGATAGTTTTGTAATTGCCGAGGGGCAAAAACAGCAAATTCTCGAATTTGTACTTTCGTATCAAGATAGCCCCGTTGAATTAGCTCGTATGTTATTGCATAGGAATGTTCAGCAAATTTTGCCAGATTATTTAATCGAACAGCTTAATATATTTAGTCAATCAGAAATTAGCTTAGCCGATGCTTTAAAAACCCCAGAGGTGATGGCTGCTGTAATCAGTAAAATCGAAGATATCGATGTGTTGCCAAAAATGGGACTAAAGGATATCGGTTATAAAATTTATAGTGTGGATCAAGCGCCTAAAGTATTAAAATTAGGCGCGCCACCGCTACTTATAGATACCTATCTAAATGCCAGCATTCAACGAAACTTAAATTTGGCGCTGATATATGAGTTACCGGTACCAGCGGAAGAGATCATTAGGTTTTAATATGAATACTTTTGTTTATATATCCAGCCAAAGAGTAGTATTAATGTGTTCATCCTCGTTTGATAAAAGAGTAACAAATGCATAATTTAAGACAGTTTGCCGCCATTTTTACTCTCGTTTGGGGATTAATATGTTCATTCGATGCTCGCTCTGAACAGGATTTAAGAGCTATTCATACCGAATTACTCGAATCTATAAATCTTTTAAAAGACAAAAAATATGCGGAAGCTTGCGTTAAACTAAAGCTATTGCCAACGTTAGACGAATCGTCTAACGACCCGATTGTAAAACAACTTCAACTAAATATTTATTATATTCAGGGACAGTGTTTTGCGGGATTGGGTTTATATGACGACGCTAAAAATTATTTTCAGGTATTGATAGAAGAAGATCCTGAACAAGCACGTCCTTACCTAGATTTAGCTATTATTCACCAGTATTTAGGTGAATTTGATCTCGCAGAAGATATTTATGAACGTGTACTAGATCTCAATAGTTTAGAGCCGGATGTACATAAAAAAGTATTAGAAATGCGCAAAGTTAACCCAGAAAAGCTCCAGTACAATTTAGAATTATTGACGGGGTTGTTAGTTGACAATAATTTAGTTAATTCACCAAGCGCAGCATCTGTTGTTATATATGGTAAAGAGTTCTTCTTTAATGAAAACCTGCGTCCTACAGAAGCGAATGGCGTTTTTGTTGGGGCAAATGCGTCGATTAGTAAACTGCTAGATAATGATAAACGCTTATCACTAAAAATGAATATCGCTTCATCAAACTACCTCAATAAACCAGACGGAAATACTCTGCTGGTGGATTTTGTTGGCGGGTATCACGCCAAGTTAGGTCAATCAGAGTATGGCATAGAGCCGAGGTTCGCATCTGTTAGTATTGGTGGCGAAGCGCTTTTAAACATCGCGTCTTTAGGGGCTCGTTTTACGACATTTTTAAATAATAAAATTCGCGTCTCTCCTATGCTTGAATATGCCAAATATGATTACACAAGCTCCTTTGACCGCAGTGCGGATGTTATTAGGCCTCAAGTCTTAGTTAACTACTCTTATAGTCAAAAGCTAATGATAATAGGTGTTTGGTCAATGAATTTAGCCTCCGCTAAAGAAAAACAAAACAGTTATACCGGCTTGCGATATGAAATCGGTACAAGGTATCGCTACAATAGTAATTTAATGTTTGGGGCTGACTACAGCTTAAATACGTTGGACTTTGATGAGCAACTCGACGCGTTTGACGTTAAGCGAGCAGACACAAGGCATTCGTTTAATATTAATTCTAGTCTCAATTTAAAAGGGCTTGGTTTTCCTCGATTAACTCTAGATGTGGGCATTAATCATTTTCAAAATGACTCCAATATAGGACTTTACGCTAACCAAAGAACTCAATTCTATTCGTTAGTGAGATACGCTGCGTTTTAGGCTGTACCCACAAAAGGTCGTATTACCTGTATGGGTTTATTACCTACAGATGTACAGTTTAGTCATGTAAGCTATCGTCACGTAGAACCAACATTTCCAATCTTTATGATTTTATATTTAACTGACCGCCGTAATTTATGAGAAAATTTTTATTTGTTTAGTTATTTATAATAGTTTGAATTAAATTTGGATTAGTTGATTGTAAACGGATAAAAAGATATAAAGAGGGTATACGTTTACCCTGTTTGTTTTTCGAGTTAAAAATAGGGTCTTTAAGGGAAGTATTTAGTTTGAAGTGGATAATAATTTTTCCCCTCGTAATGTTTTTAACAGCTTGTGCCTCAGAACCAAAGCATTTGGAGGGGGACAAACTCGATAATATCGATGAGGCGATACCTAAAGATTGGCGATATAGCGCTAAACTTTTAGTTACTAATAGTGATTTGTTGTGGGGTATCAAGATCCCTGATCCCATATTGGCGAAATTATTAGAAGTTAGTGATGAAAATATCAGTCTCAAAATTGCTAGATTGAGACTTAGACAAGCTAAATTAGATTTCGAGATTTCAACAGGCCAGTTGTGGCCAGATGCAAGCTTAGCTGCAGGACAAAGACATTCCCAATCTCTGGTTGACGATGAGAAAAAATTTTTAGACTCCTCAAACATCGGACTCTCTGTAAAATGGGAAGTGGATCTGTGGGATCGGCTAGGGGATGAAACAAAACGAACCGCTTGGTTAGCAGAAGCCAAGTCATACGATTTAGTAGCCGCTACCTACTCATTGCAATCGCAGTTTTTGACAACATGGTTTGACCTAATAGAACAGAAAAAACTACTGGAATTAAACAAAAACAATATCGAAAATCAGAATCGAAGATTACAAATGTCGATGTATCGATTAGACAATGGGCTATCGAGTGGTATCGATATTCGAAACGCCAAAACAAACTTATTTAGACTGCGCGAAAGCCAAAAAGGCCTCCAATATAGGCTTGTTGAAGCGAAACGCAGACTGAACTTAATGTTGGGGCATTATTCAGAATCTGAACTTGATATAGACCTGACGTTTCCCGAATTAGAAACCGGTGTTGTATTTAATAAGCCTCGGGACATTCTTTTAAATCGACCCGATGTGCTAGCTGCAAATGCCAATTTATTGGCCGCGGGCTTTAGCTGGGATGCGGCCAAAAAACGTCAGCTCCCTAAGCTTACATTAAATTTTGATTTGGATGCGCGGCGCAGCAAAATTGAGGAATTATTTGATTTTGATTTTTGGTTGTCATCGATTTCTGCTTCGATTGTTCAACCCATTTTTTATCGAGATGTTTTGTCTAAACAAGCTAAAAAATTAGAGTTGTCGCAAGAAATCGCCCTTCAACAATACCGCCAAACGCTTTTAGATGCGTGGCGAGAAGTCGAATCCGCAAGTCAAAATGAGCTTATTTTGCGAAGTCGTCAGTCTCTTTTAAGTCGAGCATTTGCTGAAGCAAAAGAAGCTGAAAATCAAACTGAAATTCAATATACCGCAGGTTTAGCTAATAGTTTCGAGTTGTTATCTGCACAACGCACAAGAACGTCAGTTGAAACGGATTTGATGAAGCTTGCCACAGCACGTCTAAAAAATAGAGTTCAGTTAATCTTAGCGCTGGGCATACCAAATTCAGAAGAAAATAAAACAAAGAAGTTTAATTCGCATGTTAAAAACTAAAATTGTAGATTCCATCCCTTTTGTAAGCGCTATTCTTATTATTTTATTGACGCTCTATGGATTAGATTTTTTTAAACCTGAAGCTGAGAAAAGACAATACAAAGCTAAAAAGTTACGAGTTTTTGTAGAACGTATTAAGCAACGTGATACGCAACTATTTGCCTATAGCCAAGGAGAAGTGAAACCAAAACAACAGGCAGACTTACGAAGCCAAGTAGAAGGATTAGTTGTTTTTGTGTCCCCTAGTTTAGTGGTTGGTGGTCGAGTTGTTAAAGGTCAAACTTTATTGCAACTAGATAAAAGGGATTACTTGCTGGATGTCGTGCAACGTGAAGCAAAGGTAGCGCAGGCGAATCAACAATTAGAAAAGGTAAAAGCACAAGCTAATGTTGCTGAATTAGAATTAGCCAATTTGGGGCGTAAAAACGCCAATGACTTAGCGCGCTGGCGCCCACAACTTGAACATGCGGAAGCTGAATTAAAGGCGGCTAAAGCCTTGTTGGAAATTTCACGTTTGAAATTAGAACGTACCAATATTACCTCGCCATTTACCGGTGTGGTTCGCTCGGAATCAATCAATATCGGTCAGCAAGTGAGTCGCAATAGTGTCATCGCGACGGTTTATGCGAATGACGTTATGGAAGTAGCCCTTTCTTTAAATGGCAAAGACTTAAAATTATTAGAAATGCCAATCGACTTTTACCAAGAGCAATACGAACAAGGCATTCCTGTTGTGCTGAGTACAGAGCTGGGCGACCAAATAACCGAGTGGGAAGGGCGGATTATGCGTACTTCAGGGCAGTTTGATACTCGGACTAGAACCTTAGGGGTAATTGCCGAAATTTATCAGAGTAAAAATCAAAATAGTATTTTGCCCGGGTTATTTGTTAACGCGCGTATCAAAGGCGTAAGTGTGAGTAACGCCAGTACTTTACCTAGAACATCGGTTCACCCAAATAATAAGGTGTGGTATGTCGATGAAGAACAAACACTGCAAGTTACGCAGGTTGAACTGATCCACCGCGACAACCATTCCGTGGTCGTCAAAGGGCTTAAAAACAATATTCAAATAGTTACCTCAGCGCTTGTTGCCCCAGTACCAGGTGTTTCCGTAAGAACCTTAAAAAGTCAGCCTAATAATTTGACCGAGGAAAAAACCGAGAAGCCAAAAAGGAAAAGAAAGCAAAAGGACGCTGAAGCATGAAGTCGTTAGTTTCTTGGTGGGTTAAAAATCCTATCGCGGCAAATCTCGCGATGATTTCATTGATCGTTGCAGGGTTAGTCAGCTACTTTTTCGCAATAGAGAAGGAACCGTTTCCAACTGTTAAAATGGCTACTATGGATATTCGCATCAACTGGCCAGGTGCGGGACCGAGAGATATTGAAGACCAAATTATTGTCAGGTTTGAAGATGCGGTTAAAAACGTCGAGGGCATTAAAACGATAATTTCCCGAGCGTTGGAAGGGCGCGCTTTTATTACAATTCGAGGGAAAGAGCGAGTTGATAGAAGGGAATTCGCGGAGGAAATTAGAGAAAAAATAAATTCAGTTAATGGGTTGCCTAGTGATACCGAACGACCTGTCGTAACGGAAAAAACTAATCGTAAGTCGATGATCAGAATTGCCTTACACGGGCACATAAATCGAGATTCACTTACCGGGTTATCACATGAAATTAGGCGTCAAGTTGCGTCATTACCGCTTATTTCAACCGTCGATTTAAAAGGCGAAGGTCGCTATGAAATAGCCATTGAAGTTACGGAACAAGCTATGTCGACCTATGGTGTCACCATAGAAGAAGTAGCTAATGCGATAAAAAGCTCTTCGATTAATACATCTACCGGAACCGTGCGCGACGAAGCAGGTGTATTGATGTTATCGGTTAGAAATAGGGCCGAGCAACAACAAGAGTTTGAAGACATTATCATTCGTCAGGGCAAGGGGGGAGAATCTTTATATCTAAGAGATGTTGCCACCGTTGTAGATGGATTGGCTGACAGTCGCTTTGTTTCAACATTTGATGGTGAACCCGCGATACTAATCGATGTCATGAATAGCAGTTACATGAATATTCCAAAAATGTCTAAATACGTGAACGACTATGTAAACAAAAAAAACTTACAGTTGCCTGAAGGCGTCAAGTTGACCATTTGGTCTGATTGGAACGAAGCCTATCAAGGGCGGCTAATGACGATATTTTCAAATGCGGTAAGCGGTCTTATCTTAGTCTTCATTTTATTGTTATTGTTCCTACAGCCTAAAGTTGCATTTTGGGTAAGTGCAGGTATTGCAACGGCATTTGCTGCGAGCTTTGCGCTGTTACCAAGCTTCGACGTTTCGCTTAACATGATATCTCTGTTCGCGTTTTTGATGGTGATCGGCATCGTTGTCGACGACGCTATTGTTATTGGAGAAAGTGTTCATTTAAGTCATGAAGCTGGGCTGCATGGAGAAGAAGCGGCAATCGAGGGGGTAACTCAGGTCGCGAAACCGGTATTGTTTGGTGTGCTAACGACGATGGTCGTGTTTGCTCCAATGGCGTTTTTACCTGGAAGTACGGCAGAATTTACGCGAGCTATTGCGACAGTTGTGATCCTCTCACTTGCATTTTCATTGTTCGAAGCGCTATTTATTTTGCCTTCGCATTTGCGCCATTTACAGGGCGACAAACCAAGTGAAAAACCATCTAAGTTAGCAAAAATCCAAAAACGTATTGCATCAAGTTTAGACTACCTAAACGAACGATTTTATATCAAACTTTTGCAATGGTGCTATAAACACAAGCAAACGACGATAGCGATTTTTGTTGGCGCTGTATTTATCGGTTTTAGTCTTCTAAATAATAACTATATTAACCAGTCGTTTATGCCTCAAATAGCCGATGACAAAATTCGTTTGGCGGTTACCTTACCCACCACGGCCACTCATGAACGAATGTTACAAGTATTGCAGCAGATCCAACAGGGTCAAAAAAGGCTGCTTGAACACGTAGAACAATTACCAAGTCCATTTTTAGTCGACCATGATTACACGCGATTGTCGGGTACACAGATAACAAGTGAAATAAAGCTAGTTCAATATGATAAGCGGGCAATGACGATTAATGAAGCATCAGCGTTTTTGCAAGAGTACATTGGTGATATTCCTGACGCAGAAGAAATCGAACTAAAATCGACACTAAATACACTAGAACCTAGGGTTGGTTTTAGTTTCAATTCGCAAGATATTGAAGCGTTAAAAGAAGGCGTGGCCGACTTTAAGCAACATTTGGCAACGTATTCTGGGATCTATCTGCTCCGCGACAATATGGATAAAGGCTCACAGGAACTTGTCTTTACACTTAAGCCAGGCACAGAAGCGTTGGGTATAAATTTACGTGATATTAGTAGGCAAGTTAAACAAGCTTATTTTGGTCAAGAAGTACAACGACTACCCAAAGTTGGCGGCGATGTTCGAGTTAAAGTCATGTATTCACGATTTGAACGTGAGTCGATTGACACCCTACAAAACCTCAAAATCAGAAGCAAGGACGGCCGCACAATCCCATTGATGGCGATTGTTGATGTTGAAATCAGGGCGGGTATCCAACGCATTATCCGCCGTGATGGATTTAAATCTGGGTATGTTTATGCTGAGTATTCAGGTGAAGACCAACGCGCTTTAAATATCGACGTTAGGGAAAATTATATTCCTGAATGGCAAAAGCGGCACCCACAAGTGTCGTTTGGGCGTGGTGAGCGGATGCAAGAGGAGAATGAATTCCGGCAGACGGTTATCGTGTTGGAAGGGCTCGCCTTAATGGTTGCCTATATGTTGATGGCCATTGCTTTTCGTTCCTACAGTCAGCCATTGTTAATTATGTCGGCAATTCCGTTTGGGGTTTTAGGGGCATTAATGGGCCACCTGATCCATGATATTAGTTTTGGTATGTTCTCCATGTTGGGTATTCTCGCTGCATCAGGAGTTGTGATAAACGATAACCTAGTATTGGTTGACGCAATTAACCGATTTAGGGAAAAGGGGCTAAGTTTTAAAGATGCGGTGTTTAGAGCTTGTCGAACTCGATTCCGACCAATAATTTTGACGTCAATGACCACATTTATTGGCTTGATGCCAATGCTAGCCGCTGAAAGTGTCCAGGCCAAATTTTTAGTGCCAATGGTTGTATCGTTAGCTTATGGGGTGTTAGCCGCAACAATAGTTACACTTATTTTCGTTCCCTGTGTGTATTGGTTAACGACCGACTGTATACAGGGGTGGCAAAAACTGCGTACAAAACTGATAGAGAGTAAATAACCGTATTGTTTTAGCCGTAGAATAAACCTTGCCTAGTAATTAGTGCTGGCGGGTGTTGAGCACGCTTTTCGCACTGTAATCGTAAATTTATTATGTTTGCAGTGCGTAATTTTTTTAGTAACTGATATATTACGCATTATTAGTCATTTAATTTTGTCGGTTATTCCCGTGATATCAGTCCAGTCTTTTCATACATTTCAATTACAAGCAAATGCCAAACGGATCAGCTCTATTGACTCGATTGAAGATTGTCGTAGGTACATTGGACGCAAAAATGGCAAAGATTTTATTTTACTAGGCGAAGGCAGCAACTGCGTATTTGTCGAAGATTATTATGGTGAAATTGTCATTCCTAAATTATTTGGGAAATCCATCGAAGAAGATAACAGCAACTTTTTTGTTGACGCGTCCGCAAGTGAAAATTGGCACGAATTTGTCATTTGGCTATTGGCAAACAAAGTCTATGGTTTAGAAAATTTAGCGTTAATTCCTGGTACTGTGGGCGCCTCGCCTATCCAAAATATAGGTGCCTATGGCATTGAAGTTTGTCAGTTTATTTCGTCTGTCGACTACTTTGATTTAACCTGCGGGGAAATTAAGACGCTTGATGCCCAAGCATGTAATTTTGGATATCGAGACTCTGTTTTTAAGGGGGAGCTAAAAGCAACTGCGATCATTACAAAGGTGAGATTCACAATTCCAAAACAGTGGACTGCAGTAGCAACCTACGGCTCCTTAGCTGATATAGATAACCCCACCGCTGAGCAAATCTTTACCGAAGTTGTCAAAATCCGCCAATCAAAATTACCAGATCCTGAGTTGACCGGTAATGCCGGTAGTTTCTTTAAGAATCCGATAGTCGATAAGCAAACAGCAGACACACTGGCAAATAAATTTCCTGGTATGCCTTTGTATAAAGTTAATGATGGTGAATCTAAAATTGCCGCAGGTTGGTTAATTGACCAAGCCGGATTAAAAGGCAAAACCATAAATGACATCGCGGTGCATCAAAACCAAGCACTTGTATTGATAAATACAAATAACAATGGTTGTGGTAAAGACTTAGTGGCTTTAGTGGATGAAGTTTGTAACACGGTATTTGCCAAATTTGGTATTGAGTTATCCACGGAAGTGCGCTGTTTCGGTCATGAAGGTGAACTTAATCTATTGGCGAAGAAGGGCGAAGAGTCCGAACTTACAGCCGTCAAAAACGCTAAAGGGACTCGATAAATTGGCCAAGTTAGAATTAAAAACAGAAATCGCAAGCATATTAGCAGATGGGAATTTTCATTCTGGGGAAGAGCTCGGCCAATTGTTTGGCGTATCACGTACCGCAATTTCGAATCACGTTAAAGCGTTGATAGACCTAGGGCTAGATATTTTTTCAGTGCATGGTAAAGGCTATAAGCTTGCGGAGTCCATTGATTTACTAAACGCAGAAGAAATACGTCAGGGGTTAGGCAATAGTAACTCAATTGATGTGTTTCCAATTATCGACTCTACTAATGAGTTTCTGATGACAAAGATCAGAAACAGCGATCATATCTCTGATGGGCATACGGTTTTAGCCGAGTGCCAAACCTCAGGCCGTGGTCGACGTGGCCGAACTTGGGTTAGCCCATTTGGATCGCACATTTATTTTTCTCAGTACCGCAAGATGGAAGATGGTCTTGCGGCGGCGTCTGGATTGAGTTTAGCGGTAGGTGTCGCGGTTAAAAACGCATGCCAAGCCATTACAGGATTAGAGCTACAGTTAAAGTGGCCAAACGATATCCTCTATCAGAAGCAAAAGGTCGCTGGGATTTTGGTGGAAGCTGAGGGGCAGTCCGACGGGGTCTGTCATTTAGTGATTGGCATCGGTATTAATGTTGATATGCCCCAGGGGAGCGCTGAACAAATCGATCAACCCTGGACCGACTTGAAGCAACTATCTGAGCGGCAAATTAACCGAAATGAAATCGCCATTGAGTTATGCCATCAACTCAATATCGTTATGGGCGAGTACCGTGAACACAGATTAGATAATCTTTATAAAGAATGGAATTTAGCCAACGCTTTTAAAGATAGTATGGTTAATATCATTGCGAATAAAAATACTCAAACTGGTCGTTGTTTAGGGATAGATCAAAGTGGTGCATTGATTGTAGAAAATCCAGCTGATGGTTCACGTTTTAAGGTGTTTGGTGGCGAGGTAAGTTTGCGGGGCGTAGCGTAAAATGCGTTTGTTAATCGATTGTGGCAATACGGCGATCAAATATCGAACCGTCAATTCAGAGGGGAGCTTTGTACAACTAAGCTACGAACAGATTGTTAAAAATGTATCCCAAATTAGCCAAGTTGTTTATTCGAGCGTCGCAAAACCACCGGAATTACAATCTCTTCTCGAAATATTTACAAAACACAGTATACCTTGCAAAACAGTCACCACGGAACCGACGTCATTTGGTATCGTATGTGGTTATCCAAAGTATCAAAATTTGGGAGTAGACCGCTGGCTAGCGATTATAGGTGCTAATTGGCTCGCGCCCGATGAAGACCTTATTGTAGTCGATGCAGGAACCGCTATGACCGTCGACATACTCACTTACGATCGCGTTCATAAAGGCGGATGGATTATTCCTGGCTTAAGATTGATGCAGGAGTCTATTATCGTTAAGGCTCCCGGTGTTTTTAGTGATTCAAGGCTAACGGCGGAAGTCTTTGGTTCGGATACACCCACTGCACTTTATGAAGGCTGTTTAAACAGTTTAGTTGGTGCGGTAAAAAATGCAGCCATGTCATTTGAAGCTCAATTTAGTCGCAAAGCCAAAATAATGCTCACAGGTGGCGACGCTGACGTTATTGTTCAAAAGTTGAATGAACAACGTTTAACAGAAAGTTATTCCATCCATCCAAACTTGGTTTTTCACGGACTTAATCGATATTAGTATCCATTAATCAGCAACGTTTTTGCTTTTGTTTCGATAATAATTACGCGTTTTTTAATGAATATTGCACGATTTGTTTAAAACATCACCAAATGATCGATAAAACTTAAAAAAAGTTACTTTTAGTGTTGCACTATCGAAATTGTTACCATAAAATGCGCCCCACTTGATGCAGTGCCGGCTTAGCTCAGTTGGTAGAGCAACTGACTTGTAATCAGTAGGTCGCCAGTTCGACTCCGGCAGCCGGCACCATCAAATCTTACTTACACAACTTTGTTGTGAGGCCAAGTAAGATGTTCTGTGGAGGGGTTCCCGAGTGGCCAAAGGGATCAGACTGTAAATCTGCTGGCTCTGCCTTCGGTGGTTCGAATCCACCTCCCTCCACCACTTTTTCTTGTTTTGTTGATACTTTCGTTTCGACAAACTTAAAAAGGTCGGCTCGCGGCCTTCTTTGCTTGAGTCGAGAATCGTTTCAAAGCGGACGTCGTATAATGGTATTACTCTAGCCTTCCAAGCTAATAACGCGGGTTCGATTCCCGCCGTCCGCTCCAAGATTTTTGCTGATATAGCTCAGTTGGTAGAGCGCACCCTTGGTAAGGGTGAGGTCGGCAGTTCGAATCTGCCTATCAGCACCACTTCTTAAATATTCTCTTCTTCTTGTATAAACTAATTAAAAGCACTACTTTTAGTAATTAATTTATAACACCACGCTTTCGAGCGTATCACATTAATAAACTTAAATAGGTCTGAAAATGGCAAGACAAAAGTTTGAACGTACGAAGCCGCACGTTAACGTTGGTACAATCGGTCACGTTGACCACGGTAAAACTACATTAACAGCTGCGATTTCTGCAGTATTAAGTAAAACATACGGTGGTGAATCTAGAGATTTCGCACAAATCGATAATGCACCTGAAGAGCGTGAGCGTGGTATTACAATTAATACTTCTCACATCGAGTAT
>NZ_JAHKQH010000036.1 GCF_018861025.1 Psychrosphaera sp. B3R10 | reverse complement strand
AAAACGTCTTTCCCAAGCTTGTAAAATTAGTCGAGCCTAAGCGATATTAGGAACCTCCAACCAAGTGCAGAGGAATGTCATAGTTCACACAAAAGAATGCTTGAATGTTGCTAGTAACACCAGTGTATAGCGCATCAAAATATTTTTACTTTCAGAGTCGATTGTTGGAGATTCCAAATATCGCTGGGGCGATTTTGGAATGACGATTCTTTCTATAAAACGTCATCCCCTAGCTTGTAAAATTAGTCGAGCCTAAGCGATATTAGGAACCTCCAACCGAGTGCAGAGGAATTTCATAATCCGCCTTCAATTGGCTCATAATTTCAGAAAGTAAAACGTCATTCCAAAAGAGCATTAGCGATATTAGGAACCTCCAACCAAGTGCAGAGGAATTTCATAATCCGCTTTAAATTGGCTCATAATTTCAGAAAGTAAAACGTCATTCCCTAGCTTGTAAAATTAGTCGAGCCTAAGCGATATTCAGAACCTCCAACCAAGTGCAGAGGAAGTTAAGTTGGATTGTTTGCCTTGCAGGCAGAAGATTGAATCGCTACTCTGTTATATTAGTCTTGGTAATCAATAGGTAACTCCATGGATTCAACTACTGAAGTGGTTAAGCAACAATCACAAGAATCACTTGCCGCAGCAGATCTTTTAAAAAACGAAATAGATCAAGTGGCCAAAATTTACGACATCATGATCGAGTTTTTTACAAACTATAGCTTTCAACTCGTTGGCGCATTTATCATTTTTATCATCGGATACATAATTGCCGGTAAAGTTGGCAATATGGTTTTAGCCATTTGTGAACGCAATAAACTAGACATTACGTTGAGTCGATTTTTATCAAACACATCTAAAATGTTGTTTGTTGTTATGGTGCTTATTATTGCATTAGGCAAGTTAGGGATCAGTGTTACCCCGTTTGTTGCTGCGATTGGTGCTGCGTCATTAGGTGCTGGCTTGGCATTGCAGGGATTATTAGCCAACTATGCGGCTGGATTTAATATCATCATGATCCGTCCTTTTGTTGTTGGCGATACCTTGACCGTGCAGGGTGTTACCGGAGTAGTTCAGGAAGTGCTGCTTGCTTACACCATCGTTGTTGATGAGGATGGCGCTGAAATCATAATTCCTAACAAACATATCGTTGGTGAAATTCTGCATAATTCAAAATCAGATACCTTGCTAGAGTTGTCGGTAGGCATTGATTACAGCCATAACCCACTTGAAGTGGTTGAGTTAATCCAAAAAGCATTAGCAGAAATGGATGTTGTAAGCTCAAATAAAGCGCCTGAGGTTGGCATAGACCAATTTGCTGACAGTTCGATAAACATCGGCATCAGACTTTGGACGGCAACGGTAGGATTGCATACAACGCGTTTTGAGACGAACAAAATGATCTATGAGTTGTTGCACCAACACAATATCAAGATCCCATTCCCGCAAAGAGATATACATATTGTCTCGGGCAATGCAGCATAATTAACAATTTTGGGATAGGGCTAGTTGAACTTTCATCGCACCTGTCCCAAGTTACTTTAGTAAACGGAGTTGATTCAATGAATAAGATATTTATCGCAACATTATTGGTTTTTTCTTCGTTTATGGCTATTGCCGCAAGCGTTGAACATATTGGTATTGCCGAAGCAGAAGAGTTTGTTAAACCTATGAAGCGCGGGCAAGCTTTGGATAATGTCTGTTTAGAGGATATCGACCAGAAAACGGTGTGTACCGATGATGTATTGTCCAGCAAACCCACGATTCTTATTGTTTATCGCGGGGGTTGGTGCCCTTATTGTAACGCGCAGTTAAATCGTTTGATGAAAATTGAAAAGCAGTTAACAGCACTTGGTTTTCAACTTATTGCGGTATCCCCTGATTCGAACAAAAACATCAAGGACATGAAACAACAAGATGGCATTAGCTACACATTATTAACGGACAACAAACTTGAACTGTCAAAGGCGTTAGGATTAGCGTACTTTTTAGATAAAGATGTTGAAGCAAAATACCGCAATAAACTTGGTGTGCCGTTTATCGATATTAATGGTGATTCACGAGTTTCCTTGCCGGTTCCGGCGGTGTATATTTTTGACCAAAAAGGTAAAGTGCATTATCAATATATCAGCCCGAAATATCAGGTTCGAGTAGATGAACAAATACTGCTTAAAAACGCCAAACAGGCAATGCAATCTATAAAGTCTATGAAGTGACCTGCGGTTATATAATTGTATTAACATTTGATAATAAGTAATGACTAATCTCAATTTAAACTTACAAGCCTCAGTTAGGAACGCCAAACTCGTTGAGGCGAGTGTGCTTACAAACATTGCATTGAAGTCAAAAGCCCATTGGGGTTACGACCAACAGTTTATGGCAGACTGCGTTGAAGAGCTGTCACAGTCTAAGGAGAAACTAGCACGCGAGAACTTTGTCTATCGTGTAGCTGAATTCGACGGACAGGTTGTTGGTTTCTCAATTTTGGAAAACACTCATCTTCGAGATATTTCACTCGACGCCTTATTCATTGACCCTGAGTTTATTGGATTTGGAATTGGTAAGCAGTTGTTCTGTGACGTTGTCGAGCAGGCTAAATCATATCGCGCCGAGTCAATCACTGTGCAAAGTGATCCAAACGCGGAAGGTTTTTATTTGGCAATGGGCATGACGCTGTCTGGTAAATTGGAATCTGGCAGTATTCCCGGACGCATGTTGCCGACGTTACACTTGCAACTTACCTGAACCTCATTTAGCTTAGACAATTCTAAATATTTAAGGACGAACGTACCAATGAAATTATGTGGAATAATTGCTGTTATCACACTTGGCTTGTCGGGATGCGCGACGACTAATTCAGCGCCAACAACTAGCTCAGTTGCTAATGGCACAATCAAAACTGCATCGCTGTGTGACGCTAATAAAGAGCAAAACCCGAGTGTTACTCCAATTATCCGGGTCGAACCTAAATATCCTGTTAAAGCAGCAAGAGCCGGGTTAGGCGGATATGTGGTCATGGATTTTGATGTCACCAAAAATGGCAAAACGAGCAACATCAGGGTAACTGAATCTTATCCATCAGATTTGTTTGTTTCTGCAGCCAAAGCTTCGTTGTCTAAATGGCGCTATAAGCCCGCAGTGGAAGATGGGAAAACCGTTTCTTCAAAGTGTTTAAACGTTAGGCTTGATTTTAGACTAGGCTAATAAAATTCAAAATTAGATTAAGTCTGAAAGCCCATAAATAAAAATATTTATGGGCTTTTTTTGAGGTTCATACGTATAGCCATTAAATTCCTAAAACTTGGTGTGTTATGAAGTACCTATTAATCAGTTTTCTAACGTTATTATTACAAGCTTGTTCAACCACTTATCAAAATCAGCAAATACTAGGCAAAGCTTTTCCATTGGTCGAAGGGACTAGCCTGTCCGATGAACTCATCGAGATCCCAAAACATTTCAGTGGCAACAACACCCTATTGCTTATCGGCTATAAACAGGCATCACAGTTTGATATCGACCGATGGCTAATCGGCTTGGATATGACAGAAACACTTGTTGACGTATATGAAATTCCAACCATCCAAGGCTTATTTCCTAGAATGTTCAGTCCATTAATTGATGAAGGTATGCGCAAAGGGATCCCAAAAGAACTTTGGAAGGGCGTCATTACGGTTTACAACGATGGAGAAAAGGTTCAGCAGTTTACCGGCAATGAAAACGGTAATAATGCTCGGGTCGTTTTGTTAGATAAGTCGGGCATGATATCTTATTTTTATGACAGAGGTTTTTCAGTACAAGCGTTAAATGCGTTGAGGCAGCAGCTAGTGAAAGACCGACGTTAAATCATTGGTATCAGAATTACAGACATAAAAAAACGCGCAATGTTATCCAGAGCGCGTTTTTTAAGGATTTAGAAACCGTTATTAAACTTCTAACATGTCCAACATGCCTTCAGCAGCTTTGCGGCCTTCAGCTATTGCCGTAACAACTAAATCTGCACCACGGACGATATCGCCGCCAGCAAAGATTTTAGGGTTAGATGTTTGGTACGGGAATGGCGAGTCTTCCTGTGCCTTAATGGTATTCCAAGCCGTAAGCTCAACCCCATATGGCGTTAACCATTCAAGATTAAGTGGTTGGAAACCAAAAGCTTGGACAACGGCATCTGCTTCAACAATGTGCTCAGAACCTTCAATTGCTTCTGGACGGCGACGACCATTAGCATCAGGTTTCCCAAGTTGAGTTTTAACAAATTTAACACCACAAGCGTTGCCATCGGCGTCAATTTCTACTGAAATTGGTTGCACGTTCCACATGAACTCAACACCTTCTTCTTTGGCATTTTGAACTTCACGTGCAGAACCTGGCATGTTCGCTTCATCACGACGATAGGCACAAACAACGTCAGTGGCTTCTTGGCGAATCGCAGTACGGACACAGTCCATTGCAGTATCACCACCACCTAGAACAACGACTTTTTTACCTTCAAAGTCGATGCAATCATCATTTTTTCCCATGACTTTGCGCGTATTTGAAATTAAGTATGGCAATGCGTCAAATACACCAGGTGCGTTTTCATTAGGGAAACCACCTTTTAAGTTTTTGTACGTACCAACACCTAAAAATACTGCATCGTATTCGTCTAATAATGTTTGGAATTCGATGTCTTTACCCACTTCGGTATTTAGAACAAATTCGACACCTAACGATTCAAAGATTTCTCTACGACGTGTGATGACTTCTTTTTCTAATTTGAAAGAAGGAATACCAAAGGTCAGAAGACCACCGATTTCTTCGTATTTATCAAATACTACTGGCGTTACACCGTTACGTATTAATACGTCGGCACAAGAAAGTCCAGCTGGACCTGCGCCAATTACGGCAACACGTTTGTCGGTTTTCTCTACACCTTCAATGCTTGGACGCCAGCCCATCTCAAATGCAGTATCGGTAATGTATTTTTCAATACTTCCGATAGTAACTGCACCAAAATCGTCGTTAAGCGTACAAGCGCCTTCACATAAACGGTCTTGAGGACATACTCGGCCACATACTTCCGGCAAGCTATTGGTTTTGTGCGACAATTCAGCCGCTTCAATAATTTTGCCTTCATTAGCAAGTTTTAACCATTGTGGAATGTAGTTATGTACTGGACATTTCCATTCACAATATGGGTTACCACAATCTAAACAACGGTCGGCTTGGCCTTTAGCTTGAGGCTCGTTAAGAGGTTGATAGATTTCTATAAACTCTTCTTTACGCACCTTAACTGGGTGTTTAGTTGGGTCGATTCGTTTTACGTCGATAAATTGATATACGTTTTGACTCATGTCTAATTCCTCACCCTACATCGCCTGCACACGCAGCTCAGCTGATGAGCGATGGCGGTGGCCTAACAATTGATTGACGTCTGACGTTTTTGGCTTAACAAGTTTAAACTTAGGTAACCATTCTTCAAAATTCGCTAAAATATGTTGTGAACGTTCACTTTGCGTTTCTTCAAAGTGGTCGTTGATTAATCCGCGAAGATTTTCAATATGAATTGGCATATCGATATCTAATGATTCGATTAAATCGCCATTTAAACGTTGTGCTAAGTCATTATCTTCATCAAGTAGATAAGCGAATCCGCCTGTCATACCTGCACCGAAGTTGACGCCTGTTTCACCAAGTACGACAACAACACCGCCTGTCATGTATTCACAAGCGTTGTCGCCTGCGCCTTCAATGACGGCAATCGTTCCTGAATTTCGTACTGCAAAACGTTCACCAGCACAGCCTGCAGCTAATAATTTGCCGCCTGTTGCACCATATAAACAGGTATTACCCATAATGACTGACTTATGGCTGATATAACGAACACCTTTTGGAGGGTGTATCGTCAAAATACCGCCGGTCATACCTTTACCCACGTAATCATTGGCGTCGCCAATGAGACGAAGATAAACGCCACCCGCATTCCAAACACCAAAGCTTTGACCGGCTGTTCCGGTAAAGGTGATTGAAATAGGGTCTGTCGCCATACCTTGATTTCCGTGATGATCTGCAACTTCTCCCGAAAGCGTCGCGCCAACAGAGCGGTCAGTATTTCGAATGTCATAGTGCAGAGAACCACCTGTCTTATTTGCGACCATATCTTTGGTGTCAGCTACGATAAGTTGATTCAAGGCACCATTATCTAATGGCGTATTTTCTGCCACACAGTAACTTGGGAATTCTGACGTAACACCACTGGACGCTAAAATACCGCGTAATTCCAATTTATTTTGTTTCTTGGTATCACCAGATAAAATCTCTAGTAGGTCAGTACGACCAATTAAGTCTTCAAACTTAGCTATACCTAATGAAGCCATGATTTCACGTACTTCACGTGCCATCGACACAAAATAGTTTTCAACCATTTTTGGCAAGCCAGCAAAATATTCTTTACGCAGTGTTTCGTCTTGAGTTGCAACACCAGTCGCACAGTTATTTAGATGGCATATACGTAGGAATTTACAGCCTAACGCAACCATAGGTCCGGTACCAAAACCAAAGCTTTCCGCGCCTAAAATAGCGCCTTTAACTACGTCTAGACCAGTTTTTAAACCGCCATCGACTTGGACGCGAACTTTATGACGCAGGCCGTTTTCTACTAGCGCTTGGTGAGTCTCAGACAAGCCAAGTTCCCAAGGGCTACCAGCATATTTAACCGATGTTAATGGACTTGCAGCGGTTCCGCCGTCAAAACCAGAAATCGTGATTAAATCAGCATTTGCTTTTGCAACACCGGTGGCTATCGTACCAACACCCGGTTCAGATACGAGTTTAACGGACACTAGTGCTTTTGGATTAACCTGTTTCAAATCGAAAATAAGCTGAGCTAAATCTTCAATTGAATAGATATCGTGGTGTGGTGGTGGTGAGATTAACGTAACACCTTGCACCGAGAAACGAAGTTTCGCGATTTCAGCTGTTACTTTATCACCTGGTAATTGTCCACCTTCACCTGGTTTTGCACCTTGAGCAACTTTGATTTGTAGTACATCAGCATTACGTAAGTAATGAGGTGTTACACCAAAACGGCCAGACGCGATTTGTTTAATACGTGAGTTTTTGTCGGTTCCAAAACGGCGAGGGTCTTCACCACCTTCACCAGAGTTAGAGAACCCGCCTAATTTATTCATCGCTTGAGCCAGAGCTTCGTGAGCTTCAGGGCTTAATGCCCCTATCGACATGGCGGCAGTATCAAAACGAGGGAATAAATTCTTAGCTGGTACAACATCGTCAATCGAGATTGAGTCTTGCTGTTTCAGTTGCATCAAGTCACGGAAGTGCGCAGGACTACGTCCATTTACCAACTGAGCAAATTTCTGGTAGTCGCCGTAATCGCCAGACTTAACTGCTGTTTGCAGAGTAGTTACAACGTCTGGGTTATAGGCATGGTATTCACCACCATGAACGTATTTTAATAGTCCACCGTGATCAATTGTTTTGCGCTTCAACCACGCAATTTTACCTAGTTGCATCAAATCTTGATGAACATCGTCAAAGCTTGCACCTTCAATTCTTGAAGTGATGTTAGGGAAACACAACTCCATGATTTCTGTGCTTAAACCAACGGCTTCAAATAGGTTAGAACAACGGTAACTTGCAATCGTTGAGATACCCATTTTCGACATAATCTTGTAAAGGCCTTTATTGATGCCTTTACGGTAGTTTAAAACCGCTTGTTTAACAGGAATATCAATGCTGCCGTTTTCGACAAACTGTTCAACGGTTTCATAGGCCATGTAAGGATAAATAGCAGTTGCGCCTAAACCTAATAACACAGCAAAGTGATGTGAATCACGAACTGAAGCTGTTTCGACAACCATATTGGCATCACAGCGTAAGTTGTTTGTGACTAACGCATTTTGTACTGCACCAACAGCCATAGCTGCAGGGATTGGTACGAGACCTTTTTCAATCGCGCGGTCAGATAAAATTAATATCGCTGCATTTCTATCACGAGCCGCTTCAATGGCTTGAGTACAAACTGCCTCAATTGCCGATTTCAGGTCGGTTTGTTCTGGGTTGAACAATATTGAAATTGTTTCTGTACGGTAGTGTTCTTCATCGTATTCACGTAATTGGTCCAAGTCGGTGTACATCAGCACAGGCGATTGGAATAACACACGGTTGGCATAACCAGACGTTTCGTTAAACACGTTTTGTTCACGACCAATACAGGTTGCCAAAGACATAACATGACTTTCACGTAACGGGTCAATTGGCGGGTTTGTTACCTGCGCAAATAACTGACGGAAGTAGTCATAGAAGTTACGTTTTTTCTTCGACATAACGGCCATAGGGGCGTCGTCACCCATAGAGCCAGTGGCTTCTTGCCCATCTTTGGCAAGAACCTTAATGATTTGGTCAATTTCTTCAAACGAGTAATTAAACAGTTTGTGGTAGACAGCTTGGGTTTCGTCATCAAATAGACGTTGACCAATTTCGTTGCCATCACACTCTTCAAACGGTTTTAAATGATTGATGTTTTTCTTCAACCATTCTTCATACGGTAAACGTTCTTTTAAATCGTTGTCGATTTCATCCGAGTGCCACACTTTACCTACATAAGTATCAACCGCTAACATTTGTCCAGGGCCAACTCGACCTTGTTCAATAACTTCGTCAGGGGTGTAATCCCAAATGCCAGACTCCGACGCTAACGTCAGGATCTTATTTTTGGTAATCGTATAACGAGCTGGACGAAGACCATTACGGTCTAAGTTACAAGCTACGTGGCGACCGTTGGTTAAAACGATACCGGCTGGGCCATCCCACGGTTCCATATGCATGGAATTAAATTCGTAGAATGCTTTAAGCTTGTTATCCATTTTAGGATGATTTTGATATGCAGGTGGCACTAATAGACGCATAGCACGGAACAAGTCCATACCACCGGCTAAAAATAGCTCCAACATATTATCAAGAGATGCTGAGTCTGAACCTGTCTTACTGACAAATGGTGCTGCGTCTTGAAGATCAGGGATCAAAGGCGAACGGAATTTGTACTCGCGAGCTTCTGCCCACTGACGGTTACCTTTGATGGTATTGATTTCACCATTGTGCGCTAAATAACGGAACGGCTGCGCAAGTTTCCATTGCGGAGTGGTGTTCGTTGAGAAACGTTGGTGGAATACACAAATTGCAGTTTCCATTCTAATGTCTGCTAAATCTAAATAGAATTTAGGCAGATCTTTAGGCATCACTAGCCCTTTATAGACTGTAACTAAACAGCTAAGGCTCGGTATGTAGAAATCTGGATCGTCTAACAGTTGTTTTTCAATACGGCGTCTTGCCATATATAAGCGGCGTTCAAAGTCTTTCTTACGCCAGCCTGGTTGTGCATTGATAAACACTTGTTCAATTTGAGGCAATTGATCAGCGGCAATTTGGCCGAGAACTTCCTTATTAGTCGGCATAACGCGCCAACCGACAAGTTCCAACATCTCGTTTTCGATTTCTTGTTGGATGATCTCTTTTGCTTTTGCTGCCCTGATAGGATCTTGGCTTAAAAATATCGTGCCTACGCCGTATTTTTTACCTAGATGCCAATTTTGCTCTTCAGCTATCGCGCGAAAAAACGCGTCAGGTTTTTGGATCAATAATCCACAACCATCACCTGTTTTACCGTCCGCAGAGATGCCTCCACGGTGTTGCATACGGTCTAAGCTCGTAATGGCAGTGCGTACAATTTTGTGACTCGCTTCACCTTCAAGGTGTGCAATTAAACCAAAACCACAGTTCTCGCGAACGTCTTGGCTGTTGTGCATTAGCTGAATCTGTTTAGAACCATTGTTGTTCACTCTGGTATCCTCCTTCCTAACCTTGCAGTAGCCGGTGTATTTCACCTGTTAATGTTGTTGTGTAGCTGCATGATGTGAATTTAAATTCACTTTTATGGTTATAAAATTCAAACGGCCGAACAACATAACCAGATTTACGCATCAGGTCAATATCAAAATAGGATAAATACTCTAAATAAGAAGAAATAAAATTTCATAAGTTAGAGTGATTATGGTGTTGATTTGGTGTTATGTCAGTATTTTCTGTAATTTATTTACAGAAATGTGCATATTTTAATAAAAGTAATCAACCAAATAAGATTTTTTAATATTGAATAGTATTACTCACATTAGCATTGATCTGGTCAGAATAAACCATAATTTTGTGACATACATATTTCTAATTTAATTTTTTTAAATTTACTTAGGTTTTGACGATTTAACTTTGGTCGTTATTTAGATAAAACGGATAGGGTTAAATTAGTGATGAGGTAATAAATCACGTTTTTGTTAAATAATAGGCGGTGGTTATCGACTCTATTATGCTTGTTGGCCATTAAAATGGAAATTTTCCTAATTTGATAACGCTTATTTTTAGTCTGCTATATATAGAAGGAACTTCTAATTGTGAAGATTTACGTATTGTGGGTTATGAAGTGGTTTGGCCGAGCCTAAAAACCAAACACAAAAAAGCCCGAGTGTTTCGGGCTTAATTTAATGAGCTTATTGATGCGTCAGAATAACCAGTTATACAGACATCAACTATCTAGATGAGTAACCACCAGAAATGCCTTTGCTTGCAACCGATACAGCGTCGTGGGCATGAAGCGATTCATAATGATTAACGCGCAACCAAAAGTCACGGTAACCATCTATATGGTTAAGTGCATGTTTAATGCGTCGACTTGCGTCTTCACAAAACATCAAGTTTTGGCCATTTAATCTCGCAAACTCTTGTTCATCTTCGCGTTTAACTGCCGCTTGAACAGGTGTTTGTAACGCATCTTCGATGGCATCAACCAAGTCGACGATTGGAAAGTCATCCACTGACGCGGCTAACTTTACTTTAACTTCAGCAATAGAACGTTGGCTGTGCGGTGTCGCAACAATGCCTTCCGTTGTACCTAACCAATTGCGAACGTCTTCAGCATTAACTTCACCACTGAATTTTTCGTTAAATGCATTTTGAATTAATTGACGGGCTAATGCAGCTGAGCATGGGCATGTTGATGAATATGGAACTTTAACGGCAAGTTCGATATCAAATTCGCCTTCTGTTAAGTTACCCGTAATCACTACTGGGTAAGCTTTCCAGCCTAATTTACCGCTAATCAAAGATTTTCGTCTAAGGTGATAATCAAATTCAAATTTAACATGTGCACTGTTGCTTAAGTCTTCGTGGCTTACAATGAAGTTATTAAGCAATTTAACCAAATTAGATTGGTTTAACGCGCTTTCAACTGAAAGTTCATCCAACATTAAATAAAGGCGTGACATATGAATGCCTTTGGCTTTAGGTTGGTTTAAATTTACAAATGCTTCGACCAGTGCCGATACAGGTCGGCTTTCGCCTTGCATTTCCACCATGATTGGCATTTCAATATTGCTCATTCCTACCCAATCGAGCACGCCTTCAGTTTGTGCTTGTGCTTGGTTTGCAATATCTGGCATTTTGGTTGGCATGGAAACTCCACATTAAAAAGTCAGCAAAAAAGCCCTCGGGTGTCAGAGAGAGGGCTCTTTAAAAAATTAAGTTCAAAATTAAGATGCGTTTATATCATAATTCCAAGCATTCGAATACCCTAGTAAGTTAGTCGGGTATAGATTTTTCGGAATATCTTAGTTTTGGTGCTATAGATGTATGTATATACGTTGAAATGTGTTCGCTGGATCACTATTTCAAGGTTTAAAAATCAGTTGGGTATAATAAACATTTAAATTGTAGCCAATGGATCGTAAAGTAGACGTTAGTTGGGCATAAAACAAACAGAGGAATGTTGTGAGTATGAGATGGTTGACCGGAAGTGTTGTAGGATTGACATTAATGTCATTTGTTATGGCAAGCCCAGCTGCTAACGGGAAGGCTGACTATTCGCTAATGCTTATTGGTGGGGGACTCGAATTTTGCACGAGTCAATCAATACGAGAATGTACTAAACCATTAAAACTTTCCTCAGAAGATCATGTTGATTATGCCTACTTTATCGATGAAAGCCGAATTGCCGAATTACAACGCACCATCTGGTCACCGGCTCGAATCATTGAAAAAAATCAACTTATCGAAGCGGTTAAACAAGCCCATAGCCGAACAAAAGGCGTACTGACTCGTCGTCAATTACTGACCGCATTGCGCGATGCAGAGATTACCGACAAAGGCAAAAAACTACGTGGTTCTGATTTGCTGCAATCTTTGCAAGATGTTGAGTTTCATACCATGCTCGATATCTTACAAATGGGTAATATTGAACATAATATTCTGAGTACAGACGAACATCGGAAAATAAAGGTCGATATTAAAAACAGTAAAAGTCATTTTTCGTTAAAGGTACTAAGGGAGTTTGTTCGCCAGAGCAAAACACTAACGTCTAGCAAACGGCCTAAAATTGTCATCGTCACTGCTGCAAACCGTGACCAGTTTGAGCCTGTTGATTTATATACTCAGCTATTTGAAGAGCTCGGCGCTGACGTTACTTGGCTACCTGCTGATTTGGCGTTGTTTGCTGCGATTGAAGCGAATAATCAGAATCAAGATGCTGAAGCCTGTGACAAACTCGAAGACTACCGACAATCGTTATTACAACAATACGCTCGCCAGCGAATATTCCCTAAATTAACCGAGTATCAACGAGATATCTGTAAAAAGCCTGAACGCTTAAATGAAATGTTGGCTGAAGCACAGGGGATTTATTTTGTTGAGGGCGATGCTTTTCATCTAAAAAATGCTTTTATCAACGACTATCCTATGGCTAAAAGTATTCTTAACGAAATCCAGCAAAGAATGTTAAAAGCCGAATTAGTTGTTGCTGCGGATCAAGAATCTGCGATGGCATTTGCAGGGGGCCAGTCATCTATTTCTAAACCCGTAATGATGCTTGATGGGGACAGTCACAAGGCATTGCTTTACGGTGCTTTTCAAACAAAAACACCGCTTAAGCAATGTGACAAAATTAAAAATTGCCCACGAAAATTCAAAGATGGACAAGCTACATATATAGCTGACGGAGGCTTGGGGTTATTCCCGTTTGGTGTGGTCGATACCCGATTCTCAGAACGAGGTAGACAAGGTCGCTTAATACAATTGATTAGTCAGTCCAAAAGTATCATGGGTTATGGAATAGACGAACGAACGGCATTGATGATTGGTATAGACGACAGCAGGGAAATTCCATTAAGAATGGAAGTTATTGGTGAAAATGGCGTCAGTATTTTTGACTTATCCGAGGTTGAGAAGGACAAAGGATTCGAGAATTCAATATTGTCAGTGAGAAGTCATTACCTGACAGATGAAGACAAACTCTTTTTTAGAAACAACAAAGTGATCATAAGTTTTGCGGACTGGAAATATAGTGGCAATAGTCGTTCTCGGCCTGTTATCAAAAGTGGCAGCGCGTTTAAAAATGACAATTATAGAAGAACAGTAAACATGTTGTGTGCAACTGGGGCAGATTCGGCAACAATGAAACACTCCGTTTTGGGGACCGGACATACCTTATACGTAACCAAAAGCCGTACGTCGATTTCCTTGGCGGGCAAAAAGAATGTTGCAGGCAAAGACTATAGTTTTTGCTCTTACCGAGATTACTACCTAGACATTAATCCTATCTAGATTTGAACCAGACTTAGTCAACGTTGGTCATAATCGATAGCAATCTTGAATGGATTTCTATGTCGGAGTTTTTTAAATTGCTCAGACTTGTATAAAGCGTCGATTTACGACCTTGAACCTCGATACTGACAATCCCACCTTTTTTTAACTGCGATACATCGCCAACAATTGTTAAGGTTGACTGGGATAATGAAACTAGCTTTTGCTCCATGTCTTTAGGTATATCAGCAACATAGAGTATATGGCATTGGCGAGTCCCGAACTTTTCTAAAGACGATTCAGTCGTAACATTAATGGTGTTTTGTAACTCTCGGGATTTTACCATTGCAATTAACAAGTCAGCTAATACCTTGCCCTTTTCGCCGACAAAACAATAGTCCTTAATTGTTGGGGAATTTCTCGAGCGTAAATAAGCGCCGATCTTATAGATTAAAACCGCTTTCAGTTCCAACGGTGTGGTTGTTTTTGCCGTTGCTTGTTTCGAATAAGTCAAATTAAAAAGTAGAGAGCTTACTAACAGCAAAATCTGCAAATATTTAACTTTCATATTCAAGAACCTGAACTGCTGGAAATTGAATATCAAATGACGCACCATTACCAAGTTCGCTAGTTACTTCAATACGACCATTTAGCGCTTGCGTTACCAAGTTATACACAAGGTGCATACCTAGTCCAGAGCCGCCTTCACCGCGTCGCGTGGTTACAAACGGGTCAAATATTTTTTGTTTAATCTTTTCTTCAATACCTGAGCCATTGTCAGAATAATGAATCGTACACGTATTAGCTCTTTGCGTTATCCGAATTGAAATTAGGCCGCGGTCCATTTGGTCAAAACCATGAATAATGGAGTTCATTATCAGATTTATGATTATCTGATTTAGAGGACCTGGTTTAGATTTGATAACTAGGTTTTCGTCACAATCAATATCGATTACATGACTGGTTTGTTTCAATGTTGGGTTAAGAGACAATAAAATATCTTCAAAAAATGACTTTATATTTACTTCTCTGTTTATGTCGGCACTTTGATCTACGGCAACTTGTTTAAAGCTACTGATTAAATCCGCTGCTCGACTCAAATTACGGTAAATAATCTGGGTGTTTTCTTTGCTTTCGACCAAAAAGTTTGAGAGCTTGCGGGCGCTGAGTTTTTGATTCTCCATGGCCTCGCTGATTTCATCAATTTTATCGCTCAGCATTGTGGACGCTGTTACCCCTAAACCAATTGGTGTATTTACTTCGTGGGCAACCCCAGCGACCATTTGGCCTAATGAAGCCATTTTTTCACTTTGAATAACTTGAGATTGGTATTGATGTACTTGCTCTAAGGCGTCAAGCAGCTCTTGGTTTGAATCTCTTAGAGCTTGAGTGCGTGAGATTACTTTCTCTTCTAAGTTTTGGTTCAGCTCGGTGATTTCTTTTTCAGCTTGAGCAGATTGATGTATCTGCCAATTGATTTTAGCCAACATCGCATTCATCGATTCAGCCACCATATTCATTTCAATTAGGTTGGTGGATTTTACCCTAGAATCAAAAGCCTTATTTTGGGTTATTAACTGAATTTCTCTGACAAAGCGGTTGATAGGGGCAACCACTTTATTTAATACATAAAAGGAAGCCAAAATACTTAACGCGATTACAACAGCGGCAACGATTGTATTCCAGGTTAACATTTCCTGATTGTATTGGAGGTATTGGGTGAGTTCATATCTTAAATACACATAGCCAATGGGAGGGTTTTGAGTAGAACCCTCAAAGCTATGATCATAAATTGGCTCTGCATATTCGATGTAACGTTCCGTGAATACGGGTTGTTTTAGGGTCTTAACCTTGCTGTATTGAGGTCTTAGTGTCGTTGCTCCCTTTTTTATGTAGCTTGCAAAAAGTGTTAATTCCTCAGAGAAATCATCATATCGATAAATGTGGATATGGCTAACTTCTTTGATGTTATTGATGGTATTTAGAAATCCTTTTTGCTTGTCGTCAAGGTCACCTTGCTGGTTGAAGGCAACGGGGATTATAGAGTTATAGGCGACTATCTTTGCAATTTGTTGCACAAAAAATGAAGCTTCACGCGTATATTGCTCGTTACTCTTATAAATAGTAACGGATACAGACAATACCAATGACAAAATGCCGACCATTAAAATGGAGGTTAGTATTGTTGTTTTTAAAGATGAAGCGGTTTTTTTACTCACAAGGTCTCTATCTATATATGCTAATTATTGCGCGCTAGCATTAAGCAAATATCTTTATCTGCGAAGCACTATTTTAGTCATTGTTTAATTACTAATTAACTTGAACAATTGCTTTTCAGTGTAGTTATATTTTGCTAATAAATCCCGTAATTCCATTTTATTTAGAATTCTTTGTTCTTCCGAAACATTTTTTGCTGTTAGTTTGACCATGTCAGTTTTACAGAAACAAAATATCTTTGTTTTCCCTGTTTCGGGATCATCGATGCCACGGTAAACCAGGTTAGGGCATGCTTTGACTCTAGATGGTAATTGCACACATTCAAGAGGTACTGCCGCATAGGCGAAGCTTACGTTTAACAGTAAGCTCGCCCAAAGGCCATTAATTGAACATTTGTTTATATATTTCAACATATTGTTCCGCACTTTCTTGCCATGAAAACTTAGTATTCATAGCTCTTGTTTGCACTACTCTAAATTTAGCTGTGTCTTCATGATAAAACAATAGGGCGCGACGTATAGCAGAAACTAATTGCTCACAAGTTGGCTGTTTAAAAACAACACCGGTAGCGTCTTCGTTCGTGATATCGGTAACAGTATCTTTAAGGCCGCCAACTTCTCTTACAATTGGAAGCGTACCATAGGCTAATGCGTACATTTGCGTTAGGCCGCAAGGCTCAAATAACGATGGCACTAGGAAAAAATCTGTAGCAGCCATATATTTATGGGCAATGTCTTCTGAAAAACCATGATAAAAATGCACGTTAGCGCTATGTTTACCGGCTAGGTATTCAAGTTGATCGACGTATAGAGGATCGCCTGTACCAGCAATACAAATTTGAATTTTGTGCTGTACTAGTTCTCGAATTGCCGGCAATAAATAATTTAAGCCTTTTTGATCGGTAAGGCGGCTGACCATAGCAATCATTGGAATATTAGCGTTTTGTTCAAGACCATTTTGTTTTTGTAATGCTAACTTATTGGCGACTTTAGTGTCTAACGAAGTCGCATCGTATTGTTGTTCAATATATGGGTCATTAAGCGGATCCCAATCTTTGTAGTCACAACCATTTAACACGCCAAAAACTTTATCTTTATGTTGGTTGAAAATATCGTATAAATGATGAGAACCTAGCTCTGATTTCAGCTCTTCTGCATAGTTAGGGCTCACCGCAACAATCGAATCTGCGTTAATAATACCAAGTTTTAAAAAGTTAATGACATCAGCTTCATAATGAGTGTTGTCTGCACCTAAGCGATGCAGCAATGACGGAACTAGATGTTTTCCGCTAATGCCTTGGAACGCTCCGTTATGGATGGTTAACATCGTTTTAGTGTTTTGCCCTTGCCAATATTTATCATGTTTAAATAAGGCTGGAAGTAGGGCCGTATGCCAATCATTACATTGAATTACGTCAGGCTTAAATTGTATTTGGTCGCTGAAATATTGTATAAAATCCAGCGCAGCCATTGAGAATACAGAAAAACGTTCGCCGTTATCTTCATAGGCATGATAACTGTCACTGTAAATCCCGTTTCTATCAAATAGCTCGGGGATATCAACACAATAAACAACTAAATTGTCGTGAGTAATTTGGTGAACTTTGACTTGATATTCAATGTGGACACGAATGGAAAACGAGAACGTGCGTTCGGCAACTGGATGAGCTTTAGCGATATCACGATAATAAGGCAAAATCACCCGAGTATCATGACCAGAGTGATTTAACACTATAGGAAGGTACTTAGCCACATCGGCTAATCCCCCCGTTTTTACTAGGCCTTCTATTTCAGAGACCGTAAATAATATATTCATAAAATGATTACTCTAATACATCTGTATTTTGTGGCACAACGGTGACACCGTTGGCCGAAATTGTGAAGCCGCGTTGGCGGTCTAGCTCAGGATCTGCCCCTATAGTAACACCATCCGCGACACGAACATGTTTGTCTATAACACATTTATTCAAAACAACGTTTTTACCTATGTTGTTGTCGCCCATTAAAACCGATTCGTAAATTTCAGCACCTGAGCGTACTTTACAGTCATAACCCAATACGGAGTGATCTATAGTTGCACCGTATACTTCTGTGCCCGCTGAAATAGCACAATTTCGAATGACACTTTCTTTGCCATTTCGACATGCTCGAATCAGTGCCGGTGGAAGTGATGGGTGGTACGTTCTAAAAGGCCATTGGTTGTTAAATAAATCGAATTCTGGTTCTTTTGCCAATAATTCCATATTGGTTTGCCAATAACTGTCAATCGTACCAACATCGCGCCAATACATTTGATTACCAACGTCGTTAGGGATGACGTTACGGCTAAAGTCATAAACAAAAACTTCACCTTCATCACAAAGGTGCGGGATTATATCTTTTCCGAAATCGTGGTGGCTTTTTTGTTTTGCCGCATCGCGTTCTAATTCTGAATAAAGGGCTTTCGCAGCAAAAACATAATTACCCATACTGACTAATGCGAAATCGGGTTGGCCTGGGATGCACTTTGGTGACTCTGGTTTTTCTTCAAAGCTGACCATGTTCCAGTCTTCATCAATTTCTATTACGCCAAATTCTGAGGCTTCAGCGATGGGGACTTTTATACCAGCAACGGTGCATTTAGCGCCGCGTTTTTTATGCAGATCAACCATTTGCCGGATGTCCATTTTATAGATATGGTCGCTGCCGAAGACACAAACATGGTCTGGATTATGTTCTTGCACAAGTCGTAAATTTTGATAAATCGCATCGGCTGTGCCTTCATACCAACGTTTACCCATACGCATCTGCGCAGGAATAGGGTCAATAAAGCGGTCTGTAATCCCAGATACGTGCCAGGCTTGGCGTAAATGTATGTTCAGTGATTGGGATTTAAATTGGGTAAGAATAAATATTTTAAGAAAATCAGAGTTTACGAAATTGTTAAGCGCAAAGTCTATTAGCCGGTATTGTCCGGCAAAAGGTACTGCGGGTTTGCTGCGACTTCTAGTCAGCGGATATAGCCGAGTACCTTCACCACCAGCTAAAATCATAGATATAACACCTGGCATAATCTCTCCGTAAAATGCTTAAGTTATATTAATCGTGCGACTACTTTCTGCCGATCAATGAGTTCAGGAATGAACCTGCGTAAACGTAATCAACCACGACGTGAGTGGTATAATTACTCTAATTAATACTAGTGCCTGCGTGATAAATATTAAAGCGCTTATTATTACTTTTTACATCAACAGGTTTTAAGTAATGCTTAAAAACATCTGGGTAAGGTAAAAAGGCATTGGCGACCATCCAAAAATCGTACTTAGGTTGTAAAACTTTTTTACTATGCTGAATGAATTGCTCGGTAATATTGTAGTCGGTGTCTATACCCGTATGAAAGGGAGGATTGGTCACTATAAAGTCAAACTTATCGGCTTTCGCGATAAGCTGTGAAAGTCCATTTGAGGCTAATGCCTTTGCTTTTATGTTATTGTATTCAAAGGTTTTGTTGCTACTTGCGATGGCGAGTGCGTCTACGTCTACTGCCGTCATTGGCGTATCAAATCGTTTGCCTACAGCTGCACTAATCACGCCGCATCCACAGCCAAAATCTAAACCCTTGCCAGTTACAGAAGTGATTGTTTTGAGTAGCAGTTCAGTGCCATCATCTAGTCGATTAGCGCTAAAAGTGCCCGGAAGGGAGAATAAAGTAAGTGAAATAGTTTCACCTGTAACCTCGATATCAAGGGTTGTAGATGAATACCATTGTTCTATAGTTTTTGGACAAACGACGCCATTGGATGCTCCGATATACAACATACAGTGACGAGCAGAGTCAATTTTATTGGCTTTAATGACAAATGGTTTTAGCCCTTTATCACAGCTTTTAATGCCGCCTTTTTTCTCGCCAACGACGTAAATTAAACCGTTATCATTGAGCAATTTACTCGCCATTGAAAGGTAGTAGTCAAAACGATGTTTAGCTTTAGGGTAATAAATAACAATGGCGTCGAATCGCTGCTCGGTATCGAACCAAGCAGAAAAGGAAACATCAAAGTTGTGGAATTTTTTGGTTTGAAAAAACTGGTGGGTATCGAAAAATGGTGTAAAACCGTGCCATGTGATGTCTTGACGGACAGACGCAAAGTTTAATGGTGCATCGTCGGGCATCACATCGAGCAGTAAAATGTCACCCGCAGGAAACTGATCAATATTGCGTTCTAAAACTTGGTTCTCAGGTGACAAATTTGACATGTTAGCTCACACGCTTATACATAATATCCCAAACGCCATGCCCTAAACGGTGGCCACGTTGTTCAAATTTGGTAAGGGGTCTATGTTCCGGGCGTTCAACAAAAATGCTATGGGCATTTTCATCAGAGTTGATATCGCTGGCAATATTGATAAACCCTTCTTCTTGGTCCATCACCTCAATCATATGTTCTGCGTAGTTTTCCCAATCAGTTGCCATATGGAAAACACCACCTATTTTAAGCTTAGAACGTAAAGATTGCACAAATGCTGATTGCACAATTCGGCGTTTATGATGGCGAGTTTTGTGCCACGGATCTGGAAAAAACAGCTGAATTGTATCGATAGACTGATCAGCAATGCAGTCGCGTAAAATTTCCACCGCGTCGTGTTCGTATACTTTTAAGTTATCGACACCTGCTTCGTTTGCTGATGACAAACACGCACCGACACCAGGTAAATGAACCTCAATACCAACAAAGTTTTTATCCGGAGCGTTTTTAGCCATTTCAACGAGTGAAGCACCCATGCCAAAACCAATTTCTAATACAACAGGGTTGTTGTTGCCAAATACCTGCTCAAAGTTGACTAAACCTTGTGCGTGCTCCAAACCCATTGTAGACCAGTGTTGATCTAGTGCAGCTTGTTGCCCCTTAGTTAAACGACCTTCTCGCTTCACAAAGCTTTTAATGGTACGTATGTATTTACCTTCGGCTTTTGCTTGCTCAATGGTTTTGTGATCTTGCTCGGTCATTTGGACTAATCTCGTTTTTTGCCGTCGGAAAGGCCGTTATTATCGTATAGCAGCGATTTTCTCTCAAGGTTTTTTACTGGTTTGTCAGGTTACGTAGCTAAAGAACCTAAAAAGTCGACTTCCTATTGGCGCAATTTGATACCATTGGCAAAATATTCTTTTAAAATTGAATTATGAACGAAACAAATAAGCAACACGCCGCTTGGTTTGCAAAGCGAGCATTGTCATGGTTTGACCAACATGGCCGAAAACACTTACCTTGGCAGCAAGACGTTACGCCGTACAAAGTTTGGTTGTCAGAAGTTATGTTGCAACAAACCCAAGTCACTACGGTAATCCCATATTTTGAGCGATTTATTGCGCAGTTTCCAACGGTGGCTGATTTAGCCGCCGCGCCACAAGATGAGGTTTTGCATCTTTGGACTGGACTCGGTTATTACGCCAGAGCACGTAATTTACATAAGTCAGCTCAGATCATTACGGAGCAATATAACGGTCAGTTTCCTACTCAGTTTGACCAAGTACTCGCTTTGCCTGGCATTGGTAAGTCTACCGCCGGGGCAATTTTATCTCTGTCTCTTAACCAACATCACGCGATATTAGATGGCAACGTCAAGCGCGTCTTATCTCGTTTTATGGGCGTTACGCAGTGGCCTGGGACTAAATCCGTTGAAGATCAGCTATGGCTAGTGGCTGAGCAGTTTTCGCCAAAACAACGCATCGCGAATTATAATCAAGTGATGATGGATTTAGGGGCAACGTTATGTGTTCGAAGTAAACCTAAATGCAGTGAATGTCCAGTGAGTAAACATTGCGAAGCGTTCAACCAGAATATTGTCAGCGAGTGCCCGGGTAAAAAGCCTAAAAAAGACAAACCCATAAAATTTGCTCACCTGCTCATTTTAAAACATGAACAATCTGTATATTTATATCAACGACCAATGTCAGGGATTTGGGGGGGCTTATATAGTTTTCCCGAATTTGATTCCCTAGCGGAAATAGAAGCGCAACTACAAGACTGGCAAATAAACCCCGCTAAATACGATTTGTTAGCCGAAGAGCAGAACCTATTTCGCCATACATTTAGTCATTACCATTTGGATGTGCAACCCGTTCTTATTTCATTGTCGAGTAAACCTTCGATTGTTGCTGAGTCTGCGGATATTTGGTTTTCTTTGGATGATACAGACCAAGTTAATCAGAAGGTTGGATTGTCAGCGGTAGCCCAAAAGTTGCTGTTACTAGCGACTCAAAATAACTAATGTTTATTAATTTTCTAATCAGAGGTTCACTTGATTTGCGGTTTTGACAGTTGAGGCACTTTGCTCCAGCTTTTTATTCAGAACCGAATTTTAAAGCAGGAATAGGCTTCCAAAGAGCGAGTATAAAAGTGAAGGTTATTTGGTAATGACTGTGAAAAGGAATTGTTTCTCGTTTCAAAGGCTCAGTAGTTAAAGTCTACTTTGGAAAGCTATTCTTTCGCGATTAGTGAACTATTCAATATGGGAATTGGTATTACAATATAGGCTCAGTTACAATACCGAAATAAACTCTTTTATTTTAACCATGAGTGAGAATTTACATGGCCAGAACAGTATTTTGTGAATATCTAAAAAAAGATGCACCAGGATTAGACTTCCAATTGTACCCGGGTGAAGTCGGTACGCGAATTTTTAATAACATATCCAAAGAAGCTTGGGCCGAGTGGCAGAAGAAACAAGTAATGTTAATTAACGAACATAAGTTATCGATGATTAACCCAGAACATAGAGAGTTTTTAGAAACTTCAATGATTGGATTTTTGTTTGAAGGTAAAGATGTGACTGTTGAAGGTTACGTCCCTAAAAGCTAATGGTCATCAGGTTGCTAACATCATAAACAAAAGGGCAATGTAAATAACATCGCCCTTTTTTGTTGAGACCTATTTATCGCGGTTTAAAGTTAAATTGCTATATTGTAGTTATCTCTTACAAATACGATAACGTCATTAAACTGCTGTAAAATAAGCGTAAACAATTCTTCAATTTCCGCCATGTCAGCTGATTGGGCAATACTTTCTAATTTTAGTGTCGACTCATGCAATGTCATCGCACCGACACTTTTTGCCATCGATTTAAATTGGTGAGCAAAGTTTTTAACATTTTCACGTTCTTGTTGTTTTACAAATTCACTTATTTGGTCGATAAGCTCATTGCCTCTTACTTGGAACATGTTTAAATACTTTTTGTGGCGCTCAATATCATTACCTAAATAACTGATCAAAACAGCTTGTTGAATTGGCACAACCTCTTTTGGGTGATGCTCCGCAGAACGGGCGACCGATGTTTGTATTTCAATGGGAGCTTCGGGGTGAAGGTCTAGCCATTTTTTCATCACTACTTCTAAATCTGCTAGCTCAAGCGGTTTAGTTAAGTAACCATCCATACCTAGGTTGATACATTTTTGCTCTTCGCCTTTTAGGGCGTTAGCCGTAATAGCAACAACTCGGGTTATGCCATTTTCTTTAGGTTGATCAATGCCTTCTTTACGAATAGTTTTAATAACGTCGTACCCGCTCTTAATTGGCATGTGTAAGTCGGTCAACACCAGTGGATAATGATTTCTTCGCCACAGATTAATCGCTTCTTCACCGTCATTTGCTACTTCTACGGCATAACCGAGCATATTTAACTGTTCGGTGATGACCTGTTGGTTCATCGCATTGTCTTCGGCAAGTAACACCAATTTCCTATTTTTACGAGCTTCTTCTATCGACATCACATATTTAGCGACACGAGGGGTGTTTCTATTTTTTGGCATGCCAATGTTTTTGATCTTTTTGTTTTCCATGACTTCACCAATAGCCTCTAATAGGGCGGCTCGGCAAAGTGGCACGGCATGTAATACCCACACTCGATCTCTTGTTTTTTCCTGGAAGTTAATGGAGTTAGTTAGCATTAAGAATCGAACCTGCTGACACTTTTCAAATGTCATTAGCTGGTCAATAGTTTTTAATGCTTCATCATGAAATTCTGTTGCGTCGATGATCCAGATAGGCTGTTTGTCTAAGTCATAGCGATAATGATTTGCAACATGGATAAGGCTTTCGACGCTATTAACTAAGGTGTTTTTACTGCCAAAATATTTGCTGTATTCGTCAATTGCCGCCGTATGGAATCCATCAGGTGAATAACACACTAAATCAACTTTGGAAAAGTCGAGTTCAATTTCGGTTGTAGAACTTGGGTTAGTGCGTAGTGGCAAACTAACCGTAAACTCTGAGCCAACGTCAATTTCAGATTTAACGTGAATTTGTCCATACATTAAGTCAGCCAAGCGCTGACAAATTGTCAAGCCAAGTCCGGTGCCACCAAATTGACGTGTTACAGCTCCTTCAGCTTGATTAAATGGTTGAAATACATAATGAACCTGGCGCTCGGACATACCGCGGCCATTATCTATTACTCTTAATTTGACGTTGGTGAACTCTAAATTAGACTCTAAAATTTCCGCTCTAATTTGCACAATGCCGGTGTGCTCGCGGGTCGTTTGAGTAAACTTGATTGCGTTGCCAGCTAAGTTAAACAAGATCTGACGTATGCGTATTGGGTCGCCCATTAGGCCTTCATTGATTCTAGGGTCAACAAAGAGTCGTAACTCTACATTTTTCTGCTCAGCAACGGACATCAATGTTCTGCCAACCGCTTCTACAATACTATTAATCGACATTGGAATGTTTTCTACTTCGAGTTTTCCAGCTTCGATTTTTGAAAAGTCGAGGATGTCGTCAATTATTCTCAGCAATGAAAAGGCAGACTCTCGGATCGTATCTGATAATCGATACTGATTTTGATCCAAAGTGCTATTTCGTAACAAGTCGATGGAACCAATAATGCCGTTCATCGGGGTTCGAATTTCATGGCTCATGGTTGCTAAAAACGTCGATTTAGATTCATTCGCGGCTTCAGCTTCTTCCATCGCAATTCTTAATGCATGGGTTCGTTCAGCAATTTTACTTTCCATATCTTGGGCGAGTTGCTGATTCGATTTTTCCAATTCTTTATTAGCTTGCTCGGTGCGGGCGACATATTTAAACAACTTGTTTAAAGAGCCTGCGAGTTCAGAGAAGGCACCAAATTTTTTGACGGCTAAACGTTTTTCAAAGCTGTTTTTATTTACAATTAAATTGGTGTCTTTTAATAGAGGAACCGCATATTTAGAAACCGAAAGGTTTAGCATTGAGGCAATTATTCGGGTCAATATTATGGACGCGATTAGAGCGACCAACAAAACAATAAACCAAGACCGCACATCGGCTTTCTTCTTTTGCATTGCTGCGATTATAAGTCCCGCGTCTTGATTATCGACTTTAATAATGCGTCTTATCTCAACCCAGTTGTTTAAATCGGTTTCGTGATTTGCCAATATTGGTGTTGGCATATAACCATCAAATGCACCAGTTTTAGCATGTAAAACGAGCTTGCCGGCGGACATTCTATATAAGAAAAAAGCTTTATTTTTAGCCCCACCGTGTACCGCATTAATGTAGTTTTGAGCCGCTGCAGCTTTATTTGAGCTTAGATAGTCAAGAGGCAAGCCTTTAACTGCGGATGCAAGATGACTCTGTAACTCCGATTTATAGTTTTGAGGCTCGTGCCATTGTTGAAGGGTTTTGAGTCCTCCTAATGCGGCAAGTACGACAAAACATACAAAAATCGTAATCCAAATTGTAAAAAGCTGCGCGGGCTTTAAAAATGGCACTTTCTTAGCTTCGATATCCATAAATTCGCTTTAGTCTATTATTTTTAAGATTATTTGACGTTGATGTAATACAGTATCGTTTGCTTATTTCGACAATTCAATCTAAAACTTAAACTAGTATGTGTGGTTTGGTACAGGATGTATGGAAAATTTAGAATTATTAAATAATATTACCGCAGTTGACGACGACCCATTCTTTTTACAATTTATCGAAGACAAGTTCGGTGAAATTGGAATTGAGTCAATTGGACAGTACGCTTGTCCGCAACAAGGACTAGATTATCTTTGCCGGGGTTCTAGTATAAATGACATCGTTTTGGTTGATTTACAGATGCCAAAAATTGATGGAATCGCATTTTTAAAATTTTTGGGTGACATGCGGTACCAAGGTCAAGTGATTGTGATTTCGGGATTTGAGTCAAAAGTTCTGCAAATGGCTGAATCTATAGCAAAACAGCATGATCTCGCGATACTGGGTCAACTCACCAAGCCATTCTCCACGACACAATTGGTTGGTCTTGTCGATAAGGCTACCGCGAGGATCATGTCTAATAAGGCGGTTGGCAATCCATTAGCCGAAGCCGTTTTTGATGCCGAGACATTTGAAATATCAAAAGAAACTTTTTATCCGGTTATTCAACCCAAGGTCGAAATGGGCAATGAGCATATAGTCGGGTACGAAATATTGTCTCGCTTAAAATCCTTTGACGGCACTATTATTTACCCAAATCAGTTTATTCATTTGTTTGAGAATAACGGTAGGATCACCGAATTTAACAAAGTTCTTTTTGATTGCTCATTTGAGAAAATGGCGGATTATAAAGACGTTAATTTTTCAATTAATTTGTCGATGAAAGATTTAACGTCTCACGAGTTTGTCAACGAGATAGACGGGTTACTAAAAAAATATGGCCTAGAACCTAATAGGTTGACCATAGAATTAACGGAATCGTGCATTGTCGATAATTTGCTGATTGCACAGGAAATCACCACGCGATTACGTTTACTAGGGTGCTCTGTTTCTATCGATGACTACGGTACGGGTTATTCAACGATGAAGCAACTGACCGAATTTCCATTTCAAGAGTTAAAAGTCGATAGACAATATATTGCTGATTGCCACATAAATACCGAAAACCAAGCTATTATAAAGAGCGTTGTTGAAATGGCTCACGCTTTAGGTATGACAGTTATTGCTGAGGGCGTCGAAACCAAACAAGAATTAGCTTTTGTTAAAGAAGCGGGAATTGAAGTTGTACAAGGATATTATTACTCAAAACCGTATGTTTGGGCTTAAAACTGCTCGAATAGGCTAAAAACTACACATTTGGTAAAACTATTGCAAAAAATAGTTGACTTAAAAAGCCAAAATCCGTTTAATACACGCCCGCAACAAGGACAGCCTTGTTACGGGAAAAAAGCACAGTATGTGCCTCGATAGCTCAGTCGGTAGAGCAGGGGATTGAAAATCCCCGTGTCCCTGGTTCGATTCCGGGTCGAGGCACCATCTTTCACCAAAAAGATGGTCATTCATACAGTCTCTTTTAGAGAGTACTCTTTGAGTATCCAGTGTGCCGACTTAGCTCAGTTGGTAGAGCAACTGACTTGTAATCAGTAGGTCGCCAGTTCGACTCCGGCAGTCGGCACCATTTCTCTAAAATTGCACCTCCTAAGTGCCTCGATAGCTCAGTCGGTAGAGCAGGGGATTGAAAATCCCCGTGTCCCTGGTTCGATTCCGGGTCGAGGCACCATTTTTATCCTAATAAAAATCTCCCAAATCCTTTATATCCAGCAGTATTCGCACGTTTTATCGAATTGGGTTGATTCTGTCTTTTTCTTTATTTCTACAAAATCAATTGGGTCTTAAATTCGCTTTCAATCCCGCAGTATATGCAGCCCGAACTCGCGAACAGAAGGTAAAAAGCATTAATAGGTTGCAGGTTAGTGGTGGAGTAAAAAACTGTGAAGGGTATGAGCACCACAAACATCCTTGGCTTGTGTAACCCTCCCATAAAATCAGAATGTTGAAACTCTTGGATTTCATGCATATCTAGTAACTAATAGAAAGTATATTGACTAATTGAAAATCCCCGTGTCCCTAGTTCGATTCCGGGTCGAGGCACCATTTTTCTTCTAATAAAAATCACCCCACTTATCCAATTAAACTTAATAAGTAGCCTTTTTGAGAAGTTTTTGTGCGCGCTAAATAGCGGGTTGTCAAAATATAGCCCGAACATCTCACGATACTCGAGCCGCTTATGTGCTTCGAGCTTTCTGAGTTAATCTCTTTGTCATTTCCAGCCTTACATATTAATAGACACCTAACTACGTTAAAATGACCACCTTGTTAGCCTTCTTTATGTTGGCAATTTAACGCTTTGCTTTCGACCAATAGTGATCTCTATAAATGCATATTGATAAACAAGAGCTGATCCAATCTCTGATCGCTGAGTTGCAACAGTCTCTTTTAAATGCCGTACAAGCAGCGAAAGATGCCCATGATCTTGCGACGCATGACCAAAGTAAAGCCGAGACCCAATACGACACCGTTGCCATCGAGGCGGCTTATTTAGCTGAGGGGCAATCTAAACGTGTTGAGGGTTTTAAACAGGCCATTGCAGATTGGAAAATGTTGAAAGAAAAATCTCTAAACGGTGAAGCTGTTGTTAACGTCGGCTCATTAGTTTGTGTCGAAAATGAGCAGGAACAGGTTTTATATTATCTACTGGGCAATGAGGCTGGTGGCTTAAAATTGCAATTTGACGATAAATGCGTGACGGTCATCTCTGTACTATCTCCAATCGGTAAGGCATTGCTCGGCAAAGAAATTGACGATGAAGTGCAATTTAAAGTGGGTAATGAAACGCGGCTGATTGCTATTTTAGAGATCCATTAAATTGTAATTTTGTTTTGATAAAAGTACTTATTTCGCATGATGCTCCGCGCTTGCTTTAAACACCATTTCATTTATTTCCTGATAGGGATTAGCACCGCTAGTGCGTTATTTTCCGCTGCTTATCTTTTATTACAATTAAATTAATGCGGTTTTTGCTACATCATTTGTTTTAATCATAACGAGAAAAACCAAGTACATTTATCGGAGCATACTAAATGAAATTCGCCTTCTTAAAAAGGAGCTTATTTGCTTTTTTATTCTTAATTCCTGGGTTAAGCCAAGCTGAAACTTATGATTTTGACTACGAATATGTAGGCAAGGTATTGGAGAAAAAAGATACCCATATATGGGGAGCATCACCTATTATAGGTCCAGACGGCAAAGTGCATTTATTTGTTGCCCAATGGCCAACTAAAACCCAAAAAAATTTTAGCGGTTGGTTTAAAGATAGCGAAATAGGCCATTATGTCGCCGATAAACCAGAAGGCCCGTTTACCTATCTTGGTAAAGCGGTTGCCGATTTGGACACCGGTTTTAATGCCCCGCACAACCCTACAATTAAATACTTAGATGGAAAGTATGTACTTACTTTTATAGTGAACTCTAACAACCAGTTAAAAACACAACGAATTATTATGTTTGTCGCCGATGACTTAAAGGGTAACTGGCGACCGGCTAAAAGTGCTGAGGCTGACGGTACCATTTTACGTAAATCTACTGACAAAACTGCTTGGAATTACCACGCAAGACTGGGTGTTTCTAATCCAAGCCTGATTAAAAAAGATGGTAAATATCTGTTGTATTTAAAATCTGTAATTCAGAAAAATCCAAAGAAAAAAAGAGGCGCGTTCACTTACGGTATAGCAAGTTCTGATAATTTAGAAGGACCATACACTTATCACAAAAGTGCAACAACCCGTGCAGGCATTGAAGATGCTTATGCGTTTGAGTACAAAGACAGTGTCTATTTGCTGAGTCGCGATTTTGGTAACTTAAAAGGCGATCACGGTGGTGGTTTACTTTGGCGCTCAGATGACGGCATGTTTTTCCCAGAGGAAAAAATTACACGCTCTTTTGAAGCATTGGAGCACTATGTTGGCAAAGCGGCGCTCAAAGACTCTATTGTCTATCGCGGTAAAATAAATGGTCGTTTAGAACGCCCACAAATCTTATTTATCGATGGCAAACCGGCTTATGTTTATATGGCCACAGGCATAAATGAAACTCCAGAACATGGCAGTGCTTCGCATTTATTTAAGATCATTCCTAAAAAAGTAGACTAACGTGTCTAACTTATCATTGTAGATAACTAAAGGGGCCAACATATTGTTAGCCCCCTTAATTTTTTGGCTCGAATCAAAGTGCAGCATGTGTTACGTATATTAGGCACCCACAATCTCCCGTCAAAAATATAAATAATTCAATGTCTTATTATTGCTGATATTAAAAATACGGTTTTTTGATGTTCCGCTTGTTTACTAATAATAAAATAAGAACCATCCCAAGGAACAATAATGAAGTTAGAAATGTTGGATACAACGGTATTCATTGCATATGTATTAGGTCTGCTAATGCTAGCGCTGTGGATTTCACGTGAAGATAAACAAGGCGGTAAAAATACCGAAGATTATTTTTTAGCGAGTAAGTCTTTACCATGGTGGGCAATTGGCGCATCACTCATAGCCTCTAACATATCAGCAGAACAAATTATCGGTATGTCTGGTTCAGGATATGCGGTTGGTATCGCAATAGCATCGTATGAATGGATGGCGGCCATTACCCTAATTATTGTAGGTAAATACATGTTGCCTATTTTCCTGAAAAACAATATCTACACTATGCCACAGTATTTAGAGCAACGTTTTGATAGCAAAGTGAAAACGACGTTAGCGCTATTTTGGTTAGCAGTTTATGTATTTGTTAACTTAACCGCGGTACTTTGGTTAGGCGGATTAGCGATTGAAACGGTAGCAGGCGTAGATTGGATGTATGGCATGATCTTCCTTGCAGTATTCTCTATTGCTTATTCGTTATATGGCGGTTTAAAAGCGGTTGCTTATACCGACATTTTACAGGTTGTATTGTTAGTCTTTGGTGGTTTGTTACTAAGTTACTTAGCGCTAGACGCGGTTTCTGATGGTCAAGGCTTTATCGCTGGGTTTAGTGTTTTAACTGAACATGCTCCTGCTCATTTTGACATGATCTTATCCCCTGAAAATGAACATTATATGAGCCTACCAGGTATATCGGTATTAGTTGGTGGTATGTGGATAATGAACTTCAGCTACTGGGGTTTCAATCAATATATTATTCAACGAGCTTTAGCGGCTAAAGATGTAAAAGAAGCCCAAAAAGGCATCGCGTTTGCTGCTTTCCTTAAATTACTAATGCCGTTGATTGTTGTTGTACCTGGTATCGCTGCAGTTATTCTATATCCTCAATTAAGCGCACCTGACCAAGCTTATCCTTCGATGATGTCATTAATGCCAGTCGGTATTAAAGGTTTAGTATTTGCGGCATTAGTTGCGGCAATTGTGTCGTCATTAGCATCAATGACTAACAGTATTTCAACAATATTCACTATGGATATTTACGCTAAAATAAAACAAGGGAAGTCGCAACGTCATTATGTACAAGTTGGCCGTGTTGCAGCGTTAGCATCACTAACAATCGCGCTATTTGTCGCTGAACCATTACTTGGTAAGTTTGACCAAGCATTCCAGTATATCCAAGAATTCACGGGCTTCTTTACGCCGGGTATTGTTGTGATATTTGTTATGGGTATGTTCTGGTCTAAAGCGACATCTGCCGGTGCATTAGCTGCTGCATTAGGTTCAGCCGGGTTCTCATTACTACTTAAAGTTTACTGGCCTGAACTGCCGTTTATGGACCGTGTAGGCGTTGTCTTCTTATTATGTTTGGCATTATGCGTCATCGTTTCGCTTGCAGGTAAAGCTGAATCAAGTAATGAAAGTGTTGATTTAAGTGAAGTCAGTTTTGAAACGACCAAAGGATTTAATATTGCTACGGTTGTTGTTGTAATCATTCTAATCGCCCTTTACACCACATGGTGGTAGTCAAAGTCTAGTACCTTTATAGAGCAGTATTTTTATTGCAAGGTACTTTTAGAATAATACTGAAAAAGGCTGCTAATGAATATTAGCAGCCTTTTTTAATTTAGATTTTCCGAATTAACATGAGCGTACTTAGATGGATCAAAAACGAATTAAGGTTATGGCAACATTAACAATGGCTCTGGTAATGAGTTTACTCGTTGCGTGCAATACATCCCCTATTAAAACAGACAATACAGAAAAGGCTGAGGTGTTACCTTCTAACCCTATCTTAAAAAAAGGCGAAGCGGGTTTTTTGTATGTAGCTGACCCTGCCGCTGAAGTATTTGACGGCAAAGTCTATGTTTACGCATCTCATGACCAACCTGATGCAAAAAGTTTTAATAGCATGCAAGATTATTTAGTTTTGGAATCATCGGACTTAAAAACCTGGATAAATCACGGCGTAGTGCTCAAACCTAGGCAGTATAGCTGGGCATCGGGCCAAATGAATGCACCTGATGTTGCCTATAAAGATGGTTGGTATTATTTCTACTTTCCATATGAAAAAACACATGTTGGCGTCGCTAAAAGCCGAACGCCCATCGGACCTTGGGAAGAAGCTGTCACTGACAAGATAACCTCTATTTTTGACCCAACCGTATTTGTTGATGACGACGGCCAAGCCTATATTTATGGCAATGATCATAAAGTGGATATCGGTGCTCCCGGTTGGCATGTCATGGGCGCGAAACTCAAATCGAACATGACAGAGTTAGATGGACCATGGGTCAGACTATCGAAAGAGCAGGTAAACGAAGCTGTGACAGTGTTTAAACGAGAAGGTAAGTACTACTTTTTAGCGCGCCGCGGAGCTAGAACTGAATATTTTATGTCAGATTCGCCACTGCCTTCATCATATGCAACTCACATGGGGCCAATGACACCGGATCAAACAGATTCTCCAGCGCATACTTCTGCAATTGAATTCGAGAACCAATGGTACTTATTTTACCATCGGAGTGATGTTAATGACGGGACCTTTTTCCGACGCTCTGCAAGTTTTGAGCGTATGGATTTTAATGAAGATGGCAGCATTAAAATGGTTCAATTTTCTCCTGAAATTAGCGCATCCAAAGTTCCTGGCTCCCGCAAATTAAAACCACCAAAAGCAGTAAATTAGCATGACCTACTTTATTATCGAGTAATAATAGAGCGCAATTAATGACACTTTAATCGTAATTCGAGGGCGCTGAACACAAAATATGTGCGCTCTTATTTACAAACTATGAACGTATTAATGACCTTCGTGCTCTTTTTGTCATGTTTGCAATCAGCATATTTTCCTAAATTATTACCTTATCTACCTGAAATTTAGTTCCATTTCACCACGTCTCGACATTGTTTTATATCCGCCAACCTCACAACAATATTCGAAATATTAACGAATATTTACGGTTTTCGTATTTTCTATTGTTTAAATTTTAGGCCGGAGTAAGGGCATGCGGTTTTACCACCTATGGTTGAAATTGATTTCGTTAATTCGTTGGTATTTTGCGAGTGACGATCGTCGTTTATTTAGGAAGGTTGAATGTTCACGTATTAACCGAGGTGTATTAACAATAAAGATGAAAGAAACGGTAGTGGAATGAATTTACTGCCAAAAGTCGACAGGTAATTTGAAAAATATAATAAAAATAAAAGGTATTACTATGAGTAATCATCAACAAATTAAAAACGGAATAAATCAGTACCGAGGAAAGCGGAAGATTCGTGTTTCTAAAGCACAAGTCTCATACGCGTCGTATTTCAAATCATTACATCTCATGCTTGTTATGTGTCTAGGCCTATTTGCTGGCGCTTCCCAAGCAGCGGAAACCATTCCACCTGGTGCTAACTGGAGTTTATGTTCTAGCGCGTTAGAAACCTGCGAATTTGACGGAAGCAAAGAAGTTGCTTTTGGGGTCAATGGCGCTTTTGCTTATCAATATCATACTGATGGCGTGTATTGCGCGCCTTCGGTTTTTGGCGACCCTTTGCCAGGAAAAAGAAAGTACTGTTGGACACGTAAAGATACATCACATTTAACACCGCCAGAGGGGGCCGGCTGGATTTTTTGCATAGGTGAACGTAATACCTGTCCATTTGAAGGCACATATGAAGTCGCTTTTGGTCGTGATGGGTTATTTGCATTTCAAACCCATGAAGATGGCGCGAGCTGTACAAATGCGGTATTCGGTGACGCTGCACCGGGTAAATACAAGCACTGCTGGATTAGACAACCGGTTACTGAAGAACCAGTTGCGCCAGAGGGCGAAGAATGGACATATTGCGGTTCAGAAGGTGATACATGTTACTTAACTGACTATCATGAAGTCGCTTATGGCAGAGAAGGCGCTTTCTTTTATAAAACGGTATATGAAGATGTCTCTTGCTCAAATAGCGTATTTGGTGACCCAGCGTCAGGTAGAAGTAAATTTTGTTGGTCGCGCCCGGTTGAAGTTGAAAACAGTATTACGATTGACTTAACTGATCCTCAACAAGAAATTACCTTGATGGGCTCAGATATGGAGCGCTCGCAATTCTTCCTAAATAATGCCAGTAATTCGCAACAAATTTCAGATTGGGTATTCAAAGACATTAAATTCGACTATTCACGAGTGTCTTACGACCGTAAGCAAGAATTAGTTGAAGGTGCACCAAATTTGGCTTTTTACAATAGAGCCGTTTTATCAATGAAAATGGCGAGACAATCTAATCCAAACCTTAAGTTTTGGGCGACATTAAAATCTGATTATGACGGGTATGGCACAACCAATAATCTACCAGACTGGATTTATACCGGCGGTGGACACAATGGCGGTAGTTACGAACCAAGCAAACTTAACATTCAAAAGTACGCACGATTTTTAGCTGATTATCTCAAGTACATGAGTGATAACGACGTTGCAATTAGTGTAATGAGCGTGGTTAAAGAGTGGTCTCAGGTGGTTTCAGCAACAAACGAAGTTGCCGTGATACAAGAAATTAAACGTCTATTAACAACAAGTGACTACGCTGGCGTGCCTGAACCAGAGTTTTCAGGACCATCAACTTGGGGCACTAAGCAAGCGATCTCTATTTTAAACAGCTACAAAAATCAAAATGCGCTTGGTTTGTTTAAAGGAATTTCAACTCATAGTTATGACAACGCGACGGAAGCAACATGGACCACTCTTATTAATAACGCCAATGAATTGGGTTTGTCTGTTTGGCACACTGAGACGGGTCTAGGAACTGGCCCTACTTATGGTGTCGAGTTGGACATGGATTTTCCAATTGGTCGAATGTCTAGCCGAGCTATGTTTTATCGTTCAGGTATGGAAGGTGAATTGTTTTTTGAACCGTGGTCACGCGGTATCGGGCGTGAAACACGCGCTATTTATTTCGCGAACAAAGGTGAAGGTGAGCGTATGCGTGCTTACTACATCATGAAAATGTTTGGTAACCATGCCCCAGCTGGTGCGCATTATATTCCAACCCAAAAAACAGGTTTAGCCAATGTTGAAACCATGGCGTTTCGCGATGGCAATAAATTAATCCTTTGGGTTATGAATAGCAATGAAGCTGAGCACTTAGATACAACGCTTAATATTAATGGCGAAGAACTTGGTGATGCGACTATTGAACGTGTTGCTTGGTTTGAAGGGACATCGGCAGAAGGTGAGCAGATGTCACTTACTAAAATGACTGAAACAAGTGCAGAAACCGAGATAAATGCAAAATCGGTTGTTGCTTATGTCATCACGTTCCCAGAACCACAAATTGCTGGTGATATTAACAACGATGGCGAAATTAACCGCGGTGACATTACGGCATTTATGGCTGTCTATGGTTTAAGAAGTAGCGACGAGGGTTATTTGCCCGCTGCTGACTTCGATAACGATGGTGTCATTTCACGCTTAGATTATGGTCAGCTTTACGCTATTTACCGTCAACAATAATCAATCAACTTGCCGCCACTAACTCTTTATGTGGCGGCATTTTAAAACAATAATAAATAGGTAACTTTTAATGAAAACACTAATATCACTAAAAAACTCGATGAAGACATGTTTGGTCTCACTCTTTTTGATTTTATCTACAAGTGCACAAGCTGGCATTATCTATGAAATTTCATCTACAGATATCAAAGTAGGTGATGATTTTACTATCGACGTTGTATTTGATAATGCAACGCAGCAAACGTTAGAAGGTTTCGCTTTTGATATTAATGATGAAGCATTACAAACTGTCGATTATTTAGGTGACAGTCTATTTAATTTAGACTTTATGTCATTTCCTGGCGGCGCAGATATCGATCAGTTTGTCGTTTCTTTTGACCCAATTAACAGTGCTCAAGTGACATTAGCAACGCTTAATTTTACTGCTCATACAGCCGGTTCAGATACCCTAACGTTATTGGGTAACGATGGCATGTTTACAGGCATATTCTTGGCTAATTTTGGGTATGAAGCCGTTGATAGCAGCGTTACATTTAGTGTAACTGACGTACCTGAGCCTTCAGCATTTGCATTTCTAATCTGCTCGCTTGTGTTATTGGTCGGTAAACGTCGCGCTTCTAGTAAGTAATCTAAGTAGAAGCTTTGAATCACTGACGTTTATTCAGTTGGCCTAGCTTCTACAAATTTAAAAATAGTCATTTATCAGCTTCAAAATCAGATTGTTTCTACCCGTGCAATGTTCGGTTTTTAGTAGAAAATAAGCGGTAACTCATAAGGTAAATATAATGCCAAAGTTAAGATATTTCGTAATTGTCGTTTTATTAGGGGTTCTTGCCCTTAGTGTTATTAATTTAACCCACAATTCGGAGTCAGGAAAAACCAGCAGCGGTGAGGACAGGGGCGCAAGACTTATTTCGGTAAAGTCGCTTTTAACAGAAATGATTGACCGGGATTTGATTACGCATTATCCAGACGCAGAATTTAGGCTAAAGCAAGAGTCTAGTTACAACAGGGCGTCTGACGATCCACAAAATCCAGAAACATGGTTTTTAAATCATGATTTTAACAGTAATAAAAAAGATAAAAACTTTATTAGAATTGAAGAAACAGCAAATGGTAATGAATGGGTCTTAATGGATGCAAAAGGTCCGGGGGCTTTAGTGCGTACTTGGATGCCGTGGAAAAATGATAAAAAAGCAACGACCAATTCGATCATTCGCTTTTATATAGATGGCGCAAAAGAGCCTGTGCTAGAAGGCAACATGTTTGAGTTGTTAAATGGTAAAGGCGCCATACCCTTCCCACTTGCGCATGAATCGCTTCGTTCTGCGGTTTCATTCTATCCAATTCCATATGCCAAAGGTCTAAAAATTACCGTTTCGGAACGCCCGTTCTTTTACCAAATGACTTATCGTGAATATAACAAAACAGCTAAAGTTGAAAGTTATTCTGCGGCAGAGTTTACAGCAGCAATACCTTTGATGGAAAAAGTCGCAAAACAACTTAATGCACCATACAAAGCAGTAGAAGGTCAGGTTAATGCAATCGCTGGGACGTTAAACAACGGTGAGGAGAAATCGTTAGATATCGATACCGGTTCGTCGGCGATTAACGAATTGTCATTAAAACTGAATGATTATAGTGATAAAAACATCACACGTTCAGTTGTTTTAAAAATAGAATTTGATGGGCAACAAACGGTCTATACACCAATTAGTGAATTTTTTGGCACTGGCGTTGGCTTAAACCCGTTTGAAGGTTGGTATCGAACGGTCACCAAAGCCGGTAAGTTAACGACTCGTTGGGTTATGCCATTCCAAAAAACAGCTAAAGTGTCGATTTTAAATATGTCCAATAAGCCTGTCGATTTTACACTTCAGGTTAAAGTCACTGATCGTAAATGGGATGACAGCTCACTTTATTTTCATGCGAGCTGGCGTGGCGAATATCCTGTTGCCACTCGTCCGTTCTCAGACTGGAATTACGTTAAATTAAGTGGCCGCGGGGTTTATGTGGGTGATACGTTGACCATTTGGAATCCGATTGCCCGCTGGTGGGGTGAAGGCGATGAAAAAATCTATGTTGACGGCGAAACATTCCCATCAATTTTTGGAACGGGTACCGAAGACTATTATGGGTATTCGTGGGGCGGTATAAGTACCGACTTTTACCAACACCCATTCCATGCTCAACCGGCGAGTAACGTTTATAATCAGTTAAATCGCAAAGAGACAAATGAACGAAATACGCAGGGTTATAGTGTTGAAACACGTACTCGCTCACTTGATACTATGCCATTTTCTAAGTCACTTACTTTAGATATGGAAGTGTGGCACTGGAAAGACGTTGAAATGGGATATGCGGTTGGCGCTTATTGGTATGGTGATTTAGCCACTAAAAATAATGGCGAGACAAATGTTACCAATGCGCCCAAATTAACTGAGTTGGAATCAAAACTAGACTAAATTCAGATGCGGGTTTGTGTGGCGATGAAGCCTAATTGTTCATCGTTCCACCTACTCGATATTACCCTGAGCCATTGGTAAATGCTTATCACAGAGACTTAAAATGGCCAAGCGGCAACATCAATTTGAGATGGCGTTCCACAATTAGTCGGTAACGCCATCTGATTTTTTCGGCAAAACCTTGTAGACTACGCGCGATTTGTTTTTCAACATTTGGACGTTTTGTTTTGCATACTCTATCTCAACTTCAATCTGGTGAACTCGTTGGCGCACAGCACCTAAAAATCCAACAAGATTTAACTTCATTTCCAATGGAAATTTTGACCCTAGCGGATAGTTTAGAGATATTAGATTTGTCGGGAAACCGCCTAAGCAGTTTACCGCCAGAGTTTAGCCAATTGCACAAGCTAAAAATTGTATTTGCTTCTAATAACTTATTTACCAGTTTGCCGGTGGTGTTAGGTCAATGCAAAAACCTTGAAATGATCGGCTTTAAAGCGAACCAAATCAAACACGTTCCAGAACAGGCTTTACCAGAACAGTTGCGTTGGTTGATTTTGACCGATAACGAAATAGAGTTATTACCGGAGTCGTTAGGTTATCGCCCACGATTGCAAAAGTTGGCACTATCTGGGAACCAGCTTAAAGCTTTGCCACAAAGCATGCGCCATTTACACAACCTCGAACTTATCAGGATATCAGCTAATCAACTTACCGAATGCCCTGAGCAATTATTAGGTTTGCCTAAATTGGCATGGTTGGCATTTTCTGGTAATCCTTTTTGCCAAGTTAACATTAAAATACAAGATGTGCCTACGGTTCGTTTCGATAGTTTTGAACTGCAACAAGTGCTTGGGCAAGGAGCCTCGGGAGTGATCTCAAAAGCTAAATGGCGTAAACCACAAAATCAGTTTCCAGAAAATCAGTTTCCAGAAGACGTAGCAGTTAAAGTATTTAAAGGTGAAGTGACCAGCGATGGTTATCCTCAAGACGAACTGCAAGCGTGTTTAAAAGTAGGTAATCATCCTAATCTTATTCAGTCATTAGCCCAAGTTAATGAAGCTGGCTATTTAGCGCTAATCATGGAATTAATCCCAGATAATTTTTATAACCTAGGCTTGCCACCGTGTTTTGATTCGTGCACTCGTGACAATTTTGCCCCCGGTCTGAGTTTGCCAATTTCAAAGATAAATAAAATGGTAGAACAGATGACAGAGGTCTTTGAACACTTACATCAAAACCAAGTTTGCCATGGTGATCTCTATGCTCACAATTCGTTATTTGATGACGAGGCTAATATTATTGTTGGTGATTTTGGCGCTGCGACCATGTATCACATGTTGACGGGAACTCAGCAAGCTCTTGTTAAACAAATAGAATACCGCGCACTTATGCACTTTATCGATGACTTACTTAGCATCTGTGATGTTAAGGATAAATCGTCGGCATCCTTTCAAAAGCTCAGTGAAATGGTTAACGCTTAGTTTAGCTGTTACTTAGCGGCATAAGCCAAACCACAAAAGACGGAACCTGACCTTCGGTGGAAAAATTATTCACCGGAGGTAATAGCATAGGGTTAGGGAAGCACAACTTAATGCTAGTTTACATGGTCGCAAGTCCTACACTCTTTTATATTCACCTTTTCACAACGCGTCTTGGTATACCCCACCGGTGCGACTGTTTTTCCTATAACCTCACAATCACCATATAACAGCAATAAAATTTACCTTATTGATGGTTTATAAAGTGATGGGCTCGCTCACATCTTGACGTCCCAAACTTGGCTTTTAAATCGCCTGCCATTTAGTCATTTTTACGTTTTTTAAGGTGTTCTTTTGTTATCAAAGTATCAGCTATTTTGAAATTTCGAAATTGGCCATTTTGAAACGCTTTTAAGCCGGTAATAAAAGGCTATCTGAAACCTTATTTGGTCGTATTGATTATGATGTTTGACTATTTTTATACATAAAATGTGTAGAGTTAAATATAAAAATACACAAATTTATTGACGAAGAGCTTGAATGTTGTTTAAATTCACGATATCCGGAAATAGCTTTTCGATGCGCATAAAAATTAGGTTTAGCTGCGAGTGTCATAGTTGTTCCTCGGCGAATGCTTGGCTTAATGATCTCAATAGGATGTAAAAATGATAAACAAACATTTTGTATTGCTGCACCAAGCTGACAATGTTTTTGTATGTTGCAAGCAGTTGGCTGCTGGCAGTTTAACGACCTTAGAAACAGTCGAAGTTGCTATGACAACCGATATCACTGTCGGCCACAAAATCGCAAGAACAGAGATAAGCAAAGGCGACAAAATTATTAAATACGGCGTATCAATTGGATCCGCTACACAGGATATTGTATTTGGCGAACACATCCATATGCACAATATGAAAAGTGACTATATTGCTAGCCACACACGCCAGAGTCGAACAGGGGAAGAGTCATGAAAGGTTATCTAAGAGCGGATGGCCGCAAAGGTATTCGTAACGTCATATTAGTCACTTACCTAGTGGAATGCGCGCACCATGTTGCTCGTTCTGTCGTTGCTGACTCAACTGATGATGAGGTACAACTCATTGGCTTTCCTGGATGTTACCCAAATGAATATTCGTTAAAAATAATGGAAGGTTTGTGCAGTCATCCGAACGTAGGTGGTGTCCTTATTGTTTCTTTAGGTTGTGAAGGCTTTAACCGCGAGCAATTAGCCAAAACTGTCGAAGCAAGCGGCAGACCAGTAGAAACACTTGTTATCCAGCAATCAGGTGGCACAAGGAAAACCATTGAAGCTGGGTTATCAAGTGTTAGCCGACTTCGTGAAATCGCGGATCAAACTGAGTTAGTGCCTATGGCCATGAATGAACTTGTTGTCGGGACTATTTGTGGTGGCTCTGACGGAACAAGTGGTATAGGTGCAAATCCTGCGGTTGGTCGTTGCTTTGACAAGCTTATCGAAGATGATGCTATTTGTATGTTTGAAGAAACTGGTGAATTAATCGGTTGTGAACAGATCATGGCTGAACGAGCCATAACGCCAGAGCTTGGTGTTGAAATTATAAAATCCGTCGAGAAAGCAGAAGATTACTATACCCGCATGGGCTACGGCAGTTTTGCACCAGGCAATGCTGAAGGTGGCCTTTCTACTCAAGAAGAAAAATCGATGGGGGCGTACGCTAAATCGGGCAGCTCTAAAATACATGGTTTGATTAAGCCAGGTGATATTCCAACCCAAGGTGGTTTGTATTTAATGGACGTTGTACCTGACGGCGACCCGATGTTTGGTTTTCCAAACATTGTCGATAGTGCAGAAATTGTCGAAATGATCGCATCTGGATCCCATATCATTTTATTTACAACAGGCCGAGGCTCTGTTGTCGGTTCTGCAATTTCTCCTGTTATTAAAGTTTGTGCTAATCCAGAAACCTATGAAAATTTGTCCGAGGATATGGATATTAACGCTGGTAAAGTCATCAACGGTGAAGCAACCGTTGACCAAGTTGGTGAAGAAATTTACCAATTGGTGAAAGAAGTAGCGCAAGGCAAACAATCTAAATCTGAAGAGTTAGGGCACCAAGAATTTGTGTTAACGTACAAAAAGTTTGAAGGAATTGGTCCTTCTTGCTTGCCTACCATTAGATAGTGGAGTCGAAAATCGATGTTTAAAAACAGACAAATTGGTGACACAGGTCTTGAAGTTTCAGAACTTGGTTTTGGAGCGGCATCGCTTGGAAATTTATACAAGGCTATTTCTGATAATGAAGCTCAAGAAACCCTTGATGCAGCAAAAGCATCGGGGATTAACCTTTATGATACTGCACCGAGATATGGACTGGGTTTAAGCGAAAGAAGACTAGGTGATGCGCTTAGAACATTACCTAAATCTGACTATGTAATTTCCACCAAAGTTGGCCGAATTTTAACTCCTGATCACAAAGCAAATGTAAAAGAACTTAGGTACGGTTTTGACACCCCAATGCCTTTTGACTCGCACTACGACTATACCTACGACGGCATAATGCGTTCGTTTGAAGATAGTTTACAGCGTTTAGGCTTGGCTCAAATTGATATTTTATTAGTACATGATATTGGCGTAGATACTCACGGTGAGCAAGACCCTTATTATTACCAACAACTAGCTTCTAGCGGTTATAAAGCGCTGGATGAACTTCGTTCCCAAGGTGTAATTAAAGCCGTTGGCCTAGGTGTAAATGAAACCGAAATTTGCGAACGGGTTATGGGAATTGGTCAATTTGATTGTTTCTTATTAGCCGGTCGGTATTCATTACTTGAGCAAGACGCGTTAGACACTTTTTTACCTCAATGTGAGCAACACGGAGCATCCATTATATTAGGTGGTCCCTATAACTCGGGGATTTTAGCGACAGGTGTTAAAAATAGTAAGATTACACCTTACTACAACTATGAACCTGCGCCGGCTGAAGTGGTGGCGAAAGTTAATAAAATTGAAGACATCTGCGCGCAGTTTCAAGTACCACTTGCCGCCGCGGCGTTACAATTTCCACTAGGACATTCTGCGGTCTCGACAGTTATACCTGGTTTGGGCAGTGCCAAACGAGTCGATCAAGCCATAGAGTTGTTTAACTACGATATTCCAAAGGCGTTTTGGACTCAGCTTAAAGATGATGGGCTGTTGCGACAAGATGCGCCATTACCAACTAGAGACGCTTACTAATGACAGATGCCCGCGCTGAAATTATAGATAGCCATCAGCATTTTTGGCAGTTGAGTCGTGGCGACTATAGCTGGTTGACGCCTGAGTTATCGAATTTGTATAGCGATTTTTTACCGACGGATTATATTCAAGTTGCAGGAAAAAATTTACCTAGCAATACGGTTTTAGTGCAGGCGGCTGATAGTGATGAAGAGACGGACTTTCTTTTGCAATTGGCCTCTGAAAATGAGCTGGTGTCTGGTGTCGTTGGCTGGGTTCAATTTGATGGAATAAGTCAAATTGTTGTCGAACGTTTAAAGCAGCTTTCAGTTAATCCTTTTTTTAAAGGTGTACGGCCAATGTTGCAAGACATTGAAGATGTCGAATGGATTTTAAATCCAGCCTTTAATCCGACGTTTGAATGTTTAGTGAACCTAGATTTGAGCTTTGATGCATTAGTTAAAACAGAACATTTGAAAACAATTTATACCCTTGCGAATCGTCACCCAAAACTCAAAATTGTGATCGACCATTGTGCGAAACCCAATATCACTGAAAATGAGTTCCAATTATGGGCAGATGAATTAGCGGTGTTTAAACCGCTAACCAATGTTTATATCAAAGTATCAGGATTAACTACCGAAGCGAATGCTGATCAACAAAGCAGCGCTCATTTCCAACATTATTTTGATCATGTCTATCAGACATTTGGTGCAAGCCGAATGATGTGGGGCAGTGATTGGCCAGTGGTGAATTTAAAAAGCAATTACTCTGACTGGCTGACTCTTTCACAAACATTAGTGAGTGACTTATCAGAACAGGAAAAAGAACGGTTTTGGTACGGTACAGCAAACGAATTTTACCAACTGAATCGTTAACAAAAACGATTAAATAGAAATCATGGGATTTAAGATGAATACGCAAAAAGTTTCAATTGTAACGGGCGGTGGCAGCGGCATCGGTCACGCTATCTCTATCGCATTAGCATCTGCGGAGCAGTACATCATTGTGGTTGACCTATCGTTAGAATCCGCGCAGACAACCGTGGATGAGATCAAATCTCTAGGTGGTAATGCCGAGGCAGTTGCGCTGGACGTGTCTAATCATCAACTGACAAAAGAGACTTTTGATAATATTGCCGACAAACACGGCCGTATTGACGTTTTAGTTAATAATGCCGGAATTGGCTCTGTTGGTACATTAGAACAAACGCCAGAAGATGAGCTTGATAAAGTCTACCGTGTCAATGTTAAAGGGGTTTACAACTGTGCTCAAGCGGTTGTTGGCCATATGAAAAAGCAGCAATCAGGTGTTATCGTTAACATGGCATCAATCGCCTCTAGTGTTGGTATCCCTGACCGTTTTGCTTATTCAATGAGTAAAGGGGCGGTGTTGACCATGACTTATTCTATCGCTAAAGATTACGTTAATGACGGTATTCGCTGTAACAGCGTTGCACCAGCCCGAGTACATACACCGTTTGTCGACAGCTACTTAGAAAAAAATTACCCAGACCAAGTCGATGAAATGTTTGAAACATTATCAAAAACACAACCGATTGGTCGAATGGGCACACCAAAGGAAATCGGCGCATTAGTAAAATACTTATGTTCAGATGAAGCTTCCTTCATCACCGGCAGTAATTTCCCAATTGATGGTGGTTTTGTAACGATCAATAACTAAACGTTTTATAAATTTGTACTAATAAAAATAATAAAATAAGGCCAATTATGAATACGACAGATACCGCAAACAGCGCTGCTGACCTTCAACAGGGTGGTGAAAGATCTTCAAAAGAAGTCGTGCCAAAGGTATACCTTGTTAGTTTTATCCTTGTCACTTTGTGTTTTCCTTTGTGGGGATTTGCAAATGATATAACGAACCCTTTGGTAAAAGCTTTTTCAAAAGTATTGCAGATGAGTACAACTCAAAGTACCTGGGTGCAAGTGGCGTTTTACGGTGGTTATGGCGTAATGGCCATTCCCGCTGCTATCTTTATAAAAAAATTCTCCTATAAAGCAGGTTTGCTTATGGGATTAGGGTTTTATGCGTTGGGTGCGTTGTTGTTTATACCGGCAGCTGGTGCCCAGGCATTTGCGCCGTTTTTATTGGCCTTTTTTGTAATGACTTGTGGGCTTTCGTTTTTGGAAACGAGTGCAAATCCATATATTTTATCAATGGGACCAAAAGAAACGGCAACTCAACGACTCAATTTGGCCCAGGCGTTTAATCCTGTTGGTTCATTACTCGGTATGTTTGTCGCCACCCAGTTTATCATTCAAAAACTAAACCCAGCTTCAGATGCAGAACGTCAGGCCCTCGCGGCAGACGGTTCAGCTGCTGCGCTGGATAAGCTATCTGCGATTACGGCCAATGACTTAGAGGTAATTCGTAATCCGTATTTGGCGATTGGTGTAGTCGTATTGTTGGTCCTTTTTGTTATCGCCATTAAAAAAATGCCGCGTACTGAAACTGTGTCAGAAGGGCTTGATTTAAAAGGTACTTTTAAACGCCTGTTGGCAAACCGAAATTATCGTGAAGGTGTTATCGCACAAATGTTTTATGTGGGTGCGCAAATCATGTGTTGGACTTTCATTATTCACTACGGCACAGAAGTGTTTGTCCAGCTAGGAATGACAGAACAAGCTGCTGAAGCAAAATCGCAAATGATGAATATTTACGCGATGATCATATTTTGTCTCAGCCGCTTTATTTGTACTTTTTTATTAAAGTACATTAACCCAAGTAAGTTGTTGATGTTACTGGCTGCCGGCGGCATGTTCTTTACCGTATTAACTATATTCTTAGATGGCGTTGCAGGGGTTTATGCCCTTGTTGGAATATCCGCCTGTATGTCACTGATGTTTCCAACTATATACGGTATCGCGTTAACAGACACTGGCGATGATGCCAAATTGGGTGCCGCTGGACTAATTATGGCTATTGTCGGCGGGACTTTCTTGCCAATGGCACAGGCATCAATCATTGATATGAACACAATATTTGACAGTTTCTCGGCGACTAAAGCGTCATTTGTGCTGCCGTTATTGTGCTTTGTTGTTATTGCTATTTATGGCAAACGTTCGCAACAGGTGAACTAAATGGCTAGTAAGTATTGTTTTGCCCTAGATTTAAAAAATGACAATAAGCTAATCGAAGAATACAAAAAATACCACGAAAGTGGTGCCGTTTGGCCTGAAATTGTTGAAAGTATTAGGTCAGTAGGCATTACGGGAATGGAGATTTTTTTGGTTGGAAACCGCTTATTTATGATCATGAATGTCGACGAGACATTCAGTTTTGAGAACAAAACAAGAGTCGACCAACAAAGCGAAAAAGTACAAGAATGGGAAGCGTTAATGAGCACTTTTCAACAAAAGTTACCCTGGGCGAATGAAGGCCAAAGCTGGGAACTGATGGATAAAATTTTTGATTTAAATGAACAATAATGTAAAAAATTGAAGCAGAGGTAATTATGAAATTAGTAAGATTTGGCGACTTAGGTCAAGAGAAACCTGGAATTTTAGACAGCCAAGGTGAGCTTCGCGATGCGTCTAGTCATTTTGATGATTACGACAAAGCTTTTTTTAACGATAACGGTCTGGCTAAATTACAAAAATTAGATATTTCAAGCCTACCAGTGGTCGACCGCAATGTACGTATTGCAGAGCCTGTAGCTGAAGTAGGGAAAATGATCTGTGTTGGTTTGAACTATGCGGATCATGCGGCTGAGTCTGGTATGGATGTACCGCCAGAGCCGGTTTTATTCTTCAAAGCAACATCTTCTATTATCGGTCCAAACGACAACGTTGTATTGCCACCTAAATCAGAAAAAAGTGATTGGGAAGTCGAGCTAGGTGTCGTTATTGGCAAAGAAGCTAAATATGTATCAGAAGAAGATGCAATGGATTACGTTGCTGGTTTCTGTGTCGTTAACGACTTGTCAGAACGCGAATATCAAATAGAGCGCGCTGGTCAATGGTGTAAAGGTAAGGGATGTGACACTTTTGGTCCTGTTGGTCCTTATTTAGTGACACCGGACGAAGTTGAAGATTTTGATAACCTGAACATTTGGTTAGAACTTAACGGCAAAAAAGTGCAAAACGGTTCGACCAATACCATGGTTTATAAAGTGCCACACTTAGTACATTACATAAGCCAATTCATGAGCTTACAACCTGGCGATATTATCAGTACAGGTACACCTCCAGGCGTTGGTCTTGGAATGAAACCACCATTATATCTAAAAGAAGGTGATGTAATGCGTTTAGGCATCGATGGGTTAGGGGTTCAGCAACAAACTGTTGAACGTTACAAAGCCTAAATCAAACTAAAGGGATAGGTTATGATAATTTCAGCTCCTACGGATTTTCGTGCAGCGGCTAAAAAGCGCCTACCGCCATTTTTATTTCATTATATTGATGGAGGTTCATACCGAGAGGACACACTGCGTCGTAATGTTGATGACTTAGCGGACATCGGGCTAAAGCAACGCGTATTGAACAATATGTCTGAGCTTGATTTAAGCACCGAAATATTTGGTGAAAAATTAGATTTACCTATCGCTTTAGCGCCTGTTGGTCTTACTGGTATGTACGCAAACCGTGGTGAAGTTCAAGCGGCTAAGGCGGCTGAAAAGAAAGGCATTCCTTTTATCATGTCCACGGTTTCCGTTTGCCCAATTGAAGAGGTGACACCTGCGATTGAGAGACCAATGTGGTTTCAATTGTATGTTTTAAAAGACCGTGAATTCATGAAAAATGTGCTGCAACGAGCTAAGGCAGCAGGTGTAACAACTTTAGTATTTACTGTTGATATGCCAGTCCCCGGCGCACGTTATCGCGATATGCATTCGGGAATGAGTGGCCCATTTGCGGCATCTCGTCGAATTTTACAAGCGATGACTCACCCTCATTGGGCATTTGATGTTGGTCTGTTTGGTAAACCTCACGACTTGGGTAATATCTCAGCGTATCGTGGCGAACCAACAAAACTTGAAGACTATATTGGTTGGTTAGGGAATAACTTTGATCCATCGATTTGCTGGAAAGACCTTGAGTGGATAAGAGAATTCTGGGATGGCCCTATGGTCATTAAAGGCATTCTTGATGTTGAAGACGCAAAAGCTGCAGTAAAATTTGGGGCCGACGGCATTGTTGTTTCAAATCATGGTGGTCGTCAACTTGATGGTGTTTTGTCATCAGCCCGCGCGTTGCCTGCGATTGCTGATGCAGTTAAAGGTGAGACTAAAATATTTGTCGACTCAGGAATACGTTCTGGTTTAGATGTTGTTCGTATGTTGGCGTTGGGCGCCGATTGCACCTTATTAGGTCGATCATATATCTATGCCTTAGCGGCGCAAGGACAAAAGGGTGTAGAGCAATTGTTAGACTTGTACGATAAAGAAATGCGAGTAGCGATGACATTAACAGGCGCACATTCTATACATGATTTGTCCACCGAGTCGTTAGTCAACTTACCAAGTTAACAACCCCAATTGGCTACTTTTAACAAAAGTTAGCTGATAAATCTTTAATAGCAAAAAAGCTCAAATTTTTTATATTTGAGCTTTTTTATTTTCAATTGACGATTTTAGACTTTTATTAAAGTCGCTAGACTTAATTTTTTTACTGTTCTAAACCATGAACACAACGCAAGAGCGTACTTTCGGCACTTCGTAGATGCTTTTCCATACTCATAATTGAGCCTGCGTTATTGTGTGTTAATAGATTATTCATCAGGTCGATATGTTCATCAATTGCGACTGTAAAACGTTCTAATTCACCGGTTTTATCCCACTGATAGTGGTAGTGACAGACAAATGAAACAATGTCGAAGAACTGTTGAGTAAATCTGTTCTGAGAACTTTTCTGAATGATTAAATGCAATTCTCTATCAAGATCTGGGAACTCCAAGTACCGATTTTCTAAATCCGCTCTTACTTCTTGATGTTTTTCTAAAAGAACTTTTAACGATTGCCAAACTTCATGTGATTTTGGGAATTTAAGTAGTTCTGTCAGCGCGCGCATTTCTACCATTTCTCTAAATGCGATTAATTCTCGGGCAAAGCTATCGTCAAACTTAACCATTTTCCAACGTCCACGTGGAATTTTTTCTATTAAGCCATTATTCGAAAATTTAATTAGAAACTCACGTACGGTAACCGTAGTGCAACCGGAGTTTTTAGCTAAACTTAACTCTGAAAATCGATCACCAGGCAATAACTGACTCGTATTAATTAGATTCAAAAAGTACTTTTCAATTTGGACTTCTTTAGTCGAATTTTGCTCGTCGATTTCGTAATAATCTTCCTTGGTCGGTGGTCGCAAAACGATTTTATTAAAACCATCACGTTTGATAACGCCAGTCTTAATAAGTTCTTCAACACACGTTCTTACAGTAGTACGACTGATGCTTAGCAGTTTGGTTAATTCGATATCATTAGGCATTTTTGTTTGACCAGCTTCAAGATTCGAAATTAGGTCAAGCATTTGATTGATCGAATTTTTAAACAGGTAAGTCTTGTTGCTCAATTCAGTTCCCTCGTCATTATCATTACGTAATATGTTGTTGCGCATTAGGTGCGATTCAACCTGATACTATACGCTTATTGTAGTGTAAGTGTATTATTTTGGTAAAAAATACATTTAAGAGAAATTTAGTCGTCTACATTTTAATATATGGCGCTTAGGTTAAACCGCAAGTATATTCAAAATTAACACTATTTTTGCTATTAACATGCAATGATTAGGTTAATTACAAGACGTTCGATAAATTCTGTTTATGGTAATTACTGCCAGTGTTTACCTGTGGTATTTATTCAAATAATTACGAATGTGTATTTTGTCGGTTTTAAGTACATTTATGATTGCAACTATTTGTCATAATGAATAAATACACATTGAGGAAAGCGCGTCACCATAACGAAGTGCTTTTTGTCACTTTTAGGTAGTAACACTCACCTCCAATTGATTAAACAATATATTTACGCAGGCGTCAGGTAACGCGAGAAAAACCGAGTGACATATCACCCGGCTATTTACCTTTTTATTTGTACAATAGTTGGCCAACGATAAAACCTGCAGTAATTAACACGAGTGCCATATTGCTGAAAAAAGTTAGTGCGAAACCGATTGTGCGTTTTGATGGATCGTTAACATAAGCCATCGCATAAAGTTGGCGACCAATAATAAATATAACACCCGGAATAAACGCCCATTTCGCGCTAACATAATAGGTAAACGCTAATAACGATGGGATATAGATGATAAGTTGCTCTAACGTATTTTGTTGCACTCGAAAGAGCCTTTCCCATGTTTTTTCACCGCTAATATTAGGTGCAGTGACTTCGAATTTTGGTCTTGAAATACCCACTTTTAAAGTGAACCAACTGTATTGCAACAGCGCGACCATTATAATTAAAACTGATAATTCCATGATTTTACCTTTTTATAGTTGTTTGTAATTTTTAGCCCGCACTAAATTAATACAGGGGTAATGTTTAAAAGATTAACAGCCTTAAGTAAATTTGCTAATCGTTGTTTTCAATCAGTCCTTCTATCCATCTTAGTGATCACGCGGTATTTTTATTTAAGAGAATCCATTAAAGAAATAAAAGTTAACGGAATACTAAAAGTATTTTTATAAAGTTCGTTTTACAAGCTATAACATTAAGTGTGTTACACACTGGGTATTTGCAGTCCAGTAGAGGACCAAATTAGCATTAGAATTAGTTTGGTATCTACTCGTTTTTCAATTACTCTTTTTCTTCACTGGATAATTGAGAACTTTACTTCATGGATTTCGAACCTATTTCGTTACTTGTTTTGATAGGCATCCTGTCTATTTCTTGCCAATTGTTTGCTCATAAACTAAAAATTCCGGCGATTTTACCGCTATTGCTTATTGGCCTTATGGTTGGCCCCGTCTTTGGGCAACTTAATAGTGAGCAGTTATTTGGTGATTTATTGTTTCCAATGGTCTCGCTTTCAGTGGCAATCATTCTTTTTGAAGGTGCATTGTCGCTCAACTTTTCTGAGTTGGGATCACAGGGTAAAGTCGTGCGAAATCTTTGCACAATAGGCACCTTAGTTAACTGGCTGGTTGTCGCGCCCGTCGCCCATTTTGTATTAGGCATATCATGGCAAATTGCGTTTTTGTTTAGTGCGATTGTTACGGTTACCGGACCTACGGTCATCGTACCTATGTTAAGAACGGTTCGGCCCAGTAAAAATGTGGCACAAATTCTTAAATGGGAAGGGATCATCATCGATCCAATAGGTGCAATCCTCGCCGTACTAACCTTTGAATACATAATATCAACTCAAAATGCGATACAACATACACTCGTGGCATTTGGCAAAACAGTGTCTGTAGGCGTTATCTGTGGTGCCTTATTTGGGCATTTGTTAAGTGTTACCTTAAAGCGTGGGTTGATCCCTGAATACCTTATCAACACAGCGGTATTTACCTTTGTCCTTGGTGCCTTTCAACTGTCTAATGTTGCGGCGCATGAAAGTGGCCTGTTAACGGTCACGATAATGGGGATTTGGTTAGCAAATAAAAAAGACGTATCGATTAATAGCATTATCGAATTTAAAGAAACGTTAAGTGTATTGCTTATTTCAGGGTTATTTATCATCTTGGCGGCTCGGGTTGATTTGGCTCAATTAGCCGATATCAGCGTGAACTCAACGGTGCTTTTATTGTGTATGATTTTTGTTGCAAGGCCAATTGGTGTTTACTTATCGACGATGTCGTCATCACTGCGTTGGCAAGAAAAAGCACTTATTAGCTGGATCGCACCGCGAGGCATAGTTGCCGCTGCAGTCTCTGCATTATTCTCTATAAAACTCGAACAAAACGGCATGGATGAAGCAAGTATTTTGGCGTCCTTGGTATTTTTTGTGATTATATTTACCGTCGTATTGCAAAGTTTAACCGCCAAACCGATTGCCAAAATGTTAGGTGAGCGTGAACCAGCACCACTTGGATTCTTAATTTTTGGCGGGAATCATTTTGCCCGGTTGTTGGCTAAAGAGCTGATGCAAACTGGCCTGCAGGTAAAGATTGCTGATACTAACTGGGAAGCTATTTCTGCGGCTCGAATGGAAGGCATCCCAACTTACTTTGGTAACCCAAGTTCTGAACATGCACAACGTACAATGGATCTCACTGGTATTGGAAATCTATTAGTGTTGTCACCTCATAAACAAATGAATTCTCTAGTGACCCAGTACTATCAATTTTTGTTTGGTGAAGAACATGTGGCAGGTCTAGGTGCAACGGATAAAAAAGAATTTGAAGGGCATTTGCCAACTGAAAAATACATGAAGAGCTTAGGTTTGTTTAATAACGTGAGTTACTCGAAGTTAGCGAGTATGTCATCACAAGGCGCAAGCCTTAAAAAGACGTCGATCACAGCTGAGTTTTCATGGGAAGACTATAAAAAGAAATATGAAAATAGGTATACCCCTTTGTTTATGTTTGACGAAAAAAATCACGTTAAATTGGTAACCAAAGAAACAACCTATAGTGAAGATAAAATAAAAGGCATAGTCAGTTTAATAAAGCCAGAAACGCCTGTATCTGAATAAATATTGCTGAATGTTAAATTTCTGAATTGAAATCACCAAGCAAGGCTTTATGCTTTGTAGGAGTTAAGTAAATAAACAGTTTGGGTTTGTCATGAAAGCGCTATTAGTTTTGGTTTTAGTAATGTTTGTCACCAGTTGTGCAAATTCCAACTGGCGAACGGCCAGTCGAGAACCTGCTGGTATTTCACCTAAACCTTGGGTCGAAGAAGCGGCGGTTATTGAGTTTTACGCAGCAGATGCGTTTAGTTGGCGCGGATGGTTTGCCGTGCATACGTGGGTTGCTATAAAACCTGAAAAGGCCGTAGAGTACACTGTATATGAAGTGGTCGGGTGGCGTGTTCGCAGTGGACTGCCAGCACTTAAAGAATATAAAACCATAACACCTGATACATACTGGTATGGCGCTAAGCCAGAAAAAGTATTGTCAATTAAAGGTGCAAAAGCCGAAAAACTCATTCCTAAAATCGTTGCCGCAGTTGCAAGGTATCCGTGGGCTGATGAATACACATTATTCCCTGGCCCTAATAGCAATACATTTCCTGCTTGGTTAGGAGTGCAAATACCAGAACTGGAACTCGATATGCCGTTCAGAGCGATTGGCAGCGGTTACGCAGATTAAAAATAATTTTCTAATCATGATGTAAATTTTTTAGCAAAAGACATAAATTTGGCTAATTATCAGAGCTCTGAGGAGACTTTGAACGAACTTGTGCGTTATGTGGATTGTTATCATATCTTCACGGCTATTATTTTGAATCTAAAATAACGGGTCCTGGTCCTTGACTGGAAAGCTCATCGTCGGGATTGTAAATTGGACACGAATTCAGGGACAAACAACCACAACCAATACATCCGGTCAGTGAGTCACGGAGGTTCTCCAATTGGTGAATTTTACGATTAAGGGCGTCATGCCATAATTGACTTAAATGTTGCCAATCTTCTTTAGTTGGCGTTCTATTGTTTGGTAATGTCGAAAAGGCATGTTTTATTTCATCTAAACTCACCCCCATTTTTTGCGCCGCTTTAATGACAGATATACGACGTAATACTTCTGGTTTATAACGCCGTTGATTACCTTGATTGCGCCAACTTCTAATCAATCCTTTTTCTTCATAAAAGTGCAACGTTGATACTTTTACGCCGCACCGTTTTGCCACTCGTCCGACGGCCCATGTAGGTTCTTGTTCCATTTTTTTTCACTTTTTTCAAAATAACACTTTACCTCAGGTTAACTTGAGGTTTTAGGATGTGCAACAGCTTAATCGAGCTAATTATTAAAAAATGAAATGCATTAGGAGAATCAAATGAAAAATACAAAGCAACATGATCAGGCACCTAGAAAATTAACTTCAGCTTGCGCCGAGAACAACATTAGACAGTCCAAAACCGAACGAATGAACGACAAACAACTGGGTTACCGCTTTTGCAGTTTATTTAATGCCGTTATGAATTTGAAATAAGGAGAACAAAAATGAAACTGGAACATTTAAATTTAGTGGTTGTCAGTCTTGAAAAATCGTTAGCATTTTATCAAGCCGCATTTCCGCATTGGGTTATTCGTGGGGAAGGGCAGTCGACTTGGTATGGCACACCAAGAAACTGGCTACATTTTGGTGATGATTACAATTATTTAACATTTAATGACGGCGGTTCCGGTGAAAACCGTGACTTGAAGTCTAACTCTGTTGGTATGGCGCACTTTGCATTTGTAACCACTAACTTACAAGATGTCATCGACAGATTAAGGTTAGTTGGGTTTGAACTAGCCAAATATTCAGATGCCGATGAATACCGAAAGAATGCGTATTTTATTGACCCTGACGGATATGAAGTCGAATTTGTTGAATACCTATCGGACATTCCAGCGCAGAGGAATTTGTATGTCTGAGTCAACGGTAATTATTTTAGGTTCTAGCCGAAGTGACGGTAATACAAGCGCACTCGTTCATGATTACGCGACAATCATAAATGCGACCGTAGTGGATCTTAACGATTATGAGATAAGCCCCTTTGATTATAATGCAGACTATAACGATGACTTTATTTCCCTCATGGTAGGCTTACTTAAATACGACAGAATAATTCTAGCGACGCCAATGTATTGGTACAGTGCCAGTGCACAAATGAAGACATTTATTGACCGTTGGTCTGATCTATTAAAAACGGATAAAGCCAAAGGCAGGCAGTTACGGGGTAAACAAGTGGTTGTTTTAGCAACCGGCAGCGACAAGATCCCGCCGAACTGTTTTGAACAGATGTTTCAACTGACCTTCAGATACTTAGGCATGGATTATCGCGGCATGCTGTATTGCCAATGTGAGTCGCAATATCTTGTAGAACATCATCACGAAGTTATTGCCAAGTTTGTAATACAGATGGATCGTAACTAATTAACAGCCCTTAGTTTTCACTGTCAAAATCTTTTGTATACTCACTAAGTGACGAATAATTAGGTGGAATGGTATAAGTTTACCGCGCGGTATTTGTATGGAAAAACCAGAAAAACCCGGCTTGAGTGAATGTTGTGGCGGCGGTAGTTGTTGTCCATGTGTCTGGGATGTGTATTTTGCTGAGCTGGAGAAATGGCAAATTGAGCAAAAAAATAAACAACCAGATACAGAGGTTAACCACGACGTGGGAAAAACACCAAATGAGCCTTAGTCGCCCGAGTTAATTGCGAAACGCGGCATAAAATAAACGCTGTTTTAGGAATAAATTGATGTGCGACTTCGGTTTATTTGTGTATGTTTAGCGGTAATTCTACAGGTAACAAACTTATAAGGTTTGAACAATTTATGTCAAATTCAGATTTTATTTATGGCTTTTACTTTAATGCGGAAGGGCCAGCAGATCCCATTCCGTCATTAAATGAGTTAGATAATAACCGTCCAAGCTGGTTGCACTTTGACTACACAGAAGAGACAACCCAGACCTATTTAAGGGAAGTCAGTGGACTTAATCCCGTCGTTGCTGATGCATTATTGTGTGATGAAACGCGTCCCCGCGCGACGACGCTAGACGATGGTTTACTCATCTCATTGCGTGGTGTTAATTTAGCGCCCAATAGTGATCCAGAAGATATGGTGTCAATTCGCCTGTGGGTAACCAAAAACCGCGTGATCAGTACCAGACGTCGGAGATTATTATCGGCTAACGATATTGCTGTAAGTATGGAAAATGGTACGGGACCAAAGTCTGCCACTGATCTTGTGGTGCAACTGACCGATCTATTGATCTCTAGAATGACCAACACCATTGAAGATATTGAAGATAAGGTTTCAGTTATCGAAGAGAGTATTTTAACGAACAATAGCTATGCTCTGCGTAACGAAATATCAGATGTGCGACGCCAAATTATTTCACTTCGACGTTATTTGTCCCCACAAAAAGAAGCGATGAATCAGCTGATAAGTGAAAAGATTGCATTTTTTACCGCTTCAGAAAAAATTCAATTGCGTGAAACCACTGATCATCTCACCCGTTTAGTCGAAGACTTAGATTCTGTCCGCGACCGAGCTGCAGTGACACAAGAAGAGTTAAGTAATGGTCTTGCCGAGCAAATGAACAGCAGAATGTATGTGTTGTCGATTGTGGCCGCAATATTTTTACCGCTGGGTTTTTTAACAGGATTGTGGGGAGTCAACGTTGGGGGTATCCCAGGTGCCGAAAGCTCGACCGCGTTTAGTGTTTTTGTAGCAAGCTTAGTGGCTATAATTTCTGTACAAATTTGGTTATTTAAAAAGAATAAGTGGTTTTAACAGAACTTAACATTTGCAAATGCGCTTACAGTTACGAAGCGCATTTTTTATGCCCTAAAATTTTATGTGGGGAAATAAATTCAAAACCTGCTCGATAATTTCTACTTTTTGGCTTTTAGCTAAATATGCGGCGTACACGTCCCGGGAATAAACCGGTGCGCTTTCAATTAGATGTAACCGTTGTGACGCAATATGCTCAAACGTCATCTGACGGGGAAGATAAGCACTGCCTCCGGCATCTAATATAAAATTGAGTGCAATTCTAGGTTGGCTCATCATATGTTTTGGCGGTGGCGCTGCACTAAACTCCCTTAAATGCTGTGCATTAATGGCCTCGCCGTAATCAACCATGACATAATTATCCATATTTATTGCTGAATTTAGTGGCATTGGTTCTGATGAAACTAGCGTTAAAGGAACTGTAGCGACTTTTTCAGTCATTAGTTCTTCTACATAAGGGGGCTCAAACAAAAACGCGATATCAATTAGGCGACTAAGAAGATTTTTCCGCAATTCAAAAGGGCTATAGTTTGTTGTCATCAAACTTAAGTCATCTAAATTTCGATGAATTTTTTGTAACCAACTCTGCAAAATAATATCCCAAATAGACATCATTGACCCAATGACCAGTTGCGACGAAATATGTTCAGAGACGCCAACATCTTGTTTGGTCTTCTGCCACATTAATAACAGCTCGTTGGCGTGTTTTATTAATCGATTGCCTTCCGGTGTTAATTTGAGGTGTTTTTGACTGCGGTCAAATAACATGACCCCTAAATCGTCTTCGAGCAGTTTAATTCGTGCACTCACGGCGGATTGAGTTATATAGAGCGATTCTGCCGCAAGTCGAAAATGCAGCGTACGGCTTACTTCCAAGAATGTTTTAAGTAATTCAATTTTCATGGCTTTTTCTTTCTTACCAGTCTAATCAAAAAAATTGATTAAACCGACCAAAATATTGCGTTTTGTTGTTTGATAAATGCAGTCTACACTCTTTAAACATTAACCCGTTAGTGAAACGGAAACAAACTTAAAAGTTGGACAAAATATTATGAAAATCGCAATTTTATCTCGCAACGCAAACTTATACTCAACTCGTCGCTTAAAAGAAGCTGGCGAAGCAATGGGTCACGAAGTGGATATTATCGACACTCTTCATTGCTACATGGACATCACGAGTAGTCGTCCAACGGTTCGTTACCATGGTAAAGAACTGCCAATGTATGATGCGATTATTCCGCGAATTGGTGCGTCGGTAACGTTTTACGGTACTGCGGTTGCGCGTCAGTTTGAGATGATGGGAACGTTTAACGTTAACGAATCGGTTGCTATCAGTCGTTCTCGTGACAAATTACGCTCTTTACAATTGTTATCTCGTAGGGGCATTGGTCTACCGCGCACTGGTTTCGCGAGCAAGCCAGACAACATTAAAGACTTAATTAAAAATGTTGGTGGCGCACCCGTTGTTATCAAATTACTTGAAGGTACACAGGGAATTGGTGTTGTATTAGCCGATACGGCAAAAGCTGCTGAAGCGATTATTGAAGCGTTCATGGGCTTAAAAGCAAACATATTGGTTCAAGAATTTATTAAAGAAGCTGGTGGTGCCGATATTCGCTGTTTGGTGGTTGGCGGTAAAGTGGTTGCCGCGATGAAACGTCAAGGTGCTGAAGGTGAATTCCGTTCTAACTTACACCGTGGCGGATCTGCTGAAGTGATCAAGTTAACGAAACAAGAGCGTGAGACTGCGGTAAACGCAGCAAAAATAATGGGTTTGAATGTATGTGGGGTCGATTTACTGCGTTCACAAAACGGACCTATGGTTATGGAAGTTAACTCTTCTCCAGGTCTTGAAGGTATTGAAAATGCGACGGGTAAAGACGTAGCCGGAATGGTTATCGAATTTATTGAAAAAAATGCAAAACTACATGCGACAAAAACGCGCGGTAAAGGTTAGTAGGTAAAGATATGAAAGGAATGACGATGGCGCCATTAAAAATTGGCGAATTTACAATTATGCCAGGTGAGCAACGTAAAATTGAATTACCCGTTGCTAAATTGTATACCGATGCTGATGTATCTTTACCTGTGCATATTTTTCGCTCTAAAAAACCAGGGCCAACAATATTTATAAGTGCAGCTGTGCATGGTGATGAGTTGAATGGGATTGAAATTATCCGCCGTCTTATCACCCAGAAGAACTTTAAAATTATTCGTGGAACTGTAATTGCTGTGCCTATGGTTAACGTATATGGCGTTGTAAATCAAAGCCGTTATATGCCTGACCGACGTGACCTAAACCGTTGTTTTCCGGGGTCAAGTAAAGGTTCATTGGCTGGTCGTGTTGCGTTTAAATTTTTGAATGAAATAGTCAAGCAGTGTGACTACGGTATTGATTTGCACACAGGTGCGATTCATCGTTCTAATTTGCCACAAATTCGTGCCGATTTAACCGATGATGCTACTAAAGAGTTAGCCCAAGTATTTGGGGTTCCTGTTGTATTGCATTCAAACGTATTAGACGGTTCTTTGCGTCAAGCGGCAGTAGAAAATGATACTAAGGTATTGTTGTACGAAGCCGGTGAAGCTTTACGATTTGACGAGTTTTCAATCCGAGCTGGAATGAAAGGTATATTAAATGTTTTACAGTTTTTAGGCATGATGCGAAGAAGCTCGGGCAAAAAACGGAAACCATTAGAACCTTTTATTGCTAATAGCAGTGGCTGGATGCGGGCAAATGCGAGTGGCATTGTTCACAATAAAGTTGATTTAGGTGACCAAATCGAGAAAAACGATATCTTAGCTGAAATCGGTAGTCCATTTGGTGAAGTCATCGATGTTGTAAAAGCAACACGCAGCGGTATTTTGATTGGCAAACAAAATATTCCGTTAGTGCAGGAAGGTGAAGCTATGTTCCACATTGCTGACTTTGAAGAAGATAGCCAGGACATTGTAGAGCAAATTGAAACTGTTCAGGGCCAATTATTACCTGATGGTATGCAAATTTAAATTTAGGACTCAGTGATGAATAACAAAAAAATCATAGGGCGTTTAGAATCGATAGCATTGCCAGATTTGGCGATAGGTGATTTACAAGTACGAGTGGATACTGGCGCTAAAACGTCATCGTTACATGTTGATAATATTCAAAAAGTAGTTAAAAAAGGCAAGCCTTTAGTCAAGTTTGATATTCATCCTGATGTCCATAATGTTGACAAGGTCGTCAGTTGTATTGCACCTATTTGTGATATTCGCAAAGTGAAATCATCAAACGGTGAAGCAGAGCAACGTTACGTCATTGAAACTTTATGTGAGTTAGGTGACGAGCAGTGGATGATTGAAATATCGTTGACTGACCGCTCTGACATGAACTACTTAATGTTGTTTGGCCGTGAAGCAATAGGTAAGCGATTTTTGGTGGACCCATCAAAAGTGTTTATTAATTCTCAAACTAACGACGAAATAAAAGTGTAAGTTATGGATTTTCAGCAAACATTTAGTTCGATTAGAGATGTATTAGGGACAACAATATTTACTGTGTCGGAGCAACCCATCACCTTTGGTGGGCTGCTTATGATACCGATATTGATTGTTTTGGGTCTAAAGCTAACTAAGATGTTAGTTCGACGTGTTAGTCAAAATTTGGCGTCAAAACACACCGACCCTAATGTCATTCACTTGATGCAACGATTGTTTTATGTTGTTGCGATAGCGATTTTGGTTATCACCATTTTAGACATTTTAAATGTGCCGATAACTGCGTTTGCATTTCTTTCGGGTGCCATTGCCATCGGTTTTGGTTTTGGAGCCCAAAACATCATTAACAACTTCATCAGTGGTTGGATTTTGATGTGGGAAAAGCCAATAAGAATAGGCGACTTTTTAGAAGTTGAAGAAGTTAAAGGTGTGGTTGAAGAGATCAATACGCGGTCAACTCGTATACGACGAGTGGACGGGGTTCATATGCTAATACCAAACAGTAAACTGCTGGAAAATACCGTGGTTAACTGGACGTTAGTAGACCGGTTAGTCCGTTCTACTGTACGAATTGGGGTAGCCTATGGCTCAGATCCAAAACAAGTTGCGGCGTTAATTCAACAGGCGACAGATGAGCAGCAGGAAGTATTGCAAGATCCAAAACCGATTGTTACGTTTGAGGATTTTGGCGATAACGCGCTAATATTTGACGTTAATTTTTGGATTAACTCAAGTGTTGAAGGTGGACTGAGAATGGCTCGAAGTCGCATCAGGTTCAGGATAAGCGAGTTATTTGAAGAAAAGAACATTGTTATTGCGTTTCCACAACGTGACGTCCATATTGACGGTGCGGTTACCATTACTCGGGCACCAAAATAATTAACAATTTTCAATACGGTTGATGACGTTAGTACGTTATGCCATCAATAAAAAACGGTCACCAAAGGTGACCGTTTTTTATTATACAGGGTAAGGAACCTTTATTTAAAATGAATACTGTAACCTCAAAGAGGTCGCGGAACCATGATTAATGAGCAAAGCGTTTTTACCTGATATATCGGCTTGTTGATAACCAAGCTGGGCTCTAAGATGTTTGCTATAGGTGTAGTTTAAACCGTAATAAAGCGATGTCGCTTCCGTACCATCGTAATTATCCCGCGCATTTAGCTCACCATATCGAACCACTAAACTTAAAGCACCATAATCCGATTCTGGTTTTATGCCTCCGAGTTTGCCATTTTTGTAGTCCATTTCTTCACCGGTTAAGGTGTAGGTCATTTGTGTGTAGAAACCATCGTATTGACTGTTTAAGTCTGACGAGTCTGGGGCGGCAGTGACTTTTTGGTTAAAATATTCGCCTTGCAAAACAACTCTTTCAGCTATAAACGCAAATTCAAGTCCGGTGGTAGATTGGTCAGTCGCGTCGATTTTTTCACTTTCTATAATTGAATTAGATCCATAAAGCTCTAAGTCTTCGTTAATTCGAATTGAGTCATCTGGATCTTGATTGCGGCTGGTGGCAGAAAGACCAAGATGCAATCTGAACTTATTGGTTTGACTGAATGGCAAAAGAAACTTTTTGTTATATGTCGCCCGAGCGGTTATCGCTGTTTGTTTAAAATCAATGTCTTCGGAGTTATTAAATACACCGACAGCCCACGTATAGCGCTTTTGGTTATCGCTAAGCATGATCCCGGCATTGCGTTTAGGAGCAAAAGTATTGGTTGCCATCGACCGTTCCATGGCCCCAACTTTTGTTGAGCTTGTTAGATATTCTAAACCCATAGGCTCTTTAAATTGACCTACCGTAACGTTAAAGGCAGAAAAATATTTGCTTTTAATACTGGCGTCTTTGACTTCTATTTTCTCTTCTATTTGGTCGTAGGCGACTTGGAGTTCGGCACTCCAAAGTTCAGAAAATGTATATTCAGCGGTTAAGTCTAAGCGCCGCAGTAATGCATCTTCAAAATCATCGTCGAGAAACAAATCATCTGCTTGACGAACATCAACCATAACCTTGCCTGATATCTCTAAAGCCGGTTTTTGTTCGGCCTCGTTTTCAACAATTGATTCGGCGGCTGTTGCAGCGGGTAATGTAAAGAGCGTCAATACCGATAAAGCAAATGCAGCTTGGGCAGTATTGTTAACGATTGATAAATCAAAAGGTTTATAAAACATATATCATCACTTTATTCTATGGGGTTCACGGGACGACGATAAAACACTTTTAATAAGGCACTGTCCCTTAAAAAATCGACATCACCGATTTCAACGTTGGTCACTTCCACGCCAAGTCGTTGCTCTAAATCAGCATAAAGTTGCTGACTTTCGCTAGGCTTAATTAACGCAATATTTTCATAACGAACCAGTTTGTGTTCGATGGTTTTAGTAAATAAAGACGTTTCACTAAATCGTGTAATGATACATAGAGCCGCATTGACCCCAGTAAGTTCCATCATACTTAGCGAACTTACCGAAGAAAGTAATGAAATTGCGATTAAAACAAAAAGGTAGGTCATATCACGCACTGACAATGTTTCGGTTCGATAGCGTAACATTGAGAAAACGGCAAATAGACCAAAAGCGAATCCCATGGACATCTCGACATCGTGAAGCAGGGCGGTGACAAAAAATACCCCATTACCAAAGACTAAAAAGCCCGAACTAGATTCACTTTGAGCATCGTTTCGATAATAAATGCCTCGTAATAAAACGATTAGACTAACAAAATTAATTGCGAATCGTGTTAAAAAATCGGTATTAAGAAGTTCAAACGTTAGGTTCATTAATAACTCCGTGGCGGCGTTTTAACGCCAAAAGGGTAGGTTTAAATAAATTAGATTTAATCTCATTTGGTCGCAGTAATGCCGTCCCCAAACAATATTTGCTAAACGAGCTGGGTCGCAACCCGTTGTGTTTTAAGACTCGATAAAGTGGTGAGCTTAGGTTTAATTTTTGTTGCTTTAATTCGACAATACAAACCCGGTCAAGGGTGATTGTGTTGTTGGTTTGTAAGTCTGTAAACTCAGTATTTAAGTCTATTGTCACCCGCTCACCAAGCTGTTCGTTTGCCAAACTTAACCGTTGGTAATTGCAATTTTGAACATCGATTAATGCCCCAAATTTCTGCAAGCACTGCTGCGTCGTAAAGGTTGTAAACTGCTTAGCTTCATTGTCGGCGACAATTTTAATTCTGGTTTTTTCGGTGCGTGATTTATTAGATTTAATTTTAAGTTCAAAAAAAGCTAAATCATGATCGGCATAACAGCGTCGTCGAACTTTAACGCGATTAAGTTTACCGTTGTGGTGCTGATGATAAAAATCAAATTCTGGCGTGTCGTAATAGACGTTTTCATATTGAGCAAGTAAGTTGCCATTTATATTTAACAAGCTGCAATGGGGCTTTAAGTCTTTTAACAATAAAGGCAATTGGGCCATAGGTAACAAAAACTTACTGTCGACCCGATTCATTAATTTTGCATTTTTAAGATCATCTAACCCATGCTGGTTAAACGAATTTAATATATTCAAATCGAGAGAAAAACTACGAGCTCCCACAGGCTTATGGCTCTACAAATACGGCTTCTACACTCGTATTTGAACTAAGGGTAATCTGCACTTTAGCGCCTTCCATTTTTTGTCCGTTAACTAACCAATGAGAAAAGACTACGCTATCTTGTGGCTTAGCTTCAAATTGAATAGGTATGGAAGAGAAATATCGACCTTGCCATGAAGGGGCATTTAACTCGATTGAATTCAATTGAATCATGGCCTTGTTCGGCAAATTATTGTCTATGGTGAGTGCATAGTCTTGATTTAGTGCAAAATAGTTTTTTATATGTGTGCGCATATATCCCGGGCGAAGCATGGCAAATTCTTGCATTATTGCAACCTCGCTGTGCCACGGTTGCGTGCTACTACTGCCTGTCCAACGTTGAAATTGCGCCGGAATTTCAGACTCAATATGGGCAGCTAAATTGGCGATATGTTGAGAAACCGCGTTGGGTTCAAATCGACTATTTAAGTCATCTGAAAATTGATTAATAAAACGATGTTTAAAGCTTTCATTGGTCAATAGCGAACGCAGTAGTAATGTGGACCAAGGTGGATTTGGCCAATCAGGACCATATTCGGTAGTGGCAAAACTTAACGAATCAAATGAGTTTTGCTCATGCCAACTGGGGAAGTTATTAAACGAAAAATCTGTGTCATATAAAATCCAATGCCACTTGCCGTTTTTGGGACGCCACATTTTAATATTATTTCCAGGCCAATCGTGGTTGTCGAAATAAATTTGTGCAATTTGATAACGCATAAAATTGTCGATATCAATTTTACTGTCTACATATGCGTAATTGTCGTCATTGTTTAAGTTATTCGAAGCCACAAATGCCATTAAGTTTTTAAAGTCTCTATTGTCGCCATGAACCAGTACGCCGTTGGCTTCAACAATATCGATTTGGTCGGGGTTTAGGTCATGTTTGCTCGCCAAAAAGTGTTCGTTCACTTTTTCCCGTAAGTTGTATAGTCCCCAGAAAGCTCCGTTTAGATAAACAAGGCTGGGTTGAGCGGCTTGAACATCGATACCTGAGCCTACCATTAGCCGAGTTGTCGCAATGTCCTTAAACATGGTTTTTAGCCAATCCTGGCCCGAATTTCGAAGGACTAAACTTTGAAATTTATCGTAGGGTAGATCATCAAAAAACGTACCTTCAATTTCTTTTTCACCATAACGCCCGCGAGCAAAGAGTGAAAATGAACGTTGTTCGTTCGCGCGACTCCAGCCTCCAAATATTTTGGCTCCTAAATCAATTTCAACCAATAAATTGTTATCACGACCGTACATGGAAAAATGCATAGGTTTTTCCCAGTCTTGCCAAAAATTTGAATTGAAAAATGGCAAGATACTATTGGCATTGGGACCTGAAACATACATTCCGTTATGGTGATCCCATAAATTTTTATCTTCAGTGACCAAGGAAATTATAGGTAAAACATGATCTTTATTAGGTAAAAATACGCGTGTCGAAGTGGGTGAAGGGATTGCATTGGGTGCAAATATAGCTGCTCGAACTACCGTGTCGGCGTCGATATTTATTGGCCCGGTATAGAGTGGCGAGGTTTCTGTCGGCACGCTGTGATCCGTCGTATATCGAATTTCTTGCCCAGTCTCAGCGCCACTAATAATTAAACTGAGGTCATCAACAAGTCCGCCTTGATGTGAATAAATTGGTTCATTGATTACGGCCCCTAAAAACGAGGTGCTCGAATTTTCTTGTTCCGGTGTAGCCTCTTTAAAATAAACTGACTCACCCTCGTCATTTATTCCTACTGAGCCATTAAGTGAGTGCCGACCCACTAATAGTGAATGAACTAACTCCCCAGTGTCGTCAATTAAATACAAGGTTTCAGGGTCGGTACTTGATAGTTTAAAATTACTATGCAGTTCATTATCTGTCAGCTTTAATAGCGCAGGTGGCGTTACACCACTTGTAAAAGGCAATTCGCCGTTGTTGATATGACCCGTTAAATACGGACGCATTGACAAATCACTCGACGATTCTCCGTGGTTATGGACTTGAATTGCTAACACATTGTCGCCGATTATCAGTTCATCAATGAATGCGCTTACATCAAATCTTTCAGGGGAACCGCCAGAGTAGATAACAGCTTCATGTGAAGCGGTTGCGGGGGTATTGTAGCTTGGCAACAATCCGCCAATATTATTACGAGCGATTTCTTTGCCGTTTAAGTACGCAACAAATGCGTCGTCATAATCTATGTCTAAAAATAATTGTTCAATTGCTGTGGTGTTATCGAGGTTAAAGGTAAAGCGAGCGAATATCGAGCGCACTCCAGCTTCTACTATAGTTGTGTCGTCATTATCGCCATAACCAAGACCTGATTTTCCCGGTGACCAACCTGCAGTGTCAAAGTTAAGTTCTGGCCAATCACTTGCAACAGCCGATTTTGGCGTGAGGTAGGTAACATCGTGTTCAGTGGTTACAAATGTTCGGTATTGCCCAGAAAATTGGCGATCTTTGTCAGACGCCCAAACCAATAGATAGCTTTTGGGAGAAATAGCCATTGCTGGAAATGACCATTTTGATGGCTCGTCAACATCGTCTGTAAGTGACCAATTAGCGAGTGATACCGTTTCATCTGAGCCATTATATAACTCGATCCAATCAGGGGAATCGCCGTCTGCATCGTCGTATAAAGAGTTTTGGGAAGCGGCTTCGTTGATAACAATTTGAGAAATTTCACCGTCTGTAATGTCTGGTGTGGTATCAACCTGTTTTTTACTTTCGCCATCGCTGCCACCGCTGCAAGCAGACAGGAGCAAGCAAGTTAAGATCACGCTAATTTGAATGTTCATTTTATTATTATTAGTCTGTTATTTCATGCCAATGCGTAAAATTTAGACTAAAGCAATTTTTTCTATTTGTCAGTATAAGTTTTTGCCCTATACGTTATGAAAAATACCTTTAAATGCAGTTATTTGTTAGGAACAACATGGAGAATGGGGCTATCGGATAATTTAAGTTGAACCAATAGCCGTCATTATTTTCGACTAAACGGATTTTTGTGCGACGAGATGGACAGTGCTTACTCGACGCTCTAAAAAAGCGCCCTCGCAATAACACAGGTAATAATCCCAAAGGCGTTTAAACTTCTCGTCGTAACCAAGTTCATTTATATGTGACCAATTGCTTTGGAAACGTTCTCGCCAATGGTTTAGCGTTTTTGCGTAATCGATACCAATATCAGCCAGAGTAATAGGCACCATTTCGGTATATTTTGTAAGGTGCTGGTTCATCACAGTAACAGAAGGCAAACAACCACCAGGGAATATGTATTTTTGAATAAAATCAACATTGTTTGCGTAATATTCAAATCGCTGATCGGCAATGGTAATGGCTTGAAGCAGTAACTTCCCGTCTGGTTTCAATAAAGAATTAAGCTTTTTGAAATACGTTGCAAAATACTCTTTGCCCACAGCTTCAATCATTTCAATTGAAACGACCTTGTCATACGTTCCAGTAAGTAAGCGATAATCTTCTTTCAGTAAAGTGATCTTGCTACTAAGGCCAAGCTCGTTAACTCGGTTATTGGCGTAATCAAATTGCTGCTCAGAAATGGTTGTTGTTGTGACATGAACGCCATAGTGTTGAGCGGCGTATATCGCTAGGCCTCCCCAACCTGTACCGATTTCAAGTAGGGATTCGCCAGGCTTTAGGTCGAGCCTTTGGCAAATGAGTTCAAACTTGTTTATTTGCGCTTGTTCCAAAGATTGGTCTGGGTCGCTGAATATAGCCGACGAATACACCATATTGTCATCTAAAAATTGCTCGTATAAATCGTTACCAAGATCATAATGGGCCATGATATTTTTTTTGGCTTGGAACATTGAGTTTCGATTACTGCGATGCATGAGCCAATCTGCGATTTTCGACAATACAGACTTACTGTTCTCAAGTTTATCCAATATTGCTTGGAATCGAGCAAATACGCGGATTAAGGTGACTAGATTATTGCTTGACCACTTGCCATCTAAATAGGCTTCAGCGGCGCCGATACTACCGCCCTTAACCATGTCAACAAATGTGCTACTGTCGTGGATAATGATCTGGCTTTGCAGTTCGGAGTTTAAATCGCCAAAATACTGTTCGTTAGAGCCTTCTTTTATCGTTAGACCGGCGTCTGTCAGTTTTTCAAACTGCTTAAAAACAAGCTGGCGACAACGCTTCTCAAACCACGAATGTTTTATTTCATTATCCGACTGGATTCTAATGTTTTCCATAGTTTCCTCAAGGTTTTGGGTTTGCGATAAACGGTATACGTTTCGCAAATAATTTAGCCGCTTGCCAATAAATCCCTAATACGATTTTGAATGTCATTAAGGGATGCTTAAACAGCACTTTTAACAGATTTCGGCGGTTTAACACTGTCTTTTTAAGGGTCAATGTTGCGTCGAATACTTTGTCAGTTTTGTGGTTTTCAATATGCACAAGTAACTTGCTTTTTGGAGGGCTCACCCGCCAGTGATAAGTCATGTCTATTGGCATAAATGGTGACACATGGAAGTCCTTTTTATTGGTACTCCCACCAACCACGTCTAAGTTAACTAAATAATAGTGAGTCTGATTCCAAGGTGTATTAGAAACCTCAGCTATCATCACCACGCACTTATTTTGGCTATAGCAAAAATAAAAATTTACTGGGCTGAAATACAAACCAAAACAACGACATTGAGCAACAAGTATTATTTTGTCAATTTCTCGGCTTTCGCCTAATTCCAGCGCTTTGTCTTTAATACGTTTTTTTAAATCAGTTGGATCACTTTTATTTTTCATGTAATCCGATTGCTTAAATCTTAGTGGTGACCACCAGTTTGTGCCAAATAATCGAGACTGTTGCGTTAATTGTGGGATTTCATCAACATCAATGGCAACCATGAACAGGCCATAACTGAATTCATGTTGTTTAGGGCTAAAACGGCGGTGTCTTATTTGTCCAACATATAAGCCGCTGTTGAGCTGTTTGCTCATAGGTAGAGACCAAACCTTGCGGTTACATCAAGTGCACTTTTAACGCCGTCTTCATGAAATCCGTTGTACCAATAAGCACCCGCAAAGTGAATGTTATTGGTTCCACATATTTCTTCTCGGCGTTTTTGTGCTTTAAAACTTTTGTTGTTAAAGATGGGGTGATGGTAAATAAATTTCTTTAATACTTTGTCAGGTTGAATGTTTTGAGATTGATTTAAGGTGACACAAAACGTGTGTGGTGTGTTTTTCAATCCCATTAAAATATTCATATTGTAGGTCACCGCAGCGGGTTGATCTCGATTGTCGTCGAGTTGATAATTCCAGCTGGCCCAAGCGAGTTTGTGTTTGGGTAATAAATTGGTATCAGTATGTAGTATGACTTCATTTTGTGAATATTCGATATCACCTAATATATCTTGTTGCTGCGCCGTTGGATTATCTAATAGGGCAAGTGCTTGATCTGAGTGACAGGCTAAAATGACTTCATCAAATTGTTGTTGGTCACCGTTTGAAAACTCGATGATCGGGCCTGTCTCATCTTGAATAACTTTGGCGATGTCTGAGTTTAAAATGATGTTGTCGGCAAAGGGTTTTATTAAATTAGGAATATAATTTTTTGAGCCACCCGGAATGACATACCACTGGGGCCGATCACTAATATTAAGTAAGCCGTGATTGTAGAAAAACTGAATAAAAAACTGCAACGGGAAGTCCCGCATTTGAGTTAGGCTGGTGGACCAAATCGCTGCGCCCATTGGCAAAATGTAATGTTGAGCAAAAAAATCATTAAACCTCTGATCTTTTAAAAACTGTCCAAGTGTTAGGTTTGGGTCAATTGCCCCTTCCGTATATAAGGATTTGCATGTTTTGTTAAAACGTACAATCGAACGTAGCAAACGCCAAAAGGTCAGGCTAAAAATATTTTTGCGCTGGGCAAATAGGGAATTTAAATTGTGCCCATTATATTCCAAACCTGTAAGGGTATTTAATACACTAAAACTCATCTCAGTTTCTTGTTCGTCTATGCTTATTTGACCAAGTAGTTTTTGAAAGTTTGGGTAAGTACGGTCATTAAATACGATAAACCCAGTGTCAATATCATAGGATTTGCCGTCTAAATTCACTTCAACGGTAGCAGTATGCCCGCCAATGTAGTCATTTTTTTCGAAGACAGTGACATTGTGACGTTTAGATAAAAGGTGAGCACTAACTAAGCCAGATACGCCAGTACCGATTACTGCGATGTTTTTCATTTAAACGTCCTTTACAGTTAACAATGTCTGCCACTTAACAGGCAAAAGGGAAAGAAATTTGAGGGTCAAAATAAGCATAAGTGGAAAGCGTATTCGATTTTTCTTTTTCGAAATTCCTTTAACAATGGCGTCACTGGCTTCCTTGGCGGTCATTAAAAATGGCATGTCAAAAGTGTTTTTATCGGTCAAAGGGGTTTTGACAAAACCGGGTTCGACCAATGTAACGGTATAACCTTTTGGCGCTAGAGATTGTCTCATTGAATTGGCTAAATAATTGATACCCGCCTTTGAAGCGCCGTAGGCTTCTGCTTTGGCGAAGGGAAAATAGGTGACACTCGAGCCGATAAAAACAATGTGACCGCCAGGTTTCAATCTGGGGAGCCAAAGGTTGAGACAATATCCAATGGAAATTAAATTGGTTTTAATGATCCGTTCAAACAATTTGTCATCAAAGTTGATGGTGTCGTCGATGTATTCGCAGTCGCCTGCGTTTAGGACAATTAAATCTAAATCAAAAATTGCCTTTGAGGCCTCTTCGATCTCTGGCTTGTTGGTGACGTCAAACTGCAGCGGGTAGATATTTTTACTCGATTTAGTCAGAGTATTTAGTCTATCTACATTCCGGCCGCAACCATACACTTGATAAGAGTTTGCGAGGTTTTTGGCAATTTCTGCACCTATGCCAGAAGTAGCTCCGGTTACCAGAGCAAATTTAGCCTCACTCATGACGATAACTTATTTTTGAGTTTTTTTATGACGAGGCCAATTAAAGGCACATGTTCATACACCATTTGGCCTAAATCGAGATAGTCTTTGTGGTGAGTGACTCTGTCTTTTTCGCCAACAAGCTTACTGTGACCAGTTACGGTTATTGGCTTGTGGCTGTTAAGACGTCTGTGACGATAGGTCATTGTCCAATATACAGCGGCGTTTTTATCTTGAAAAAACACTTCGTCTATAACGAAAGTGCATTCCGTAACATTGCTATAAAGTTGATCAAAATATTTAAGCAGTTGCGACATACCCGAAAGTTGATGTGCAGGGTCACTAAATTTAATATCTTCGTGGTAGACATCAATTATATGATGGACGTTTTCAACCGAAAGTTGTGAATAAACTTCGATGAATTGGCTTAACCATAGCGGTTTATCTGGCTGCTTAGACATTATTTCATACCATAAAATTCTATTGCGTTTACGCGACTCGATTTTAAGTCGACAATTTCAGGCCAGTAATTATCCGCTTGACCCTGTTGGATAAGATATTCAAAAGGGGCATGGATGTATTTGTCTGGCACATCTCTTAACTCTGGTAGATATGTACGTATGAACTTGCCAGACGGATCAAACTTTTTACTTTGAGACTGCGGATTAAAAACTCGAAAATACGGTTGAGCGTCACAACCAGTGCCGGCAGACCATTGCCAACCACCGTTATTTGCCGCAAAGTCGCCATCGATTAATTGCTGCATAAAATAAGCTTCACCTAATCTCCAATTTACGAGTAAGTTTTTGGTAAGAAAACTCGCTACAATCATTCTTAGACGATTGTGCATCCAACCGGTTTGTTGCAGTTGTCGCATCGCAGCGTCGATTATAGGGAAGCCTGTTTTAGCATCTCGCCATAATTGGAAATAGGTTTCGGTAGGTGGCCACTGAAGCTGATCGTATTTGGCATTAAAACTCCGGCCCTTAATTAAGTCTGGAAAATGGAACAGTAGATGGCGATAAAAATCTCGCCAAATCAACTCATTTAACCAACTAAATTCGGCACTGTCGGGTGAGTACAAAATGTCTGGGTGTTTATACATTAATCGTTTTAAAACGCTACGGGCACTTATCGCACCGATGGCTAAATAAGGCGATAGTCCAGATGTCCCTTTTACACCAGGGATGTCTCTGTCCACCTTGTAATTTGCTAATTTAGTTTGAAAGAACGTGGGTAAAACCGTTTGTTCAACTTCGTTTGCAAGTGGCCATTTGCTTGAGAGCTGATTTTGGTCGGAAGCGTCGTTAACTTGAGTGAGATGATTCTCAAGGGGAAAGTGAGAAAACCCAGTCATTTGAACTTGTTCTAACCAAATGCGCCGGTAAGCTGAAAAAACTCGATACATCTCACCTTGTTTATTTTTGATGGTCCCTTTGGGAACTATCGTATCGGCTTCAGTAAGGTGTAAGTTAATGCCACTTTTGATTATCTTGTTGTCGCGAACTTGCTCATTGAGTTCTAACTCAGAGTTCGCGTATACCGTGGTGATATCGTGTTGTTCACACAATTTCGCAAGGCTAGTGTGTTGTTCATTAAAATCGGTGGTATCGATAACAAGGAGTTCGATACCTAACTGCGCTAACTGTGCTTTTAATAACTGAACGTGGCGATGAATAAAGTTAATTTTAACTTCCGCCATCTGGTGTTTTCGCCACTGTGGTTCGCAATTAAAAAACAGCGCCAATTTAGTATTGGCGCTTAATGCGTTTTGGAGGGCGGGATTATCATCTACACGTAAGTCATTGCGGAACCAAATAATTGAATGATTATTCATCGGTGTTTAGTACCCGTATCGCAGACGTAATTGCAAAGGGTAAGGTGAAAAATAACTTTGCTTCGATAGATAGTCGTTAGGGTATTCTTTTAAATAGTGGCTAAACAAAGTTAATGGCGCAAACAAAGGAACAAGTCCTTTACTGTAACCATCTATGTTTTCTAGCATTTCTTGCTTTTGACTCGCTGTTAAGAACTTTTTGAAGTAACCCAATAGGTGCATCAATGTATTACAGTGTCCTTTACGCGTTGCATTTTTACTTAATGCGGCCATTAAGTCTGCGATGTACTGCTCTGCTAGTTCTTCAAGCGGCAAGGTGCTAGTGCCCAATTTGTTCCCCAACTTTTTATAGGTCGCTATGTGATGAGTCATGAGCAGATATTTATGCTTTGCATGAAATTCGGTTAGGGCGTGTTTAGTTACTTTTGCCGCCTTGAGTTCCTGCCATTGACGATATACAAAGACGCGCATGACAAAGTTTTCACGTAATGCCGCGTCATTAAGGCGACCGTTTTCTTCACACGGTAAATTAGGATTATTGAGCATGATTTGTTTTGCAAACATACCAATACCAGATGAGTCTGAACCTTTACCGTCTGCTGAATAAACTTTTACCCGTTCCATACCGCAACTCGGGCTTTTGGCGCAAAAGATAAAGCCTGAAAGATGGTCGGTTTGTTCGGCAACTTTTTTTCCATACTCAGTTAACGCATCCGTTACATCCATAGTGCCATCTGGTCGACTGACTTTGATCATGTCTTCGTGGCGGATCTGCCTAATGGTTGGGCGAGGTACCGGTAATCCAACGGCGACTTCTGGGCAAAATGCCTGATATTCTACAAACTCAGATAGTGCGTCCATGCAAAATGTAGAACGTTTATGGCTTTTGTCGAACCGAACTTCCTGTCCAGTTAAACATGCGCTTATGCCAATTTTAATTTTGTCTGTCGACATCAATTCTCTCCTAACTGAGCTTAATAGATTAATCTGCCAATGGGATTCAGCAGTCGGCTCACGCCATGACTAAAGTGCAATGAATCACTGACAACTGTGTAACATAAACAGCCTTCGACTGTTTCAGGTTGATGCTTATGCTCGCCATTGAGCCACATAAAATCTCCGACGCCGTAACTTCCCATTTCGTCGGTAAAGCTGCCGTCTAAAATTAACGTTATTTCAAAACCATTATGGGTATGGTGTGGTACTTCACCACCGGCCCCTATGTACAACATGCTGCTGCGTAGATTCCCGTCTGGTATCTCCATTCTGCTGCGACTAAGCTTGCCAAGGTTTAACCAATCACCAAAATTGATGTTTGATAATGCTCTTGGTATTGGTAGTGTTTTATTACCGGCTTCAAAAAATTTCTGAGCAGTAGGTTCCATACGTGCAAGTGAGTCATCCTGAGTAATTGCATTGAGCATATTTTCTAAATCAAGTTCAGGTTCTGTTCCAGATGGCATTTGGGTTTCAAATTCACCATCGGTGACATTGTCTTGAGTCGCTAATTCTACATCTGCGACCTCAGCTGTTTTTGCGTCTACAATCGCTTTACAAGTGGCACACATATCAACGTGCAATGAAACCGCAACAGTAATAGATGCGGGTAATTCCGCTTTGACATAAGACTGTAAAATATCGAGTGAAGGGTGATGATTAATCATTTTGTTCTCCAAACTCTTGTTTTAAACGTGAAAGGGCGAGTCGAAGTCTCGATTTAACTGTGCCAAGCGGAATGTCCAAATGCCGGGCAAGTTGCTCTTGTGAAAACTCTTGAAAAAAGACACCTTGTACAATTTGCTTTTGTTTCTCAGGCAAACTTTCTAATTTTTGAAGGAGTTTTTTATCGAACAAATGATCAGTAAATACATCACTTTCGACCACGACCTCTTCGTGAATAGGCCATAAATCGTCAGAGATATTTTGTTCACATTGAGTTTGCTTTTTCCGTAAGTGGTCAAAGCACAAATTTCTCGCAATAGTATAAACCCAAGTTGTCACTGCACCTTTGTCAGCATGATACAAATGGGCTTTTCGCCAGATTTGAGTCATAGCCTCTTGCATTATTTCCGCCGCTAAGGCGTCATTATGCACTTGGCGACTGGCCATGCGTTGCACCTTGCCACTGAACCAATAAAATAGGTTAGCAAAACTTTGCTTACAACGTTTGTCGGCAACTGCCAGCATCCAGCCTTGTAATTGCGATGTGTCGTCTTTATCCATAATCGCCCTGTTCTGGCCGATTAAAGCTGACTGTTCTTGATGTCGGTTCATTGTGTTCACAATAGTTACTCAACGATTTTCGATTAGTCAGTTGTACGGCGGTTAAAATGATTTGGATCACAATAGCTCATATTTTTATGGTAGGCGAATTTTGTAACCCTAAGACCATGGTTTGTATAAAGTTTTGAGCGACGTCAAAAGTTGATGATTGAATAAACTTGGCACGGTGTTGATAAGAAATTGGTAAAATTTCGAGCCAACGTTGATTCACCCAAACGGGATTGTGCCATTGTGGCGCTGCGTCAAATAACGCATTTTGGTAAAGCGAGCCATATTGTTTATTTTGCGTCATAAGTTGTTGTAATTGCGCCGCGAGGCGTTGACTATATTGATCCTCATCTCGTTCGGGCCAATGCTCCAAAACACTGATTGTTGCGCACCGCAAACCATCATGTTCGAGTTCCATGTTGGTCAGTTCTACTAAGTTGTTTGCTTTAATTACAATGCCAAGTAAGCCATCCGGTAACATCTCAAAGTCAACGATGCTGACATGTACACCCCATGGCGAGCTTTCGTGGACTAAATCTGGTTTATACAGACTGAGAACAAATCCACTTTGCATCGATTCTTTAACCATGCGTATGTAACGTTGTTCAAATATTTTCAACTTAGTAATGCCACCGGGTAAAAGATAAACCGAAAGTGGGAATACGGCGCAGCGTAGAATATTAATGTTGATCTCCAGAATACGTAAAACTAAAACATTCTTTTATTACGTAAACGATAGGTGTTGGGATCAAGTATAGAAGTAAAATTTAAATTTGATTAAAAACAAAATATTTAAGTTTATTTAACAATTGATAATAGTTTTTCGTCTAAACAGTTCCAAGCTGTGGCAATGCCTGATATTTTAGTTACTTGTCTAAATTAAAGGAAGTCATAACATGTTTAGAAAAAGAACAATTGCAATGGTTTTTTGTTCGGTATTAGCAATCCAAGGATGTGGCGAAAAATCGGCGACAGAATATATGCAGGAAGCGCAAACTGCACTTTCTGAGGGTAGTACCGAAACCGCTATGATTCAGCTAAAGAACGTTTTGCGAATTGAACCGCAAAATGCAGAAGCGCGATTTTTATTGGGTAAGCTGTATCTCGAACGTGGTGATTGGGCTTTTGCACAGAAAGAACTCGAACGAGCTCTTGAATTAAGTTATTCCGCAGATGAAGTCGTGCCATTGGTTGCAGAGGCCTACCGTAAAATGGGGGCAGACTCACAACTGTTAAAGCTTGACCTAAAATCTAAAGGCATTAAAAAAAGTGACTTAGTTAAAATTAGATACTATCAAGCAAAAGCTTATATCCAAGGGCAACAAGAAGAAAAAGCCCAAAGTATCATTAATGAAATCAAGCAGATTAAAACGAACTCTGAATATAAATCACTGACTTCTTATTTGGAATATAAGTTAAAAAAACAAGATGATGCTGCGTTAATTCAATTAAAAGCCGTCTTAGACAAATCACCAGAACATCCAGAAGCCCTATTATTAACCGCATTAGAATCGTTAAAACAAGGTGATGCTGAAGCTGGTATCGAGTTCCTCGCTAAATATCGTGACGTTGCTCCGCTTGAATACGAATATCACTTTTTACTTGCGCAACTTTATGTTGATTACAAAAAGTATGAAAAAGCAGAAGAAGTAGTTGATGAATTACTGACTATCAATGCAAATCAGCCTTACCTTAACCAAATAAAAGCACTTGTTCGATTCCATCAAAAAGATTTTGAACAAGCATTACATTTTGCCAACATATCCATTATGTCTTCTCCTGAAGACATACCAACACGACTTGTTGCCGGTGCAGCTGCATTTGAACTTAGAAAGTTTGAAGAGGTTTATCAACACTTAAATCTTATCGCAAGTGCCTTACCGGAAAATCACCAAGCGTTAAGGTTATTAGCTAAGTCACAGTTAGAATTAGGCTATGCACTTGAGGCCAACGATACGGTTAAACGCTTTGTTGAATTGGACGAACGTGATGCAATTTTATTGTCGTCAATTGCTGGAGCTTTGAGTCAATCGGGTGAAAAAAAGAAAGCTAGCCAGCTTATTATGCGTAACGAAGAGAATAAATTGGAAGGGGAAACCTTAACTCAATTTGGTCTGGTGAAATTGTCGCTAAATGATGTGTCGGGGATTCTAGATTTAGAAAATTCACTGCCTAATTTAACGAATGATGAGAATCAAAAAGTCATTGTTCAACAGGTATTATCAAATAGTTATTTACGGTCTGGGAAATTTGAGGAAGCAAGCAAAATTGCACAGGAATGGTTGCAGCAAGACGCCATGAAGTTTGATGGACATATGTTAATGGCGGCGATTGCAGTAAGTAAAAATGAGAAAGAACAAGCTACCGCAAGTTATCTTCAAGCTCAAAAAATAAGACCAACGGAACCGTCACCACAATTGGCTGTCATTAATCTCATGCCTACAACGAGCCAGGATGAGCAGTTTGCTGTGTTGGTTGAAGTTGACAAGATGATTGCTAAATTTCCTAACTTTATCCCTGCTGTTTTAAAACGCTATGTGTTAGCTAAAGTTCTTAAACAGCCAATTAAAATGATTTCGCATTTAGAGAGTTTACGGATTAAAAATAATAATGCGCCTCAAATCATCAATGTGTTGGGCAAAATGTATTTGCTTGAAGGCGAAAATGACAAAGCTATCGCATTATTTGAGTCGATAAAAACGGATACCCCAGCGGATTATTGGCAGTCGCTTGCTAACGCTTATGTGAAAAATGATAACTTTGAAAAGGCCGTGGAAATATATCGTAAGTGGTTTGAAAAGGAACCAAATAATTCAGTTGCGATCTTTGGAATGGCACGAGTTCTTCAAATGCGAGGTGATCACAAAAAAGCACTTGAATTAACAACTCGTTTTAAAAATGAGCTGGGTGGTGAAGACATCAAAATTGACCTTTTTCATATTCAGTTGTTAATAACAAACGAAGATTATGACGAAGCCGCAGCTGCTTATGACTTATTACCTAAAAGCGAGCTTCAAAGACCTTATACCAAAGGGCTATTAGGCCAGCTACAGTTTGTGGACAAAAAGTATAAAGATGCCAAAACGAACTTAGAAATTGCGTACAAAGCACGACCAACCTCCGAAAACGCAACGCTAATGATGAAAGCGATTATGAATACCACCGACAAGTCTGCTGCAATCGATTTTTTAACGGCTCATGTTGAAGCGGTACCTAAGGATCAGATTAATTTAATGATACTGGCAGGTTTACAATTATCTGTTTCGCAATCGAGCGCGATTCCTACCTATAAAAAGGCGGTAGCATTAAACGACAGCAACTTTGTTGCCTTAAATAACCTAGCCTACTTGGTACTGCAGCAAGGTGACTTGAAGCTCGCAGAAGAATACGCAACTAAAGCGTTAGAGATCCAACCTACTAATGCCAGTGTAATGGACACTTTGGCGTCGGTCGCTGTTAAGAAAAAAGAGTTCGATCGAGCGGAGGAGTTACTTGCCAATGCAATGGAAGCGATGAAGAACAACATAGACGAAACTATTTTTGTTAATTACATCGAAATTTTGTTGCTAAATGACAAAAAGACGTTGGCGAATCGTCAAATTAAAAGATACGAATTGAGTTCGAATAAAGAAAAACAAAGGTTGCAAAGTTTAATGACTCAATACAATATTTAACATTCGTTGTTGACTGGGATAGGTTTGTGACAATTTTCAAGACTTTTGACTTTGCTACTAGCAAAACTTTTAAAAGTAGGTTAATTTTCCTCGGCAGGCCCCAAATAATGGTGAATTGGTCGTTTTATAACAAGTTTTTGTTGTTTATTTAGCGATGCTGTGACATTTTCGTTAATTAGGGGATGAAAGTGTTGAATTTTATTTTTTAAGTCCCTAGGATACTGAAAGTCTTAACAATAGGATAAAATAATGAACAAAAGTGAATTGATCGAAAAAATGGCACAAAGTGCAGATATGACTAAAGCTGATGCGGAACGTGCGCTAAATAGCTTTATTTCTACAGTAACTGGTGAACTTGCTGACGGCGGTGATGTATCTCTAGTTGGTTTCGGTACTTTTAAAGTAAATGAGCGTGCAGCTCGTAGCGGTCGTAACCCTCAAACTGGCGAAACTATTCAAATCGCTGCTGCTAAAGTTCCTGCTTTCAAAGCCGGTAAAGCGATCAAAGACGCTGTAAACGCATAATTTAGCGTTTATTGGTAATTGTCGCGGACCGAATCTTGGGCCGCGATAATTTATTTTTAACTTCCTCCACCCTTCTTTCTCATTCGCGATACCTTACAACCCCCTAAATATAGTTAACTAAATCTTATTTACACTTCTATCGAATTCGATGCACTCAAACACGCATACATCGAACTGCAATAACGCATACTTTCTGATGTAATTAGTTACTCGACCAAAAACCAATTTCCACAAATTTGAATTACTACTGAGTCCTATCTCTCCCGCTGTAGGGATAATCCCTATTTATTTAGACAGCGCTGTCATTTATTATTTAGTTACATTATTATCCACCATGAAAATTGGTATCAGTGTTAACTTTAAATAGGAAGATGGTCGTCAAATGAAAGTTTTAGTGATTGTTATAGGTTTATTATTTTCCCACATTGCAAGTGCTGGGATGATTGACCTGGGTGCCGCTGAAGAGTACACCGTTTTTATTAAAGAGACGTATGAGTACTCAACTGGTGATGTTCAGGGACATAGCGCAATTGGCGGCGAAATCACGAATACGAGTGGCCAACAAAATTATTTTGGTCAGATGTTAGATGAACTTAATATCCCAACGCCACCTGCGCTGCTAACAACGGCTGCGCAATTTGGTGATGCATTTGAGCATCTAATTGATTTGTCTACAGCCCTAACAGAGAACTCTGCTACTGGTACGGTAAATAAACCCTGGTCTAGTAAGTTGGAATTAACCGCAGCGGCCGGCACTGGCAACAACGACATTCACTATTTTTCATTTGATGCTGCCGATTTACTTAATGTCACTGAAATAGCGATAAGTGGTATTTTCAGTGGTCAGGTTGTACTTAATATTACTGGCTCTGACGCTGATATTAGCTGGGGCGGACAATACATTAATGGTGTTCATCTTAATTATAGTGATTCGAGTTTAGATGGGCGTTCAGATGTTGATGTTCTATATAACTTTGTTGATGCTACATACATAAAAATGGATGGCACCGTATATGCCTCTATATTAGCGCCACAGGCAAATGTAATTGGTACTGGCTCAGTAACGCAATGGGGGCAGCTAATCGCTAACAGCTGGCGTACAGAGTCTGCTAGTCAATTTAATTACGATCCTTTGTCTCCAGCGGATAGTTCGATTACCGATGTTGCAGAGCCGAGTTCTTTTATATTGCTTGTATTAGTACTAATGGCAATATTCTGGCGTTTTAGCGGTTTCTCAAAAACAACTAAAATTAAAATAGAAGAGTAGGCTAAGTTTGCAAAGGCATTAAGTACGTAGCAGTATTATTATTCTGTTGCGTACTGCGTTCGGTATTAACGATGTTGCAGGATAAGTTGATTGTCTTGCTGGTCAATTTGAAATACAAAATGTTGTAAAAAGTTCATTCCTAATAAACCTGAGCCTCTCGAAAATTCTGGCATGTTTATCACTGCAAACTCTATGTCATTGACGGTAAACCCACCAATACTGAATCTATCGAACCGATATATTGGTGCGTCGACCAGACCACCTGCGGTATTAAATTCCGAGGTTCGGACGTAAGTCGGATATTGCCAATTCACTAAGTTATCAAAATGTTGTTGGGTTAAGACCGACATACTCGCTCCCGTATCGATCATTAATGCGACTGAGCTTTGCGGCCCAAACTGGCCGGTAACTAAATAATGACTGCCCGCCTGTTGTAGGGGAATTGCCTGCTGACCAATTTCCAATTTTTCAATTTGTTCCAGCAGTTCGTTAGCCGAAATTTCGTATTCTTGCTGCTCAATAATGTCATCAAGCAACACTTTGGCTCGTTCATATTGGCCTAGTTTTACTAAGGTTTGAGCAAGACTGAGCTGAAAAGAAAGGTGTTCTGGTTCTTCGTAAATGGCCCGTTCTAGTAGGGTGATTATTTCCTGCCATTGTTGTTCGTTAGATAACAATGTTTGATACTGCTGAATGGTCGCATGTAATAAAACCGTTAGTCGGATTTGTTCTGCGGGATCGAATGTATCGCTCAAAATCAAATAATACAGATCTATTGCTTCGATGAAGTTGCCATTGAGTTCCTGTCGGTAAGCTTCTAATTCTAAGAAATCTGTGGCAAAAGGCTGGTAATGCAATATTGTCTGTAGAAATTGCTTGGCGAGTATTAGTTCATTATTATCTAGCCAGTACTTTATTTTCAATCGCCATTTATGTCTCAATTGAAGTGCTGACTGTTCTTCTAATTTAATCAGGTCGTCATATTTTTCAATGGCGAGTGCAAAATCATGTTCAGAAAATGCTCTAATTGCAGCATCAAGGTCACTGTTATCTTGCTCAGTGAGTTTGGGCTCTATGGCTATATTAGTCGCCGTTGTGTTATTTGGCGTTAAAGGTGATGGTTGTTCGTCGTTTGTATTCGGTGAGTGTAGTGTTTTAAATAGATAGAAATTCACACCAACTGAAATCGATAATAGTACAACTAACAATACACAAATCTGCTTGTACATATTAATCCTATTATCTTATTTGCTTATCACGTTACTGCGACATAATTGCACTGGCTAAAAAACTTTAACTACGCGTTCTACGCCGTAAATCTCGGCGGCAATTTGTGCGGCTCTAGTAGCCTCTTCTGGTTTAACTAAGCCCATTAGAAAGACTTCTTTGTTTTCAGTGATCACTTTGATTTTATGACCTTCTAACTGCTCGTCGGTAAGCAACTCAGATTTTACTTTCGTAGTGATCCACGCATCTTTAGCTTTTGCAGAGAGATCCGCAGGTGTGCCAAGTTTTATTTGGTTATGGACCTTCTTAACACCATCGAGTTCGTTGAGAATCGCAATGGCTTTATCTATTAGAAATTTGTTTGGTGACTGACCCACAGCCAAAACAATGCCATCATATGAAATCACATTGATATTAGTATGTTTTCTTAGGCCTTCATCCTGCGCCATGTTGTACATTGCTTTGACTTCAATCGTGCTGTCGTCAATTTGCTTGCCAACCGTTCTAGGATCGTTCACTGCGCTAACGGCTGTTATCGCACCAGCCACAATGGCGGTTTCAACACAGGCCTGTAAAAATAATGTCGAAAGGATGACAAAAACAATTTTTTTCATAATGTGCAATAACCTAAATTCAATTACATAGAGAAGATAACTTCATCTATCAACTCGCTTAATACATGGATTGTAAACAGTTGTATTTCAAGGGTTCGACTTGGTTTATTGGTTGGAAGGCGGATTTCGATGTCGTTCTCTCCTAACAAACCGGCGATCTCACCACCGTCATCCGATGTAAACGCAACTACTTTAATATCTCGGGTTAATGCAGCTTCGATTGCAGATTTGATCATTGGTTCCCGATTATTTAAAGAAAATATAACCAAGATGTCTTGTTCGTTGCCTATGGCTCTAATTTGGCGCGCGTAAATTTCTAATAAATCGGCGTGTTCGTTATAAGAAATTGCACAATGCTGAACGGTGTCATTTAGTGCGATTGCGGGTAAACAAGGACGTTCAATTTCAAAATAGTTAACCAAAATACCGGCAAAGTGTTGCGCGATCATTTTACTTGCGGAATCGCCGCAGGTTAAGACCTTGTTACCCGACAGCAAGGTTTGTGAAACTAAGGCCGCAGATAACGCTAAGTTATCGGCATTTTGCTCACCGGATGCAATAAAGTTTTGTATATTTGAAGTGTATAACTGCTTGATTTTATTGTCGTTCATGAAAATGCACTTTGGATCCAATTTAGCTGTTGTTGTTCAATTGCGATGACATCAAATCTGACTCGGGTATCTAGTTTACGTGTTGCGAGGTAAAAAAGCGCGGCTTTTTTAATTTTTGCTTGTTTGCTTTTTGTGACTGAACCTGCGGCGCCACCATATTTGTCGGTATTTCGATACCGAACTTCAACCATGACTAAGGTTTCGTTTACAGGGTCAAAACAAATAATGTCGATTTCACCAAATCGACAAGCATAATTTAGAGTGACAATGGTTAATCCATGAGCCTCTAAATAGGCTTTTGCGCGATGCTCTTTTTCATCACCAATCTTTCGCTTATTGGTCCGTTTTAGCCACTGCAATTATTCTTCCTTGTTGATAACGAGACCACTCCAGATCCCGTTTTATACGGTTGTTTTTGGTAATAGCAAGTTGACCTGTTAACCCATCAAACGATTGGTCTGTTAGCGTTTCGAGTTGTTTAAGGGCAAAGATGAGACGTTGCGCGTCAAAGCCAAACGCAAATAGCTTTTTGAGTTGTGTTTGTTGTTCGCCTACTTTGGCATAAAGATTGTGCAATGAGCGCGCTTTGTTTCTAATTAACCAAGGCATTTCGGTAAATGTTAGGTCGTTTAAATCACGTTTTTGCGATTTACTTTCATCTACAAGGTAACTTCTGCTTGAGCCAAAAATAGGCAGTTTTTCGCCAAATACACTGACATTAACATCAAAAAACGGTTTTATTAGCCGTGTTTGTTGAGAATTGGCAATTATGTAAACGGCATCAATATCGGTGCGAGACCTAGAGGCTGTTTCTAAAGCCGTACCAAATAAACGTTTCATTTCTGCAATTCGCTTTTTACTTAAATTTACGTCGAGTAATTCTTCGACGGCTTCACCCAACTTAGATTTGTTTTTAAATGCTATCGACTCTGCTTCGCGCTCAGTGGCTTGCAGCCACAATTGATTAAAGTGCAAAGCCAATCGACGGCCTAAAGAGTTGTCGGCATAGATAAGTGTTGGGTGTTTAATTTTGTTCGCTAAAAAGAACTCTATTGCTTGCTCAATTTCGTCTTCCGGGGCTAGGGCAAAATAATAGGCATTGGTTCTTTGCGGTAACAGCGGCGTAAAGTCAGGTGCATTTAGATGTAAGCTCGGAATGTGCGCAAGCAACTCACTATGCATAATTGTTTCGACATCTTCTTTTACCAAAGGGCCAACAATGAAGTCGACATTAGCAGTTAAGATTTTTTGCTCAATTTCTGCCAATTCATACTTATCCGTATCAATAATCGTCAAAGCGGTATTTGCATTTAAATCCATTGCGGCGATAAATCCATTTCGAATACTTTCAGCTTGGCGCTGTAACTTTCCTGAAAGCGGCAGTAATAAAGCAATATGATTTGGCGTAAATGGTGAAATGGTTAACAACGTTTTGATATCAGTTGGCAAATAGTTAGAAGTGGCATGTTGTGGAAACATACGTTGCCAAATTGCTAATTGTCTGGGAAGTTCGTATGCGTCGGACAAATATTGTTTAATAATTTTAGCAAGGCTTATCCAACCACCAGAGGATTGCCCAAAATCATTTTGAAATTGCGTTAAAGTTTCACCGGATACATGCAGTAAATGACGCCATAGTAGGTCATTCAGTAGGATGTTGTCTTGTTCAGTTAATTGATTTTGGTGCAGGTCTTCAATACGGAAAACGGTTTTAACCACTTGAATGTGTTGTTTTTGATTCGACTCCAACTGTGCTTTTAAGATCCACAATGCGACTTGATGTTTACGGTGTACGTTGCCTTGATTTAAGCGGTTCATGACAACTTCTGCGTCTTGATTTAGCGTTTCGTCATAACGGGCTGCAAACAATAAGCCATTTGCCAATGTAATGTCTAAGGCTACTGAGTTGTATTTTGTGCTGTCGATCCGCTCAATTATTGCAAGTAAATATTCTTCACTTCGTTGCTCTGCAATCGCATATTTTAAGGCTGTAATGTACATTGCACGCATCTGTTCATCATTGCCAGTGGACGCATCGGCCTTTTGTATAAAGTCTTGGCTACTGCGCTTATCCTGAGTGCTAATGTCACTATCTACTGTAGCTTCTTGCAAAGTTTCTCGCTTGGCTTCGGACGTAGGCGAGGAGCCACAGCCGTTTAAAAATAAGACGACTAAAAATACAAAAGTGATGAATTTCATTGCGGTGCTAACTGTCATTTTTATCCCAACCAAGATGAAACAAGCTTTTATCCTATATCGACCAAAATCAAAGGTATTAGAAACTTGTATGAAGGGGTATCATACAAGCCACAAGTCTCATTAACAATGATCATAAAGTACAGAAAATGACAGAAACCGGCACTTTATTTATCGTCGCAACGCCAATCGGTAATCTTAGCGACATTACGCAACGCGCATTAGACACTTTAAATGAAGTGGACTTGATTGCAGCGGAAGATACGCGACACAGTGGCAAGTTGTTATCCCACTTTGGGGTGAAAACAAAAATGTTTCCGCTACATGATCATAATGAAAAGCAAAAGTCGCAGTTGTTAGTGAACAAAATTAAAGAAGGGCAAAACATCGCTTTGATCAGTGATGCCGGAACGCCTCTTATTTCTGACCCTGGTTACAACTTAGTCAATGTTGCCCGTGAACAAGGTGTTGCTGTCGTGCCAATTCCAGGGCCGAGTGCCGTTATCACCGCTTTATCCGCCGCGGGATTGCCGACTGATAAATTTATGTTTTGTGGTTTTTTACCTGTTAAGCAACAAGCGAAGATCACAGAAATCGAAGCTCATAAACAAGCCATTTATACTTCAGTGTTTTATGAAAGCCCGCGTCGTATTCTCGATACACTCGCTACAATTCAAGCAACCTTGGGTGACGAGCGCGAAGTGGTGTTGGCTAAAGAATTAACCAAACACTATGAAGCCTTTAGTAAAGGGTCATGTCAGTCAATCATTGAGTGGCTCAATGAAGACACTGACCGTTTGCAAGGTGAGATGGTGGTGATGATATCGCCAAATAAGGAAGAACAAGGACTGTCGGCAGAAGCAGATGCTCTGCTGCGTCGACTTATGCAGGATCTGCCGCTTAAAAAGGCGGCTGGTATTACGGCGGAATTACATGGCCTTAAAAAGAATGACCTGTATAAACTGGCATTGAGTTGGCAGGACAAAGAATAAACGCGTAATTTCTCGCATTATCCATCCAGATCCCCTATAATCCGCGCCGCGAGATGGCTAGACAATCGCCGCTTTATCGTTGTATCTCAACCTTCGGGTTTTGGTAGACGGATGAAGGGGAGGAAAGTCCGGGCTCCATAGGGCAGAGTGCCAGATAACGTCTGGGGGGCGCGAGCCTACGACCAGTGCAACAGAGAGCAAACCGCCGATGACTGCTTAGGCAGAACAGGTAAGGGTGAAAGGGTGCGGTAAGAGCGCACCGCGCGGCTAGTAATAGTTCGTGGCACGGTAAACTCCACTCGGAGCAATTTCAAATAGGGTTCCACTACTCTTAGAAGTTAATGCGCGGCCCGCGTTGGAACCGGGTAGAAAGCTTGAGCCTTAGAGCAATCTAAGGCCTAGACGAATGATTGTTCACGACAGAACCCGGCTTATCGGCCATCTCGCACCTTTTTAAAATTAAAATTAAAATTAAAATTAAAATTAAAATTAAAATAAATTTAGCCGAAGACAATCATTGTCCACTCCGCGACATTAGAGCACGGCTTATCGGCCATCTCGCACCTCATTCCCCAAAATAAAAGTAAAGATGAAGAACAAATGATTGTTCACTCCGCGACATAAAAGCACGGCTTATCGGCCATCTCGCACCTCATTCCCCAAAATAAAAGTAAAGATGAAGAACAAATGATTGTCCACTCCGCCGACATAAAAGCACGGCTAATCGGCCATCTCGCACCTCATTCCCCAAAATAAAAGTAAAGATGAGGAACAAATGATTGTTCACTCCGCGACATAAAAGCACGGCTTATCGGCCATCTCGCCCCTTTTTTTTAGCACAAATGATTGTTCACTCCGCGACATAAGAGCACGGCTTATCGGCCATCTCGCACCTCATTCTTTTTGATAAGAAATCAGAAATCAGAAATTTATTTCAAAGAACAAATGATTGTTTACTCGCGACATAAGAGCACGGCTAAATAGCGCAATTGGCAAATAAAAAAACCGAGATGGTTTTACCCATTCTCGGTTTTATTCAATTTAGCTGGTTTGCAATTAACAAATATTAATTACACTGATCAAACTAAGCTATGCTTATTTAGCAATACTCATTTCATCAACTAAGTGTTTCGCGTCGTCGACGTATTCCATTACCCATAACATATAGCGCGAATCAACGTGAATCGTGCGAGTTGTTCTCGGATCAAAATCCCAGTCAGAGTTTACACTTTCAAATGTGCCATCAAACAACAAGCCAATTAACTCACCTTTTGAGTTCAAGGTTGCAGAACCTGAGTTACCGCCAGTTGAGTCTAAATCAGTTAAGAAGTTTACTGGCACTGTGCCTAGACTTTTTAGAGCGTAATCACCGTATTGTTTGTCGTTGATAAGCTCTAGTTGCTTCTTAGGTGAATTAAATGGTTCTTCTCCAGTATCTTTTTCAACAATACCTTCTAAGCGCGTGAACGGTTCGTAAATCAAACCATCTTTAGGTGAACCACCTAATACTTTGCCATAGGTAACACGTAGCGTTGAATTTGCATCAGGGTACGCTAGTTTGCCCATAGAAGCTTGCCAATCAATGATGGCCTTCATATATTGAGGACGCAAGTTTGCGCGTTTTCCGGCGTGTTCTTTTTCTTCGTTTTCAACTTTCAAACCATGCGCATAAGTTGCGATAGCCAACTTGATGAATGGGTCATTACTTGCTTCAAGCTCCTTTTGAGTTGCGTTCATTAGGGCTATGCGTTTTTCAACATCGCTCAACACTGTTTTTTTGTAGAAAGAAGCCAGTTTTTTCGCAATTCTTTGTTTGTCATTTTTATTGAATTTAGACCCTTTTAAACCAATAACTTTGTCGAACTCCGCAACGCGTTGTGATGGGTCTTGTTTGGCGTATTTTTCAATAAACATTAACCAAAGAGCCTGTTCTACTGTCGCATCAAATCGACGGTCTATACGTTGTAAACCTTGCTTGAACTGATCCATGTCACGTTCTTGGTAGCCTTGTTCACGTTCAGCATCAGGTTTTTGTTTTTCAATAGCGAGTCGATATAAACGTTTAGCTGTGCCTAACAATTGTGAACGGCTGGCATTACCATATAAAAATTGTGCTTTGCCATGGTCACTAATTTCAGTTTCTAATTTGTCCAATTCGACGATGGCTTTTTTGTATTGTTGACGCTCCGGCACGTTGCCAATCCAAGCTAACAACTCTGCTTCTCGTTCTGCTCGGCGCTCGACTAAACCAACACGTTTTGCGCCTTTGATTTGGCCCTTTGTGTTTTTCATGAAATTGTTAAGACCTGACAATAGCGACTCGTATTTAACACGCGCATCACTGCCTTCTGGTGCTGTTTTTTCAATCATAGCAATCCAGTCTTCAATTAGAGTGATCCATGTCGGGTAAGACCAACTAAATACGTGTTCAACTCTAACTAAACGCTGATAACGTTGAGTCGAACCTGGGTAGCCCGCTGCCATGGCAAAATCACCTTCTTCTAATCCTGCGGCAGAGACTTTCAGGGTATGAGCTGGCTGGTATGGCACGTTGTCTTTAGAGAAATCGGCTGGTTTACCATCTTTACCCACATAAGCGCGATAAAAGGCGAAATCGCCGGTATGACGCGGCCACATCCAATTGTCAATATCACCGCCATATTTGCCAATCGCATCTGCCGGAGAATAGGCAATACGGACATCTTTAATCTCAAGTTGCTTAATTAGTTTATATTCTAAACCCTGGTGGAAAGATGGAACCGAACAACGATGACCTTCGTCTTTTTCACATTCAGCGATAATCGCTTTTTTGTTCTTAGTGATCGCCTCATAGCGGTCACGACCGGTTAACTTAGGGTTGAGTGAACCAACCACATCAGCGGTAACATCTTTAAAATCAACGGTAACGTAGATACGAGAACCCGGAGCTGCGGGTAATTCTTCTGCATACGACTTAGCAACAAAGCCATTCTCTAGGAAGTTGTTTTCAGCGGTACTATTAAATTGCACTGAGCCACGAGCACAATGATGATTAGTGACGACTAAGCCTTTAGGGGACACAAATGAGGCAGAACAGCCGCCTAAAGAAACAATTGCGCCCATAGGAAACTCAGTTAATGAAGATAATGATTCAGGTGGTAATTCTAAGCCTGTGGCGACTAAATCATTTTTTATTAGTGGTAATTGTTCAGGGGTAAACATCCCTTCTTTTGCGAAACTTGAAGCTGAAACTGAAAGCCCCAATACTGCGAGTTTACAAAGCAATAGCCTAGTTGCCTTGCTTGATTTCCATTTTGCCATTGTTGTTATATTCCTATGGTTATTTAACGCTGGCACTATGTCATAGTTGAACAGAAATCTGAACGCTATTGCTTGATTTGATTCAGGAAAGTTGTAACTAAGAGTTTCCAGGCCAAATTGGGGAGCCGGTTTTCTGTTTGGAAATTATGATTCGATTAAAACGAATAATGAGATTCCTCTGCATGCTACCCGTCATCTCAAAATCGCGAAGCGATATTTGAGATCTCCTTCAAAGCACTGAGGACGTTTTTTGTTCTGAAATTTTGAGTTATTGCACTTAAAGTTCAGACTGCATATTACTTCGTCTAAATCCCCCTTAGTTGAGATTTATATCTCGAAGTGAACGGCAGGGACGCCGTTGCAAGGGATGTGTT
>NZ_JAHKQH010000030.1 GCF_018861025.1 Psychrosphaera sp. B3R10 | reverse complement strand
GATTTTCAGAGTCGCTGATTCCATAAATTCCTCTGCACTTGGTTGGAGATCCCTAATATCGCTTTGGCTCTTTTGGGATGACGTTTTTCTGCTGACTTGTAGTTAACAATGACGGTTTTTGTTCTGGACTTATAAGCCGTTTCAAGCAAAATTAACGCTTTACGACGTAGTTAGAAGATAGCAACATTCTTTATAATGCGGTGGCTACAAAAAAGGCCGTGCTATATAGACAACGGCCTGTTGTAGTACTAAGTCACATAAACCTAGTTAATGGGTGAAATCTCCAAGTGGAATTGTAAGCATGACACCGAGGTGAGAATTTTCACTGGTAATGAACGCGTTGAGAGTTAATCCAATCCCAACGTATTTACCAAATACTGCACTTAGATGGAGGGGCAGGCCCACTCTATAGCCTTCGACACTATCACAAAGGTCATAGGTCGAACTTCCCCATCCACCAGAGGGACTCTTTTCTGTAAAACAATTACTTGTCCAGGTCCCTTTAGCAAGCCCAAGACCAACGCCAGCTTCAAAATAACCTAAACGTTTAGTCGAGGTCCAATTTTTGGTGATAGCAATCGTTTTAACTTCTGGGTTTAAGATTTTGTCATTAGCTCGATCTTTGGCATAAGACAAAATACGAAAATCTTCATAATTACTGAACTCTATTCCCCAATTGGATTTAAGATCACCGAATTTAATGTTTGTTTTTACGCCCATTAAATCTTCTCCACCGCCACCGAAACTAAGCTCCAGCCATGAATTTGTGTTTTCTGCAGTTGCAGGGTTTGTGAATACAGTAAGTCCTAACAATATTGTTGATAATAAACGCATAAAACATCCATATTTGTCAGCAAGTTTGCCGAGTTGTAATGTATAAAAAAAGGGTTGTTGAATATATTCAACAACCCCAGTTTCAATTCCATTTGTTAAGGAACTGAGTGTTAGTCGTCTTCCGCTGATTGAGATTCAGCTGGGGACAATGGGTGCGAAACTAAACGTATGCTATCGAAAAATGCTTCTGTACCTTCAGCAGGCATTCCTTGATAACTTAGTTCAAACTCATCCACTCGGATCTCTGCGCCAGTTGTTGTTTTAAACTGTGCAAATACCGTTAAGCTAGTATTAGGCCCACTATTAAAAGATAGGCTGTCTTTATAAAAACTATCATCACCTTTTTCATTACCAGCGCTCTTTAACTCTGAATAAACAGAATCTTTTTGAGCGACCCAGCTTGATGAATCGGAAATGTCAGTGGCTGATGATACGCCAAATACAATAGACGAGTCATTATTGTCACTTTTGTACAAATTGTATATAGATAGGTTATAGCTTGTATTTGCTTCTACAGTTACAGTTTGGGCAATATACGGGTCATGTGGCGTACCTGAGTCATCAGAGTTATACTTAAATTTGATTGACCCATCGGCGCCACCAGAGGAGTTGCTTGAGTCTTGTACTTGACCAATACCTGTACCTTCAACTACTGTCCAATCGTCCTGATCGTCATCAAAGTTTGGATTTAGGATAGCCGCTTTATTAGTCACCATATCATCCACAGATGCTGTGATCACAGCTGAAGTACCATTGCCAGAATTAAAGCTAACAGAGCTAAACCCATAACTACTCGACGTTCGTTCAGCAGCATAGGTTTGACCATCAACGGTAACAGCGAGTTTCGCTGAACCTTTCATAAATGCAGACAACGTATAGTTTGTATTTGCCGTAACGGTTACCGTTTGACTCACTGCTGCCGAATTACTATCTAAAACTAAGCTGTTTCCACGAGAGAATACATCGTCGTTTGTTGTAATTGCTGCGCCAGTGCCACCAGTGTCAGTCCAACCGGTCAAATCACCGCTGTCAAAGTCATGATTCGCGATATTAACACTTTGTACATAGACTTTTCCTGGCGTAGGGCGATAGCCTTTTGGACCTACATCAGCTGAGGAAAGTGGCGTCAATGACGCTGTATCGGCAATATCTTCGTTAGCACCTGATGGTGTCGAACCTGAGCGCGGTTGACCATCAATATCGGTGGTAGGCAATGAGAAATCTCCGGTATCAACATTTAAATCAGCAAAAATGTCAGGCGTATTTGAACTGCTTCGATAAATAGTATCTGCGCCTCGTTCAAACATGACGTCTACATAATTAAACCCTGATGTATTCGCTTCTGTCACATCATCATTATCAGAAAAACCTTGACCAAATACGTAATTACCAGCAAAAGTTGAACTACTCGGCATGTCTTCGCCATTAGTACGGATTACAGGCCCGATTGCATCTGCGATAATGTTATTGACAAAATATACGCCTTCAGGTGCTTCGTCGTTTTTGCCACCGTAGACATTCAGGCTGTTTACGCTATCCACAATTGTATTGTGGGCAACTAATACGTTTTCGACGTTTTGATACCCGTTTTCAGTGTCTTCTGCGCCATCACCAGCGGTTAAAACGATCCCACCGTTCCAGTTAGAGCTTAGGTATCTTGCCCCCTGAACGTAGTTGTTAACAACCGTATGACCATCATCAACTAAACGAATACCACCTGAGAATGGGTTGTCATCACCAAATACGAAGTTATTGCTAATTGTTGCTCTAGCGCCATGACGGTTAACAATTGAACCATTACTGTCTCGAATGGTATTGTTGCGAATGGTATTGTCTGCCGATTTGTTTGAAATAACCTCAGCTTCACCTTGAATACGTTCAAAGTAATTATTTTCAAGCGTGGAAAAGGATGGAGCGGAGTGAGTCGTACTCAATCCTAATCGCACACCTTCGTATTCATTGTCACTACTGCCAGCATAACCACGACCAAATGCCGGTGGACGGTCGCCAAAGTAGTTGTAGTCTATTTGGGCACGATCTTCAGGGAAGCCACTTGTTGCAAATGTATCCTCATCAATCCAACGAGGAAGAACTAATAGAGCGCCTCGTGACTCTTTTCCAGAGAACCAACTGTGGTCGATACGGTTATATTGACCATAATATTCGACCCATTTTGAGCTGCTAAAGTCGCCACCGTCCATATCGATAATAGAGACTTCAGTTACTCGACAATAATTACAATAGGTCTCTTTTTCAAACTTGATAATTGAGCTGCCAGTTTCGCCGTCTCTGAAGACAAAACCTTGGATAACAACGTGTTCGCCCCCAATGCGCACAGAAATTTCACCATTATTAATAATCGCTTTCCCAGGATGCTCAGCGGCGACTGTAATTGGTTTATCGGCGGTTCCCATGCCTTCAACTCGTAACTCTAGGTCTCCAGAGTAAGTACCATCGGCAAGACATAAGGTATCTCCAGCAACTAAATCTTCTGCTGCATCTTCTAAAGCCGAAACAGAACTTACTGTTTGCGTACAATTTACAACGGGCACTGCATCGGTATATCCGTCGATATGGTTGCCGCCTTCTGCGGCACTAAAGCCATTTGAAGTGCTTACAACGGCTGCGCCTTTTATCGTAATAACCAAATTGGTTGTTGTATTATCTGTCGAAGTTACGGTTATTGTATCGGTAAGCGTATCGTTTTCACCTAATAGAGCTGCTACCGATGAATTTGTTTCATCAACTGAATATGTCCATTCGCCATTGGCATTTATTGAAAATATGCCGTAAGTGGTTACGACATCAGTTTGAATTTGAGCTGCACTTTCTCCGTCGTCAGCATCACTAATGGTGATTGTTCCCGTAATATCGTCTGTCGTATCATTTGTAACACTAGCGGTGAGATCACCACTAAAAGTCGCTGCTGAGTTTTGAGCTACAACACCTGAGATAGTGACCGCGATTGTACCTGTTGTGCCATCTGCTGTAGTGATAGTAATAGAGTCAGTTAAGGTGGCTGTCGCAGCGAGTGAAACAACAGCAGCGTTTGTCACGTTCAACTTATAAGTCCAGGCACCAGTTGTTGTAATTGAAAATGTGCCGTAAGTTGTTTCCATATCCGTTTGCGCTTCAACTTGAGCTTCATCGGTATCAGGGTCGGTAATGGTTAATGAGCCAGTAACGTCATCTACATTATCACTATTGATTGACGCGGTCATATCACCACCGATAGAAGCGGCGGTGTTAACAGCAGCAATACCGTTAATGGTCACTTCAATAACGCTAGTAGTACCGTCTTTGGAGGTAATCGTAATAAAATCGGTTAAGGTTGCATCTGAGGTTAATGAAGTAACGTCGCTATTTGTGACATCTAATTCATAAGTCCATGCGCCCGACTCGGTAATTGAAAAGGTGCCATAGGTTGTTTTAGTGTTGGTTTGGCTAACAATATTTGCCTCGCCTTCATCTTCATCAATAACCGTCAAAGCGTTGTTTGAATTAGGTACATTGATATCAATTACCGCAGAAGAAACACCCGAAAATGTCGCCGGTGTATTTTCAGCATCATCACTTGTGCTACAGCCTCCAAGCGCAAGCAATACCAGAGTTGAGAGTAGTTTTTTATCCATTATTTGTTCCCTACCTTAATGTGATTGTAATCATGACCTTTTGTGAATCGCGAGCCTGTTATCGCTGGGTAAAATTATCTTTTTGCAAAATCATAGAGTGAGTTTTACTAAAAGCTAATATCATTTTGATTAACCTCTATTTATCAAAATGCTCAACGGATAATGGTCTATTCAAAAGGGCATTTAGTTTTTATTATTTTTAATTCTCTGACGATTCAATAGTGCGATGTATTGGACGATCAGGAGATAAAAAAATAGCGCTGAATAAATGCAGCGCTATTTTAATATTTTGCTTATCGATAAATATCCGTACTCTATTACTCTTTAACTACAACAACTTCAGCTGAGTTAGAGTTATAAGGAGAGTCGGTGTTATCAGTGTCAAGCGATACGCCTTCAGCATAACCTTCAAAGTCATCTTCGAACGCTACAGTTGTACCTGCTAAGTCAGAGTAGATTTTGATGTTATCAATGTAATATGCAGCAGTTGGCAAAGTTGAACCATTGTCGCCCAATTTAAATATCGCATATCGAACACCGGTCATAACATCACTAGGTGAGCTAGATGCAGATGAGAAAGCGTCAGTTGTTACGCTAGTGCCATTAATCGTAATAGTCACAAGCGGGGTAACCGCATCAGTTGCATCAGATGCATCCCATGTCATTTCAACTTGGTTCCATTGACCAGGAACAAATGGCACTGTTACATCGATGTCATCTTGGTCGCGGATAACAAATTTGTCGGCTTGGATACGTAAATCGACAATCGCATTACTTGTGCTAGTTGATTCACCATAAAGACCAATGTATGCATCTTTTGCTACGCCCTCTGAGGTTTCAGCCATGTCATCTTTCCAGAATGATACAGTTAGTTTACCTTCAGAAATTGCATCACTAAGTTTGTAACGTAATTCACCAGCATCATCTGTCATTGAGTCGGTGATTTTTGCCATTTGATTATCAACTGGGTCGACAGGGTCTACCGAGTCACCACCTTTAGTGACTTCTGCAACTACGGCTTCTGCCGTGTTTGAGTTGTATGGAGACGCAGTATTATCGTCATCTAGTGAATCACCAACGTTGTAACTTTCAAAGTCGTCTTCAAACGCGACAGTTGTGCCAGCAATATCAGAATAGATTTTAATGTCGTCAATGTAATACGCAGCGCTAGGGATGGTTGAACCATTGTCGCCTAATTTAAAGATTGCGTAACGAACTCCGCCTAATACGTCACTAGGTGATGAAGACGCTGAAGAAAATGCGTCAGTTGTCACACTTGTACCATTAATCGTAACAGTCAGCATTGGTGTAACAGTATCTGATGCAGAAGAGGCATCCCATGTCATTTCAACATCTGTCCAAACACCAGGAGTAAACGGAATCGAAACGTCGATATCGTCTTGATCTCGAATTACGAATTTGTCAGATTGAATACGCAAATCGATTATTGCATTACTCGTGCTTGTTGATTCACCATATAGTCCGATGTATGCATCTTTTGCAGTACCGTCTGATGTTTCTGCTTTATCGTCTTTAAAGAATGAAACCGTTAATTTGCCTTCTGAGATAGCATCACTAAGCTTGTATCTTAGTTCACCAGCATCGTCAGTCATGCTATCTGTGATTTTCGCGACCTTAGTTGTAACTGCAACATTAGATACACCGGTAATGGTTACCATTACACTAGACGTTGTACCGTCCGCTGATGTAATCGTAAGCGTATCGGTTACGGTATCACTTTCGCCATCTAAAGAAGAGATTGTGCTATTTGAAGTATCTAAAGCATATGTCCACTCACCAGTTGTAGCGATAGAAAACGTACCGTACATAGCGACAACGTCAGTTTGCGCTTCAAGTACCGCTTCGCCTTCATCGTTATCCGTTACCACTACCGTTCCCATAACAACATCGGTAATGTTGTTTTTAACAACAGCTGAGCGGTCACCACTAAATGAAGCTGGCGTTGTTAGGCCGATGACGGGATCAGTTTCATTTGATTTAATGACTTCAGAAAAGTTGTCATTATCTGTGTAAGAAACGGTAACTGTAATTTCAGCGGTCGCTAGGTCTTCAGTAAGAACCAATGTTTCAGATGTTGCACCAGAAATAACTACGTCGCCTGCCATCCAAGTGTAGGTAATGTTTGCAGCGTCAACGCCATTAACATCACTAACGGCTGCAGTTAATGTTTCACCTACTAAAGCAGTACCTGATAATGTCACTTGGCCAAATGAATTGCCTACTTTTTCAGATGTTGTGTCGTCAGAACAGCCCGCAACTGCTAATGCAATTACAGACATTGCAAATAACTTTTTCATTATAGTCTTCCTGTTGATTTTATATTTTTATGTCAATACTTAGAAATTGGTAATTGCCAAATTTCTAACCAATGTGTTTCCAGTATTAAATTGGAAAACCAGATTGTCAACCAAAATATATGATCATTTTGTCAATCAATAACTATTTGGCAGTGCAGTTTGTAAACCTATTACTAACCTTGCTTTTGTAGTCTGTTGATTTTATTTGTTAAATTTTATTATCGCTCTTTACGGTTAATGGTTAACCATTTTGATTTTGGTCTTTGCTTTTTTATAAAAATAGTAATTTGGTGGTAACTGCTAAAAAATATGTCGAACGTAAAAACAAAGGTTCACCAATCTAAAAATAGAAATGTAAATTTCTATTTTGGTATTTTAAGTTGTTGTATTTGTTAATTATATGTTTTTAATGGGTGGTTTTTTTATTTTATTAATAACAGCTGCAATTAAAATCACCTTGTAATAAGTATTGCTTTATTTCGGTGAGTTTAGGTCTGTCAATTTGGTAAATTAGTATATTAAATGGTCAGTTATTAACGCTGCGATTCCGTCTTTTTAATAGATTGATTTGTTGTTTTGATAATGATTATTTAGTGAGTTATATAACTTTTTACAAGTCTAAATCACCTGTTTTATTCGTGGTTAATGTGCCTTTTATGTTTTTATATTGTTTAAATACAAGGTGTTATAGGGTTTGTTGTCTATATGGTTAATTGGTAATTTACAGTATTGGCTTTTGGTAATAACAATAAAATGACAAATGGTTAACCAAAATGGTTGACAATAGTTGGTTATGTTGTTTGAATACCGTTGTCAATATTATAAAAATAACTATGCGAGAACTTACAAATGGCAACAGTCAACAGGTTAAACAAAATCAGCCAAGTGTTGCGCCAACACAAAGGCTATCGAAACAACTTAGTATTAACATCTACACTTCTTTCATTATTATCGTTACCAGCATTTGCTGCTGATGAAGACAAAATAGAGTCAGCTGAAGAAATAGAGGTCATTGAGGTGCAGGGTTTACGTCAAACAATGACGAAATCACTTAACCGTAAAAAGAACAGTGTTGCGATTGTAGATGCGGTTGTCGCGGCCGATTTTGGTGAGTTACCTGGGTTGTCCCTTTCTGATGTTATTGAAAATATTTCAGGTGCGTCTGGCCATAGATTAAAGGGTAGTCAGAACGAAATTTCAATCCGTGGTCTTGGTTCTTATTGGGGTTACTCAACGTTTAATAACCGCACAATTACGAATGCAGGACCGGGTCGAGCAGTTAACTTTAAAAAATTCCCTTCTGAATTAGTTGAAGGTGTCACTATATACAAGAGCCAACAAGCAGACTTAGTGGAAGGTGGTACATCAGGTACTATTGATGTTAACTCACTACGAGCAGTTGACTACGGTAAGTCACAAACAACAATTCAAGCCACTGGTATTTACAATTCTTATTACAGTGACGTAGAAGGTGACGTATCGCCATTTGGCGCAAAAATAGTTGCCTCAACAGTGCAACAATGGGAAACAGATTCACTTGGTGAAATGGGCTTTACTATTGGTGTTAACCATACAAGTTCTGCTAACCCTGAAGAAAATTATGGTGGTAATTCACAAATGGGTGTTTGTGCATTACGCGATGATGAAGGTCACAATTTAGTAGGCGGTAGCAACTGTGCTACTGGTCAACAAGGTGTGAGTGCTGGCCGTGTAGGTCGTTCACCAGAACTTGGTATTGATTCTGATATCGCTGATTTCGACGAAAGTTCTCTGTTCTATGTACCAAATGATGCTTATTGGCGTACCGGTGAAGACGAAGATACTCGAACGGGTGCTGTATTTACGTTCCAGTGGAAGCCAAACGATGATCTAAACATCAACTTTGACTACGAATACTCAGATCTTGAATACACTGAAAATCGTATGGAATTTGCTTTAGATTCACGTCTTGATGATCTGCAAGACCACATCGTAGCTGCCGACCGTACGTTGCTTTATGCAACTGGTGAAGCACGTCCAACATTGCAAGGTGAAGTGCGAAACCAACTTGATGAATATCGTGGTGGTGGCATAGACATCGAATATTCACCAACTGACGATTTAACTATTGGCTTAGATTTATCTTATTCTGAGTCTTATCGTTATCGTCAACGTGACCGCACTAAATTCCGTTCAACCGAACGTTACAACTACGCACTTGATTTCCGTGAGCGTAATGTTCCAGAACTTACATGGTTAGACGACAATCGCTTAGGGCCAAATGACCCAGGTTATGTGGCTTCAGATGTATTTGACGCGTCATACATGAGTAACTTCGTTAATAATGACCATGCTTATGTTGAATACCGTCGTACTCATGAAGAACGTAAAGATGACATCTTGGCGTTGAACTTCGATGTTGAATACCAATTAGACAACAAATATATATCAAGTGTTAAAGCGGGTTTCCGTTTTTCTGAAGAACACTTAATTGACTTAGTAACAAATGACGTTTCATTGTCTATCACTGATGGCGCACAAGTTAATGGTGCAAGTGACAATGAAGATAATAACTGGGATGGTTCTAATCCAGAAGCCAATTTAGCGCTAATTAATGGCATTATGGATAACTGTTCAAATGATCACGTTAACAACAACTTGTTCCAAGAAGAGCTTGGTGCTGGCGGCGATGCAGCCAATTTTGCAACGTATGACCATCATTGTTTTATCGGTCAAATTTTAGGCCAAATACCGGGCGCATCTGGCACTGATTTCTATGATATCGGCGAACGTGAAGACGGCCGTGACGGTGCTGACCGTGACGTAACTGAAACCATAACTGCTGGTTATGTTATGGCGAACATTGATACTGAAATCGGCAGTACACCAGTATTTGGTAATGTCGGTGTCCGAGTTGTTAAAACTGCAACACATTCTGACGGTTGGGGTGACAAAGTTCACATCACGTCTAACGAAGAGTTTGGTACATTTGATGCGGTCATTAACCCAACAGGTGATCTTGAAGCCATTACTTTGGACTCTGAGTACACAGAAGTATTACCAAGCGCTAACTTAACCTTTATGGTTACTGATGAGTTTTATGTTCGTGCCGCGGTATATCGTTCTATGTCGCGTTTCCAAATGAATGCGATGTCAGCTGGGGTAAGTTATGAAACGTGTGAAAATGAAGATGACACTATTTGTGACCCAGATACAAATACTGACTATACCGCTGTGATCAGAAGTGGTGATGCAAATGGTAACCATTTGTCGCCATATACAGCGATTAACTACGACTTATCACTAGAATATTATCCATCAGAAGACGCGGCATTAACAGCTGCCTTCTATAGCAAGACGTTCACCGGTGGCTATGATGTAACAACAGAATCTCGTGACATCATTGTTAGTTTAGATGGTGTTGATACAGTTTACCCAAATGTGTCACATCTGGTTAAACAAACGTCTGATGACGAATCAACGATTCGTGGTGTTGAATTTACAGGTCAAAAACACTTTGTTGAATTACCAGAACCATTTGATGGTTTAGGTACTAAATTCGCTTGGAACTATGCTGATTCTGATTTTGTAACAGCTGAGCCTGGTAGCCCAGGTGTTGTTCCAGATGCCAATTTATTCGGTTTCTCTAAAAACGTAGCATCTGCTTCTGTTTATTGGGAAGGCGACCAAACAACTGTACGTTTGATGTGGAAATACCGCTCTAAATACCTACAGCCAAACAGCTTACCGTTCCCTGACCGTTCACATAGATATGTCCAAGATGCAACTTACTTGAACATGTCTGCGAAATACAAGATCAACTCAAATGTGAGTGTGTTCTTAAAAGGTCTTAACTTAACCAATACACCACAAGTTTATACTCGCGGTAATGACACTACGATTGCGGATTATTCGCGCTCAGGTGCTAAGTGGGAATTTGGTATCAAAGCTAAATTCTAATATTGAGTAGACCGGTAAATCGACGTTTAGCTAGAGATGAGTTAGAAGTCGATTGAACCAACATTTGTAGTGAATCAAATTAAGTAAATATAAGGAAACTTTTTCAAACAAACACTTGAAAAAGTTTCCAACTTTAAAGTTCCAGTGAGCTTATAAAACTCACTAAAAAATAGAATGAAGTCCTGGTGACGATAAAAAGTCGAGGTTTCATTAAACCAATTCAATTAACAAATTCATCCAATTAAGGGTGATAAATTATTCATGCTCAGACAAGCATGCGCTAATATATTTAGGAGTTTAACATGTCAAAACCTGTTATTGGTTTCATCGGCCTTGGTCTTATGGGCGGCAATATGGTCGAAAATTTACAGAAAAGAGGCTATGAGCTTAATGTAATGGACCTTAGTAAAGAAGCTGTCGCAGCATGTGTTGCTCGTGGCGCTAAAGAAGTTACTTCAGCAAAAGAATTAGCAGAATCAAGTGACATCGTAATGCTTTGTCTTACGACTTCTGCAGTAGTTGAAAAGCTTGTATATGCTGACAACGGTATCTTAGCCGGAATTAAAGAAGGTGCGGTTTTAGTTGACTTTGGAACATCTATCCCAGCTTCAACTCGTAAAATCGGTGCAGACCTTGCGAAGAAAGGCGCTGGCATGATTGATGCTCCTCTTGGCCGTACTCCAGCTCACGCTAAAGATGGTTTATTAAACATCATGGCTTCTGGTGATACCGATACATTTAACAAAGTTAAATCAGTGTTAGAAGATCAAGGCGAAAACGTATTCCACCTAGGTGCACTTGGCGCAGGTCATACAACTAAATTGATTAACAACTTTATGGGTATGACAACAGTTTGTGCAATGTCACAAGCCTTTGCTGTTGCTGAACTTGCTGGTGTTGACCGTCAACAACTATTCGACATCATGTCAACTGGTCCTTCTAACTCGCCGTTTATGCAGTTCTGTAAAAACTACGCTGTAGATAATGTGAGTGACTTAGGGTTCTCAATTGCGAATGCAAATAAAGACTTAGGCTATTTCCTACAAATGGTGAGTGACCTAGGTACAGAATCTAAAATTGCTGAAGGTTCTTCTGCTAACCTACAAGCCGCATTTGATGCAGGCATGGGTAACGGCAACGTTCCAGAAATCTTTGATTACTTCAAAAAATTAGAGAAGTAATTTAAAGCAAATATTATGGGGCGCTTAAAGGGCAAATGCAAAGTCAGAATTAGTAGACTAGTATTTGGACTTTAAGGGCCTTAATAACAGCAAGATTTCAACGTAATCAATTACTAAGGTATAGCCAATATTAGACGTGGCTGTATTGTAAACAAAGTGATGTGGCTTGAAAGATTTAACCACAGTAACTTTCACAAATTAAAAGAGCTAACTATGCGTTTGTTAAATGATCACTTATTAAAAATTCTTTTAGTGCTGGTATCCAGTTTTGCAACAGAACTAGTTGCTAAAGATTACTTCGTAGAAAATCAGCAAATGTATCAGAATGTCGCGCCTAAATTAAAAGCGGGTGACACAGTAGTTCTTAAAAATGGTACTTGGACTGACTTTGAGATTATCTTAAGTGGTCAAGGTACAAAAGATGCACCAATCACTCTTACTGCTGAAACCAAAGGCAAGGTTGTATTATCGGGCCAATCAAATTTAAGACTCGCAGGTAAGCACTTAGTTGCATCAGGTTTAGTATTTAAAAACGGTTTCACGCCAAGTAGTGCCGTTATTGAATTTCGTCGTAACAAAACTGATTTGGCATTTCATTCTAGAGTAACTGAAATCGTTATCGATAATTACAATAATCCAGACAAAACTGAATCGGATTATTGGGTTGCTCTTTACGGCCAATACAATCGCTTCGATCACAGCAACTTAGTTGGTAAACGCAATAAAGGCGTTACGGTAGCGGTTAGATTAAACACAGTCGAAAGCCAACAAAATCATCATAGAATTGACCACAACTTTTTTGGCTATCGTCCAATATTTGGTTCAAACGGTGGTGAAACTCTTCGTATAGGAACGAGTCATTATTCATTAACAGATTCTTTTACGCTGGTTGAAAACAATTACTTTGAAAGAACAAACGGCGAAGTCGAAATTATCTCAGTTAAGTCTGGTAAAAATGAACTTCGTGGCAATGTGTTTTTTGAAGCTCGCGGCACACTAACTATGCGCCATGGTAATGGCAATGTGGTTGAAGAAAATATCTTCTTCGGTGGCGGCGTAGATCACACCGGCGGTATCCGTGTCATCAATAAGCACCAAGTTATTCGCAATAACTATTTAGAAGGGTTAACTGGTTACCGATTTGGCAGCGGTTTTACCGTGATGAATGGTGTTCCTAATTCTACAATTAATCGTTATCACCAGGTTGACAACGCGTTAATTGAAAACAATACATTTGTTAATGTTCGTCATATTCAACTTGCTGCTGGTAGCGACGCAGAACGCAGCGCGGCACCAATTAACAGTGTGATGAAAAATAACCTCATTATTAATGAAGACAACAAACAACCATTTACTGCCTTTGACGATGTCAGTGGTATTAAATTTGAAGGTAACATCGCCAATACCCGTGTTCTTGATGAACTTATCTATGGTGTTAAAAAGCAAAACGTCTCCCTTGCTGGATTAAGTAATGGACTACTTTATCCGGCATCTCCATCTGTTAGTGTTGGCGCTAAACGTGGTTTAAAAGTGCTTTCAAAAGATGATACGGGCGTTAGTTGGTATCCTAAATTACCTGGCAGTGTAGAGTTTGATACAGGTAAAACGCATTCAGTAAAAGCAAACCCAAAGGCTTTATTAGAAGCAATTAATAACGCGTCTGCAGGTGACATACTGGTATTAGCCGCCGGTCAATACGATGTCCCTAAAGTTGCTGTTATCAACAAAACATTAACGTTAAAAGCGAAAGCAAAGGGCAGTGTTACCCTAACATTTGAACGTTCTGCTTTATTTGAAATCCAAGACGGCGGAAACTTGAAACTTGACGGCTTAACGATTACCGGTGCAAGTAGCCCAGATGCTGCAGGTAACAGCGTTGTTCGAACTAAGAAATGGGGTATGGTCGAAAACTACCGCTTTATATTACTAAATTCGACAATTCTCGATCTTGATATTAATCACTCTTTCCACTTTTTTGTAACGGGTAAAGGCGCATTTGCCGACGAAATTACTCTAAAGAACAATACCTTTAAGAATGTTACTGGCGACGTTATTCGTCTCGATAGCGAAATTGAAGACCTAGGTATTTACAATGCGGAATACGTTAGCCTTAAAGAAAATAGCTTTACGGATGTTGAAGGCGGTTTAGTTAAATTATATCGCGGTGGGTCTGATGAAAGTACGTTTGGTCCGCACATTTTAATGTCTAACAACAAGTTAACTAATGTTGGTTTAGGTAAACGCAATAAAAGTAAATCAAGCGTTTATTTACACGGTGTTCAAGTAACGGATATCGACAGTAATACAATTGTAAAATCTGCACCAATAACCGTTGAGCATACCGTTGGTGAACCGAAAACAGTCATAAACAATAATGTGTTTGACGCTACGAAGGCCCCAAGTGTGACAGAGTTGCGCGTAAAAGGTCCTCATACTGCAAAACTAAATAATAATAAGGTTAAATAAAATACAATGAATTTATTTTCTAATAGCCTAAAAGCAGTTGTCGTACTTGCTGCAACAGTGGCAATTATGTTGTCACTGCGAGCAGAAGCTGTACATCCGAGCTTAGTCACAAGCAAGGCCGACGTTGTTGAGATGCGTAAAGAATTAACCAAAGATGGTCGATTCAAACAAGCATTTATTGCACAAAAGAAACAGGTTGATGCGCAAATTGCACAACCAATTGAGGTGCCTGTTCCTAAAGATGGTGGTGGCGGTTATACCCACGAGCGTCATAAAAAGAACTATCAATTGATGTACAACGCGGGCATGATTTATCAATTAACTCAAGACGAAAAGTACGCAGATTACGTGCGTGACATGTTGTTTGAGTATGCTGAATTATACCCAACGCTAGATGTACATCCAAAACGTAAAATGAAATCTCAGAATCCAGGTAAGTTTTTTTGGCAAAGCCTAAACGAAGCCGTTTGGTTGGTTTACACCATTCAAGCCTATGACCTAATACATGATTCTTTAGACGCTGCTGAAATTAAGAACATTGAGCAAAACCTATTAAAACCGGTTGCCTTGTTTTTATCAGAAGGGCAGCCTTCAACATTTAATAAAGTTCATAATCACGGCACTTGGGCTACGGCTGGCGTAGGCATGGCCGGTTACGTAATGAACGAACCAGAATGGGTCGAAAAAGCACTATATGACTTAGATAAGTCTGGTAAAGGCGGCTTCTTAAAGCAACTTGATCAATTATTCTCACCACAAGGGTATTACAATGAAGGCCCTTATTATCAGCGATACGCTTTAATGCCGTTTGTTACTTTTGCAAAAGCAATTGAAAGCAACGACCCTAAACGTAAAATTTACCAACACCGCAATGGGGTTTTGTTAAAAGCAATCGATACGACGATTCAACTTAGCTACAACGGTCTGTTTTTCCCAATCAATGATGCAATCAAAAGCAAAGGCATAGACACGATAGAATTGGTGCACGGTGTCACGGTTGCTTATGGATTAACAAACGATCCTGGCTTTTTAGATATTGCCCAGCAGCAAGATCAAATCATTCTTACAGGTGATGGTCTTAAAGTTGCCCAGGCTTTAGATAAAAACTTAGCAAAGCCATATAAATTTAAATCAGTCGCATTTGGTGACGGTGATGACGGTAAACAAGGCGCGCTTGTTGTCATGCGTACGCAAGTTGGCGGCGACCAAGCGTTATTATTCAAACCAGCAGCGCAGGGGTTAGGTCATGGTCACTTTGATAAACTTACGTGGCAGTTTTACGACCACGGTAATGAAATTGTTTCAGATTATGGCGCAGCACGCTTCCTTAACGTAGAAGCTAAATATGGCGGCCGTTATTTACCTGAAAACAATACCTATGCAAAACATACCATTGCACATAATACCGTAGTAGTAGATGAAACTACGCATTTTGATGGCAACGTTGAAAAGGGTAATAATAATGCCCCAACGTTAAACTTCTTCGAAACAAACAAGTTTGGTTCAGTTTCAAGTGGCGAAATAAGCACTGCATATGACGATGTTAGATTAGAACGCACCATGGCACTTATTAACTTGCCTGAACTCGATAGCACACTCGCACTTGATTTGTTTGATGTGGTTGCAACAGATAAACACCAACTAGATTTACCGCTGCATTATCAAGGTCAGTTAATCGACACGAACTTTGAGCTTAAAGCAAATGCATCGCACCTAATGGCATTAGGCAAGAAAAACGGTTACCAACATTTGTGGTTGAAAGGTCAAGCGACACCGGAAAAAGGGTTAGCTAAAGTATCCTGGTTAAACGAAAACGGTCGCTTTTATACACAGACCAGTTTAGTAAATGGTGATGAATCATTTATGTTCACGCAAATTGGTGCAAATGACCCTAACTTTAATTTACGTAATGAAAACGGCTTTGTTCGCCGAGTTCAAGGTACTAAGCAACATCAATTTGTGTCAGTGTTAGAACCTCACGGTGAGTACAATCCAAGTAAGGAGTACACACTAGAAGCCACAAGCAGAGTTACCGGTCTTGAGTTGACCAATAACGGCGATTTAGCGCTGGTTAAAATTTCTATTGCAGGAAATACTTACTTAGTCGCAATTAACAAAGTAGCTAACAAGAAGAACAAGTTAGAAAGTGAGCTACAGCGTAAATTTACATATCAAAATAAAACATTTTCACTGAACGGTAGATTGGCCGTTTATGTGCTGACAAATCCTTAGGAGTTCATAAGATGCAAAAAGAAAGTGCACATTTTTCATTTGGTAACGAAACTGAAATCGAAGATATTGGCGGTGGCTTAAAACGTCAAATGTTAGGTTATAACGACGAGCTAATGGCGGTAAAAATTTGGTTTGAGAAAGGTGCGATTGGTTACAATCATGCGCATCGTCACTCTCAAGTTACTTATGTCGTAGAAGGTGAGTTTCACTTTAACATTGACGGCGTAACTAAAATATTGCGAGCTGGTGACAGCTGTTATATGCCTCCACATGCTGATCACGGTGCAACGTGCCCAACCGGTGGTATTTTGATTGATACGTTCAGTCCACCTCGCGAAGACTTCCTAGGGGAATAATATGAAAATTCAAGGATTACGTTGGTGGGTAGTGTCGTTAATCGCGCTAGCTACAATTATCAACTATATTGACCGCTCTGCGTTAAGCGTATTGTGGCCTGCCATTAAAGTCGAACTTTGGCCAAATGAATCAGAATTCGAACGTAAGCAAATTTACGCGACAATTTCGGTTGTATTTGTATTTGCATATGCGTTTGGTCAAGCCATATTTGGTAAGATTTTTGACTGGATTGGTACACGAGTAGGTTTTGTTATTTCCATCGGTGTTTGGTCTGTAGCAACTGCTGCTCATGCGTTCGCTCAGGGAATTTTAAGTTTTAGTATCTTCCGTGCCATTTTGGGTGTTGCCGAAGCAGGTAACTGGCCCGGTGCTGCCAAAGGTAATGCTGAATGGTTCCCAACTAAAGAGCGTGCATTAGCTCAGGGGATATTTAACTCAGGCGCTGCAATTGGTGGGATTATTGCGATACCGTTAGTTGCATACCTTACAGTGTACTTTAGCTGGCAAATGGTATTTGTCATTATTGGTTTAGTCGGTTTATTGTGGCTAATACCTTGGATTGTGCTTGTAAAATCGCCCCCTGGTTCTCACCCATGGATCACTGAGGAAGAGCGTGCCTATATCCTTACAGGTCAAAAGAATTTAAACGCCGACGACCCTTCAATTGAAGAAGAAGAGTACAACCCATCAACTAAAGAGTTATTGTCTCGTAAGCAAAGTTGGGGGGTAATTATCGCCTCTGCAGCGATTGATCCAATTTGGTGGTTGTTTGTATTTTGGATCCCAATTTATCTAAATGAAGTTTATGGTATGGACGTTAAAGGCATCGGTATCTACGGTTGGGTTCCATATGTAGGTGCAATGTTTGGAGCATGGTTTGGCGGGCTATTAGCTCAAAACAGAATTAAAGCCGGTTGGGATACGAATAAAACACGTAAATTTGTTATCTCATTAGGTTGTTTGATTATGTTGCCTTCGTTGTTAGCGATGGCTAACCCAGGCGCTCCGGTAAATGCTGTGTTAATCATGGCTGTTATTTTATTCGGATTTCAAACGGCTATCGGAAATGTACAAACGTTACCAAGTGACTTATTGGGTAAAAAATCAGTCGCGACTTTATCTGGTTTTGCTGGCATGGCGGCCAAATTGGGTGCGGTAGGTCTAACAACGCTAGTACCTTGGTTAACGGCTGATGGTAACTACTACCCAGCGTTTATTATCGGTGCATCATTGGCAATTATTGCCATGGCAGCCGTTTGGTTACTTATTCCTAAAGTTGAGCCACTAAAAGCGTTAACTAACGACTCAAATAAACCTCAGTAAATTGACAGTTCAATACTCAATGCCTCAAAACAACATTTGCAGGCATTGGGTATTTTCAAAATTAATTAAAGTGGATAAATTTACTCTATGAAAAAGATACATTTTTTAGGCGAATGTATGGTTGAGTTGCGGGCAGGTGACGCATCAACTATGCATCAGTCATTTGCTGGTGATGTATACAATTCCGCTGTGTATTTAAAGCGTGTGTTTCCTGAAGTGGCTACGTCCATCGTTACGGCGGTAGGACAGGACAACTTAAGCGACAAAATGGTCGCGACGTTTGAGCAAGAATATATCGATACTAAATATGTATTCAGACATGAAAGCAAGGTTGCAGGTTTATATCTTGTAGAAACAGATGAAACCGGTGAACGAAGTTTCACTTACTGGCGCAGTGACGCAGCAGCGAGAAAAGTTGTCGATTTCCTAAATAGTGACGTTCTCGCAGAACTTGCTACAGGCGATATGTTCTTTTTCTCTGGTATTTCGCTAGCGGTAATAGAGGAAGATGCCCGCTCATTATTTTGGGAAAAACTGGAACTGCTTAAAAATGCAGGCATAAAATTGGTGTTTGATCCTAACTACCGTGCTCGTTTATGGCGCAGTGAAGAACAGGCCAAAGAACAGTTTGAACGCGCACTTAATGTTTCTGATATCGCATTACCAGGTGTTGAAGATCTAACCGAATTGTATGGTGTAGACTCGGCTCAAGGTGTTATTGATTTTTGTCGTCCGTTTGGATTGCAAGAATTGGTTATTAAAAATGGCCCAGGTTCAGTGGTTACATTTGAATCTGAAACCTTACTTACTCACAAAATTACACCAGTAACTAATGTGGTAGATACGACATCAGCCGGCGACGCGTTTAATGGTGTTTATTTAGGTGCTCGTCTTACAGGACAAGCGGTAAGTGAATCCGTTCAACTAGCAGCAAAAGCAGCAGGGATTGTGATCCAACACCCTGGGGCGATTTGCCCAGTTGCGGCCTTTGATGCAGTAAAATCGTAAAAAAATATCCGTAAATTTGTAAACTAATCCCTTTATTCGGGGATTGTCACAAACTGTAAATAAGCGAGAAAGTATAGCTTGTTATTCTTTCTCGCAAAATCGACTTAATCAAAATTGTAATATTAAAGGCATAGTAATGACTTCTTTTTCTACTTTAATGGGCGAACAAACGCTTTTACCAATCATTCAAGCTGACAGCCCAACACAAGGTGTTAACATTGCTAAAGCAATGGCAAGTGCCGGTCTGAAACTGGTTGAAGTTGTATTGCGAACTGAGCAGTCATTAGCGGCTTTAACTGCAATTAAAGAACAAGTACCTGAACTTATTGTTGGTGCAGGAACGATTACCAACGAAACTATTTTAAAAGAAGCAATCGATGCAGGTGCCGATTTTATCGTAACACCGGCTGTGTCTGCTAAACTATTAGAACACTTAGTCACTTGCGGTGTTCCAGTATTACCAGGTGTTTCAAATACGGGTGATATTTTGATGGCGCGAGAATTTGGTTACACAGAACTCAAACTTTTCCCGGCGTCTCTATCTGGCGGTGCGCCGTTTTTAGCAGCGGTTGGTTCGGTATTTCAAGATATTACATTCTGCCCAACGGGTGGGGTAACACCACAAAATAAAGGCGAGTACTTGGCCTTAAATAACGTCATCGCTGTTGGTGGAACTTGGGTTTGCCGCAAAGAGTGGGTGGCGGAAGAAAACTGGCAAGCAATCACAGATGCTTGTAAAAATGCTATTCAATAATTAGGTTATATAAAAATGACTAAACTAACTGAAGCTTTGGTACCCGGTGTTGTATTAGGAGATGATGTTCAAACCTTATACAACCACGCTAGATTAAATCAATATGCGTTTCCTGCTGTTAACACAGTAGGGACAAATTCTATTAATGCCACTTTAGAAGCGGCGGCAAAAGTAAACTCGCCGGTTATTATCCAGTTGTCTAATGGTGGCGCGGCCTTTTTCTTGGGGAAAGGCTCAAAACTAGAAGGGCATGAGGCGTCAGTTAAAGGTGCTGTTGCCGCGGCGAAGTATGTTCATATTGTTGCTGAGTCGTATGGCGTACCGGTTATGTTACATACTGACCACGCGGCGAAAAAACTCTTACCTTGGATTGACGGCTTGCTCGATGCTGGCGAAGTTCACTTTAAGGAAACGGGTAAACCGTTGTTTAGTTCTCATATGATCGATCTTTCCGAAGAATCTTTGGAAGAAAATATCGCGACATGTGGTGAGTATTTAGCGCGCATGAGCAAAATGGGCATGACCTTGGAAATTGAACTTGGTTGTACCGGTGGCGAAGAAGACGGTGTTGATAATAGTCATATGGACGCCTCTGCACTATATACGCAGCCAGAAGATGTTGCCTATGCCTATGAACAGCTGTCTAAAATATCAGACAAATTTATTATTGCTGCGTCATTCGGCAACGTACATGGTGTATATAAACCTGGCAATGTTGTACTTACCCCAGAAATTTTGAAAAACTCGCAAGCACATGTTTCAGAGAAGTTTAATTTGCCACACAATAGCCTAAATTTTGTATTCCATGGTGGTTCTGGTTCAGAACCTCAAAAAATTGCAGAATCATTGACCTACGGTGTGGTGAAAATGAATATTGATACCGATACGCAGTGGGCCAGTTGGCACGGTATTTTGGGTTATTACGAAAATAAACAAGATTACTTACAGGGCCAAATTGGCAATCCTGACGGCGACGATAAACCAAACAAAAAATACTATGATCCACGTGTGTGGTTGCGTAAAGCTGAAGACTCTATGGTCACACGACTTGAGCAATGTTTTGCTGAGTTGAACTGTTTAAACCGATACGTGTAGCTTTAAGGAATAAAATGAAACGTCTAGTTCCAGTGTTAAAGCAAGATGGGGTCGATACAGACCTAATCATGTTAATTCGTACTATATTGGCTGCATCGAAAGAAATTGCGTTCAGAGTGAGCCAAGGCGCACTTGCCGGTGTTTTAGGTTCAACCCTTGATGAAAATATTCAGGGTGAAGTTCAAAAGAAACTCGATGTATTGTCTAACCAATTGTTAAAAGACATGCTATTGGATGACGATACTGTTCGAGCAATCGCCTCTGAAGAAGAAGACTACGTTGTTGGTGGGCATCCAGATGCACAGTATATTGTAGCCTTTGACCCTTTAGATGGTTCTTCAAACATCGACATTAATGGTCAAATAGGAACGATTTTCACTATCTATAATGCCCGAAACGACGTGCCATTTGATAGTGAGCTGCAATTTGCTCAGGCTGGTTCGGAGCAAGTTTGTGCCGGTTATGTCCTGTACGGTGCATCTACTATGTTAGTAATGACAACCGGTGGGCCAACTCGTTGTTATACATTGGATCTGACTCATGGTGGTTATTTGTTAACGGAAGATAAAATGACAGTGCCGGTCGACAGCAACGAGTTTGCAGTGAATATGGCTAACTATCGTTTTTGGGATAACCTCATTCAGAAATATTTTGATGATGTATTGTATGCCAGCGACGATTATAACAGCGCATCAATTCGATGGAATGCAGCTATGGTCGGTGATGTTCATAGAGTAATTAGCCGCGGTGGCGTATTTGTTTACCCAGGTGATAGTCGACCGGGTATCGAAAACGGCAAAATACGTTTGTTATATGAAGCAAATCCGTTGGCAATGTTAGTGGAGAATGCCGGTGGGTTAGCAGTAACGAGTGGCCAGCAACGTATATTAGACATACAACCAATAACCTTGCATCAGAGAGTACCGGTTTATATGGGCTCGACAAATTTAACTAAAAAACTCAATTTTAGTTAATTGAATATTAAATCGTTACTGTGATTTATTGGCTAGTGATTAATCTGATTGGTCACTAGCCAATTGTCTTGTACTACGTAATAAATGTTAGCAATACATAATCCCGTAACTGCATTTAGCCTTTGCCTTGAATAACTTGAGTTAGGCAACTGTATTGATAATTGATTTTCCCTCGTCAATGCCAAACTTATCGTATAACTGAGCCAGAATAGATTGTTTATCATTGTCACTTAATTCAGTTTCCCCACTTTCCGCTAATTTTTCTTCCATTAATTCAGTAAAATACTCAACTAATGAACTCAGTTCATCGCTCGATTGCGCACTACCAGAAGGTGGTGGCGGCGGAGGGGGCCGATTACCTTGCTGCTCTACATTAGCTAGATCGCCAACGGTTTTGGCGTCATATCCTAACTCACCCATAGCACTTGCTAGGCCTGAACCCGGTGTAATTCCTGCCTCAGAAAACGCTTCAACAATACTTTTTGCGTCTGACTCGGTTAGATTTTCTGGGTCAAATTGACCAAGAACGTCAGATATTTGAGTTTTTTGATCTGCCGTGAGGCTTTGCTCCATTCTGCTAGGTCTGGACATTTCTCCAGAAGAATTGATACCACTAATCATTAGCGTTGTCCTTTTGGTTTTTTACCGTGTGGTGGTTTGTGATCGGTAAACTCTTGTTCACTAATCACGCCGTTTTGGTCGGCGTCAATATTATTGAAAACCGTTTCATGGTCGCCATGAGGAATGTCATGGGAAGAAAATTCGTCAAAACTAATGTCGCCATCGGCGTTTAAATCGAGAGTTGAAAACTGCGGACGTCCTTTGCCTTGGCCGCCCTTATCGCCGCGTCTATCGTTATTTTCGGCAGCTTGACTTGTTGCTGAAATGATAGACATCAATCCAACGATTAAAAATGATTTTGCATAATATTTCATGAGAGTTTTCCTGTTGTTAATCTCAAGTACCAAACGAGAATAACAAGGGAAATTGCAAACATTGTGCAAAAAAAGAGGAAGTGTTTCGCTCTTTGTCCTTTGTGGTTTATTACGGTTTTAAGTGAAATACAACTGAGTTTTTTTTGATCTATAATACTAAGCGGTAGCCTGTACCGTACACCGATTGTACCCAGTCTTTTCCATCACTTATATCAGACAGCTTCTTTCTGAGTTTTTTTATGTGACTGTCAATCGTTCTATTGTTCACGATTCGGTGATCAGAATACATATTTTGCATTAAGTGCTCCCGCGTAAAAATACGCTCAGGCTTTTCTGCAAGGGGTTTGAGGAGTTGGAACTCAACGGATGTTAGCGTCACTTCCTGTTGATTAAACGCCACTACAAGACGGCTTTCATCAAGAATTAAGCCATTGCTCGGTTTGGACTCGGTTAATGTCCGACGTAATACCGCTTTCACTCTTGCGACAACTTCTCTAGGGCTGAAGGGTTTGCAAATGTAGTCGTCTGCGCCAAGTTCGAGACCTATCAGTCGGTCTATTTCATCGACTTTCGCGGTGATCATTAAAATTGGAACATTTGAAAACTGGCGGATCTCCTTGCAGATATCGATGCCATTTTTCCCCGGTAGCATTATGTCGAGCAAAATGGCCTTGGGTTCATGTGTTTTTACCCAGTCAATCACTTCACTACCGTCGTGCAACATATAGGGTATGTAGTCAGTAAGCTTAAAGTAATCGGCGAGTAGGGTTGCCAATTTTATTTCGTCTTCCACAATGAGGATTGAATGTTGCATTTTTGTTCTCTAGTTTTAATTGGACTGATAATTAAATAAGGTGCTATTACACTATGTTGCTAGTTGTCTTAATTGCTGGTTTGCTGTCACGTAATAGGAAGCTTAATCATAATACTTAACCCACCGGAAGCCGCTTTTTCTGCAAAAATGTCACCTTGGTGTCCGGTGACAATATGACGACAAATTGACAATCCTAATCCTGACCCGCCGGTTTTTCGGTTTCGTGAATTATCAACACGATACAAGTGTTCAAACAGGTTTGGCAAATGAATTTCATCTACGCCTATTCCGTTATCTTCGAAGTTGATAACAACAAACTTGTTACCACCCTCGAGTTCTCGACTCACATTCAGACTAATGCTCGTTGCGCCTGAGTACTTAATGCAATTATTGATAATATTTTCAAATAACTGACACAATCGCGTTTGATCTGCATACAAGGTGATGTTTTTATCTTCGACATTGGTGACTAACTTAATGCCTGAATCGGCCAAATAACCACGGTATTTTTCAACTTCACTTTCGATTAGGTCATTTAATTCAATCTGCTCTTTACGATAACGCATACCGCCGATGTCGGCACTGGCCAATAGATTTAAATCGTCGATAAGGCGTTGTAGGTGTTTCACTTCATCGTTTACCGACACTATATTAAACTTTGTTAAAGGCCGAACATCGTCCAACATGGCTTCTAATTCGCCGCGTAAAATGGCGACTGGGGTTCTAAGTTCGTGAGATATATTAGCTAACCAACGTTTTCGTGCTGATTCATTTTCACTAAGTGTTAATGCAAGTTCATTAAAATGTTCACTTAGCTCGCCAAATTCATCTTTACGCTTCAATTGTATTTGCTGGTCGTATTCGCCTTGCGTTAAACCGTGCATGCCATTTTTTATTTGTTTGAGTGGTTGTACTAAATGTCGAGTTAGCGGCAAAGTAATAAGCGCCACTAAGGTCAAAACAAAGGTGGCGATGAGCCAAAAGTAACTTTGTTGTTGATTCACAAAGTCGACTTCATATCCTTTAGTTAGATGACTGCGCTTAGATACGGCAAATTGGCCAATGACAACATCGTCAATGATCATCGGGGTTTTGCTATAGTCTAAATCTGACAAATATTGGCCAACCACAACTTCGCCGGTTGCATTGAGTATAGCGTAATGGATTTGTTTACTTTCATTAGGCGGTGGGGGTTGTCGATCAAATTGTTGTCTAGGGCCACCTTGTGCAATTGGTCCTTCTGCTGCATCGCGAGCGTCGCGTTCATGCGGCGGGGGTGGGCGTCGTGATGGACGCGAACGATCATCCTGTCTATTTTCCTGGCGGTTGCCCTGTCGATTGCCCTGTCGATTGTTAGGGGGCGAGAACTCGCTGTCACTAAGTTGTTCTGATATTAAGCGGCGGAATTTATTGTGTCGGTTGGTCATCGACGACCAGCTGTCGTTTTTCTTGTATTCGACAATTAATTGGGCCACTAAAGGTTGCAAAGCCTGCACTTCTTTGGTGTTTACATATTCCACCATTCCACGACCTAGGCTCCATTGCATAAGTGTTACTAAGCTAGTCACAAGTAAAATACTAAAGCCAAATAGGATGAGAAAAAGCTTATTTTGGATCTTCATAGATAAAAACAACAACCTTTAGATAATAATAATTTCAAATTTACAGCCATAGGATAATGCAAAATTGTGTAAACATTGTGCATATTCTAAGGTTCTACCGTTAAATTTATCATTGCATTCAAACTCTAATCTGAGATTATAGGTATTATTAATAAAACTTATTATTTAAACCACTTATATTAATGTTTACCTCCACTTTCCCATTAACCTCAAAGTTATTAAACAATAAAAATATTGTAACAATTAAATAGGGAAAACGTTTGCCCTTTGTTTTTAGTTCTGTTATTTTTTTGTATGTCTACAATCTAAAAAATACAAACGGGGCAAAAAATGAAACTTGAAATGCTGGATATCGGGATATTTATAACCTATGTATTGGGGTTATTAATATTGGCGTTATGGATCTCTCGAGAGGAGAAACAAGGGGGAAAGAATACAGAAGATTATTTCCTAGCCTCTAAATCATTACCATGGTGGGCAATTGGTGCTTCACTTATCGCGTCTAATATTTCTGCAGAACAAATCATTGGAATGTCTGGGTCTGGCTTTGCTATCGGCCTAGCAATCGCATCTTATGAATGGATGGCGGCAATCACTTTGATTATTGTTGGTAAATATATGTTACCGATTTTCCTAAAAAACGAAATTTATACAATGCCTCAGTATCTTGAGCAACGTTTTGACAGCAAAGTCAAAACAACATTAGCTTTGTTTTGGTTAGCGGTTTATGTCTTTGTTAATTTAACAGCCGTACTGTGGTTAGGCGGCCTCGCAATAGAAACAGTTGCTGGCGTTGATTGGATGTATGGCATGATGTTCTTAGCGATATTTTCAGTTGCCTATTCATTATACGGAGGTCTAAAGGCGGTAGCTTATACTGATATTTTACAAGTTGTGTTGCTTGTATTTGGTGGATTGTTCCTAAGTTACCTAGCGCTTAATGAAGTTTCTGGTGGGGAGGGTGTAATTGCTGGCTTTGGTGTATTAACGACTGAACTGCCTGGTCACTTTGATATGATACTGAGCTCTGATAATGAACATTACATGAGCCTTCCAGGGATTTCAGTTTTGGTTGGTGGCATGTGGATAATGAACTTCAGCTATTGGGGTTTTAATCAGTACATTATCCAACGAGCGCTTGCAGCTAAAAGCCAAAAAGAAGCCCAAAAAGGCATCGCATTCGCGGCTTACTTAAAACTTCTAATGCCTATCATTGTGGTTTTACCGGGCATAGCAGCGGTTGTACTTTATCCTAACTTGTCATCACCTGACCAAGCTTATCCGTCAATGATGGCATTAATGCCTGTCGGGATTAAAGGGCTCGTTTTTGCAGCACTTGTTGCGGCAATTGTTTCGTCGTTAGCTTCGATGACAAATAGCATTTCAACTATTTTCACGATGGATATCTACGCTAGAATAAAACCTGGAAAGTCGCAAAAGCATTATGTGACAACCGGTCGAATCGCTGCGCTTGTTTCACTAGCTATTGCTCTAGTTGTTGCAGAGCCGCTACTCGGTAAATTCGACCAAGCATTTCAATATATTCAAGAGTTCACTGGGTTCTTTACTCCAGGCATTGTGGTCATTTTTGTTATGGGTATGTTTTGGTCTAAAGCAACGTCAGCAGGTGCGCTTTCAGCCGCAATCGGTTCGGCCGCGTTTTCAATATTGTTAAAGGTAATGTGGCCTGAATTGCCATTTATGGACCGAGTAGGTCTGGTGTTTCTATTATGTTTAGCATTGTGTGTTGTGGTGTCATTAATGACTAAAACGACAAGCACAAACAGCAGTGTGAGCTTAGATGAAGTGAGTTTCGAGACAGACAAGAACTTTAATATTGCAGCAATAGGTATCATTTTAGTGCTCACCGGGTTTTACGCGACTTGGTGGTAATACCTTCCCTCATGCTCCTCGCTTAATGAGGTAATTATTATGAGGAATGAGACCAACTAAATTAGAAAAGGCCGATTGTTCGGCCTTTTTTTGTAAACTTTTGCACTAGTTTGGAATGTTATTAATTGAAATTGTTAATTTTATTAAGGAACAATATTGAACAGAGGTGACTCACTGCACTGCAGTGATTGCAAGTCGAATACGAGTTAGGGTTGCGCAACATTATTAACAAGATGTTCACTTTGGTCATATTGTCTTATTAGAATATAGCCAATTCCCGCTGATATAACGGTTCCAACCACTAAAAATATTCGCATAGCCAGAATCGAAAAGTTGCTTTGTTCTGGGCCATTCAACGCTTGAAAGCCAATTGCGTTAAGTGCAATACCAGAGCTTATCACTGCGATGACACTCGACATTGATATGATCCAATTTTGCAAAGAAACAAACAGACCCTCGCGGCGAATGTTATTGTTTGTCTCATCGACGTCTATTTGGTCAGCAATCATTGAGCTAATTATTACCGCCATCGACCCCCATATCGCAGTACACAAAATAGCGTCAACTATCAGCCAAAGTCCAGAACCAGGTTGATAAATAAACCATTTACATAGCCCACCGATAATTGTGATCCGGTAAACCCATTTCATAGTAGCAATTTTACCAATTTTGCCAGACACTTTAGTTAAGATTCCGATGGCGATAATGCCGGTAATTGCATAAGACGAAGACAACACCCCTTTCCACGTCGCGCCAGCACCGACATCACCATCATTCATATAATAAACAAGAACATAATAATCCATGCTCGCAGCAAAACTACCTAGGGTTAACTGAGTGAATATGACGGCTAATAGAATTTTCATATTCTTGTTTTTGATAATGGCTCTTAGACTTTTAAACAATGGTAACTTTTGGTCTGTGTTGGCTGGCTCAAACTTTCGCTCTTTCAAAAATAAACCAGGCAACATGCCACAAAGCCCCAGAAAAATAAGAGCAACACCCCAGCCAACAAATTTCATTCCAATGATGATGCCACCAAAAAAACTCAATTGAGCAATGGGAAATACCCAATGATATAAAATGGCACCAAATTTTAAGAAGTAAGTGACAAAGCCCATCACGCGAGTCCGTTCATGGTAATCCCGTGTTGCTTCGTAAGCCAAGCATTTCATTGGCACTGTCCAAAAAGTATTAAACAAGTAAAACGCCAACACCATCGCGGCAAAATACATCAACTGTGTATCACTACTCCAATGTGATGGAACCATCCAAATCAATCCAAAAAATACACAGGATAACCACGGGAAAACAAACAAAAAGGGACGGCGTCGACCATATGGTGAATTTAGTCGGTCTGACCATTGGCCAACAAACGGGGCAACAAAACTAGCAATAAATACCGGTGCTTTCATCGCAAAAGCCAACAAAAACGGGTCTACCCCTAAGGTCATCTGGTAATACGGGATTGCTAAGATCCCGATGCCTTGATTGGCAAAAAAAATGGCAAAAAAACCGATGCCTAAAAATATTTTTTGTTTGAGTAAGACACTATCTGGAGTGTTATTTGTAGAAAGTAACATATCACTTTTCAAATTTATCTTTTGTTAATTATATTGGGTGAGAGAGAAGGGATAGTAAAGGGAAATAATTTACTTTTGTTTTGACCTTGTTTTACGGCGGCACTGATTGAAATGGACTTGTATTTGGGATAACGTTACATCATATATAACGTATAGCATTTTGGCTTATTAAGAGTTTATTTAAATGGTTACTATTAAAGATGTTGCCCGTGTTGCAGGTGTTTCTCCCTCTACGGTTTCCCGTGTTGTTCGTGGGCAAGGTAAAGTCGGTAAAAAATGTCGTGCCAAAGTACAAAAAATAATCGAAGAAATGGGCTACCGTCCAAATACCAACGCTCGAGCATTAGTAAGTCAACGTGCTGAATTGGTTGGCATTGTAACCCCCGCGTTACATAAACCATTTTTTGGAAGCATTGCATTTGGTGCAGAAAAAGCATCACGACTAACTTCATATCAAGTCATGATGCGTAATTCACAAAACGACCCAGATCTCGAGGTCGATGCAATAAACTCATTACGAGAGCATGGATGTGAAAACATGATTTTGCACAGCAAGTTTGGAGACGCTGATACGTTAAAGTCACTTGCGGACAAAATTCCAGGCTTAGTTTTTATTAATCGTTTTTTACCTGAAATGGCATCACGTTGTGTCTGGTTAGATAATGTTTCTGGTGGTCGTTTGGCGGCAGATTACTTATTTAAGCAAGGCCATAGAGAAATGGCCATTGTTAGTTTTAATAGCAACAACGAAGATCAGATAGACAGGATAAATGGTGTTAAACAAGGGTTAACGGCGCGTGGTTTAACATTGCCTGAAGCCAACATAGTTTTGCGAGAAGATGCCGGTCCAGATGTTAATAACATGCAAGAGTATTGTACTCACGCGGTTAATGAATTGCTTTCTAGAGACGTAAGTTTTACCGCTATCATTGCCTATAATGACGAAATGGCCATCGGTATTATGAATGCCTTATTTGATTTAGGTAAAAATGTACCGGAAGATATCTCGGTAATTGGTTTTGACGACCTAGATATTGCGCAAAAGTGTCGTCCTGCATTAACAACAATTCACTATCCAATTGTAGAAATGGCTGAATATGCCACTAAGTTGTCTTTGCAAATGACCTTAGAAAAAGAAGAAGTAATAGGTAGAACTCATTTATTTATGCCTACAATTGTTGAGCGCAAGTCTGTTAAAAAAATAGATGTTGTCTAGTTTGTAAATTGGCTTGAGTATTGTAATTGCGTAGATAAAGCGTAGATAAAGCGTAGATAAAGCGTAGATAAAGCGTAGATAAAGCGTAGATAAAGCGTAGATAAAGCGTAGTTATATACTTGAGCTAGTCTTTTTTATTCATTTTGATAATTGGTTTTATTCAGCTTAACTGACATTGCGTCAACACCCGATAACACCCGATATTCAACATAGAGTATCATTAGTGCCACTCACACCATTCACTATTTAAACCAAATCCTTTTAGACACTATGTCTGTACCTTTAATTCGTGCAATTAAACTGGCACTTTTGTAGTTACTTCCCGTAGTAATAAGCGCAGTGCTAATACCCCTAGTAGATTTAACACCAATATGATTTTCTGGGTTAACAATAGTAATGTCACCGTCACTGACAAATTCAACCATGATGTCATTAGCTATCGTTTGATTACCATCTACATCCACAATTATCGCGTCAACAAATACGGTATCACCTATAACTAGCGGTACGTTTTGGTGTTTTATTTGCAATCGTAATCCTGCGATACGTTTTGCTGTAGTAACGCTGTGTTGAGCAACTTGTTTTTGACCTATATAGGCTTTGGCGGTCAATGTCCCAGCAATAAATTTGTCTAGTGTAAACATCGCAGGTGGGTGGATTAGCGTATTGTTATTATTTGTTAGGATGTTACTTGTTACTGGGTTTGAAGTAATATTTACCGTGTCGATTAAAATGTCATTAAGAAAAAGCTCAATGCGTTCTGCATTGTGAAAGACTTGCACGGTTAGACTAGAATGTTTATCCCAGTTTGATGCGATATACACCATAGGGCCAGCATCAAATTTGTTTGTTGTTTTTATTGGCGAACGTTGACTTTGAAAAAAGTAATAACTGGGTTTAAGTTGTCGGTCAATACTTGCAATACCCGATGACTCTAAATCTGTAAACTTACCCCTATTATAATCAAACATTGCCCAGTAACCGTCTGCAACTGGGTGCTTTGTTCTGTTGTCGAGGTAGGCTTCTTTTATATTGGTGACCTGTTGCAATAGTCGTGTTTCACCATTGCTGATCAACTGGCGACTGTCCCTATGGTCCGGTTCAATATTGTGCCAATTAGGTTGTGCGACTCCCGCATCAAGTCGGAAGTATTCCCAATCACCATATTCTGATATCAAATAGGGCTTGTTTAATGCTCTGTCATGTGGATATTTAAAAGCATGTTGACGCGATTGAATATAGATATCGTAATTTGGTTGCCAGCCTGCGGAATAACTGCCGGTTATTTCTTGTTTTACAATCGAGTGCAGTTTATTAGCAAACTCCTCAGGCATTTCTGTTTCGTTGAGCGAACATTCCCACCCAAGAACACTTGGATGGTTTCTATCGCGTCTAATTAGGTCACGGCAACGCTGGTATGCATTATTTTTAAATGACTCATCTTCTTGATAATACTGCCATCCCAAGATCGGATTCAAGAGAACCAATCCTAACTTATCCGCTGCATCCAAAAATGCTGGGGAATGCGGATAGTGCGATAAACGAACAAAGTCAAATCCAGCTTCTTTTATTAATTTGGCGTCACGATATTCGGCATGATCAGATTTTGCGTAACCAATGTATGGATAATCTTGATGGTAATTAACCCCCCTTAAAAAGGTTTTTTTACCGTTAATGAGTAATTCGTTTTGTTCGTTAAATGTAAATTCACGAAATCCAAAGGTATTTTCCTGTTGCTGGAGAAGCATATCGCCATGCCACAATTGAGTGCGAAGAGTATATAAATTTGGTTCCTGTGGTGACCATAATTTAGCATGGGAAACTGTAATATTAACAGGTGTTGTTATATTCATTCCCGCATTTAGCTGCGATACAAGGTTCGTTGATGGATAAAGTTGAGGTGGTTTAGATAAGTCGTTATTAGAGCCACTATGGTGCACTATTTCACCATCAAAAAGTAGGGTATGTTTAACAGCGAAATCAACATTTTCTAAACTGGCATTATTAATATGTGTGTTAATACTTACTACTGACAAATCTTTAGATACAACAGGTGTTGATATAAATATTCCACCACCTGAAACAATATCAGCGGCTATTGGATCGGTGACATGAACTAAAGGTTTAGAAACCAATTTGACTGATCGATAGAGCCCACCATACATATTAAAGTCGAGACTTTTTAAAGGCTGTGGTCCTGTAATAGCACTGTCTGTGTTATCGAGTTTAACAAGGATAATGTTGGCCTGACCAAATTTAAGTGCTTGAGTTAAATTGACAACAAAGGGCAAATATCCACCATTGTGCTCGCTAAGTTTTGTGTCGTTCAACCAAACCTCGGCACGATTCATTGCGGCACCAAAATGCAGTTCGAGAATTTTATTGTGTTGATCCTTGGGTATGAAAAACTGCTTTTTATAAAAAGATATTCCTTGCCATTGGTCATTCTCTGCGGATATCACTTTGTTTTCAATTTGAGTCGTATGGGGAAGCGATATCGGCTTCCAATTATTCGAATCTGGTTCAAATTTGATAGATAGCTTAGGTCCTTTTTGGAACATCCAATTGTCATCAAAATTGGTCTCGGCGTATTGCTGTCCAGTCTGCTGGGCTTTATTTTGGCAGCCAAAAAGCATTAAACAAGTTACAACAACAATGGTGAACATTTTAATCATTATTACTAAGCCTCAACTTTTGATATATCAATCTTCCTATCTATATCGTTTATCGTTTTCCTTGGCAAGACCAAATAATTAATTGACAGATAAACTAACTATGGTTATCTTTTAGGGATAACGTTATCCCTAATACTGGTTGGTGTGGATATCTATGTTGAAACAGGAATACATATGACTCTATTTAATTCTTTATATTTTAGTAGGTTAGCTAAATCTATTTTGATTTTGGTGACCTTGGTAAGTACAAACTTGTGGGCGAAGGTTGACCGTGAAAGTTTTAATAATGATTGGTTGTTTTATAAAGGGCAGCAACATGGAGCAGAGCTGGCTAACTTTTCAGATGATAAATGGCGAAAGCTCGATTTGCCACACGATTGGGCAATAGAAGGACCATTTGATAAGGCTTATAGCGCTAGAAATGGAGGCCTACCGGTTTTCGGTACCGCCTGGTATCGTAAACACTTTAAGCTACCTACAGACTTAAGCCGGAAAGTAGTGTCTCTTACATTTGATGGTGTTATGGCGAATAGCCAAGTATTTGTTAACGGTCATAAAGTTGCTGAGCGCCCGTTTGGATATATCGCATTTCAAATCGATATTACACCTTATATTAACTTGCATGGAAAGGATAACGTTGTCTCAGTTAAGTTGTCACCAGAAAACTTCTCAGCGCGTTGGTATCCCGGTGCCGGAATTTACCGCAATACCTGGTTAGAAATAAATGACGAAGTACACGTGAAACAGTGGGAAACCGTCGTATCCACGCCAATAGTTAAGCCATCAATTGCAGTTGTCGATTATAAAACAACTATTGCAAATAGTGGTTATTCAGACCAAAACGTTGAAGTTATTACTGAAATAGTCACGACCGAAGGCAAAGTCATTACCCGGGCTAATAAAGCGATTGCCATTGCCGGAAAAAGTGAGCTAAACGTAAGTCACAAACTTGATATTAGTAAACCTCGTTTGTGGGACATTAACGACCCTTACCGTTACCGAGTTGTCACTAAAATTATGCGAAATGGCGCTATTATCGAACAGGAGTCTGAGCCTTTAGGTGTTAGACAAATAGAATATAAAGCCAATGACGGATTTTGGTTAAATGGTCGACGTGTACAGATCCAAGGGGTATGTTTGCACCATGACAATGGCCCACTAGGGGCAAGTGTCAATACGCGGGCGATTGAACGTAAATTTGAAATTATGCAAGAGATGGGCGCTAACTCAGTTCGTACCTCTCATAATCCGCCGTCACCTGAATTAGTCGAACTTGCCGATAAAATGGGTGTATTACTTCAAGTTGAAGCATTTGACATGTGGGAAATTGAAAAACCAAGTGTGATTAATGGCTATAACAAAGACTTCCCTAAATGGCATGAAACAGACTTACGAGATATGGTGAAACAATATCGCAATAACCCATCAGTTATAATGTGGAGCTCTGGAAATGAAGTACACGAACAAAAAGAAAAGGATGGGTGGAAGTTAGCCAAACGACTAAACGACATTATCCACGATGAAGATCCAACTCGACTCGTAACCCATGGGATCAGCATGTATCCATTTCCGGTAGAAAATGGGTTTGCCGAGCAAGTCGATATCAAAGGCTTTAATTATAAGGCTTATAAATACGGCGAGTTAAAAGAAAAACATCCTGATTGGATCATGTTAGGAACAGAAACTTCGTCTGTTGTGAGTACCCGTGGCGTGTATCATTTTCCAATTGAAAAATACCGTAAACACGTATCAAAATATGTAACTAGTTTTGATGTCGTCACACCTCCATGGGCCTATGTACCTGACCTTGAGTTTGAAAACTTAAAAAATACGCCTGCGGTGATGGGCGAATATATCTGGACAGGCTTTGACTACCTTGGCGAGCCTACCCCCTATGGTGGTCGTGACCATGGTAATAAGTTTTATTGGAACCAGGATTGGCCAGCACGCAGTTCATCGTTTGGTGCTGTTGATTTAGTTGGCTTTAAGAAAGACCGATTTTACCTTTATCAAAGTCAATGGACCGACACACCTATGGTGCATGTGTTACCACATTGGAATTGGCCAAACAAAATTGGTGAATCAATCCCAGTAATGGCTTACACCAATGCTGAAGAAGTCGAGTTATTTGTGAATGGCAAATCAATGGGGAAAAAAGTGAAAGGTGTTGATACAGTTCGCTTGCCCGTGAGTTTAAAATATGACAAATCAGTGAAGCATTTTGATTCTCCTTACCGTTTACGTTGGGATGTAAAGTACCAACCCGGTACAGTTAAAGTCGTTGCATACAATCAAGGTAAAGTGGTTGCAGAAAAAACTATTCATACCGCAGGTAATGCAGCAAAACTATCACTTACACCTGATAGAACTGAAATAGATGCTGACGGTTATGACGTTTCTTATATTACCGTAGAGGTCCAAGACAAAAACGGCAATATGGTCCCAAATGCAGATAACAAGATTCAATTTAATGTAAGCGGCGCAGGTGAAATAGCTGCGGTTGGGAATGGTGATTCAGCCACGGAGGAACCGTTTATTGCAGACTACCGTCGAGCGTTTTATGGCAAAGCGATGTTAATTGTTAAAAGTAAGAAAAATACTGCTGGTGAAATCAAAATAAGTGCTTTTGCAGACGGCCTAGATTCTCAGCCTATTAGCATTCAAGCTAAGGCTTTAAAAGCGTTTAGTGAGTAAGAGTTGATTATGTTTAATGTCAATAGATTGGTGCTGAGTATAGGCATATGGGCGGGAATTTCCGCCTGTTCTGTCACTGAAAATTCGATACAACAAAAGCGGGATGTAAGTGTTAAGCCAAATGTTATTTTCATCTTAGTTGACGATATGGGGTATGGCGAACTGGGAAGTTTTGGTCAGACCATAATCAATACGCCAAACTTAGACCAAATGGCAAATGAAGGTATGAAATTGTCGAATTTTTATGCCGGTAGTGCGGTTTGTGCCCCATCTAGAGCGTCATTGATGACAGGGCAACATACTGGGCACAGTCAAATTCGCGGTAATTATGATATGGGTGGTAATTTTGAAGACGAAACTGAATACGGCCAATTACCGCTTAAAGCAGGAACAACCACTTTAGCAACGTTGATGAAAGATGCGGGTTACGTAACGGGCGCGGTTGGTAAATGGGGCCTGGGAGGACCGGGCTCTCAGGGCGAACCTAATAAACAAGGGTTTGATTATTTTTTCGGTTATCTAGATCAGAAACAAGCCCATAACCATACACCTACACATTTATGGCGAAATACCGAATGGGTGAAGTTGGATAACGAACCGATTAAGTTGCATAATTTAATGCTGGAAAACTTTGATTATGATAACCCATTGAGTTATGAACAGTTTACAGGTGGAGACTTTGCTCAGGAACATCTAAATGCAGCCGCATTAGATTTTATCGACAGTAATAAAAACAAACCTTTCTTTTTATATCTTTCATATGCAATGCCACATGCTGCATTACAAGCGCCGGACGAAGAAATCGAAAAGTACTATTTTGAAGTCGACCCACCAAATAAAGGAAGTTATTACAATCCAACTTTCAAGCCGCGAGCAACACGTGCTGCAATGGTAACTTATACCGATAAACACATTGGCAAAGTAATGACTAAATTGAAAGAACAAGGTTTAGACGATAATACCTTAGTCATATTTACTAGCGACAATGGTGCGGCGCAAGAAGGGGGTGTTGACTTAGAGCTTTTTAACGCGAATGGGTCTTTCAGAGGCCAGAAACGTCAGCTTTATGAAGGAGGTATTCGCATGCCTACTATTGCATGGTGGCCAGGCAGAATCGAGCCAAGTACAGAATCCAAACACATTGGAGCTTTTTGGGATGTTATGCCAACACTTGCCGAACTTGCAGGGCAACCAATCGTTGAAAAAATAGATGGTATTTCTTTTTTACCAACATTAATCGGCGGCAAACAAGTTGAACACGATTACCTTTATTGGGAATTTCCACATGGTAAAAAATCTGCTCAAGCCATTCGTGATGGCAAATGGAAAGCGCTCCGACTGTTTAAAGGCGACAGAGTCAAAGGTTATAAAGAAATTGTTGAGTTGTACAACCTATCTGTTGATGACGCGGAGAGCAATAATCTTGCAAAACAATATCCAGAACTAATGAAAAAATATACAACTCTAATGGACAAAAGTCGTTCACGTTCAGAAATTGATAAATGGAATTTCGACTAAAAATATTCAAGTCTCTTGAGGTTCAAGAAACTTGTTACTTTATATTTCGAAGTAATACCGTGTTAAATCTAGTAAAAATAAGGTCGTCACAATGTGGTCAAAATTAATAATTAGTACAACGATAATATTGTTAGCAGCATGTGCCAATCAAGATGTACAAAATGAAGTACAATCGGTTGATGCTAAAACGATAACCGAGCCTCACTCTAAACCAAATATTTTGTGGATCTACATTGAAGACCAAAATGCATGGAACAATGCGTATGGTGATTTTACCGTCTCGACGCCAAATATAAAAAAGTTTGCCGAAGGTGGTGTACGATTTACAAATGCTAATCAACCTGCACCTGTCTGTTCAGCTACGCGCTCAGCACTTATTACAGGTAAGTTTCAAACGACATTAGGCGTACATGAACATCGTTCAAACCGCAGCAGCTATAATGGCTTATTTCTCCCTGAAGGATACAAAACTGTACCTGAGGTGTTTATAAACGCAGGTTATCAAACGTTTAACATTGGTAAAGACGACTATAACTTTAAATACGACAGGAGCAAATTATATAATGCTCATCGCGGTATTAAAGGGTTTCAAGGAAGTCACGACGGTGAAAAATTTGATTGGGCAACAAAGCTTAAAGATAAACCGTTTTTTGGTCAAATCCAATTAAAAGGCGGTAAACATAACAGCATGAAGAAAAAGAATATTGCTGACGTCGATTCAACAAAATTGATACTACCCCCATATTATGCCGACACGCCAGCGACTCGCCGCGAATGGGCAAAACATTATCAAACGCAAATCATGTCTGATAATGAACTTGCTGAAATTTTGCAACAACTAGAAGTTAATGGCATTTTGGAAAATACAGCGGTATTTTGGTTTTCAGATCACGGCATGGGTCTGTTGCGCCATAAACAAGAGTTATACGAAGACGGTGTTAAAGTACCACTTATTATTAATTGGCCAGCGGGTCAACAAGCACTGCAACAAAAAGGCAAGGTACGTAACGACCTTATTAGTGGTTTAGATATCCCAGCAACGTCATTGGCCTTGGCTGGAATATCAATACCTGAATATTACGATGGAAAAAATATATTTGCTGACGACTTTAAAGGTCGTGAATATGTTATTTCAGCAAAGGATAGAATGGACTTTACCTTTGACCGTTCAAGAACAGTTCGATCGGAACGATTCCGCTATATTCGTCAGTTTCATCCAGAGTTATCGCGATCTCAACCGCAATTCCGTGATAAAAAAGACTTCTCCATTGAATTTCGTGAACTATTTGAACAAGGCAAACTAACACCTGTACAGGCTGAATACTTTGCTCCAACTAAACCTGAAGAAGAATTATATGATTTAGTTGCAGATCCACATCAGATAAACAACCTTGCCTCCGATAGCAACTACAAAGAAACGTTATTGCAACATAGACAGGTTCTTAATCGTTGGATTAAGGAGACCGATGACAAAGGAGCTTACCCAGAATCTGAAACAGCAATTAAAGAAACGTTAGACTTGTGGGGGCGCTACTGCGTTAGTGTCCAGTGTGAATCCTATCGTAAAGCGCATTCGGATACTTTGAAGATCCGAGGCGATAAGCTGTATCAACCTGTTGAGTGGCCAACATGGATGCCAAAACCACAGGATAGTTATTATGAAGAAATTGAAGATGTTTATCGTAAAAAATTTCAATAGGTTACCGCAAAGGTTTTACTAAAATTACGAGTTGTTATTCAAAACAGTATTTGCCGCGATTATTTGTGGCAAGTACTTTTTGAAAGCGATTGTTGAGTGTAGCCATTTAGTTGAAGTTGATACTTCTCACCCAATTCCCCATCATATTTAATCTAAACATCGCTAAAAAATTCCATTTCTGACTCTCATTAGTAAAAAGTTGATTAAGCAGTAGACATTCACTAAACCTATCGTTATATTTAGGGATAACGTTGTCCCTTTGTTTTAAGGTTTAAAAAATTGCTAAGGCAATTGTCCTCTCATAAAGCGTAAACAACTGTAAATGTGAGCTAGGTGATGTAAACGGCAAACGCTTGATAAAAGCCTTAGGATTATGAATGTAAGAGCTAAGCGAGCAATTAAAATAACAATTCTGAAAAAGTACTACCGCAAATGGTCGTAGTACAAAAATAACTATAAAAAGATTCGAGGATCGACAGATGAAAACACGATGCAGTTTAAAGTTAACGTTAATTGGCTTACTAGCGTTATGTTCCACAAGCGTAATGGCCAAACAAACATTAGTGTTTGAACCAACCTCAAATGACATGACACCAGTGGTTCGTGCAGCATTAGAAAAGGTTAAAGACGATGAAGTTAAGATTGTTTTCAAAAAAGGCATCTACAAATTTCTACCTGATTTCGCGACTTCGCGATACAGCAAAGTAACTAATCATGGTAATGGTGTAAAAAACGTTATTTTTCCGTTAGACAACTTTAAGTCGGTAGAAGTTGACGGTGGAGGTTCTGAATTTATTTTTCACGGCCAGTCAGCGCCTTTTCAGCTATACAATAATGACAATGTTACAATCCGAAACATCATTGTTGATTGGGACATACCGTTTACCTTTGTATCAGAAATTGTCGCTGTAAATGAAAAAAAAGGTTACCGCGACGTAAAACCTTGGTCTAATTCGCATCAATGGTCTTTGGAAAAAGGACAAATAAAATTCCCCAACGTAGATGGTTTTAGCTTTACTGAGTTGGGTTCAACGTTAGCTTGGACTAAAAAGGAAAAACGACCAGTTCATGGCGCGTTGGATAGTAAAAGCAAACCTCAAAAAGTTGAAAAGCTTGCTAATGGTCTATTACGTATCCACGAAAAATTGAAAAGCTATCCACCAGTTGGTTCATTAACAAGCTCTAAAGGTGATCGCCACCTTCATCGTTATGCACCGGCCTTTCAAACCAAAAATTCTAGCAACGTGATATTTGACAATGTCGTGGTATACCACGCTTTGGGCATGGGGTTTTTGTTTGAGCGTAGCGACAATATTCAAGTACTAAACTCAGGCGTGCATTTACGTGACGACGCACAGCGGCTAATTTCTACTATTGCAGACGCCACGCATTTTGCAAACTGTAAAGGTAAAATTTTAATTGAAAATAGTCGTTTTGAGAACATGTTGGACGACGGTACAAATGTGCATGGTACATACACCATTGTTGATAAAGTGATTGACGAAAAAACACTACGCATTAAGTTTGGTCACTTTGAGCAAACAGGATTTGATTTTGTCGGCAAGGGAGACGAAGTTTGGTTTATTCACCAACCAAACGTCGAAAGAGCCAGTGTCGCTACAGTTGATTCTGTTCGTGTAATAAACGAAATGTATACAGAGATCCGCTTCAAGCATAACCTTCCAACACAGTTGGCTAAAGGGGATTTACTAGAAAATAAAACATGGAATCCGGAGTTCACTATGCGTGGCACCGTAATTCGTGATCATAGAGCTCGCAATGTAGTGGTGAAATCGCCGTTAAAAACGATTATCGAAAACAATCAATTTTCGTCAATGATGTCGTCAATCCTATTGCGCGGAGAAACGTATTTTTGGTATGAATCCGGCAGCGTTGAAGATGTCACTATTCGCAATAATTCCTTTGAGTATGTTGCTTCATCTGGCAAAGAACACGCAGTTTTATATATCACACCAAGACTTGGTAAAAGCTTTGATCAATCCCAAAGTTATGACAAAAACATCAAGTTTATCGATAATACAATTAGTAACTTTGGGACTCGAATTGTTTGGGCTGACCGAGTTGATGGCCTTTTAATCAAAGACAATGTTATTGATCAAAGTTTACCGCAACAACAGTTACATCCAAAAGCCGCTTTATTTGAATTTGCTAATAGCCACAACGTAACATTAGAAAACAATACTTATACAGGCAAACCACGTACGGCAGTTAAGGCTGATTTGGTTTCAAAACAAACTCTAAATAATGACGATTCCATTCGTTAATTAACTTTTTACTCAAGTGGTAAGGGACGACAACGACAGTCTCCTTTTCCACCTGAACAAAGTTAGTTCTTAACTTACAATCCAACGGATAATAACAAATTACTTATGCCCACAGTAATTGCAATCAATAGGAAAAGGTTAATGTTGAAATTAGCAACACAAAAAACCGTAGAGTTTTGTTTTGCCATAGGTATCTTGTTTTTCAGCAATCTACTGTTGGCCGATTCAGTCCTCAATGTATCTGAGTTTAATGTTGAAAAAAATAACGGTACGGACAGTACTTATGGTGTCTACCAGGCGATTATAGCCGCTAAACAACAAGGTGCGAGTAAACTGATATTCCCAAAAGGCACTTACCACTTTTATGGTGACAGAGCAGCCGAAAAGGTGGTGTATATCAGTAACAATGACCCTGGAGTTAAACGGATTATCTTTCCGCTTTACGATATACAGGGGTTAGAAATAGATGGCCAAGGTTCTGAGTTTATCTTTCATGGTGGCGTAAACCCATTTGTTATTGATAGCAGCAGTAATATTACATTTAGTAACTTTTCTATGGATTTTTCCAGAAGTTTTCATTCAGAAGGAAGCGTACTTGATGGTGGCGAAGGGTATTTAGATCTGCATTTTTCTGATTTATTCCCGTATAAAATAAACGAAGCTGGTTTACTTAAATTCCAAGCGAAAGTTGAAAACCCTCCGGGTAAATTAACGATCAACAAGCTAGAACGCCGCAAAGCCGTCGAAAAAGAAACTGACTACCAGTATAAACGTGTCCTAGAGTTTGATTCGCGAAAGCGTGAAACAGCTTATATGGTCAAAGATATCAGCACTGGCAACGGGTTGTCGGCGATAAACCTACCTGGTAAAAATAATGTACGGGTGTTTCATCCTAAAATAACCGCCCAAATTGGCAATGTATTGGTGTTTCAATTTAAACATCGTAGCTATCCTGCGGTTGTTATTTCAGACAGTGCAGATGTCATTCTCGACAACATTACAATTCATCATGCCGGTGGTATGGGAGTATTAGGGCAGCGTTGCCATAATGTCACTGTGCAAAATTCTAAGGTCACACCAAGCAAAGGTCGAATGGTTAGTACGACGGCAGACGCCACTCATTTTGTAAATTGCACTGGCAAGGTTCAGTTAATAAATAATCTATTTGAAAACCAAAAAGATGATGCGACCAACATTCACGGTATTTATGTTGCGGTTGATAAAGTGATTGACGATAAAACCATAGAAGTTAGATTGCAACATCCCCAACAATATGGCTTTGACTTTATCGACAGTGGCGACATCTTAGAATTGGTGGATGCACCAAGTATGACAACGTATGCCACGATTGAAGTGGCGTCGAGTCACAGGATCAGCCAAGAAATAACGCGAGTTGTTTTTACTCAACCGTTTAATAAAAAGCTCAAAGTGGGTGACTCAATTGCTGAAGTTAGAGACTACGCAGAAGTTACTATTCGAGGCAATATTATACGACAAAACCGCGCGCGGGGCATGCTGTTAAATAGCCGTGGCAAAACCTTGGTCGAAGACAACTATTTTCACTCTCCTGGTTCAGCCATTTTGTTCGAGGGTGACGCTAATTTTTGGTACGAACAGGGTGGTGTAAGCCATGCTGTTATTCGCAATAATGTATTTGACAATAGTTTTTATAGTCAATGGGGGCGCGGGGTTATCGCAGTTGCCGCAGGTATTGATAAAAAATATCAACACACATCACGATATAATAAAAATATTATTATCGAAAACAACTTATTTAAGGTGTTTGATATGGCGCCAATTTTAAATTTGTTTTCAGTTTCCGGTGTTACATTTCAAAACAATAACATTGAAAAAACAACCGAATACCCAGAGCGTGACCAATATCAATCGTTATTTGTCGTTGACCACAGTGATGGCGTCAACATTTCAGAAAATAACACGTTTGTCGGATTCGACCAGAACAAAACCCAGTTATTAACTCCAACTAAACCACAGTAAGGGATTAAAATGTCTAAAGTAAAATCAACATTGTTAGCAGCCGGTTTAGTTAGTTCCTATATTCTTAGTGGCATGATAGCGGGTGAAGCAGATGCTGCAACTCTATTTAAGTCGAAGCAAAAGCAACCTAACGTTGTCTTGTTTTTTGTTGACGACATGGGTTGGGCGTCACGTACAGCGAGGGATGACGTATATGAAACCCCAAATATTGACCAGATAGCTACTGATGGTATTGAATTTGAAAGTGCCTATATTCCAACACCAACTTGCAGCCCAAGCAGAGCTGCTTTGGTCACTGGTCAACATCCTGCACGAATAGGTATGCCAAGGCATATTCCACATAAACCACAACACGGGTTTGACAAATTTGGCCGTACTGAGACTAAATTCAATTTTTGGCAAAAAGATCCGGCTCAAGTACCGAGTGTAAATTGGCTAGAAACCGATTATGTAACTTACGCAGAAGCGCTCAAAGAGCAAGGTTACTTTAATATGTTTATAGGTAAATGGCACTTGGGCCACGAAGGCTATCATCCAATCGATCAAGGGTTTGACGCACAGATTGGTGCTACAAACTGGGGACACCCTCATTCTTACTACCCACCATACTTTAAAAATTCGGAAGTATACAACGAGGTTAAGGAACGTTATCTAACAGACAAGCTTACCGACGACGCGGTCGAATTTATTGCAAGTTATGATAAAAACCAGCCATTTATGATGTCTATGTGGTACTACGCGATTCACACTCCATTTCAAGGTCGTAAAGACCTAGTTGAACATTTTGAGAAAAAAGGCTTGAGCGGCAAAAAAGCGCATCATGCTGCGCTGGTAAGTGGGATTGATGAGTCAATCGGTCGAATTCGTAAGGCATTAAAAGCTAGTGGGTTAGATAAAAATACGGTGATTATTTTCCTATCTGATCAAGGTGGGATTTTAGAGAATAAACCACTTCATGGCGGTAAGAAGCTGGACACTTTATATGAAGGTGGTGCTCGCGTACCGTTATTTGTCAGTTGGCCCAATGTCACTAATCCAGGAACAAAAATTTCGACGCCAGTTCAGTCAACAGACTTGTTCCCAACCCTTGTCGAACTTGCTGGCGGCGATCCCAAAAACTACCAAAATTTAGATGGTATCTCATTGCTTTCAGCGATAACCAATGGAACAAAAATAGAACGCGGAGCGCCTTTATTTGGTTATCGTGCTTACGAAGATTTGTACGCGTCGGTGCGAGAAGGTGACTGGAAGATTGTCGCCTACAGAAGCGGCATCGTTAAACTTTATAATGTGGTACTAGATGTAAGTGAATCAAATGATGTTGCAAAAATTTACCCGAAAAAATTGCAAGAGCTAAAGGCTAAGTTAATTGATTGGGAAAAAGACTTAAATATTGACAAATACTCAGGTGTTCAATAGTTCGACTATTGACTAATAGGAACAAAAATGAAAAAAATATTAATTGCTGCAAGTGTATTAGTGATGAGTGTTGCGGCGCACGCCAGCACATTTGTTACTGACGGTAACGGGTTGCGTCAGGTAATCATTGGTAACGTAGCGGGTGAGTCAGTTGTGTATGTGTCAGAACTTGACGGTGTAGTGGGAAGCTATAGGGTCGATGGTCAGAAACGCTGGACAGCGGCCACAGATAATAAAGCCGTAATGTTCGAAATTAATACCGCGGATTTAAATGGCGACGGTGCTGACGATCTAGTTGCTGCAAGTGGAGATGGCAGTATCTATGCGTGGGATAGCAATGGTACTCGACTCTGGACATTTACCCCGAGGGATAAAACTCGTCTAAATGAAGTCGCAATTACTAAAGTTGATGGTGAAGTTCGAGTTTATGCTGGTGGTAACAACTACATACTTTATGAATTAAACAGTAAGGGGGAGCTGTTAAGCGAAACTAAGCTTGATGGTGTAGTGAGAAAAATTGAAGCTGGTCACTTTAATGACAAAACTAAATCTGACTTATTTGTCCAGACTTCGGTTCACGATATCTACCGCTGGCAATTTTTAGGATTTATCGACCCTAAATCTAAAAAGGTGATCCGTCAGTTTAATAACAAAGACAAAAAACTAAAAGAATTGGCAAAAGGCGTAATGATCACCGACATTGATATCGCTGATTTAGACCAAGACGGCTTGGATGATCTGTTATTTTTTGCTGGAGGTAAAACTTCAAAAAATACTGTAGGTAAATTTGTTGCGTATAACAGTAAGTTTGATCTACTTGCACATTACAATATTAAAGGTAAAGAAAAGCAACGTTACGCCCATGCATACGGCAGCTCACTTTTGCCTTTGCGTAATGAAATAATGTTTCAATTTGGCGGTGTGATGTTTTTAGTTGATCCCAAAGGCAAGTTACTTAAGCAAACGGGAGAACGCCACCGGGGGATAATTTTTAACGACTTTGCACTTGATGAAAACAACAAAACCTTACTAGGTGGCGGCCAAATCGGTGGCGGAAATACTGTTTATGAATTTGATCTAAAAAATAAGAACTGGATTGACGTCGAACATAAATTACAGGGCCGTTTGGCTGAAGTTGAACAAAATTTAAATACGCTTTATCAGCAAACACTTGATTTTAAAATGCCAAGTTATCAATCAAAGTCTGAAAAACCTTGGGTTATGTTGACCAAAGCACAACTTAACAAAAAAGTTCAGGCATTAGACGGTGCTAACTATTTACATGTTACTCAGGAGCGTTGGACGGAAAATTGGGATCGCCAATCATTAGTCCCCAAGCTGGGAAAAATAGCATTGAAAAAAGATCGACGAGGAAAGTACAAAGATACACAGGCTACCCTGATTAAAAAAGCAAAAGCGTTTGAAAAGAAGGGGGAAAACTTTGTTATATGGTCTGGTCATGGCAACGACCCGTTTGGGGTAAGCATTGATACAATGGAAGCTATTTTAGAAGCCGCACCAACTACAGCAATGGGCTTTTTGTATGCTGAAATGCATAACCCTAAAGATCCTCGGGTGATTTATTTTATTGAAGAGTACATGCCCCGTTTAGCAAAAGCTTTACGTAAACATGGCAAAGGTAAGCTTTATTTTAGATATAAAAATATTTTCTGGGCGGCGACGTCACATCAACAACCTTGGAAAGACATGTTCTTCTCAGGTAAATATAGCGACATCTTAGTTCCGTCTGCAGAAGATACCTCTTCACGGACGCAAGAAGTAAACTTGTCCGGCCGTGTCGGAATGTTACTTGGCGATTATATCGATGACTTTGCTATGAGGTTAGTCGATGATAATCCGACGACTTGGCGTCCATTAAGCCCTGGTGGGCAACGTAGTGTTTCACCTTATTTACGTAATGGTGTATTAACAGCTGCTTATGGTTCTCGCATGGGGATCATATTTGACATCAATTATCTGGAAGGCCCTGGTCTAAATATTCTGTTTGCATTAATGAAGTCTGGTGTTTTACCTATTGTTGAAAAAGATGCAATGTTATCCGTAGGTTCATGGATGTTAATGCAAGATGTAGATAACCATTTAGTGCATTCGATAGATAATATTCATGAGACAAACCACTACAATAAAGCAGATGAAGATGCCATCATCTCTGTAGCGCAAATGCATTGGGCTGGTGCCAATATTCCAACATGGGATTATTCTAGTTCTGCACTTGGTGCGGAGTATCGTTGGCTTAACTTTGTACCAGAACTACCTAATGGTATGGTTCCAATCGCGCCGATTGAATCAAAAAATAAGCTAGATAAATTAGAAACTAATTATTTTATAACAGATGGTATTTCAGGTTTTAGCGGTAATAAAAAAGTGTCCGCAAAAAACTTTGAACCATCTATGAAAGCCGTTATCGATAGTGGTCGTGTAAAAATGCCAATTGAAGTGACCGGTGCATCATGGAGTGTAGTTAAATTAGATGACAACCACAGTCGCATTATTTTAATAGACCCTGGGTATATTAACCCGCAGGAACGTGTAGCAACCATAAAGTTTAATAATAGACAGCCAAAGTGGGCTAAAGATATTTTGTCTAATCAAGGCATCGAAACAGGCAAGGGCACGAGCTTAGTAACGGTTCCTGCAGGTTCGGTGCGGTTTATTGACGTAGGGTACTAACAATATTAAACCTAATGTTGTTGTAAGTTGAGGCTCCTTCGGGAGCTTTTTTATTGCCTCAAGTTTTAGGGCCAATCATTAGTAATGAATAGAATATTCAACGAATTAATTAGAAAGGCATGGATAGTTTTCAACTAGACGTTTTGAAGACTTCTCCAGTTGGCTAAAAACAATATTTGAAGGAATAAGAGGGGGTTCTCCTACGTTCTATTTTAAATAAGCCCTATTCTAATGTTAGGGATTTGTAGAATAAAATAGAAGCGGATGTTGTTATATTTCAACCTTTTGATTCACCTAGTGGTGATTTGTCGGTTTTAGCAGTGTTTTTAGTGATAATAAGAACATGGTATAAATTTAAGTGTCGATAATAAGGGGTGGTGCTAGCTATTTTTTGTTGTGAATTTTTTAATACCAAAAGTCAAAATAGAGTTTTAAATTTTAATTAGGTCAAACGTTTTCCTTTTTGTTTGTTTTGTAGTATTTTATCTTTATTAACTTAATTCTAGAATAAAATTATGCGTTGGTTTTAAGAGTATATATTTAATAAATATGGATTTTATTGCAAGCCTTGATGGTGAGTTTAAAATTAGCAATAAATTGATACTCTAAAACACCAAGGTTGTCAGGGGATAAAATGAAAAAGCCATCGGTGACTAAGTCGGCAATTTTATGTTTTACGTCAATTGTAAGTTTGTTGATCTTATCAGCGTGTGAAAACACTGATAGAAAAACGGCAGTCGAGCTCGAATCAAATACTGTGGTATCACCCAAAAAACCAAATTTTGTATGGTTGGTATCAGAGGACAACTCGAAGAACTACCTCAAATTGTATAATCCGAAAGGCGCATCAATGCCTAATATTGAAGGATTAGCGGCACAAGGGCTGGTATTTAACAATGTTTTGTCAAATGCACCAGTATGCTCTACGGCAAGAACCACATTGGCTTTAGGTGCCTATCCTGCGCGTTTGGCAATGGAATATCATCGCCCTTATCAAACTATTTCATTACCAAACGGGATGACAACCGTTAATGAATATCTAAAAGATGCTGGATACTACACCACTAATAATCACAAAGAAGATTACAATTTTGTTGCACCAGAAGCGCACTGGGCCCAATCCGCAAAGGGAGCTGATTGGCACGGACGTAAAGCTGGCCAACCTTTTTTCCATATGCAAAGTTGGAAAGAGACCCATGAACATAAATTACACTTTCCGATGTCAGACGTGCAGGACAGGCCCACAAAAAATGATCCAGCAAAGGTTGATTTGGCGCCTATTTACCCAGATACCGAACTATTTCGTTATACCCATGCACGCTACCTAGACCAACATGAAATTGTAGATGTCGAAATAGGCAAAGTGATTAAACAACTCACTGACGAAGGTTTGTTAGAAGATACGTTTATTTTTTATTTTGGCGACCATGGCGGTGTCATGCCAGGGAGTAAAGGTTACGCATTTGAACGGGGGCTAAACCCGCCATTGGTTGTGCGAGTGCCAGAAAATTTCAGACATTTAGTGCACGAGGACTTACAGGCAAAGTCAACAACATGGGTTGATGGTTTTGTTAATTTTATCGACTTTGCTCCAACGTTATTAAAACTCGCTGGTATCGAAGCTATGCCAGGACACGACGGGCAATCGTTTTTAGCTAAAAAATTAAGCTTAACAGAGCTAAATAAGCGTGATACAAATTTTGCGTTTGCCGACCGTTTTGACGAAAAGTACGACATGGTGAGAACTCTTCGTAAAGGTAAATACAAATACATGCGTCATTATTTGCCGTTTAATCCAGACAGTTTATTTGCCAGTTATCGCTATAAACAGGCTGCTTTTAGGCAGTGGCGCGAAATGTTCGATAATGGTGAGCTAACATCTGTACAAGCCGCATTTTTTGAAACCAAGCCTGTTGAAGCACTTTATAACCTAGAGACCGACGAATTCGAAACCAAAAATTTGGCACATGCTGCGGAATATCAATCGGTCCTTCAATCGATGAGAGCTGAACTTAAAAATAAGCTTCAAACCTTGCCTGACCTTGGGTTTTACCCAGAGTATTATTTAGTTGATGAAGCAAAAGACGATCCTATTAAGTTTGGAGCAAAAAATAAGTCAGAAATTGCCAAGTTAAACGAAATTGCCGATCTACAACTACAGGATTTTGATTCTGTTAAGTATAAAATTAAAGCGAGTCTTACGTCTGAAAACGAATGGATCCGATATTGGGGATTAAATGTAGCGCTGGCATTTGGCCAACAAGCTAAAATGCTTAAACCGATAATTTCACAAATGAAATATATGGATCCAAACGATTTAAATCGTGCTCGCGCTGTGCAATACCTAGCCTTGTTTGACGATCAGCCGGCAAAACAAGCTATCGAAAAAATTATTGCTGGGAATACTAATACGGTACAAATATTAGCGATACTCAATATTGCAACACAATTGCACGATGTTGTGGGCGAAAACTTCGAAATTCCCTTTAGAAAATCCTGGAAAAAACCTGCCAAAGGTACGGTTGATTCGCCAGATACTTGGCGTCAAAAAAGCATCTATAACTGGTTTTCTGCACGAGTTGATTATTTAAAAAAGTAGATTAGTTCTGGCCGTGATTTACCAAGGGTCATGCGGAAAGTGAATGTAAACGTTAGAAGGGCCTAGATACAATCTAGGCCCTTTTTTGTCGATATTACCTTTGTTCAGATATTAAATATGATGATTCAAAGTGGTCAAGCTTAAATTAGCGCACCAAAACTAATACCAATACTTATAGTTAACTAATTAGTTCAAAGTGTTGCCAGGTGCGGGGGAATAAGCCAAATCTTCATTGGTTTAGTCTTCGGCTTTGTCTCCTGAGTCGCTCTACCTCCCACATCCATGTGGTCGTCGGCTTTGTCTCCTGAGTCGCTCTACCTCCCACATCCATGTGGTCGTCGGCTTTGTCTCCTGAGTCGCTCTACCTTCCACATCCATGTGGTCGTCCAAGTGAAAAGATTGGTGTGCCTTTTATAGCTATTGCGCAGCGCAGTGTGAATTAGTGAAAGGCTCTAGAGGTCGCGTTTAAACGCCTTTTCCCTGAATGACTTATTAATTATCAGGGTAGGTATAATTTGTTTGGTAACAAACAGATATAAAAAAACACGGAAGCCAACGTTGGGAACTGAATAAATGGCTTCAAGTTCACTTTGCTGTTTTCCGTGTTGCAGTATTTAACGTGTCGCTTTTTAAGGTGCCGAATTAGCGTTGCGTTATTTGCCCAAGTCGGACATGAATTTATCCCAAAAGGCTAAATATTCATCGGGGCCAATGTCCGTTGATAACCCACGCGCAGCCATTTGGGTTTGATAATGTTTATTAAAAAAGTCATCCCAATATTTAGAAACTTTAGGATCTTCATCTATCATTCCTAAATCACCTGTTTTTAGTTGCCAACGTGCCAGTTCTTGTCTCATTGTTACAAGTTGGGTCTGGTATTGTGGTTGTGCCGCTAAGTTATACACTTCATCTGGATCGGTACGGGTATCGTATAGTTCTTCAGGCGGTCGTTGTTTGGCAAAAAACGTGACTTGTTCAGGCGTTAGTTTACCTTCGTTATGTAACTTTTGCATAAGTGCCAAAACAGGATATTGTAGTTTCTTGTAGGCATTAAAGTCGGTATATGGTTTTTCTGGATAGAAGTTGCGAATGTATTTAAATCGGCTATCACGCACTGCTCTAACTCTGTCGTCAGTTTCATCACAACGGTCTTTATGAGCATAAATATAATCACGAGGTTTGGTGTTATCACCTAAAAATACATGTCCTTCAATGTAGTCAGGTACATCAATTCCAGCAATATCTAATGTTGTTGGCATAACATCGATTAAGCTCACTAAGTCGTGGTTTGTTTGACCTCCTTCAATGCCTTTCCCCCAAACAATAAGTGGTACTTGCAGACCACCGTCGTATAACCATTGTTTGTCTCGTAACATCGCTCGGCCATGATCCCCAAAGACAAATACAATTGTATTATCCAACACTCCAGCTTCTTTTAATTCGGCAAACAAGTTGCCGACTTTTTTGTCTACAGTCTGCACTGTCTCTAGGTATAGGGCCCAGTCACGGCGAGTGATGTCGTGATCTGGATAGTAGCTAGGTAACTTAACTTTGGACGGATCAATCGGATCATCTTTATCAGCGATAAACGTACGATGAGTTTCACTGTAGTTGATTTGGGCAAAAAACGGTTTGTCTTGTTGGTTCTTTATGTAACTTTGCCATGCAGGTCTTTGTAAGAGTTTCATGTCGATTGGAGCGTGTGTATATGCGCCCCCAGAGTATTTTATTTCGCCATCTTGCGCATCAAAAGCCTTTCCTGCATGAGAAAAGTTAAAATCGGTTTTTTGTTTTGGCCCCATCAATAAACTAAAGTAACCGGCGTCACGCATATATTCAGACGCCAGTTTGACGTGATTTGGTAAACGATAGTTATCTTTGAGGTGACTACGGTGATGGTGGGCGCCTATACTGGTGGCATGCATGCCGGTAAAAAATGCCGAGCGTGAGGTTGAACAAACTGCAGCGGTAGCATAGGCATTTGTGTATTTAATACCTTCATTTGCTAATCTATCTAGGTTAGGGGTTTTTACTTCTGGTGTACCGTACACTCCTAAATCTAAAGAGATGTCTTCTAGGACTAGCCAAATGACATTTGGTTTTTTTTCGGAACTAACTTGTTCAAAATTAGTTGTTTTTTGTTTGTCGTTACAGCCCGCTAAGAGGTTAATTAACATAATGACTGATATGAATTTAAATATGTTCACAGGATTGCCTTTTTGTTTAAGTAATTTAGTTAGCGTAATTAATTTCGGGTGCGTTTTTGCTCAATAAGTTTTAATTGCTGTTCAAGCTCTTTAACGATATTGGGGTATTGTTGTGCAAGATTATGTTCTTCCGCAGGATCGCTAATTAAGTTAAATAGTTGCGGCGACTTAGCCAGGCCGGAATCAATATTTTTATTAGCTTTAATCCAAGAGTTGACTTTTTTAACCGGGCGTATGTATTTCCAATTACCGCTGCGCAACCCTTCGGTATGAGGTGTTTCTTCAGCAAGAGTGGTACGTGCGGGCAGTGCCGCATCAAATAGCGGACCAAGATGGTTTACACTGTCAATTGCTTCATTATTTTTTAAGTTAATATTTAATAAAGCTGCAATTGAAGCGTACAGGTCAATTTGACTGAACAACGCATGACTCAGTCCTTGCTTTACTTTATTTGGGTAGTGAACGATAAATGGGACGCGAGTTCCACCTTCCAATATACTGTATTTGCCACCGCTGTAGGGGCCATTTGGCAAATGTTCGCCTATACGCGTAAGGGCATTGTCATTGTAACCGTCTGTAAGCACAGCACCATTATCGCTGGTAAAGATAATTAAGGTATTTTCTAACATATCGAGCTTTTTGAGATGGTTGACAACTTGACCTGTTATCCAGTCCATTTGGACAATTGCGTCGCCTCGTACACCCATGTTTGTAGCACCTTCAAACATTTTGTTTGGTAAGCGCGGCACATGAATGTCATGGAATGAGAAAAATAGAAAAAACGGTTGAGACTTGTTTTTAGAGATAAAGTCATTGGCTTTTTGTGTAGTTACAAAAGGGAAGTCCTCGTCTACCCATTCCGCCGACTTACCACCTTGCATCCAACCAATTCGACTTATGCCATTTATGATGGTTTTGTTATGTTGGCTGTCGGCTCCCTGGCGCAATAGTTCAGGGTGTTCGTAGCCGGTAGGGCGGTTACCAATTTTTTTAGTATAGTCGACAAAAAGTGGATCATTGGGAGTTAGATTTAATACATTGTGGTTTTCTAAATAAACTGAGGGAACTCGGTCACCCGTTGCTGGTAATAAAAAGCTGTAATCAAAACCAATTTCCAATGGACCTGGTGTGACATTTTTATTCCAGTTTATTGGGGTTACGCCATCGCCTAATCCCAAGTGCCATTTACCGACAACAGCGGTTTTATAACCTTCGGTTTGTAACATTTTAGGTAGTGTTGGTTGCTCCGGTGCAATTACCATTGCCGCATCACCTTTTAGGATACGAACGTTTTTCCTAAAGGCGTGTTCACCTGTTAATAATGAGTATCTCGAGGGGGTGCACGTTGCAGCTGAACTATGAGCGTCCGTAAAGCGGATCCCATTGTTAGCGAGGGCATCAACATTAGGAGTTTGTACCGCTGTGGCACCATAAGAACTTAAATCGCCCCATCCCAAGTCATCGACATAAAAGATTACGATGTTTGGTTTGTTTGAAGACGGCTCTATTTTATCTGGCGATATTTCGTTGTTAGAGCATGCAACCAAAAGGCATAGCCCGGCAAAGTTAGCTAATAGTTTAAGTGAGTTCATGGTAGTGTCCCTATTCGTTTGCATATGGGAAGTGCGCTGTATATGTAGACGAATCGGCAAACAATTGGCGGTAACGTTTTACTTTTTCAGGGTACTTTTTGGCGAGATTTGTTGTTTCTGACATATCGTCTTTAAGATTGTAAATCTCAATGGCATTTGCAGTACCAACCTGCACCGCTTTCCAGTCACCTTCGCGGATTGCACGTAATAATGATTTTTTTGGATCGCTGTTTCGTTGTTGTTCCCAATACAAATATTTGTGTTCAACCTGTTGGTTGGTTTTCCCTAGATAGATTGGCAAAACTGAAATGCCGTCGGTAAATTGTGGTTTTGAGATATTGGCAACCTCAGCAAATGTCGGCATAAAATCCTGAAAACCACCGATATGTTTAGAAACCACGCCCGGTTTGATTTTTCCGGGCCATACCGCAATGTGCGGAACTCGAATTCCACCTTTGTATAGGTCTCGCTTAAAACCACGTAAAAGGCCATTACTCGTAAAGAACTTATGGTCATGACCTGCCGCACTATGGCCACCATTATCACTAGTCAAGATAATTAAAGTATTGTCAAACTCGTCAATCATTTTAAGGTGGTCAATTAAACGGCCGACTTGCTTATCCCACAAGGTAATTTTACGTGCGTGGTGTTTTTCAGCTTCGGCCCAGTCTTTGTCGGAAAACATCGACTTGTTTCGTAACATGGGCTCATGCGGGGGCGGTGTACGGTACGACATAACTAAAAAAAATGGTTTGTCGTCAGACTTAATATTGTCTAAATATTCAGTGGCAAAGTTTGTACGAAACTCGTCAATGTTGTCCCACTCAGTATAGTCGTAAAGTTTTTTGTCATTAACACCATTAATCCAATGGGTTGTTTTATCAAAATAAATTTTACTGTCGGCCCGCTGCCATTGCTCTTGAACAGCGTAATCAAATCCTCTGGCGTACGCCCATGTATCGAGGTCATTGGGGTTTTCTAAATGCCATTTACCAATAAATGCTGTTTGGTACCCAGCATCTTGCATCATGTTACCTAATGTAAGTTCGTCTTTACGCAGTGAAACTCGGCCCCAGCGGCCAGTGTCGGCATAGATGCCTTTATTGCCCCGAATAGTCGCATGACCAGCATGTTTCCCTGTCATCAATACGGCTCTAGAAGGCGCACAAACAGCATTACCTGCATAGAAGTCGGTAAACTTAAGCCCATTATCAGCGAGGTTGTCAATTTCAGGGGTCTTAATGGTTTGTTGCCCATATGAGCCCAATTCGCCATAACCTAAGTCGTCGGCCAAAAGAAACAGTATATTAGGGGTTTTAGCCTGCTCTTCAGCTAGCAATGAAAAGCTGGTAATAAGGGTCAAAGCGGAAAGTTTGAGCATTCGTCTTAATGTCATTCTCACAAATTCCTATAAAATTGATTACGCTCTCTTTAATTGATACTAGTGCAGTTAAAAAGTAGTTGCAAGATAAAATGCAAACGTTCTCCCTTGTTTTGTTTTATCTGCGTCTTTTTGTATTATTTTTGTCTGGTCAGAGGTGTAAATGCTCCACGCTTATGTAAAGGGTTTAAGTGGGTTTTAACTGTTGGTGATAAGAGTAGGGACATCGTTTTATCTAAAAAAGTGTGCAATGTGACAAAATATTTTGTAGTCTTTAAAAATGCCACAGGGAGAACGTGTTCCTTTTGGCGCTTTGGGGTGAACTTTGGTTACTTAATTGAGATACTGACCAAAAGGACTCTCACTAAACTAACAACAACAGGGTGATGGGAACGATTATGAACACAAGCTTTAAACTCAAAGCCGTTTCAGCCGCAATATTGGGTACATTGATATCTGGTGTTTCGTATGCTGAAGATACATCCGCGAAAAACCAAGAAAAAATAAAAAAAGAAAAAGACATCGAAATCATTACTGTGACTGGCTTTAAAGGCAGTTTGCAAAAAGCATTAAATGGTAAACGTTTCTCCGATGGCGTGACCGACCAAATACACGCGGAAGACGTGGGTAAGTCAACAGACCAAAATATAGCAGACGCTTTATCTCGTGTTACCGGGGTCACGGTTCAAGAGTCTGATGGCGAAGGTACTCGCATCGCCGTTCGTGGTGCAGGAGCCTCTCTTAACCAAATTTCGATGAACGGTGTTTCATTAACATCAGGTTTAAGCGGCGGTGCAGATAACCCAGTTGCAGAGCAAAGTGTTGACTTAAGTTCGTTTTCTTCAGACATACTGGCTTCAATTGTTGTCCAAAAGACTTCAGCAGCCGATCAAGATGAAGGCTCGTTAGGTGCGAATGTCATTCTTAAAACGGTTAAACCTTTAAATTTAAAAAAACCGAAACGTAATTTTGAAGTACAAGGCCGCTACAACGAATTCTCAAATGACACCGACAGAAAGCTATCATTTAGCGTATCAGACAAGTTTTTTGACGATAGATTTGGTGTTATTTTAACTGTATCTGATGAGACTCAGCATACACGTACAGATGAATATAAGGCCAGTTGGGACGAAGCTGCTGAGGCCGTCGAAGATGGCAAAGCGAGAGATGCTGAAACGGGTAAAATAATCCGCATTGTAGGAGCTGACCAAAATACAGCTGACTTTGATCCAATGATTGCAATACCTGGTTTTGATGCAGCTAATGAGATTGTCCAGTTTGGTGATCTAAATGTGATCACAATGTCTAGTGCAAGCCAAGTGCTTAACTTGGATGAACGTAATCGCCAATCTATCACCGCAGGGTTTCAGTTTGCCCCTACAGATGACACCGATATTCAGCTTGATTTAAGTCATTCACGACAGGATATCTTAGAAGACAACCAAGATTTTAATATGCAATTTGGGTTGTTAGAGGCAAATGAAGCTGACGATCCTCAGCAAGATTGGTGGACTGTAAATCGTGACAACAATACGTTAGTCAAGCGATTAGCTAGGCATTCAAAAGGGCGTTCATATCGTAATGTTGGCGGTTATGAGCAAGATACTAATGTCGCTACACTTAATATTGAACAATGGGTCACGGACGATTTAAAAGTTTCATTTTTGGCCGGTTATTCAAAAACTGAAACCGAAAGTAAAGACAATGTTGGTATTTTATTGCTTCCGGTTGGTGTAACTGCTGGCAGCATGAATGACATTCCTTTGTCTTCAGATGATCCAAATGTCGTTACATTGGAACCGGCAGGGTACGATTGCACAGGTTCAAATTGTCGAATTAATGTTGCGACACAATTGGCTCAAATATTACCAGGTGAAAATACGCAATTTAACCGAGCACCTAGTTTAACAAATATATTGGATCCACAGTTATTTGCAGCCCGTAGCTTGTTTAAATACGATAATCGTAACTCAGATACCAATAAATCGTTTTTCTTAGATTTTGACTGGTCAGTTGATTTTGCTGGAATTACTAAAGTAGAGTTTGGCGCAAAATATACAAATCGAGTTAAAGATGTTGTGACGCAACGCGATACGTTTTCTGATGGTTCATTTGTCTTTAACGACGAAGGCGAAGAGGTCGCAATTAATGGTATCACTAGCATAAAATTAGCAGATATCATTGATGATCATGCATTCCCAGTTGACAATTTTATGGAAGGTATTGTTGATGGCACAGACCAGGCTTACTTGTCAGGTTGGGCGCCAGTTGACCCGTTTAAAGCTCTCGAAATGGTAACGCCTTCAAGCGGTGCTGGTGGTAAAGACGTAAAGCTTAAAATTGACAATTCAGGTTCGCGATTAATAGACCAGGATGTTAAAGCATTATATGGCAAACTAAATTTTGAGCTACTTGACGGTAAGTTAACGGGTAATGTTGGCCTTCGTTTTGTTGAAACAAAAACCTATGCAGAAGCCTATACCAAAATACAATTCCAAGGAGGGTCAAACGTTTATGACCCTATGCAACTATTACGTTTTACAGATCTTAGTAAACCTCAATGTGAGGAAACTATTTATCACGTTACACCTAGTGGGGCGGATGATAAAACTAGTTATCCAGTGAATGTGCAGGACCCAGACACTTGCTCAATGTTCCAGTTAACCCATAATTTCAATCGTAATCAAAGTGATACTTTGTTAGCTGCTCCTGGTGAGTATGTTGCAGCTGAGCACCTAGATCCATCAAATGTCGATTACATTTTGCAAGTATTGCACGATAACAATGGCATGACCGTGTTAACCAATGGGTCTAATACTAACGGCAATAATGGCCGATTTTCGTCCACTGAAGAAATCAAGGGTATTGCAGATCGCACAACTAATGACCAAGTGGTTTGGGACGCTCAAGGTAATTTGGTTAATGGCGGAGACAGTTTTGGAACGTTAGCCAATATCCGTCCGTTTTTGGGAAGTGGCGAATCGACTAACCGATTGTTGTTACCTAGCCTAAATTTAAATTATCAAGTTAATGATGAATTAATGACTAGATTTTCTGCAACAAAAACAATGGCTCGACCAAAATTTGATTCAACAACACCCGGTGGCCAAGTACGAGAGGACGCATGGCAAATTCGAGGTAATGGTCAACTTAATAATGTTGCACTAGAGCCTTTAGAGTCAGTAAACCTAGATTTGTCTATTGAGTGGTATTTTGACGACAGTGGTTTGCTATCAATGGCATTTTTCCATAAAGACATGACAAATTTTGAAGAAAAAGTAAGTGAAGTATTTCTTTGGAAGGACTTACGTGAAAACTATGACTTAGATGGTGTGGCTTCATTGGACGACGTACTTGTTGTACCAAACCAACTCGTTGACGAAAATGGTAATGCAGTTGTAAATGAACATACTGGGTTATCAGAATGGCAAGAAACGCCATTTAATTCAGACTGTTTGCCTGACCGCATGATGCATCGTCAATTAAGAGATCCGTTAACAATAAATTGTCATTCACTTAATGTTGATGTGGTTCGAAATGGCTCTGGTGCCGTCACTAAAGGAGTTGAGGTTTCATATACTCAGAGTTATGACTTTTTGCCAGGCGTGTTAGGTGGGTTGGGTTCGAGTTTAAACTATACCTACGCAGACTCTGCATCAGATGCTGAAGTCTCTGCAACTACAGGTCAAGTAATTAATCCGTTACCACAACCTTACACGCCTAAACATTCATCAAACGTTACTGTTTTCTGGGAAATGGACGGTGCAATGATCCGTATTGCTAATCGTTACAACTCTACGCAGTTGGTATCACGAGGGTTGGCAAGTGGTGCTTCGTGGCTTGATTCAAATAACAGATTGGACCTAAGCGCATCGTATGAGCTAACCGATAATTTATCTTTTACATTCCAAGCGCTAAACCTAACCGATGAAACCCGACGGATATTTTATACCAGCACACGAACTGTGCTTGGTGTAACGGAAGACGGCACTCCAATTGTATTTGACGAAGGCAATGCAATGGAAGGGGAAGGTGACACAAGTCGAACGATGTCTGAATATAAATCTGGGCGTCAGTACCGCGTAGGTATTCGCGGCACATTCTAATCGACTGTCTTGGGATCATAACTGCCCGCTTTGCGGGCAATTAAAAAAAGTATTGGAGAAAGTAAGATGAATAAGAACTTACTAACAAAAGCAATCGCTTTATCACTTGTATCAGCCACGGTTATTGGTTGTAACACAGTTGAGGAAGGCACTGATTTTTCAGTTAGCGCTAATGAAGCCGTTACATTTGATACAACCAAAATGGTTATCGCAGTCACAGAGCAACCCGCTACAGTAACTGGTGATTCGGTAACAAGAGTTAATCTAGTTGCAGGCGCAAGCTCAGATGGGGAAGCCCTTACAGTTGATTCTAAAAATGTAATTATACGTGATATGAGCGAGGTTTCAGTTGAATCTGAACTACTATCACCCCGTACAATTGAGTTTTCACTAGAGTCACAACCGCCTGCTAAAGTGGTTGGTAACGAGTTGTTATTTGATGCGGCAATATTTGACGATTTAATACATAGCAATGAGTCTATGACATTTACGTATCAATATTGGGTTGATAATGGATATCAGTTTAGTTGTGCAAATATGTTCCAGCACCCAGCTAATTGCACAGAAGAAGAAAAAGCGGCTAATCCGAATTTACGTTTAGTAGAAATTACGGTAAGTGCTGTTGATGATCCGATCACCGCTATCGAAATTGATGACTTTGTTGTTAACCTAGATGGCACTCTAACGGCACCTCTAGTTGTTGTGCCTAGTTATGCAGCCAATCAAGATTTTACGACTGATTTTATCTGGGAAATTGCTGATACAACATTAGCTACAGTTACCGATGGCGTCATATCTGGTCTTGTTTCGGGAACTACAACACTAACTGTTACATCGGTTGCAAACTCTGAAATTACTCAAACGGTTGAAATTGAAATTGCGAACCCACCACAAAATGTGGCTGGCTTAGAGTTGAAATCTCCAGCGGGGAATGACTTACCAGCAGTTCTAACTATTCCAACCTGTACAACGTATGCAGCTATGGTATCGCCTATAAAAGAAGATGATAGCAAAGACTTTAGCGGTAGTTTTGTATACACCTTAGAAGCGACTAACAACACGTTTACTATTGACGGTTTTGCTGCAAATTCAGGTTTTGCACAAAGCGGTACATTTACCCAAGGTTCAGTAGATTTCAACACTCAAGCGTCGTATACGGACTCACTTAATGTTGTGCTTGAAGGATATGACGGTGGCGCTCTTAGTACTGAAGTCGCACTCGTGGACAATGTGTTGTGTAATTATGTGGCAGAAACAAGTGCCGGTACTGGTGCGCTAAACGAAGACTTTAAAATATATTGGAACGCTGGCGCGGGCATGAAAGATGGTTTCGCTGCGAGCACGTTTATTCGCAATGGTGACGGGGCAGACGCAACTGTGGATACGTCAATTGCTACCAGTGTGGTGTTGACCGAGGGCAAAGATGGCACCGCAGGTTTGAAGGTTACTGCGATAGGTAGTGAGCATTCTGCAATACATTCTTACCACAAAAATGACGGACGAATTTATGGTCAGTCACTTATAGACGGTGGTAAGTTTAAAGTGTCATATTGGGTAAAAAACAATACTGCTAACTCCGTTACTATTGGTAACGAGTTTATGCCAAGCAACGATACTAAATCTGCAAATGCTACGATTGGGCAATTTGACCTAAGCTTATTGGCAACATCCCCAGACTTTGTCTTAGCGGCAAATTCAGACTGGACGTTAGTTGAATTTGATTTAGATCTTCCAGCACGAGCGAACTCTCAACGCGGACCAAAATGGGAAATCATTTTCACGCCAAGTGAAACTGAGGGGACTGGTAATCCGCTAGACCTAATTATTGATGACTTTTCAATTTCAGTAATAGAATAGAGGCATCACGATTAAAAGCCGTCTTTGTTCAACAAAGGCGGCTTTTCTTGTAAATAAAGATCACAAATCAATTGACTTAATGCAGTGTTATTTATAAATTGGGATAACGTTCTCCCTTGGGTTTTGTTATTTGTAAATAATTAAAGTCAAAGTAAAAAATATGAGAAGCATTATGAAAAATAAAATTGTTAATATGTCACTTATGACTAGTGTGTTGGTTAGTTCTGCATTTTTAATGGGATGTGGTGAGAAAACTAAAGTTGTATCCGACGTAAGTAGCAAACCAAACGTCGTGATATTTTATGTAGATGACTTAGGTTATGGTGATGTTAGTAGTTATGGTATGACCGTAGCTCAAACCCCAAATGTCGATGCATTGGCAAAAGAAGGAATACGATTTACCGACGCACACAGCTCAGCTGCCACATGTACGCCGTCACGTTATTCTATGTTAACAGGGCAATATGCGTTTCGAAATAACGCCGCTATTTTACCCGGTGATGCGCCTTTAATAATTGATCATACTAAGCCTACATTACCAAAGATGATGCAAGCTGCTGGTTATAAAACAGCAGTGGTGGGTAAGTGGCATTTAGGGTTGGGCGATGGATTTGTTGACTGGAATAAAGACGTTAAACCTGGCCCTATTGAACTTGGGTTTGATTATAGCTTTTTAATGCCTGCGACTGGTGACCGAGTGCCGACCGTTTATCTGGAAAATCACACTGTCCTTAATTTAGACCCATCTGATCCAATAACAGTGTCTTATGAAAAGCGCATAGGTAGCCGACCTGTAGGGACTGAACGTCCTGAATTATTAAAGCAACAAGCCGATTTACAGCATAGCGCAACAATAGTTAATGGGATTAGCCGAATTGGTTGGATGGCTGGAGGTAAATCAGCTGAGTGGAAAGACGAAGACTTCCCATTTGTATTTACTGACAAAGCAATCAACTTTATTCGTTCGTCGAAAGATGAACCATTTATGCTGTTTTTCCCGTTTCATGACATTCATGTACCGCGTGTGCCTAATGAAATGTTTGCAGGTAAGTCAGGTATGGGACCCCGAGGTGACGCGATTTTACAGATGGATTGGATGACAGGTCGCATAGTTAATGAATTGAAAAAACAAGGTGTCTATGACAATACGATTATTATATTTTCAAGTGACAATGGCCCCGTGATGGACGATGGTTATGCCGACCAAGCCGATGATTTACGTGGTGAACATGACCCTGCAGGCGGATATCGAGGTGGCAAGTACAGTGCATATGAAGCGGGAACACGTGTTCCAATGATTGTGACGTATCCAAATGGTTTGGTTAAATCTGGAGACAGTGACGCGTTGGTTAGTCACATCGATATATACAAATCGTTGGCAGCACTGGTCGGTGGCACGTTGACTGCTGGCGAAGCAATAGACAGTCAGAATATACTACCTGCGTTTTTAGATGCGTCGGCAGACGGTCGTGAAGAAATGTTGGAAGAGTCTTTCACATTGTCACTTCGTAATGGCGACTGGAAATATGTTGAACCATTTAGTGGCCAAACACCTGCATGGTTAGCAAATAAAACAGCAATCGAAAATGGCTTACAATCAACACCTCAATTGTTTGACCTAAGTAAAGATCAATACGAACAACATAACGTTGCTTCGGAACATCCTGAAGTAGTTAAAAAGCTTCAGTCTCGTATCGATGCAATTCGTTTGAAGAAGTAATTAACTTTGTTGTTAGGCTTTGGCCCTGTTCGCAGGGCCTTTTTAAGCTGTGCTCATTTTATAAGTAAAGCCCAACATGGCGAAATCAGCTCAATATTCGATTTTTCAATTACAAAGTGGACTCTATAGGACTTTTTCCGTTCAGGAGCAGAGAAATCAAATCTGCAGTAGCAACAACCAATTGCTCTTGCAAAAACTAACATAACCGCTGCGCTCAGAATATCCGTTTTCATCAACCACAATGTTTGTCGTCTTGTTTAAGTCAGTTTTATAGTCGAACTTATTTTGACTTTCATGCTGTCAGTGAATACTCCCCTCACACCAAGTTACATTGATACAGTAATAAGTATAATTACAGAAAACCTTGCCCGTAATTTTAGAATGATTGATGGGTACTACATCGGTATTGATTCAGGTATAATTCTGGCCATTGAAATTAATAGGCCAAAAAGACTGAATTTTTGGTGCGTTTCCAGCACCATTATCTAAGAAAATTATGACAGACTCTCAACTTGCCAAAGAAATCGAGTGCCGACGCACTTTCGCCATCATTTCTCACCCAGATGCCGGTAAAACAACCATTACTGAAAAAGTATTGTTGTACGGACAACACCTGCAAACTGCCGGTACAGTAAAAGGTCGTGGCTCAAAACAGCACGCCAAATCTGACTGGATGGAGATGGAAAAAGATCGTGGTATCTCTATAACAACGTCTGTTATGCAGTTTCCTTATAACGATAATTTAGTCAATCTGCTAGATACTCCAGGACACGAAGACTTCTCTGAAGATACTTACCGTACGTTGACGGCGGTGGATTCTTGCTTGATGGTGATCGACGCCGCTAAAGGTGTTGAAGACCGAACGCGAAAATTAATGGAAGTCACCCGTTTACGCGACACGCCAATCATTACCTTTATGAATAAACTTGACCGTGACATCCGTGATCCGATGGAAGTTATGGACGAAGTTGAAGATGAATTAAAAATTGCCTGCGCCCCGATTACTTGGCCAATCGGTTGCGGTAAATTGTTTAAAGGCGTTTACCATATTCATCGCGACGAAGTTATTTTATATAACACAGGTAAAGGGCATACGATTCAGGACGTTCGCACAATTAAAGGTGTTAACACACCAGAATTGGACGAAGCCGTTGGTGAAGACTTAGCAGAGCAACTGCGAGAAGAGCTTGAGCTTGTTATCGGTGCGTCAAACGAATTTGATTTAGAACTGTTTTTGGCGGGCGAATTAACCCCAGTATTTTTTGGTACAGCCTTAGGTAACTTTGGCGTTGACCATATGCTAGACGGCCTAACTGAGTGGGCGCCAACGCCTATGCCTCGGGATACTAATGAACGCCAAGTTGTTGCAAGTGAAGCTGATTTCAGCGGTTTTGTATTTAAAATCCAAGCCAACATGGACCCTAAACACCGAGACCGCGTGGCATTTATGCGGATTGTCTCAGGTAAATATGAAAAGGGCATGAAGATGAAGCATGTACGTTTAGGTAAAGACGTACGGATTTCAGATGCCTTGACCTTTGTAGCCGGAGACCGTTCAGCCGTTGAAGAGGCATTTCCTGGGGATATTATTGGGTTACATAACCACGGTACGATTCAGATTGGCGATACATTCACGCAAGGTGAGGCATTTAAGTTTGCGGGCATTCCAAACTTTGCGCCGGAATTATTCCGCCGTATTCGTTTAAAAGATCCACTGAAACAGAAGCAGTTATTAAAAGGCTTAATCCAGTTATCGGAAGAAGGTGCTGTGCAAGTATTTAGACCAATGCAAAACAACGATTTGATCGTTGGTGCGGTTGGTGTCTTGCAGTTTGACGTTGTTGTTCAGCGTCTTAAATCTGAATATAACGTTGAGGCGATTTACGAACCTGTCAATGTTGCTACAGCACGCTGGGTTGAATGCGAAGACGTGAAAAAGTTTGAAGACTTTAAACGCAAATGCGCGACAAACTTAGCACTCGATGGTGGTGATAACTTGACCTATATCGCGCCGACTCGCGTAAATTTAAACCTGTCGATGGAACGTTATCCAGAAGTCTCATTCTTGGAAACAAGAGAGCACTAAACCAAACAAATGAGATGCAGCCTTAGGCGTTGCATCTGTTTTTACTTTTTCTCGCGACGAGCAAAGGCATTTTGAATATGAACATTTTTCAGTTAGTACAAGATAGATTTAAACAAGCGTTAACAAAAATTGAAGGAGCCGCAGGTGCTGCTGCGCCAATGGCTCGAAGCAATCGCCCTGAATTTGGAGAATACCAGTTTAATGGTGCTATGGGGTTAGCGAAAAAGCTAAAATCAAACCCTCGAGAAATTGCCGCAAAAATTTTGGACGCTGTTGAATTAGACGATTTAGCTGAAAGCTTAGAGATTGCCGGTCCTGGTTTTATTAATGTAAAGCTAAAGCCTCAATGGCTAGGTGAGCAAATTACTGCTGCGTTAACCGATCCAAGATTAGCGGTAGAAAAAGAGCCTGAACAAACAGTAGTAGTTGACTTGTCGTCACCAAATTTAGCGAAAGAAATGCACGTTGGCCATTTGCGTTCAACTATCATTGGTGACTCAGTGGCTCGAGTAATTGAGTTTTTAGGTCACAAGGTTATTCGTCAAAATCACATGGGTGATTGGGGCACACAATTTGGTATGTTGATTGCGCATTTGCAAGACAAGTTATTGTCTGAAAACGTTGCAACAACTGCGTTGTCAGATTTGGAAGACTTTTATCGCGAAGCTAAAATTAGGTTTGATGAAGAAGAAGGTTTTGCCAATCGAGCTCGCGAGTACGTGGTTAAATTGCAAGGCGGTGACCAAGAATGCCTTACGTTGTGGCAACAATTTATCGATGTATCGATTCAACACAGCGAAGAAGTTTACGCCAAATTGAATGTTAATCTAAAACACGAAGATATCATGGGTGAAAGTGCATATAACCCAATGTTAGCTGGCATAGTTGCAGACTTGAAAGAGAAAGGCATTGCCGTTGAAGACCAAGGCGCTCAGGTTGTATTTCTTGATGAAATGAAAAATAAAGAGGGCGAACCTGCCGTCTTTATTATTGAAAAATCAGGCGGTGGTTTTTTATATTCAACAACCGATTTAGCGGCAATGAAATACCGTTCATTTGACCTAAACGCAGACCGTATCATTATCTTCACTGACGCTCGTCAAGCATTGCACTTTAAGCAAGCTGAAATGGTTGGCCGTAAAGGTGGATTGCTAAAAGCTGAAACGAGCTACGAACACGGCCCATTTGGTATGATGTTAGGTAAAGATGGCAAGCCATTTAAAACCCGTACTGGCGGCACAGTTAAACTAGCGGACTTGTTAGATGAAGCGGTTGAGCGTGCAGAAAAACTACTGTCAGAACGCGAAAGCAATTTAAGTGCAGATGAGCAAAAAGAAATTGCTCGTAAAGTTGGTATTGGCGCAATTAAGTACGCTGACTTAAGTAAAAACAGAACGACCGACTACATTTTCAACTGGGAAACGATGTTGAGCTTTGAAGGCGATACGGCTCCTTATTTGCAATATGCTTATACCAGAGCCATGAGTGTGTTCCGTAAAGCAGAAATTGATGTTGCTACGTTTAATGCCGAAGTCATTATTACTGAAGCCCAAGAAAAAGCACTGGCCGTTAAGTTATTGCAATTTGTTGAAGCGATTGCTGGTGTGAGCGCTAATTCAACGCCACATTTGTTGTGTACTTACTTGTATGAATTGTCGAGCTTATTTATGACTTTCTACGAAGCTTGCCCAATGTTAAAAGACGGCGTAGCAGAAGAAACCAAGTTAAGCCGTATGGCATTAAGTTTGTTAGTTGCCCGTACCCTGAAACAAGGTTTAGAGCTACTCGGCATCGAAACAATGGAAAAAATGTAACCCTCTGATTATTGCCCTTGTTAGGGCATGATTAAGAAGATTAAAAAGCGGGTGATGAAAGTACAATTTCATCACCCGCTTTTTTTGTCGCTATTGCTTTAATTCTGCGGAACCCTTGTAGGCTAGTATGACTTAGTCGTTAACTTAAATGCTGTTGAAAGAAGTTTACGGTTCTTTCCCACGCTAGGTTGGCATTTTTAGGGTCATACCGACCTGTGGAATCATTATGGAAGCCATGGTTTGCGTTTTCATACATAAACATCTGGTAATCCACCTTGTTCTTTTTAAGAGACACCTCGTACTCAGGCCACGTGGCATTAACTCGTTTATCAAGTTCAGCCAATTGGATCATCAATGGCGATTTAATGTTGTCACGAATTTCGGAGGCGGCAGGCGTTCCATAAAATGGTACGCCAGCATTTAGACTATTAGGAATAGTTGCAGCTAACATGTTGACGATATAGCCACCAAAGCAAAAACCAACAGCACCGAGCTTGCCGTTACTGAGGGCATGGGCTTTTAAAAATTCAGCAGCGGCGACAAAATCTTGTTGAATTTTCGCTCTATCTAGGGAGCGTTGCATTGCTTTCCCTTCATCGTCATTGCCAGGATATCCGCCTAAAATATGCAGTGCATCGGGCGCAAACGCGACAAAACCGGCTTTGGCTAAACGGCGAGCAACGTCTTTAACATAAGGATTAAGTCCTCTATTTTCATGAATAACTAGAACAACGGGTAATGGTTTATCAAGGTTTTTTGGGGTAACAAAGTATCCTCGACCTTCGCCATGACCTTTTGGCGAACGGAAGGTCAGATAACTCGCTTTGATGGCATCATCATTAAATGAGACTTGCTCGGCAAGGGCATAGTTAGGTAATAACGCAGCTGAGAGAACCGACATACTTAACCCTATGGTGGCAAGCGTGCCTAAACGTTTTAAAAACGTTCGGCGGTCAATCATGCCGTGCGCGTATTCATCGTACCAATCAAAAGCTTCTTGCGGAATAATCGGAGCGGTTTCATTTACTGGTTGAGTCATTCTTTTCCCCTATTGTAGATTGTTAGGCCATAGAACTTTTAAGTCATGACTTTACGTCGTAGGTCACAGAAATAAATAATAGAGCAGAACAACAAAGAAGGCTTATTTTATTTCAGCAAAATATTCTATTGCTGAGGTTTATTGTTTTTTGACTTTCGTTTCGTAAACCATCGGCCGATATTTTTAATACAAACATAACCACATAACACGCTAAAAAATAATCGTACCCCTAGGGTTTCGCTAACTGTTGATGCAACGCCATCGAGGTAATTTTTAATGTCTGTCATTGGGAAAATTAATATAGCGAGACAGCCACAAATAAAGCCATAAACTAATGGGTCCATGCCTTTAACTAAGCTCATGGATACGGGTTCGTTTTCGACATGAAAAAATTCTTTAATGGCAGGTTCTGTTTGTTGAGTTTCAAACTTGGTTAATTCAAGTTCGATAAGCGCGATTTCCTGAGGAGATGGTTTAACATCCGTATTGGCCAATGCTTCGATGAGTTGTTGTTTGCTGTATTGGGTAAAGTCGGGTGACGTCATTTAATAAATCCTTCCTTAGGATGAGAACTAAGGAATATACCTAGTCTGTTGGCTACTATCTATTTTCTATTATTTATTTATAAAAAAAGGAAAACAGATAATAGCCAAATTTACACTAGGTCAAACATTAGCAAGGGCCGCTTAGTGCTACTAATGCTACTGGTAAAAGCGAACAAAAAAGTTATAGCTCTCACGATCATTTAGTTTTTGCGAGAAGTTTAACCCCAACTCAACTAACTGGCGTTGATATTGGTATTGTTTTAAAACACGTTTAAGTTCGTTAAGGGCCACGTTTGTTTTACCAACGTTATCCAAAGCGAGGAAATACAGATACACATATTGGGTATTTGTATTGTCGTATTTTACGGCGGTTTTAAACGAAGCCACCGATTCGGCTTTTGCGCCATTACGGATTTGGTACATGCCATAGGCGTAATGCAATGTCGCTGACTTTGGATTCGCCTTAAGTCCATTTTGATAAATTTCACCCTCTCGTTTTACCTGATTATTGTTACGGTAAAGATCGGCAAGGTTAATGTAGTTTGGTTCAAAATAAGGGTCGACGATTAAACCATGTTCCAATGCCGCGATAGCTTGTTCAGTGCGACCTTGACGTTGGTAAATTATGCTTCGGTTTAAGTTACCTTCGCCGCGCCAACTGCTAACTTCATTAGCGATACTCAATTCGTTAAGAGCTTGTTGGACAACCGCAAGATCTTTGATTTGAACATCAACAAAATGATTCGCCGCCGCAGTACGTACCGCTTTAAACTCATCTGTTAATAACGCTTTAAATGACTTTAATCGGTCTTCAGGTGAAAGGATTTGGCCCACAAGTCCGGTGGCTAATCTTAGTAAGGGCAATTCTGAACTAACCCAAGGGGCGATAACTCTGTCGGTTAAGATTTGAGTGGAATTGGGCAGCAGGGCAATGGCACTTGCTCGTTTGATATCACTCATTGAACTGTCATTAATGAGCGCTAAATGTTGCTCCAGTGGCAAGGTTCGATTGTGCAATAACGTAATGAAATACTGCTCACTAACTGCTAAATCTTTAGGTGCGCCAAAGTTAGATTTAAGCGCGGCAGTCGCCCATTTGTTGTCTTTGTCAGTGTGACAATTTACGCAGGCATTTGGCGTATTAAATTGGTCACTAAGGTCAGGACGTGGAATTTTAAAGCTGTGGTCCCGTCGCGCATCAACGCCCATATAGGTGGTTTGTGGCATGTGGCAATTGACACACTGACCGCCATCGGAGTCAAGTGGATGAATGGTATGTTCAGGTTGTTGGTACACTTGAGCATTGTGGCACTGTAGACACAAGCCATTGCCTTGAAGTTTTACTTTCATGGTGTGTTTATTATGACAGTCAAGGCAGTTAACGCCTTTGTCATACATTTTGCTTTGTAAAAATGAACCGTAAACATAAACCTCATCATTGATTTGACCATCGGCGTGGTACAAAGGCTGGGTCAATAAACTTGGTGAAAACTGATCTAAAAATCGGGTTTTAGGCTCAATGCCATCGGTCAGAGGAGAGCGCAGTGAATGACAAGAAAAACACGTTTCCATAAATTGGTTATCGCGCGGCTCGCCTTGCCATTCGGCAACAGGTTTACTTGGGTCAAGTAACCAGCCCATGGCTTTTTGTTTATCACTTGAGGTTAAGTGACCTGCGATACTGCCATCGCCAGCTTTATAGGCGGTGTTTTTGGTGTGATCTGTCATGTCGTTGTGACAAGACTGACAACCAACATTGATGTTGTCCCAGTTGGTGTCGAATTGTTTTTTAGGGATCGAATAATTCCGTTTTAACCCATCTGAATGACAATCGGCACACATGCCATTCCAATTTTGCATCGGTTGTTGCCAGTGTAAACGGTCCGCGCTTTTGATGTCTTCATCGGGATAAACAGGATACCAACGTTGACCATTTTCCGATTTAGGACGACTGTCCCAGGCAAAAGGAAAGACTTGCATTTTGCCATCATCGGTTTTGATCAAATATTCCTGCAAAGGAAAGTGCCCAAACGTATAGGCTACAGTGTATACCTTGGTATTTTGTTGTTCGGTAAATTCAATTTTAAAGGTGTTGTCTTGTTTAAAAAATCGGGCTTTTTGGGTGAAGTGATCAAATGTCGCGTTGTTAAAATCCCCTAACACAGTGGCAGACGTTGCTTCTGCCATCGCTTTCGCGTGGTCAGATTGTTGCCAGTCAGAAACCGCAGATTGGTGACAAGACACACAATTTTGTTCTGGTGTGTTTGCCAGCGCTGAGAAGCAAAACGCAGTGGACATTATAAAAAAACAAATAAGACTTTTCATTAAGGGCATGATCACATTTTCTATGTATCGATTGGGTTTAACTAAGTTGATGACTATGGGTAAATGCGAGCAACTTAGGCTTGGCATATAGAGTAAACCAAACTGCTTATAATAAACCGCAAAATTAACGATATGTTGAGTTCAAAGTGAGGGACAGTTTAAACCAAAGTATTCTAAAATTCATAAAAAAACCCCGATTATCGGGGTTTTATTTGTTCGCTTAATAAAGCTCGCTTCTGATGCCTACCGCCACACAACTGGCATAAATACGGTCATCTCAGCGGTGCCACGGTTACTCCATGCATAATAGGGAACCAATTGGGTGCTTAGCTCCTGCCATTTAGGTTTGCTAACATTACGATACATAGCATCGCCTTCGTTTTCTCGAAGCAATAATTTGGCTTCAATGGTGGTTAACCCGCCTAAAAATTCTGGCTGACTTTGCGCTTTTAGAGGTTCTTCACCGTCAATGTACACATCTAAAATATTGGTACCTTCTGGTAAATCTGGTGATTCAATGCAATAAACCACAGGACCACGTTTAACCGCGACTTGATTACGGACTTCTTCAATTCTAGGGTGACCTTCGATAAAGGTGGTTTCCATAGGAATGTCGATAACAATTACGTCGCCCACTTGCCATTCTCGATTTAAAACAGCGTAGGTGGCTGGAGTTGCGGTCACGCCGGCATCTTTGCCATTGACGGTAATGGTTGCGCCTGTCGACCAACCTGGTACACGCAATGCAATATCAAACGCGCCGGACTTACATTCATCAACGGTAAGTTTAACCAAACCTTTCCAAGGGTAGTCTGTGTCTTGGCTTAACTTAATCGCTGAGCCATCTAACATGGTAGTTGCAAGATTATTGCTGCCGTACAAGTTAACGTGTACACCATTGTCGGTTAAGCTATATGCCCAGCCAGATAAATTAGAAATAGTACGCACTAAGTTTGGAGGACAACAAAAACACGCTAAATAACCTTCACGGTCTGGTGTTTCGGTAACGTCGGCGTGGGCGTCGTAGTCTCGAACGCCGTGTAACATTCTTAGTGGGTTTGCATAAAAGTAGTCTTTACCTTCAATGCTTATGCCCGAAAGTCCACTGTTATGCATAACAAGTTCTATTATGTCGGCGTATTTTGCTTCACCGTGAATACCCAACATTCTAAAGCTAAACATGGCATTACACAGGTTTGCGCATGTTTCGTTGTAAGCCGTTAGATTTGGCATCATGTAGTCGTCGATAAACCCTTCTTCAATCATGTCACGATTAACACTCGCACCATAATGCGTCTGGCCTACGGCACCTGTGGCATACATTTTTTTCTGTGTAACACTTTCCCATAAACGATTGAGGGCTGTGATTAGCGCTTCTTCACCGGTTTCGGCAAATACATCCGCCGCACCGGCGTAGTAATACAAAGCGAGTACAGCATGCCCAACAGGATCTGTCTCTTCACGCAGTGGTGTGCGTTCTTGCACCATGTCGCCAATTGGGTAACCCACAGTGGTTGAGTCATGCACTATGTCGTAAGTCCCGCGACGGTCGATAAATTTTTGGGCCAACGTTAAGTACTTTTTGTCACCGACAGTACGGTATAGCTCAACCAATCCCATGATCTGAGTTTGGTTAAAACCAAATCGGCGGTAATGTTTTGTGTCTGGAAAAAAGATGGTGTAAAGCAACTCTGCATGTTTGATTGCAACATCTAAGAAGTTGCGTTGCCCGGTGATCCGAAAATGGGCACAGGCACTAATAAACAAATGCCCTGTGTTATACATCTCGTGGTATTTACGGTTTTCGTAACGATCTGCGTCTGGATCTAATTGGATTTGAGTTTGTAGATAACCATCGGGTTCCTGCGCTTTGGCCAAAATATCAATGTACTCGTCAAGTTCGGTTAGTAGCGCCGCATCTTTTGAAAGTCCATAGGCATAGATTTTGGCTTCCATAAATTTATAAAAATCGCCATCGTGCCAATACATACCTTTGTGCTCACCGGTTTTTAGTCCGGCGGCTATTTTAAAATTGTTAAGCGCGTGGCCGACGTCACCACACAGTACATCACCCATGTAGGGGATCATAACGTCGACTGCTTTTTGGGTTTTCTCAGCCCAAAAGCCTTTTGTCCACTGACAGTCACCAAAATTAATGGCGTGTAATTTTACAAACGGGCTTTCAGAGTTTGCAACGATTGCTTTGTTATGTGCATGCAATGAAGTCATGACGTCTTCCTCATAAATTGTATTTTCACCATTTGCTTATCACTCGCCATCGGTTTTTTTGATGTTAAGGGCTAAGCGTAGCAAAACTATTTGTTATTTAGTTAAATCAAAATTAAATGTTGCCAAATCGATCACTGATAAGGTGTAAGGTGCTGAATGTTTAGTGTTTCTAAAGCCTTTTTGAACCATGAGATCAAAGTTTGAAATGATCAATTTATTGTTATAAACGATCAGATCTGCGGGTTGGTCGAGTTGGCCATTAGAGCCGTCGTTGTCCAAATATTCCGCGATAACGGACACTTGTTTATTGGTGTCAATTTTTAAAATTTGGTTTTGTGCAAAGCCCGCTAAATAAAGATTATCTTCGCTGTCAAATGCCATCCCATCAATACCAGACTCAGCTGGCGCCTTGGCATAAACCTGTTGGCTGTTAATATTTTGCTGTTCATCAAAAGTAAAACGATAAACCGTACCGTCACTAATATGGCCTGCATACAAACTGCCTTTAGAGTCGAAGGCAATGCCATCGAGACCTGGTTTATTGGTTGTTGACTCGGCGGTAAAGATCAGTTGTTTGTCGTTTAAGGTGTTGTTGACCATGACATTTCTGTTGGTTGCGTTAAATTGGTAAATGCCACTTGTCGGGTTTTTAGACTTAACTTTTGGTAAGTTAAGTTGGGTTGCGTATAAATAGCCATTATGAAAACGCAGACCATTAGGATTAAAACCAGAGGCGATAACTTCGGTTGATAATAAGGTATCATCACGAAAGTTCATTTTTAAAATTCGACCATGTTTGGCACCACGGGCATCTGCGATATATAAGCCACCATCGGGTCCGTATGCGATACCCATCGGGTTTGCTTTAGTCTTAAGGTTTAAACTAGGCACGGTTGCAAGATGTTTAACAGTGCCGTTTTGGGTAAGCGAAAATAACTCCCCCTGCAGTTTTCGATTGGCAAAGTTAGGGCAACTTAATGTTAACGAGCCATTTGGCGCAACAGCAAATGCGTCTGGTGTCACACATTGCTGTGGTAAGTTTGCAAACAAAGTTGCCGGTTGTGGCATTGCCTGACTAGTGCCACTTATTATAAGCAACCCCAATAGGGCAGTTGTTGCTTTAACAAAATTGTTGGTCAATAACATAGTTGTTGCCTAATTTAGTATTTTCGAATTTATTGGTTGTGTTCCGAATTGTTTAAACATAATATGTTTAAAATAATAGTATGTATATAGGTTTGAGTAAAATTATGGAAAAAAGTCCTAATCAACGCGTCACCCAATATTCATTAATTGCTGCTTTTGGTGGTTTTGTTTTTGGTTTAGACGCTGCAAATATTTCTGGTGCGGTACGTTTTGTCAGCTCTCTATTTGAACTCGACAGTATTCAGCAGGGTACGGTTGTTGGCTGTGCTTTACTTGGCGTTATAGTTGCGTTGTTATTTACCGGCACGTTATGTGACAAGTTTGGCCGTTCTCGTGTTTTATTAGGTATCGGCTTAACCTATTCTTTATCGTCATTGCTGTCGGCTACGGCATTAAATTATGAAATGTTAATTGTGGGCCGATTTATTGGTGGGGTCGCATTTGCGTCTATTACGGTGTCGGCTATGTATATAGGTGAAATTGCACCAGCAGCCCAACGCGGTAAGTTTGTATCAATTAACCAGTTTATGATCGGCCTAGGCTTATTACTGGCCTTTATCGTCAACTACTTTTTAGTCAAGTTAATAGGTGATATTAGTTGGCTTACTAATGACAATGTCTGGCGTGTGATGTTAGGCGCAGAGCTCATCGCTAATGCGATTTGGGTCGCGTTATTGCTAACCATTCCTGAGTCGCCTCGTTGGTTAATAAAGCAGGGACGTACAGAAGAAGCCAATGCGGTTTTTAATCTAATCGCTCCGGCAGATCAAGTAGCAACACTTTCTGCACAAGTTGAAAAAAGCCTAGAACAGGACACAAAACTCGACACATTAGGGCAACTGAAGTCTTTATTTAGTAAGCGCATGAGGTTTGTTTTATTTATTGCGGTAAGTTATGCCATCGTCCAGGGGGCAACCGGGATGAATGCCGTATTGTTTTTTGCACCAATGGTATTTGAACAAGTGGGAATGAGTGTTGAAGATACATTTATGCAAACCATTACTACAGGCGTTATAGGTTTACTGGCAACGTTAATTGCCATCGGTTTTGTTGAAAAACTCGGTCGACGATTTTTAACCGTTGCTGGTTTGGTTTTGGTAGTGGTTGCTCATACCTCTACTTATATTGGTTTTGAACAAGCCAATTATGTATTTAGCGATAATGCAGTTGACGCATTGTCAGTACAGTTGAACCAAGAGGGGGTTGATACCGCAAAGATAGAGACATTACGCGGCGTTACCTTTGACGATGACGTGGCATTAAAACAAAAACTGGGTGAGTTATTTAACAAAAAAGAACTGCCAATTGTTAGTGGTCCTATTATTAACGAAACCATACAAGGCATAAATGCACCGCTTGTTTTGTTTGGCATTTTTGCATTCTTAGCCGCGTTTAACTTATCCATTGGACCAATAATGTGGGTGGTATTTTCCGAGATATTTCCTAACTCCGTACGCAGTGTGGCACTGCCAGTGGCAGCTTTGGTTCAAACTATCTCGTCTTGGTCTATTCAACAATTTTTCCCGTGGCAGCTCGACAATTTAGGGGTCGCGAGCATCTTTATGTTGTACGCCATAATCGGCGCTGTTGGCCTTGTTGTTATGTACTTTGCATTGCCTGAAACCAAAGGCAAAACTATCGAAGACATTGAACAAGAATACGCAAAAGCATAAGGGATTTTTTGATGGAAAAGGCACGAGAACAAATACATCATCTGATCATTGACTGGGGAACGACAAACTTCAGAGCGTTTGCGATGTCAGATACCGACCAGTTAATTGAGACAAAAGAAGCGCCAATGGGACTTTTACAAGTCCCAAATAACGAGTTCGCAACAGCATTAGAAGCACTTCTTAATGATTGGTTAGACGACTACAAAAGTCTGCCAATCTATATGGCTGGCATGGTGGGCTCGATGAAAGGTTGGGTTAATGTCGACTACGCGCATGCGCCCGTTTCAGCCCCTGATTTAGTGGCCAAGGCACATGTTTTTGCTTTGCCATGGGGGCCACAAGCCGTGATTATTCCCGGTGTGTGTTATGGCTATCGCGATCTGCTCGACAGCAGAGCTGCTGAAAAAAGCAGTCTTGATATAGCTGAAGTTGATAAATACGACGTCATGCGCGGTGAAGAGGTACAAATATTGGGACTAGCCGCGCAACATAGTCAGACAGAATTAACGGCTGTGTTACCCGGCACTCATTCAAAACATGCCCATGTAGTTGACGGCAAGTTAACGCAGTTTTCGAGTTATTTAACGGGAGAATTGTTTGATTTATTAACCAAACATTCATTGCTTGGTAAAGGCCTGCCATCAGATGCCTCAAGTGATAACGAGGCGTTTATCAAAGGAGTTGACGACGGCCAAAGTGGTGAGTTTAGTAATCGCATATTCCTCGCGTGGACACAACGGTTGTTTAATTCGTTAAACGAAGCACAGATCCCGGACTATTTATCTGGCATGTTAATCGGCATGGAACTTAAAAAGCTACCGCAAAAACACATCTACATCGTTGGTGGAAAAGGTCTATCACTGCGTTATCAACTTGCTGCAGAACATTTAGGTAAAACCACAACACTCGTTGCTGGTAATGATTGTTTTCTAGCTGGCATGGCAATACTAATTAAGAGCATAAAATGAAACCCACTTTTGACTTAACTAAACACTTACCTTTAATTGCAATTATCCGTGGAGTTACACCACAGGACGTCATTGAAGTTACCCAAATCCTTATTGATGAAGGATTTACTATGATAGAAGTGCCGCTTAACAGCCCCAGTGCGATTGAGAGCATAAGCAAATTGGTACAACAATTTGGCACTCAAAACTACTTGTTAGGCGCAGGTACTGTGACCAATATGGATTTGGCTAAACAAGTTGTCGCCACCGGCGCAAACTTGGTTGTTACCCCTAATTGCAATACCGATGTGATCCGCTTTTCTGCAGATGCCGGTTGTGCGGTATTTCCTGGCATAGTGACGCCAACTGAAGCTTTTGCCGCATTAGACGCAGGTGCTACAGGCTTGAAGTTGTTTCCGGTTTCTATGGTCGGTCTAGACGGTTTTAAAGCATTAAAATCGGTATTACCAAAAGGCACAGGGTGTTATCCGGTAGGGGGCATTGACGCATCGGTGGCAAGCATGAACCCATACGTAAAAATTGGTGCTGCCGGATTTGGTTTAGGCTCTGCTTTGTATAAACCTACGATGTCGATGGCAGAGATTAGAACGCAAGCCAAAGCTTTTGTCGCTCAGTACAAACTTTGTTTAAATAACATAAGCCATGGCTAATTTAGTCACTAAATAAGTAAATAGGCTAGGTTATATACAATCGTTACTCACACAGGCGTTGTGTAGCAATGTTTTTGTATTATCATCGAATTAAACATGATATGTTTAAAAATCAGTTTATTAGGAAGAAACTCTGACAATATGAGTGAATTAGTATATTACGATTTAAAACGAGCCAAGAAAATGACGCCGAGTCTTTCTGTGCAAGTTGCTAGAGAGTTAGGTAGACGTATTGTTGCAGGGTCATTTGAAGCCGGAGCCTTAATAGAAGACGAAAATGCACTGGCAGATCGTTTTCAAGTGAGCCGAGTTGTTATCCGAGACGCGGTTAAAATTTTAGTCGGTAAAGGTTTACTCGACGTTCGCCGAGGCATAGGCACCAAAGTAAGACCGCGACACGAATGGATTTTACTCGACGATGACGTACTTGCTTGGCATATCACAGCAACCCCAAGACTCGAATTTATCAGCCAGTTAATGGACATTCGATTAGCGTTTGAACCAAAAGCCGCCCGTTGGGCCGCAGAACGTGCAACCGCTGAAGACATCAAAGTCATTGACGATGCTTGTCGACGAATGGAAGAAGAAACCGGTTCCCTAGAAAAGTTTGTCGTTGCTGACGCTTTATTCCACCAAGCGGTGTTACGCGCAGCTCACAACGAATTTTTAAATGCGATGGAAGGGGTTATCTACTCCGCATTGTTAGTCAGTGTTCGCATTACGAACCAAGACCCTCGCAAAAATAGTGACTCTGTCGAGTTTCACCGTGAAGTTTGTGATGCTATTTCTACCGGCGATGCCGATAAAGCTGAAAAGCTTACAGAGAAGCTTTTAAGAGACGCAATTCGTCGTTTAAAAGAGGCCTTTGGTGATAAATTTAAAGATACGCAATTGATGTAATTAATTGGGTCTTTTTCTTTTCTTAAAAAAGCAAACCTTAGGTTTGCTTTTTTTGTAGCACAATTTCATTCCAAATACCCAGAACAAAAAACGTCATTTCAATTAGACAGAAAAAACGTCATCCCCGTAGCTTGTAAAATTACGCAGCCTTAGCGATATTCAGCACCTCCAACCGAGTGCAGAGGAATCACATAATTCACATTGCAGGCTTCGCCTTTATTTGCCTTGCAGGCGGCTTTTCGCCTAAAGGCGAGTCACTTTTCTCAACAGCTAGAAAAGTAACCAAAAGAGCCGCCTTCGGCTAAATCCCTAATCCTTAATTAAGATTTATATTATCGTCGAAGACGGAATGTACGCACATCCCTATGCACATTCCTTGCAACGGCGTCCCTGCCGTTCACTTCGAGATATAAATCTCAACTAAGGGGGATTTAGACGAAGGAAAATGTCGCCTGAACTTTAGGTG
>NZ_JAHKQH010000045.1:191412-389955 GCF_018861025.1 Psychrosphaera sp. B3R10 | reverse complement strand
TCCTACCGTTCATATGAATTAGTTACATCAATAGTGGCTAACACATTGTATTTTATAGAGTTTTATTGTTACATGGTAAAGTTTATTTTTTATATCTGTCAAATTTAATATATTTATTCTATCGACATGTAAATATGTCATGTCGATAAAAATGCATTATATCAACACAAGGCGTTTACGTGTCGACGCTATCGACATATACTACTTGATATGTCGAAAAACGAGATATTTCAAACATGAACTGGAACCCTGAAGAACCATTTAATTCAATACCTCTCCTGCCACCATCCAAAGACGCAATCGAGAGTATAAACGTTTTGAAGGCTTGCATACCCGCTAGAGTTGCATTGGCAGAGTTGAAACAAGCTGGAGAGTTACTTCCAAATCAAGGGCTTCTTATTAACTTACTGCCCCTCCTTGAAGCTAAGGACAGTTCGGAAATCGAAAATATTGTAACAACGACAGATAAACTTTTTCAGTTTGCCTATGAAGACACCGCTGCAGATAATGCAACCAAGGAGGCTTTACGATATAGAACTGCACTTTATGAGGGGTATAAACAACTAGAATATAAACCGCTCTGCACCAATACAGCAGTTGAGATTTGCAGCACGATCAAATCTGTTGCGATGAATATTCGAAGAATACCAGGCACAGTGTTAAGCAACCAAACCACTGGTAAAGTTATTTATACGCCACCTGTAGGTGAGCATACATTAAGAGATTTACTAGCTAACTGGGAGATATTCCTTCATACGGATGATGATTTAGACCCACTTATTAAGATGGCTATCAGCCATTATCAATTTGAAGCAATTCATCCATTTACAGATGGTAATGGCAGAACAGGTAGGATTATAAATGTTCTTTATTTAATCGAAAGAGAGTTATTAACTTTGCCGATTTTGTACTTAAGCCGCTATATCGTAAGTAATAAATCTGATTATTATCGTTTACTTCTAAAGGTTACTCAAGATGGTGATTGGGAGTCTTGGTTACTTTACATGTTGAAAGGAATTGAGGAGACAGCACGATGGACTACACAAAAAATTGCCGTGGTAAGAAAACTAATTGAGCATACCACTAATCATATTCAGCAATCATTACCCAAAATTTACAGCTATGAACTCGTAAAAGTGATTTTTGAGCAGCCTTATTGCCGAATAGGGAGCTTAGTTGATAATGATATCGCTAAACGACAAACGGCCTCAGTTTATTTAAGGCAGTTATGCAATATTGGCGTATTACAAGAAGTGGCCTCAGGAAAAGAGAAACTCTTTGTTCATCCAAAGTTAATCAAATTGATGACAACTGATTCAAATCAGTTCGAAGAATACATCCTAGAATAAATTTTTAGTATTGACGGATTACTGAAAAAAACTTAAATAGTTAGAATATAGTTATTTAAAATCCAATGAGTTAGCCAAAAGCAAAATCGCATTTGATTAAGTCATATGAACGGTCAATCACATACCAAGCGGCAAACTTTAAGGTATACCAGCTAACTGAAAATAGCATATTACTATTGTTGAATTTCCAGTTACGCCAGTAAATATCTAGATTGCTAATTTAATATCTAAATTAAAACAACAGCTTATAAATGGCAAAACTTAAGCATAGGTTAAGTTAGATTCTTTCACTATTTTTTCCTGTGTCACTCACTGTTTTGCTCGTTATCTCATCGTCGCAATCGTCATTAGGATCTGCTTGTTGACAGGTGTTAATTTTATTTTGTTCTTTTAAGTCATTTGTCAGTACTTGTTTTAGCACTTCCATGCGCTGTTTAACGGCAACTCCATAACTATGATCGTCCCCCCAAACATCCACTAACATTTTCATTGATTCGTTATCATGTTCAGCAAAAATTCGTCCTGCACGTTCAGACATTTCCTTACTGTGACCTAGCAAAGTTAACGCCTCGACGCCTAGGTTTAATGCAGAGTCGAATGTTTCTCGTCGAAACGAAGTGACCCCTAATTTCATTAATTCGTAAGCATGCCCTCGGTCAATAGCCCGCGCGACAATCGCGAGGTTTGGATAATGTTTTTTGGCCATCGCGGCAATTTCTAAAATTTTATCTGCGTCATCTATTGCTATCACTAATAACTTTGCTTCAAGCGCTCCAGACGCCTCAAGCAGGTCTTTTCGGGCTGCGTCTCCGTAATGTACTTTATTAACAAAACGGCGAACCATCTCTATCTGGCTTGGGCTGTGATCAAGGATAGATAAGTGGTAACCCTGTGCTGTTAATAAACGACCAATGATTTGGCCAAAACGACCATATCCGGCAATAATGACACTTTTAGTGGCCTCTATGTGCTCAGGCTTATCATATTCAGCTTTGGAGGCTTTTGAGTTGTTCAGCTTCTTATCGTAAATCATCAGTAACAATGGGGCCATTAACATAGATATTGCGACAACTAAGGTCGCTAACTTAGTTTGTTCTGGATCCAATATTTGTAACGACGTGGTTAATGACAACAGAACAAAAGCAAATTCACCACCTTGAGCTAAGGCCAAGGTAAACAACAGCTTTTGTTTGCCTTGCATTTTAAAAATTACGGAGAGGAAAAATAACACCGTAGCTTTGAGAATTATGAGGGAAAGAACCAGCATTGCTACAGTGGAGAACTGTTCAAACAACAATGGAAAGTCAATTGACGCGCCAACGGTGATAAAAAACAACCCTAGCAACAGCCCCTTAAATGGTTCGATATCCACTTCCAGTTCGTGCCTAAATTCACTTTCGGCTAAAACGACACCCGCTAAAAATGTGCCTAATGCGGGAGATAGTCCAATTTTTTGCATTATATACGCAATGGCAATGACCAAAAACAACGCCATTACGGTAAACAGTTCTCGTAGTCGTGTTTCTGCTATATATCGAAATAAGGGCGTCGATACATACTTCCCCGCAAAAACAATACTCGCGATAACAGCACCTGAGATCATCACTTGCAGATAAACTGGGTAGTGCGCAATTAAGTTGCCGTGATCAGACACTGTGCCAATAGAATCGCTAAAGGCTAACAATGGAAATAGCGCTAGGATTGGGATGACCGCAATATCTTGAAATAACAATACAGAAAACGCGTTTTGACCGGCTTCTTGATTGGTCCAGCCTTTTTCATTCAAGCTTTGTATAACGATAGCGGTAGAAGACAAAGCTAACATCAAGCCGATGGCCAGAGCGGTCTGCCATTGTAACGAAAATACCCAATAGCAGGTCGCAAAAATAGCTAAACTTGTCAGCGTAACTTGCAGGCCCCCTAACCCAATAATGGAATGTCTCAGTTTCCACAACCTCGACGGTTGTAACTCCAAACCAACTAAAAACAACATCATAACAACGCCAAATTCAGCAAAGTGCATGACATCGGTTTGGTCACCAACAAGACCCAATAAAAACGGGCCTATCAAAATCCCAGCTAATAAGTAGCCTAACACCGAGCCTAACCCTAAACGTTTTGCTACAGGCACCGCTATAACAGCAGCCGCTAAATAGACGACAGCAAGCTCTAACATCGAGTTCTCCAAAAATAAAAATAACGCTAGCTAATACTTAGTAATAACTATACACCAATTGTCACTGCTCTTTGCAAACGAACGGGCTGACACAACCTGTATATTTGACTATGACTCGCGATAGTTTCTATTTTTCGACATGCCGCCAATCCCTGCGTTTAACGTATTTGTAGGATCGAGCATTCTGTAATTGTCAGCCAATGCAGGCTTTGCATGATAATGATGGCCGACATTGTGTTCAGCAGGATACTCAGCCCCTCGAATTTCGAGCAGTGCGAGTAACGCTTGTTTGATCTTCTTCGGGTCTTCACCGCTTCGTACCAAATAATCTTGGTGAAATACATGACACAAAAAGTGGCCGTAATATAACTTACTAACTAACTTGCTATTAAGGTGCTCAGGTAAAGTCTCAAACCAATCTGTATCATTACGCTTTAACGCGATATCGAGTGCGACGATATCTTCAACTTTTTTATGGTTAATCGCTGCATACTGAACCGCTGCACCCGCTGCGGCAAAACGCAGTAAATAAGCGGACTTCGCATCGGCCTCAGTGCAGAGAAAATAATCTAAATCGTATTCTGTTTTTATCTCATTTAACAATAATTCAGTTACGTCTTTTTCATCCCCTTTGACCGTTAATATCAGCTGATGTTCAAATTTGTCATTCCATTGATGAAGCGTTTTTGGCGTTTGGCTTGGGAACAGTTTGGCAATGCGATAGACAACTTTGTCGATAAAACCTTGCTTTAAAAACGGTATTCTACGGCAAAGTGCATCTAACTGTCGTTTGACATTAAAAAATTTAGGTAGCCAATTGGTTCCCAAATGTTTAATTAGCAATACAGTATCTCGGCCATAATTATCGGCCAATTCAAAGATATCCCGATGGAGGTATTCAGCGTAAACAGGAAGATTTGTCGCTTTTTCTAATAGGCTGGTTCTGACTTTTTGCAGTGCCTGAGTCGAATTAGTGCCCACATAAAACGTGTGCTCTTGCTCGTTTTTCAAAAACGTATCAACTCGTACGGCAAACACTGCAAGTTTACCGGCACAACCACTTGCTTGATGTAATCGTCGAGGGTCAGCATTAAAACGAGCGGGAGTATCATCGGTTGTTTTACGAACCCAGTCGGCATAATCGCGATCGGACGCTAACTTTTCAGTGGTCTTAATGTCATCTTGCGAATATGTTTTGTTTTGCAAATTAGTCAGTATTTCTTCAACGGTTTCGCCTAGCTCGATATCGAGTTCGTTAACGAGTCGCAATGAACCTGCTTCGTCTATTTGGGCGTATAACGCTAGTTCGGTATAAGCTGGGCCACGTTCGACTAATGCGCCACCAGAGTTGTTACATATGCCACCGACAATTGATGCACCAATACACGATGACCCAATCACCGAATGTGGCACTCTTCCATATGGCGCAAGGGCTTTTTCTAGCGAAAATAAACTGGCCCCCGGTAAAGCGACGATCTGCTGTTCTTTGTCTAATACGTGGATATCGTTTATTTGTGTGGTGTTAATAATAACCGTGTTTCTATCACAACCTTGAGTGGGTGTAGACCCGCCAGTCAATCCGGTATTTGCCGCTTGCATCACCACAATGACATTGGCGTTAACGCAGGCTTCCAGCAATTGCCACTGCTGCCAAAGCGTGGTGGGTTTCACAACAGCTAAAGCAGGACCTTGCCCTTCACGAAAACCTTTTCTATATGGTGCTGTGGCACGTTCGCTGGTAAGTACATTGCGTGGCCCGACAATTTTTTTGAAACAGGCAATGAGAGACTGCTGTGGCATTTTTGAATAAACCTACTTTTTGATGTTAACAGAATGGGCTACCGTTAATAATAAAGACATGATAGAAATAACGGCAGCTAAATCACTATACCTAAAGAGATATAGCTAAGTAACAAGAACTTAATTGACGGAAGTTTTAGGCTCACGTGAGCCAAACATCACCTTTCGTTGATTACTTCGAAGCCGTTCTTGCTCCATAATTTCCTGAGAATTAATATCAGCTAAAGGCTGCTGAGCCTTTCTAGACAAATCCCCGTCTGCGATAAGCGACAAATAGCGGGTACAACATACTCTTAAAAAAGAGGTAAAGTTGCTAATGTCGTGGTCGGCATCAAGGGACTCAAGGTACAACTTTGTTATCATTTGATTTACTGACATTTGATCGCGAAATGATAACTCTTCTAATATATCCCAAAAAAACTCCTCTAATCGAATTGAAGTAACAACCCCATCGATGCGAAGTGATTTGGTCCGATAAGTCCATAACTGGCTATCGGCGTTAATAAAAAGTCGACACATAAGTCCCCTTAAACACTTACAAAATTATAACAATGCCACAAACTGTTTTAACATGGCCGGATGAGCTGGCCAAGCTGGACCTGTGACTAACTTACCGTCGGTAATTGCGCCGTCCATTGATAATTCAATGTACTCTGCACCTGCCATTGTCATCTCTGGTTGACACGCCGGGTAAGCTGATACCTTTTTGCCTTCAATAACACCTGCTGCGCTGAGTAATTGTGGACCATGACATACTGCTGCAATGGGTTTGTCACTCGTTGCAAAATGACGAATTATTTCAATAACTTTTGGATTTAAGCGTAGGTACTCAGGAGCACGCCCCCCAGGTAAATATAATGCATCGAAATCGTCAACATTAACATCAGCAAATGTCGCATTTAACTCAAAATTGTGACCTCGTTTTTCAGTGTAGGTTTGATCACCTTCAAAATCATGAATTGACGTTGCAATCGTGTCACCTGCTTTTTTGCCAGGGCACACCGCTTCAACATCATGCCCCATTGCTAATAGCGCTTGAAAAGGAACCATGTTTTCATAATCTTCAACAAAGTCACCAGTGATCATTAGTACTTTAGCCATTTTTAAATCCTCATTTTATTATTAGAATCAAAAGGCATTAGCCAACCCTGCTGAAAATCGTTTAGCTCATGCCGTGTTTGCAAATCCAGTAAATCATATGAGGCAATTGTCAGGGTAATATGGGAATACTACTTTTCGAGAACACGCCTTAATCATTAGGCTTAAATTTAATACGGCTGTTAATAAACACCTTTAATTCTGGAGACTAAAAAGTCCACAGCGGCTTTTATCTTAGGCACTTGATGTCGTTGTTTTTGATACAGCAAAAAAACGCCAAAGTTAGTTTGCTGAGTCACTTTTACGGTTGGGGTAATTATCAATTCGGTTAACTGACCGGATTCAATATAACCCTTTAATACCCAGCGAGGTAACATCAAAATTCCACAGCCTTGCAAGGCTTTTTCCACTAACCAGTTGCCACTGTTACTAATAAGGACTTGTTCTGCTGAGACGTCCTGCCACTGTTTTTCTATTTCACAAATCCAAGGTATTGGACCTGTGGGGCTTTTGAAAAATAGGCCTTTATGTTGTTTCAAATCCAATGCGTTCGTTGGTGTACCAAACTGCCGTAAGTAGTCGGGGGAAGCCACGATAATAAAATCATTGGCCATCAGTTTTACCGCCACCACATGCTCATCGGGGGCGTATCCGCCTCTAATGGCTAAATCGACATCTTCCCTCGATAACGTAGACACGTCATCACTTAGGCTGACATTTAACGTTATATCGGGATACAACTCACTAAACTCGTCTAGCAGTGGTAATAATATTCGCTCACCAAACCCGACCATTGAACTGATATTAAGCACGCCCATCGGATTAGCCTGATAACTTCGAACGGTTTCGTCGCTGTGGGCTAGTAGTTCTAGAACCTCACAGACCTGGTTGTAATATATTTGTCCTATCTCAGTTAAGCTTACGGCTCGTGTTGTCCGTTTTAAAAGTGTTGCACCTAGGCTTTGCTCCAAATCGGCAATTCGACGAGATAAGGACGAAGGCGGGACCGAAAACAAATCAGCCGCTTTACTAAAGCTGCCCTTCTCTACCACTTTCACAAAGTATTTTATTGCTCTTAACTTATCCATACATGTTCCAACTGATTTTTGTGAGTTATTTCTACTGCTGTCTTATATTGCTCATTTTATTATTGTTATAAAGACAATAAATATTGTCGTATTACACCATATATCTTACATCAAAATCATTGAATAATGACCTCAATGAAACATGACTAAAACAAATTTGAAGACAGGAAACAGACACATGACAACATATACTGCTATCAACTTAGTAAAACGCCCATCTGGTGGCCCGATTGCCGCTGATCTTTTTGCTTCTGTTAAAAAGCAAATGCCGACAATTGGCGAAGGTCAGTTTTTAGTTAAACAAAATCATATGTCTCTTGATCCCGCTATGTTTGGCTGGATGAGCCCGGACACCAATAGCTACATCCCACCGGTTGCATTAGGTGATGTAATGCGCAGTTCAGGTATTGGTGAAATTGTCGAAAGTAATCACCCAGACTTTAAGGTGGGTGAACGGGTTATGGGCATGATGGGCTGGCAAGAGTATTTTCTGAGTAATGGCCAAGGACTTAATAAAGTTGCGGCGCCACTGCCTGACGAAGCCATATTATCGATTTTTGCTTTACCTGGTTTGACGGCGACCCAGGGGTTATTTAATGTTGGTAAACCGCAAAAAGGTGAAACAATTGTGGTTACAGGCGCGGCCGGTTCGGTAGGAACGATTGTTGGCCAACTGGCAAAAGCTGAAGGTTTACGCGTGATTGGAGTAGTAGGCAGTGATGAAAAAGCGGACTGGATAGTTAATGAACTTGGTTTTGACGCGGCGATTAATTACAAAAGCGACAATTTAGATGATCAACTTGCCTCACATGCACCTGATGGTATCGATATCTTGTTTGAAAACACAGGCGGTCCTATTCAAAGTATGATTGTCGATCGTATGAACGCCCATGGCCGCGTTGTTGTATGTGGCCTAATTGCCGACTACAGTAAACAAGTACCAACACCTGGACCAAGCTGGATGAATGTAATTAAACGTCGTCTAACCATTCAAGGCTTTACCATGCCTGATCATTTTCATGAAATCCCAACCCTACTCGAAAAGTTAACGCCTTATGTTATGGCTGGGAAAATCAAACATAGATCCCATGTATTAGAAGGATTAGAGTCTGCTATAGACGGGTTAAACTTATTTTTCACTGGCGAAAACAAAGGCAAATTGTTAGTTAAGCTATAAGTGTAACTAACAAACGTGGCATACGTTTTTACATAAGTTGTTACAGACAAACATTAAAATAAATGGCACTTTTTTAGCAAAAGTGTCATTTTTGTAATTATGGCTTTAACCCAAATATTATTTTTATTGGATTTAACATGAAAAAGTTACAAATCGATATCGTGTCAGATGTTATGTGCCCTTGGTGTATCGTTGGTTATAAAGGATTAGAAAACGCTCTTCAGCAGCTTGCGCCAAGTTTAGAAGCCGACATCAGTTGGCTTCCCTTTGAACTCAATCCACAAATGCCAATTGAGGGTCAAGACTTAACCCAGCATATCATGGAAAAATATGGCATAACTAAGCAACAAAGTGATCAAAATAGAGACATGCTCACACAGCGTGGAAAAGACGTTGAATTTGATTTTAATTTCTCCGACCAATTACGCATGATCAACAGCTTTGATTTACATCGTCTGCTTACGTGGGCTAAAGATCAGGGTAAACAACATGAATTACAGCTGGCGTTATTTAGTGCACATTTCACCAACAACACGCCATTGAATATCAAAGAAAAGTTGTTAGAAATAGTTAAATCGGTGGATCTTGATGTCGCTACAGCGGAGAACATTTTAGACTCGGATCAGTATTCACAGAGGGTTAGAGCTGAACAGAAATTAAGTTTAGACCGTGGCATTCACTCGGTTCCGACATTTATTATTAACAATAAATATTCAGTTTCTGGTGGCCAGCCTGCCGCGTCATTCAAAAAGGTACTGCAAGAAATAGCACAGGAATTATAGTTCTGCCTGTAATTCAATTTAACAAGTACTCTCATTAAGAGAGTACTTAACTTTAAAGCAATTTTTGAATTGCAGACTCGATAGCTTCCGGCTTAGTCGCAGTTGCAAAACGAGAAACAACCTCACCTTCTTTATTAACCAAAAACTTAGTGAAGTTCCACTTAATCTTTTTAGTGCCTAAAATACCGCGTTTAGCCGATTTTAGATGCGTATAAAGCGGATGACAATCTGGGCCATTAACGTTAATTTTATCAAACATTTGGAACGACACGCCGTAATTGAGCTGACAAAATTCACTGATCTCAGTGCTGTCGCCTTTTTCCTGTTGTCCAAACTGGTTACAAGGAAATCCTAAGATCACTAAACCTTTATCTTGGTATTTATCAAACAACGTTTGCAAGCCTTCGTATTGATAAGTAAAACCACATTTGCTGGCGGTATTCACTATCAAAACAACTTTACCTTTATATTCGCTTAGCTCAATCTCTTTGCCTTGCAACGACGTCGCTTTAAAATCGTAAAAGTGGCTCATTTATTATCCTTTAACACTAAAATTGTCATTAACTCATTTAAGTTATAATTTCTGTTAACCTGAATTTGACCCACAGGATTCACGAACCACAAGTTGCGTTTTCATAAAGGTATTTGAAACTGGTTTGCCGTGGATCATTTCCACAAGTTTATCAACCAACAATTTACCGGCTTCCGTTGTATTTTGACGACATGTAGTAAGGGCTGGCGACGTATAACGTGCCATTGGAATGTCATCAAAACCAACAATTGCTATGTCTTCTGGTACTTTTAATCCACGTTCATGGATGGCATTAATTGCGCCAGTTGCCAACAAATCACTCGCTACGACCAAGGCATCAAGCTTTTTGTTTTTATCAAGTAGTTTTAGCGTCGCTTCATATCCGTCTTCCGCCATATTCACCGCGTCAGCTTGCATCGCAGGATCGGCTTTAATACCAACTTTTTCTAACGCCGCCACATGTCCGCGATATCTGGCCATAAACTCAGGCGCACTTTCATTAATCGTTCCAACAAACCCAAAATGTTTACGGCCAAGACGCAGTAAATGATTCGTGATCTGTCTTCCGCCATGGTGGTTATCACAGCCGATTGAGGTGGTTTCAATACTTTCTGTTTCGGCCCCCCAACGTACAAAAGGAGTTCCATGTTCGACCAACTCTGTTAATTTCGACTCGTAATCTAGATAATCACCATAACCAAGTAATATAAGGCCATCAGCTTTATTACTGTCTTTGAAAACCGAATGCCAATCAGCATTTAGCTCCTGAAAAGACACTAATAGATCATAACCTAATACTCCACACTCACGTGTGATACTGCCTAACATAGATAGGAAAAATGGGTTAATTAACGAGTCGTCGCTCGTAGGATCTTCAAATAACAAAAGTGCTAAGGTTGTACTGCTTTGAGAACGCAAACTGCTGGCGTTTTTATCAACCGTATAATTTAGTTCTTTGGCTATTTCTTGGATTTTTTGTCGTGTTGCTTCGCTCACTAACGGACTATGTCGAAGTGCTCTTGAAACTGTGGATTGAGAAACCCCAGCTCGATATGCGATGTCAAATGATGTGGCTTTACCTTTCACAAATGTTTTCACTTTGGTTACGGTATTTGACTCATACTAACCTTAGTTTCTACGTCTGTAAAATTTATTTTCTTTAATTTTTCAAGTGTTTAATAATCAATACATACGTATTCAAAGATAGATTTCTAAGCGGATAATAACTTCAATGGGATTCTAAAGTCTCTTAAGAAAAATGCAACAACTTAACTTAAACTCGTTAATTTGTTGCAACAATGACAGCTAATTTGATGATCAAATTCAACTTATTTGCAATTTAACACCCACGATAACTAGGTCAAAAAATGTCATTTCCAATACTACTCTAAGGTAATAAATCGAAACTGAATTCCGGCTTTTTCTTCTAACCTTTTTAATCCTTCAGACTTTAGTGCTGAAGCAGGAGTTAAAAATCCAGTCCCCGAATCGACACGACTTGTCTCTAGTAATTCCATACTAATTTCTGTGATCATTTTACAGGTGCTGCCATAACCAGGATCGCCTTTACCAAATACCGTGAGTTCGACCCGCTTACCGGACTTCATTTTACCAATCAATCTAACATTAAAAAATCCCGCTTTAATGACATCGTCGTTTGGCCCTTCGCCTGGTTTAGGTAACATAAACGACTTTAATATTTGGCGAGTTGGGCCAAATGAGGCCATCAACATAAATCCTGCAAGGCCAAATGTGGTCATTGTGGATTTTATTAGCCCCTTAATTCCAGTGCCCATAAACATCGACTCATCATACAAAAATGATTTGCCCCATTTAAATTGCATCAAATAATGAGTTCGATGGACTACCTTGGTATTAATACTCGCCATCACAAACGGCGCTAAAAATCCTTTCCCCGGACGGTTTAATGCAATGCCAGATACACTTTTTTGAAACGGTAAACCTTCAGGTTGATCCAATATTAAGGCATAAGGTGTTTTGAATTTGCGAGCATCGGCTTTATTTGCTTTGATCGACTCTATGGCATTTAGCAGACTAGCGTAAGTGCCACCGCTAATGCCGCCCTTCGATTTACGGAATTGATAGCGAATTTCTGTACACGGTTCTTTAAACAACTTTAAACATTTACTTTGAAGATAATAGACCCCCATATCAGAAGGGACAGAGTCAAAACCACAACAATGAATAATACGCGCTTTGTTAGCTTTAGCGACCGCTTCATATTTTTCTAACATGTGTCTAATCCACTGTGGTTCACCGGTTAAATCGCAATAATCGCGGCCTAACTCTGCGCACGCTCGTACCATATTTTCACCGTATAGGGCATAAGGTCCGACAGTGGATATCACCAATTTTGTTTGTTTGACCAAATCAAAAATAAAGGACTCGTCACCCGCATCACCCACAAGTAAGTCTGCGTTATATTTAAGTTTGGTTTTTAATGCTCGTAGCTTTTTAATGTCACGACCGGCAAAAGCGATGCGCCCTTTTAAGTGTTCGCCATACTTATTAACCATCCGCTCTGCAACTAATTGACCAACAAAGCTTGTCGCGCCCCAAATAACTAGATCATATTTCACAATAAATCTCTCAAAGCTAATCCACGTAGGATATTAATTTAAACCAATTAACTTGATAGTAAACGCAATTTTGCGACTCTACTACTGTTTATTGACCGCTCGTGTATGCTTCAACTAACCAGTTGAATAGTTTACATTACAACTTTATTTTTGAGGATAAACCTGTGCCAAATTCAAAACTAAAGATAGCACCACATTTAGCTCAATTGAAGCTGCTATTAGACGACTCAAGCATCGTCCATGCTGAACAACTGCAGTCACTTTGGAGTGGTTATGGCGAAGTCGCACGCTATAAAAGTCTCGATTCAGGCGCCTCATTTATTGTGAAAAATATTGATTTGTCACCGGCCAAAAGTCATCCACGAGGCTGGAATTCAAACATCGGGCACCAGCGTAAATTGCGGTCATACCAAGTTGAAACAAGCTTCTATCAAGCTTATGCAGCCCACACTGACAAACATTGTTACGTTCCTCAGCTAATTGCCCAACAACGCAATGAATCATCAATACTATTGGTCTTAGAAGATTTAGATGCGTTAGGTTACAACCAAAGACTGGAAGTCGCACAGTGGCATACCTTCAAAATCGCGATACGTTGGCTTGCTTATTTTCATGGCAAATTTATGTTTTCAACAGCTGAGTCACTCTGGCCCATTGGTACTTATTGGCATTATCAAACACGGCAAGATGAATACAATAAAATGGCGCCGAGCCCTTTGAAAGAGCACGCACAAGAGATAGATGAAGTGCTGAATAAGAGTCAATTTAAAACGTTGTTACACGGTGACGCAAAATTTCAAAACTTGTGTTTTCATCAAAATAACCTAGATGTTGCCGCTGTCGACTTTCAATATGTCGGACTCGGGCATGGTGTAAAGGACTTAACATGTTTAGCGGCTAGCTGTTTAAACAATCAACAACTTTTTGAATATGACGACTTAATATTAACGGAATATTTGACGTCGCTAAAATCGGCATTAAATTACTATCAACATTCGCTGGACTTTGAACAACTCTCTGAAGAATACCAGCAGCTCTATCCTTTGGCATGGGCTGACATATATCGGTTTTTGCTCGGATGGAACCCACAAAGTATTAAGATCAGTGATTACATGATCCAAAAAGCGGATCTGGGGTTAAATCAAATCCGCTTTTTATAATCTTATCGCGTGATTAATTGGCGCGATTAGTACTAAACGTTTCTTTCATTTGCTCGGCAAATGCCAAAAACTTTTCTTTAATTGTACGTTTCACTTTAATTTCTAACGAACCGATAATCGACTTACCGACTATGGTTATAGTTGGAGCTTGACGATTTGCTAGTGAAGGAGATTTATTTTCAATACTGCTGATAACACCATAGGTTTGGCAAACTACATTGACATTTTCAGGCACATAAATTTCATCGCTAGCCAGTACACTAAAAATCTCTACAGTGACATTCTGATGATGGAAAATAGCGTCGGTGAAATCTAAAGTAACTGAGCCTATGACGTTTAAAATTTTAATGCGCTTAGGCACGCGCCACTGGCCACTTCGCTCGGCTGAACCTAATATGCTATTTAACGTTAGCACTTCATCGTCAGTTGTTTCAGCATAATTTGGGGTAAACTGCTTTTCCTTCGATGTTTCGTACTTTTGGTCAATATCCATTTCTAAATCAACCACTAGCGCTAACATCTCGCTATGAACCTCAGAGGTCATGAGTTGGTCAAGTCTTCGTTCAAATGCATCTGATGAGATCACACCATGGCTATAGTTAATGATCAATTTGTCAATACATTCTTCTCGTACTTGCTCAATTGGGCGGTCTTCCAATTTTACACTCATGATGTTATCCCCTTTATTCTTTTTTTGTCAATTTGAGTCGACTTAATTTATTGTAAAAGCCTAACTTTGGTTTAGCGAGTAATTACAGCAATATTTTCATTACTTTGTTACTGCGCCTTTTGTCGCTAAAGAAGAGCAAGTTGCAAACCAACTTTAATTTCCTTTAAAAACAAATAGATAAGAAAAACAAAGAAACCAAACGTGTCAAGTGACGTCAAAATGTCGTGTAATCGACCACAATTTAATTAATTTAACAAAACAATTAAGAAATAAAAACGCTCCACCCAAATTAGAAAGTCATTCTAAATTAAACTTAACGCGGAAATTAAAATTTATACCCCATTTGGGAATCGTTTTTCTTGCACAATGTCGCTTGCCCTGATCGCCTGAAACGCTTTACTGTATTCAATAAGGATCCGTAACCCTTCATCTAGGCGGTTTTGAACAAATGCCTTTTCGGCTATATAATTGCCATTTTCGTCTATGACCGTATTTACTCGGTCGATAACCGCACTGACGGGAATGTAGTTTATAAAGCTATTTTTGTAGGTTGAACTGCGCATTTCAGGGATAGGGTAACGCCCACCAGTTCCCGATGAAACACAGACTAAAAACGCCGGCTTATGACGAAATACACCGGAGAATAGGAAAAACAAATTTTTCACCGCAGGAGGTACCATGCCGTGCCATTCTGGGATGACAAAAACAAAGGCATCGGCCTGTGCCAGTTCGTCTTGAAACGCGCTAAGCGATGCTAAATCGGTAGTTTCATCCCACATAGGTAGTTTATTGGCGGCAAGTGAAAATATCGTAGAGTCAACCGTAGAGTCGATGTTAGACATGAGTTGATTGATGTGCGTGGATACATTCAATGAAGCTGATTTGGCGCGCGAACTGCCAGAGATAATAGAGATTTTCAAAGGGCTTATTCCTGTAGATTTGATTCCTTACGATTGTAGCTAAGCATCACGTAGAAACAATCTATTACCCCAAAAAGACAAACACCCGAATGTTATCGGGTGTTTACACTTATGAAATTGCGAGCCCTGTTAAGCTTGCGTCGCTTCCGTTTGGTCTTTTACTAAACCCACAGAGAAAGCGCCTAGTATCATACAAACACCAGCTAGCATAATGATATTAATTGCCTGGTTCGCAAATATACTGCCAAGCACCCAACCTGACACGATACCAGAGACAATTTGCGGTGCCGCGATAGTAAAGTTAAATATGCCCATATAAACACCGGTTTTATCCGCTGGTAATGCCCCAGCCAATATCGCATAAGGCATCGCTAATATTGCAGACCAAGCAATACCAACACCAATCATCGACAGTACAATGCCAATTGCACCTTCAGCGACGGTCACTTGAGTAATTAACAAATCAACCGTAACTAATGTCGTATCTTGGAACAAAAACATGCTCAAATAACCTAAGCCACCAGCTAACAACGATAACGAGTACACAAGTTTTCGACCAAATTTATTTGCCAACTTAGTTAATACAATGGCAAACAATACTGAAAATATCGCTTGTGCTGCGTATAAAATACCAACCCAGTCACCCGCCGCCCCCTTGGCTTGCGAGATTGCGTCCGGAACGGCATGAGTGGCTAAATAAGCTGGGTCAAACCATTCAACACCTACACCCCATACATGTTGAGTTAAGGCCGCTGGAAGATATGTCCACATAATGAAAAGAGCAAACCATGAGAAAAATTGGACTAAAGCCAGTTGTTTCATAATTTCAGGTGATGCTTTTATTAACTGCCAAAGGCCAACAACTTTTTCAACCATTGATTTTTTAGCATCTTGTTCATTTTCAGCTTGGACTTTTTCAATGTCCATACCTTTGTATTTGTAATAATCTTCTGGCGCGTATTCTTTCGTTCTAAATACCGTCCACAAGACCGAACCTAACAAAATCGTGGCGCCAATATAAAATGCCCAAATAACGGAAGGCGCAACTTGCCCTGCTTCTGCGACATTATCTAAACCAACTACGTTTGTTAAAACAAAAGGCAAAATAGAACCAACAACAGCACCAATATTAATAAGAAGCGTTTGAACTGAATAACCTAAGTTGCGTTGTTCAGCAGGCACCATATCCGACACTAATGAGCGAAACGGTTGGAAAGTGACATTAAATGCGGCGTCTTTAATTGCAAAAATTAATAGACCAAAAATCATTGGCGGTAAAAATGCGACCACCATAGATGCATTAGGCAATAACGCCATGGCACCGGCTGCGACAATAGCACCACCTAAAATAAAGGGTAATCGACGGCCAAGGCCATTCCATGTTTTGTCTGATAGCGCGCCAACAATGGGTTGAACTAGCAGGCCCATAATAGGTGCTGCTAACCAAAATAGTGATAAAGATGACAAGTCCGCGCCTAGGTCAGTTAAGATCCGACTTACGTTACCGTTTTGTAACGCAAAACCTATCTGTACACCTAAAAAACCAAAACTCACATTCCAAATTTGCCAAAACGACAACTTAGGTTGATTCATAAATACGTCCCATTGATTGTGGTCAACACGCCACTCTTCTTATTATTCATAGACTACCCTGTAACGATTCTTTATAACAATCATCTACATACGTATTCAGGCAAGAAAGGAGACTAAAACCATCGTAACCCCAATAAGGACGGGATTAAAATGGTTTTAGCTATTAACAAATCACTTAAAGCTTAAACTCAGTGAGGCTAGATTTTTACAACGGGTTTGAATTTCATTTGCTTCGTATTCGACAAATTCAGCTTGCTCTAAATTGATACGTGATGCATCGCTAATATTGACGATATTTCGGCTGATCTCTTGAGAAACAGAACTTTGCTCTTCGGCTGCTGTGGATATTTGCATAGCCAAGTCTGCTATATCAGTGATCGCAGCATAAACGCTGTTCACGATATCTTGAGTTTCTTGAGTTTCGGCGACACAGGCGTCAGCCGAATCTTTACCTTGCTCCATAATTTTGGACCAAGACAATAACGTATTTTGAATTTCGTTAATCGATTTGTGAATTTGTTCAGTCGCACCATGGGTTCGGCTTGACAGCGCTCGAACTTCATCCGCTACAACGGAGAACCCTCTGCCATGCTCTCCGGCTCTAGCAGCTTCTATTGCCGCATTTAGTGCAAGTAAGTTAGTTTGATCCGCAATACCCTGAATTTCCTGCATTATTGAACCAATTTTTTCAGCTTCAGACGCCAATTCATTTGCCGAGTTGGCGCTTTTCTCAACTTCTTTTGCCAACGAGGAAACCTGTGTCATTGTATGAGTCATTGCCGCATTAGCACGTTCACAATCGGCGTGAGCTTCACTTACTTTAGTAGATGTACTCACCGTGTTTTGTGCCACTTCGTCTATCGTTGCAACCATTTCTTCCACTGCGGTAGCAACCTGATGCAATTCATGGGTTTCTTGTTCAACCCCAAGTTTTGCTTTATGTGCCGCACCATTTAACGTACTCGCACCAACGGCCATAATTTGTGAACTGTCGATAACACGCCCCAATATTGTTCGGGTTTTACCTTCAAATAACTTTAGATGAAAATCAGCAATACTATGAATCCCTGTTCCAGAATAAACCCACCGCGAAACACTGTCATTTTCTTGTTTCAATCGTTTGAAAAACGCAGGGGTTGTAAATAATTCAGGGTAATAAAAAATGAAAGGTAAAACAGGGGTAAGCAAAGCAATCCAGTTCAAGCTAAAACTTGCCGCGCCAGCTAACAAAGCCGATAGACCAAAGCCAATATGCCGCAGTTGAATATTCTGCAGCTTAGGTTCAATATTTTTATTTTGATTTATCGCCTGATAAATCTCGGTCGCTTTCTTTTTTCGTTGGGCACTTAAATGTCGACGAACCGACTGAAAACCTACTAATTCACCTTGTTCATAAATAGGAGTTACGTAGGCATCAACCCAATAATAGCGTCCATCTTTACATCTGTTTTTTACTGCGCCTCGCCAGTTTTCGCCTTTTTTTAAATGCGACCATAAATCTTCAAAAGCCGCTTTTGGCATGTCTGGGTGTCGAACCAGATTGTGATTTTTGCCGATCATTTCTTCCCTGGTATAACCTGCCACCTGACAAAAGCTATCGTTAGCATAGGTTATAACTCCACGGGTGTCCGTGGTTGAGACAAGTTCTTCATTTACATCAAAATCAACTTCTTCCGCAATTATTGCCTGATCCCGCCTAGCCATTCACTTCTCCTTTTCCTGACTTAAATTACAATCCAACAAATTATAACGTGTCATACATCCTATATAGCAGACGTTTCAAATAAAATAGCAAGATAACGAAAAAATACTTGATCTACATCACTTTTAAACCGCGAACTGGACAAAAAGCAACCAAACATGCGATCAAGTATTTGTGTTATAGACTTTAGTTGTTGAAACCGAAAATTAAAATGCGATTAGCTGACACATCCCCTATAACGGCTACCTCACAGAGATCATTACATTATTTTGAGCCCATTTGGCAATTTTAACAGTTAACCTTGATTTGTCTTGATCCCAGTCATAATCAGCGAAATTAGAGAGAACACCATTTATTTCCACCTGTTTTGGCGTTGTTTGCCAATTATGAATCACCAGCGTAACTTCGCGACTCATTGGCGCGCCTTTATAGCCTAAACCGTCATTAGATTTTGCTAGAGTAAATGTAAGCGTAGACGCTGAAATTGGCGTTTTATCAAGGTTTTCAATTGTGGCTGAAAATTGCAATAACTCAAATTGCTTTGTCGCGATTGCATTGGCTGATAAACCATCATCTTCATACATTTTTGCTTGTGATGTGGTAACGGAAGGATGGAAATAGTAATCGAGTTGTAACGCATCACTGCTGTAATCTTTTGTTGTCTGAACTAATTCAACACTAGGGATAATTGAACCTGCTCGAACCAATACAGGAATTGTTGATAACGCCGTTTGATAGTTAATGGTTTGTGCGCCCTTAAACTGCTTATCACTCCAAAAATCAAACCAGATGCCGGGTGGTAAAATGACAGGGATACGGTTCACCCCAGGATCCGTTATCGGTTTAACTAAAAAAGAATCTCCCCAAAAATATTGGTCTTTTATCTTCAATAAATCAAAATTTTGCTCATCACCAAAAAACATCGGCCGCATCAGTGGCATGCCCGTTGTCGTATTTTCATAGGCCAATGTGTAATTGTAAGGCAATAATTTATATCGAAGATTAATCGATTCTCTAATTATATTTACGGTTTGTTCATCATGAAAAATAGGCTCAGGTGCAATATTGTCCTGAGCATGGGGCCGATATATTGGTTGAAATACACCGTATTGTAACCACCGAATATACATCTCTTTATCAAAAGTGTCGCCACCGGCAAAACCACCTAAATCTGAGTGAGTGTAGCCCATGCCCAACAAACTCATTTGTAATGTCAGCTCGATTTGCGGCTTTAAGCCATCCCATGACCGGCTTACGTCGCCAGTCCAGGGGATCATGCCAAACCGCTGTGAACCGGCAAAGCCTGAACGCATAATCATAAATGGGCGACCATTATCATCATATTCAGTAAGTGCAGTAGTCACTAAATCTGCCCATTGATGACCATAAACATTATGTATCTCGTCGGCAGTAACCTGCATATTCTGAGCGTTGGAGAGTGTATGTAACATGTCTTTAGGGTGCACTTCTGGTTCGCCTAAATCTCCCCATACACCAGTAACACCTTGGGCCGCTAAACGTTTATATACGTTTCCAAACCACACTTGTGCATCGGCTTTAAAGACATCTATGAGTCCAGTATTTCCGAAGAAAAAATCAAACGTCTTCGTCTGCTTTCCACCTAAATCTGTAGCTAATGCCCTATTTTCGTTTGCCTCAGTCCACTTTTTTGAACTTGTTAGAATAAATGGCTCGGTGATCAGAACAGTGTTTACACCATTTTGTTTTAATGTCGAAATCATCGATTCCGGGGCAGGAAAGGTTTTATCATCCCAATCCAAGTTCCCCATGTGACCTTTGATCTCCGCACCAAACCAATATAGATCTAAAATAATTGAATCAACTGGTACCCGCTTTTCTCGAAACAACGCTATCGTTTCCAATACTTCATTTTGGTTTCGATATCCAAATCGCGATGCGTGATTACCAAATGCCCAACGGGGCGGTAAAGGCTGCTTGCCCGTCACTCCAACATAATGCTGTAATAAATTTGGATAAGTAGTGCCCCCAATGACGACATACGCTTTGCGTCCGCCTGTTGCTTCAAACTGCAAAACATTGGATTGGGAATGACCTAAGTCCATCCAACCATTCGCGGTATTGTCAAATAACAAAGTGTACTTGCGCGACGACACCACGGCAGGAATAGAGAAGTTCATTTGTTTAGATTCAGTGCCATAGCCATAATGAGCTCGGTTGTACAGAGGTAAGCGATGTCCCCGGCGATTCATCCCAAGTACACGTTCACCGCCTCCCATAAGTAACTCCCCAGGTTGCAATCGAAACCGAAACCCGAGTTTACCAGGCTCATTAAAAAAGCCAGTTTCCTCTGCGAATAAAAAGTTATTTTTGTATTCAAATCTAATCCCAAATGGCACTTTTTGGACGACAGCTCGCATATGTGCAGTCGTGAATAACAATTGGCCGGGTTTTTCTACAACAGAAACATCAGAAGCTAAGTTTGGGTTTTGTTTAAGGGCATCATAATCGATAGCAAACGACGGAATTTGTTTTTCGTCGGCGTCATATAATACCTCTATTGCATCTTGAGTCAGTGCCGTCAACGTCACTTGACTGACCTTTGTTTTCAGCTCCAAAGATTGACCATGTAACTGCCAAGACACTAACTCGTTTCCGACCACCTCGGTAGAAAATATAACGATAAATAACCAAAATATGTTGGATCTCATTAGGTAAAACCTTTATTAACTTTGTTGGTTTAAATACTATTTGCTACATTCCAATTTACGTTTAGACCTGTTTTTAATGTTTGCTTATTATTGACATTAGTCCGTGTAGATGAAAATTGTAAGTTGTGCCCGGTGATGACTTCACCGTAAAATCGATATTAAACAGCATTCCTCACCCCCTTAAACCCTGTCCGTAACCAGGTCTAACGACTCGTCCTAAATCGATGAGAAACGAAGAATAAACAGGCATATAACAAACATTTCGCAATTATTTTTAGACATTGGTAAAACGAAAACTGTCGCGAACTCGTAGGCTATCGGGAATGGAGGGAAATGTATTTAAGCTACATACGTATTCAGATATTCATGGTTTTATTTAGAATTTAGAGCGTCGCGATTTACTCGTTGCTAAACAATAATCCATTCCGACTTTACATAGGTCACGCTTTGAGTTTTGTTCAAAAGGTAGGAATTAATATTTGGCAAACATATTGGCATTGGAATAGCGATTTAATTACGGAGGCTGTTTAATTATCGCGGTTATAAATTAGATATATCTACACAGCACACATTCTATAAAACTTGCGCTGTGTATAAGAGAATTGATTGCTCAAAAGGCATGACATTATTCTTGTTGAACGATATCTTCGAACTTTAGCTCGGTAAGTTTAGTGATAATTTTAACAACATAAACCAACAAGCCGATTAACATGAGTAATGAAGGTATCGCAATCACGGGATAACTTAACATGGTCATTTTACCAAGCTCTTCGTTAAATGCCACGGTACCAGCTGGGCTAGTAACTATCATACGAGCCAATACGTAGTTGGCAGTTGCAGAGAAAACAAATGTGCCAGCTAGCCACAAATTTGCACGATTAATCTCAGCTTTAAAAACGTCTACCTTGTTATTTTTTGCCAACGTATCGTAAATTTTCTCTAAGTCAAAAATGGCAGGATTTAATATCAATTTTGCTATCAATGGCTTATGTCCAAAGCTCGACATTAAAACAACAAAACCAATAACCGCAGGAATAGCGGCTTCTTTTATGGCTAACCACTGCGGATCAAGTTCAAACAATCCAATGCCGCCGGTTAATAATGTGCTTAAAAAACCAAGCAGAGAAAAGAAATTTAAGCTGCGACTTTTTACAAAATCCCAAATGCCATAAAGCAATGGGAACGCCAAAGCAATTATTAACGCGTTTACAGTACCTAGATATTCGTCCGAGGATAGTTTCATTAAAATGAGCGAGGGAACAACAATATTAAATACAAGTTCCAATAATGTATTACTGGCTTGAGGCTTTTGTGGTTGGTTTTGAGTCATGCTCTTAATTACGAAAATAATAAGTGTGAGGCAGTGTAACAAGTCGAACTATTTACGCCAACATCAATATAAAAAAAGACAGTGAAAGGTTACCCAATCACTGTCAAAGGTTTGTAACAACACACAATTATCATATCAATCCCGCTATAAAGGTAACCGTATTTCCCATAGCAGTATTAATAAGATCCGTTAAGGTAGCCAGGCTTTTTTTCTTATTATTGTTTCAAGCCATAACAACCGCTTGTACCACTTTCCTAACAGTGCAAACAAAACTGTTGGGTGGAGCAATACTCTATTCATTTAATTACCCTGCAGTATTTTGAAATGTTCCTGCATCCAAAATTTGCTTTCTGGTTTTAAATTTACAAATAAAATTCCAATTCCAACTCGCATCGTATTTATGGCACAAGCCCCAGGTTAGCCCAGGTAATGTTTCAGTCTGTTCGCCACTACGGTACAACCCCAAAGCCTCTGGAGCCCCTTTAATATGGGCTTTAATGTCAAAATTAATACCGTCTTCGGCAAACTGAATCGTGTTTTTCTCTGGACCGTCAGTAGTTAATAAACTCGCAATACCGCCGTTTTGTTGCCAAACTACGACTTCATGACCGCTGTTGGATATTGGGTTGTATTCTGACTTAACATAAGGACCCAAAATGTTGTCTGCGATAGCAACACCATGCTTAATTTCGCGGCCACCAAAGTTCATTTCTTCGCCCATAGTTTCACCTTTGTAATAAAGATAAAACTTACCATTAAACGCCAATAAACATGGATCATGTACTTTGTGACTGTCAAAGCTACCTTTTGATTTAACTTCAAAACGGCTATCAACGTCACCTAGCCACTCTCCGTCTTGCGAGGGCGATAAAATAGGTGCATCTGATTTAGTCCAAGGGCCATAAGGAGAGTCGGCATATGCCATGGCAACTTGCTCTATTTGACGGTTGGTATAAGGAAATTGTACTGACTGATAAACCAAATAAAACTTGTCTTCAAAGTGCAATACTTCTGGCGTAAACACAGCTCTATCGTCATAACGACCTGGTTCGCCACGCGTAATAGCAACAGACTGCTCATGCCATTCAATTGTGTCAGTTGATGTTGCATGCCAAACTTCAGTTAAATCCCATGGGAACACTTTATCGTCTGGATTGTCACTACCAAAACCGACAGTTTCACCGGTGCCTTTGGTATACCAGCAATGGTATTCATCACCCACTTTTATTACCGACGTTGGGTCACGACGAATAACGCCTTCTTCAAATGCAAAGTCACCTTTTAGCGGCTCAACATCAAATTCAGTCATCCAATCTGACGGCTTTTGGTCATAACCACGTTCTATTGCTCGTTTGCTTGCCAAGCTGAGTTTTTTAGCTTTGTCTGTCATAATTTTTCCAGTCTTAATTTATCGGACTAATTTACTGATGCAATCTTTCAAAAGTGCCGCAGATAGTATGGCCCCTTTGTGCTGCACAACAATTTTCGCCACATCAGCGGCGTTATGAATCGCGTCTTTAACATTTACTCCAGAGAGCCTAGAGGCCAAATAAACGCCCGCAAATGAGTCTCCGGCTGCTGTTGTATCAATTTGCTTTGGTGCAGGCGAAAATGGCACACATACCTCTTCACCTTCATAATAACCGTAGGTGCCCAACTTACCGGCTTTGACAATTACTTCATTGACTCCATTTGCAAAGCAAAAGTTGACGACCTCTTCTTTATTCCTATGTCGGAATAAAAGTTCATGTTCATCTAACCCAGGCAAGGCAATAGTGGCGACCTGATAGGCTTTGGTAAACCACTTAACCGCATCGTCAACATGTTTAAACATGCTAGGGCGATAGTTGGGATCAAATGCAATCACTTTACCTTCAGATTTTAATTTAGATAACAGTGACAATAACTTAGCTTTATCAATTTCGTTCAAAATACCCAAGCTTATACCACTAAAAAAAATAAAATCGGCGTCTTTGCATAGTTCATAAAGTGCTGTCTCTGAACGTAATCGCATCATCTTTGTTGCGGCTGAATCTTTTCGCCAATAACTAAAACTGCGCTCGCCTTCAGCATCTACAGCAATCGAATAAATACCGATGGTATGGTCTGCACTGCGTTGCACCGTTTCAATATTAATGCCTTCGTTAACCCATCGACTTACCATAGCCGAACTGACATTGTCTTGACCGACCGCGGAAAAAAATTGAGCATCATGCTCGGGAAAACTGCGCTTGGCATAAACTAAGGCGTTATAAGTATCGCCAGCATAGGACCTTTGAAGCAAATCATCACTTTGCTCAACTAACTCCATCATGCATTCGCCGATGGCCATTAATGTACGGCTCATAATATATTTCTCATTTTCACCACAAGGGTTTATCTAAATTTCATTTCAGAAGTTATCACCCAAACTAAACCGTTACTTCTAGCGAGCTTCCAGTTAATCGTCTGCATTCGCGGATAATCCTATTTGCAAACACGTAGAGATCAGGCAAAGATGTTCACCCCATTAAATAGACCTAAATAGTCGTAACCGGAACAAAGGCTTAAGCCCACTTCAGGCCTCAGTTTTACACTTATTATCTGCAATACTGTTTCACACAATAATTTGATAGTAACGTAATAACACGCTTTTGTTAACAATTAAATATACACAAAGTGGTGTTTGGGTAATATGCCCAGAGGTTAAACGTATTCATTTTTGATGAGAATAGTTGACTTTTGTTACTGTTAGCGATTACATGACTGCCGTATTTTGGTAAAACAGACTGTTTTATACGTACAGTTACATAAGATTACGTTTTAAACGTTGAACTTATGATTTAATACATAGTCTGTAAAACAATAAAATTACATTCATTTTGAATCGCTTCAAAAAGTCGCGCATTAAAATTGAAAAATTTTCCTTTGAATTAGTTGAGAACCCGTCATGTTTAACCTACGCAGTACCCTTCTACTTTGTATGTCGTTATCTTTATTTGCCTGTTCGTCAGATGACGATGACAATTCAGAACCAGATATTCTTTCGACCACCGATACCTCAGCCACACTCGATTTGTCTCGTGGCGGTTATGCTTGTTATGACGTAACGACGACTAAAGGTGATTTTACCGTAGCTTTGGATGAAACATATGCCCCATTGCACGCCGCAAATTTTAAACAATATGTAGACAGTCAGTTTTATAATGGCGTGATCTTCCATAATGTTTTGTCCAACTCATTGGTCCAAACCGGCATCATGGGTGAAGATTTAGTCGCAAAAACGACGTTAGATCCAGTTGTGTCTGAAGCAAGAAATGGTTTATTAAATTACCGCGGTCGTTTAGTGGCAACGCGTGGTTTTGACCAACCTGATTCAGCAACCTCCAGTTTTTTAATTAACATTTACAACAATCCTTCATTTGGCTATGGCCAAACCTCGGATGGTCATGGACTAACCGTATTCGGTGGCGTCGTCGCTGGAATGGACGTTGTTGATGCCATTTCAGATGTGCCTGTTACCGCAACAGACGATGTTGGATATAAACCTGATGAAAATGTTTTGATAAGTAATGTTGTAGCGACAGCCTGCCCTGCGGTTTCAGAACCAATTGAACCTAAAGTTATTATCTTACCTTACCCTGTTAATGACAGTGACGATACTGCTGCCATTGACTTAACTCGCGGCGATTATTCTTGTTTTAACATGGTAACAAGCCAAGGTAATATTGAATTGGCTATTGATACGTTATATGCACCGGCAACAAGTGAAAACTTTATTCAGTATGTAACAGACGGTTTTTATGATGGTCTAATTTTCCACCGAGTAATTCCTAACTTTATGATACAAGGTGGTGGATTAACACCAGAACTTGAAACCAAAACGACCCGAGCAGCTATTGCAACTGAATCAATGAACGGACTTAAAAACTATCGAGGCCGAATTGCTATGGCTCGTACTTCAGCGCCAAATTCAGCAACCAGTCAGTTTTTCATTAACGTAGTTGATAATGATTCGTTAAACCAAGAGTCTGCAAGCGATGGCGTTGGTTATACTGTATTCGGTGGTGTCATTGGTGGTATGGATGTTGTTGATACTATCGTTAATGTTGATACCTCAACTCAAAGCGGTCGTGCCGACGTGCCTGACGTTGCAATTACTATCGACTCAGTAACAGCAATGGACTGTCCTTTGCCTTAATCAAGCATAACTAATAACTAATACACTAAAAGCCAACAAATCTGTTGGCTTTTTTTATGTTATTTTTTCACAAACACACCTTATAAATAGTAAAAAATACTTACTAAAACGTCTCAAAAAACAATATTGGATGTGACGTCAACTATCTAAAGCCTATCTATAACGCCGAGTAATTTACAACAACCCTGTTATTTATTAGCAAGTTAAGGGAATTAAATTAGACACACGCTATAATGGACACAGAGCTGACTAAAAATAATTCAAAAAAACATTTTGTTAACAATTTTCAATCTACATTTTATCCTATATACTCATCCTAGCTCCAACATAACCATCAGGGGAACAAAATGAGAATAATAACACTGGCAGCCCTATCAACAGTGATGCTGCTCAGCGGATGCAGCAATAAACAAAACCAATCAACGAATACCGACTCGTCGTATTTAACCCAGCTTGTCGATATTCAGTCAGACAAGACAATTCCAAAAGAAGTGAAGCTCAATGCCGCTGATGCTTATGTATCAGATGACGGCGCTATCGTTGTTAACTTTCATTCTGGTAAGCATAGCTATTCATCAATTGTATTTGAATCTGAGCAGGGTTGGGACTGGAGCGATTTTAAAGACTTTAATCTTGCATTCGACATTGCCAATAGCGGTCAGCATTCAACCCAAATATATTTAGACATTACCGATGGCAACGGAGATAACTACACTCGAAGTGTCAGCATTCCTATTGGCCCTACAAAAACCTATTATGCCAAAATGGCTGGTCATGACCTGGCAACGCCAGATGGTGATGAAAAAGTAGAACTTAACTTTACCTCTGGTCTACGTTCTAACCCTGATACTTGGGCTTCAAATGAAACTCAATTCATTTCACTTTGGGGTAAAAAGAACTTAGATACATCGAAAATCAAACGAATTAGCCTAAGCGTACAAAGTGCCCTTTTTGATAAGACGATCACCATCAGTAATATCGGCCTAAGAACAAACCCTAAATTTGATGAGCAGTTCTTGACGGGTATAGTCGATCAATTTGGCCAAAACGCTAAAGTTGAATTTGCTGGAAAAATCCATGATATCGACGAATTAAAAGCCGCTCGTGATCAGGAAATGAGTGAATTAAGAAATAATTATGACCCAGCCACACGATCGAAATTTGGAGGCTGGAAAAACGGCCCTCGTCAAGCAGCCACAGGTTATTTTAGAACCCAAAAAATTGGCGACAAATGGTCTCTGGTTGACCCAGAAGGTTACCCATACTTTGCTACAGGTTTAGACATTATTCGCCTTTCCAATACGTCGACAATGACAGGATATGACTTCGACCAATCTAAAATCGTCCAAAGAAAAGCAGGTGATCTCACCCCTGAAGACTCACAAAAGTTAAACCGCGTTGGTGCTGAAGCTATTCCAACACGCAAAGTCGCGTCAGACGTACGTAAACAAATGTTTAATTGGTTACCAAGTTACGACGAACCTCTCGGCAAACATTACGGCTACCGCCGTTCAGCACACTCAGGTCCCCTTAAACATGGTGAAACTTTCAGTTTCTATTCGGCCAACTTAGAGCGGAAATATTCAGATATAAACCCTGACTTCATGCAAGTTTGGCAGGATGTGACTATTCGAAGAATGCAAACTTGGGGCTTTACGTCATTCGGCAACTGGACTGATCCAATGTTTTATCAGAACAATCGTGTTCCTTATTTTGCGAACGGTTGGATCATAGGTAACTACAAAACCGTATCTAGCGGCAACGACTTTTGGGCGCCACTGCCGGATGTATTCGATCCGTTGTTTGAAGAACGCGCCAATATCACCCTAGCAAAAGTGGCGGAAGAAGTACGCAACAACCCTTGGTGTGTTGGTGTGTTTATCGATAATGAAATGAGCTTAGGCCGTCCTGATAGTCTTGCATCACAGTATGGTATCGCTTTACATACGTTACAGCGCGATGGCAATGACGTGCCAACCAAAGCAGAATTCACTCGTTTAATGAAGCAAAAATACGGAACGATTGAAAAACTAAATACCAGCTGGGGAACAGACGTCGCAAGTTGGAAAAGCTTTAACAAAGGGATTAAAGGCGATATTACAAAACCGAATCAAGTCGCTGACTTTTCAATTATGCTTCATGCATATGCAAATCAGTATTTCTCTGTTGTGAGTAAAGCCAAAGACAAACATATGCCAAATCACCTTTATATGGGTGCTCGCTTCCCTGATTGGGGCATGCCAAAAGAAGCTGTCATGGCGTCTGCAAAACATGTCGATGTTATAAGCTTTAACGTTTACAAAGAAGGTCTTACTAAGAGTAAATGGAAGTTCTTAGAAAAGCTAGATATGCCTGCGATTGTTGGAGAGTGGCACAATGGCGCATCTGACTCGGGTTTGTTCCATCCCGGCCTCATTCACGCATCAAGTCAAGAAGACCGCGGCGTAATGTATAAAGACTATATGCACTCAGTTATCGACCATCCAAACTTTATTGGTGCTCACTGGTTCCAATATATGGACTCACCAATTACAGGTCGTGCTTATGATGGTGAAAACTACAATGTTGGTTTTATCAATGTTGCAGATACACCATACAAACCGATTGTAAAAGCGGCGACAGAAATTAACGAAATAATGTACGAAAGGCGCTTCAACCAGTAATTATTGTTAACAATAACGTCGTAAATATCAGAAATGGCATTAATTATATAAAAAATACTTAATCTAATTATAATTAATGCCTTAATATAAGGCGATAAAAGTTAATATACGTCATTATTTTGTAAACAATAAAATAGCGACAATTGTTATTTGTGGATGAAAACTCTACAATGTCGGAACTATTTGAATTAAGGGGTTAATATGGCTGGAGTAAGAGCGCCAAAAATTTTATCTGTGAAAGATCAGATTGCTGAACAAATTCGTTCAGACATCATCGCAGGTGATTTGGCTCCCAATACTAAATTGAACGAAAAAGAATTGGCCGAACGTTTTGGATTATCACGCGGACCCATTCGTGACGTGATATTGCAGCTTACAAAAGAAGGCTTGCTCATATCTAAAAATAACTGCGGCGCTTCGGTCAATAGCATACTTGATCCAAAACTACAGAAGCTAATGATTAAATTGCGTCGAGAAATCGAAGTTTTTGCCATTGAGCAACTGAAAGATAAGTTAACTGCAAATGACGTTGCTGATCTAGAATCCATATTAGATGAATTGCAAGAAGCCTTTGAGCGCAATGATTACACTGAAGTCACAAAAATTGATATTTCATTCCACAACTACTTAATACATAAAGCCGGTGGCGACGAACTCGTTAACATCTGGTATCCATACGTAATGCGTATGCGCCTAAACTACAAACGTATTACCACCGGTGAAGAGTGCGTAAATGAGCACCGCGTTATCTTGGATGCGTTGAAAGACGGTGATATCAGCGCGGCAACAAAAGCGATTAAAGCTAATATAAAATAATTTTTAGCTAAAAAAACCTTATCTCATTAAGGTTTTTTTATACTCGGTTGTATTTTGTAAACAATCAACATTATACAAATTGTTGAATCTGCAAATTAGATCCTAGAGAAGTATAAATAAGGCAGTAAAATGAATAATTTAAATAAAGAAATATGGCATTGTCTTTTGCCATTAATCTTTACTTGCTCGATATTATCAGGTTGCGGTTCGAGTTCGGAATCGACACCAGACCCTGACCCGATAGCGCAAGTTGACACAACACCTGATGCATTTGTATTCCCAGCGGTTGTTGCCGCAGAACCGGCAACAACCGTATCAAGTAGTGTAGTAACGGTCACCGGATTAACAGCGTCGGCAGCTATTTCTATAACAGGCGGTGAATATGCTATCAGTGGTGGGGCATTAACTTCCACCGCGGGTGAAATTTCTAATGGTCAATCCGTAAACATTCAATTAACAAGCTCAGAGTTATTTGCAACAACGTCAAGCGCCACATTAACAATTGGCGGTGTCTCTGCAACCTTCCAAGTTACAACAAAAGCCGCACCAGCCAGTAATGTACAAGTCGACATTAACTTTGATACAAAGCATGTTGTAGGTGGCATTGACACATTTGATCGTAAAAAATTCATTACTATTCATGCTGACGTTACTGAAAATGACTGGAATGGCGGCGATGTTCATAGCCGCAATGCACCGAACGCTGATGCTGATGTAATGACAAACTTTTTGGAAGGATATGACGTTTATTTAGGTCGTAATACCGGCGCGATTGGGTGGCAATTAAGCCGCCTAAAAGAAGATGCATCCCGTCCGGGTTTTGTTGACGAAGCGCAGGCAAGCACATTTGGTAACGATACAAAATGGAGTTATTCAAACTCATCAACACAAAAGTCCAAAAACATACGAGCTCATGAACACCGTGCAACAGATATGATAATTGGTGCGCAACAACATCCATACTGGCCAGAAGGAACATTGACTGGACAAGGTTGGGCATTTTCACAAACTGACTCTGCGGACGAACCCCTCGGCACGGCAACAGGTCATTATATGGGGCAGTTTCTAGCTAAGTATTTTGATCAAAATCCTAACGATGCGCGTTTCGGCCAAATTAAACCCAAATTTGTCGAGGTTATGAACGAACCTTTATATGACCTTACCACAGTGCGTTCAGGCTCAGATCTAGTACCACCAGCCGACATTTTTAAATTTCATAATACGGTTGCCAATGAAATTAGAAAAACCAACAGTGATGTTCTTATCGGTGGCTACACCGTCGCGTTCCCTGATTTTGATAAAGACAATTTTTCGCGCTGGGAACAAAGAGACAAGCAGTTTATCGATATTGCAGGCGACAATATGGATTTTTATTCCATCCATTTATATGACTTCCCAGCCCATCAAAATCGTGAAAAATATCGCAAAGGCAGCAACTTAGAAGCGACATTCGATTTGATGGAACAATATACTCAAATGACACTAGGCGAAGTAAAGCCATTTATCGTTTCAGAATATGGTGCGGCTATTCACAGCATGTTTAACCAAGGTTGGAGTCCTCACCGTAATACCTTGCAATTACGCGCTATCAATTCCATGTTAATGGCATTTTTGGAACGTCCAAACCTCATCCTTAAAACCATCCCATTTAATGTGGTAAAAGCAGAATGGGGACGAACAACAGTTCCATACGGTCCGCGATTAATGGTTCAAAAGTTTGAACGTGAAGGCGCAGGGGCCGGCGACGAATGGGTATATTCCGATCTTGTTATGTTTTATCAACTTTGGTCAGATGTTAAAGGGACTCGGATAGACACTCACTCAAGCGACCCAGACGTTCTCGTCGATAGTTATGTTGACGACAATACCAGTTATGTGATCTTAAATAGTCTTGAGTTTGACGATGTTGAAATTGATCTAAACACATTTGGTTTAGCGTCAAACAATGTTACAGCTGTTGAAATTAAACATTTAAAAACAACCGATGCTGCCGATGTAGCCTCTGTTTTAGAAACCACTACATTAAATGAACTTCCGCAAAGTGTGGTTCTTGGCAGCGAAGCGACCATGATAATAAAGACAACATGGTCAGACGTTATCGCTCAAACAGAATGTAATAATGAAGCCAAATATTACGGAGATAAGGTCACCGTTGAAATCGAGAAAAATACGCCTATTACGTCAACCATTAACGATGTCGTTTTAGGTGAACAAGGCGAAGCGATATTACGAATTGGGCTTGCTCGAGATCACGGCAAGTCGTTATCACCCGTGGTAACCATTAATGGCACAACTGTTACAGTACCAAACGACTTTAGAGGATACGACCAAAAAAATGGGCGTAACCTAAGTGGTCGAGATAACTTTTACGGTGTAATTGAAGTACCCGTACCATATAATTTACTCTCAAAAAACAATGAGATAAGTGTCAATTTTACCGATGATGGTGGCAGAATGGCTTCCACAACGTTGATGGTATTTACGACCACTAAGGCACTGCCACGCAGTAATTAACTTTTTAATACAAACAAAACTCGTTCACTACCTCGCAGTGTGGACGAGCCCTTGTCTTCTAAGCCACCTGACGAACCCTCGCCCACCATTTCTAAAATAAAGCACCAACATATTAAATAATCTTACGGAGCCGGTAAGAGGTGTTACACTTCGCTTAATAGCCCAACTTCATGGCCTACTATGAAAGATTGTAACCAGTGTGGTAAATGTTGTATCAAATACGGTGATGGTGCGTTATCGGCCACTCAGGACGAAATCGATTTGTGGGAGATATTTAATCCCGAAATTTTTGAATTTGTGAAAAACGACGATATTTGGTTCGATCCCATTTCAGGCCAAAAACTCACCCGATGCCCATTCCTTGAAGTCGAAAGTAATGCCGACTTAAAAGCGCAACCGCCAACTCAAACAAAGTATACCTGCAGTATTTATCAGAATAGACCGGAAGATTGTCGCCATTATCCTAGTCTAATTGCTGAAATGATCAGAGATGAATGCGAGATGATTGAAATAACAGACTTGGACAAACCTATACAGGCCCAACAAAAACTCGATATTTTAATGCAAGATAGTCGTCCACCCTCTGGGACACAACGCTAGCCTAAAATTAACGCCCATCTAAAAATATACAGCCCGTAGGTAAAGATACCCCTGCGTGTTTTAGACATATGAATACAGAATTAAATTAAAGACACCATCTTTTGAATGTCGTGTGAAGTTCGTTTGATCCTTTGTTTGAACTAAAGGTCAGTATAACAAAATTAATGAACGCTGATTAAAAAGTGCCTATCTGACTTGTTTGTTTTGAAAACTGCAGTTTTTAAAATAACAATTTAAGACAATAAAAAAGGAGGCTATTAGGCCTCCTTATATTCATTGCGTCATCATTATTTTATATTTGACGCCTATGCTCTGCTTATGTACTACGACTAAAGAGGAACAACTTTATTAGCACAAGGGCCTTTTTGACCTTGGCCAACTTCAAATTCAACCGCTTGTCCGTCATTTAGTGTTGCGTAACCGCCACCACTTTGGATTTCTGAATGATGAACAAAAAGATCTTTACTACCGTCTTCTGGTGTAATAAATCCGAAACCTTTATCTGCATTGAACCACTTAACTGTACCTTTACTCATATTCTTCTCTTTAGTTTGATTGTCTTAATTTTCGCAATGTTTTGCGATTACATTATAACTGCCAAACGCCAAAGACACGAATAATAAAACCTATGTATTTAACGTCTGGTTGTTGAACGACTGATTTTTTTGTCATAATTTTCATAAGTCACTGAAAAATATAAATAAAAAATAAACCGGAATTAAAATAAAATATAGCAACATTAGAGCTCTTTATCAACAACTTTGCACTAATTGTTCGAATTACAAACAATCTTGGCAATTTATCTTCGACTTATTTTTCGCATCCAAGGCTGTTTGCACCATTAATTTGGGTAACCCAAGTAAATGCGTTGTCTAATAGTTGGCTGTAAATCTTGTCATCATAGACTCGATCGTGATGGCCAAGTGCCGAATAAACCGCTCTGCCCTTACCTATACACTTGCTCCAAATAATAGGATGCTGTTCTGGTTTACTCCCCATCCGCAGGTCACCTTTGGCTGGAAATTCATCAATATTGAGAACCGCAACATACGTAGACTCATCTACGCCCGCAAGTGGCGTCAAACCATAACTTTGTGGAACACCGTCGAATGAATACCATTCATCAAAAGCCATCCATGAGGCCGGAATACCTTTCATTACTGGGTGTTCGGCTGCCAAATTAACGACTTTAGCTTCCTGTAAATGAGGGTTGTTTGGGTGACCAATAAATTTAGGGCCAATTAACGTCGATTGATACCACTGCCAATCTTTCTGGGAGTGGTCACCCGAACCATGCAAACCAATCCATGCGCCCCCATTAGTTAACCAACGTTCAAATGATTGCTCTTGTTCTTTTGACAAAACATCGCCTGTCGCATTGTTAAAAACAACAACGTCGAACTTTTTTAAGTCTAGGTCGTTAAATATAGCGCCATTTGTCGTTGTGAAAATACCGTAGTTAAACTTTTGAGCAAGCCTGACAAAATGCAGATCCGCAGCAGCGATACCCTCGTTATGACGCCACTCATTGGTTTTAGAAAAAACCAAAACAGTAGGACTTTTGGTCCATTTACTTACTTTAGGTGGCGTATTGTCGTGAAGATGGTTTTCAACCACTTTGGTCTTCGTTGTCTCTAATTGAGTCGTTTTTTCTGAGCAGGCAACTACGCCAAAAACAACCGTAACTAAAGCGAGTAAACTTAATAAATTACCCTTTAATAAACGAGTTACTAACGGCTTAACCAATAAACGCATATTTTTCATTATCTACCCTGTCAAAATCTGTGTTGATTTAATAATAAAGACAGTCAACGCGCAAACAATAAACATTTCAATAGGTAGGTCTAAAAACAACATAGAGATAATAAAATTCGCAATTAAAATAAACGCACAGAGCGTTTGTGGTTAAATTTCGTTTGCATCTCTATGCTTGCGAGTTACCGACGGTAATTCATCGAAGAGCAATTTATATTGTTTACTGAAATAGCTATGATCGCTAAAACCTGAATTAAACCCAACGTCGGCGATAGGCGTTACAGTTTCTATTAACTGTTTGCGGGCATATTCGAGTCGGATCTGGGTGATAAATTGTTTTGGGGTTTTCTGTAAAAACTTTTTAAAACGACGTTCCAACGCACTAATAGATATATGTGCAGTATCTGCTAACTCTTGTATACAAATGTCCCGCGCGAAATTTTCTTTAATAAATTCTAAAGGCTTACGTATTGAGTGTAACTCAGGATAGGGCTCAACCTTATCGTGCAATATTCGAGTAATACCATATGAACCAATGATAACGTGTTGCTTATTATACAAAGGACGCTTGGAGGTGGAATACCAAGCAATATTGCCTCTTACATCCATATTCAGTTCTAATCTATTTGTCACCACGTCACCAAGAACAATTTTTTTATCATCAGTGACAAATTGTTTCGCCAGATGCCTAGGCGCAAAATCATAGTCTGTCTTATCTATTATTTGAGCGAGTGACTTTGCTCCCACGTGTTCGATAAAACGCAAATTACCGTATTTAACTTGGCCTTCAAAATTCTTTACCCAAAACAAGGTATTTGGCAATAAGTCAAACATCTCAAGCAACTGGGTTATATTTGCTTCCTGTAGAAATGGGTCATTATTAAGTCGTTCAATCGTTGACATAATTTAAAGTTCTTTTTTATTATTTTAGTTTATGCGCACTTATGCTGGCTACCTTAGAGCAGTCTTCAGCAAATTGCCATTAACCCATTAGTTGTTTTGTGATTGCTGCGGCTGTCGTCATTAGTTTTGCTTTTAAACTTTGAAAATCCGCAGCATGACAATCTAAAGGCTCGAGTGAAGAAACCGCTAACGACGCAATTATTTTCCCTTCAGCTTCGCCGATTAGAGTGGCCAATTCAAATACTCCCGGAGTAATCGTACTATTACCAACAAAATGCTTTTGCTTGCTGAAAGTCGCTAATTTAGTTTCAAATTCTGCCTTTTCATTAGACGAAGAATTAACAAAGTCATTGTCTCTTTGTAAAATCATGGCCTTCACTTGTTCATTGCTATTCGCCAATAATACCTGCCCTGAAATGCTTTTAACCGGATGAAACAAAGCACCCTCGCTAATATTCAACGAGACAGGCGAATGACTCCGAGCATGGACGAGAACCATAACCTGACTTTGATATAGGACACTTAAATGGCAGGACATACCAATATCAACGGCTAGGTCTTCCATATGAGGCAGAGCAACCTGGCGTATTTCGTCTATTGGTGAAATGGATCGCGACAAATTATAAAGTTTTAGCGACACGGAATACTTGCCAGATGACTCATCACGCGTTAAATATCCACGATGTTCTAAGCCAATTAAAACTCGATAGATTTCGTTGGCACTTCGCCCCAGCTGATGGGCAATCTCAGTTTGTGACTTGGGCGTAATTTGCGAGGCCAAAAATTCAAGCACATCAAGCGCCTTATCTAATGCAGGCACTGCATATTTGTTTTCATTTTTTTCTATCACGGAATTACCTTGTCTACTCTTCAATGCATAAACTTAAGCTGATGAAATTTATATTAAAAGCCAATATAAAATTTAACCCTTTAATTTGATGCCCAGTATTTTCTCACAACATAAAGTCGCACCATACCATTAAATCCTAATGCCCAACATAAATATTCATATAAAAATAACAACTTTGTATATAAATAACACTTGCACTTATCGAAAACCCAAGGCAGTATTGTTAACAATTAAACTTTACTAGGATCATATTATGTCATTAACATCTGCACAGTTGATTTTAACCGACCAACAAGTCACCGATTTTCACCGTGATGGCTATGTCATCGCTCGTGGTTTTTACAATAAAGAAGAAATTGCCCGTTTGCAGGACACCGCATTTAATGACAAAAATTTATATGCCAACGCCTGGGACAAAAAAGACGCCTCGGGCACAGTAAGTAAAGTGAGTTTATGGCAAGAACTTGGCGATGATTTTTACAGCATGTTTTCAAGAGGCCGCCGCTTGGTCGACTCTGTGGAGAAAATATTAGGCGAACCTGTATTTCACACTACTTCAAAAATCATGATGAAAGAACCCTATGTCGGAGGCGCGTGGGAGTGGCACCAAGACTATGGTTACTGGGCTAATGACAATTATCATTTATACCCGCGCCTTGTCAGTTGCATGATTGCAATAAACAAAGCGACAGTGGAAAACGGTTGTTTAGAAGTACTTAAAGGCTCGCATCATATTGGCCGAATCAATCATCTAAAAACAGGTGACCAAAAAGGCGCTGATATGGTATTTGTTGATGAAGCATTAAAACACCACGAGCTAATTAAAGTGGAGCTAGAGCCTGGAGACACGCTGTTTTTTCACTGCAATTTATTGCATAAGTCTAATCAAAATCGCTCGGCCGATCCGCGCTGGACACTGATACCTGCGTATTGTGCAAATAGTGCAAAACCGTTTAAAGAGAATTCTTTGGTTTATCGTCCACTAGAAAAAGTCGAAGACGACGCTATTTTAAACTGGCAACCATAGAGCCTAAATCATAAGTCATTAATCAGTGATAAACAGATACCTATTGATCTATCTTTAACATTAAGGAAAACATTGTAGGTCTGTATTCAACATTGGCGTTGTTGAGCTGTTACCCCAGCAACGCCATTTCAAACTAAATTCCAAAATCATTAATTCCAAAGTTTTCGCTGCTAATTACAGGCCATATTCAGCTGTGATCTGATCGTAAATTTTAAATCGTTCGGGTTTGGCCGTGTACACATTGCCGTTAATTGTAAACATCGACTCGCCCCATTCCCCCGACAAAGCTGGTTCCCAAAAAAACGTCCCCGCCCCCTTTGAGTTTGGCAGTTGGTACATAATGTCGTTTAACAATTTTATCTCAGGGTTGTATTCAACAATTGAAAATTGCAGATCAGGTAATGCTGTTGCAAACTTATCAAATGTCGACTTCCATTTAACCGAAGGTCCTTGCCATTTTTCATAAGCGGATAGACCAAGCACATCAAATCGTACATCGCGAGAAGTGGCGTTTTGTACCCAACTCAACACCCCTTCAGGGTCACCGGTGTTTTCTACATGCAACATAACCTCAATGTTAGGGTCAACATCGTCAACGGCCTTAATCCCTGCTTTTAACAAGCTAGCTAAATTATCCCAATTCGCTGTGCTGCCATTTACATTTGGACTAATAATTGAGTTGTTGCCATAACAGTCGGTCTTCTCTGTCGGAATATGGACCATCATTCCGTGGGTAATTTCGTTGCCAACCTGAACCATATCTGGTGTAGCGCCAAGTTGTTTTAAGGCGTTTAAAACATCAAAAGTGTACTCTTCAACTACCGCAGACAGCTCGTTTATCGTCGTTAGATGTCGCCACTCCTGCGGAATAACTTGTTTGTTGGGATCTGCCCAAGTATCGCTGTAATGGAAATCGAGAAGTAATTTCATCCCTGATGTTTTTACGCGTTGTGCTAACGCGACAATATGGTTTTTATCGTTGTATGCTTTTGATTTTCCACTGCACCACTGTCCATCGTCTGACGCATACCCGTAATCTGTTGTTGGGTTAACAAAGGTGCGCAAGCGGATATAATTAAAGCCATGTGACTTCAGTAAATCCAACAAGCTTTTTTCGATGCCGTCAGTGTCGATAAAAGTAACTCCGTTGTCCTCAAGTTCCTTTAAGCTTGAAATATCGGCCCCGAGTATATAGTTGTCCGTCGTTCGTGGCGCAACCGCCGAATCTTTATTTTCAGTAGGGGATGGCTCTAACGTCTGATGGTTTTGAGAATTTTCACACCCAAAACTCAACGCCATAATAAAAAACATAAGGCTGCCCTTAAGCAACCGTAATTGAAATCGTTCACGTGTGTTAATCACAATATTCACCTAATTTAACTGAATTCCAACATCGGGATAACTCAGTTCTGCTGTCTGATTTGTCGCTCTACTAATCTGTGGGCGACAAAGGGTCGGTTATTTATTCTGGAGTTTGTTCTGACACTGCCGCGACTGAATCTCGCTCTACAATGTTGGCAACAAACAAATGGGTTTGATTTGTCGCTTTGTGTTTTGGATCGCTCAGTTTTAACGCCAAATTTGCCGCGTAGTCGGCCATTTCTTCAATTGGGTAGTGCATTGTCGTTAGTTTGGGACGACAAGAACGTGCCACAATTAAATCATCAAAACCGATAACTGAAACATCTTCAGGCACCCGCAATCCTGCATCGAATAATGCGTGAATTGCCCCAATCGCCATTAGGTCGTTGTACGCCAGAAGTGCGGTAAACTTTCGGTCATTTTGTAATAACGTTTTGACTGCTTGTTCGCCGCCTTCTATGTTTGCTGTGGACTCTTCAATATTGTCCGGGGATAACATCAAATCATGTTCTTTAAGAGTACGTGTAATTCCTTCAATTCGACTGCCGGGATCGCGATTTTGGTAAATACTGGTCACCACAGCAAATTCTTGATGCCCTTTCTCCACCAAATATTCGGTGGCTTCCTGAGCACCTGATACGTTATCTAACCAAACGCAACGATTAGCAATTTGTGGAATATAGCGATTTAGAATCACCAATCCTGGGATTTGTTTAGCCAGCTTAATTAAGGTTTTTTCATCAGAGTATTCGGAGTGTAAAATTATGGCATCACAGTTGTGCTCTCTAAGAGACTCAATGGCATCTAACTCAGACTGTGTTTCATAAAGGGAATTACTCATTAATAATTTACAATTATTTTCGCGTGCAGCTTTTTCGACGCCACTGGCCAAGGTGCCAAAAAAGGTCATCGATAACTTAGGCGTTACCACACCTATGGTATTTGTGGTTTTACCCGCCAATGCACTGGCATTAACGTTTGGTCGATAATTAAGTTCTTTTATTACTTTTTTAACTCGCGCACGACACGCATCCCCGACCTGCCCACCGTCGTGGATAACTCTAGAAACGGTTGCTGTTGAAACGCCCGCAATTTTAGCAACGTCTTTTATTGTAGCCATATCCTGTGCTCTACCTTGTATTCTAACTTTGCATCAATTCCAGAGGATCAAACTGGTCAATTGATTGGTCAGTTGATTAGTCATAAATCGACTAATCATTTGATAAATTTAAATAGACCCATAATAGAATAATCTGCTGTTTATTCCTATATTCAGTCTCAATGAAAAACCGTTTAAGTACTTATACTTAACTACTAACACGGCCTATTTTAATGCCTAGTAATGCGAGTCATTTCGACATCGAAGCCATGCCATTTATTAAGCTCTTTATTTGAATATTTTGCTGTATCGTGTTGTCTTACTCACCGCTTAATCCCCGCGAACGACAATTAGTTTGACGGCTCTTGTTACCACCATGTCGTATAAAGAGCGATTAAAATGAGCGTGACTAAAAGCGCCGAAATATTGAAATTTGATTGTGTTTTAAAGTCGACATCATTTAGATCAACTGCATTTTTGTGTTCTTCTGGTTTTTCCACCAAAGTCACTAAAATAGCTAATGCCATACAACTAATAAACACTAAGCCCACTCGGTCCATAAACGGCACCTCCGGCATTATCATTTTAAATGCCAATGAAATAGCGGCGGAACCTATCGTTGCGGCAAGCGCAGCATTAGCAGTCGTTTTTTTCCAAAACATACCGAGTAAAAACAGCACAACAATTCCTGGGGTAAAGAAGCCGGTAAATTCTTGAATATATTGGAATGCTTGGTCAAATTTACCGAGTAAAGGTTGTGCAGTGACTAACGCAACAATAAGCGCGACTAAGCTAACAATTCTGCCGACTTTAACGTAATGACCTTGAGTGCAGTCAGGACGACGTGGCTTATATAAGTCCATGGTAAAAATAGTTGCAACACTGTTGGTCATCGACGCTAAACTCGACAATATGGCCGCAACAAGCGCAGCAAATATAAGTCCTTTTAAACCGACTGGCATCAAGTTCATCAACTCTGGATAAGCTTGGTCGGGTTTTGCTAAGTCAGGTAAAATTAGTACGGCGGCGATGCCTGGTAAAACCACGATTACCGGCATTAACAACTTTAAAAATGCGGCAAAAGCAATTCCCTTTTGTGCCTCGGCTAAGTCTTTCGCCGCTAATGTTCGTTGGATAATATATTGATTAAATCCCCAATAAGATAAGTTCATGATCCACATTCCACCAACCAACACACTCAATCCAGGTAGGTTGACGTAATGAGGGCTATCCGGCGTTAATATCATGTCGAATTTTTCTGGCAACTCGCTCGATAAACGGTCAAATCCTGCAATAATCCCCTGTCCGTCGCCAATTAAATTCAACGACATATACGACAAAAACAACCCACCAGCGATGAGCAGAACAACTTGAATGATGTCCGTAAAGGCAACCGCTTTTAAGCCACCATATAGCGAATAAGTCAGTGAAAGTGCCGCTAACAAAATCATGCAATATGTTAAATCCAGTCCCGTTAGGGTGTTAATTGCTAGAGCACCTAACCACAGGACGGCCGTTAGATTGACAAAGACATAAACCGCTAACCAAAATATTGCCATTGTGGTTTTTACCCGACTATCAAATCGCTGTTCTAAAAACTGCGGCATAGTGTAGATTTTACGTTTCAAAAATATCGGTAAAAAGTATTTGCCAACAATGATCAAAGTGATGGCTGCCATCCATTCGTAGGATGCAATAGCTAAACCTAATACATAGCCCGAACCAGACATACCGATTATTTGTTCTGCTGATATATTGGCCGCAATGAGGGAGGCACCAATAGCCCACCAAGGTAAACTGTGGCCTGCTAAAAAATAGTCATCTGTGTTTTTGTCGTGGCCCGCTTTCTCGCGGGACACGTAAAATGCAACGGCGATTAAACCGAGCACATAGACGACAAATATCGCCAAATCTATTGGGTTGAGTGTCATTTTTCCACCTAAAAATGTATATCGGTAGTCGCAAATCGCCACTACCAAAGTCAATGTGTTACTAAAATAGAATTGATTTAACTGTGTTTATTATTCTTGTTCAGCCAAATGGGCGAGACGAAATATCGCAGACTCAATACCCAGTTTGTCAGCACTTACTTCAACTGCTGCGCCTTTTAAACTATTACCTATACGTAATAAGATAGTTGCAACACCTTGTTCAGTTAACGACGTTTCTTGACCAACGATTTCAATATCACCGACAGTATTGAACGTCACTTCTTGATTGTTTAACGGCACAGGGTTACCGGAGTCATCAATCAACTGTGCGTAAACAAATACTAAATCCTGACCATTTTTAGCCATTTCCTGTCCGCTAATGTCTAACGTTAATTCGACCCCTGTCGCTTTTCCAGGGGTGCTTACACGGTGACGTGTAACTTCCTTACCATTAATGAATCCTTTTGCGATTAACGTACCTGCTTTAAATTGATCCAAATTGAATTCAAATGGTGGATGCGGAAGATGTGTTGAATATTTATTTTTAGTCGGCTTTTTCGTCGCGAGCAATTTTCCATTTAGCCATAATTCAACTGTATCTGTATTACTGAAAACCCGAACTTTCGGTGATGATGACTTACGCCATTCACTGGCAATAAATACCATAGGTCCCGCATCGTATTCGGCAAATCCTTGGTCTTTAACAAAATAGTCTGGGTCACGTTGACTTTGATAAAAATAGTAACTGTATTTAGGCACTCTAAAGATACTCATGATGCCCGAGGCTTCTAAGTCATCTGTGTACCCTCGGTTGTAGTCGAACATCACCCAATACCCGTCAGAGAACGCAGGGGTATTCGCTAAGTTGTCATTATGAGCTTCTTGTAGATTGCGAGCCTGTTGCAATAAACGACTTTCACCGGCACTTAATAATTGTCGTGAAGTGCGCTCTTCTTTTTTCAAATTACCCCATGCATCTTGGTTTAAGCCTGCATTTTGAGCGTAGTATTCCCAATCACCATACTCCGAAACATTGTATGGTTGAGTCGGTGTCTCATAGTGGCGTAGTCTATGTTGGCGAGCTTGAAGATATAGGTCATAACCATGTTGCCACCCAGCTGAAAAGGCACCTGGGTATTCTTGATGAACAGTGTCATGTAAGTCTTTTACAAATGACTTAGGCATAGCAGATTCGTTTAATGAACACTCCCAAGCAAGTACACTGGCGTGATTTCGATCTCGTCTGATTAAGTCGGCACATGTATTGATAATTTGGGTTTTAAATTCTGGTGATTCTAAATAATATTGCCAGCCTAAAACCGCATTGACCAACACTAATCCCAGTTCATCCGCAGCATCCATGAATGCTGGTGAATGTGGATAATGAGACAAGCGAACGTAATCAAAACCGGCAGACTTAATTTTCACTGCATCGCGATAGTCTGCTTGTTTCGATGTCGCGTACCCGACATAGGGGTATTCTTGGTGACGGTTAACCCCTCGCAAAAATGTTTTTTCACCATTAATCAAGAGTTGGTGCTGGGCGTCAAATTCAAACTTACGGATCCCAACTCGAGTCGTCTTAGATTCAATTAATCGGTCAGCGACAAACACATCAGTTTGTAGCTCATATAGATGAGGGGTCTTCGGGCTCCACAGCAGTGCAGAGGTAACGTCGAGCTGCTGTTCAATTTGACGATTTTTATTAGCCGCCAATAAAATATGTTGTTGGGTATTGGACGTAATGAGCTTGTGTTTGTAATACAAACTTTGTGTAACAGAAACGTCTTGATTTGACTCCAACTTATTTGTTAGATGGGTTTTAACAGACACAATAGAACGAGATTTAGATACTTCAGGAAAAGTAACAAAAATACCGCCACTCGCTGGCGTATTCGCCAAAATAGGATCGGTAATGTGGACCTTATTACGGACTAATAAGTTCACATCTCGATACAAGCCACCGTAAGTATTAAAATCTAATATTTTTAGCGGTTTAGGGCCAATTATCGGATTATCAACATTATGTAGTACCACTTTTAATGTGTTAGCCGATTGGCTATTAAGTAAATTGGTTACGTCAAAAGTAAATGGCAAATAACCACCTAGATGCTCACCTAATTTTGTTCCATTTAGCCAAACTTCTGCATGATTCATCGCCGCTTCAAAACGAATGTAAAGCGCCTTGTCCTGCCATTCTGGATCAAACTGAATGACTTTAATATACTCTGACGTGCCCTGCCATTGGTCGTTTACAATCAAAGGTTCAACTTTTGGTGTATGGGGCAAATTAACTTTGATAGCCGTTTTGTCGACCTCATTGCCACTGATCCGTTTAAAACTCCACCCTTGATTTAGGCTAACGTCTTTAGCTGATGCAGCGTGGAGCTGGGCCGCAAAAAGCGACAATTGAAAAATAATTAAGAAAGTAAAAAACTTACCAATAAGTGATTTAAACACGAAATACCCCTTCAGGCTAAAATTCTGTAAATACTTGTAACGCTGCAATCAGTCTACTCGCCTATGCGTCTGTTAATAATATAAATGTTGGTTTAATTAAAGGCGCGGCATTTCCGCGCCCGTGTTTTCAGCTAAAGTGTAAGTTGGAATCCAAATAGAATACGACGCCCCCACTCTACGTTATTTGCAGGTTTTGAGTAGTCGTTGTCCCAGTAGTTTTCCGACGCTTCATTTGTTAAATTTTGAGCTTGTAATGTCAGTTTCAGATTATCTAAAACTTGATATCCAATACTTGCATCAATGGTCGTTTCAGCCGCATTTAAATTAACTTGCGATGGCAACCAACTGTTAATGCCGGTAAATTCACTTCGATAGTTATATGAAATACGTGCGTCAAAATTATCTTTTTCATACCATAACGTTACACTCGCTATGTTTTTAGACAAACCGCCTAAATTATAAGGGTTATTAGTCGGTTTAAATTCCATGACTTCACTGTCTGTATATGAGTAGTTGGCGAATATACCTAAGCCGTTAAATGGTGCTGGTAACATATCAAGTTTTTGTTGATATAACACTTCGATTCCCTTGATAGTCCCTCCATCACCATTGACGGTTCCCGTATACTGGTAAGTCTCACCATCTAAATTCACAGTACCTTCTGACAAACCAATATGCGACTCTAAATCTTTTATGAAAAAGTTAATGGTTGCGGCGGAATTGTCCCCCCAAAAATATTCGTAACCTAGGTCAACTTGATTTGCAATATACGGGTCTAATGTTGGATTCCCGCCATTGGCGGTAGGTGGTAATGACGTATTGTCTAAGGAAAAACCGGTTCTCATTTCTAACAATGGTGGACGCGCCATTGTGCGAGCCATACCAAAGCGAATTTGAGAGTCGTCCGTAATGTTAAACAACATATTTAACGATGGTAAAAATTCAGAATAATCGTGGTCAACTGAAATCGGGTTGATGTCACCCCAGTTGGTTTGTTCATGCCCGGTAGATGTAACTTCTGTTTTGGCGTAACGTAATCCAACATTTCCTGAGAAGGGAATATCACCTAACTCGCCAGACATTGTCACCATCACATAAGCAGCCGTGTTCGTCTCATTCAATTCCCAGGAGGCCAATTGATCTTTGTTGCTTCTATCGCCAGGGTTGGTATAACCCCCAAATGCAACATTTGCAACGTTTGTCCAGTCAGCAAAGGTATAAATTGCAGGAACATTAAAACCGCCTCCAATATCATAACTTGTGCCGAAATCGGTTAGTCCATGGTCTTGTTTCGCTAGACGTTCCCAGTCATGGATTTGATCATTGATTTTTGTTCTGTCGGTGAAACGGCCACCAAAGCTAAACGTTTCAACTATGCCCCACTCAACATCGCGCACAAAGTCTAAATTGATGTTGTGCATTTCATCGGTGAGCTCTTTGTCACCTTCGCCATTCATTGCCGCGGGGGTAAATTCTTGACTGGTAATTTCCCACACACCTGGTGATGTTTCTGACCATACATCCGCTACCGCGCCGAGCGCATAACTGTCCGGGTTACTAATGTCTCCATTTAGCACCAATATCTCTGCTGCATTGGTATCTTCAACGTTAAATCCAAGTTCATAAGCGTCACCTACATATACAGGATCAATATCGACCCAAACTGAATTGATGCTCGCTTCAGAGTAACCAATGTCGGCTTTTATTGTCCAAATATCGCCAATATGGGTGACCTTCAAACCTGTGCTTAGCATTTCGTTTTGTTGGAACCAAGTAGGAACAGATACATCGATTCCGCCCCATTGACTCCCCGCGACTAACTGTTCTGTGCCGTCAGCATGTGGAATTATTTTATACGAACCATTGCGATATGCATCGGCGGCCCAACCTCCCTCCGGTGCAGAAGAATCCCACCAGTTGCCTAAATCACCCGGTCCCATTTGGTCATCACGTTCTTCAATATCAAATTTTGAGTAGAACATATCGCCTTTAATGGTAAGGCTGTCCGAAGGACGCCATTCTGCAATTAATAATCCCCCAGTACGTTCATTACTACCGCGTTTACTCTTAGCCATTACGCCCCAGGGCGCATGTTCTGAAATACCGTTGCCATTAATGTCGCCACGGTTACCGCCATTATTGTAATTCCATGACTCTACACCGCGTTCCATTGATGGTTGATCTTGATACGTTAATCCAATTGCAACACCAAATGTTTCTGTCCATTGGTCTACATAACTGATATTCCCTTTAACCCCTGTTCCATTTTCCCCTGGTAAGTCGTCACCTAGGCTGTTTTTCATTACGTTGCCGCTAATCGCAACGGTACGTTTATCTTTAGACAACGGGCTAACGAAGTTCATGTTAACTAAGCCTGAAATTCCACCTTCTGCTAGATTAGCCATTGGGCTTTTATATACTTCAACTGAATCAATTAATTCAGCAGGAAATTGCTCAAATCGTACGTCGCGACTTGGTTCAGACGACACTATTTCACGGTTATTCATCGTTGCTATGTTTAATCGTGGCCCCATTCCGCGAATGGAGATTCGACTCGCGTTTCCACGATCTCGAGAGGCTGCAATGCCCGGTAATCTAACAAGAGAGTCAGTAATACTAACATCTGGCAAAACGCCTAAGTCATCGGCGGAAATGATTTCGACCACGGTTTCTGAATAACGCTTTTCTCTTAACGCTTTCCCGAGTGATCCGCTAAACCCTTTAATTTCAATGATTTCTATGTCATTACCGGTTGACTCTGCTTTCTCCGCTGCAAATACTGTGTGAGCACTGATCCCTTGCGTAACAGCAAGTGCGACCAAAGTGGATTTGAACAAATTGTTCATGATATTTCCCCATTGTTAATTCTTATTCTGATTTAATTTTTGTCTTACGCAAGTGACGCTTTTTATTTGCTCGTTTTTAAATTTTCAGGTTCAAAAAAAGCAACTTCCCATCGATGTATGGCGTATTTATAACAATCAAGGTAAACGTTTACCACCATTATTTTAAACAAAGATCGACATTAAATTACAAATAATTGTTTTAATTGTATATTTTAAAGGTAAGCGGTTACCTAAAATCAAATAAAAATTTACAAACAACACTAAAGTGAGGTTTTCAATCAGCAGAAGATTTGATCAAAATCAGAGTATGTCATCGACAAATATGTAAATTATTCGGTAATTTTCTGACCAAATTGTCAATATTAGGAAGATTAATCTGACATGGAATATCGGGAATGGAAGTGTTTAACGATTTGCATTCTTCAAAGTGAAGTTTTAGGCAGAAACACAAGCTCGCACCATGATTATCCCTTAAGAACACAACTAAAATCCGCTTGAGTGTAGATTAAACGGATGGCGCGAAATGCCAAATTATGTCATCAGCATTCAGTGCTGAATAAATAAACTAAATGTGAGGTACAGCCAATGCTATCAGGAAATAGACACCGACTTTGATTCTCGAAATGCAAAATACGATGGTATACAGCCAACAACAAAAGCACTTATAAAAACGATAAGGCTGGTTTGGCCAAGGTCATATAAAACGTCGGAGAACTGTAAATAAAGTCCGTATCGTTGAGCCAACCAATCGCCACTAAGACCCAAACTGACTGCAAATAACACTGTTGCAATAACCAAGGCCAAGAACGTAAGTATCATGACTTCGAGTTGTACTAACGCAAATATGTGTTTGGGGCTTGCGCCTAAGCTTCTAAAAATCGCCAACTCTTGCTTTCGTTCTTTCATCGTTGCTAGCAACATAGTGGCTAACCCAAATAGCGCAGCCAATAAAACAAGGGAAGCAATCACAGATAGTAGTGTTTCCAATTGCCCTATGAGTTGCCATAGCTCGGTTAACGCGACCCCAGGAATTATCGCCATAATAGGTTCGCCCGCATATTTATTGATCTTTTGTTGCAGCATCAAAGTTGCATATTTGGCTTTAACCCCGACTAAAAAAGCAGAAGATTGATAACTTGAGTGACCAATTTGATTGGCAACTTCGCCTGATCCGTTCCTGTTATTATGATCGCCTTTTTCATTGGCATGATCGTCGTGCTGATGTTGAGTTTGTAAGTGAGTTTCATGTTCTAGACTTTGACTCTTAATCGCGGATTCAGATATTTTTGGTTGAGTACCATGAGATTGTTCACCATGAGCAAACGCCAATCCATCAAAACTGACATGTAACGTTTGGTCGATTGCCGTCCCTGTCTTAGCTAATATGCCAACAACCTTAAACGGATAACCATCGTGGTGCATAAAGCTAGTGACCCCAACGCCGTGGGACAATACGATGTCATCTGCCAATGTATAACCTAGCTTTTTGGCAATGTCTGAACCAATCACAACTTCAGATGCACGTTGCCAAGATTTTCCTTTGGCAAAAGAAAGAGATTGTTTATGCCCGTATTTAAACTTAGTAAAATATTCTTCGCTCGTAGCAATAACTCGAAACCCTCGATGGGAATCGCCCATCGCTATTGGTAATACCCAGTCCACTTGACTTTGACGCTCTAACCACTCTTGAGTGTTATAATTCATGCTCGAATTAACATTGCCAATTCGGTAAATACTTGCCAATAATAAGTTTAACGACCCGGTTTTAGGGCCTACAATTAAATCAACACCTGACACTGCTCGGGTAAAATTTACCCGTGTTTGTTGCTTAAGAAGCGCCACAGAGACAAAGACATAAATGCTGATCGCCACCGCAATTACGGTCATAATGGCCGTCAATTTTCGGCTTTTTAAGCTCTTATAGGCTAAAGTAGTTAACATGCTAATTGCCTCTCTAAAACGGCAAGTTCGCGCATATGGAGATGTTCGTCAAACTGAGTAGCCCACCGAGTATCATGACTAACAAACAATATGCCGGTATTGGTTTGCCCTGCAACATCAAACAGCAATTTTATAAAGTCGTCGGCGTTATCTTGGTCTAACGCTGAGGTAGGTTCATCTGCGATGATCAGTTTAGGCTTATTTGCCAACGCCCGCGCTATAGCTATGCGCTGTTGTTGACCAAGACTTAATTGGTTTGCCGATAATTGAAAAACTGAACGCGGTAAATTCAATTTTTCTAAAAGTGTATGAATATCACTGACACTTATTGATTGCTTGGCAAATTGACAGGCAAGTTGAATATTTTCAACCGCGCTTAAATAAGGGATCAGATTGAGCTTTTGAAAAATGACACCAATATTCTGAGCGCGGAATAAGTCCCGCTCACTTCCCGACATCGTGGTTAACTCTTGTCCGAGAACACGTAAGGAACCTTTTTGAGCTCGCCATAAACCGCAGATCAGATGCAATAATGTCGATTTTCCTGATCCCGAATCGCCCTGTAAAAATACCGTTTGGGCTGCTTCAATGCTCATCTTTGGCACGCATAATCGAGTTTTAGACTTGTCGTCAAAGTTAAATTCTAATCCTGTAATGCTAACAATTGGTTCAGTCATATTTTCCTAAGACGCACTTGTTTTGCTTGTATAGTCCAAAGTAATTGTACTCATAATATCGACTTACGATCGGTATTCCTAATTTTGGTTTGCGATTATACCCTTTTAAATAGTGCATAAACGTAAGGTTTAGTTTCACCGTTAGGCGCTATAAAATCATGATACCGAGACGCATGAAGTCGAAATTCGCTACCAAGATTTAGCTGAAAATCATCTATCGTCCATTGTTTAATTGGCAAGCCAGTACATTGTGAAACTCCGCCAATGACAAACTGAGCTAACATCACATAACCACCAACCTTTAGTACCTGCCTTAAATTGACAAAGTATTGGTCAATTTGCTTTTGATTAATCAAAAAGTGCAATGTTGCCCGGTCAATCCACAATTCGACAGAGTTGGGTATTTCGAGGTGATTTTTATGACTAAAAAATGGTTTTGAGATATCGCTGTTTAAGTAAACGTGGAGATTACTGCCACCTACCCTACTTTTAGTTTCTTTAAGTGCGGTCTTACTAATATCATTCAAAACCATTTGGAAATTGCGATGATGGAGGTATTCAACTAGTTTTGACGTCCCTGCTCCGGCAATAAAAACTAGGCTACCTTCTGCCGGTAAGGCATTTCCTAAAAACTCAATGGTTTGGCTAACATCAGGTACAAACCACTCTAACTTATGACGATCTTGGTTATCAAAAATGTTATCCCAGTAGTCGGCCAATTCATTTCTTGTCACGTTAATTGTCACGTTAATGTAGTTCCAAACTTACTCGGCAATTTTTAAATGGTAAATATTAATCTTTTGCATCTTGTCCTCGATATCCATATCGTTTTCAATTGCGTCAACCAATTCGCCCCCAGCTTTTTCAATCACTCGGATGCCCGCGCTATTTTTTTCTAAACAACGAAATACAATGGTTTCAATTAAATGTGAACGAGCTAAAAAACCACTTAAGCTTTTAATGATGATATTGGTTACACCACGACCACGAGCTTCGGCACACAGCCAATAACCCAATTCAGCTGTTAAATTAACTTTATCAATAGATTTGATACCAAATATACCGGACTTAACACCTCTGAATTTAATAACAAACCACTTCCCTTTATTTACCTCGTCAAATATACGATCTGAAATATATGCTTCGGCTTCTTCTCTAGTGTGCAAGTTTTTAGCCCAGGGGAAAAAACGCTCTAGATCATCACGGTTCTGATTAACCAAAATAGAAATGGTTTGTGCGTCGTCTAAAGTCAAAGACAACAGCGAAATATCTGCATTGATGTCAATTTTCAATGTTATGCCCTATTAATTCACTATTTCTAATGAGTTACCAAAAATTAGATTTTGTATTTTCAACTTTAAATACATTTACTTAATGTGATTATGTTTACCCAATTCACTGGCGGTTTTCAACAAAAACCATCTCATAACCCACAATGGCCTATTTGGACGACAAAATTAAATTACTCATTTACATCAAGATTTACCTAATTAAATATAAAAATACATTGAATGTTAAATTTGACTTACACCCCATTAATTGTAATGGTAAAATCAGCCTAATTAAGGAACGATTAACTTGAGTTAATCAAATAATTTATCTAGTCTAGGATTGGGACGATGTTAGAGGCCCGAGTTGTATAAGCAAATAAGCTAAGAAGTGTGTATGTTACGAATTCGGATTTTTATATTATTGACTATACTATTTCACTCAAATGCCTTCGCGAAAGAGTGGGTTTACTATGTTACCAACGGCGATAATCTGTGGGACATAAGTAAAAAATATCTTAAAAGCCCGTCTTATTTCAAACAAGTTCAATCAATTAATAATGTGCTTTATCCTAAAAAACTAGCCCCTGGTACGCGCATTAGGATCCCTCTTGAATGGGTCAAAATTTTTGCCGCAGATGTGGAATTAATCTCATTAAACGGTAAAGCCTTAAAAGTCCAAAAGTCACAAACTTCACCAGCTAAGGCACGCGATGTCTTTACCCTTGGTGACGAGTTAGAAGTCCTCGCGCATTCTACAGCAACAATTCGGTTTGCCGACAATACGGAAATGACCATTTATGGTCCGGCTACGGTTGGTTTTGACCAGCTCCAACATTATGGTGAAACCGGAATGGTTGACACTAGTGTTCGACTCAAAGACGGAAAACTGGAAATTAGAGCCGAAAAAGCGAAAGGAGCAGGATCGCGCCTCGACATTACTACCGCTTCAGCGATTACCTCTGTGAGAGGTACTGTATTTAGAACGTCATCGGTTACCAAAAATGACATTACTCTTTCTTCTATTGAAGTATTAGAAGGGAAAGTTGCGGTAGCGTCAGGTAGCAAAGATGTCGACATCCCTAAAGGGTTTGGTGTCGTCGTCGCTGGAACAGGCAATATGTCAGAGCCTGAATCGCTTTTAGCCGCGCCGACATCGATGGCATTAGCCCCCGAAACAGTTAAACAAAACGTTGAAGTAAGTTGGCATGCCGTTAACGAAGCGAGTCACTACCAATTTTCAATAGCAACTGATGTGCTTTTTTCTAATGTTGTCTATGCTAATAATGTGACCACAACAAGTTATGTTTTACCAACGCTAGACGAAGGTAAATATTTTGTTCGAGTCGCGCCAGTGTCTAAAAGTGGCTTAATTGGCTTTAATATTCAAAAATCAACCATAGTAAATACAACACCAATTCCTCCAGGGCAGTTGCAAAATATTTCGGTTTATCGTTTCTCTGGCTCTCGATTGGATTGGACTTCAAATAACTCAAATAGCTACCGAGTTCAAATTGCATCAGATCGACATTTTAACAATATCATCTTGGATAAAAGTACATCTGAGAACAAGCTGGCTATTTCTGATGATTTAAACGTAGGCAACTATTATTGGCGAGTCGCAACAAGCTCCGCGAATAACATTCTAAAACGTGGCCCCTTCTCTATGGCTGCCGAGTTGAACATTCGCCCGGTATTATTGTCGCCAAACTTGTTTATTTCGGTTAAAGATGAGCAAGTTACGGGGCGCTGGAAAGCACTGAAAAAAGGACTCGGCCTTGAAATTCAAACTAGCTCTGAAAGTGATTTTAAACAATTTAACAAGGTAATAACCACTGAAGACGAGTATGTTTTTAAACCCCAATCAACAACTAAATTCTATGTCCGGGGCCGCTTAATACAAACTAAAGGCGGATACGAAGGTGACTGGTCTGGAACCTGTTTAGTTAATGTCACTAAGCAATTTGCAAAATGCGACATTGCCAACCTGGAGCTTACTAATTGATCGATTCTCCACCAATTCGACATACGCAATGGCGTGATTATCAACTTCATTTGATCATTTTGGGACTTGGGTTAGTACTGTTATTTAGCCCCGCAAAAACAACGGTAGAACAACTTATTTATGATCTAGTATTAAATACTCAGATAAAACAAAATAACAATCACGTCGCAGTTATTACCATCGACGATAAAAGTATCAACCAAATAGGACAATGGCCATGGGGTCGTGATACCCACGCTGATTTATTAAGTATCTTGGCGTCGAGCAATACCAAAGCTATTGGTTTTGACGTGATTTTTTCAGGGGCCAGTCGTTATCCGCAAGACGATGAGTTGTTTTCAGCGCAGCTAAAAAAATCAAACAATGTGGTTCTTGCTGTAGCACCTTCGGGCTCAACTCCATTTGCTACCGCAGAATATGAATTATTGCCAACGCCCCTTTTAGCTAAAAATGCAGCGATTTTAGGCCATGTCCATTTTGAATTAGACAGCGACGGTACCATAAGAAAAGTATTTTTAAATGCGGGCTATAAAGAAACAAAATGGCCAAGTTTTGGATTAGCACTAGCCTCTTTACATGACGAAACCGTAAAAGCAATTGACTCAGATGTGGTGCTTGGAAATGGTTGGGTTAGGAAAAACCCAAGACTTCTTTCATATCAACAAGTCAAAGGTGGAATTGATAGTTACTCTTATGTTGACGTGTTAAATGGCACCGTTGATCTAACTAAGCTGAATGATAAAGTGATTCTAATTGGGATGACGGCTTCGGCGATGGGTGATCGCTTTATTACGCCCACTTCGCCATCTCATGGCACCACGCCTGGGGTATTTATTAACGCGCACCTTGTTAATGACATTCTAAATAAAACCGAAGTAATACCATTACCAAAATTGCTGTTAAACATAATTTATGGGATTAACGCCCTCTTAGTATTTTTTGTCTTTTTTAAAGTTAAGCTTAATCGAATGTTGCCAGTATTGATGGCATTTATCGTTATCGACACTCTTGCCACGATTTTGTTATATAACTTAATAGCTTATTGGTTTTCTCCCATCGTATTAATTGCATCGCAATGCCTCATTTATGCTCTGTTTATTTTAGTCAAATCCGATCAACTATTTAGTGAAGTTTCGACCTTAAATCACAATTTAGTCCATGACCGAGTCACCTCGCTCGCTAATGAACTCGGACTCAATAATAAACTTAAAAAATTAACAAAGTCAGTAGATGAACCGGCGTTCCATTTGTTTACAATTAAGTTTGGTAAATTTAAAGGGATCAATGATTTACTTGGAACTGAAGCCGGTGATGAGCTGTTACTTACCGCCAAAGAGCAACTCCAAACACTATTTCCTAATGCCGTAGCAATGGCACGCTACCACGGTGCTGAATTTTCAATTTGCATCCCAGTTACTGGCAACAAAAACGAAATCGAAGATATAGGTAATTCGATATTAACTGCCTTTTCAAAACCGTTTCTGATCCGTGATCAACTGTTTAAACTGCCGGTTTGTATTGGCGTCGCAAGTTTTCCATCAGATGCCACCCATAGGCTGTCATTACTTGATGCGACAGAATCAGCCTTGCACAGAGCATTGGAAAAAAATGAATCTAATATGTGTGTTTATTCCCATGATATTAAGCTTAAATTAAAAGAACGGGCAAAACTTGAATCCGATTTGGCCAAAGCGCTAGACGAGGGGGAAATTGATATTTTCTATCAACCACAAGTTGATGCGAGCACAAGCAAAATTGTTGGCGCAGAAGCTCTAGCACGCTGGCATCACCCAGAGCTTGGCATGATTAGTCCAGACGTATTTATTCCAATTGCGGAGAGCACAGGGCTTATTATCGACATCGGTAACTGGATATTATGTAAAGCATGTAAACGGGCGAAAAAAATCCAAAATAACGGCAATCCAACATTTAGAATTGCAGTCAACTTGTCTTCCATTCAGTTTGCTCATTCACGCCTTATTGAAGAAGTTGAGGCCGCACTTTCATCTTCGGGATTAGCTCCAGAATTTTTGGAATTAGAGTTAACTGAAAGTTGTGTTGTTGACGATATTAATGCCGCTGTCACCACCTTAAACCAGCTCAAAAAAATAGGTATTAGTTTATCAATTGATGACTTTGGTACGGGCTACTCTTCATTAAGCTATCTCAAACACTTCCCGATGGACCGAATTAAGATCGACCGTTCTTTTGTTAGTGGTATTCACGATGGACAGAACAACCAAGAAATTACCTTAGCCATTATTGCTATGGCCAATAGCCTAAATATGAAGGTCATTGCAGAGGGTATTGAAACTCCTGAGCAACAATCGTTTCTGAGTGAAAATAAGGTTGATGAACTCCAGGGATTTTACTTTGGTAAACCTGTCCCTGTCGACCAACTAGAAGCCTTGCTGGCAAGTAAAACCCAAACAGTTGAGAACGATTAACTCGTGACACCTATACGTCCATGACAAGTTGTAGTACATGAAGTAATGCAGTGTTGCAGCGTTAAAAAATAAAAAACCGACATGACGTCGGTTTTTTTGGTTATCGCTTTTATACGACAATCATTTACTTAAGAAAATACAGATTTAACATCACTTAAGTTTTTAGTGAATTCTTCGCTATTGAAAAACTTCAGGTCTGGAATAACGCCTTTTTCAACATAAGGTTTTAACATTTCGTTGGTATCAGCATTTTTACCTAAAATCTTGTTATAGATAGCGCCAACACGAACAAAATCTAAGTAACTTACTTTCTCAGTTTGATACGTTAGGTCATTCCAGTTTTCAGCAACTTCAATAAACTCACCAGTAAATTCCCAAGAGCGCATAATTGCGCCCCCAAGTTTACCAGCCATACGTTTAATTGCCGCTTCTAAGAAACTAGGGTTAGCGAACACTTCTTCGTGACGTTCTGCTTCTGTTAAAATTGGTAATACGCCAATCGTGTGGACAAGTGCAACCAAAGTTAATGTGTCAATATTGATCGAAGAGTGCTTGTTCTCTTTTAACCAGCATTGCATAACGGCCATTGATACGCATGCAACATTTACTGTTTTTTGCCATGTTTTGGTCATGTAATCTTTAACCAATTCATTTCTTGAAACAAACAGTTGTTCCATTGCAATTGCTGTAGCTATATTTTTTATTTGACGCAGACCAATACGAGTAACAGCTTGGTTAAGTGTTTCAACCTTAACTGAACGTCCCATAAAAGCACTGTTAGCAACTTTAACCATACGCGCAGAAAGTGCTGGATCAAAAGCAATAACATCTGCCATCGCTAACAAATTTACATCAGGGTCATCCGCGGCTTCGCGTATTTTAATAGCGATTTCAGGTAGCGTTGGTAAAACCAAAGAATCGCTTTGTATCTTTTCAACCAAAATTGTTAATAAGGCATTCTCAGTAGACATATAGTTTCCTTTAATTGCACATGAGGTGATTAACGGTAAATCACATAAGCTGTGTCTGTTTTTAATGTTAATCTAAATCAATGATTTCACAACTTGTTTTATGATAAAAAAGCAAAGTAAATTGAGACAAAATAATAAAATCAATAGATTGCCTATTATTTACCCTACTTTATGATAAATCACGAGAATCTTGAGCCGTTTGTAACATAGCACGGCTATCCTGTAAGAACTCTTTTGACTTTTCACCAAACCAATTTGCAACCTCACCAAAACGTTGTTTAAACGCTTCTTTATCGTCACGTTTCAAGTCATCAACAGCCTGATCGAGTTCACGGCTAAAGGTATCGGCTAGTTCAATGGCTGAACTGGCACCATAAATGATATCAGCATAGAGCTCAGCGTTTTGCGCAAACAACCTTCCCGTCATCGCCAATTCAAGTCGATATATTGGTGAACTTAATCTTAATAACTTATTGAGGTCGGCACCTTGTTCAGATAAAAAGCGTCCATACACATAAGTTGTGAAGTGGCGCATAGCTTGAATAAGCTGCATGCTTTTATCATGTTCAGCTGCGTCATCGTGTTGCAGTACAACACCCCAAATTGAAATTTGACGTAACAACCAGTCGTATTTATCTGACTCACGTCCTTCACACACAACGACAACTTGTTTTACAAAGTTAGGTACGTCAGGGCCAAACATTGGGTGCAAACCAACAACGGGTCCCGCATGGGCGTTTAACATTGCAGCCAAAGGCTCTGCTTTTAATGAAGTTAAATCGGCCAATATACAGTCTTGAGGTAATGGTGGTAGTTGCTTGATAACCATAGGTGTTAATTTAATTGGTACTGCAACAATAACGGCGCTTGCGCCCTCGACAATTTCAGCGGCATTGGCCCAATCTTGTTGTTCGATCACTGAAACCTGATATTCACTGCGCTCAAACATTTCGACAAATCTGCGGCCTAACACGCCAGCGCCACCGACGATTACAATTTTGGCGCCAGGGTTAACACATCGGTATGCATGATGTTGAGTTTGATAGCTCTCACGCATAATTCGGCGTAAAAGATCTTCGACTAAATCGGGCGAAACATTTAGTGAAGTAGCTAAATCTCGACGTTCCGAAATAAGTTCGGCTTCACGAACTGGGTCGTAAATTGGCTTCCCCACTTCTCTTTTATATACGCCAACGGCAGCAGTAACCTGCTGCCGTTTCGCTAAGAGTTCAACCAATTGAATATCGAGTTGGTCTATTTGTTCTCTTAAATTTTCTATTGCCACTAGGCGCCTCCTAGGCGTGTGTCGTTTCTTTTTTAGCTACAACCGCAAGTAATCTCTGGTGGTATTCTAGCACTAACTCTTCCGTCGTTTGCCAGTCAATACAACCGTCGGTGATAGACACGCCATATTTCAATTTAGATAAGTCCGCATCCAGTTTTTGGTTACCCGCGTTGATATGGCTTTCAATCATGATCCCAACAATTGAATCATCGCCTTGTTCAATTTGGCCTAACACATCTCTTGCTACTTCACCTTGGCGGTTAAAGTCTTTATAAGAATTTGCGTGAGAACAATCAACTATAATTGCAGGATTGTAACCAGATTTGGTCAATGAATCAGCCGCAGATTTAACGTGCTCTTGTTGATAATTAGGTTGTTTACCACCACGCAGAATCAAATGTGCATCAGGATTACCAACCGTTTGCATAATTGTCACTTGGCCCTGTTCATTAATTCCAAGGAAGTTATGACCGCTGCCAGCTGCACCAATTGCGTTAAGTGCGATATTTACGTTGCCGTCTGTACCGTTTTTAAAGCCAACAGGCATAGACAAACCACTCGCCATTTCTCTGTGTGTTTGCGATTCAGTTGTACGCGCACCAATAGCAGACCAAGATACTAGGTCAGACAAATATTGTGGTGAAATAGGATCAAGTGCTTCTGTCGCAACTGGGATCTCTTGGTCAGTCAACCACAACATTAGTTCACGAGCTTTATTTAAGCCTGTTTCAATGTCGAATGTTCCATCTAAGTGCGGATCGTTAATAAGTCCTTTCCAACCTACTGTTGTGCGTGGTTTCTCAAAATAAACACGCATCACAATAAATTGAGTATCAAGACAAGTCTCTTGTAATGCTTTAAGTTTTAGCGCGTATTCTTTTGCAGCTGCAATATCATGGATTGAGCAAGGTCCCATGATCACTAAGGTACGCGGATCTTTTTTATGAATGATATTTGAAATAGTAAGACGTGAATTTGAAATAAACTCTGCGTTTGCCGGCGACAGGGGTAATGCAGTCTTCATTACGCTTGGCATTACTAGTACGCGCTCAGACGTTACATTTACGTTGTTTAAAATATCTCGTTGCATGTTGTTTTCCTCTCTATCCACCAAACGCAAAAAACCTAGCCATCATCTATGCACCAATTTGGGACAAACAAAGACAAACACCTTTATACTTAACTCAGTGTGTAAACTTAAAATTACAGTGTGTATTGAATTAATTACACAATAAGAAAATGACCAGCATCTGTCAACCCGAACATAGGTATTTTTTTGCAATTAGTTGAATTTATCCAAGTTTTACATGGTTGGAATAAAAGAAGTGGATTTTGCATTGTCTAATAAGGTAACAGTTGCCCTTATACCTATAGCAGTAGGCTTCGGTGTATTTGCAGACAAATTAATATTTGTGATCAAAAAAGAATACTATCGACCCAATTAATCAATCTTATATTTTGAATTGAAAGCTTTGTGAATTGAAAGCTTTGTGAATTGAAAGCTTTGTGAATTGAAAGCTTTGTGAATTGAAAGTTTTGTGAATAAAACGTTAACTGAAAACAACGTGTTATAGAGGGTTGGTATAAAAGCTCGTCAAATATTGTTAAAACGAATAATGATACTGGCTAAAATTAAGTTCTTTCCCTGCCACAGATAAAGCTTTGAACTGCCGAACAATAGAATGTTGGGCTTTGGCAGCTGTGAATGATTAGCCATTCATAATTAAATTCTAGGAACTTAAAAACAAATGGCTCTTTACTTGGTCTAAACCAGTGTATACATGCTAGGCCGAGTTATCGTTTAAGATAAATTCGAGAAACTAACAATCCAACTAAGAAGTAAATAGAAAATACCCCACCACTTTTTGAGTCTTTTTCGGGTTGGTCATCTTCCTCGGTTTCGGTTTCGGTTTCAGTTTCAGTTTCCGTATCTGAGGTAAAGGTCGCCGTAACGTCATAATCTTGAGCTAGATAAAAATGACAAATATCAAACACTTCGTTTTTATACCATCGAAAATCTTGCTCGTTAAAAACCGACGTTGCAATATCGTTTAGCCCATCACCGTCTAAATCTCCAATTGCGGTTGCAGTCACACCATCGAAATGTTCACCAATTTTTTGATCTGCACTAAAGGTTCCGTCTTCCATTTGAATGTTTAAAATTAACGCCCCTTTCCAGTAGTCAGTTGTGATCAAATCCAGTTTACTGTCGCTATTAACATAACCAAGCGCAACGCCATAAGTACCATACCCCTTTCTTGCAAGTTGCGTTTCATATGTGTCGCCATTATTCTTAAAAATGAAACTAGAGTAGGTTGTAATAGACGCTGCAGCAATATCCAAATCGCCGTCGCCATCAACGTCACCCGAATCTAATGTAATTATTCCTTCACCTTCAGAAATCAACTTGTCAGCAACAAAAGTGTCATCTTGGTTGATATACCATCTTAATTGCGCATCAGTAATCGTAGCTTCTAATCTTCCAAGGTCACTCGAATAATCAGCTTCAAAACTTGAAATTAGTAGATCATATTCACCGTCACTATTGATGTCGTGCACTACAACTGCATAAGGCGAAATGTCTTCGAATACCAAGGTTTCAATTTTCTCGAAACCATCGAGGCCCTTATTACCAAATATTGTGATTGTCTTAGCACCAAAGTCAGTTACAACAATATCAAGGCTGCCATCATTGTCCCAATCAACAGCGGTTAATGCTGAGTTATAGTTAAATTGATTGCCGATCAAAACAGGCGTATCAAAGCCATTGCCGTTGTTGTATAAGATTTCAACCTTTTTGCTAAATAGCCAATTAGTAACGACATCATTTTGACCGTCATTATTAAAATCATTGATTATTATACTTTTGGCACCCAACGACTGTTCTGTGACTGGGAATAAATTTTCAGTGCCGCTAAAATAACCAATTTCATCTTGAATGCATAAATTGTCGTCCCAGTGACTAAACTCCCAATTTTCACTGGCATTATGTTCCAGAGTAATTAGTGCGTTTTTAGGGTAATTAAGGACACAGTCATCGGTGCAAGAATCCTCTTGGCTACTAATAAGAACTTCACCTTTGCCAACGATACTCAAGTTTAAATTCTCAGCGTGAGCACCAGACATACCTGCGACAACGACGAGCCATATTCCTATTTGGTAGACCAATTTCATCTATTTTTCCTTTTTATTTTTTTAGTTTTTAGTTTTTAGTTTTTAGTTTTTAGTTTTTAGTTTTTAGTTTTTAGTTTTTAGTTTTTAGTTTTTAGTAAAAAACGCTTAGTTACTAGTTGCGCTATTTTCACTCAATTAGTATCTAAGTGTTTGTTATAGCATCATTATTAGTTAAAGCTAAACCTTAAAAACAATCGTAATTTTGGGTTATTAGAATTCTGTATACAAATATGTCCATTGAAAAATAAGCTAGAACAACAGTCCGGCAAATATTCTCGGATTAATACAAACAAGTCTGATAACCAAAGTTGAAATATTTTGGTTTGTCATCCGAACAGGATATAGGGGCGAATAAGCGCAACAATAAAAATCACTTTGTCATCTAAATCTATCCATTGTGTTAATAAAAATTAGGCAATAAAAAACCGGCCGGAGCCGGTTTTCTTTATGTTTTTGTAGTCATTACAAAACTTATTCTACTGTTGTAACTGTTAACTGCTTAGTTACATCATCAAACGAGAATCTATATTGACCCGCAGGTTGTTGGAAACTGATGTTTTTAGAATCGTTTCCATGCGTTGTATCAAATGGCACACCTAGTTCAATTACGTTAGTGCCTGCAGCTTCTTGCTCTGCACTTGCACCGTAGTTGAATCCAAATGACCCACCCCAACCTTCGTCGGCTATTTTAAAAAAGCCTGTTCCAGTTGTAGTAACAACACTTGAGTAAACATGGCCCGCTTCTGCGTCATTACCTGCATCAGATGGTTCGAAGTTCAAACGCATTGTTTCGTCTGCACCCCAGTCACCTGAGCCGTAAATACCGCCACGAATGTAGATTGGCGCTTCAACAACTTTCAACTCACCTTTTGTCTTACCGTCGAATGAAATTGAGAACTCATACGCTGTAGACTCAGTCGGTGACACAGTAAAGTTACCATTCTCGCCGATTGCTAATGCGCCATCCGCTGTAGAATAGTCATATGCGCCAGGACCTAAATCTAGTGCGCCACCCCATGCTTTACTTGCAAACTTAAATGCATGTGTGCCACCAGCTTCAAGACCATAAACCAATGAATATTCACGAGTATCTTCGTTATATTTAGCTTCGTCTTCATCTGGTGCAGGGTCACCCCAACCTGTCATCGTTCCGCGAATGTATACTTTTTCAGTTCCATACGGCACGCCTGGTTGTACTAGCAACGTAGGATTAGCAACATCTGAAAGGTCTAAAACAACGTCAAATTCACCGTCAGATGCCACCACTAAGGATAATGCGCTACCATCATTTTCTAATGTCAGAGCTTCACCTATAGTGACATCAGCATCGCCTGTCTTACCACCAACAGCAAAGCCATTGTCAGCGTCGGCTAAAACCAATGAATAAGTTCCTGCGGTTAATGCAACTTTTGATGCGGCATATTGACCATTACTCGTATAAGCAAGCTCAATTGGGTCATTAGCATCAATTGTTAACATTGGAAACGCAGCTACTGGTGTTTTATTAATAGTCAAAGTTGCCTCTGACGATTTAGCAGCATCAAACTCAAACAGGTAGAATGAATCAGATTCCAAAGAAATCGACATATCTTGACCAACACCTTCACCAGCGGTTAAAGCGATTGTTCCACCAACACTTGGGGTATCTCCACCTTTTACGCCACCGTAAGTGGTAGGTTCTGACCAATTTGCATCTGCAACTTTGAAGAAGTAGCTTGTTTCACATTGAGTGACACAGGCAAAATCATCGAAGTTAGCATTAGCCGCCAATGTCAGCTTAGAACCTTCTGTTAAAGCATAAGTCTGCGTATCAGACGTCGGTGCATCAACACCATCAGGTAGACTCAACATATGTGTGCCGTCACCTAATGTAACTGACGTGCCATCAGCAAGCATTAATACCGAACCCGCAGGGATAGAATTAACAGCCAACATTTCACCGTCAGGTAAAGTTAGCGTTTCGCCAGCTTCAATCATCACTTCTATCTGCTTACCTGCAACATGACTTAGTGATGAACCTTCTGGGTGATCGGTATACGTTAAATGATAAGCATAGTGGCCGTCACCTTTGTGCGTAAATTGCGCAGTTTCCAGTGGGTCACCCCAACCATTAAAGCCGCCACGTAGGTAAACAGTGGTTTCCGTTGGGTCAAACTCTTCTATACATTTAGACGCGATATCTGTTTGGCCAACACCGACCGGGTATGAACCTGCAGGGCAATCTAAGATTTCTTGGCCTAAACACGCTTCACCTGATGCATCAAGTGCTGTTCCCCAACCACATGATTTACTGCCAGCTGAGGCACCAAAAAACGGATGTTGGTTAGCTAAGAAAACGCCGTCGATAAAGTTCGCTGGGAAACCTTCTTGGAAGAAGACCCGCTTGTCTATGTCGTGGAATACAACGTCGCCGCTATTACCTAATGGGATCATTGCATCGTTTTGAGTAATGAATTTATCACCACTGCTTTTGTGGTAGACAATAAAGTTACCGCAATTGTCGTGCCCATCAACTAGATCTAAAACCCAAAACATACCGTAATTAGGATCAATGCCTGCTGGCGATTTACCTTGGCCCCAGCTCGTAACACTTGCATTGTCGCCATCTTCAGCGTACGCAGTACAGTTACTGTTGTTCCAGGTATGGATAGTTATGCCTTCATAGTTAGCTGAATCCTGCTCACCATTTTTACGGAAATAAACTACTGCTTGCCCCGTCCCTGCCATATCAATAGGTGCAGGTGCATCAGCAATAGGGTTTGCTTCAGGTGTAATACAGTCGTATGTTCCTGATTCATCCAAAATTTTGTAGTTTGGACATTCCGTCGGCGGTGTGTAACACAATTCTTGATTATCTAATGCACTATTGATTGAAAGTTCTAAGCCACGCTTAGCTCTATCAAGACGCTGTGAAGCACCTAAATAGTCAGAATAAGGAATTTGTGCAAACCAGTCGTCAAACCAAGTATCAAAGTTATCGCCAAAAATGACATCTTGTTTTTGACCGACTTTAAACGCTTTAGCTTCCGCTTTTGCAATTACCTGACGTGCAACTTCTTCTTCAGTCAAACCAAATTGATTAGTGTGACCGGTAGCCGCAGTCGCAAAAGCAGCGTAAAGATCAGCAGCGCCGTAATCGTAAGTATACGCAGTTCCAGTTGCGGACAAATCATTGCTATTCCAAGCAGTAATTTCCGCATCTGACCATGTACCTGCCGGATCGACGATTGCACGTAAACTGTCTTTTTCATCTTGAGTTAGTGGATAAAAATCTGAATCTATTGATTGCACGATATCTGGTAATTGGCATACCAAACCAGACGCTGCAGTTTCAATTACACCAGTGACAGCATTTACCTGCCCGGGTGTTGTCAGAACATTTTTTTCAATTTTTTCATCCTCTGTACTACAGCCACTTAAGACTGTTGTCGTTGCAATTAATGCAACTGCCAAAGGTTTTAACTTAAAATTCATAGGAAATAACTCCATTAACTAGTGTTTAGTCATTAGGTGCTATTAAAATGTTATCCCCAGAAGCATTGGCTTCTAAGGTTTTTGGTAAAACGTAACCCTGTCGATACTGCTCTACTACTGGTTGTTGCCTAGTGGTAGATTACATTTATTTTACCTGTCCGAAATCGCTGATTACAAAACACTCAACACCATGAAAGATAATAGACGCTTAGGCCTTTGTATATATAGAACGGACTTGCATACCCATGAATACGTATGCGTGCCAAACAAGCTTGTTAATTACTAATTTGTTGATTATGTTTAGCGACGTTGCCAGAAAAAATAATCAAAAAGTGTATAAACGCTATTTAAATGTGAAAAGTTTAGTCCGAAATAAACGCAGTCACACTCTTCAACAAAAATAACAACAACTTGTTTGAGGAATACACATGAAAAAGTTTAAGCCCAGCGCGCTTTCACTTGCGTTAATGTTAGGCGGTGTCTCGTTTGCAACTTTGCCTACGTACGCAGCTGAAGATGACGAACCAAAAGCAGCTGAAGAAGACGTAGAAGTCATCGAAGTACGTGGTTTCCGTCGCAGTCTTATAGAATCACTAAATACCAAACGTTATTCAGATACTGTTGTAGAAGCAGTGTCCGCAGATGACATGGGTGCATTACCAGACGTATCAATCGCCGACGCGATTTCACGATTACCTGGTGTTACTGCCGTTCGTTCTGGTGGTCAATCTAGTGAACTAAATATACGCGGTATGTCAGGTGGATTTGTATTTTCTACCTTAAATGGCCGTGAAGTCGTTACTGATGAAGGTGGTCGTTCTGTTCAATTTGACCAATACCCATCAGAACTCATAAACCAAGTACAAGTATACAAATCACAAAAAGCGTCACTTGTTGAAGGTGGTGTTGCCGGTTCTATTGAACTTAAAACGGCAAATGCTTTGGAAAATGACGAAGACCATACTTTCGCAATCCAAACCAAACTTAGTTACAACGATTCTGCTGATGAACATCCAGATGCAGATCCGCTAGGTAACCGTATCAGTTTCTCGTATCAAGGTAAGTTCCTAGATGAAACGGTTGGTGTTTCTTTGGGTTATGCGCGTTTGCAACAACCAAAGATATCTACACAGTTTGTAAATTATCAACCTCGACTCGCTAAGTTACCAATTAATGGCTTAGAAGATGGTGGTTTGTCACAACCTGTCATCGATACCGACGGCAACGTCGTACTTGATGAAAATGGCAACGAAGTGATGGAATCAGGTTATTACATCATTCCACAGGGTTTTGAATTAATGGCTCGCGGTGGTGAAGAACTTCGCCAAGGTGTTATGGGTTCACTGACCTATCAACCTACTGATGAACTTACCATCAAAGGTGACTTCTTCTATTCTAAGTTTGATTCACAAGGTATAGACCGCGGTTACCGTGTAAATGGTATTGGTTCAATTGCAGATGGTAATTCAATTTACTTCCAGAACCCAGTATTTGCGGGTGACAATAATGAATACCTAGTTGGTGGTTCTTATTATAGAGATGTAGATAATAATCCGGATAACAACCCTCCGTACCCACGTTATGCAAATACATTAACATTCCAAACTCAAGCGGATGACAACACGACAAACAGTGAAGTTAAGTCTTTTGGTTTTAATGTTAACTATTTAATCTCCGATGACTTAGAAATGACATTAGATATTGCCCATTCAAGCGGTGAGTCTGACTACCGTGACGAAGTTATGCGTTTATGGGTTTCTGAAGATGCATCTGCTGCAATGCCTGTTGTTACTGACAACATTGTTGTTAATGTCGATTACAATGGCTTAGAATTACCTGATATTTCGTTTAATGACGATGTTCAAGGTGCGTTAACCGATCCGTCGCGCATGATGGTTGGTTCACTTGAGAAGTACCCTCATTTAGAGAAAAACGAAGCAAACTCTGTACGTTTAGACTTTAAATATACGCTTGATAATGATTATTTATCGGGTATTGAAACAGGTGTTCGCTATGCTGACAGAAGTTATAGCAACCGTCGTCAAGCATACAACTACTGTGACATTGCCAATTACGGTCAATTGTTGCGTAATGGTCAATACGTTTTAGGTTACGATGAAAATCAACAACCTGAAGAAACGTGTATGCCTTATCAGCTACAAGATGGCGATTATGAAATTGTGCAACTTGAAGGTGAGTTTTCTAACTTCCCAGCGTTTATTGGCGTAGATAATACTTACATTGAAAATGTCTGGTTAAAAAGCCAAGGTGAAGATACGACCGCTCGTCAAGATTGGGCCTACGATTGGACAATCTGGCAAGAAAGCCTTGTTGAAGAAGAAACTTTATCGTTTTATCTTCAAGCAAACTTAGATACTGAAATAGGTGGCTTCCCGCTAACAGGTAACATTGGTGCTCGTATAATTCATACGGAACAATCAGCGACTGGTGTTGAAGATCCTGTTGTCGCTGGCGGTGGCGACCCTATTACTGATGACTTTGGTGAGACAAGAACAACTTATCTTCACACGACTCTAGGTATCGATTACACCGACGTTTTACCATCAATGAACTTAAATGTTCAATTGACGGAAAACGACCAACTTCGTTTTGCAGCGGCACGTGTAATGTCACGTCCTGACATGAACAACATGGCAGTAAGTGGTGCATGGTCGTTTGGTGAAGACAAAGAAAAAGGTGTTGCAAAAGAAGCCGATTTAAATCGTGATACGTCTCCAGAAGTTCGACCGTTTTATGCAAATCAATATGATTTGTCTTATGAGCATTATTTCTCGGAAACTGAAGGCGCAATCGTAGTTGCACTTTATTACAAAGACATCGAAAACTTCCCAGAGAAAACGACGTTACGTGATTACGACTTTGAAGCAAATGGCATTACACCGCCAGCTGTAGATCCAAATGATGAATCGCAAACACCTGTGCCTTCTGGTGACTACCATGTTCTTCTAAACAACGGTAAGGGCGGTTATTTCCGCGGGATTGAAGTTGCATATACGCAAACATTCAGTTTCTTACCAGGTGCATTTGAAGGCTTAGGTATCAGTGCAAGTTACTCTTACACAGAATCTGAAGTTGAATCTGAATTTGCGGCAGTATCTGGACAAGACGATGTTAAATCGCCATATCCATTCCTATCGCCAAGAGTATGGACAGCAGCCTTGTTTTACGATTACGACGACAAATTCGCAACCCGAATTAATGCGCGCTATCGTGAAGAGTACGTTGGTAACCAAATTGCTATCGGTGATGAACAACAAGCCTTCTTCGCAGAAGAACTTATTGTCGACTACCAGGCGTCATGGCAGTTCACAGAAGAACTACAAGGTATTTTCTCAGTTAATAACTTAACTGACGAACCGAACCGTTCTTACTTTGGTAGCCAAGCGGCTACAGGTACGTTGCAGTACTTCGGTCGTCAATTCTACGTAGGTCTAAACGCTAAGTTTTAATCTACAATAGAAAAAAAGTCCTTAATAAACTGCCGCTTCTGCGGCAGTTTTTATTTTCGGGACACGATATTTACGTTATGTTAATTAATCTACTTCTGTCAGGTAAAGTCGAAAAACAAACACTATGAACAGTCTTATAAAAAATGTCGTAATTGTTGGCGGTGGATCAGCGGGATGGATGACAGCCGCGATGTTAGCTAAACAACTGAACAGCTCGGTCAACATCACATTAATTGAATCTGAAGAAATTGGCACTATCGGTGTTGGCGAAGCCACCATTCCACCAATCAAACGATTTAACGCTCTTTTAGGAATAAATGAATCCGAGTTTATTAAATTTTGTAACGGCAGCATAAAATTAGCGATTGAGTTTGAAAACTGGCGGACACAAAACCACAAATATATGCATCCGTTTGGTTCATTTGCTACTGACTTTGACTACATGCCGTTCCCTTACTTCTGGCTGCAGGCAAAACTCAATGGTGACAAACGTGAGCTGCAAGAGTTTTCAATGGCGTGGCAGTTAGCAAGCAACAACAAATTTATGTTACCGAGCACTGACCCTAAATCATTAAGTTATAACTTTGACTATGCTTATCATTTTGACGCAGGTCTATACGCGAAGTTTCTTAGAGCATTCGCAGAAAAACTCGGGGTTAATCGCATTGAAGGCAAAGTGGTTAATGTCGTCAGCAACTCTGTTAACCAACATATTGAATCGGTTACTTTGGCGACTGAGCAACAAGTTGATGGCGATTTTTTTGTCGACTGCAGCGGCCAACGCGCCATATTACTTGGTGATACATTGGGTGTTGAATTTGAAGATTGGGGAGAACATTTATTTAATGACCGTGCAATTGCAGTTCAATCGGCTCATATGACAAGTATATCGCCCTATACACGCTCTATAGCTCACCATGCAGGCTGGCAATGGCGAATTCCACTACAGACTCGCATGGGTAATGGAAATGTCTACAGCAGCGATTACATGAGTGATGACGAAGCATTAACCACACTGACCTCAGCAATTGATGGCCCACTCTTAACTGAGCCAAATGTTATCAAATTTAAAACCGGTCGAAGAACAAAAAGTTGGCAACATAACTGTATCGCTATTGGGCTTTCAGCTGGATTTTTAGAGCCACTTGAATCTACCAGCCTGCATTTAATACAAAGCGCTATTATGCGACTTGTTAGATTGTTTCCAGACAATTCATGTTCACCTTTATTGCAGGATGAATTTAACCAAGAAACGCAAAAAGAATATGAACATCTGCGAGACTTTATTATTTTGCATTACAAAGCCACAGAACGTAATGACAGCCCATACTGGCAACGTTGCCAAGAAATGGATATTCCAGCGTCATTACAACGTAAAATTGACTTATTTAAGCAACATGGGCATTTAGTTGCCCACGACAAAGAACTGTTTAAGCAAGATAACTGGCTAGCGGTATTAACAGGGCAAGGTATTTTACCACAGGCTGTTGCCCCGATTATGGCTGGAAAAACTCAGTTTGATTTGACAAGAACATTAGACGGAATAGAAAAAAATCTTAAAGCAACGGCGGCAAACAGTTTGAGCCATGAAATGTATTTAGCCAAACATTGGCGTCATATTCCGGCTGATTAACGATTGTATTCGCCTTATTTTACACCGGTGTTGATAGCGCCTATGTTAATTTTGATTAGCTTTTATATTAGCTTTTAGACTCGATTTTGAGTCTATTTATAGACTTGAACCGTAATGCTCAATAAGCTATTTGAATTACTTCAAATAGCTTTACATACCTCCGGTGACATCAACAAAGGTCCCTGTTGAAAACGATGAACTGTCAGAAGCTAACCAGTAGATCGCCTCGGCGACTTCAATTGGCAACCCACCTCGTTTAAGTGGTATTTTAGTTTTTAACCTATCGACTCTTGTTGGTTCACCGCCATCGGTGTGCATGTCCGTATAGATAAGTCCAGGCCGGACACAATTAACTCGAATGCCCTCATCCGCAACTTCTAATGACAATCCTTTGGTTAAAGTATCAATGGCTCCTTTAGATGCGGCGTAATCAATATATTCATTTGGAGAGCCACTGCGTGCAGCCCCAGAAGATACATTGACTATCGCGCCGCCTGCACCGCCATTAGCGGTCGACATACGTTTTATCGCTTCTCGACAACATAAAAATGCACTTGTCACATTATTAACAAGAACTGTATTAATTCGTTCAGCGCTCATATCAACTAATCGACTTTGAGTTTGTAAAACTGCAGCATTATTAACTAAGACACTTAGCGGACCAAACTTATCGTCGATGGTGGAAAACAGTCGTAATACATCAGCTTCGTTAGCTACATCGGCTTGAACTGTTATGCAGTATCCGCCCTCAGCAGTAATTTCTTTGGCAAGACTCGTGGCGGCTTTACTATTTGATTTGTAATTAATGCAAACTGCATAGCCGTGTTGAGCAAACAACTTTGCGGTCGCCGCGCCAATACCTCGACCACCACCGGTGATAAGTGCAACTTTCTGATTATCCATAGTTAACCTTTTCAACGATTTGTCGATTTTAAGCCTTAACCTCAAAAACAATAGATCCGCGCATAACGATGAAAGCTATTCAGCTAAGCAATTACGCCCTGCCTGTTTGGCTCGGTAAAGGGCTTCGTCAGATTGCTTTAAAACCTGGTCAAAATCTTTCAGCTCACCTTCACGTTCGGCTACGCCAATACTAATTGTGACATTTACAAATTTTGTACCACCGGCGTTTTTCTTACGCTTACTTTTACCGTCTTGAGGTTCTTCAGGACGGTCATCATTGCGGATAGCCATTTGATAATTTGCGATATTCTCACGAACCTGTTCTAAAAATGGAATTGCATAGTTGACCGATTTGTTTGGGAATACGATGGTAAATTCTTCGCCACCATAGCGATAAGCCTTGCCACCGCCTTTAACTTCATCGAGTTTACTCGCCACGAGTCGCAATACTTGGTCGCCAACATCGTGCCCATAAGTGTCATTAAACTTCTTAAAATGGTCTACATCTAACATTGCCAATGTATATTTTTTACCCAATGAAATTGACGACTGCAATAATGCTCGACGTGCAGCCAAACCGGTCAACTCATCCGAAAATGCCATCTGGTAAGAATCCGATAACACGGCGTGGATCAAAAGCACACCAAATAGTATGTAGCAGATCATCTGAATTTGACTATCAAACTTACCAAAATGCATTATCGTTAAACCAAATGCTATTGCCCACAAATTCGCATTCATTTGGTTTGGTTTTACTAATTGGCGCGCAAACAACACGATTAAGCCAATAGTCACTACCAACATATCAACTTGAAATGTTTCAGAAAGATTTGCGGTTGATGACAAGGTGACAAATTTAAATTCTAAAATTTGATTAAGTGTAATCGATTGGTTAAAACGATAATTGATTAGGAAAACGATAAATAACAATAGTAACCGACCTAGACCATGACGACCCCAGACAGCTTTATTCTGATCAAAACTAAACAAACAAATAACGGCCAATTGACTAATAAAAAACAAACTTGAATGTAAACGAAGGTTTTGAAAGTCGTCAATTTTGGCTATTGTTGCCCAGCCGATCATTAAAAATAGGACGATATAGATAATGCGAGTTTGATTGAAACGCAGGGCCAAAATGATTGTGGCTACAAACAATAAAAAAGGTGTTTGTAATATGATCCCCTGCCAAGCTGACAAGTCAACCCATTGCATTGCAACTGCAAAAATTACGCTACAAAAGATCAGACTTGGAAACGCAACCGCTTTAAAAAATGCAGAAATATTATACTTCAAACTTAGTTCTACCCATTATTATTATTTTTGGTACCAGGCACCCAATACTTTGGCATTAGCCGCGCCGGTGACGCTTGGTGAGTTACTTTCAATATTGTTTACTCGGCAATACGCCAACCAAGCGAACGCCATGGCTTCTAAAGAGTCAGGGCATACACCAAATTCTAAACTTGATGTTACCAACGTATTAGGAAGATTATTCACTAACTCAGCCATAAGATGAGTATTATGCACACCACCGCCACAGACGATCAATTGTTTAATATTAAATTTTGGTTCTAAGCTGATTTTGATTGCCTGAATCGTCAAGGCGAGCAAAGTTGCCTGCACATCCTGCGGCAATAATGGCGCATTTTCCTCTTCAACAATTGAGATTAATCGTTCTAGCCAGGGCAAATTGAAGTGCTCTTTGCCTGTACTTTTTGGGGGTAATTTTAGAAAATATGGATCGGATAAACACAACGCTAAAAGTTGCCTATTTACCTTCCCCGTTGCCGCCCATTCACCATTTTTATCATAACGGCTACCGGTATGCTGAAAACACCACTTGTCTAATAATGTATTAGCCGGACCAGTATCAAAACCGATTAAACGACCGGTAGCATCGGTTAGTGTGATATTGGCAATCCCGCCCAAATTAACCACGGCGGTTTGCTCAAGATTGTTAAATACCGCACGATGAAAAGGGGGAACTAATGGTGCACCTTGACCACCAACAGCGACATCCGCCATTCGAAAATCATTCACGACGTCTATTTTAGTCAACGCGGCCAACTTACTGCCGTCACCAATTTGCTTTGAAAAATACGTTGGAGAATTCGGAAAATGCCTAATGGTTATGCCGTGGCAGCCTATCGCTTTTATATCAGATGCGTTCAATTCACTTTCTGCAAGTAGCTGGATTACGGCATCTGCAAATAAGTGTGCTAACTGTACTTCAGTTTTAAATAACCTTGTTAGATTAAATTCGTCGGCGTGGCACAACAAAGATAATGTATTGGTCAGTTCTGATGGGATCGGTATTTCAATACTTTGAAGTAGTTTAACATCAACTGAATTTGAATCATGAGCGCTAATCGCTACCAAAGCGCCATCGACACCATCTAAACTGGTGCCGGACATTAAACCAATGTAATACTCAGGCGCAATCATTTGGCCGTCTATATTAGCGCATTGCCAGCAGCAAATTTTTACTGTGGTTTAAACGACCAAGACGTTCAGATGCAAAGCTTAAAAATAACGGTTTTTCTTTACCTGCAATTGGATTTGCTTTTGGTAATGACACAGTTCTAGGATTACGGTGAGTACCGTTAACTAAAAATTCGTAATGTAAATGCGGACCAGCGGCCAATCCGGTGCTACCGACTAGTCCAATCAACTGGCCTTGCTTAACTCGTTGGCCGGTCTTCACTTTTCGCTTAGAGAAGTGAATGTACTTAGTGGTTATACCGCCGCCATGTTCAACAAAAACATGATGACCATTAAATTTGTCATAGCCTGAACGGATAACTTTACCGTCACCAGCGGCAACAACAGGTGTCCCTGTACTTGCGGCATAATCAACGCCACGGTGTGCTTTATAACGCTTTTGCACTGGGTGGTAGCGACGATTGGTAAAGTTAGAACTAATATATTTAAAGCTGACAGGCGCACGTAAAAAAGCTTTACGCATACTATCACCGTCTGGCGTATAATAACGACCATCGGTATATCGAACCGCAGTGAATGTATCGTCTTGATTCACAAATTCTGCTGCGAGAATATCGCCAAAACCGGCAAATTCACCGTCTACATATATCTCTTCAACTAGGGTATAAAATTTATCACCTTCGCGTATATCTAACGCAAAATCCACATCCCAAGCAAATACATTAGCAAGATTCATAATGAGGTTATCTGTCAAGCCTGCGGCAGTTCCAGCATTCCAAAAGTTAGAAGCGATATGGCCTTCAAAATAACGCTCCGTCGTAACAATTTCTTTATCTTCTATCGTCGCAACAAAACCACCCTCATCGGTCAGTTTAGACGACAGGGTACGTATTGCGTCGAGAGGATAATATAGGGCAATAAATTGATCATCTTGATCAAATTCAAAGGTGAGCTCTTTACCAACCACTAATTTGGTAAAGTTATTCGCAACGTCACCTGAACGGACAATTGCCAACATGGTTTTCTGGGGAAGTTTTTCACGTTTAAAAATAGTCGCTAATGAATCACCATTACGAATTTCAACGTGTTTTTGATAAGTCTCAAATTCAACTTCAGTGCTGATATTTTTCAGCTCTAGCGGCAAAGGATATTCTTTACCAACGGCGAGTGAAGCATAATTCGCAACAACTGCATGAGCAGGTTTAGACGCAACAGCAGATTCAGAGGGCAATAAAAGAACAATCGCTAAAATAGATGCGACTGCAGCCAAAATGTATTTATGGGGATTCGGGAACGTTTCTAATAACTGTTTCATAACTCACATTTCTAAATGAAATGTACTCTCACATGTACCAAAGTGCCTTGAGAATAGCACTTCAATGATTTGGATCCAACCACTTTACGTAGCGGATCCAAACCAAATCACGTCAAAATTAAGTTCTTCTGCTGTGACGTTTAATAAATCCGCCCGCTTGTCTCTGTTGCGACAAAGTTTTTGCTTTCGGTTTTTTATCTTCAAACGGGTTTTCACCTTCTCTAAACTCAATTTTTATCGGTGTCCCCATTACATCTAGGGCTTTACGATAATAATTCATAAGATAGCGTTTGTAGCTGTCAGGCAAGTCTTTTACTTGGTTGCCGTGGATAACGATCCGCGGTGGATTATAACCACCGGCATGGGCATATTTAAGCTTAATACGACGGCCACGGATCATTGGTGGCTGATGGTCATCCTGCGCCATTTTCATGATGCGAGTCACCATTGATGTCGAAATACGTTTAGTCGCACTTTTATACGCTTCATCAATTGATTCATACAAATGACCAACCCCAGTACCATGCAATGCAGAGATAAAGTGAAGTCGTGCAAAGTCGATGAATCCTAAGCGGCGATCAAGTTCGCGTTTAACTTCTTCTTTGTCACTTTTATCTAAGCCATCCCACTTATTCACGGCAATAACAATTGAACGACCCGCATTTAACGCAAAGCCTAATAAACTGAGATCTTGATCTGAAATACCTTCACGGGCATCTAATAGCAACAATACAACGTTTGCATCTTCAATTGCTTGCAGCGTTTTGACCACAGAGAATTTTTCAACAGATTGAGTAATACGTCCACGTCGACGAACCCCTGCGGTATCAATTATCACGTAATCTTGGTCATTTCGGGCCATTGGTATATAAACTGAATCACGAGTCGTGCCAGGCATATCATAAACAACAACACGTTCTTCACCTAACATACGGTTAGTCAGCGTTGACTTACCTACATTCGGGCGACCAATAATTGCAAATTTAATAGGGAGGTCTTCAAACGGGATAGCGTCTTCATCATTAGTATCAATGATTTCGCCATTTTCGTCATACTCAGGTTCAGCAAACTCATAATCACCAGACTCAACAGCCGACGCATCGATAAGGCCCATTTGCTCTTCAAATTCGTTTGCAAGGCGTTCGACAATTGGCATTAATGCAAGATCTAACAATTGCGAAATACCGCGTCCATGGGCGGCGGCGATTTGATATACATCACCCATTGCTAATCCGTAAAATTCAGCGCTATACGAATCGCCGTCGATGCCATCAATTTTGTTGGCAGCGATAAAAGTAGGTTTATTTTTCTTACGTAAATGCTCAGCAATTGCTTGATCTGCAGCGGTTAATCCAGCTCGAGCGTCAACCATAAATAACACAACGTCAGCTTCTTCAATCGCAATCAGCGACTGCTCAGCCATTTCGACGTCAATCCCTTCTTCTGTGCCGTCTATACCACCGGTATCAACTACAATAAAGTTGCTTTCCATATGCGCAGCTTGGCCGTAACGTCTATCACGAGTTAAGCCAGGAAAATCTGCGACAAGCGCATCGCGTGTTTTTGTCAGACGGTTAAATAGGGTTGATTTTCCGACGTTTGGTCGTCCAACTAGTGCCACCACAGGAAGCATGGGTTTACCTCAAATTTGTTTGGCACAATGCCAAAACTGATAATTCTAAAAACAAAAAAGGCTCTGCAGTTCAAATTGAACAGCAAAGCCCAAATATCAATGGCTTACTATTACGGTAGTCGTAATGCTGTAACTTCGCCATCTCGAGTTTGGATATATAATAAATCACCGCGTACCACTGGTGCTGTATAAGCTGTTCGGTCTTCCGACGTAAACCAGCTAATAAACCAACGTACAGCTGAATAATCGATGTCGTCTAACTTAAATCTAGAGACTAACTCACCCGTCTTTTTATCGACAAAGTGAAAGTAGCCTTCATAGTCGCCCACAACTAATGTGTCTTTGTAGACTACAGGTTGAGTTAAACGGCGATTATAAAATTCAGATTGAGTCCATTTTTCAATACCGTTTTTTGCATCTACTGCAACGATATTTCCCTTCGCTTCAGTCAAATACAACATGTCATTGTCATATGTTAAATTACGATAAGACGAATATTCACGTTGCCACAAAATACGCCCAGACAAAACATCTACAGCAGCAAGGTTGCCATTGTATGCAACTGCATAGGCCACTTGATTAGCAACGATTGGCTGACTGTCCGCATCAATTAGCTTCTCAAGCTCTGTCGTGCCTTTTGACTTGCCAATAACGGCTTCCCACGCAGGAATGCCACCATCTAAAATAAAGACTTTTAATTTACCAGTTGCAGTACCAACTAAAACACCACCACCGGTAACCGAAGGTGTAGAAGTACCACGCAAGGTCAGTGCCGGAGTGTCAGTTTCAGCTTCCCAACGAATTTCACCAGAGTCAGGATGTAAAGCAGACACATGTCCCGATGTCGTAGAAACGGTTATCCAACCCTCTCCCCAGCCTGGTGCTGCAATAACTTCACCAGTCACTCGGGTCTGCCAAAGCACTTCGCCAGTTTCTTGGCTTAAGGCAATTACATCACCGTTCTCAGTACCAATATAGAGATTGTTATAAGCCGCAGTGATACCGCCACTTAACTTCGCACTTGGTACAGATTTCATACGAATTTTAGTCCACCATGTAGGTGGTTTTTTCCGTGTGTCTGTGCGCCAAATTTCGTCACCATCTTTAGCAGACAATGCAATCACTTCGCCATCACGGCTCGCCGTGAAAATACGATCTTCCGTTACCGCTGGACGTAAATTACTAAAGTAATTTTCAACCCCATCTCCCGGATGTTCGCGCCATTCAACTTCCACATGACGTGTAATGTTAAACGGTTTAAGTTCGGCTATACGAAGCTCTTCGTTTTCTTCAGTGCTTTCACAACCAACTAATAACGAAGCAACACAAACAGCCGTTGCAACGATTTTAAGTGGATTGTAATGCCTCAATAGGCTGTTTGATAATATTGCCATAAGTGCGTACTAGCCCTTAACTTCAGAAGAAAGTGCAAGATCATCCAATTTCATTTTTAACAACGTGTTACCTGTCAAACCACCTGCATCTGCAGCTGCTTGATATTCTACACGCGCTTTGTCGGCGTTGCCTTGTGCAAGATAAACATCGCCTTTCAATTCTGCAACACGAGATTTATAACCTTCGTCTTTAATTGCATTCAGTGTCGTTAACGCTGCATCATATTGCTTAAGCTCAATGTTTACACGGGCAATACGAGTCGCGATTAGACCGCTCAACGTTTGATCAGTTGTTAACTTTGCTGCTGCTGACAATTCAGACAACGCTTGTTCAAATTTGTTATCTTCAACTGATTTTCTCGCAGCCACTAAATTAACAAAGATGGCATAACCCGATTCACCATGAGCATCAACAAACTGTTGTAGTTCGCTAGATAAATTTGCGTCCGCTGAATCCGACTTTTCAATAAATTGGTCATAAGCCGCTGATGCTGCTTCTTGCGCTTCTATTTTAGAATCTACATATTGATTCCAAGCAAAAAAGCCACCTAAACCTAAAAGTGCACCTACGATAATTTGAGTACCATTGTCGTGCCAATACTTCTTAATTGCTTCGACTTGTTGTTCTTCTGTAGAGTAAATTTCCATTACAACCTCTTATTTTGTACTACAGCGGCTACGTGAGCTCGCTCTCAATCTAATTCAAGAATCGCACTTACACGTGCTGCTAATTGTTCCCAAGCTACGGTTTCTTGCTCGCCATGTTGACGTAGGTTTTTCACCGTAACCTGCTTATTATTCAGTTCGTCTTCACCTAAAATAATGGCAAGACTGGCACCAACTTTGTCGGCCCGTTTCATTTGTTTCTTAAAGTTTCCGCCGCCGCAATGGCTAACAACACGAATACCGTCAACTTCAGTTCGCAACACTTCTGCAAGTTCAACCGATTTCATATCGGTTCCTGCGCCAGCTGCGACCATATAGACATCAGCTGTTGAAGTTGGTTCCTTTAAAACGTCAAGAGTTTGCAATAATAATACAAACCTTTCAATTCCCATGGCAAAGCCAACACCTGGGGTTGCTTTACCACCAAGTTGCTCAACTAAGCCATCGTATCGACCACCCGCTAAAACGGTACCTTGTGAACCTAAGCTCTCAGTGACCCATTCAAACACGGTACGATTGTAATAATCTAAGCCGCGCACTAATTTTTCATTAATGACGTATTTAATTCCCACAGCGTCAAGTCGTTGTTGCAACTCGACGAACATGGTTTTTGATTCTTCATCTAAGTATTCAGACAGCACAGGTGCAGCTTCTAAAACCGCCTGTACATCCGGATTTTTGCTGTCGAGGATACGCATCGGATTAGTTCCGAGTCGGCGTAAACTGTCTTCATCTAACTTGTCTTTATGTTGCTCTAAATACTCTACTAACGCACGAATATAGTCTGCTCGCGCTTCATTAGAACCAAGTGAGTTTATCTCTAAGCGTAAATGCTCAGTAATACCAAATGCTTGCCATAAGCGAGCTGAAAGCATAATAACTTCAGCATCCATGTCTGGACCTTCAAACCCGTACGCTTCAACACCAAATTGGTGGAATTGACGATAGCGACCTTTTTGTGGACGCTCGTGACGGAACATTGGACCTTGATACCATAAACGTTGTTGCTGGTTGTATAATAATGCGCCTTGATTTGCCGCCCGAACACATACTGCTGTGCCTTCCGGACGCAAACTCAAAGAGTCACCATTGCGGTCTTCAAAGGTATACATTTCTTTTTCAACGATGTCTGTTACTTCGCCGACAGACCGTTTAAATAAGTCGGTAAACTCAACAATTGGAAAACGAATTTCTGAGTATCCATAGCTGGCTACTGTTTTCCTGATAACTTCTTCAACTTGCTGCCACTGTGCTGTTTCATTTGGTAAACAATCGTTCATACCGCGAATGGCTTGAATAGGTTTAGACACGTCTTAAAAATACCCGTTTGTATAAAAATAGGCTCGCATTATAGGGACTTTATTGGTCAAGGTAAATTGCCAAGCTCGGTTATATGTTGCAAATCACCTATAATTTGATTATTTGCATGGGGTTTTCGCAAATGTTCTGCTAATTTAAAGATAATTAACAAAAATATAAAAATAAAAATAAAAAATATTCATATGAAGAAAGAAATTTCAATTTCAAATCTAAAACTCGGCATGTTTGTGGTCGAAGTTACACAACAAGCGGGTAAAGTAAAAATTAAGTCTCAGGGTTATGTTCGAACTCAGCGTGCAATTGACATGCTCAAGGACAAAAAAGTAGAACGAGTTATTGTCGATTTAGCCAAAACGTTGCAACCAAAACAACGCGAACCTCTTCCAGAATTAGAACCTGTCGTACCTGACAATAATCTTAAAAGAGTCGATAAAACCCCAACCGCTGGTTTTACACAAGAGCTAGGCCGTGCCGCAACACTATATAGCACTGCAAAGAACATTCAGTTGCAAGCTTTTGACAATATGAAGGCTGGCAAGCCGATTGATACCGTCGCCATGAAAGAAGTCGCTGACGGATTTATCGACTCTGTATTTCGAAATCAAGATGCGCTTGCGTGTATGACAAGAATGCGTGAGAAAGATAGTTACCTTATCGAACATTCAGTCAATGTCTCAATTGTAATGACCATTTTTGCCCGTCACCTTGGATTAGACCGAGACGTAATTCATGCGTTGGCAACCGGGGCTTTACTGCACGATTTAGGTAAGATCGGTATCCCAGACTCTGTTCTAAATAAACCTAGTCGTCTAACTGATGAAGAAATGGACATCATGCGCAGTCATGTCACGTTAGGTTATGAAGTACTGAAACGGTCGGGAGAACTTGACCCCATTAGCTTGGAAGTTGTTCGAGATCATCACGAAAAACTTGACGGTACGGGTTATCCAAACTTTAAAATTGCAGATGAGCTGAGCTCCTATGCAAGAATGATAACGATTGTTGATACCTACGACGCGATTACTGCGGATCGTTGTTATCAAAAGGCGCGAAATCCAATAACGGCATTCAAAATATTAAGAGCTGAAAGTGGTGACTCTTTTGATGAAGAACTAGTCACTGAATTTATTAGTTGCATGGGGATCCATCCTATTGGCACATTAGTTAAACTAAAAAGCAATAAACTTGGCGTTGTAATTAAATCTAATTTTATTAATCCATTGTGCCCAGAAGTAAACGTTTTTTATAGTTTAACGAACAAGAGCCATATAGAACCTCGAGTCGTTAATTTGTCCGCTTCGAATATAAATGATGAGATAGAACGTAGCGTTAAACCTGACGATTTTAACATCGATATGATAAAGTTTTTCAAACAAGTTTTGCTACCCTAACGGAAGAAAGAACTAAATGCCCAATTTAAAGCGAATCCCGGTAACCCAGCTCAAACCTGGTCAATTTGTTGTAGATATTTCTCAACAACTTGGGCATATGCGAGTGTCTGCTTCCGGTTGGGTTAGGACGCAAATTGCAATTAATGAACTTATTGCTAAGGGTATTGTTTCCGTAGTTATAAACGAAGAGAAACATCTTAAAAGCAAAAATGATGACGCTCTATCCATTAAAGACAATTTAGGCCATGTCCCCTTTAACCAAGAATTAGACGCGGCAAAAAAAGCCGTAAACCGATTAACAAAGGAATTGAGTAAGGCCTTTGAGTTAATTAGGCATAATGATTTAATTGATGCGACATTATTGCACTTTGCCGCGATGGAATTTATTTCATCTAGCTACCGCAATTCTGCCGCGGTTTTAAGCTTAGTGCGGGTAACGTACTACAAAGATTTTCAACTTGGCCATGCACTCCGCTGCGCGGCTTATTTTTCTGCCACTTTACGCAGTTTAGAGTGGCCTGCAGACGTTGCACAAAACTGGGTAGTTGGTGCCTTGTTACATGACATAGGCAAGTTACAGATGTCACAATCCATCCAACAACCGAACATGCATGACCTGACCGAACAGCAACGGATGAAAGATGAATTTGTTAAACCTGAACACGTTCAAAATGGCATTAATATCGCTGAATTTGTTGGTAGCTTAACTCAAGAAACCATCGAAATAATTGAACAACACCATGAACGTTTAGACGGTTCTGGCTACCCTACCGGTCAGAAACTTACCGATCTTAATGATGGTGTTCGCCTATTTTGTATTATTGATGAATTTGACCGCATGACGCGGGTTGGTGACAACGGTAAACCTTATGGTGTATTGCAGGCATTTAGACGAATGTTACAACTCGAAAAGCAATTCGACTTTGAGTTGTTACAACGATTTATTAAGTGTATCGGCGTTTACCCACCGGGCACTTTGGTCAAATTAAGCAGTGGTAAAGTTGGCTTGGTTTTAGACCGTGGAATTTCAAGTGTTCACCCAAATGTTAAAGTAATTTATAACGATAAAATGGGGCATCATGTTGAAGCAAAGAATCTTGACCTTTCGAACAATCCATCTGAAGTCATTTCTGGTCTATTTTACGGAAATAAAATAGGTATATTTGCTGAAAACTACCTTTGATTTAGATAAAAACTATTTGCTCAAATTTGTCAGTATTGTATTTAAAACACCCAGAGAGTATTTCATTTAAATGAACAAAAAACGAAATACTCAACCGTTACATACCCTAACCTAAATCATCCAGCAAAGTCATCTAATGCCTCTTGCATAAAGCGGATGAAATGAGTTTCCCAAACGACTAAATCCTGACGAATTTCCAATAAACGTAATCCCGGCATTAGGTCGTCACCTTCTTTGAGAATTTGGTTGTTGATCTTAACCCATCTCTCATTTGGATCAGTCGCAAAAATATGCATACCGTAATAAAGTGGTGGTATCCCCGCTTTTTCTGCGTCACTTAATTCGTGAATACTCATTAGACTTGAGCCGGTAGAGATATTAACCTCTGAATAAGAGTTAAGTGGTAATTCTTCCGTTGCTTCCACCGCCATGGCAAACTGCGATCTAAGGTCTTCCGATACTTCGGCAATAGGCAAGTCGTTATCATTTGCCGTTGTCAGCGCATCTTGTCGTCGCTCAGTCGGCGCGTTTGTGGCCTGATTTACTGCGTCGGTAACCGACGTAACCAACTGGCCTTGTTCATTTTTGCCTATTTCTATTTGTTTTATCGGCTCTTCCTGCACAACAGGTTGTGCCGTGTTTGCCACATCAACCGAATTAGCTGTCACACTCACATCCGCACTTGGAGTTTGAGCCGTAACCTCAGTGGGAGCTTGCGATGCAACTTCCGATTGGTTCTCATTTTGTGCTGTTAAGCTATCTGTACTCGCAATTTTATTAGTTACACTATCATTCGCGGTTCCGGTATCTCGAACCTCATTTGTCACCTGTTGTGAATGAACAATATTGGTTGGCGTCTGTCCCAGCAGATAACCACCGAGTAAGCCAATAATTAATAACAGGCCGCCAATTAAAGCCCATATCGCCGCCGGTATTGAGGTCGTTTGTGGCTGGGCAAACATTGAAGCCTGCGCCGGGTTTCCGGTTAAATTAACCTGTTCATTTTGATTTTTTTTAGCGCTATCTTTTAGCAACGCTTTGTATAAAAAACTCATATTATTATGCCCTACCCACAAATAACACAGTACTGATGACTGCAAGTACAAGTGTAGAAATAAATAATGCTGTGGTTACATTTTTAGTCAATAAGCTCGAACTAGGATCGTTGCTTTGGTATTGACCAAACACTTCGTTCGCCGCTTGCTTTACCATCTTAGAATTGACTTGAGATTGATTCAGCGCAAATGCTCCCATCAAGGCTCTATCTGCCAATAAATTAATTTTTCTCGGTGTGCCACCGGATAATTTAAATATTTGTTTCATCGCCCGCTTTTCAAATAAAGGGCGATTGCCACCAACTGTTGCTATTCGATGGTTAATATACAAAAAAGTTTCAAATTCAGTTAACGGTAACAAATGATAACGCGCGGTAATGCGTTGTGCGAGTTGTCGCAGTTCCCGTTTGTTTAGCTTTTCCTGTAACTCAGGTTGCCCGATTAAAATGATCTGTAACAACTTGCGTTCATTGGTTTCGATATTGGTGAATAACCGTAACAATTCCAATGCATCTACAGACAAATGCTGGGCCTCATCGATAACCAAAACGCAACGTTTTCCATTGTTATATTGGTTTAGCAAAAAGTCCTGCAGTAAATCCGATAATACTTTGTGGTCGACCTGATGCTTAATCGTTAATTCAAACGCTTCACATACCGTTTGTAATAATTGTAATTTATTTAACGTTGGATTTAATATGTAAGCGACATTAACATCGTTTGTTAACTGCCCTAAAACCGCTCGACTGACCATGGTTTTTCCGGTGCCAACCTCTCCAGTCAACATAACAAATCCGCCATTACCTGCGAGTCCATGCTGCAAATAGCCTATAGCTTCCTGATGACGATCGCTTGGAAATAACATGCTTGGATTTGGCGCGATATTAAATGGTTCTGCCGACAGGTGAAAATGTTGTAAATACATAATAAATGTTAATCTGGTTAATTATTGATTGTCGTGTTGAAAATAGAATTTTGATCACAATGATTAAGACAGGTCAATCATAACAGAATATACTAAGGCGAATACCTATTTGTTATAAGGTGTCAATTTGAAAACTTACCTCGTCGGTGGTGCTGTAAGAGACCAACTTCTAAAGTACCCGATAAAAGATAAAGACTACCTAGTTACAGGTGCGACTATAGCTGAAATGGAGGCGAATGGATTTAACCAAGTTGGTAAATCCTTTCCCGTCTTTTTGCACCCCAAAACCCAAGATGAGTATGCACTTGCACGTACTGAAAAAAAATCAGGCTCAGGTTATACCGGATTTGTTTGTGACTTTTCCCCAGATATTAGTGTCGAACAAGACTTAGAGCGACGCGACTTGACGGTAAATGCCATGGCAAAAGCTGAAGATGGCACAATTATCGACCCATTTAACGGTCAACAAGATGTTAAAGACAAGATCCTACGCCATGTATCTCCAGCATTTGTCGAAGATCCACTGCGAGTTTTACGAGTCGCTAAGTTTGCAGCCCGCTACCACCATTTAGGTTTTACCGTAGCGTCAGAAACTCAGTTATTAATGAAAACTATGGTTGAAACTGGCGAGCTTGACGCCTTAATTCCTGAACGTATTTGGCAGGAAATGTCCTCAGCTCTTAATGAACAATCGCCGTCAGTGTTTTTTAATGTCCTAAGGGATTGTGGTGCGCTTGCGCTGTTAATGCCTGAGATAGCCGCACTTTGGGGAGTACCTAATCCTGAAAAATGGCACCCCGAAATTGACACTGGTATTCATACGATGTTGGTCGTGGATCAGTCCGCTAAGCTATCTAAAAGCCCGGTAACGCGTTTTGCTGCCCTTGTTCATGACTTTGGTAAAGGTCTGACGCCTGAGTCGATGTGGCCTCATCATCGTGGTCATGAAAAAACTGGATTAACACCGTTAAAAGCATTTTGCACTCGATTAAAAGTACCTAACGAATACAAAGAGTTAGCCTTACTTATGTGTGAATATCACACCCATACTCACAGAGCTTATGAGTTAAGAGCAGACACCATAGTGAAGCTGTTTGATAAAATGGACGCGTGGCGTAAACCCGAACGATTTTCGCAGTTCTTACTTGCTTGTACTGCCGATATGCGCGGACGAACAGGTTTTGAAGAACGTGACTATCCGCAAGCGGATTACCTCGCTGAATGTTTAGTGCTCGGGGGTGAAGTCAATGTTCAAGATGTCATAGCTGAGGGATACCAAGGCCCCGAAATTAGAACTCGTCTAACCGAACGCCGTGTAGCGACTATAAACGCCTATAAAAAAACGGTAAGCGAACAGACTTAAACTCACATATTGTCATAAAAAATGGTGTGATGATAAAAAAACAAAAAAGCCCAAACCGCTAATTTCGCAGTTTGGGCTTTTTAATGGCTCGACATAATAATCGGTTTTATACCTAAACGTATTGCAAGCGCATGCTTCTGATGCACTTGCAGTTTGGCAAACCTGTTAAATGGATTTTATGCCCATGTTATATAACGTAAAGCCAAATATGTCAGCGTATTGCTCAATGATTTTACTCGTTGGCGTACCCGCGCCATGGCCCGCATCTGTTTCTATGCGGATCAATGTCGGATTAGTGCCCGTGTGTTTTGCCTGTAAATGAGCAGCAAACTTAAACGAATGAGCTGGGACTACGCGGTCATCATGATCGCCTGTAGTTACTAAAGTTGCAGGATAATCCAGCCCAGGTTTAACATTATGGACTGGCGAGTAGCCTAGTAAATACTCAAACATTTCTTTATTATCTTCCGCTGTGCCGTAGTCATATGCCCAACCAGCCCCAGCAGTAAACGTATGGTAACGCAACATATCCAAAACTCCGACGGCTGGTAAAGCGACTTTCATGATGTCTGGACGTTGTGTCATAACAGCACCCACTAACAAACCACCATTAGATCCCCCCATCACAGCAAGCTTTTCTGCAGAGGTATATTTCTCAGCAGACAAATATTCCGCCGCTGCGATAAAGTCGTCAAACACATTTTGCTTATTTAATTTAGTACCTGCGTTATGCCATTTTTTACCGTACTCGCCACCACCACGTAAATTAGCAACGGCATAAACACCGCCAAGCTCCATCCATGCGGCGCGTGTTGAACTAAAGCTTGGTAATAAACTTACGTTAAAACCACCGTAACCATACAAAATAGTTGGATTATCGCCGTTTAACGCTAAGCCTTTTTTATAAGTAATAATCATCGGAACCTTTGTTCCGTCTTTCGACTTATAAAAAACTTGTTTAGATTCAAATTTGTCGCTGTCAAAATTCACTTTAGATTTCGCATGAACAATCGACTTACCTGTATCAACATTTAATTTAAATATGGTTGTCGGTGTTTTGTAGTTGCTGAATGAATAATAAAGTTCGGTTTGATCATCTTTGCCATAAAACCCATTTGCACTGCCAACTTCTGGTAGCGCGATATCTCTGATCTTCTTACCGCTAAAATCGTACTGTTGGATCATAGAGACGGCATCTTTAATATAGGAAGCAAATATATAACCGCCACCAGTAGACACGCTGAGTACATGATCAGTTTCAGGAATAACATCAACCCAATTTGCCGGAGCTGGATTATCGACATTAACTTTTACAACTCGTTTATTAGGTGCGTTAAGGTTGGTGACCAAATATATATCGTCACCCTTACTTTCTAAAAAGTTAGTATCTGAGTCTGTGTTATCAACAATCGCAACGAGTGGTGCGTTTTTAACACCCATTTTTTTGATAAAGATTTTATTGCCCGATGTGGATACCGCTGCTTGAATGATCAAATAGTTAAGATCATCGCTGACGCCACCAAAAACATATCGATGTTTTTCTTCTGGAGTTCCACCGAAAACCAATTGATCCTGTTTCTGCGGGGTTCCTAACTTATGGAAATAAACTTTATGTTGATCTGTTTTTGCCGACAGTTCACTGCCTTTTGGCTTGTCATAGCTTGAATAGTAAAAACCTTTGTCGCCAAACCACGAAATGCCGCTGAATTTAATGTCAATGAGCTCAGGCTCTAACTGTTGTTTAGTTTCAGTATCGATAACTATCGCTTTACGCCAGTCACTGCCACCTTCAGAGATAAGGTAAACCGCTTTTGAACCGTCTTTAGTGAACTCTATGCTAGCAAGAGAAACTGTCCCATTTTCACTAAAGGTATTGGGATCTAAAAACACTTCCGGCTCGGCATTGCCTTTTTGACGATATAAAACCGATTGATTTTGCAATCCGTCATTTTTGTAAAAATAAGTGTAATCACCTTCAATAAATGGCATGCCTACTTTTTCGTAGTCCATTAAATCAGTAAGGCGTTTTTCAATTTTTTCGCGGTAAGGTATGTGACTTAAGTAACTGTTTGTCACTTCATTTTGAGCTACAACCCACGCTGCGGTTTCGCTACTCATGTCATCTTCTAACCAACGATATGGATCTGCTACGTCAATACCAAAATAATTTTCAACCACATCACCTTTTTGGGTAACTGGATAAACAAGCTTGATTTGTTTTTCTTTCATTAAATCACTCGCACAGCCTGCTATGGCCAAACTGGAAACAAACAAAGCTGCAGTTAGCTTCGACATTTTATTCATTTATTATTCTTCCTTTTGGAGTACATAAGACGTTTCTCGCCCAAAAGTAAAAAAATAATAACAAAAAGTCTAGATTCTAGGGCATATGTGACAGGAAAAGCGTAATTAAATAATGACAGTAAATTTAACAACACATTGATTGTACAATAATCAACCAGTGGTTTATTTGGCTAAACAAAGATAGTCACCTCATTACGCGCCTTAAACAAATAATGGGGCCTTAAGCCCCATTATTACATCAATTCAACCTGTTTTAGCGGCTACTAACTAGATGAAAAAGAAGATCAATACTAAACCTAAGATTAATCGATAGATTACAAACGGTAACATACCGACCTTTTCTACTAAGATTAGGAAGTAGTGAATACACGCATAGGCACTGATAAAAGACAGCAAGGTGCCCCAACCAATTGCGGCCCAATCAACCGGTACAATTTCTTGACTCAATTTTATTGCTTGATAACCACCGGCCGCGGCAATTAGCGGGATAGATAATAGAAAAGAAAATCGCGCGGCCGCTTTTCGAGTTAGCCCCACCATTAACCCAGCAGTAATAGTAATGCCGCTGCGCGACGTCCCCGGAATTAATGCTAGTACTTGGGCTAAACCAATAATGACAACATTTTTTACCGATACTTGATATTCGTCTTTAAGTTGGCTTGCTTGTCTGTCAGCCCACCATAGCAAGAGACCAAAGACAATTGTTGTCGCCGCAATAACGGTTGTATTTCTTAAGTTTTCTTCAATGAAGTCTTTAAAAATAAAGCCTGCTAGTCCGGCAGGTATAGTCCCTAGGATAATCAACCACGACAATTTACTGTCTTTATCCTGTTTGCCACTAAATGACTGAACCCAACTCACCGCCATGCGGCCGACTTCTTCCCGAAAATATAAAACAACGGCGAGCAAACTACCCGCGTGAACAGCAACATCAAATGCCAAACCTTGATCTTGCCAACCTAAAATCTGCGACGGCAAAATTAAATGCGCTGAACTCGAAATTGGCAAAAATTCGGTTAACCCCTGCAGTATCGCCAAAACAATGACTTCTATGATCCCCATTAGATTTCCCTTAATGCGTTAACTTTTATTTTGTGCGCTCAATAAACACACCAACAGATGCCGTACTTGCTACAGCACCCAATTTACGTAATTTAATTCGACAACGTTCAACAGGAAACGACGTTAAAATGTGGCTTGCGACCTTTTCAGCAACGGTTTCAATAAGCTCCGCTTGATTTTGTTTAACAAGTTTCACTATATCTTCTGCAACAATGGCGTAGTCAACTGTTTTAGATAGGTCATCTATTTGTGCCGCTTGACTAATATCAGTGTACATTTCAACGTCAAATTGCAATGTCTGTTGGATCGTTTTTTCCCATTCGTAAACACCAATAACAGTATCAACTTTGAGAGCTTCAATAAAAACAATATCTTGCGCCATGTAATTTTTGGTCCTATATAATTCAATTCAACATAGTATAACTGAGCTGTATTTGTGAATCGCCAAGAGGTCGGATACCATAACGAAATACAAATTTGTATAGTAATTCGTCTCTCTCAATGATAAATATCTGCTTACCAAATTAACGTTTCGCTCTTAGTTTACGCGACGCGAAAATTGAAAGCGCGAATAATAGCTGAAATACCAACAATGAGGAACTCATGTCCGCTGAATTTTTTCTTACATTAATTGCAACCTATCTACTAGGTTCAGTCAATTCAGCGATCATCTACTGTAAATTGTGGCGATTACCTGACCCTCGCTCTAAAGGATCTTTTAACCCTGGCGCAACAAATGTCTACCGTATTGCGGGTAAAACCGCGGCTATCCAGGTTTTATTGTTCGATGTTCTAAAAGGAATAATCCCTAGCTGGGGGAGTTATTACCTAGGATTTTCGACTTTAGAAATTGGCGCAATTGCATTGGCCTGCTGCCTCGGACATATGTTTCCGATTTTCTTCCGGTTTCAAGGCGGCAAAGCGGTCGCAACCGCGTTAGGTTGCTTACTGCCCGTCGGTTCGACTCTTGCGTTTACTCTATTAGGAACTTGGATGATCGTATTCCGTTTAACCGGATATTCATCTTTATCCGCTATAGTATCTGTCGGGATTTCACCACTGGTGACTTACCTAACCTCGCCTAAATATACAATCGCAGTAACCATGTTAGCGTTACTTATTATTGCTCGACATATCCCTAATATCATTCGCCTAGCCAATGGCAGCGAACCTAAGTCGAATTTAAGAGTATAAAGTTATTGTAAACTTACATTAAAGTTTAGGTAATTCTTCAATTGACCAGCGTGGTTTCGCTTTTACTTTTAAGTTTTGATCCCCTTGACTCAAAATACGTTGAGCGCCCGCAAATGCGATCATCGCACCATTGTCGGTACAGAACTCGTGTCTAGGATAAAACACATTACCGCGCTGCTTGGCCATCAATTGAGCTAGTTTCTCTCTTAGTTCTGTATTTGCGCTGACACCACCGGCGATAACTAAAGTTTTAATTCCAGTTTGCTCTACCGCACGTCGGCACTTAATTGCAATAGTATCAACGACAGCTTGCTGAAACGCATGGGCGATATCAGCTTTAAGTTGGTCAATATTCTCTGGTAATTCAGTTGCGTCTGATTTACTTCCAGACAAATGAATCCCTGCACCACGAATCGCAACTGCCGCTGCTGTTTTTAAGCCACTGAAGCTAAAGTCTAATCCTGGGCGGTCTGTCATTGGTCGAGGAAACTTAAATACCCCCGGAGTTCCGTGTTCGGCTAATTTTGCCAACATAGGTCCACCAGGATAATCTAACCCAAGTAGTTTTGCGGTTTTATCAAACGCTTCACCCGCTGCGTCGTCAATAGACTCACCTAAAATTTTGTATTGGCCAATACCTTGCACTTCTACAAGTTGCGTGTGGCCGCCGGAAACTAATAACGCGATAAATGGAAACTCCGGGCGCTCATCTTCCAACATCGGCGCAAGTAAATGCCCTTCCATATGATGAACCTCTACCGCTGGGATCCCTAAGCCATAAGCCATTGAGCGGCCAATACAGGCTCCAACCATTAAAGCCCCAACAAGTCCAGGCCCAGCCGTAAACGCGATTCCTTCTATATCCTGTTTTGTCAGATCACATTCCGACAACAATTCACTGATAAGAGGTATTGTTTTACGCACATGATCTCTCGAGGCAAGTTCAGGGACAACACCGCCATAATCGGCATGAACCGCAATTTGACTATAAAGTTTATGTCCAACAAGCCCTTTTTCGGTGTCGTATAACGCAATGCCTGTTTCGTCACAGGAAGATTCTATACCTAAAATTAACATGTTAAATTCACCTTAAACTCGCTTGTTTTACATAACGATAATATCAATATACACAGGGTTTACCGGCTGGTTTGACTAACGATTCCAACCATCGTGCAAATTAGACTGTTTTCGCCCCGTAGCAACTATGTTACTCTTAGCGAAAGGCGCGCATTCTACCCCTCGAAACAAAGAGATTCAATTGAATCCCCGAGCAGTTTATTTCAGTAATAACCTCTTAGACATTACGTCTTGTTAAATAATCCCTGAAAACCTGTTTAAATTTAAAAAAAGTACTTTACAAAAGACGGGGCTTGGATTTAAAATGCCGCACCATTTTTATTAGTCTTGGTTAAAGTTTAACCATAAAATACAGAATACTGAGGTCGATTTTTAAATGCCAGTAATTAAAGTTAAAGAGAACGAACCGTTTGACGTTGCACTACGTCGTTTTAAACGTTCATGTGAAAAAGCAGGGATCCTTTCAGAAGTACGTCGTCGTGAACACTTCGAAAAGCCAACTTGGGCTCGTAAGCGTAAGAAAGCTGCTGCTGTTAAGCGCCACTTGAAAAAAGTTTCTCGCGAAAACGCACGTCGCATCAAACTTTATTAATCTACTAACTCTCGAGTCAGGAAGTACCTATGAGTCTTATTGACCAGCTTAAAGACGCCCAAAAAGATGCTATGCGTGCTAAGGATAAAATCCGTTTAGGCACAATTCGCATGGCCTTGGCAGCGGTTAAGCAACGAGAAGTAGATGAAAGAATTGAGCTTGGTGACGAAGATGTTATTGCCATCTTAACTAAGATGGTAAAACAGCGAAAAGATTCTAAAGCGCAGTATGAAGCCGCTGACCGTCCCGAGCTAGCTGATATTGAAGCAGCTGAAATCGCCATTATAGAAGATTTCTTACCTCAAGCGCTTACCGAGGAAGAAGTTCTAACCTTGCTCTCTGCCGCCATCGAAGCCACTGGGGCATCTGGCATGCAGGACATGGGAAAAGTAATGGCCGAATTGAAGCCAAAAATCACTGGCCGTGCCGATATGGGCAAGGTAAGTGGTTTAGTACGGTCGAAATTAAACAGTTAATTTTTGACCTGCAACACTTCAGCAACATAAACCGCAAAATGCAAATTTTGCGGTTTTGTTTTATTTGCCGTATAGATCATTTTAAATCCACTGTTAATTTGCAATAATCACCATCCAATTAAATTATTTTTACTACTCAAAGGGGCAAGTGATTGACTGGTCGTATTCCGAAAGGCTTTATTGATGACGTTGTTGCTCGCACCGATATTATTGATTTAATTGATGCTAAAGTTCCGCTTAAAAAAGCCGGCAAAAACTACCAAGCCTGTTGCCCATTTCATAATGAAAAATCACCGTCATTTTCGGTAAGCCCTGAAAAACAGTTTTATCATTGTTTTGGTTGCGGTGCTCATGGCAATGCCATCAGTTTTTTAATGGAATACGAACAACTTGAGTTTGTCGAGGCCATTGAAGAACTAGCTCGACTGCACAGTATTGACGTCCCCCGCGAAGATAACGGGACCGGAAAACAGAAAAAATATCCAACAGTAAGTAGAGAACAAAAACAATCGGACTACGAGTTAATGGAACTCGCCGCAAAGTTTTTCCAACACAATCTCAAACATGATCAGAATTCAAAAGCGGTTATTGATTATTTAAAGAATCGTAATTTATCTGGCGAAATCTGCCAACGCTACGGCATTGGTTATGCGCCTGATAGTTGGGACAGTATTTTAAAGTCGATTGGTAAAACAAAAGCGCAGCAACAACAACTTCTCGATCTAAAAGTTTTAAACCAGAACGATTCAGGCAGAACATACGACTTTTTCCGTAAAAGAGTGATGTTCCCAATTCGTGATAAACGTGGGCGAGTGGTGGGCTTTGGCGGACGCGTTATTGATGACGGAACCCCAAAATATTTAAATTCACCTGAGACACGTATATTTCATAAAGGCAACGAACTGTATGGGTTTTATCAAGCCAAACAGGCCAATCAAAACCTCGAACGAGTTCTTATTGTCGAAGGTTATATGGACGTTGTATCTTTGGCTCAACAGGGAATATCGTACGCTGTGGCAGCACTTGGTACAGCGACAACACCTGAGCATATGCAGCTCTTGTTCCGCAGTACGCGTCAGGTAATCTGTTGTTATGACGGCGACAGAGCTGGACGTGATGCCGCTTGGCGAGCGTTAGAAAACGCCATGCCCCATTTAAAAGACGGTGTCGATTTACGGTTTACATTTTTACCTGACGGTGAAGATCCAGATACTATGGTGCAAAAGGAAGGCAAAGAAGCCTTTGAAGTTAGACTCGGTGAAGCAAAACCTTTGCTCGACTATTTCTTTGAGCACTTTGTAAACGCTCTGGACATTACCAGTGACGCAGGAAAATCTGCCCTTCTCTCGCAAGCCAAACCACTAATAGAAGTTGTTCCTAGTGATTATTATAAAGAAGCATTATTAGCAAAGTTAGCTCGTTTAATCGGCCGCGACGCCGATAAAATTAAATTGGCAAATCGCTCACCTATCGCTGAAGTTAAACGTCAACAGACTGAGTTTCAAATAACGCCGATGCGCCGGGCCATTGGTTTGCTATTACAACATCCTAATCTAGCTAAAGAAGTCCCATTTATTCCAGCATTAGCTAATGCAGAAATGCCAGGTTTTGCCACCTTCATCGCTATTCAAAAGTTAATTTTGGACGAACCTGAAATTAAACAATCGGTTTTGTTAGAGCGTTTTCGTTCACAAAAAGAATACTCATTTTTGGCCCGTTTATTCTCTTGGGAGCACCAAATTGACGATGAGAACTTGATTCAAGAATTTGCCGAGACATTTAAGTCATTGCAAGATAGTTATCTGGAGAAACGCCTTGAGGCCTTATTAATTAAAGGGAAAACTGGTCAACTCGATAAGCAAGAACAGATTGAGTATGTGGCATTAATGAGCGCCTTAAAATCCTAAAACAATACCGAACGGAAGTTTGATTTTGGCACTGTATTACTCCTTCTAAGAACCCTTAACCCCCTTCATCGTAGATTGATATTTCACAAAATAGATTTAATTGCCATTGATTTGTTTCAATTCGATTAATACATAGCCAGAAATTAAAACAGCTGTTATAATATGTAGTTCGCTTTTTAAATCACTTTACGGTGAATAAATAAGCACTTTCCCAAGTATTTCATGTTCAACTAGTAGGTGGAAGATAATCTGTATGGAGCAAACTCCTCAGTCTCAACTAAAACTTCTTATTATTAAAGGTCGCGAGCAAGGTTACTTAACCTTTGCAGAAGTGAACGATCACCTTCCGCAGGATATGATCGACGCTGATCAAGTCGAAGACATCATTCAGATGATCAACGACATGGGTATCAAGGTATGTGAAACACCACCTGATGCCGATGAATTGTTGATGCAAGAACAAACCAGCGATGATGAAGTCGTTGAAGCGGCAGCTGCAGCACTTGCTACTGTTGAAAAAGAAATAGGTCGTACTACCGACCCTGTTCGCATGTATATGCGTGAAATGGGTACGGTTGAATTACTGACTCGCGAAGGCGAAATCGTCATAGCAAAACGAATTGAAGAAGGTATTTATACCGTTCAATCTTCAGTTGCGGAATACCCGCAAGCTATCAGCTACTTGTTGGATCAGTGGGACCAATATGAAGCAGAAGAAATTCGTTTAAGCGACATCATTAATGGTTTCCTAGATCCAAACGAAGAAGATGTAGCACCTGCTGCAACTCATGTTGGATCAGAATTGTCTGAAACTGATTTAGCCGATGAAGACGGCGATTCAGATGACGATGATGAAGACGAAGAAGAAGTTGATACAGGCCCAGATCCTGAAGAAGCTCGTGAGCATTTTGAAGAGTTACGCCGTTTGTATGATGAGTCAACAGTCTCTATCAATGAACTTGGTCGTTCTCACCCAAAAACTCAAGAAAAGATTGCGGCTCTTGGTGAACATTTCCGCTTATTCAAACTGATTCCAAAGCAATTTGATAAATTAGTTCGAAATATGCGTGACATGATGGACCGTGTTCGCGTTCAAGAACGTCTAATCATGAAACACACTTGTGGTTACGCTAAATTACCTAAAAAAGATTTCATTAAGATCTTCCCAGGCAACGAAACTAAAACGTCTTGGTTAGAGTTATTGCAATCGGGCGGCGATGACGTTGCAAATCGACTTAAAGAAGTCGACATTGAAATTCGTCGTAGCATCCAAAAGTTAAAAGAAATTGAAAAAGAAACACGACTAAATGTAGAAGCGATTAAAGACATCAACCGCCGTATGGCCATTGGTGAAGCTAAAGCGCGTCGTGCGAAAAAAGAAATGGTCGAAGCCAACTTACGTTTGGTTATCTCCATCGCTAAAAAATACACAAACCGTGGTTTACAATTCTTGGATCTGATCCAAGAAGGTAATATCGGTTTGATGAAAGCGGTAGATAAGTTTGAATATCGTCGTGGTTATAAGTTCTCTACTTATGCAACATGGTGGATACGTCAAGCGATTACGCGTTCAATTGCTGACCAAGCAAGAACAATTCGTATTCCAGTACATATGATTGAAACGATCAACAAGCTTAATCGTATTTCACGTCAAATGTTACAGGAAATGGGTCGCGAGCCTACACCAGAAGAACTTGCTGAGCGCATGTTAATGCCTGAAGACAAGATCAGAAAAGTGCTTAAAATCGCAAAAGAGCCTATTTCAATGGAAACACCTATTGGTGACGATGAAGATTCACATTTAGGTGACTTTATCGAAGATACAACAATATCTTCACCAGTGGAAACAACTACTTCTGAAGGTTTGCAAGATGCAACCCGTGATGTATTGTCTGGCCTAACCGCCCGTGAAGCTAAAGTATTGCGTATGCGCTTTGGTATCGACATGAATACGGATCACACTTTGGAAGAAGTTGGTAAACAGTTTGATGTAACACGTGAACGTATACGTCAGATTGAAGCAAAAGCATTACGTAAATTAAGGCATCCTTCTCGTTCAGAACCGTTAAGAACCTTCTTAGACGAGTAATAAGTCAATTTACAACACATTTAGAAAACCCGCACTAGCGGGTTTTTTATTGCTTGGCGTTTTATTTTTAATAATCTTCCCTTTAACCACTTTAAAAAATTAGTTCTTTGTCACATACTGAATATCCGCCATACTATTGAATATTCGTTAAAAAGAGTTATTTGGGACTTTTTACAAATTATTTTATTACGCATAATTTTAACGAATAGTAACAACTAATATTGGTTTCCCTATTGCAAGTGATAACGTCATATTTAACTCATTGGTGGAGTAAACGTTGAATCTAATTAAAGAATTACAACCAGGTACTATTGTCAACATCAGCCTATATGACAAAGTGCATAACCGACTAAAATTTAAAATGATTTACGTTGGCCTGATTGAAAATGAATATTTAATTCTAAAATTTCAAAATATCACTAGTGCTGCCAATGACAGCCACGACTTGAAAGCCGGAGTCCAGTTATCAATTCAAACCGTAGTAGCTCAAGAATACCTTACCGCTCTTAATTTTCAGGTATCTTCATTAGGGATCAGTAAACTTCGAGAACCCCTTTTACTTGTTGAATACCCTAAAATTGTGAAAGGTCAGCGACTGAGAACCGCCCCTAGGATTTCCGTAGAGTTAATGGCTAACATTACTTATCCAAAGTTAGACCGACAATATCTTGCTTTAATTTCTGACTTTTCAATGACAGGATTAAAGTGTGAATACTTACTTAGTGAAGAAGTATTAGAGAACCCAACGTCAGAAGAGTTAACTGGACAAGAGGTCAATGTTGAATTTGTTGCTAACGACGACTTAGATATGGATTTTTCCATCAGCGGTGTCGTTAAAAATGCTCGACAAAGAGAAAAAGTTCAACTGGGCGTCGAATTTACAGAAGAAGACACCGGTGTCGTAAAAAGTGCCTTTGCGATCCTTCTTATGCGAGAATACGGCTTATAACCTTTCTCGGATCCATCATATATTTGTTATTTTACAACCAACAAGTAACAGCATTTTGATCCGCGATATGGTTTAATTATTAACATATTTGCCATTCTTATATTTTAATACAAGGTTAGCCCAAGCCTTATGCCGACTTCTGCAACTCCATTAAAAGCCCTTTCGACTCATTTAGTGGAAGAACATCCTGTTGCTATCGAAATAAATCAGGTGAGCTATGCTGTCATGTTGGCAAGCCCTCATGACTTAGAAGAATTTGTCATCGGCTTTCTGTTGTCCAACTTAGTTATTAGCCACAATCGCGATATTCATGATATCAATATCAGCCAGCAGGACAATGCCTATATCGTTAACGTAACCATTGCTAACCGATGTTTAGTTAACTTGCAACAACGACAAAGGCAACTAAAAGGCACCACGGGTTGTGGGCTCTGCGGTACTGAAACGTTAACCCAAGCATTCCCTACACTGCCAACGTTGCCTGCGATGTCAGCGATATCGCCTAATCTGAAAACCACTCTTAGCGTCATTCGGCGCAAGCTGTCGACTTGGCAAACCCTAGCTAAAAATAGTGGCGCTTTGCACGCGGCATTTTGGCTCAACACTGACGGTCAGATAGTCGCCTGCCGTGAAGATATCGGCCGACACAATGCGCTTGATAAGTTAATTGGTTACCTTTTAAAAAATGGTATTGATAGACGCCAAGGCGCAATTTTAATGACAAGTAGATGCAGTGTCGAATTAGTGCAGAAATCAATTTTGGCCGGCGTACCTACGTTAATTAGCCTTGCCTCACCAAGCCAGTTTGCGGTTAATCTAGCTGCAGAACATAACCTTTTGTTAGTCCAGATCCCGAAAAAAGATCAGCCTATCTATTATGGTATCGAGTAATTTATGACAGTTAAATCTAATAAAGCCGGTGGTTTCGCATCAGTCGCCTCCACGTTCAAACAAGTGATGCGCAGCCAACGCGCAAAAGACAATATCAAAAATTTGCTGAAAGTAAATCAAAGCGATGGTTTTGATTGCCCAGGTTGTGCGTGGGGCGACAATACAAATGACCGTTTTCAGTTTTGTGAAAATGGAGCAAAAGCGGTAACTTGGGAGGCTACAGACAAAAAAGTAGGTCCTGAATTTTTTCGTGAGTACTCGGTAAGCCAACTCAAAAAGCAAAGTGACCACTGGTTAGAATATCAAGGTCGGTTAACTGACCCTATGTCATACAATGCAAACACCGATCATTACGAACCTATTTCCTGGGAACAGGCAATTTCAATAATCGGTACCAAAATACGAAACGTAGAGCCAGACCAAGTGGAGTTTTATACTTCGGGACGAGCAAGTAATGAAGCGTCCTATTTGTATCAATTATTTGGCCGGGTTTTAGGCACCAATAATTTTCCTGACTGCTCTAATATGTGCCATGAAGCTAGTGGTGTTGCTCTAAAAGACACTATAGGCGTTGGCAAAGGAACCGTCACGATAGACGACTTTGACCACGCAGACGTTATCTTTGTTTTTGGCCAGAACCCCGGCACTAATCACCCTAGAATGATGAATTCGTTGCGCAAAGCCTCAAGAGGGGGATGTAAAATTGTTTCATTTAATAATCTAAGAGAAGTTGCCTTAGAGAAATTTGCCAGCCCTCAAGATCCTATTGAATTACTTACTCCAGCGGCAACGACCATAAGCCATCGTTATTTCACACCCAAATTGGGCGGCGATTTTGCTGTCGTCCGTGGCATGGTCAAACATCTCCTCGATATAAATACAAAATTAAACGATGAGTTTATTGCACAGCATACAAATGGATTAGAAGCTTACCTAACGGCCGTTTCTGCTACGCCGTGGGAATTAATCACTCAACAATCAGGCTTAAACCAGAAAGATATTGAGCAGGCTGCTGATTTGTTTGCAAGTGGAAAGCGTGTCATTACCACCTGGGCGATGGGTATTACACAACATAAACACTCTGTTGATACGATTAAAGAGATAACCAACTTACACTTATTATTTGGGCAAATTGGCCTACCGGGCGCAGGACTATGCCCTGTGCGTGGACACAGTAATGTGCAAGGTAACCGAACGATGGGGATAAATGAAAACCCTTCAATGCCATTTTTACAAGCCCTTGACGCCGAATTTGGTATCTCGACCAGCAAGCGACCCGGCCATAACGTCAACCAAGCGTTAACCGCTTTGTCTACACAACAAAGCAAAGTCCTTATCTGCTTGGGTGGCAACTTAGCCGCCGCTGCACCTGATACGCACTTTACTATTGATGCCATACAACAAGCTGAGCTCAATGTACAAATTAGTACCAAACTGAACCGAAGTCACCTTTGTGTTGGCAACGACGCGATTATTCTGCCCTGTTTAGGCCGCACAGAAATAGATAAACAAAGTAGTGGCGAGCAAGCGATAACGGTAGAAGATACCTTTAGTATGGTTCATGCGTCCAAAGGCGCTAACACTCCAGTTGGGCCAAACTTAAAGTCAGAAACCGCAATCGTCGCTGCCATTGCAAACGCAACATTAGGTGACAATATTGTCGACTGGTCAACGCTGGCGGAGGATTACGGACAGATCCGAAACCTAATTGAAAAAACGATTCCAGGATTTGATAACTTTAACCAACAAATAGCAACGCCAGGTGGCTTTCACCTTGTTAACTCAGCGGCTAATTATCATTGGCAGACTCATAGTGGCAAAGCCAACTTCACTGCGTCCCAATTGCCTACTAGCCTCTACCCAGCAGCGGTCGTTGCAATAATCGAAAAACAAAAAGCACCAATATTTACTTTACAATCGCTTCGTTCTCACGACCAATACAATACGACGATATACGGCATGGATGACCGCTATCGAGGCGTATTTGGCGAAAGGAATGTTGTCTTTATAAACAAAAAAGACGCCTCGCGATTAAAACTAGAAGAAGGGACGTGGGTATCTCTCACTTCAATTTGGCACGATAATCAAACACGCATGGTGGACGGTTTTAAATTGATATTTTATGACATTCCACTGGGCAATGTAGCAGCCTATTATCCTGAAACTAACCCACTTGTACCAATAGACAGCTTTGGTGATGGCAGTTTTACTCCAACGTCTAAGTCTATTCCAGTTATCATTTCAGCGTCTAAAACCGTCTTGATGAAAACCTCCTAGTACAATGTAGGTTAACAATGACGCCAGGGAGTTTCATAGGCGTCATTTAGTAGACCCCTACTTTCTTAGAGAACCCCTTAATAACATTCCCATTTGGTGCTTTGTTTTAAACAAAGCTAGTCTGCTCAATACTAATTCCTAAAAAACATTATTTTGTCTTTTTAAATAAAATATTGTCACATCAACTAAAAAATAGGTCATATATTTAACATTTTATTCTCTAGCCTTTGTATTTTAATGTCAATTTCTTGATTAAGATTACAGCATAAACATACCGCTACATGGTCGAATTAACCGAGACAATATTATCTCGAGTTAGGCTCAAACTAGGCGTCATAATCAAAAGGTATCTCGATGAAAAAAAGTGAACAATCTGACCCGTTTGCCACCGCAAGAGTTGAAACTGGATTGGGATTTATGGATGACCAAAACGATCCTGTAACTATGGTATTGGGATTAAAAGACGTTCGTAAATGCGCTCATAACTGGAAAACGTACCAGTCTGGCGCTAAACCTGGTCGAATCGTCATCCCCTCTGAAGTGAACATTCGTGAGACACGACAGATCCCTTTTGAAGTTGATCCACCTGAGCATAAAACTTACCGGGATTTAATCGAACCTTGGTTTAAACGACCATTGGAAGCAGACTACCAAGAGCAATTAACTGCGATTATCGAAGGTGTTTTTAACGATGTATTACAACAGCCTGAAACCGAAGTGGTGTCGCAACTCGCGCTTGTTCTTCAATCTCGAGCGTTAACCTTGTTACTTAACACACCAATGTCAGACTCTGAAACTTGGATCAACTGGGGTACACACGTTTTTAGAAGTGATACCACAGCCCTAGATGGCGACAAAGCTGCAATACTTTACGATTATATAGAAGCACAAATCGAGCGGGCTGAGCAGTCTCCAGGAAACGACTTATACTCTTTGTTATTGCAGTCAAAAGTTATGGGTAAACCTATGACAAAGGAACAAATCAAAGGCGTTATGATCTTGACCTTCGCAGGTGGCCGAGACACAGTGATAAATATGGTGACCAATACCATAGGCTACTTTGCTGAGCACCCTGAAGACTTGCATCGTTTGCGAGATGAACCAAGTATTATCAACAAATCCGTAGAAGAGTTAATACGGTACTTTTCGCCATTAACTCAAATGGGACGAGTTGCGACTGAAGACGCCTCAATTTGCGAACATGCCGTTAAGGCGGATACCCGTATTTCGTTGTGTTGGGCATCTGCTAATCGTGACGAGCGCGTATTTGAAAATCCAAATGACGTGGTATTGGACCGAAAGCTGAATCCTCACGTAGCATTTGGTTTTGGTACTCACAATTGTTTAGGCGCGACACATGCGCGTCAAATATTACAGACCTTACTCAGTGTGATGATCAATAAGCTCGATTCAATAGCAATCGTCGATAGCAAAGACAACATTGAAACATTGGGTGAATTTAAACGAAAAGTGGGTTTTGATCATTTAACCGTACAATTTAAACAGCGCTAATTTAGATAAATAGAGGAAACCACCATGGCTAAAATTACATTTGTAACACAAGACGAACAATCAATTACAGTTGAAGCAACAAGTGGCAGCATTATGGAACTGGCAGTCGACAACAATATTCCAGGCATCGATGGCGATTGCGGCGGCGTTTGTTCATGTGCAACTTGTCACGTTCATGTTGCAGCACAAGACATGGCTAAGACCGGAACAGCAAGCGAAATAGAATCTGACATGCTCGAACTAGATGACAACGTGAATGAATATAGCCGCTTATGTTGCCAAATTGACATATCTGACGACATTGACGGGATCACGTTAAAAGTCGTTGGTTAATCAAATTATATAAACGTTAGTCATTATTTTAAGTCCATTCTTAAAATAGACATTTATCAAAAATTGTTTTTAAAAGGTCACACTTATGACAAATCAACCTGAACAATCGACCTGCGTTATCGTTGGCGCAAGTCACGCTGGAGTTAATTTGGCGTTTTCATTACGTAAAGCAGGTTATGTTGGTGCGATTGCGTTAATAGATGCTGACCCGACGTTACCTTACCATCGCCCACCGCTATCAAAAGCCTACTTGATCTCGGATGACCCCATTGAAAGAAATGCCCTTAAGTCACCAGAGAGCTATGAAAAATCGACGATATCATTGCACTTAGGTTGTCGTGTAACTCACTTAGATGCAGGCAAACAAACCATTACCTTTGACTCGGCTTCTAATGGAACAACAGAGGTCATGTATTATAGCCAATTGGTATTGGCGACCGGCGCTAGTCCTATTATTCCGCCAATCCCTGGTTCACAACAGGCGGTAAACCTATTTCCACTGCGCACCGCTTTAGATGTGAATAATATCAAACAAGCCATGCGTCAAAAAGCGGCTCCCAAAGTCGTTATTATTGGTGGTGGGTACATTGGTTTAGAAACCGCGGCTTCACTAAAAAAACTCGGTGCAGATGTTACGGTTCTCGAACGAGAGGAGCGGATACTAGCTCGTGTAACAACACCAACCATGTCGTCTTATTTTACCAATTTGCACGAGCAAAATGACGTTAATATCCTATGTAATAAAAATGTAGAGGGTTTGTCTCTTAAAGGCAATATCAATCAACTCCATTGTGATGATGATACCGTTTACGAAGCTGATATTATCATTGTCGGAGTGGGTGTCAGGGTCAATACAGAACTAGCAAAAATGGCGAATATCGAAATAGACAATGGTCTGAAAGTAAACGAGTTTGGCGCTACCGCGACCAAAAACATTTATGCGATTGGTGATTGTAGCAATCACTTCAACCCTCATTACGGCCGCTTCATTAGACTTGAATCCGTTCAAAATGCAGTTGATCAAGCCAAATGTGTCGCGCAGGCTATTTGTGGTCAACCTGTGCCATACAATACAATACCTTGGTTTTGGTCAGATCAATTTGATATTAAATTACAGATGGTAGGTTTATCGGAGGGATTTACGGATGTTGTCGTTCGTAAAGAACATACAGATAAATTTTCACTTTGGTATTTTAACGGTTCACAACTCCTCGCTGTGGATGCAGTGAACAATGCAAAAGACTATGTCGTCGCAACTAAAACCATTAAAAATGGACTTGTCGTCGATAAAACGACTTTAGGGGATCATAGTACGGCTGTACAATTTCTATAGTCAAAAACAGAAAGTTAGATGATCTTAAACGAAAAGGTCATCCTTCTTTTAAGAATAGCAAGACAAGAGCTTGATGGTTAACGAAGCAAAATAGTTACTCCAAATCGGCACTTATATCCTGCCAATTGGCGATTTCAGCGGGCGTGAAACCAGAAGCCGTATAAGCTTTACTAATAAACTTGTTCTCTTTTAGGATCGATAAACCTTTTTCCAGCGCCAAAAATATCAACTTACTATTGCGAACGTCCTTACGAATAATAAAGTGACGAGATTGTGCTAACGAAACATACATATTTGGAATTGGCACTAGAACAACATTCTCCAATCCAATTTTCATATCGCTATTAAATTCACCTAGCGTAAAGTCTGCGCGCCCTTTAGCAATCATTTTATGCACAGCTGTAGAAGACGGCGCATTTAACAATTGCGGCGTTAACTTTGATATAACTTGCCAGTCATGGGTCCACTTATTTGGTGAAATGCCAACGTATTTTTGTAAATCTTGTTTAGTTTTAACAACATCTAACATTGGATGGTTGCCCAGTGTAAAGATGCCCTTTTTCATTTCACCAACGTCAATTACAGGTTTAGAAACATAAAAAATAGATTCGTCTATTTCATTTTTCCAAATCGTTTCCCCTGGAATATGAACTTTACGTTGGTTTGCCAGCACTAAGCTACGGGTATAATTGGGAGAAGGATAAAAATCCAATCTGACGTCTAGCCCGCCTAAATGCAGAGCTTTACAGATAATAACGAGTTCGATGGCACCACGTGATGAATGTTTAGATTTAAACTCGTCAACATTCCAACAATCTTGTTTTAACGTCCATTGATTAAAAACTTCGAGGATATGAGGGCTAACAGCGATGCCTAAAGTATAACGCTCCGCTTTCAAGTTAATACTAAAACAAAAAATCGACAGTAAAAATGCAATTATTGGTAACTTCACTATTCTCCCCAAGGAAATATTTACGATCCTGATTTGGGCTCGTCAGAGTTAGGTATAAATCAACTATGGTTGACTGTCAATTTCAGGGAATGTTACAAAATGGGTAAAAGGCGGCCACTCGTCACTATAACGGGACACTTCTGCGACGCAATCAAGTAACCGCTTACATTGTGCTAGCTCGTAAATCTAAGGCTGAGCTTGATATCACCTTAGCTTTCAAAAGGGGAATTTTAATAGGGTGGCTGATTTAGATGGTTGAAAACAGTTTTTTATAACAGAGTTGCCGCTTTTGTATTATAGGCAAGTCTCGGCCTTTATCGACAACATCACACTTTATTTAAGAACAAAAAAAGGCGGTTAAGTATACTTAACCGCCCAATAACAAATTTAATATTGGACCAGAGGCTACGACTTGTATTCCGCCACCAGTTTTTCAACTTCCTCAATCGATTTATTTTTTGTCTCAGGTAAATAGCGATACAGTAAAACAAGACCAACGATGCCTGACAACATATACGATAAAAACACATCCGCAGCACCAAAGGCATTAAGTAACCAAGGGAAAAATTTCTGCATAAAATAACTTATCGTGCTGCAAACTAAAGCAAACATTGGGATAGCAACGCCACGAACTGAGGTCGGCACAATCTCCGAAAAGACCACCCACATAATTGGTCCAATAGAGATATGAAACGCGGCGATAAAGCCTACGATACCAACTAAAACCAACATGCTATTTATCGTCACTGCCGCTTGAATAAACTGACTCTCCAGTGCCCGAACATTATCTAGTCCAATCACTTCAGCAACACCAGCTTTAAAACTCTTGTCATCACTAAATGTTTGTCCTACTAGCGACTGCATAGCACCTTCATTAAGCTCTGAGTGCGCTGCAGCAAGCTTAGAGACATCCTGTTGGTCAAGCGTGTAAGAAGCTTGATTAAAAGCGATTACACATAGTAATAGACATAATATAGAAGCAATAAGCCCACCATTTACCAGCGGTCGACGCCCGACTTTATCAACTAATACTATGGCCAGTGCAGTAAATACAAATGAAACCAAACCAATGATAATTGTTTGTGCAAACGCTGCATTTGTGCCAATGCCAGTCTGTTCAAATACCATTGGCGCATAAAACAATATTGGATTTACACCTGTGGATGGTTGAACAATGGCAAACACTAATCCGACAATCATAGCGAGTCGCACACGAGGGTCTAATAACGCCTTAAATTTTTGCTTAATTCCGCCTTCTTGTACTTCGCTATTGTTGAAGCTTGCTTCGATCGATTGGATTTCGTCTTCAATTTGTTCCGCCGGCATTAATTTACTTAGGGCTTGTTTGGCTTCTTCTAACTTACCTTTCGACACTAACCAACGAGGACTTTCAGGAATAATAAACAGTAATAAACACCAAACTAAGGCCGGTACGATTTCCATACCTAACATCCAACGCCAGAGGTTATCAGCAACGCCAAATTCTACGATCCAATTTGCGCCTGCTTCAGTTGCGCCAAGCAACCAATAATTAGAAAAATAAGCAAACGTCAAACCAACTACAATCATAATTTGATTCATCGATACCAGTTTGCCACGTTGTTTTGCAGGGGCAATTTCACCTATATACATAGAGGCGAGAGACAAAGAAGTAAAGGCTAACCCGCCAAGAAAACGCGCAGCGACTAAGGCTTCATAACTTGGTGCGAGCGCAGATGCGATAGCCGATACAACATATAACATGGCAATCAGAATAAGCGTTTTTTTACGGCCAATGGACTCACATACTGCACCTGTGATCACTAATGCCAGTAAAACACCTAACGCAGGCGCACTTACTACATTCCCCAATTGCATATCATCTAACATAAACTCTGCCGCAACATAGCGAAGCGTGCCCGAGATAACCGCAGCGTCTAACCCAAAGACAAAACCACCAATAGTTACAATTGACGCGTAGATAAACGCGGCCTTTACAAATTTATCCATAATACTGCCGTTTTAATAATCATTTTGTTAACAATAAACATTTAAACAAGTATGGTCAACCCTAGATTTATTTGTTACTAATATTAATAATCATTCTCTAATCAAAAAAAACATATGTTGAAGCAAAAAATAGCAATACCAAAGTCGAGCAACAATTGCCACGGTAAAATTATCGGAACTGACAAATATCAATACAGCATAGATACTCACTGGGGCAAACTTGACGAACAACAAATCGCTGTAGAAAACTGCCACGCATTTGCAATAGACAGCCTTGGCCGAATTTTTATGGTCACTGACCACCCGGATAATAACATTGTTGTTTACGATAAAGAGGGAAATTTAATTGATGTCTGGGGGCGTGAATACCCCGGCGCTCATGGCATCAAAATTCTCTCAGAACAGGGCCAAGATTACATTTATTTGGTAGACAGCGGTTGGATCTTAAATCGTAATTGGGATGGTGTTTCAACAGATGAATGGGACTCGCCAACCAATAAAGTCATCGCTCAAAGTGGCTTTGTGGCAAAATTAACAATCGATGGCAAATTGATTTACACAATAGGACACCCACAAACTGTTGGCGCTTATCAGCCTGACATGCCCTTTCGGCCAACAGACGTAGCAATCGCGGCCAATGGCGACATCTATATCACCGACGGATATGGTTCTGACTATGTACTTCGTTACAACAGCAAAGGGCAGTACCAAGAAAAATGGGGCGGACATGACAATCAAGATCCCGACCATAATCTCATTAATGCCCACGGTATTGAACTGGATAATCGCGACAAAGCTAATCCAAAGCTTATTGTCAGTTCCCGTGCAGAACAATGTTTAAAACAATTTACTTTAGCTGGTGAATACCTCGCAACGATTGCCACACCAGGGGCTTGGATCCATGCGCCGGTTATCGTCGGTTCTTTGATGTATTCCGCCGTTTGCTGGTCGCATATCGACGGCTCAAATGTCGATGGTTCCGGTTTTATTTGTATTTTTGACACTGACAACCAAGTGATTGCAACCTTAGGCGGAGAGCCGCCGAGTTATATTGACGGTAAACTCCAACCATTAGTAACGGATTGGAGCGTATTTACTCACTGCCACGGACTGTGTGTCGATGATGAAGGTAATATTTATGTGGGCCAATGGCGTGCAAATGGCAGTTATCCGATGAAACTCACACCTGTGTAAGCAGAATTCGTTACATATTGCTGCGTTTGATAACCGACTTTTGATATTGAAGTGGGGTCATCGAAAACTGCCGTTTAAATTGTGCAATAAAATGCGACGGGCTGGAAAAGTCCAAGTCGTAGCTCAACTCAGTTATTGATACGTCAGCCATACTTAATATCCGAGCTGCAGAATAAAGTTTATGCCGCAGCACATATTCCGAAAAGCTAAAACGGAAAATCTTTTTAAATAATCGAGAAAAATAAGATGGTGACAGATGACACATCTTTGCCGCGTCGACAAGACTAAAGCGCACAGCGGAGTCATGTCTAAATCGATTGATGACGGGCAATAATCTTTCATAACCTACAGTTGCGGTAATAGGCAGAATATTGGGGGCCGTTACTGCCGTTGCATGTTCTGCAATCCAAATGATCAATAGTTTTAATAGGGTTTTGCTTTTTGCGCTTTGCGGATCAACTTGATAAGACGCCAACAGCCAAGCAACTATTTGTTTTAGTTCCTGTTGATTAACGTCATCAATCCGTAGATGCATGCCTTGATTAAAGAAGGACGCATAGTGGGCAATGTCATCTTGGTGAAAAAACTCAGGCAAAAGTTGAATAATGTGCCAAGACTTAGCACCATCGTTAAGTTCAAAATCGTGCGTTTCCATTGCGGGAGTAAAAACGACATCATTACTTTCTAATTTTGATTGTCCTTGATTATAAAAATAATTTCCGTCGACTTGGTCAAATATAATGAATTCGTGCACTTCATGAAAATGCATAAAACACGAATAAGGCTGATGTATATCATAGGCCACGTTATGGATCTCGAACGCATACCCTTTTTCTATGCAAAACGGTTCACAGTAGGCTCGTTTCATTACGTTCTCGCAAAAGTTAAGTGGGTTTACAGAAATTGAACATCGTAATTTTTTACGACCCAACATTTCACAACATCACAATAATGATATTTAAAACCATTCTCGTCTACTACTAAACTAAAACTGGACATATATTTTATATTTTAGATAAAAATGATGACAGTTTATCTCTGGTTTTGATGGTCAAATAAGCCTAAGTTAATTTATCTCTGGTGACACATGATCAAACAAGCCAAAGCAATTGTTTCAGATGGGCGTGGTAAATACTCGCTCCAAACTGTTGAAGTAGGTTTACCCCAAAGCGGTGAGGTGCGTGTAAAACTATACGCTTCTGGTATTTGCCATACCGATTGGGATTCAATCCAGAATTGGGACAAAACATTTATTGTTGGTCATGAAGGTGCCGGTGTTATTGAGTCCGTCGGTGACGATGTTGTGGGGTTGGCCATTGGTGATAAAGTGATCCTTAATTGGGCGATCCCATGCGGTGACTGTCACCAGTGCCAAGCAGGTAATTTACATATTTGCGAGGTTAATTCACCTGTTTGCGGTTGCGGTTTATCTGGCCATGCCGCTTTAGCGTCGACAACGTTAGCAAGTCAACCTATTGAGCGCTCGTTTCATTTAGGCACCATGTGTGAATATACCGTTGTCCAAGCAGCCGCTGTGGTAAAGGTGAATACCAGTCAGACTGCTATGACACCCAATGGAAATGCTAATAGTCAAGTCAATGGCATTTCGTTTCCAGCGGCGTCAATTATAGGTTGTGGGGTTATGACAGGCTGGGGTTCAGTGGTCAATGCCGCGAAAGTAGAGGTAGGCTCTAGTGTCTGTGTCATCGGTGCTGGCGGGGTTGGGTTGAACTGCATTCAGGCAGCCAAACAATCTGGTGCAACAACCATAATTGCTATCGACATTAATCAACAACGTATCGAACAAGCAAAAGAATTTGGCGCGACGCATGGTATTGTTGCACATCATCAAGACATTGATTTTATTGACGTTCGACAAGCCGTACGAGAGTTAACCAACGGCATCGGTGCCGATTACGCCTTTGAATGCACAGCGATCCCCGCACTTGGGTCAGCACCATTAGCATTAATCAAAAATGCCGGCACCGCAGTCCAGGTTAGCGGTATTGAACAGCGAATAGATTTTGATTGTGAGTTATTTGAGTGGGATAAAATTTACATCAATCCACTTTATGGAATGTGTAATCCTAAACGTGACTTTGGCAAGATTTTAGCGTTATACGAACAAGGTGCCATGAAGTTAGAAGAGCTTGTCACCAAAACATATACACTCGAACAAGCAGAGTCAGGTTTTGATGATCTATTAAATGGTCGTGTTGCTAAAGGTGTTTTTGTCATCGCAGAAGACCAATAATGGATGCATAGATACCGAGACATAACCTCAATTCATCGATAAAAAGAGCGACAAAACATCATGACAATATCGCAAATTGAAATATCTGAACCCAAATACACGGCCGACAACCTGACTATGCTCACATTTCATAGCAGTCATTTAAATGCCCGGCAGGACGTTAATGTTTATTGCCAGCCAACGAGCCAAAACAATTTACCTATTGTCATTTTGCTGCATGGTGTTTACGGTTCTAATTGGGTATGGATGAATTTAGGTGGTGTGCATCAAGTATATGACAAATTGCGACAACAAGGCCTTAATGAATTTATCTTAGTAATGCCGTCAGACGGAGGGCTTTGGCAAGGTTCAGCATACCTGCCTTTACAAGAGCATGGCAATTATGAACAGTGGATAATGGACGATGTACTCACCGCTGTACAAACTCATATTCCAGCGGCATCATCACAAAGTAATATATACATCACAGGGTTGTCGATGGGAGGTTATGGCGCACTTAGATTAGGTGCAAAATTTGCGAGTCGGTTCGCCGGCATTTCTGCCCACAGTTCAGTAACCAACTTAACTGACTTACAGACCTTTATTGACAACCCCATTGCGGACTATCAATGTGCGTTACCGGATGAAGACAATATTTTGTATTGGAGTAAACAAAATTTAGCGACACTACCGCCAATTAGATTTGACTGTGGTAAAGACGATGCACTTTTTGCAAGCAACAACACATTAAGTCAACAGTTTGATGAACTTGGTGTACTGCACAGTTACCAAGTATTTGATGGTGGCCACCAATGGCAATATTGGCACGAACATGTCGCCAAAAGCTTGCTATTTTTTGATGCCATCGAACAACAGTAAAGTCAGTAGATTTTAGTCTAAATTTAGCCAACCAAAACATTATAACTCGGTGGGCGCACGGCGGGCGTTGAACAGTCCCATAACGCAATAAATGGGGCGTTTATTTCACATCGAATTATTGGCTAAATGCCCAATAGACAGACAATGAAATATTATCCCCATTTACCAAAAAATCTAAAACTACAGTTCCATGCTGTATTCAGATGAGTCCATATCAAAATTTGGAATACCGCGACCATGTAATGTCACTACGACTTTTGGTACGATGATCTGCTTGTATCTACGCCAGATTTTTTCAATAACCGTTGTTGCTTCTTGCTCTCCATTTGCACATCGAATGAAGCGTTTTTCTTCTTCATTAATTGGATCTAACGTGCCTTCTGCTAACCGCTTCATGGTATCGCCATAATCGGTTAGAAGTTTCGATTCATTTATTGTAAATTCGCCACTTCGATTGAAACCGCGAGGAAAATGTAAATCATCAAAAAATAGCTTAGCGCCGGTACGTAGCTCGATATTTATCATGGATTAACTCTCTGTTATTTTGCTTTCAATAACATAGAGATCACTAGCCTATTTGAAAAACAAATAATTTTTATTATCTCGATAAACAAAAGCGATGTAATTTACAGTACACAAGGGCTCGACCTCTAAACCCCACAATTTATAGGCCCTAAAAATCCCGCCGAAGAAATATCCATTTAATCATTAAAGATTTCTATTGATAACATAAAAATATTTTGTGGGTAATTACCACCATAAGTCGGTAGCCTCCGCAAAAATTTACCCGTTTATATATGAGTCAGAAATACCATGAAAATTTGCTTTATTATGTACCCGTGGGATCGCGTGGACCCTGAAACAGATACAACACTGCGATTAATCCACGAATGTGTAAAACGTGGTCACACGGTGGCGATTTCGACAATTCATAATTTAACGATTCGCGACAGTGTTGCAAGTGCATTTTGCGATGTATTTACCAAAGCTCAAAAGTGTCCTGAAAACATCGTCACATTTTACAAATCAGCTAAATTTAAGCGTACGCCCCTGCCCTTAGCTGGATTTGATTCTATTATCATGCGCGCGAACCCCCCGCTAGATGCATTAGCACTGAACTTCCTCGATTCAGTTAAAGGCGATACCTTTATTATGAATGACCTTGATGGATTGCGAATTGCTAACAACAAAATTTATACCGCCTCATTCCAAGACACGGCGAGCGAGTTTATTCCAGCGACTCACGTGTCTAAAAACCGTGATTATTTAGAACGTATTTTTGACGAATCTGAAAGTGACCGAATGATACTAAAGCCCCTTGACGGTTTTGGTGGTCGTGGGGTTATCGTATTAGAAAAAAGCGCACGACAAAGCTTCCGTTCTTTATTGGACTTTTACATCGGCGGCGATGAACACGGCAAAGGCAGCAACTACGTTATTTTACAAGATTATGTGCCCGGTGCTGAGCAAGGTGATGTTCGCATATTAATGCTCAATGGCGAGCCAATTGGCGCGATGAAACGCGTTCCTGCGTTGGATGACGTCCGTTCAAACGTGCACGCTGGTGGCACTGTAGTTAAACATAAATTGACTGCTCAAGAAAAACGCCTTTGCAAATACATCGGTCCTAAATTGGTGCGCGACGGTTTGTATTTTACCGGCATCGACGTTATTGGCGGAAAACTAATTGAAGTCAATGTATTAAGCCCGGGCGGCATCGTAAGAATTAACAAACTAAATCGTACTCGTTTACAAACCCAAGTGATCGACTTTGTAGAAAGTGTTGTACACGCCAAAGAATTAGTGGTTTCAAGAAAGTCTCAATTCAGACAGGTAATTGAAGATGCAAACGCTTTCTAAACAAGAGTGCATTGCACTCATTAAAAAACAGAAATGTTTTCATGCTGACGTAGATAACGGCGCTTTCACAATTAAAATTGAAGAATATTCGCCAATTATCTGTACTGCAATTCACAATGGCCACCAGCTCAGGAAAGAACTGACTAAGTCGTTTTTATTGAGCCAAACGGAACGTTTGTACGAAGAAGACCCGTATACCGTCGACTTAGTTTCGTCGTTTCCAATAGTACTTACCGGTAATGATTCGCGTTTTGAATACGACTTAAACCGCCCAAAAACCCTGTCTACTTATTTCAAAACGGCGTGGAATAAACAAGTTTGGGAAAAGCCGTTAACGACCAGTCAACGAGCAAAGAGTCACGAAAAACATCAGGCATTTTACGATATTCTAGAAGCGCTTGTTGAAGTTATTGAATCGCTTTACCGCAACGCGATTGTGTTTGACGTGCATTCGTATAACTACCAACGGATTGAAGCCGATACACCAACATTTAATATTGGTACGGCCCAAATCGACGTTGAACGCTGGGGCAATGTCATTGAGCGTTTTGAAAAAGAACTCAATAAAATCGAATTACCTAACCTCGAAACTCGTGCGGCTTGCAACGAAGTCTTCCAGGGACGAGGTTATTTGATCACCCATATTAATTCGCATTTTGACAACACCTTAGTCATACCTGTTGAAGCGAAAAAAGTCTTTATGGATGAAGTATCAGGTGAGCTATACCCGCTTGTTTTAGAAGAGCTCAAAGCTGGATTCAAAGAATCGATTGGTGAAACCACCGCCTTTTTTATGCGTCGTTATGGCAAGAAAAAATCTTTTTCTAAAGCCGATGTATTGTCGTCGACGATTACCCCAGAAGTCATCAAGATCGACAAAAAGCTCTACGCTCTGTGTAAAGACATCGAAACCTTGAACTTCATCAATCCGGTGAACATCGCAGCAGAGAAGAAAAAATTCTTTGGTCGCAAAGCAACCGTAACACCTGAGTTTCAATACAAACAACTGAATATCAGTCCGTACTTGTTCCGTGAACAATTGTACAAATTACCAATTGAAGACATTGACGACGCTGGCATTCAGCAATTGTACCGCCACGTGGTGGATAACTTGGCAACTAAAATCGACATGTTAACTACCATAGGTACAGACGAGTTTCTTTACAACTCGCTTAAATATTATGGTCAGCCAAGTCACCGTGATATCGCTAACGCTAAATTCCTTTTACACGCCCCTGACATCCAGTCTGAGCTTAATCCAACCCGTATTGATGCTGATGGTGCGGTTGCATACTTTAAGCAGCAGGCGGCAGATTGGGCGATGGAATGTAAAATCGAAACGTCGACCAAAATCGTCGCAAAAGCTATGGTTAACAATTCAAAAAAACAATTGTTGATTAATAAAAGCGCGACCTTCAGCGACGTTGAATTGCGTGCTTTTGCGCACCATGAATTGGGCATTCATATGTTTACGACGTTGAGTGCCCGTGCTCAACCGCTTAAAGTGTTTTCCCTCGGTCTTGTCGGAAATACCCATACTCAGGAAGGATTAGCCATATTCAGCGAATATTGCTCGGGCAACCTAACCTTGAACCGCCTTAAGTCATTGGCACTGCGGGTTATCGCCGTACACTTGATGTTAGAACAAAATAACTTTCTAAAAACTTATCAAACGTTAGTTAATGACTACGACTTAGGCCAAGAACAAGCCTTCACAATAACCACTCGAGTTTATCGTGGTGGTGGCTTTACCAAAGACCACCTTTACTTACGTGGATTTATCGACATTGTAACGATGGCTGAAAATGGAGAACCTATTGAAGATCTATTGGTAGGTAAAACAGGTCTACTCGATTTACCCGTCATTTCTGAGATGATCGCCCGTGGTATGTTACAAAAATCAGCACCGCTTTTTGAATTAAAAGTAAGCAAAGAAAACACCATTATTGATTATCTTATTCGCGGCGTACACGTTTAACTGGTCTGGATATGAGTGGTATTAGATAGCGATTTAAAACAATCTATCTAATACCACGAATATTTAATGGCCAAAAACCCTGACTTATTGAGAAAACTATTGTTTAACCCAGTAGATTAGTTATCCTACTGGCATGGACGTGAAAGTATTTAAAACATTTTTAGAGGTTGCCAATACGCGCCACTTTGGTCGCGCGGCTGACAACCTTTACATTACCCAAGCTGCGGTAAGTGCGAGGATAAAACAGCTCGAAGAGTTTGTTAACGCACCACTATTTGTTCGCCTTAAAAACAACATTACGTTGACCCCCGCCGGCGAGCGACTATTACCTTATGCCACCACTATGGTGCGTGCATTGCAGCAAGTTAAATCCGAAATTTCGCTAATTGACGCTAAGCTTATGCCGTTTTCTATCGCGGCAACTCCAAATGTGTGGGATGCGTATTTTCAAAATTATTTGACCGTCGCTGCTAACGCATTTGATGAATTGGCGTTTAAAACTGAAATGTTGGGCATTCGTCAATTACATGCGTCTATTATTGATAACACCTTAGATTTAGCTCTGATGTTTGACCCCTTCTTGACTAACGAAGTATGCAGTGAACAAATTGCTCAAATTAATTTGTCCCTCGTTTCAAGTGAACCTAATGTCAGTGCCGAACAAGCCATGTCTAAAGGCTATATCTTTGTTGACTGGGGAGCGCAATTTGCGTCAGAACATGAAGCTAAATATGGCCGTAATTTTGTACCAAAACTCAAAACATCCACGGGCCGCATCGCGTTAGACTTTTTATTAGCCCAAGGTGGCAGCGCCTACCTTCCTAATGCTCTAGCTGAGCCTTTTATCGAAAGTGGTGAATTGCACCGAGTAAAAGGTAAACACGCCATGAAGCGCTCTATCTACGCCGTCTATCAAAAACATAATCGTAATGTCGACATTGTTGAGCAAGTTGTAGAGGTTATCGATCAGTCATCGCCTCAACGTCCTGCAATTCTAGAAATGGCCTCAAACGTCGAATAATATTTTTTGTTGATACCACAAAAATTAATCGTTTTTCAATTTTCAAAATTGGGACTAATTTAACGTTAGTTTTTCCATAGGAGAAAAAGACGTGAAAAAACTATTAGTTGGGTTCGCATTAATAAATAGCTTTATGTTTAGCACTTTGGCGTTTGCTGATGGTGACGTGGTTACACAGCCAGCAGATAAAGAATTTGTTCAAGAAACTTATGATTACTGTGTAAGCATGCAGACTAGCGAAGAGATCGATAAACAATCTTTGTTAGAATGTCTTAACAGTGAATTAGAATATTATGAATACACGGGGTTTGCGTCGATAGAACAAGCCTTGTCTTTTGCTAAAGTTGCAGACGACGAAAGTAAATAAAACAATACGTTGTTTGGCGAGTTAAGAGGCGGTTTCCCCAACTGCTTTCTATCTGAGACTTGCCTCTATAGGGGAGTTAATAACAGCATTAACTCTCCATTTTCATCCTAAAAACACCAACAAAAGGATGAATTCAACCGTACTTTTTCTATGTCATTTAGGATGTTGAATCCCTGCGATTTAATGAATAAATAGCAATGTTGCACTGCCCAAAAATACAAAAAATCCCGTTACGTCTGTTACTGTAGTTAATATCACCGAGCCCGCGAGTGCTGGGTCAATCCCCAATTTGTCTAATATCATTGGGATCATTATTCCGGCAAAAGACGCAATTGTCATATTGACCACCATTGCAAGTGCGAGAATTGAAGATAAGCCTGGATTGTCGAACCAATACATAGTGACAACAGTGACCAACATAGCCCACAAAACCCCATTTATCGCCGCAACTTTTAACTCTTTGCTCCGCAATACTTTAAAATTACCTTTACCTAATTGCCCGGTGGCTAGCCCTCGAATAGTTAATGTTAATGTTTGACTACCCGTAATCCCGCCCATACTTGCCACAATAGGCATAAGCACTGCAAGTGCCACAACTTCAATGAGTACCGCATCGAAAATGCCGATCACAAACGATGCTAGAAATGCCGTGACAAGGTTTATCCCTAACCATACCGCTCTGCGTCTTGCAGACACTGCAACCGGTGCAAAGAGGTCTTCGTCACTCACCTTCCCCATATGCGCGAGTTGTTCTTCATAATGCGCTTGAAAAACATCCAGTGCGTCATGGATTGAAAACTGACCTAAAAATACACCGGTTTTAGTCACGATTGGCAATGCAGCTTTGTTTGACCCACGAACTAAGTCTGATGCTTCCAATAAACTGGCTTGATCTAAAATCACTTTTTCATTTGGAATGACCAGTTCTTTTACATCGGTTTTTTGACTGGAGTTTAAAATATCACTAATTTTGACTTCGCCAACGTACATCAAACTATCATCTACAACAAAATAACTGCCCCCATCATTTGTTATGTCACTCGACTTAATTTCATTAATAAGGTCTTTAACAGACGCTTTTTCATTTACTGTATATACATTTGCGTTGGCATACCGACCAACTTGATTTGAAGAATAGCTCAGTGACGTTTCGAGAACACTCTGCATTACGGGGTCAAGTTTGTTAACCAGTTTGGCCGCTGTACGTTTAGGCAATACATCTAGTATGCCCATTACTTCTGCGTTGGTTGCCGAGCTAATAGCCTCTGCAATTACCTGTTGCGGCAACACTGCAATAAACTGATTTCTTGCATCCTCGCGCATAACAGCGAGCACTGTACTTTGCAATTCTACAGGGATAAACACCCACAATTTTATCCGCTGGTCATTTGTTAACCCTTCAAATACACCAGCCCACTGAAATGAATTTAACGTTTGGCAGACATCAGGCAATTCAATAGGCTCAATTGCCAACGCCGCGATGAGCGGCTCCAAATCTATTGCAAGTGAATGGTTTTCCATCTACGCGTCCAACACTTCGTTTTTTGACGTATCTTCTAACTGTTTATGTTTCTTTTGTTCAATTGACCATAACGTCAAAAGGTCTTCAACTAATCGTTGTTCAATCTTTTTAGACTGCTTTGTTGGGCAAAATAAACTCATTGTTATCTTGATTTTGCCTATATCTGTTGTACTCACAATAAACGCAGGTTGCGGCCCAGATATTTTTATATCTAAGCGAGTTTCTATCAAAGTATTATATCGCTCGGCCACGTCACTAAAATCGGCACAATATTGATTGGCCTTCTCAATCATCAGGTCCCTTATAATAAAGGGGTTAAAGTTGGTATCTTCTCGTACAATCGAAAACGAGTGATTAACATAACGTCGCATATAGTTAAGGTTAATAATCGGCAACATGATCAATTGGCTATTAGGAACAAATACACTGCGGCCTGTATAGCTATGATCTTTTGGGTCAAGCTCTAATAAAGTCACTTTTGCCCAATCGGTAGCGGTTACTTCGCCGGTAAAATCTTTGGTTTGGATCCAATCCCCAACTCGAAATGGATTCGTACTGGAAATATAAATAAATCCAACAACGCATTGAATGATTTCTTTTGTTGCTAATACGATAGCGACGATAAACGCCGCAATACTTAACGCAAAACGCTGTAACTCAGCACTCCATAAGGCAAACAACGAAATAAATAAAATCGCGTTAATTACGTTTTTTGTGTTGTTTATTAAGTAACGTTTGTCTGCAACCGGTTTAGATGATTTTTTTTTGATAAAACGAGTGACGCCGTTTTTGCCAAGCCACGCAAAAACGACGAATAAAACACTAATAAAAAATTGGCTTGTTAATAAATTTTCCAATGTTATCCCTTGGCTGTTTTTGACTTTAACTTATCAATTGTACCCAAAATACCTGTGCTAGATAATTGACTACCTAATTCTTTTTGTTTGGTTTGCAATAGACTCACACCTTCAACGACAAAATCGTAGATATACCATTCACTGTCTTTATCCGACATGCGCCATTTGGTGGTCGCATTGATTGGCTTATCCTGACCGGTAAACTTCATTGCAACAGAAGCTAATTTACCTGACGGTGCTAAGGTCGAGGAAACAACCGTTATTTTTTCGTTGTTGTACCTTTTTAACGACTCTGCGTAGTTACTCACTAAATCTATCGTGAGCAACTCTACAAATTCAGCTCGTTGCTCAGGTGTTAACTTTTCTAAATGTTTGCCCAAAACCTTAAAGGTAAAATACTTGTGATCAATATGTGGCAAAACAACTGTATTTACTAATCCCTTTAATTCGGTTGAGTTTAAACCGTCATTTGCTTTTAGTTGCTTTAAAGCAACTTCAACTTGATCAAAAACGATTGTCGCCGTTTTACTCAATTCCTCTGCCTTGATTGAAAAAGACAAAGCCATAAAAAATATTGTACTCACTAACCCTAATTGTTTTAGGTTTACCATTATAAAATCCAATTTGGTTTAACACGTTATATGTTAGTTATAGAGGGAAATCGTTAATAATTAAAACGAATTATTTTAATTGCCGTGACAAATTTCAGTGATTGGCGTTTTAGCTAGCCGTTTTAAGTTCAATTTTGTTAAAAATGTATAGGTTAATAAATTTTAATTATATAAAAACAGTTCCATAATAGAGTTAATACTTTAAAATGTGTTTCAAATTTGACCTAACTGCCTAGAGCCCCCATGACCATAATAATTTGTACCTTGGCGATTATTGCCCTATTACTGGTAATTTTCGAAGAAGTCATCCACGTCAATAAAGCAAAGTCGACTTTGTTCATTGGTACGTTAAGTTGGTTATTGGCATACCTTGTGCCACTTCATGGTTCTACCTCAGCGCAGATAACTAATGAGTTAAACGAAAATATTTTAGAAATTGCAACGCTTTGGCTGTTCCTAATGGCTGCAATGACATTTGTCGCTTACTTAAACAGCAAAGGATTTATATCGAATCTCGTTCAGCGGTTGCTTCCGAAAAAAATGAGCGAACGTAAGTTTATGCTATTAATTGGCGGCTTCTCGTTTCTGTTCAGTTCATTTGCCGACAACGTGACCGCAACCTTAGTCTCTGTTGCTGTTATCGCGTCTCTCGATATCCCAGCCCGTCAACGATTAAAATATGCAACATTAATAATTTTCGCAGTAAACAGCGGTGGGGTTTCACTCATCACCGGTGATGTAACCACACTGATGATTTTCCTAGAAGGCAAAGTGAGCATTGCGAACTTATTGCTGTTAATTATTCCATCTTTTACTGCGGTATTAGTTCTCGCATTGTTACTTGCACGAAATATGCGTGGCGAGCTGACCTTTGAGCAGGAAACATTACCCATTGAACGAAATGACAAAATCATCGCGTCGGTGTTTCTCGTCACTATCTTCTCCACTTTGTTTTTAAATGCGCTTTATCAAATTCCACCGGTCCTGACGTTTTTGTTTGGCTTAAGTTGCATGTTTTTAATCGCGCAGTATTTAGTTAGAAAAACAAATAAAAACGTCTTAAATTACATTCGTGAAATTGAATTTGATACCCTGCTATTTTTCCTAGGTGTCTTACTAATCGTTGGCATTTTGAAAGAAGTTGGCGTGTTAAACCAATTAACAAAAATATATACGGCTATGGATTACAGCGTCGCAAACTATATTCTAGGCATGCTATCTGCAATTCTAGATAACGTACCATTGACTGCCGCGTTGTTAAAAGCAGACATAGAAATGGACGTAGCAAACTGGTTAGCGCTAACTTACGCTACTGGCGTCGGGGGTTCGATGTTAGTCATTGGTTCTGCAGCTGGCATTATCGCAATGAGTAAAGTAAAAGAGCTAAATTTCATCAGTTATTTGTCGATGTTTGGCTACCTAATCGTCGCTTACTCCGTTGGTTACTGGTTAAGCTATGGACTGACAAGTACAGTCCTAAACTAATCATGTCATCCTAAAATTGCAAAGCTAGGACAGCATCCTGCGCCCCTGTATATTATTTTGCAGTGTATGTTTGTCCTTGCTTTACTATTTTGCCAATAAGAAAACGTTTTTAACGAAAATTAGTATTGAGGGACAAGCTCGCAGTACCCTATTTTAAGTCACTCATCATTTCCCCCGAATACGCCAGCACGGAGGCAAAGCTCCTTCTTCCCTCTACTCATAGATAAAGCCAATTCCCAACGATTTAACGCTTGTATCTGAACCGAACGATTCAATAATGTATTTCCTGTTAGTGATTGCAATTAGGAAATAATTCACAGATCCATAATCATAGGCAATAATAGTTAAATATTAACTCGATCAAACGATAGCCCAATTTAGGAAAGCCAATGGCAAGAAATGGAACATTAATACTATTTTGCGGAAAAATGGGGGCGGGAAAATCGACAGCTGCAGTTAACATCAACAATGAACGTAATGGGATCCTAATCTCTGAAGATAAATGGCTGGCGTCACTTTATCCAGATCAAATCACCACGTTTGAAGATTACATTCGGTTTTCTGGTTTATTAAAACCGTTATTAAAAACACATGTGCAAAACATCCTAAAGACCGGTGCAAATGTGGTTATGGACTTCCCTGCAAATACAATTAATCAGCGAAAGTGGTTCGTTAGTTTATGTGTGGAGGCGAATGCAAAGTATGAGCTTATTTATTTGAAAGCCAGCAATGAGTTATGTTTAAAACAAATTGCACAAAGACGAATTGAGCAACCTTCTAGGGCTAAGTTCGATACAGAACAAGTATTTAATCATGTGACAACGTACTTTGACGAACCCGACGAAATTGCCGCAGAAAACCTAACCGTCATAGAAAGATGCGAATAACAGAAAATCTGAAATTTTGATCACATTATTTTAGTGTTAGTTTGGGTTTGATAAAGTCTAAAAAAGCAGTTATTCGCCTAGCCACAGCAGATGATTTATAAAATACAGCATTTATCTGTTCTCTTTCCGTATTCTGTATTCGGTATGGCGCTAATAACGAGATCAGTGCCCCAGACGCTATATCACCATGAACCATGAAACCAGATAAGCAGGCGATGCCATTACCTGTTAAAGCAAGCTGCCGTATTGTTTCACCATTACTTGCTGTAACGGTGGGCGCAATTGCCTCTCCTCCCTTCAAAGGCCACTTATTGAGAGACTTAATATCGGAAAAACCAATAATGTCATGTTGATATAAATCTTTAGGGTGTTTGGCCAAGCCTCTTTTTGCTATGTATTCTGGCGATGCGACAATATAAAGCGGACTATTACCTAATGCTTTAGCGTGTAATGTGGAATCTTCAAGTTTACCGATACGTATTGCAACATCAGTTCTCTTTTCAATAAGGTCGATAAATGCTTCGTTTGACCTTAGCTCTAATTCAATATCAGGATAAGCCAATTTGAAAGGGTGTATTAGTGGGATTAATTGATGAAATATAAATGGGCTAGCGGCATTAATACGTAGTTTACCCGCCGGCAGTTCGCCACGACTAATAATTTCATTTTCTGCAGTTTGAATCGACAGCAATGCGGCCCTAATGGTATTTACAAACTTACGGCCTTCTTCTGTTAATTCAATTCGCCTGGTCGTTCGGGTGAGAATACTCACGCCTAGCTGCTTCTCTATTTTACTCACCGCCCTCGAAACCCGAGCAACCTGTATGTCGAGCACATCTGCTGCCGCAGAAAAACCACCTGAATCTACGACACAGAGCAATACTTCTAAATCATCAGAACGCGTTTTTAAATCCAAAGCCAACCCCAATTAACACCATTAACAACAAAAGTAATTTGCCAATAACCACATTTATCACAACAGTATAACGCTTAATAATAGCGTCGACAAAGTGACAAGCCAATTAATTTGGATATGCACTCACCTACACACTTTTAACTATTTGGAGATGATTATGCCCTTAGCAATACTAGCCTTGGCACTAAGTGCCTTTGCGATAGGCACCACAGAATTTGTTATCGTAGGTTTGTTACCTACTATGGCTCAAGATCTTAATGTAACGATACCTTCTGCCGGATTACTGGTTAGTTTGTATGCACTTGGTGTTGCCATTGGTGCGCCTGTACTTACCGCACTGACGGGTAAGTGGAATAGAAAACACCTTCTTCTCACAGTAATGGGCTTGTTTATCATAGGGAACCTTGTTGCATGGCAAGCACCGAGTTTAGAAATACTTATTGTAGCCCGAATTCTTACAGGACTTGCCCACGGTGTTTTCTTTTCCATTGGGTCGACAATTGCTACTGGATTGGTGCCCAAAGAAAAAGCCGCGAGCGCTATTGCAATTATGTTTACAGGTTTAACAGTGGCCTTAGTTACAGGTGTGCCGCTCGGTACGTATATTGGCCAGCATTTTGGTTGGGAAGCAACTTTTTTAGCCGTTTCTGCATTAGGGCTAATCGCAATGTGTGGCAGTGCAATGTTAATTCCTAACAACCTCAAACAAGCAAAACCGGCGAAAATTTCAGAGCAATTAAAGGTACTGACACATCCAAGATTATTATTGGTGTATGCCATTACTGCGATTGGCTATGGCGGGACATTTGTCGCATTTACTTATTTGGCTCCGATCTTAAACAACATTACAGGACTGAATAGCAATGTTATCGGGTTAGTGATGTTGGTTTATGGAGTTTCAGTCGCCATTGGTAATATTTGGGGCGGAAAAATGGCTGATAAAATGGGCCCTATTAAAGCCTTAACGGTTATATTTAGCGGTCTAGCGATCATATTATTTACTTTTAGTTTTACTGCGGTCCACCCTATAGCCGCCATACTTACAATTTTAGTGTGGGGAGCATTTGCTTTTGGCAATGTCCCTGGTTTGCAAGTTTACGTTGTTTCTTTGGCCCAAAAGCACACACCTGATGCTGTCGATGTTGCGTCCGGTCTCAATATAGCCGCCTTTAATGTTGGTATTGCTTTAGGTGCATGGGGTGGCGGACTTATTGTAGCGGAGTCTAATTTAATTAATACAACTTGGGTAGGCGCAGTAGTAGTATTAGTTGCGTTAGTGCTCACTCGAATAAGCGGGTCATTGGACAACAAGGCTAACCTGTCTCTAATTGCTAAAGTAAGTTAAATTGCGGTTGAGTTAATTTAATGTCGAGTTTAGAAACCCAAAAGGCTACCAATCGGTAGCTTTTTTATCTCATTTACAAACGGGTTATTCCTCGAAGTGAGTGCCCCATCCGTCATATTCCAATCCAGACTTCTCTGCAAATGCCACCATGATTTCAACTTCTTCGAAGATGATAACTTCATCTAGTGGACATTCAGTTTCAACGTCAAAGCAAAAGACTTGCTCGCCATCTTCAGTCTCAGCGACTTCTAGTTCAGATAAGTCCCAACCATTGAGGAAACCTTGCTGCATAGCTTCATCGGCTTTTGTCGCATCGTCAGCAACAAAATGGTGCTCTATTACATACATAGCTTCTTCATTAGAGCCATCTTCTAGTAGTTGCTCTACGATGTCATTGGTAAATTGTTGCCAATCGATTTGTTCCATTACTTATGCTTCCTTTCTTTCAGAAGTTGCATTGGTTGGCGTTAACTCCGTATTTAATTCTTCGAGTTTTGCCGCCATTAAATTGTGTACGTGGTCAGCTTGTTCGCGAATATAGGTTTTATCATCTTGTTCAATTGCCACTGGCGGTAAATATTCGATGATAACTTTGCCATTATTCCAACGATTCAAATCAATCAATTCATGTGTATTACTAATTGCGACTGGAACAACAGGAACGCCAGCCATATGGGCCGTTCGGAACGCACCTGCTTTAAGCTTTAATAAACCACGACCTCGCGAACGAGTGCCCTCAGCAAATAGCCAAACAGAAATGTTTTGTTCTTTAATTTTTTTCGCCGCCTGGCTAATTGTGCCGTGGGCTTTATTTTTGTTTTTGCGGTCAATTAAGATATTGCCTGACAACCAATAAACTTGACCAAAAAATGGCATCCACTTAAGGCTCTTTTTACCAATACTAACGGTATTTGGTTGCACGGCGTTTGCAACTGTAAAAATGTCATACGTATTTTGGTGATTGCCAACATAAACAACAGGTGTATCTGGAATATTGTGCTCACCACGGATCTCGGTTTTCACCCCTAAAAAAGGCAAAAATAAACCATAGGTATGAGCTACATGCCATACGTTATTTGGCTTAAATGGTCTAACTACCATAAACAATAAAAGGTATAGGGTAGACAACACAAAAAATACCGCCAACATGAGTAGGCGAACTAATTTCAACACGTAGATTGCTCCAATAAAAAATAGGACGGCATTGTAACAAACTCAGCGTACACTCGTTAGCTAAATATTGCGCTAATGCCTATCTATAAAGCCAAATTAAATAGCAGCGTTGCCATCAGATTCGATTTGTTCAACGTCTGTCACCACAATTTCCTCGACTTCAATTTTGTCGACTCGTTGCAAACCACGTGGAAGTTTACTTCCTCTGCGTCCACGATCACCGCGATAATGTTCAATATCACGTTCACTCAATGTTAATTTACGCTTACCCGCATGTAACACAACGGCACTACCCTGCGGTACGACAACGAGTTGACGAACATATTCTTCGCGACTCGCAGAACGTGCCGAAGGAATATTGATGATCTTATTGCCTTTACCTTTGCTTAGTATTGGTAAATCTTTTAAAGGGAAAACCAACATACGGCCTTCATTGGAAATCGCTAAACACGAATCCGTTTCTATATCATAAACCGGTTGAGGTGCGTTTAATTTTGCCCCTGTTGGTAATTTAACAAGTGCTTTACCGGCTTTTTGTCGCGTCACCATATCTTCAAACGTACAAACGAACCCGTAACCTGCATCGGATGCGATTAAATATTGTTTGTCCATTTTGGCCATAATGACATGTTCAATCACTTCACCCGCGACAATACTAAATCGACCACTTAGGGGTTCCCCCTGACTTCTCGCCGACGGTAAGGTATGCGCCTCTGTCGAGAAACTGCGTCCAGAACTGTCGATAAACACGACTTGCTGATTACTCTTACCTTGGGCCGCATCTTTAAATCCATCACCAGATTTATAACTTAACCCTTCAACATCAATGCCATGCCCTTTAGCACAACGTGCCCAACCTTTGTCTGAAACCACCACCGTAATCGACTCACTTGGCACTAAGTCTTTGGCTGATATTGCTTTTGATTCACTGCGCACAACAATTGGTGAACGGCGGTCGTCACCATATTTTTCAGCATCTGCAGCAAGTTCTTTTTTAATGAGGTTACTTAACTTAACGCGAGAGCCTAATAGAGCTTCAAGGGTGTCACGTTCTTTTGCTAGTTCGTCCTGCTCACCACGAATTTTCATTTCTTCCAATTTGGCTAATTGGCGTAATTTTAATTCTAAAATGGCTTCTGCCTGAGTCGACGAGATAGCAAAACGTTCCATTAATACCGGCTTTGGTTTATCGTTCCCACGGATAATCTCGATGACTTCATCAATATTCAAAAAGGCTGTTAACAAACCTTCTAAGATGTGGAGTCTTGCTAAAATTTTATCGAGTCGATATTGCAATCTTCGGGTAATCGTTTCGCGACGATATTCTAACCATTCAGTTAATATCTGTTTAAGACCTTTAACTTTAGGTAAACCATCGAGTCCTAACATGTTTAAGTTAACGCGATAGTTCTTTTCTAGATCTGTTGAAGCAAATAAGTGCTGCATTACAGGTTCAATTTCAACGCGATTTGAACGCGGAACAATGATGATCCGAGTTGGGTTTTCATGATCTGATTCATCACGAAGATCGGTGATCATCGGTAGCTTTTTCGCCTGCATTTGAGCTGCAATTTGCTCCAACACCTTGCCACCAGAAACTTGATGCGGTAACGCGTTAATAACAATGTCACCGCTTTCTTCAACGTACGTCGCGCGCATTTTAATGCTGCCCTTGCCCGTCTCGTAAATTTTCGCAATGTCAGAAGATGGTGTAATAATTTCAGCTTCTGTCGGGTAATCTGGGCCCAGTACATAACCCATTAAGTCAGATAGCTCGGCTTTAGGGTCTTTGAGTAAGTGAATACATGCATTGGTCACTTCACGAATATTGTGAGGTGGAATATCAGTCGCCATACCAACCGCAATGCCTGTAATACCATTCAGTAGAATGTGAGGTAGACGTGCAGGAAGTGTTTTTGGCTCATCCATAGTGCCGTCAAAATTGGGTTGCCATTCAACGGTTCCTTGACCTAATTCGGATAATAGAAGTTCGCTAACTCGTGAAAGCCTAGCTTCGGTATAACGCATTGCAGCAAATGACTTAGGATCATCTGCAGCACCCCAGTTCCCTTGGCCATCAACCAAAGGGTAACGGTAAGAAAACGGCTGCGCCATTAATACCATCGCTTCATAACACGCACTGTCGCCGTGAGGGTGGTATTTACCTAAAACGTCGCCAACGGTACGAGCAGACTTTTTATATTTTGCGGTAGCCGACAGTCCCAATTCGCTCATTGCATAAATAATGCGTCGTTGAACAGGCTTTAAGCCGTCACCAATATGAGGTAATGCACGATCCATGATGACGTACATGGAATAATTTAAATATGCATCTTCAGTAAAGCGTCTAAGTGGCAGTTGTTCAACACCATCACTGCTTATGGTGGTCGTCACTTCGGTCATTCGTATTACCCTTTTATTATTATAATTCGGCGATATCCGAGTTTAGCGCAAGTCAGTTGAATAGAATTCTAACAGTTACTTTCAAAAACGACAGTCTTATCAACCGCCGTTGCTTGGATTTGTTTCAAGTGTGTTTTGGTCGCCGTTATCATTTGACTAATATCTGAAAACTCACAAGATTCAGCTACAACGACACACGCTGTTAATCCCAACTTATTTGATTGTATGGAAGCGTCACATTTATGCAACTGCAATCTAATTCGGTCGGCCAATATTTTTGCTTGTTGACGGTCAAAATCGGTGGCGACAACATAAAAAGTATCACCTTGTAATCGCCCTAAAATACAATTTGGCGGCAGTAATAAGGTTAAAGCCGCGACCATTTGTTGTAAAACTTGATCTCCACCTGATAACCCTTGGCTTTCATTGAGCTGCGCAAAATTATCTAGGTCGAATAACAAAAACGAAAATGGCGTTTGTTGCAAAAGTAATGGTTCAGTAATATCAGGCAACCCATTAATGGTGGGCAGGCCAGTTAAACTATCGGCAATGAGTAAGTTTGTAGGCTTAAAATGCCTAATATAAATCGTTATTAAACAAACGATAAGGATGACAAACAAGGCGGTGACTAAATTTGACTTCGCATCGATTAAACGACGAAGTTTGTCAAGGGTATTGTCGGCGTTAACTTGGGTTAACGCCAACTGCTGTTGTAAATTTTCTTTGCTTACCGCTAACAATTTTGATTCGTATGCTATTTTTTGTAGTTTTGCCTGACTCGCTTGTTCTATTGATAACTCTACGTACGCCGCAAGCTCTGCGGTAATGTCTATGTTGTCGTTAACATTGAATAATATGGACATGTAACGGGCATACCATTGAACATTATTTTGATATGGTATTTGGACAATTTCACTTTGCGCCTGCTGCCATTTTTCCTGCGCCATTAATATCTGAACTCGTTGCCCTATCAATTGATTATTTAGCTTTTGTGCATTTGGCATTGAATAGGCAAATCGTTGTAATTGTTTCGCCATTGTCCAAAAGTGCTGTGCTTCTTCAATTTTCTTCTGTTTAAGCTGTAATTCGACAATTGCTATCACTACCTCAAATTGTGCTGCTCGGTCACGAATGGCATGCGCTTGGTCAAATAATGATTGTAACAATGGCTCAACAGTTGAAAATTTACGCTCGATTAATAAGACATCAACTAACAAAAGAGACGCTTCGCGTGCAATATTTGGCAGAGATAAGTGAGATGCAATGTTTATTGCACTTTTGGCGGCGACTTCTGCTAAAAAGTACTCTCGGTTTTCTTTATGCCAACGAGCCTTTTCTAAATAGAAGACAATCTTAGTTATGTTATTTCCCTGTTTAACAGCCAAGTTTTCTGCCTTGGCGACCCAAGATTGTGCCTGGTCTAGGTCATTTAAGAATAAAAAATAGCTGGCTAACCTCTGACCGAACATAACCGCATCACGCACATTTTGATTTGAGATCGCAAAGTTAAAAGCCGCCTGAGTATATTCAATGGCGTGATAATAATTCCCTACCTGTTGATATAATTCAGCGAGTTCACTTGCATATTGTTGTTTTTCGGTATTGTCTAAGTTGGGCTCTAATTGATGTATTTCAACCATAGTTGCTATGGCTTTGTGAGGCATAGCTAAATGTTTTTGAAGCTGGGCTTTATGTGTCAGTAGCACCTTTTTTTGTTCTGGGGAAAGTGACGAACTCTCCTTCAAAAACCGGATTATTGACTGCAATACACGCTTTGGCCTTTCGTCCTGCTGTGAATCGATATAGCTAATCATGGCGGAAAAGTCAGCAAACTTTGCTGGCATCTGCTCAATTTCTAAGGCGTCAATAGAGCCAACAACGACCACTTTATCATCGTCAACAGAAGGCGAGTTTTGACTATAAGCAACTGAACTAACAATTAACAAAGTAAAAGCTGACATTATCTGCAACACAAATTTAAGCATTAATTTCAATCGCTCTATACAGTTATATCGATTAAACGTATGTCACTATTTTGGCAGGTAACGAGACAAAAACCAATCCGACTATTTTTTATTAGCTAAATACCTTCAACTTTAGACTTTGAAACGCAATGTTAAAGAGAACTAAAACGACAATGCCAAGCGAAAACCAATGGTGCCGCTTTTTCTGCTCTTGGCCATTTTCTCACGGCCCGTACTAGAGATGTTTTTCATTTTTTGGTGCCAAGCGCCCCCCCTGATCACGACATTTGAGCAATTGTTGATGTTCGGCCAGGGGTCGCCATAATATTGCTGCTGGTAATTCGGGGTCCAGCAACTTGCTGTCCACTCACTGACATTTCCAAGTAAGTCAAATACCCCTGATATTGAAGATGAATAACTCATAACCGGCGCGGTTCTACGTCCGAAGCTTTTACCAAAACAATCGGCACAATTGGCTTCTATTTCACCTAAAAGTAATTTTTCATTAAATGGGTCATCCACACCAAACTTGGCAGCATATTCCCACTCTAATTCTGTAGGTAATCGAAATTTGATATCAGATAGGCCATTAAGCCAAGGTATAAATTGTTTTGTTATTTGTTCATAACTGACTGACTCGACAGGACGCAGAGCATCAAGTGACGAACGTTTCACTGAGTCTAAGACACATGACTCACTGTCTACACAAAGTAGATACATTTCATTTGTTACTTCATGGGACATTATCGAAAAAGCCTCAACTGAGGTGACAATGACAGGCTTTGATTCTTTGCCAAATTGATTAGACCCGAGTTCTAATGAACCGCCTTCAAACCGAACCATTGCCCTTAACATTGATTCTACAATTTGTTTGTTGGTTTGTTCTGTCCTGTTAGCTTCAAATTCATCTAACACGCTAGGTTTATTACCGAATGCGACGCTTTTTGGTGCAACTCTTTTCAACCCTCGGTCTGCATTGATTGCCATTTCATTTGATTCAATAACAGTATATTCAGCAGGCGTTTGTGCAGCGCTCATCTGCTCAGTGGTTTTGTTTGCTCTTTTTTTATCAAAAGTTCCTGCGTCAATTTCAGATCCATTTATAGCCCCATTTTCCCCATCACTTTTGGTATTAAGTGACACCGCTAACTTTTTGAAATACTGCTCAATTGTTCCTGATGAATCGATAAATTGAGTTAATGTAAAACCACCAACCACCAAGGTAAATACAGCGACACTGGCCAATCTATATTTAGATGTTTGCAAAGGATTAAATTCAGAAAATACCTTTAGTTTACATAAGAGCAATAGCCCCAACGCCAAAACACCGACAATGGCAATTAAAAAGGCAATGTAAAGCTGGCTACTGCTAGATTGGGTTTGACTGAAGCTAAAATCATAAACCGACCGATTTGATTCTTGAGGCACTTGAAACCCCTCAGTTTCCTCCATTACGTCCAGCCTAACCCGTTGAAACAACTGTGATAAATTTATGCCCGGGGAGTCGATATGGGACAAAATAGCAGATACATAAACGCTATTTTCATTTCGTTTTCCGTCAAGAGATTGCTCCCCAGGACCGGTTCCAAAAGCCACAAAAAAGTTCGGTTTCACAATTTCAGTCCAACCGCCCACTTTGCTATTTAGTGAGGTGAAGGGTAAATCCCGGCAGGCATCTAAGATCACAATATTCAATAAGTTATTTTGTTGTTCAAGCTGTTCGGTCACCCATTGCATTGAGATAAATTGCTGTTCGATATCACGGTTATTCAATTCTTCTTTTTGCATCAATTGCGTATCAACGGGCACTAAATAATTCACTCTGTTTAGCTGAACACCATGACCCGCATAAAACACAGTTACTACAACGTTGTCGTTTTTCGCCTTCAAAACATTAATATCAGCGATAAACTCTGCAAACTTTGATTCAAACGCCCCTTTATTCGTGTTGTGGATTAGATGAGTTTGGAAACCAAGATCGGTAAGCTTGCGACTCATTGCCACACTGTCATTTATCGGATTGTCTAATTTCAAATCAGAGTCGTCGTAATTCGCATTGCCAATCACCAACGCGATTTTTTCTATTTTTGATCCAGCAAGACAATCCGTTTGCATCAACAAACAAGCAAAAATAAAGATAGCTAACTGGTTAATCATTTTATTTCCCACGCAATCTCCATCACTTATTACTGTACCAGCCAACTTAATTTTAAAGTTTGTCGACTATCGAAATGAGCCTATTGGTTTTATGACCAATCAATTTATTAATTAAGTACAAATTATTAATTAAGTACAAATTATTAATTAAGTACAAATTATTAATTAAGTACAAAAGCAATCTTTATGCCGATGTAAATTAGGCCTAAAGTTTGCAATACAGTGTTTACACTAATACGCTAACATCGAACGAGCTTAGGTCGATTTACAAACGCAAGTCGATGGTATAAACGGTTGATAAAAAGCAACAAAATTTAATGAGGGCATTTAAATGTCAAAAAACATTTCTATATTAGCGACCCTGTTATTGTCGTTTTTTTGTCAATCATTAATGGCAATGTCTTATATGGGGCTCGGGGTCGACAAATCTTTGGCGCAGGCAAAACAGCTCGCTTTATCTGATTTACAGCAAAATCTGTACGTCTACGTTGAAACTAAAACGCACGTTGAGCGAGGCACTCAAACAGCAAATTACTATCGACTAACCAGCAAATTGTCGTCGCAACTGCAGATTATGGGGACTCAAAACGATTGTTTACAGGTTAATAACGAACATCACTGCACCGTAGAGCTTGGCGAAGCACAGGCTGAACTATATGCGGCCAAAATAACTCGGCTGATTCGTCAAATTGATGAACTCTGGGAACTGACTAAAAAGTCATTAGGTAACGACAAGTTTGCACAATTACAGCAGCTGTTATTGCTGCATGAACAGCTCAAAACAATCGTTGTCGTTTATGAACTACTCGCTCCAAATACCCCCATTGACAGCCCTATTGTGAGTGAGCCACAAATTAATAGCGCTTTGGCTAATATTCAAAGTAGACCTTCCAATATTGACGAACTCGCTATTGCGATTGCAACTCCGTTAAAACAATACCGTCGTATATTTGTGAAACCATTCACCCCAATTGAATCGTTAGAAGTTACGCCATTTTCTAGAACACTCAGGGCAAAAATAATTTCGCATCTAGATGTTATTTCTGACCGAGACTATGCTTTTTACGAGCTAACAGGAAACTATTCGTATAATGAAAAGCACATCAACATTCAAAACAACTTAATTGCCCTAGTTAAAGAAAAAAACAAACAAATTGTCCATGCCAATAGCCAGCAATTGACATTAGGCGCAATTGCCAATTTAGATTACCTACCTAAATCATTAGAGTTTGACCAACAACTCATTAAAGAACATATAATTGGCAATGACTTCAAGATCCAGATTAAAACAAATAAAGGTTCCCGAGATTTGCTATTTGAAAAAGGCCAAACCGTTAAGTTACTGGTAAAGCTTTCGCATCCTGGCTATTTTTATCTCGTAGGTCACAGTCAGAATAGTCAAAAGTCACAATCATATTTAGTGGATTTAAATGACAGTAGCGATAATCAGAAATTCATTCACTACCTCGGAGTTGAACAAATTAACCGTTGGGTTGATATCGGTCAGTTTGACGTGACAGCCCCCTATGGCAGTGAATCGATTCAAGCGTTCGGCACACTCGACTACCCAGACGACAAGCTGCCAACTACGCAATTTGATGGGACTTATTACCTCATTAACGGCTCGTTTTCACAGGTTGCGAGGAAAACACGAGGTTTAGTTAGAAAATCAAGATCAAATAAACCTGAGCAACAAAAAATACTAGGCACACAAATAAAAAGTGACAAGCCAGTAATTACCGACAATACTTCGACAATTCGCGATGTAAATCTAAAGGAGAGTGCAAAATTGACGAAAAACAGTCAATTTAATACCCACGTCTTTGAAAACGCGATAAATACGAATAAAGTAGCGGAAGCCGTACTAAAGTTTACGACCTATGGATCAATGCCATAGCGTTGTCATATTCAAATCATATTATTAAGTTTAATTTTTAAGAGGAAGTTTCATGGAACAAGTAGTTAATTGGTTTTCAAATAACTCAGATCAAATAGTTGAATCTGGTATTCAGCTAGCTTATGCCATAGCGATTTTTATCGTTGGTAAAATGATTGCTCGTGCAATTAGTGGTTTGCTAGAAAAAGCGTTAAAGAAAAAGAATGTAGATAAAGCTGTAAGTGGCTTTTTAGGTAGCTTGGTTTATGCACTCGTCTTAGTGGCGGTTGTGCTAATGGCGCTGTCGCAAATTGGTGTACAAACAACGTCCTTTATCGCTATCTTAGGTGCGGCTGGTTTAGCCATTGGTTTAGCGCTAAAAGACTCGTTGTCAAACTTCGCATCTGGTGTTCTTATCATCATTTTAAAACCATTTAAAGCGGGTGACTTTGTCGAAGCGGCTGGCGTAGCTGGTAGCATTGTAAAAATTGAAATATTTTCAACTATATTTAAAACCGGTGACAACAAAGTTGTTATCGTCCCTAACTCTACAATCACAGGCGGCGCAATTGTTAACTATTCACGTGAAGCTACCCGTCGTGTAGATATGGTAATTGGCGTAAGCTATGACGCTGATCTTAAAGTTACTAAAAAGCTTCTAACTGATATCGTAACAAGTCATGAGAAAGTATTAGCTGACCCAGCTCCAACAATTGCTGTCGCTGAACTTGCAGATTCTTCTGTTAACTTCGTTGTTAGGCCTTGGACAAATACAGCTGATTTTTGGACAGTAAAATTCGATCTTACTGAACAAATTAAAATCGCTCTAGATGAAGCTGAAATCGGCATCCCTTACCCACAAATGGATGTTCACGTTCATAAAAACGACTGATAACATACATTGTCTTGTATTCAGACCGTAAATAAAAACCAGATATAAAAACTTATATCTGGTTTTTTTATGTCTAAGCGTCATCCGAATATTCTAATTAAGGCTACAACCTAAGCTTGCTCTTGCTCTTGCTTTTTTATTAATGCCAACAACTCTGCCATTGGCATCGCTTTACCAAATAACCAGCCCTGGGCAAACTCCACACCTTCATCTAGTAATGCTGAACGTTGCATTTCATTTTCAACGCCCTCGGCGACGATTTTTAAGTTCAGCTGTTTTGCAATATCCACAATATGAGGTATTAATGTTGAACGGATTGAACCATCTTCCATTTCACTGATAAAACTGCGGTCTATTTTCAGTGTATCGCAGCTAATGTCTCGTAATTGCTTAAGGTTTGAATAGCCAGTACCAAAGTCATCTACGGCAATTAAAAAGCCTTTATCAGAAAGTTTTTTAAGCGCTTTAGCACTGCTTCGAGTCGACAATTTTTCATCTTCTGTGATCTCAATAACGAGCTGCACCTTTGACTCTAACAATTCGGGTAATTTAAGGATTTCCAACACTTGTGAACTAGATATATCTTTAGCAAAAAAGTTGATGTTAAATTTAAACCCTTTCAATTCTGGGGCAATCAACTCTACATCTCTAAGCGTTTCTAAAATAACTTTTTCAGTAAATGACCAGGTAAGCTCCAATTTGTTAATTAGCGGTATAAATTCATCAGGATACACATGCCCCTGAATATCTTTATATCGAGCCAAAACTTCACACCCAACAATCTTGCCTGAGCGTAATTCAACTATTGGTTGGTAAAGGCAATAAAATGCATCATTGCCAAATCCACGCCTAATTCTTGATTTTATTGAGCGATATTTACGTAATTGTTTTCTAATTAACACGTAAAAAATTAACGATAAGCAAATAATAAGTAGGTAGGTTAAATTAAGACTTTGATGATAATGTTTATATAGCTGACCTTTGTCACTTAACAAGCCTATACAATAAGGTGCTTTTTTACTGCAACCAAAATTAGAATAGGTGGACAAATTATCAGGCTGAAATATGCCTTTTTCACCGACAATGTGAATGTTTTTTCCATTATCTTGATATACCAACTGCCAATGAAATTGGTTGTCCACTAAGCCATTTAAAGACTCATCTCTAATAACTGCGTTATAAGATTTTAAGCGGGCGATACTGGCTAAATATAGGTTATCAAATAGCGCAATATTATGGTTAACTGAAACTTCAAAACCGTTTAAACTCACATAGTCAGAATCAGCGGCATCTATCGGGTTGTCTAAGACGCCTAAGCCTGTTGTGCAAACCAACTTGCCATTGCGTATAAATCCAATGTCATTTATAAAGTTAGATTTAAACAACTCTCGACGCATTTGAATTAGTAAATCTTTGCTGCAATTTTGTTCGGGTATGTTGTTTAACTGATGCAGAGTATCGGCGACTTCTGAAATAATGATGTCTAACTTTTCAATGCCCGATTGGGCTTCTCTTACTAACTTCCTTTTAATATCATTTTCAAAATATAAAGACGCAGAAAACCACATTAAAACGGCTAAAATAACAACCGAAACTAATGCAACAACTCGGTCAAAAGACGCTGTGGAAGAACTTGACATACAATCCTTTTGTAAATGGTTATTACCTTTGAGCAATTCTATTAATGTTACTTAAAGAAGCAAAGCATTAATAATGCATTGAACTTGGTTTGACCATAACATTACCTTTTTAAGTAATTAAGACTAACTGATTTTTAACGCTTTCTTAACACCTTAATGCACTTATAATTGAAAATTTTAGCAAACAATTGAAATTTAGGTTACAAATTATCTACATAGATAAATTTATTTTACAGAGCTAAAATATAGCGACAAACAAATATTTAATAAGTTATAGTTTTTTAAATTGGCATATTAATCCCCAATTTGCTTGAATAAGAATTCAGAGCTTCAAGAGTGGTAATAATGACGCGGCTAAACAAAACGGACTTAATTTTCCTCGTGTGCACATTGATGTGCGCGGTTTTGCTGTCTTTCAAATCCTATGCAGTCACAAAAGTTACCATTGGAATTATTCCCGGCGCTATTGACGTAAATTCAAAATTATCAAACGACTATATGAACTTTATCCGACAACTAGAAGATTCAACATTGGATTTTGTACCTATGGCTCGGGCAGACCGAATGTTTGAGCGTAAACTTGTAGATTGTATTTTTCCAGCCAGTACCGCCCAGATGCGTAATAAGGAAAGGTTCATCCAGAGTAAGCCACTGAAGACTATATATGCGTACATATTTGTTAAAAATAAAGCGTTACTAAACCAATCTTTAGCCGACAAAAATATTGCGTTAAAGCGCGGCCTAGGTTTTGGTAATATTCGGAACCGAATTTTTGCAAATTACGTTGAACTTAACACAGACGAACTTGTGCTGAAAATGCTTAAAAGAGAACGTGTTGATGCAATCGTGGCATACCTTCCTGACCTTATTGCAGCGCAGCACAAAATAGGGGAAAGACACCTTCCTTACTACGATAAAGAGCAGCCTATCTACGAAGCGGATGAAGCTATGGTATGTTATAAAAATGCGCAGAATGAAAAGTACATTGCCAACGCCAACAAGATAATTGACGCCTTAAAAATGCACGAGAAATAATACACATAATCAAAAACTTAACATTATAAAGCCTCAAACATTAAACAGAATAGACTTTGTAACCCCGTCGAAGTGTTATGAAGTAAGGTTAAATGTTGATTTATTACTGCATATTACAGTTTTTTATTCTAAAATTTACACACCCATTTAAATTAGTACCGACATTCGAGGCAGTAAACATTATGTTTGTTTTTCAACAAATATCGAATGCTATCCTAGTGCTACTTTTAATTCTCATTAGTTTTTCAGCAACTTCCGAAGAAACAATTCACCTCGACCGTTTTAATTCAGGCGCCATTGGCAAATATGTCAGCTATTTCCAAGAAATAGACGGGCAACGATTAACCCTTGAACAAGCGAAATTGCGTTTTACCCAAGGCAATGTAAAAAAAAGTACTGGGAGCTCCCTCACCTTTGGTCTAGGGGTACCAACAGTATGGTTGAAAACAAGGATATATCGCCCCGCTCATTTAGATTTAAATTACCGCCTGGCTATCGAAACACCTTGGTTGGACTACGTTGACACGTATATTGTCCACAACAGCAAAACCTTAAGTGCGGTTAGTGGGGGCGACGGCATTCCTTATGAAGAAAGACCGATGCAATATCGAGTATTTGCGTTTGAGACTGGATTTGAAGTTGGTTATTCTGAGATTTTTATCAGAGTTGAATCTAAAGGCCCTATGGTTATTCCAATCAGGCTTGATGAGGTTCAACAAGCGATTCAACGTGACATTAGTACGGCATATGAATATGGTCTAATTTATGGATTGATGTTTGCTCTCGCTGCATATAATTTCATTTTATTTATCAAAATTAGGCAAAATGAATTTGGGTTATATGCACTGTATCTAACTGGATTTGTCTTTAACAGCTTGTCCTATACAGGACAACTGCATACCATATTCACACCTAATTTGGGTCCGTTATATCAAGACTGGATGGATATCTCCTTGATGATTACTTACAGTGTATTTGGGTTGCACTTTGCGAGGACAACGTTAAAAACCAAAATGTATGCGCCAAAACTAAATAAATTTGTGGTTTGGGTAGCAAGCAGTATACCTATTGGAATGTTAATTGGGGCGTTGTTTAATAATCTCCAAATTTCGATGATACTGGCATTTGCACTTAATTCATCATTTGCCTTTTTATTTATTATTATGGGCTTCAAAGCAGTAAAAAATAACATAGCTTCGGCAAACTTGTTTTTCTTCGCATCTGTAACGGCTGCCTCATGCATTGGGATCAGCACTTCTGCTGTCGCTGGCATCTTGCCTTACAACGACTTTACTTTTAAAGCGATTGAAGTCGGTATGGCGTTAGAGGGTATATTATTGGCCATTTTACTTGCTGAACGATTTAGGACGGCACAGCGAGATAAAATTATCGCCGAAGAAAATGCTCGTACTGACGAACTAACCTCACTAAACAATCGTCGAGGATTCAGAGAGGCTATTGCACCACTTTGGCAGCGATTGCGGCACGAGAAAAAAGACGTCACAGCTGTATTGCTCGACATTGATAAATTTAAGTCGCTAAATGACAAGTACGGACATGCAACTGGAGATTTGGTTTTGAGTCACATAGCGAAAGTTCTAGATAGAACAGCCCGCCGTGGCGATATTTTGGCTCGTTGGGGGGGGGAAGAGTTTATATTATTGCTGCCTGATACAAATCAAAAAGAAGGTATTCTACTGGCAGAAAAACTTCGAGTCGCAGTGAGTTCTAGCGCCATTTATTATGGTGGCGAGACTTTATATGTCACCGCAAGCATCGGCGTTGCTGGTACTCATGATTCTCATATTAATGGTAAAAATGTCAAAGCCGTAAGACTTGAAGATCTCATTCAGCTTGCCGATGACGCTCTTTATGGTGCTAAGCACGGTGGCCGAGATCAAGTCTTTGCCAATCAACTCGCACTCGTGAACCAATAAAACTTTGACACAAAGAGCTTTAAAAACTCCTTAGTTAGTTTATTCGCGCGTGATTGCATCTTTTAGCGGATGTTTAGCGCTTTTCGGTAAATTCACCGCACGTTGTCGCTCACAATACGCTTTATCGCTTTTGTTCCAGATGTCTAACGAATCTAACTATCTTTTTTATTTGAACCAGTTAACATTACTGCAATAGTAAAAAGACAATTGCTAAGTGTCCGAATGAGGAGTTTTTGTGTCTGAGTGGTTAACCGTTCTTCCCCCAATTATCGCCATAATAGTTGTATTGTGGCAAAAAGAAGTTGTTCTAGCGTTGCTATTGGCGATGTTTAGCTCAGAATTGCTGCTCATGTTTAAACAACAAGACGACCCCGCAATTAGTCATTTTTTATTGGCCGGTATCGACCGTATTGTGGCGGTTTTTAGTTCTCCGGGAAATACCAGGATCTTAATATTTTCGATGTTAGTCGGCGCCTTACTCATATTTATGCGTAAATCTGGCGGTGTAACGGCAACGGTCAACTATTTGATTAAGAAAGGTTTAAGCGGTACGCCTCGACGTGCTCGTTTCCTAGCCTTTTTCACCGGTGTGGCAATTTTCATCGAATCAAATTTAAGTGTTTTAATGGCAGGTATTATCTCCCGTGGTCTGTTTGATAAGTTCAAAATGAGCCGAGCGCGCTTGGCTTATATTATCGATAGCACCTCAGCACCAATATGTATCCTCATTTTACTTAACGGCTGGGGAGCCTACATATTAGGACTAATGGGAGCTTATGAATTAGAACAATCGACGGTGAGCATTTTATTGCAGACAATCCCTTTTAATTTATACCCAATTATCACTTTGCTTATCGTGCTCTATACCATCATTGCCGATAAGACCCACGGGCCGATGAAAGTCGCGGAACAAAATACAAGCTTAAACGAACAAGAGTCGGAAATAACCAGTCACTCTAGTCATCCAGCCTTTATGTTAATACCGTTAGCCGTTATGTCAGTGTCTATGGTCGGTTTTATGTTTTTAACAGGAAATGGTAATTTTACCGACGGTTCGGGTTCTAAGTCTGTATTATATGCGACATCTCTTGCCTGCTTAACAGCGTATTTTATGTTAATTGGCTCTAAAAAGTTTAATCATAAAGAGGCTACTGCATTAGGCTTCCGAGGCATGTCAGACCTTCTTCCTTTAGTGACAATTGTATTATTTTCACTGGCACTTGGCGCTAGCCTTAAAGAATTAGGTACGGGTGCTTTTATTGCTAATTTGGTCGCAGATAACTTACCGCTATTTCTAGTCCCAGCCATGTTATTTATTGCTGGCGGTTTAATGTCATTTTCGACGGGTACATCCTGGGGAACGTTCGCAATATTAATCCCCATTGGAATGCCACTTGTAATCGAAATCGGTCTTCCTGCACCACTAATTCTAGCGGCTATTTTAGGTGGCGGCATATTTGGCGATCACTGCTCCCCTATTTCAGATACAACCGCTGTGAGCTCTGTGGCGTCTGGTTGTGACTTATTAGAGCACGTTAAAACACAACTCCCATATGCTCTATTTGGTGGTGCACTATCGATTATCGGTTATGTTGTGTTGGGATTAATGATGATTTAGCGACGCCATAACTCCTTTGGGTGTTCAATAGCGTAATGCCAATAGATATAGAATATTTACTAAATAGGCCTCATTTCAATTGAGGCCTATTTTATGCTTACTATTTGCTTAAACCTTAAAAAATATCTTCTTTTGGTAGAGCCATTTCATAACTAAAAAACTGCCAAGGCAAAATGCAATAGCAAACATCAACGAACCGAGATAATTCCCAAATAAGGGTTGGAATAGTTTTTGAAAAAGCCAACCGTGCAATGTCGTGTCTGCAACAGGAATCATTATAAGTAACCGCGCGACTATCGCTGAGAACATATAAAATGCAATGGCGTTGGCACCAAATATAACAAATGGCGCTGTCCAATATTTGAATTTTTTAATATCGACAATGTATGTCAACACGCCTAAACAAACTAGGCCCCATCCCGTGCTCATCACCACATAACTTGAAGTCCAAATTGACTTATTAATTGGCAAATAAATAGACCAAATTTTTGCCACGAATAAACATACCCCTCCGGCAATCAACATTAATTTTACCTTCTTAATTAAAGGGATATGTTTTTTTAACAATAATTCACCAGTGAATACCCCGGCTAATGCTCCGGCAATTGCAGGAAACGTGCTTAAAACACCTTCGGGATCAAACGCAAACGGCGTTGCAGAAGAAAAATAGAGATTTTTAGAAGCAAATAAAGTGTCATCCAACCACGCACTTATATTATTACCAAATTCCAATTTCCCCACAAAAAGGCCAGTATGTTCGTTACCGTATGGCACCCACATCAATATCGCCCAATATCCTAATAATAACGTTGCCATAATCAACGCTCTGCCGACTTGTTTAAACCAGAGTACAATGCAAACTGTTGCAAAAAATATTAGGCCTAGGCGCTGTAGAACGCCCATAATACGAATAGACATAACTTGCTGTTCGAGCCAATCAAATTTTGGATTTGTAAAATCATAATAAAAAACGGCTAAAAACAACCCAAGCGCAAATAATTTAGCTCCCCGGACAAATGCTGTTTTAATCAACTTGGTATTTATTTCAGGGGTTTTGGGTTTTCTATCCATAACGATGGCCATAGATATGCCAATGATAAACACAAAAAAAGGAAATATAAGATCTGTCGGGGTCCAACCATGCCACTTCGCGTGGGCCATAGGGGCATATGTATAGGACCAACTACCGGGATTATTGACGAGCACCATCGCCGTTATCGTAACGCCACGAAAAACATCAAGAGACAATAATCTTTGCGGTGGTAGAGTGGCTAATATCTGGGCTGAAAATCGATTAAACCAACCTTTCATCAACCAAATCTCCTACTTTCGATAACTACATATTTTTCAATTTTGAAATGCACTTGTACAACAACGCGCCCAGACTTATGAAGGCAGGTTGACTCTTAAAACCGCTTTGAGCTGTTCTAGGAAAAATGGTTTTGCAAGATACGACTTTATCCCTAATTCTCTTGCAATTAACCTATCTTCTTGCGTAACGCTGGCACTGAGGATAATGATTGAAATACCATCCCAATTTGGATTATTTCTAATAGCTTTAGACGTCATAAAACCATCGAGAACCGGCATTTGTAAATCCATCAAAATGATATCCGGCGTGTTTGATTGCAAATAATCTAAGCATTCTTGCCCGTTATTACTCACTGAAGGTACCGCACCAAGCGACTCCAATTGCTTTTTAACAACTTCTTGATTAACTAAATTATCTTCAACAATAAGGACATTTAAGCCAACAAAACTCTCTTCATTAACCTCTTCTTTATCGTCTAAGGTGGCTTTTAGAATCTGTGGCTCACTTTTACTAAACATTAACATTGCTCTAAACTCACTGCCCGCACCTACTTTACTTGATACTTGAATATCACCGTACATTAAGTGCGTTAGTTCGTTGACTATCGATAGTCCTAGCCCTGTTCCACCAAACCGCCGAGTTGTAGTGCTTTCCGCCTGCTGAAACGGTTTAAAAATAATCTTTTGCTTATCTTCTTCAATTCCCAAACCTGAATCACTAACGACGACTTGAAGCTGGTAACTATCAACTGTTTTGCTAAAAACTGTGGCGGACAATTTAACAAACCCATTATCTGTAAACTTAATGGCGTTACTTAGTAAATTAATTGCGATTTGTTTAAAGCGATAATTATCACCTTTGACCCAAATATCACCAAGGTCATCAATATCAACTATAAAATCTAAACCTTTGCCAAGGGCAATTTCTCTAAGCATGTCTGCGACATGATTCAAACTTTCAGTTGGTTGAAACGAGGAATTTTCGAGCTCAAACTCATTTGTTTGGATCTTAGAAATATCTAACACATCATTGACGATATTTAGCATGGTTTGTGAACTGGCTTCAATTTTCCCTAGGTATTTGCTTGCTTCAACATCTTTGGTTTGTCGTTTTGCAATTTCGGTAAACCCAATAATAGCATTTAGTGGTGTACGATATTCATGGCTCATATTGGCTAAAAACATGGTTTTGGCCCTATTCGCTAATTCCAGTTTTTTATTACTTTCAGTTAAGTCTTGAGTCTTTTTCAAAACTTGCATTTCTAAATTGGCACTAAAACTTGTGATGGAATATAAAAAGATAATGCTGACAACCCCAAACAAGGTGCCACCAACGACAACCAACCAACTTGCCCAATCGACTAAATGACTTTCAAACTCTTTTAAACTGGTAAATCGCAATGTCCCTTGTTTATCAAATACATCGACTAATACTTGATGGGAAAACAATCCATTACTGTTAAACCCCTTTGATTGAAACGTATTGCCCGCGCCATACGTAAACTCAAACGCAAACTCGTCTTGATCGGCGGCAGGTAGATTTTGGAGCAAAACGTCGAGTTCGAACACAGCCTCTACCGAACCAAGAAGTTGCTCCAAATGAGGACGAGTAGGATCGAGCGCACCTGACTTATATACCGGATAGTAGACAATCACTCCAGTGAACTTATCTTGCTGTTGCACAAGCGGTAGAGTTGCGGTAACAGTAAACTTATCATTCTCCATTGCTTCGCGAAGCTCATTTTTTACCGACGGATGACTATTTAAGTCCAACCCCAACGCGGCTCTGTTGGACTTTAACGGTTCGGAGTATAAAATTGGAAAATATACGGCGGCTTGAGGGGATGTTTTAAACCCTTTAGCAGCAAGATACTTAATCTCAAAATCGTCGAACCCTTCACTTTTAGCCTTTTGTTCAAACGCAGCTCTATTGCCTCGGGTTACTTTTGGGATCCACGCAACAGCACGTAAATTAATATTTTTATCCGCTATTTTTTGACTAAAGTTTTCGAAATCATTACGCGAGACAAAGTCACTTGATTGAAACAAGCCACTTAATGCTAAAAGTTGATGTTTAATTGATTCCTGAGCATTTTCAAATTGCTTAATAAATGCTGTTGTTTTTTGTTCAAATGTTAATTGATTTTGCGCTTGATATTTATCACTTGAGAATGCAAACAGCAGACTAATAAAACAAAAAACAATGACGTTAGAGAATACTATTTTTAAAGGTTGTGCAGGGGTTTCAACAATGGCGTTGGGTTTAATAAATAGAACTAAAGGTGCAAAAAAAAGTACGCCTGTAAAGTCACCGACCCACCAAATAGCCCACGTGAAAATGGCTTCTTGGTAATTCAAATCATTTACAACATAAAGAATTGACGCGCCTAAGGCACTTGCAACTAAACAGGATAGCGGTCCAATTATGAGCAAAAATTTAACGAGTTTAGAAAGCTTAGAGGTCTCCACTGGTAGCTTTATATATTTGAATATTATGCGTTTTGTAATAATCAGTTGTAATAAACTGCACACACATAAGGTCACTGGCAGAGCCCATGTTTCCAAATCAAACGCCATACCTGAGTGATAGACAGCGAGAAGGTAACCAAAGAACACACCAACAAGAGCAGGACGCCCAAATAATAAATAAATACCTAACGAAATGCCGGCTGCTGGCCAGATAGAACTTGCAAAGCCAAAGGGAATAGCAAACATTAACCCAATTTTCGAGAAAATAAATTCTGCAATAAATGCAAATAATACAATTGATATGTTTTTCAAAATATTCCTTTAACCAACGGAAGCGCCTACAGGTTTACTATAGGCGCTCAATCTCGTTTCAAAAGATAGAAAGTAGGGTTTAAATTTACTAGTGTGAACATTACGTCGTATATTCAACTAATCTGTAAAAGGTTGGACATACATTTCGCCAACTTCAAGTTTATAAACAGCAACCAATGTCCCTGAGCCTATATGCTCATTCGCTTTAAGCTTCCAATCAATGCCTGAATAATGATAGTTGACTACTAGATTTGGTCCAACATCGTCTTCAAGAATGAAGGTCATGTCAGTCAAATCTGAATGTACTGCTGCCGGAGCAGCACTTGAATTACTTTGTAATAATTTTAATGGCTTATAAAGCAACAACGTACAAACGATAGAAAATAACGCTATAGACAAACTTATGGCGAGCATACCTTCACCAATTAGGCCAAAGAACACTAACGTACCAGTCAATATAGTGGCTAAACCCAAAATAGTCAGGAAAAATGTAGCAAATCCCATAGCGAGAATATCGATGGCCGCGAGTATAAGACCCGCCGCTAACAATACTTGATAAGTTTCACTAAATAGCGTCATTGGCTTTCCACCTTACTTTTTTGAGTTTAGTGTGTTAATTATGGTCATCGCTTGCGCCACAATGTTTGACGCGTCTGTGCTACTGTCAGGTAATAAAACCACAGATGATTCTTTAGCAATTGCTTGTTTAGCCGCAATTGCTTTTGTAGCTAAATCTAGTTGAACCGCACTTTGACCCTGTTCTGTTTTCGCGATATTACCAACCGTTTCAAGCGCCTCAGCCTGAGCTTTGGCAACTTGCATAATAGCGAGTGCTTCACCTTCAGCACGTAATATTTGCTCAGCTTTCTCACCTTCAGCCGCCAATACTTGGGCCTGCTTTTGTCCTTCTGCTACATTGATCGCCGCTTGTCTATCACCTTCCGATTCTAAAACCTGCGCGCGTTTTTCTCGTTCAGCTTTCATTTGTCGTTCCATCGCTTCCATAACAGAAGAAGGTGGGACAATGTCTTTTATTTCATATCTTAAAACCTGAACACCCCATGGCGCCGCGGCATCATTAATAGCAGACACGATATTACTATTTAAACTATCACGTTCTTCAAACGTTTTATCCAATTCCATTTTACCGATTTCGCTTCGCATCGTTGTTTGTGACAACTGAATAACAGCAAAGATGTAATTGTCGACACCATACGATGCTTTGTATGGGTCAAGAACACGGAAATATAATACGCCATCAACGGTCAATGATATATTGTCCCGGGTAATTGCGGACTGACTTGGCACGTCTACAGCTTGCTCTTTTAACGATCTGTCGTAAGCAACTTTATCAATAAATGGCACGATAAAGTTAAGACCCGCTTCTATCGACTTATTAAATTTACCAAAACGTTCGATTAAAAAAGCTCTATTTTGCGGTACAAATTTAATTGACGACTTTAGTAATACAACTATCAATACCAATAACGCAAATTGAAACGTTAAAACATGTTCAAAAATACTTTCCATTATCATTTCCTAGTTTCCTAAATTAATTTACTTGCTAAAATCAATAAAAAATAAGGCGCCACAACCAGCTTGAATTTAGATAATCTTCACACCCTTTCAATTGCTGTCCATAGGTTTTAGCTCGACTATCAACTTTATTTGCAACACGAACTAGCCATTGTTTCTTACGGTAAGTTTTACGCTTATAACCACCCCACCCCTCATGGTAGTTTAAATACTGATTTTTAGCGTCCCATTTCGATACTTTATTGATTTTATTTGTTTTATTTGTAAACCACCCCATAAAATCAATAGCGTCATCGTAATCGTCCCTGTCAGCCCAACTATTTCCAGTCTCTTTTATATATTCATCCCAGGTACCAGTTTTAGCCTGAGAATAACCATACGCACTGCTCGCCCGCCCAATAGGAATAAATCCGAGAAAATACTCCATTGGAGGCGCAGCATCGGCTCTAAAGGAGCTCTCTTGATACATCATAGACATGATGACATTCACCGGGGTTCCCCACTTGTCCTGCATATCACTAGCTGCATCCCACCAATCCGGTCGTTCTTCAAAAATTTCGCAAATGTTATTTACATTTTTTGGCGGGGGGGTCGTGCAACCGTAAAGAAGCAAGCTAAAAAAAATTGTGGCTATAATTTTTGTGAACATAATGAAGTCTCCCTATATAACGTTTATGAATTTTCTCTCATAAACTTTCATTACCTTTAACCTTAGTTTAACTATTTTAAACCTATTGGCACTTAATAATCCGCTTTTTATTTTTTACCGACTCGTAACGCTCAGACCTATTACTTTAAATTCAACATTGTCGTTATTTACGATTCTATCGCTTTAACGTCGTGCTTAAGCTTTTTTATGCCCAGGGGTTCGAACTTACTGCGACACATAAGTCAAATCTGTCGTTTTGCCTTTAATTTAAATATTAACGATTGATCTTTTACATCAGAAACAAGACGAAATCTCACCTAATTAAACTAGTTTGCAAATTATTTGAACTTTTTAAAATTAGCCTGTCTAACCTTATAGTTTCAAGTTTTATTCCCTGAAAGTTGTTGTTTTATTTACGAGCATTTATTAGTGCTCGTTTTTTTTTGCTTGATATTCGCGTTTATTAGTAAATAGTAAGTCGTTGAGAAAATAATTTCGATTTTTTTGAACTAAATTCACATAGCGTGTCTAACTGTACAGTTGTTAAGTTTTATTCCCTGAAAGTTGTTGTTTTATTCACGAGCATTTTTTAATGCTCGTTTTTTTTGCCTAAAATTTAAATTTCTTAAAAACCTCAATCTCATTTCTTAACGCCCCAATTAAAAACTCTATATTTAATTCGAATTTTATTGAACTAAATGCAATGAGTGTGTCTAACTGTATAGTTATTAAGTTTTATTCCCTGAAAGTTGTTGTTTTATTCGCGAGCATTTTTTAATGCTCGCTTTTTTTTGCCTAACATTTAAGGTCGGAATAAGCAGCGAAAATACGGCTCCTGACCGCCTAAAAATAAAGTTTTAAATTTAATTCTCGTTTTATTGAACTAATTCCAATTGCTGTGTCTAACTGTATAGTTGTTAAGTTTTATTCCCTGAAAGTTGTTGTTTTATTCGCGAGCATTTTTTAATGCTCGCTTTTTTTTGCCTAACATTTGAGGTCGGAATAAGCAGCGAAAATACAGCTCCTGACCGCCTAAAAATAAAGCTTTAAATTTATTTCTCATTTTATTGAACTAAATCCAATTGCTGTGTCTAACTGTATAGTTGTTAAGTTTTATTCCCTGAAAGTTGTTGTTTTATTCGCGAGCATTTTTTAATGCTCGCTTTTTTTTGTTCAAAATTTGTAGATCACGCAAGGTATTGGTAAACGCCGATAGACGAAGGGTTGAAAAATTAATTTGGGTTTATTTGAACTAAATTGAATTAGCCTGTCTAACTTTATAGTTGTTAAGTTTTATTCCCTGAAAGTTGTTGTTTTATTCGCGAGCGTTTTTTAATGCTCGCTTTTTTTTGTTCAAAATTTGTAGATCACACAGGGGTTATTGGTAAATGCCGATAGACGATGGATTGAAAAATTAATTTGGGTTTATTTGAACTAAATTGAATTAGCCTGTCTAACTTTATAGTTATTAAGTTTTATTCCCTGAAAGTTGTTGTTTTATTCGCGAGCATTTTTTAATGCTCGCTTTTTTTTGTCTAAATTTAACTTCCATCGTTTTGTAGGTTAATACGTTCAGCTAATTTTTGAGCTAACATTTTTACACGGCCTGGTTCAAAAAAGCCATTGTGCGGCGTATCAATTTTAAACGACACCAGATCCGCATTTACTTCTTTATACCAACCGCCTAATAACCACTTTTGTAAGTATCGGTAAGCCGTTGATTTTAATAGCACTAACGAACCGTCATACTTAGACAATCGATAACCCTTCATCGCTTTAACTTGCATAAACAATCCCTTATCTCTAAGTGTATTGCCCAATTGAGTCGAAATAAATCGTCGATGCCGCCCTCCGTTTTCACCCAACATCTTCATTATAAGACGCCACGCCATGAGTCCGAGTTTTGGCATACGGAGCAATATTGTATCGACAATAAATAACTCATTTACTTTAATATTATCTTTTTGAAGTAACTTTGCTGTTTCTAGCGCTGCGAGTCCCCCGACCGAAAACCCTGCAATATAGACTTCAGATTCGCCACGTTGCTTTATTTTATTTGCATAAAGTGTCGCTAATTCTTTTATTTCAATGCTTGTTTGATTTCCTGGAGGTTGCAACATATGCAGATCGCAGACACCATACATCTCCTTGGCAAGCGCTTTAAATCGCAGCATATCGCCGTTACCGGACGCACAAATATACATACTCACTTTACGAGTTGTATCACCAAGGCTGACCAACAACTGCGGTAAATTTAATTCGGCTTCGACGCACTCGGCTAATGACGATACGGTTGCGTTTTCAACCAACTGATGCAAAGACAGCCTTTTTCCTAGTAGCTTTTCTATTTCGTGGAGGGTAATTACAGCAGATAATGAATCGCCGCCACTTTCAAAGAAGTTATCAAGTACCGTTAAATTAGGTTGTTCTAGCGCGTTTTTCCAGATTTTTAATATCGACTTTTCCAACCGACCTACCGGTTCACGGGCAGCTGACTTTTCGATCACATGACCGCTATTTATTAATTTAGGGTAGTCAATTTTACCGTTTGGTGTGTAAGGCATTTGATCTAAAATGTGGATCCGATTTGGTAACATGTAGTCTGGTAAGATCCCAGATAACTTAGACCGATACGCTTCAGGTTGTGCTTCTGATCCTATAACGACCCAACTGTGAATTTGAGATTTAGATCCTTGCCCTACCAGTTTTGCGGCTGCGGCCTTCACACCAGGCAAATGCAGCAGGCTATTCTCGATCTCATTTAACTCGATACGATAACCGCGAAGTTTTATCTGTCTGTCATTGCGACCACTAAAATGCAGTACCCCATCGGTATCTAACCAGCCGCTGTCACCTGTATCATAAAGCGGATGGCTCGAAATAGAATCAACTGTAATGAACTTATCCGCGTTACTGTCATCTTGACGAAGATAACCATCGCTCAGTGTCAGTCCACCAATAAACACTCGCCCCACGACACCATAGGGCATTAAAGCATGTTGTTCATCTAGTATATAAAGCTGAACGTCGGTAAGTGCGGCGCCGACTGGCATCGCTTTATGATTGTCATCGTTTAACTTAACTTGCCAACTCGAGGCAAAAATAGTTGCCTCGGTCGGGCCGTAGACATTATATAAAATGGCATTTGTTTGTTTGATAAAACGAACTGCAATTTCCTTTGACAAAATTTCGCCACCACAACAACAAACTCGTAATTTCAGTTTATCTGGTTGTTTAATGCCATCTAAGAAACGCGTTAATGTAGAGGGAACAAACGCCATCATTGTCGCGTTAAATTGAACCAAATATGCTGGTAAAGCTTCAGGTAATAGCCTGCCCGGCGGTGGAAAGGCCACACTGCCGCCCCGTATTATTGGCGTTAACAATTCGATTAATGCAGGATCAAAATTAACTTGAGTCGCATTGAGAGACCTATCAGTGGAAGTTATGCTCCATTTTTCGCATATCCACGACAATCGTAGCGATAATGCTCTATGACTTACGGCTACCCCTTTCGGTTTTCCTGTTGTACCAGATGTAAACAACACATAAGCGCATAAATCCGGTTCAACGGTTATATCGGCCAGTTGAGCTGTGGATGCTTTTTCTTTTAAAAGTGAACCAACATTTATTGTAATTTGTGTACCGTCTAACGCCTTAAAACGACTATCAATATTGTTGTTTACCAATAAGCATTTAGACTGGCTTTCACTTAATATCAATTCCAAACGGGTGATGGGTATTTCAACGTCATTAGGCAAAAACGCTGCGCCAATTTGAGTAATGGCTAACTGCGCGATGAGAACCTCTGCGCCTTTGTCCAGAACAAAAGCGACGATATCGCCTTTGCCGACCCCATTTGCCAATAGTTGCAGCGCTAACTGATTAGAGCAATGCAGCAGTTCTGAGTAAGTCAGTTTTACCTCTGCTGAAATACAGGCGTTGGATTTTGGATGTAATAATGCACGTTGTTCAAATTGCTTCACAAAAGGCAATACTGCCTGAGGGTTTTCAGCCAGACTTATACCTGCCGTCAATTGTCTGGTGCGCTCGGCTGATGAACAAATATCAAGTGAACTCACTGGCATATTAAAGTCATTAATGACTTGCTCAGCCAAGTAGATAAGTCGATTGCCAATCAAATTGGTTTCAGGTGCTGTGAAGTACTGCTCGTTACCCTCTAAAACAATTTCAGCATCGTCTCCATCCAGAAAGTCACATACCGAGATTGCTAATGGATAGCGACTAAACCCGGCGAATGTTTGATTTGTCGCACCGACTTTAGCATCTCCGTATTGACTAGCAAACTCAAATTCTTCGTATGAAAATATGACGTCAAATAAACGATCTCGCCCCTGCTTTATCGCTTTTAATCGTTTAAATTGCTCACTCAAAGGATATTTTGCATGCCGGTAAGCTTGCTTTAGAAATTTCGATATTTTTTCTACGACGGTTGCTGGTGTATCGTCCTGCTCTAGCGTGACCTTTATCGGTATAACCCCAACAAACATACCGAGGGTATTCTTAAACTTGTTTCCCCCACGATTGAGACTTGGAACGCCAATTATAAACTCACTACGGTTTTGACTTTTAAATATATAAATCGCCAACAGCGCCAAAAACCCATGAAAAATAGTATGTTTATTGGCAGTACATAAGGTTTTTAACTGGTCTATTAGTGCTCGTTGAATTTTGCAGTTTTCGACATAGGCCCGAGACACTCCGGAAATGATAGGCGCATTGTACCGTGCTTCAAATACCGGCTCAGGAAGTTGCGGTATTGCTAAGTTCCAATAATCGACATCTTTTTGAAATTGCTTACCTGACTTATAACTATTCGAGTCGACAATAAAGTCTTGATAGTCTCGGCTTTCCGCAATCAATGAGGGGTCATTTGTTAATAATGAAGTGTAATGTTGCCCAAGCTTCTGCACTGCATTAGATAAACTCCAGCCATCCATAGCAATGTGCAAACTCTGAATTACCACATAATGTAATTGAGGGGTGGCAGTCACCAAAGCAAAACGTATTGTTGGCTGCTTGCCTATTTCAAACGGCTCCGACATCCATCCTTGTTGCCATAACGTTGCTAAATCTTCACCATTTGGTTGATCTGTAAAATTTTTAATGACTAGCGGATAACGGTAAGTATCGAGTAATATTTGATTGCCTTCACTTGTCGGCACAAGCCTCAATGCATCTTCCGCTGCCGTTAAATTGTCTAACGCTTGCTGAAATAAAGCGGCATCAATTTCTCCTACAATCCGAGAGAAACCACCAATATTTAGATGACAACTATTTGACCAAGCTAAAATCTCAGTCCATATGTCTTTTTGACTTAGTGATAAGGGAATAGTTGCCATTGCCGTCCTTGCTATATGTTTACTGAATACTCGATTTAATCACGTTTATTTGTTGCATCGCATATTCATACCCAACTTCAATTATCTCTTCAGCTTTTTTATAGTCCATTATGCTGAAGTTACTTAACGGCGGCTCAAAATAAATGTCCGCTGCATGTTTTGTCTGCTGACGCTGAGCCAACCCACCGATATGTGCGACTTGCATGAGAATATCAACTATGCCCGGTAAGTTATCATGGGCTTTTTCAAAATGAGATTTAAGCTTATTCCATGAGGATAGATCCGTGACATTTTTATTAACTTCAAACGCATCTTTAACATCAACATCAATAGCAATTACCGCACCATTACCTCGACGGCGCTCAAGTGGCGTCGATAGACGTTGACGCATTGCTTGCACTGGAACATTTTCAAGTATTGCACCGTCCACTAATAATTGCCCATCAACCACTACTGGCGGAAACAACCCGGCTGGTGAATTGCTTGCCAATACCGCTTGCCAAAGTGGCCCTTCTTCAAGTACCAAGGTTTCTGCTGTTGTTAAATTACACGCGGCTGCAAAATAAGGCGTCCAAATTCTTTGAATATCTAAATTGCCTAGGGCTTCTTGAAACGCACCTTTTAGGTTTTTATTCGACATAAGTGCGACAAGTGGGAAAGTAAGTTTCATTCCCCCCTTTGAATACCTCAATATTTCTTTATGGATAGACTCTCGAGGCATTCCCGAAACATAACAAGCACCAATAAGTGCTCCCATACTGTTGCCGCCAATGAGATCAATGGGGATATTTGACTCTTCAAATGCTCTTAATACACCTAAATGAGCAAAACCACGTGCGCCCCCGCCACCTAAAACAACACCGATGGCTTTGCCAAGTAAAAATCGAACTAACCGCCCAAAGTCATCACTACTCGCCAATTTAATCGGGTAGACACGCTCGGTTTTTCGTTCTTTATTCCACTCAGCCCGGTCACCACAACTCACTTCAGATTCTGGATAAACTAGCGCTAAATGACTACGGATCAGGGCTATATCAAAACGTGATCGAAGTGACTCTTCTAATTTTGTTAATGACGAACTTTTGGTGCCGTCAGCGACAAATATTACCTGATCAGCATGTTCAAACGTTTCATTTAATTGTTCATCAAGATTTAATTCACCCTGATAAATTATATAATCGAAATCCGCTTCTAATTTATCAAGATTAAGGTAACCGTCATCGCCAACAGTGCGTTCAGCATCAATTAAACTAACGGGCACAACCTCGGTTGAACCATACTTGGTCAAGTTCAACTTCATTTGAGAAGTGAATACCGACATATCTACCGTTTCGTGGATTGGGATTAAGAAAAAGCTTTGTGCTCTGCGACGTTCTGCGACTCTACGGTCATGTCTGAGATGACGATAAATAGCCTGAGAAAACGCTCTGTTTAACTCCGATGGATGTTTCGCTATAAGTTCTTCATAGGCTTTATCAGAAAGGACAGCAAGTTGCGACTCCCGCATAGACGTAATGTCTGCCGTTCTCGCTTGGCGTAAAATCATTCCCGTTTCGCCAACACAATCACCTGGCAAAACTTCGTTGTATAACAAACGTTGGCCATTTTTATCGGTTCGAGAAACCCTAAGACGACCACTAACCAAAATAAACATTGAATCAGATTCAGCGCCTTCCCGAATAACTTCTGCACCGCCGGCAACCGTAATAACTTCAAGCGCTTCCGCAAGTCCGATCATGGCACCTTCTGACAGTTGATTAAAGTCAGAGCTCGCTTTTAGCAACTCAATTAAATATTCCGTTGATACGTTCATTTTCTGTTCAAATTATTACTTTAAGTTCCAATCTATAAGTTAAGAATCATACCAGTAAAAGTAAAAACAAACACAATGTAAAATAAAGTTAAAACAACTTTTAGATAATTTAAGCGGATATTATGACAAAAATGTGAGGTTTAGCGACGATATAAGAGCAAATGTAGAAGGTTTAGATAAAAAAGATAGGGCGCCCTTAATCAGAGTGCCCTAAATAGAGTGCCTAATATTTATTGAGGCTCTACATTTTGGTTTATTTGCCCAAAAATAGATTGACCCGATTTATCGAACATTTCAATTTGGATGTTATCGCCAAACTGCATAAATGGAGTTGTTGGTGCACCATTTTGGATTGTTTCAATCATTCGAATCTCAGCAATACAACTATAACCAACACCACCTTCAGCAACTGGTTTACCAGGGCCGTCATTTAATTTATTAGAAACCGTACCCGAACCGATTACTGTACCGGCGCACAGCGGTCTTGTTTTAGCGGCGTGCGCCACTAACTGTCCAAAATGGAATGTCATATCAATTCCAGCTTCAGGCTTGCCAAATAGTGTGCCGTTGTAATGTGACATTAAAGGCAATGATAACTTTCCACCTTGCCACGCGTCACCTAACATATCAGGCGTTACACACACAGGGCTAAATGCGCTGCTTGGTTTAGACTGGAAAAAACCAAACCCTTTTGCAAGCTCTCCTGGAATAAGTCCACGTAATGAAACGTCATTTACAATCATAATAAGTTTAATATGTTGTAATGCATCTTCTGGGTTAACCCCCATAGGTACGTCATTTGTTATTACTGCGACTTCTGCTTCAAAATCAACACCAAACCCGTCAGTTTGAGGCATTACAATATTGTCACGCGGTGCTAAAAAGCTATCAGATCCGCCTTGATACATCAGTGGATCAGTCCAAAACGTGGCTGGCATTTCAGCATTTCGAGCCTTGCGAACTAACTCCACATGATTGACATAAGCACTGCCATCGGCCCACTGATAAGCCCGAGGAAGTGGCGATTCGCATTTTGTTTGATCAAAATCTTCTGCCTCTACTTGGCCGTTTTCCAGTTGCTGAAAACGAACTTTAAGTTGTGGTTCAATTTCTTGCCATTGGTCTATTGCTGCTTGCATGGTCGGCGCGATGTCTGTTACACGCGTCATTTTAGTGAGTGCCGAATTAACAACAACTAATTGACCATCACGACCTGACTTTAAACTTGCTAATTTCATCTTATTTCCCCGGAAAATCTTCACCCGAATGCAGCCAAGCTGCATGCTGAGGTGCTTTTTTTGTTTTGTCCCACTCGTCTAACATCGCAGGCGCTACGCGCTTTAACTCTTCCAGCATACCTGGTTTAGCAGTATTTGCTGCAAGTTCAATTCGATGCCCGTTAGGATCAAAAAAGTATATTGATTTAAAAATAGTATGATCTGTTGGACCTAAAACACTGATCCCCGCATCTTCTAAACGAGTTTTCGCTTCAGTTAATTCATCTATTGTATCGACTTCAAATGCAATGTGTTGAACCCAAAGTGGCGTATTATTATCGCGGTCCATATCAGGAGCATTAGGTATTTCAAAAAATGCCAATACGTTGCCCTGTCCTGCGTCAAGAAAGACATGCATGTACGGATCTGGCTCTTTAGTTGACGGCACTTCATCTTCAGCAATCGCTAACATGAATTCCATGTCCAAAAGGTCACGGTAAAACGCTACCGTCTCTTTCGCATTTTTACAGCGATATGCAACGTGATGTATTCGATTAATTTTCATAACCACTCCTAACGACGACTATTTGTCTTCGCCTATAATGCCACGGGCCATTTGATCACGTTCGATTGATTCAAACAGTGCTTTGAAGTTTCCTTCACCAAATCCATCATCTTCTTTACGCTGTATAAACTCAAAAAATACCGGACCAAGCGTTGCTTCAGAGAATATTTGTAACAATAAACGAGGTGTTTCACCTTCGGTTGTTCCGTCTAACAAAATACCACGAGCTTGTAATTCATCTACAGGTTCGCCGTGTCCGGTTAAACGCTCTTCCAACATGTCGTAATAGGTGCTTGGTGGTGCGGTCATAAACTTAACACCGTTAGCTTTTAAGCGATCCCAACATGCCAATAAATCATCGCAGGAGAAGGCAATATGCTGAATACCTTCGCCATTATATTGCATCAAAAACTCTTCGATTTGACCGCCGCCACCAGCCGCTTCCTCATTTAACGGAATACGAATTTTGCCGTCTGGTGCCGTCATTGCTTTTGACAACAATCCGGTATATTCGCCTTTAATGTCAAAATAACGAATTTCACGAAAGTTAAATAGGCTTTCATAATATTTAGCCCAATAATCCATACGGCCACGGTAAACATTATGGGTTAAATGGTCCAACGTGTGGAAGCCGCATCCTTCAGGATGACGGTCAACGCCTTCAATCCAATTGAAGTCGATGTCATAAATTGTATTACTGCCTTGATAACGGTCTATTAGATATAAGTTCGCACCACCGATGCCTTTAATCGCTGGTAAACGCAATTCCATAGGACCCGTTTCAACTTTAACGGGTTGGGCACCACGTTTTTGAACTTCAGCATAAGCTAGCTGTGCATCTTTAACTCGAAACGCTAGGCCACAAGCAGATGGACCATGTTCTTCAGCATAATAAAAGGCGTGGCTGTTTTTTTCGTAGTTAGTAATAAAATTAATATCACCTTGACGCCACAGTTCAACGTCTTTTGATTTATGTCGCGCAACTAAGGTAAAGCCCATCACTTCAAAAGCAGCTTCTAATATACCTTTTTCGGGGGCACAGAATTCTACATATTCAAAGCCATCTAACCCAATTGGATTTTCAAATAAATCTGCCACCGCATTTTCCTCATTTCAGCTTACGCTATTGATTATTAACTATAGTAAGAATTACTACTTTATTTTGCGCCATCATACCCAGCTAACACTTCTTTCCAAAGCCTTTAAAAATAAGGGCTACAGCGAATTGGGAAAGTATTGTTTACATCAATGAAGTGGCGGTTTGATTGGCTTACAGGGGATGTTTTACGGGGTGTATAGAATTAGATACAGCAATAAAACAAGAGCTTGTGTTTTTATCGTGAAGTGAGCAGAACCTAAAGTGCGGATACAAAAAAGCCAGCTTACGCTGGCTCAATTTTAATATGAGAATAACTTAGGCAAATTGCGGTACAATGTCGCCAATTGCTTCTGGCTTTTTATCACCAAAGGTTACGTATTCCCAACAATCTTGATTTTTCATCAATTCTACTAAGACCTTGTTGTTCAAGTCATGTCCTGACTTAAATGCCACAAATTCTGCCAACAATGGTTTGCTTCCCATATATAGGTCGCCAACAGCGTCTAGAATTTTGTGCTTAACAAATTCATCTTCGTAACGTAATCCATCTGGGTTTAATACCCTAAACTCGTCCAATACAATTGCATTGTCCATGTTGCCGCCAAGGGCTAAATTATTGTTACGTAAATATTCGATGTCACGCATAAAACCAAATGTACGTGCACGACTTATTTGTTTTAAAAACGATTCAGCAGTGATATCTAAAGAGACACGTTGTTTAGACTGAGAAATAATTGGGTGGTTAAACTCAATTTCAAAATCAATTTTAAACCCGTCATATGGACGTAATTCAGCCCATTTGTCGTCAATCTCTACGCGAACCGGTTTCGTGATCTTTATATAGCGACGTAATGCGTCTTGCTCGATTATTTCAGCTTGCTGTAACAAATAGATAAATGGTAGCGAGCTGCCATCCATAATTGGGATCTCAGCTGCGTCCACCTCTACAATCAAGTTATCGATTGCTAAGCTAGCAAGCGCCGCCATCAAATGTTCTGTCGTAGACAAACGTTGACCGTCGGCATTAATCAAACACGTACACATCTGTGTATCGCCAACAAGCTCTGGGCTTGACGGAAATTCAGCAATAGGCGACAAGTCCACACGTCGAAATACAATACCTGTATTTTCGGCTGCTGGACGAAGAGTAAGGGTGACCTTCTCGCCTTTGTGCAATCCAATCCCAGTAGTTGTAATCTGTGATTTGATAGTGCGTTGTTTAATCATTTAAGCTGTTTTCTCTCTATTTGTATATCAATCATAAAAAGCGGCAGACATTTTACTACATATCAGACCAGCTAACAAGTGATTATTTTTTAGTCAGCCTGTTTTCTCAAAAATGCAGGAATATCGAAGTAGTTTTCTTCTTCCTTTTTCTCTTCAGCTTCAATCAACGGTTGTTGTTCTGGCTGAACATGAGAACGTGGTTGTCTTGCCGCAGAAGAACCGCCCATTGAACCCATAGTCCCCGTCGCAGTCGCTGCTGATGGCGTTGCTGGAACAAGAGAAATATCCGCACGTTTGTCACCGCCGATGCCTGTAGCAACTACAGTAACTCGCAATTCGTCCTGCATATCCATATCAATAACAGTACCAATTACTACCGTCGCATTTTCAGAGGCAAATGCTTTAACTGTGTTACCGATGGTATCGAACTCTTCAATTGTTAAGTCCATACCTGCAGTAACATTAACCAAAATACCTTTAGCGCCTGCCAAGTCGATGTCTTCTAATAGTGGAGAAGAAATCGCAGCTTCCGCCGCTTCTTGTGCACGGTCAGAACCAGACGATGCGCCAGTTCCCATCATTGCATTGCCCATTTCAGACATCACCGTTTTTACGTCGGCGAAGTCAACGTTAATCAAACCAGAACGGGTGATTAACTCAGCAATACCTTGAACCGCACCAAGTAATACATTATTTGCTTCTTTAAAAGCGTCAAGTAAGCTGGTTTTAGGACCAAGTACTTTTAATAATTTATCGTTTGGAACTGTAATCAAAGAATCAACAGAATTCGCCAATTGTGCAATACCTTGTTCGGCATAGCTCAAACGCTTTTTGCCTTCAAAGTTAAACGGTTTAGTTACAACAGCAACCGTTAAAATGCCTAGCTCTTTTGCAATTTCAGCAACAACTGGAGCTGCACCTGTACCTGTACCGCCGCCCATTCCGGCTGCGATAAAGATCATGTCTGCACCTTGCATTGCGGCAGAAATTGTTTCTCTGTCTTCGATAGCTGCCTGACGTCCAATTTCTGGATTCGCCCCAGCACCTAACCCTTTAGTTACTTCTGAACCTAATTGTAAAGTCGTACCCGCTTCTGACTTACGTAATGCTTGAGCATCCGTATTCGCAGCAATAAACTCTACACCTTCAATCGAAGCGCTCACCATGTGATCAACAGCGTTACCGCCACCACCACCTACACCAAATACCTTGATGACAGCTTCTTCGTTATGATCGTCCATCAACTCAAACATTGTCATACTCTCCGTCTAAAAACCTTTTAAAATTCACCTTTGAACCAACTTGCAATTCTCTGCCACCAATTCTGTTGTTTTTCTTCATCATTGCCTTGCTGTTTTTCCATACCGTATAACAACAAACCAACTGCTGTGGCGTAACTGGGGTCTTGCACGTATTCTGTTAGTCCTTTTACACCGACTGGGGTGCCAACTCGAACAGGCATTTGAAATACCAGCTCTGCATATTCTACGGCGCCCGTCATTTTTGCGGTGCCACCTGTTAGTACTATGCCAGCTGCAATTTGATCTTCCAAACCTGATTTTCGAATTTCATCTAAAATCAATTCATATATCTCTTGATAGCGAGGCTCAATTACCTCAGCTAACGTGTGTCGTGACATAATTCGCGCAGGGCGGCCTCCGACACTCGGTACTTCTATATTGTCTTCGGCACTGGCTAAATTACTGTAAGCCGCACCATATTTAACTTTTATATCTTCCGCATGACTTATAGGCGTACGGAAAATTTTAGCTATGTCGTTGGTTACCTGATTACCTGCAATAGGTAATACAGCTGAGTGACGGATGGCCCCATTTGCATAAATAGCAATGTCCAGCGTACCGCCGCCCATATCAACAACACATACACCAAGCTCCTTTTCGTCTTCTGTTAAAACAGAATAACTGGAGGCCAGTGCACTAAAAATCAATTGGTCTTCTTTAAGTTCGCAACGTTCTACACATTTAACGATGTTTTTTGCCATGTCATTGGCACACGTCACTATGTGAACTTTTGCTTCCATTCGAACGCCTGACATACCCACTGGGCTTTTAATTCCCTCTTGCATATCAACCGAAAACTCTTGAGGTAAAACATGTAACATTTTACGCTCTGCGGCCATTGGTACTGCTTTGGCTGCATGAATAACATTTTCTACATCTTCGTTTGTCACTTCAGCGTCGTGAATTGGCACCATGCCACTCTCATTCTGACATGAAATATGTTTACCGCTTATCGCTAAGTAAACCGAAGAAATACGGCAATCCGCCATTAATTCTGCTTCGTTAATCGCGCTTTGTACCGAACCAATGACTAGATTTAAATCGTTTACGCCGCCTTTATCCATTCCATGACTGGTATGGTGACCAACACCAACAATACTAATTTGTTGGTCTGGTGTAATTTCGCCGACGACCGCCACCACTTTAGAAGTGCCAACATCAAGTCCAACGATTAGATTTCTTTCAACGGCTTTTGCACCTGGGTTCATATTTTATATTACGCACTTAACTTTCATTATTATGTTTATCTCGCCACGCTACCGCTAGACCTATGTCGTAACGTAAATCAACGCGCGCGATGTCCTTGTCGCCATACTCAGATAAAATAGGGTACAAATCAACAAATCGTTGTACTCTTTTCATCTTATCTGAGCGGCCTAAATTTAAATGTATGCCGACTTCTAGCCAGAGTTGCCAAGCATATCGCTCCGACAACACAGCTTCTTTAATTTTAAACTTATGCAGGTCAAGTAAATGCTGCATTTTAACGTACCCTTTAAGTACGTCCTTTTCATTTCCTTCCGGTCCAAATAGGCGCGGTAGAGACTCATCCACTGCAACTCCGTCGGCATAAAACACATCGCCAAACTTATTGAGTAATAAGTCGTTATTCCAAACACCAAATACATCTTGTTCTACAACAAAGACATGTATTTTTTGCGGCCATTCTTTACGAATTGATGCGGCATAAACCCAAGGGTTTTCTTCTATTTGGCCACGTAACCAATCAACATCAAGCGTGAAAAAGCTACCATCTAATTTTTGCTGAATTCCAGACGTTAACTCGTCTCTATCAATATAAATAAAGTCGCCGTGAATAACGACTTCATTAATCGGCGCATCGTTTTTATCCTGAGCCCAATTCAGCAGTCCATTATACCCCCATATCAGTAATAAAATAACCGTTAAAAAGAAAACAATTCCAACTATAAAACTGGATTGTTTGATCTTTTGTACGGCTTCACTACTCATGCAAGTGTTCCACGCAAAATATTGACTACTAATTGTTCAAAACTAATGCCTTCGGCTTTTGCCGCTTTTGGCACTAGAGACGTAGTTGTCATCCCTGGGACGGTATTTACCTCTAACAATTTAGGCTGTTCATTAGCGTCAATTAACAAATCAACTCGCCCCCACCCCTTACAGCCAAGTAACGCAAATGCTTCAACGGCAAGATGCTTTATTTTATCGGTTAATTCTTGAGCTAGTGGTGCTGGACATAAGTATACCGTTGAATCACTTTTATATTTAGCGTCGTAATCATAAAACTGGTGTGGAGTTCTCATTTCAATAATGGGTAAGGCCTCGCCATTTAATATCGAAACAGTGACTTCTTGGCCCGTGATCCATTGTTCTATGAGCACTTCATGATCGTATTGGTACGCATTTTCCAAAGCTTTTTCTAATTCTTCCGCCGAGTTAGCCTGAGACATGCCGATACTCGACCCTTCATTAGCGGGTTTTACCATTACTTTGTCACCGAGTGACTTCATAATGGCCTCAGCATCAAAAGGTTTGCCTTCAGTGGCGACAGCAAACGGGGCAGTAGATAAATTGGCACCAACAAATAAATATTTACTTCTAACTTTATCCATCGCCAATGCGGAGCCTTGCTGGCCACTACCGGTATACGGTATGCCAAACAAATCGAGTGCGCCTTGCAAACTGCCGTCTTCGCCTCCGCGACCATGTAAAACGATAAATACTCGGTCGAATTCACCGGCAATTAAATCGGTTATAGGCTGATCTTTTGGATCAAACTTATGGGCATCTATCCCTTGAGAAACCAACGCATTTAGTACCGCTTGACCAGAGTTCAACGACACTTCACGCTCTGCTGATTTGCCGCCAAACATGACGGCGACTTTACCAAATTGTTGAGATAACGTACTGCTCATCTTAATTTGCCTCCGCCATTAAGGAGATATCCATCTTATAATCGGTCAACGTTTTAATAATCGAGTTAATGTTGCCAGCACCTTGTGTAATAACAATATCACCGTCTTGGATGATGTTTGCTAATTCAGCTGGAATATCTTCAGGCAGCGCCACATAAATCGGATCGACTAGGTTTCGTTGGCGAATTGAATGCGCCAAACTGCGTCCGTCGGCACCGTTAATCGGCTTTTCACCCGCCGGGTAAACTTCTAACAATAATAAACAGTCTACCTGCGACAATACTCTTGTGAAATCGTCATATAAATCACGCGTACGACTGTATCTATGTGGTTGATAACACATTACGATCCGCTGTTCAGGCCATGCGGCACGAACCGCTTTAATGGTCGCCAAAACTTCAGTTGGATGATGGCCATAGTCATCCATCAATCTCACTTTGCCATTACCGGTTTCAAATTCACCATATTGTTGAAAACGACGGCCAATGCCTTCAAATTTTTCCAAGGCTTGAATAATATGTTGATTATCTATGCCTTCTTCATGTGCAACTGCAATCGCTGCTGTCGCATTTAACGCGTTATGAACCCCAGGTAAGTTCAGGGTTAACTCAAACGATGTTTGATTGTGGCTTACAGTAAAATGGCTCTGCGTGCCCTTTTGAACAAAGTTAGTGATCACATAATCATTCGAATCTTCAAAACCATAGGTCACAACTCGGCGACCTAAGGTCGGAATAAGCTCACGAATAACAGGGTCATCACCACACATTGTTGCTAAACCATAAAACGGTAAATTATGTAAAAATTCAACGTAGGTTTTTTTCATTACCTCAAAGTCACCGTCATAGGTTTCCATATGATCGGCTTCGATGTTAGTTACAACCGATATCATTGGCTGTAAATGCAAAAATGACGCGTCACTCTCGTCCGCTTCCGCAATTAAATAACGACTTTTTCCTAGTCGTGCATTGGTCCCTGCACTATTTAACAAACCACCGATGATAAACGTTGGATCTAATTCCGCTTCGGCAAAAATACTGGCGACTAAACTTGTTGTGGTCGTTTTACCATGTGTGCCCGCGACTGCGATACCAAAGCGAAATCGCATAAGTTCAGCTAACATTTCTGCTCGGCGAACGATAGGAATACGGTGCTCTCTTGCAGACATGATTTCGACATTGTTTTCATCTATCGCACTAGAAACAACGACAACACTAGCGTCTAATACATTTTCAGCACGGTGCCCGATGTAGATTTTTGCACCTAATCGAGTCAATCGCTCGCATACGACATTTTGATTTATATCTGAACCAGTGACTTGGTAACCATCATTTAATAATACTTCCGCAATGCCACCCATACCCGCACCACCGATGCCGATAAAATGAATTGCCTGTAACTTTCTCATCGCTGGATTTACGATATTATCTTGAATACTCAATTGCTTATTTCCAATTTTTGACACAAAGAATACAACTCTTGCGTTGCGTCATTACGTGCAACCTTGTTTGCACGACTTTGCATTTCATTAATTTTATTTGGGTTAAGGGCAAGTTCAGTCAACACAGAAGTTAACTTGCCTAAATTTGCCTGAGGCACTAGTAACCCTGCGCTCTGCTCTACTAACCACATTGCATTAGCGGTCTGATGATCGTCTACCGCATGTGGCAATGGCACAAAAATTCCGGCATTTCCCGACGCCGCGAGTTCCGACACAGTCAATGCGCCTGCTCTGCATACTACCAAATCACACCAACTAAGTGCACTAGTCATATCGTGAATAAATTCATCTACCTCGACAAGTAATTGACCATCGTCCATTGCCAACTGCGTATAGCCGGCTAGCACTGCAGTTTTGTTGTCTTTACCGCACTGATGTCGAATTTCGACACTATGTGCTTGCGCAAAGTTGCCAAATAGTGCGGGCAATTCCTCGTTAAATACTTTTGCGCCTAAGCTACCGCCTATCACTAAGATCCTAAAATGACTTTCCGGCGTTAGGGTCCGCTTTGGTAATTTACCTAACTCAACGATTTCGTGTCGAACAGGATTACCAATCACTTCTGCATTAGGTAATTTAGTCCCGCCTGAAAGTTCAAACGCCAGACAGGTATGGGCAGAAAATTTACTTAGCCATTTATTGGTCATGCCCAAAACCGCATTTTGTTCATGCACAATTAGCGGAATATTTAAGGCTTTCACCGCCAATCCACCGGGGCCTGAAGCATAACCCCCAAAACCAATTACAACATCTGGCTTCATGTTACTAATGATCTTTTTAGCTTGTAAAAACGCTTTTAAAATCGAAAAAGGAAAACCTAATTTTCGCAGCAAACCATTGCCACGCAGGCCCTTAATTTCGATAAAATGGATAGGAATATTATGTTTTGGAACTAGGTCGGCTTCCAGTCTGTCTGCCGTTCCCATCCATTCCACATTCCAACCATGTTGAATTAACTTTTCAGCTAACGCCAGCCCTGGGAAAATATGGCCTCCGGTACCACCAGCCATTATCAAAGCGGTTTTAGACTTCATTAGCCGCACCTTTTTCTGTCGAACCGGAGTTCCGTTCGTGTATCCGTAATTCGTAATCAATTCGCACGACAACTGCCGTGGCGACGGCAAACACAATAAGGCTACTACCACCGTAGGAGATAAATGGTAAAGTCAGTCCCTTTGTAGGCAACATACCTGCGCTTGCGCCGATATTTACAAACACTTGAAACGCAATCCAAATACCTATTGCATAGGCAAAAAATCCTTCAAAGTGATGTTCTTTTTCCATCGCGATTTGACCAATTTTTAGAATTCTTAAAACCAATAAGCCCATAACTAAGACGACAATGCTCAGACCAATAAAACCAAGTTCTTCAGCGATAACGGCCGCAATAAAGTCTGTATGCGCCTCTGGTAGGTAATCTAATTTTTGAATACTGTTACCTAAGCCCAAACCAAACCAATTGCCTCGACCATATGCCATCAAAGACTGTGTTAGCTGATAGCCGCTACCGAATGGGTCGTCCCAAGGTGCGAGAAACGACGTGACCCTGCGCATCCGATAGGGCTCTAGAATAATTAAGCTTATAACGGCAAATGCGCCGACACCTATCAAGGCAAAAAATTGCCAAAGTTTTGCGCCTGCTAAAAATAATAAAGCAACTGTCGTGACAAACATCACGATTACTGTGCCTAAATCAGGCTGCATTAATAACAATACTGCGAGAACAAAAAAGATGACTAAGGGTTTAGCAAAACCAAATACATTTTCTCTAAGTTGTTCATGTTGTCTTACCAAATAACCCGCTAAAAAACTAAAGAAAAACAACTTCGCGACTTCCGCGGCTTGTAGGTTAAATATGCCCAATGGCAACCAACGCCGACTACCATTAACGGTTGAACCTACAGCTAATACGGCTATCAACAACACTAGAGCAACAAACAGCAATGCCATATTGTATTTTTTCCACCAACTCATTGGGAAAAACATCACGGCCAACATCGCAACAGACGCGATAACAATAAATACTGCATGTTTAATGGAAATATAAAATTCGTTTACATAAAGCTTTTCCGAAACAGGCATTGACGCTGAGGTCACCATTACCCAACCAAAACACATCAAACTCAAAACCAAAAATAGCAAATGGCGGTCGTACATAGGTTCAACCATTGCTTCAGGTTCTTTATTTCGTGCAGTTAAGCTAACTAAGCCAAATCCGATACGACTCATTTTACTGTCTCAATTCCTTTACTAGAGATTGAAACATCAAACCGCGTTGCTGATAATTTTTAAACATATCAATACTGGCACACGCGGGTGACAATAAAACGCAATCACCACTAACAGAGACTTTACCTGCTTGTTCCACCGCCTGTTTAAGATCATCTACAATACTCAATTTTTCGGCTGGTACAAATGATTCAAATTGCTGTTTGTCCTTGCCTAACGCCACCACAAATTTCACATCACGGTCTATTGCATCAGCAAGTTCAGCTAAGTCTGCACCTTTCGCATCGCCGCCTGCGATTAAGATAATATTTTTGTCATTCGCTAAACCATTTAATGCAGCTAAGGTAGACGCTACATTTGTCGCTTTGGAATCATCAATATAACGAACACCATTAGCGTCTAGGGCCAACTGGCATCTATGAGGTAATCCTGCAAAAGATTTAAATACCGCTAAGGTAGAATCTAGTTCAACATCGACCCCAATTGCCTGTGCCATCGCCAGTACCACTAAACCATTCAGGCCATTGTGATTCCCACTAATATTAAAATCGTCTAAACATGCGATCTCGCGACCATTTTTAAGTAACAATTTATTTATAACATCATACTGCCAACAAGTTTGTTCACAGCATTCATCAAAAGAACCAAATGAAACGACATTATCATGGCTGATAAGGGGTTTTGTTTGAAAGTCATCTTGATTGTAAATACAAAGATCGGCATGTCGATAGATCTTGTTTTTGGCTTTACTGTAGTCTTCAAAGGAATCATATCTGTCCATATGATCCTCTGACACATTAAGCACAACGGCTGCCGCGCATTCTAAGCTTTGCACCGACTCTAACTGAAAACTTGACAGTTCAATAACAAAAACATCGACGTCTTTATCAATGACATCGAGTACCGGAACACCATAATTTCCGCAGGCAGCGGCTTTAATTCCCAACCCGTTTAACGCATGTTCCAACCAACCAACCGCAGTGGATTTACCGTTAGAACCGGTAATCGCTAAAACAGGTTTAGTATTAATTCGCGCAAACAACTCAACATCACAAAATACGTTCTCGTTGTGTCTTAAAGCATTAGCTAATGCTGGTGTTTTTAGCGTGATCCCTGGGCTAACAATGACATAAGTGTAATCTAAAAATTCGTTGTCACTGAATACGCCAAAAGACTGTTTTAATGATTTGTACTTTTCTTCAATTGCATCTTTATTTGGTGGTGTAATTCGCGAATCGAATAGGTCTGGTGAGATCCCATTACGAAGCAAGTAGTCCACAGTAGAAATGCCAGACAAACCAAGTCCAACAACGGCAACTTTACCGTTTTTCATATCTTTAAGCGTATCGAACATTGAATTCATGGTTTGGCCTTAACGGATCTTTAAGGTCGCAATACCGACCAAAACTAACACGAGAGAAATGATCCAAAAACGAACAATAACCCTAGGTTCAGGCCAACCACTTAGTTCGTAATGATGATGAATAGGAGCCATTTTAAACACCCGTTCACCACGTAATTTGTAAGAACCCACTTGTAAAATCACCGACAACGTTTCAACTACAAAGACACCACCCATAATGATTAGAACAAGTTCTTGTCGAACCAAAATAGCAATAATCCCCAGCGCGCCACCCAATGCCAACGACCCAACATCGCCCATAAAGACTTGAGCTGGATACGTATTAAACCAAAGAAAGCCTAGTCCTGCGCCGACGATAGCGGTACATACCACAGTTAATTCGTCAGCTAATGGCAGGTATGGAATATGTAAATAGGCTGAAAAGTTCACATTACTCGTTACATACGCAAACAAGGCTAATGCCCCCGCAACCATAATAGTAGGCACAATTGCCAACCCATCTAAACCGTCAGTGAGGTTAACCGCATTACTTGTACCAACAACCGTAAAGTAAACAACGGCTAAATACATCAAACCTAATTGCGGCATAACGTCTTTGAAAAATGGCACTAACAATTGAGTTTCTTCAGGTTGTTGCGCTGTACTATAGAGATAAATTGCAACTCCAATCGCAATCACCGACTGCCAAAAATATTTCCATTTGGCGATAAGACCAGCACTGTCTTTGCGGATCACTTTTCGGTAATCGTCAATAAACCCTATGGTGCCGTAACCTGCAACGACTGCCATAACAACCCAAACGTACTTGTTGGTGAGATCTGCCCACAATAAAGTAGAGACAATAATGGACGCCAGAATTAAAATCCCGCCCATAGTCGGTGTTCCGGCTTTGGAAAAATGACTCTCAGGGCCGTCATTGCGAACGGTTTGACCAATCTGCATTTGTTGTAATTTTCGGATCAATTTAGGACCAAAATAAAGTGACAAACACATTGCTGTCAAAACACTAAGAATTGCCCGTAACGTAAGATACGAAAAGACATTAAAGCCACTATGAAATTGAGTTAAATACTCTGCCAGCCAAACTAACATGATGCTGTACCTTTACTGTTTTTGTTATTATTTTTATCGTTGTCATCATTAACGCTGAATTCGATTTGCTTGATTAACTCCTCAACCACCAATTCCATTTTGGCACTGCGTGAGCCTTTAACTAATACGACTACTGGCTGTTTATTGACTTCGTTACCCGCGCTGGCTATAACCAAGTGAATATCTTTAATCAACTGTGCCTGGGAAGAATAATGTGCTCCATTACGTTCAAACTCAGTCGATGTGTTTTGGCTTAACACACCAAAACTAAACAGTTTATCTATGCCTTGTTGAACGCCATAAACCCCAACTTCTTGATGCAGTCGCCTTGCATCTGCACCAAGTTCTGCCATATCACCAAGGACTAAAATTCGTAAACCTTGATAACTTTGCAACAGATCTATTGCTGCTTTAACCGATTGCACATTGGCATTATACGTATCGTCTATGATCAAAACTTGGTCATTTACCGGGTGTAAATTGACACGCCCCTTAACCGACTTTGCTGCATTTAATCCAGCGGCGATCTGCTGCAATGTCGCCCCAATTTGATAACAAGCGGCGGCAGCGGCTAGTGCATTCGCCACATTATGTTTACCCGGTACATTGAGGGTTATCGCTAACTTGTGTTGTTCGAAATGCATGACAAATTTGGCACAGCCACGTTCATCTAATGTAATATCCGACGCAGAAAATTGATTTTCCTCGGCCGTTTCGTCATTCGCATTAAATTCAACCACTTGCCCTGGAGTTTCAGCAAACTGCTGTTCTAACTTGCTTAACCATTGTGAACGATAATCTGAATGACGATCAAAAACAGCAGTTCCGCCTGATTTAAGCCCCTCAAATATTTCACTTTTAGCGGTTGCAACCCCGTTCAAATCTCCAAAGCCTTCTAGGTGAGCTTCAGCAACATTATTGAGTATTGCGACATCTGGCGAGGCCAATCTTGTGGTATATGCGATTTCACCTAAATGATTCGCGCCTAATTCAACAACTGCAAATTGGTGCTTTGGCTCAAGTCTAAGCAAAGTCAATGGCACGCCAATTTCATTGTTAAAATTACCGGCGGTCGCGAGAACTTCACCTTTTTGCTTTAGAATCTCTGCGCACATTTCCTTCACAGAGGTTTTACCCACACTACCTGTAATCGCAATAGTTTTTGCGTTAACGGTTTTGGCGACAGCGGCCCCCAAAAGACCTAATGCACGTAGCGTATTTGGGACCACAATTTGAGGTAAATCCACTGTAGTATCTGCTTGTTCAACAACCGCGGCAATCGCCCCTTTAGTTTTAACTTCAGCAATAAACTTATGGGCATCAAAATTAGGGCCTTTCAGCGCCAAAAATACTTCGCCACTTACAATGTTGCGGCTATCCGTGGTGATACCAACCACCTGTTGTTCCATATCAACAGTTCGTCCTGCTGATCCGTAGTTTTCAAATGGGCGATTTAATACGTCAGAAACCCATTTCAACGTTGCGGCTATCATAAACCCGCCTTTATTTTTTCTAATTCCAAACGAATATCTTTACCATCCGCAAGTGCTTGCAATATTTGATTGGTAAATGCTCTTTCATCGTAATCATGGGACACAGTTCCAATGATTTGATAAGTCTCGTGGCCTTTGCCTGCGATTAAAATTGTGTCTTCTGCTTTGGCCCGCAATAACGTATCGACGATGGCTTCTTTTCGATCGTAGATCACTTTATGTTGGCCGGTTAAACCGGTAAGTATGTCAGCGACAATACGTTCCTGCGATTCAGTTCTTGGATTGTCATTGGTAATTATGACATGGTCAGATAAACGTTCCGCAATTTCGGCCATGACCCGTCGTTTGCTTCGATCTCTGTCTCCACCACAACCAAATATCGTGTATATTTCGCCAGAACAATGTTGCCTTAACGACTGAATAGACTGCTCTAAAGCGTCTGGTGTATGGGCGTAATCTACGACCGCAATAGGAAGCTTTGGTTGCACATACATTTCCAATCGCCCTGGAACCGACTTGAGAAAACTAAAATGGGTCGCTTGGACTGACCAACCCAATAGAATCGAAGTGGCAAATACTGCTGCGATATTAAAACCATTAAATTCACCAAAGATTGGTAATTGCAGTTCGATAAAATCTCGATGCCCACCAATTTGCCAATCGAGCGACAAAATGATGCCCTGAGCATGACATTCAGAATCAACAATATGAACATAATCTGAATATGCTTTAACTTGTTTTGAGCGACCTACAGCCACTGCTAACGCATACTCAGGTAACATATCCAACAATCGCTGACCAAACTCATCATCAATATTAATCACAGCACGTTTAGTGGCATATTCAGTGAATAACTTAGCTTTAGCAGCAAAGTATTGTTCCATTGAACCGTGATAGTCCAAATGATCTAATGTTAGATTGGTAAAGATCCCGACATCAAAGGAAATGCCTTTTACACGACTTTGGTGTAGCGCGTGAGAAGAAACTTCCATCGCGACGCCACTATAATTTGTCTTAGAGTCTCGACTAAACTGTTGAATAAGTTGATAAACTTCCGTCACACCCGGTGTGGTATTTTCTGCAGGAACCAATTGATCAATACGGCCTGTGCCCATTGTCCCTATTACCGCTAGGTGCTGGGAGTTGGCCAGTTCACTTAATTGCGCGAGGAAATGACTAATTGACGTTTTGCCGTTTGTGCCGGTAATGCCAACGATCGGCATTCTGTTTTGTTCAAACTCATAAAACTCTCTGGCGATTGATGGCAGATTAGTTTCCAAATCTTCAATAACCAACAAAGGTGCCCCTTGAGCACCTCTGTTTTGATAATGAACTTCGTCACAATTGGACGATACCAAAATCAAGCTCGCACCACTGTGAATGGCTTTATCAACGAACCGAGAGCCGTCTGTTAAATAGCCAACTAAGGCAACAAATACGTCACCCGGCTTTAACTTCCGGCTATCTTGCACCATTTGTGCTGTTGCCGGTAATTTGAAGTTGCTTCTGAGCAACTGTTCTTTAATCTGTGCCCAATTAGTTAACATTGCTCGAGCCTCGTTTTATTTCGGCTAACTGGATTTGTTGGTCGGCAGCATCCGGTGGCACATTAAGTAACCTGAGGGTTTGCTGCATGATTTTACCAAACGTTGGTGCTGCGGTTTCGCCACCGTAATAATAATCCCCTTTTGGATCATTAATAACGACAACGGTGACAATACGAGGATTTGAAACAGGTCCAATTCCGGCAAATGTATTGACATAATCGTGGCCATAACCACCCGCGGTCGCCTTTTGACTTGTGCCAGTTTTACCGGCTAGTCGATAACCTTTAACAATCGCATTTTTACCCGAACCTTCTGTGCTTATCACGCTTTCCATCATACTCAGTACGTCACGGGCAACGTCTTCTGACACGACTTTATCTGCTGGTTTTTCAAAGTCAGTTTTAACAATCGACAATGGTCTACTTATACCACCAGCGCCAATCGTGGTATACATCCTAGCGAGTTGCGCCGCAGTTACCGATATTCCGTAGCCAAACGACAAACTTGCGATTTCTGAATCAGACCAACGTCGTTGTTCATTAAACAAACCAGCGCTTTCACCTACTAAATCAACTCCGCTTGAGTCCACTAATCCCATTCTGTAAAACAAACTTAAAAATGAATCTTTTGGCGTCGACAACGCAAGTTTGGTTGAACCCACATTTGATGAATATTTCAAAACATCGGCCAAACTTAACATGCCACGGTTTTTAGGATCAGGGATCCGACGGCCACCAATACGCACAAAACCAGGTGAAGTATCGACTAAATCTAACGTCCCGTATGAGCCGTAATCCAAGGCGTTCATTACCGCCAAAGGTTTCATTGTCGACCCCGGTTCAAACGTATCGGTAATGGCTCGATTTCGGTATCGATGAATGGGCACATTAACGCGATTATTAGGATTGAACGATGGGCTGTTCACCATAGCAAGAACTTCCGCTGTTTCGATATCTACAACAATTGCACTGCCTGAGGCCGCTTCGTAAGTTTGTACCGCTTTTTTTAATTCTTGATAGACAACAGATTGAATACGCTGATCAATAGTTAAACGAATGTTTTGTGGCAACGAGCCCTTTTCTTCTTCGAGGACTTCAATTTCACGGCCTTTGGCATCTTTAATGACCGTACGTTTGCCCGGTGTGCCAACCATTCTGTCGTTATGTCGTAACTCAATGCCTTCAATACCTTTACCGTCAATATTAGTAAAACCGACAACATGGGCTGTAATTTCGCCCGCAGGATAATAACGTTTGGATTCTTCTCTTAGACGTACACCTGGGATCTGGAGTTGTTCAACATAATCGGCAACGGCGGGATTTGTTTTACGCTTTAGATAGATAAACCGTTTGGTGTGATTTGTCGTAATCTTTGAAATTAGTTCTTGTTCTTCAACCTGTAATACTTTTGCCAGCGCTTTCCAACGAACGTCGGTTTCAAATTCAGGATATTCAAGAACACGTTTTGGGTCAGCCCAAATGGTTTGTACCGGCACACTTACCGCCAGTTCAACACCATTACGGTCAGTGATCATGCCACGTTGAACCGTAGAACGTTTAATCCGTACCGTGCGGTTGTCGCCCTCTTTGATCAGTCTTTCGGGTTGAATGATTTGCAGAAATGCCGCGCGAAACACAACCGTACTAAAAATCACCACCAAACTGACAACCACAAACTGAAATCGCCATCGGTTAAACGATGGTTTCGCGATTTGTTTTGCTTGTTTGCCTTTAGGCAATGATGAACTCGAGCGTGTTGAACGCCTTGCTTTTGACTTTTTTGTCAGCTTCGAGTTTAACCAGTCATTCACGGCAAGGTTACCACCACTTCAGCTTCAGTAGTTGGTCTGCCCATAGCCAAACGCTCTCTTGCGATTTGTTCGACTCGGCTGTGTTCGGCTAATGCTCGTTGTTCCAACAACAAATGGCGCCATCGCAAGTCTATGTCATCACGTTGTTGTAATAACACATCTTGTTGGATAACCATTTGCCTATTTAACTGAGCCCAATGCACCACAGCTAACGCCAGGATAACATTGAGTAACAGAAGCCCCATTGTAAGTTTGTACTTACTTAAGTCTTGAAAAATATACTTCGCAAGATCGGCTTCAATGTTTATTTTAGTTATCATTGTTGAGCCTTTCTGCAATTCTCAAAACAGAGCTGCGCGCACGACTATTAATCGTTATTTCCTCGTCAGTAGGCTTTATCGCCTTACCAACGGATTTTAATTTGATCCCTAGGTTCAATTCCGCTTCGGTAATTGGCAACCCTCTTGGGACTTGCTTACCTTGGCTTTCTTTACGAATAAACTGTTTTACAATTCTATCTTCCAACGAATGAAAACTGATCACCGACAATCGTCCATTTGGAGCAAGAACTTCTAATGAACTTTCAAGGGCTTTTTCAATTTCAACCAATTCACTATTGATGTAAATTCGAATACCTTGGAATGTGCGAGTGGCTGGATGTTTTTTCTCCGCCTTACTTTTAGGCACACAGCTCGCCACTAATTTTGCGAGTTCGTCCGTTGTGGTAAACGGCGTTTCATCACGCTGTTCTAGAATTTTTCTGGCAATGCGTTTGGCAAATTTTTCTTCACCGTAGGTTTTTAACGCAAAAACGATGTCCGCTTCTTCAGCTTTAGCCAACCAATCGGCAGCAGAAATGCCGCGCGTATAGTCCATACGCATATCCAAAGGGCCTGGTTTCATAAAACTAAAACCACGGTCTGCTTCATCTAATTGTGGTGAAGACACACCTAAGTCCATTAAAATACCGTCTACTTTACCGACAACACCGTGCTTTTTAGCAACGTCGAGAATTTCAGAAAATGGGCTATGTTCAATAATAAATGAAGGGTTATCTTCGAATTTTTTAGCGGCTTCTATTGCGCTAGGATCGCGGTCAATTGCGATTAATCGACCGTCAGAATTTAATAATTTTAGTATCTCGCCAGAATGCCCGCCGCGACCAAAGGTGCAGTCGATGTAAATGCCATCTGGCTTAATAGCCAAGGCATCAATTGACTCCTTGAGTAACACTGAAACGTGCGCTTGCGTCATGATTCTACCGTTTAGTTATTTTGTTAAAACGAAAAGTCTTTCAGTCTTTCGGTTAACTCAAAGTCACCCGTCAGCTCTGTTTCGATATCTTCAGCCATCTGTTCAATCCATCGAGACTCAGACCAAATTTCAAATTTGTTTAATTGCCCCACAAGCCGGATCTCTTTTTCCAATCCAGCATGCTGACGTAATTGATTAGGCAACAACACACGACCGCTTTTATCCATATCGATTTCATGTGCGTTACCAAGTAATACACGTTGTACTCGACGTTCTTGCGGGTTCATCGACGACAACCCGCGCAATTTATATTCAACGTCTTCCCATTCGATAAGTGGATACAACAATAAACACGGCTGATGTAAATCCACAGTGCAAACTAATCGTCCTTCAGATTCAGACAGCAAAATATCCCGGTGACGTGTCGGGATCGACAACCGGCCTTTGCTATCTATTGAAAGAGGATTCGCACCGCGAAACATGTTTACTCCATTTTATGGTTATTATTTCCACTAAAAACGTAAATATGGGAACAAGATCCAAAAAATTCCACTTTTTCCCACAAATTAGAGTTTAGGCTCTCACTGTCAACAATGTCAAGAGGTAGGATCATCCAATTTAACTTATAAGATCCTTTAAAAAATAAGGTCTTTGATTAGAAAAGAGATTTGGTGGTAATTTGTGGGAAATTAATTTTTATTTACCTGAAAATAGGTTGACTTTGTGTCGGATCCAGTTCCATTGTGTTGTTTTTAGTTCAGCTTTGAACTTTGTCCGGTTATATTGAACTGGATGGATTGTATTCTTAATTTTGGGTGGTGGAGAAAATTAGTTATCGCCTCTTAAGCGATATGCCACTACAAACCAAGTGATTCGAACCCTCTTTGATTCTTAAAGAAATCTAACATTTTCCTTAGCTTTGTCGAACTACTCATTTGGGACATTAGTAAACAAGCTTCCTGAGGGCCGACAAACATCAAATCAAGCAACTCATTGGCTCCAACTAACCAACTTTCAGCAGGGCCTAGCCCGTTAACAAGTTCCTTGTGGCTTTTCGCATTTGAAATGTTAGAGAATAATGATAAAACTAGAACTAACAGAACAAATTTAGGTCTATGAAAAACAAAACATTTTTGGTTCATTCTATCTTCCCACTTTCTCTTTCCATTCTTCAAAAAGCTTAATGAAGTTCTGATCTGCGCTTGATTCAATCTGTTCCAAATCAGCGGTAGCATCTACCTCATAGTGCTCTCCAACTACACCACTGTTTATTGTCACAAAATGTCCTATCTCAGCTTTGAAGGATTTGTAGCCGTACTCTTCGACCATGCTGCCCTCTTCCAATAAATAAATACCATCAACCCAATTAGCAAATACTGCCTGGTTACTTTTATTGTCAGGGACTGACTCGCTTAAAGGTAATTCAGTCGCTTCGGCTTTATAGATGTTTGAGCCTGTTAGGATTTGTACCTTTTCAATATAAAGGCGATTGTCTTTGTCTATGTACCAGCGACAGTTAGGTGCACCATTTTTAGCTTCATTATTCCAATTGAAAGGCCAGTTTAAGTGGTCATTTTCGTACAATTCAAGAAGTGGACTCATGCCTGAAGTAGAGTTTAATTTTAACGTTTTGCCATTCCAATTGACTTCATCTTTAGTGCTCAAGCGAAAATAATAGTCGGTATAACGTTGATAAAGCTCTGTTATTGCTAAGCTTTGTAATGATGCTCCTTTAGCCTCTCCACTATATTTATGTTCTAGGTCATCTCTTGTTAGACGAACAGATTCCAAAACCTTCCCATGTTTAACATTAAAATAATACTGAGCCACAAAGATTCGTTCGCTATCGGTATACTTCAATTCCGTAGCTTGCAATACTCCACTAAACCAATCCGCGGAAAGCGAACCATTTGAAGAATGCTTTTGACCTAACCCCGTGCCTATTTCAGTTGGGGCAATTACCTCTCCTTTGGCCTCAATTTGATTTAGATAGAAGTAATCATTTTCGATGAGCCAAGTTGCAATATGTCCACGATAAAGACCTGTACTTGTGCCTTTAAATGGTGAAACCTTTCCTGACTGCTTATAGTAAGTTTCTAGGGGAGATGGATAGGCCCAACTAGCCTCAAGTCTTAGCTCTTTTCCATTGTGTAGTAAGATATCAGGCGCTTGTTGAGTAGCAAGGGCCTTCATTGGCATTAATAGCAATAATATAATTTGTAAGATACGCACTGATACTTCCTTGAATTTCTAAAACCAGTTCTAACGGCTTTTTTCCATTGGGATTTTTTTTAGATATAGCTGCAATTTTCCCCTTTCAAGAGGCGGGTTTTCATTCTCGCTATCTCGATCGTAATAATATTCAGAGCCTTCATAGCTTAAATCTGCCAGATTAAACCTAAGCTCAAACTTCTCATAATCACAGCAGCTACTATATGACTTGCCTTCGTATATCAGCGTATCCCCGTCAATTGAAAGGCTATTTGAGTCATTGGATGTGAACGTCGGTAATTGATAAACAACCAACTCTTTTTCCGTAGGGAAAGCTAAGTATGGCGTGTAATAAGTCCGGTTTCCTGAATCATGGCCTGTCGCCAAATATACATCGCGTTTGTCGTAATCGACTTTGTATAAGTAACTGCCTATCGCCGCATATCCACTGCCATCAATTGGGCCAAAGGTCGCAATGCCATATTTGTTGCTCTGATAACTCAAAAAATAGCTGCCTGGTAAATACGAATAATGCCAACCCGACATTGCGAAAACCGTACTGTTGTTGCTATTCATTTCATAATTAATGTCAGCTTTGTAGACCTGCTTTATCAATGCAGACTTATGAACATAAGCATCTTGGCTTGCATAACTGCCATCTCCGCGAAAATTAATTCTTGCCCAATCAGAGTCAGTTAGAAATTCCGCACGAATTGATTTTCCACCTTGCAACAAGCCTAGTTTCTTGCCATCGGTAGAAGGCTTAGACCGAATATTTACATTAGATTGGACTATGGCAGGTAAGAAACCACTCGCCTCTTTGATTTCAATGAGAGCATCAGATTTTAGATCTTCCCAAGAAGCCACAGTATTCGGCGCAAAAGAGAAAAGTAGTAATGAACAAACGCCCACAAAAGCAGAGCAGTTAAAACGCGACATCAACAATCCTTATTAAATTCTTGGCAGTAAAGCAGACGCAATAATTTTCGCTGTCAGTTTTAACACATTCCAGTTTAAAACGCACCGTAACCACATGTTTTAGTGAACAATTTCAACATTACCGCATCATTGCAAATAGCTACTCCCCTTATTTTGCTGAATATCCGTTAAACCCGACTAAGATTTACCTCAGGAAGGTATATTTTGCTTTGCCTAGATCTACTTATAACTATCGATTCATCATGCGAAAAAGTAGAATTCATAGTTTATCTGGACTTTATGGGCATAATTCAGGATTTAACTGGAACAGCCCAGATCATCGAATTGGATTCTGCTTCTCACCTCAAATCGTTAGATAAAAATTTTTCAAACTTGAACTGGAAACAACAATTGTGTAGTTGATAAATTCAGAGCAATAAATCCGATTTTGAGCAGCGATGAAGTGAACTTGCTGATACCTACAAATTTGGCTGATAACATTGAGATGAGCGCGTAAAAAAAGATAGGACTTCATTTACGCTAGGCTCAACTAAAAGTTGACCTAAATAGTATTATCGGAGAAGTTCTAATAGCTTAAGTTATGGTTTATATAGGCTAATAAAGACAGGTAGAGGGTTAATGAATGGGATGTCAAACTTCTTAGTAGAATGCAGAGGAAGCCGTTCGTCTGAGAATAACTTTGTAAGGGAAGTTTACCGCTAGCAATCGGCTTTGATTATTGCTTTTAATGTACGCTTTATATTTTCTGGTAATGGTTCATCCATCACCTGTATCGCAGCGGCTGATGGATGATATTCTGAACTTTGTCCCTGCATAACGAGTGCCGCGTTAAGCGTATCATCAAGATGAGGTTGAACTAACAGCACAACGTCGTTCCAAGTTACATCTTCACATGACACAACAGGGATACGATTAGGTACAACGCTGTAACTTAAAATCACAATGAATATGATAAACAAAGCACCAAAAAAATTTCTCTTCGTTTTATCTGAAACCGTCAAAATAAACCCCAGCTTGCCCGTCTAATAACACATATTGTGCGTTACGTTCCCAGATTAAATGAGTTGTGTTAACCAAATCAAACTTTGTTTTCAACGACACTCTCTGGGGCTTCTTTATTTTTAATTGCTAGAACAAACAAATACACTAAGTTTAAAGGTGGCGTAATGCATAATAAAACTCCCACTAATGTCACAATTTTAGGATTGTTTGTTTTTCGTTTGCCTAAGTAATAACTCAATCCACCTACGATAAACATCGAATAGAAAATGAGTTCGCCATAAAACGTTACGTTAATATTCAATTTTAGGTCTCCTTATATAAAACAAGACATGAAGCAGCTAAGACCGCATTTCTCTGATAAATCGGAACGAAACAGCACTAAACAGGATATCCGCAATTTCTTGCCTATTTGAATGTTTTGCTAGTTGCTGGCCACCAGTTTGGCGTTTCTCGCGCGGTGTAGTTAAATTTAGCGGCTAAAGCTTCAACATCACTTGCTTTGCCCGATATTTCACCTTCACGCCAATTATCCCACTCAAACTTAAGTTTACGACCTTCATTTGACAACTTAACTTTGCCGTAATCGATCCAAGCATCAAAACCATCGTATTCGTAAGTTTTGATCCAGCCATTTTTAAGATGAAATTCCAATATACGATTAAAGTCGTCAGTTGGAATATCCTGAATTATTTTTAAACCAAATGCTTTAAACTTTAAATCGACAGATTTTCTACCTAATGTGACGACTGGATTCATAGAGCACCTAAGGCCACATAAAAATGCGGCTATCTAGTTGATTGAGTAGTAGCGGCACAGGAGTCACAACCAACTGATATTTTTCCTGATTAATTGCTTGTATGGATGATACGGTAAACAATTATTTATTTGAGTTTTTGGCAGAAGCCCAGAAAGCAACTGCCATAGCAATTCCAATACTAATACCGAAAGTAGCACTGTTTAATGCAACACCTATACTTGCGCCAATAGCAACTCCCATTGCTATACCAAAAAGCACAGGTTTCTTTAATTTGTTAGAATTATTCCACTTATTCATAGTTATTCCTTTACCTGCTAACAACCTATTGACAGGAAACCGACTCTCTTTTTTACGATAACCATATTTGTATCAAAATTATTGGACCTTTACTACTAACTCTCTGTTGCAAACAATTGGTCTTTGATTTAGCTAAAAGGCGAAACCTGCAATGCAAATTATGAACTTCCTCGCACTTGGTTGGAGATCCTGAATATCGCTAAGGCTCTTTTAGGATGACGTTTTTTGTTCTGAAATTACGAGCCAATTTGGGGCAAATTATGAACTTCCTCTGCACTCGGTTGGTTGTTCCTAATATCGCTAATGCTCTTTTTGAATGACGTTTTTTCTGTTGATTTTGAATGACGGAATGTTGAGTTTAGTTGTGCTTAATTCTGCTTAGTTCTGCTTAGTTCTGCTTAACTGGGACTTTTCTATTTGCCAACTGTTCGGCTTTTGACAAAGCCCACCAGCCAATAATAATACTCATAACAATTCGTGTCGGAAAATATAATAAGGCGGGTAAATTAAACAACCACAAAACGATGTTTTCAGGCAGCACATAAAACGCGATACTTTTAACCCAATATATAAAAGGCACGTAGTCTTTTAAAAATTCATTAATTGAAAAATCTAATAGCGTCCAATCGTTCAAAAAATTAATCCACAGCGCGTAAAGGCCAAGTGCACCATCGCCAAAGCTACCAACAACCGAGGACCAGCCTATAAAAAGTAAAAAATATCTCACAACCGCGCCATAGTGCAAACTCTCTATTTTTATCGCCCTAAAATAAACGTTTTTAAACCGTAATTTCTCGTTCGTAAATCTGAAAGTAAGAAAATAAAATATATTTCAACCTTAGGTGACTCTAATACGATTTACCGGAGTAAGCTAGAAGATCGTTAGATCAGCCTAAAGTCAATTTTCGATAATTCTTGGTCATCTAAAAGTGACTTAATATGAGATTCAATATCTTGCCGTGAGCCGCATAATTGAAAGTCAAATCCATTGCCATTACCGTCGATGATTATTGAAAGCCAGTTTTTACCTATGTTTGCAACCGATATACGGTTAACGTCAATATTCTCAACGCGAGACGGATTAACAAATAGCAACGTTTTAACAGAAGAAAATTGAATGCTTTCGCCATTTCTCGTTATTAATTGTTCCACTGCGTTCTTAGTTTTATAGTGGCTTGAAAATTTATACGAATAAAACGCTGAAAATATTGCGAACACAATAAAGAAACTGTTCGCGTCACCTTTTGTAAATAACTCGCCTAAATAAAAAGCAAATAACCCTGTCGATAACGCGGCAAATAAATATTTCACAAAATTGTCTGAAAACTGCATTCCTAACTCATCCTTACTGCATTTTTATGAGAATACGACCGAGTGAGGTTTCTAGTAGAAATAACCAACTCAAGTTTATATTAATCAAAAAGGTTTTAACCTTTATCTTTCATGATGTTAGCCTTTATATTATATATTTACCACTGATTACTTTTGTATTTCTTGGCCAAAACAAGGGCTTTTTGATAATAACTTAACGCAGATTTAACAGCACTTTCAGTGCCGATTGTTGCGAAAGTAAATGACCTTATTCGTCATGAGGTCCAATATTCCAGACTCTCCGTGGTAAACATAATCGCCACCTAACTGATAAACAACCGGGTAAGTTGCCGCAGAATTGGCGTCATATCGCACTAATAAGCGAGTTTAATTTTTACATTCCATTGCGAATTATATATTCTGCAAATACAACAATATGGAAATTGATAATTGTAAAATTGTTATCTGGATAATGAAGTTTGGATCAGTTAGGCAACGTTTCATAGGTGCGGCTTTATCACGTTTTATTGATCTCTTAAAAAGCCACCTCAACTGCCCAAACTTGCATCAGCACATATTCTAAGGAATCTTAGTGGTACAAAAATACGTAATCGGTATCGACGGTGGTGGCACAAAAACCATAGGTCGAATTGAAAAGCTTTCTACCGGTGAAAGTCACACCTTGCAAGCTGGCGCTTCGTCATTAAGCAACGACTTTGCAAATGCCCAAATTGTTTTAAAAGAATTAATCGAGAAACTGCTACTTAAATTTCAAGCCTCCGCGTTAAACGTGCACGTTCTTATCGGTGTTGCAGGCGGCGGAGTGGCAAATCAAGCGAATCAACTAAAAGATGAACTCCCCTTTGCTTTTGCCTCATTAGACGTTGTTAATGATGCAAAAACATCGCTATATGGTGCAAACAATGGCGAGCCTATCGCTGTGGTTGCACTGGGCACAGGATCGGTTGGTGCTCGATTAGATAAAAATGGCAAAGAGCATTATGTTGGTGGTTGGGGATTTCCAATCGGTGACGAAGCCAGTGGCGCAAAACTTGGTTTTAACGCGGTTCAAAAGCTACTAGCTGACATTAACTGGCATAACCAAGCTGTCTCAGTCACCACAAAAAAACTCGCCGAAAAACTAGGTACAGATAAACAGCAAATCGCAAATTGGTTGGCGCAATCTCAAGCTAAAGATTATGCAACATTAAGCACCGATGTATTTTCTCTTCACAATGCTTGTCCTGTGGCCAACAGTTTAATTGAACAACATGTGTTAGACACAGAACAACTTATTCAACAAACTCGATTAGACAGCAAAGTTGATGTGGTAATTATGGGCGGCCTAGCCGAAGTCACATTACCTTTGCTAAACGACCGAATTAAGTCTTATTGCAAACTCACCGGCGGCAGTTCATTAGATGGCGCGTGCTTCTTAGCAAAACTTCAACTAGGCAGTAACTCAAGCGATGTAATTGATCGCAGTAAAAGCAGTAAATACGATAACAATGAACGCGATAGTCTGCTCGCACAGCTAGACAATATGGTTTCGGAGACTCGAAACCCAGATACTTTAGATCTCGATTTAGTTGATACCGAACAACTATTAACCAAAATAAATCAAGCGGATGCCATTGTTCCCAACGCAATAAAAGCCTGTATTCCAGAAATAGGGAAAGCGGTTGAAGAGATTGTGAACGCGTTTAATAAAGGTGGTCGACTTATCTATATTGGTGCTGGTACCAGTGGTCGTTTAGGTGTTCTCGACGCCGTTGAATGTCCGCCAACCTTTAGCGTTTCGAGTAAACAAGTTGTTGGCATTATTGCCGGAGGCAGCCAGGCGATTTATAAGGCCGTTGAAGGTGCTGAAGACTCGTTTGAACTCGGTAGAAATGATCTTATCAATATCAATTATGGTGAAAACGACATCCTTGTGGGGATTGCCGCTAGTGGTCGCACACCCTACGTAATTGGCGCAATTGACTATGCCAAAAGCATAGGTACAAAAACCATTTCCATCAGCTGTAACCCGAGCAGTCAGTTAGCCAGTTATTGTGACATTAATATTTGCGCTGTAGTTGGCCCGGAAGTATTAACAGGTTCAACAAGAATGAAGTCGGGAACGGCACAAAAGCTCATTCTAAATATGTTGAGTACTGCCAGTATGATCCGCATTGGTAAGGTTTATGAAAATCTTATGGTTGACGTAAACGCCAGCAACAAAAAGTTGTATGTCAGAGCAATCCGAATTGTGATGCAGGCTACAGGATGCGACGCCCATACGGCGCAAGTCGCCCTCGACTTAACGCACTACAATGCCAAACTGGCGATTGTTCATATTTTGACGAATGAAAATATCCAAGATATCCAACAAGAATTGGTTCGTAATGGTGGTTTTTTACGGCATGCCTTACAAAGCGTAAAACAGGCAACAGAGTAAAATGATAAAACAAATAATTAGGTAACTAACCGGCTATTAACGTAGCCACAATGCCGTACATAAAGAGTAAATCATGTGGATTAGAATATTTTTGACAGTGTTGATATTACTCGCCGCTTCAACGTTTTCTGTTATTGCTCAACATGCTCAACCACCAACTAATAATGATGTGGTGGTTGGCGCCGCTCAATTAAAAAAATACTTACCATTACTAAAAAACAAATCCGTTGGGTTAGTCGTTAATCAAACCTCTATGGTGGGCGACCAACACCTTGTTGATATTTTATTAAGCCATGATGTCAACATTACATATATCTTTGCCCCGGAACATGGATTTAGAGGCGATCATGGCGCAGGTGAAAAGGTCAGTTCAGGCAAAGATCCTATCACTGGCCTAGACATCGTTTCGATATATGGCAAAAACAAAAAGCCTTCAGCGCAGATAATGGACTCGATTGATGTCATGCTTTTTGATATTCAAGATGTCGGCACGCGTTTTTACACCTATATCAGCTCTATGCATTATGTAATGCAAGCCGCCGCTGAATCTAGTGTTACGTTTATCGTCTTAGATCGACCTAATCCCAATATTATGCATGTAGATGGACCTGTGCTGGAACCAGCGTTTCGCTCTTTTGTTGGTATACACCCTATTCCGCTATTACATGGTTTAACGGTAGGAGAATTGGCCCAAATGATTATTGGTGAAAACTGGTTGTCGATTGAGCACTCAAATACATCAAGCACAACTACCCAAAGTGAGTTGCCCACATTAGATCTAAGGGTTATTCCGGTAGCGAACTACAACAGAACAACACCTTATATTTTGCCCATACCACCAAGCCCCAACTTGCCTAATGAGATTGCGGTCCGCTTATATCCATCACTATGTTTTTTTGAAGCAACTCCCGCGAGCATTGGTCGGGGCACCCCATTTCCATTTCAAGTTGTCGGTCATGACCTTGTAAGTAATAACTTTTTGGCCAAGGATAAATTCCAGTTCACGCCACAACCCATTGCTCATGCCGCTCCTTTTCCTAAGCTCAAAGGCAAACTATTAACTGGTGAGTTGTTATCCTCATCAAAGATCCAAGGATTAGATCTGGCCATTTTTATAAAATGGTACCAAATGTTTAAAGAAAATGATCTTGAGTTTTTTGAACGGCCAGAGTTTATGGACAAATTAGCGGGGACTGACAAAGTAAGAAAAAGCATATTGGCGGGCCATAGCATTGAGCAAATTAAACAACAATGGCAACCGGGTTTACAAAAGTTTCTAGCAGATAGAAAACCCTACCTTATCTATCTATAACGGAACGAGTTTTCACTGGCAGATCTCCGCAAATTTTCCAGATGTCAGCTTCGCCAAATCATTTGGGCACAACTCTATTTCTAGTCCTCTCCGCCCAGCGCTGACAAAGATGGTTTCATAATCTAGGGCAGCACTATGGATTATGGTTTTGAGTCGTTTTTTTTGACCTAGCGGACTGACGCCACCTAATACATAGCCCGTAGAACGTTCTACATCAGACTTATCCGCCATCACTGCTTTTTTCACACCAACAGCCTTAGCTATCAGCTTCATGCTCAATTTGCTTGATACAGGAATAATTGAGACGACCAATTCTTTATTATCAGTTGCGACCACTAAGGTCTTAAATACCTGCCCCTGTGGTATGCCAAGCTTTTCAGACGCCTCTAAACCATATGAACTGGCCGATTCATCATGTGTGTATTCGTGTATCGTATGTGCAATTTTGTTCTTCTTTGCGACATTAATTCCAGGCGTCATCTAAACCTCCTTTTCCGACTTAGGCGACGTGGTATTTTCGCCAAAGCCGACAATAGCCCTATTTTTTTGTGCAAAATAAAATATTACAACAACGCTAATAAGTAGAACAATAATATTAATAATTGAATCTTCTGGTCCAAATTCACCGCCAGTTAACAGTAGAGGTCCATTATAAATACTTTCAAAAGGGGCAACTGCACGCCAATCTTCATTTCCAGACAAGGGGATACCCGTAGAGAAAATTGAGAAGTTCCAAGCCGCATGGTTAAGCCCCACAACCCATATATTGCGCGTTAATACATAAATCCCTCCCCAAAAAACACCGAGTAGGGTTACAGAAAATGCGGTTACAACGGTCGTATTTTCATTAAAGAGGTGAAGCAGACCAAACAGGGTTGCAACAAAAGACAACGAGAAAAGTGTCCCAACATGCGCTTCAATTACACGGAATAGTACACCTCTAAACAAAAACTCTTCTAACATTGCAGCGACTAATATCGTACTCCCTACAATCGGTATGCCCTCTAATCCCTGAAACGACACAACTTCATAATAGCCCAAATAAAAGAGCAATAAGCTAGTTACCGAGATCAAAGCCGCACCGGAAACTGCGCCGTAAAAGAGGTGACTCGCTCTAAACGTTAGCTCGTCAGGCCTGCGCTTTTCATAATATTTAACATATAAGTAGTATCCCAAGCCGATAAACATGAGCGTTGTAAACTGCTCTACTACTTTCAACTGACCACTTTGCATGTTAAAAATAAAATAGACGGCTGGAAACAACAAAAACTTAACCGCGAATATCCCTGCAAATATCGCCAGACAAGCTAATACAATTTTAATCATTATTGTCATTAAAGTGCGGAGTATTATCATTAGCTTGCCTTATTTTGCAATTGCATAATATTTCTATTTCAACCTAACTAGATCACTAAAACTCAAAATCGATATGAGTCTAAACAGAAAAAAGAATTAAACACTTTACGCGCTACAAAATATGGATTGTCATATTTTATTGGCGAAATATTCCATAATTTCAGCCTTTGTCATTTCTTTGGTTTGGTTAGAAAAACAATAATAAGCTGGCCGTTGGTCACTAAAATATTGCATATCCATGGTTAGGTCAGTCAAATCTTGGAAGAAGCCGACTGGCATATTATATTCACCGCTTGTTTTAAGTTTATAAAACAGATGCGTACCGCATTGTGCACAAAAACCACGCGATGCCCAACTCGATGAATCAAACATAGTGATGTTATTCTCACCCTCAAATTCGACATTTGTGCCACACTGCACCGCGAAAAATGGCGCACCGCCCCACACTCGACAGGAATCACAATGACAAACCGTGAATTTAGGATTTATTTCATTGGCGGTAATCTTAACGTTACCGCACAGACAACTCGCTTTCGCATTTAACATTTCTAATTTCCATTTACCGTTATCAATACAAGTAATCACTTTCCTTCAATATATCCATCAAATTTAAGTTGATGTTACTTACACCAAATTCTAATGTACTGAAGATATAGATTTAAGCAAGGCGTTGCATAACAACCTTTGATTATATTAATCGCTGCTTTCAAGGTAAGTCGTCACCACTTGGCTAATAAATTTAATTCGATTTGCCATTATGGAATGTCGATTAGTGCACAGGAATAAACTTTCGGCTACAGGCTTGGCGAGTTGATGAATGTAAATCTTGTCTTGTTGATAAAATGCCTTGGCTGCATAAAGTGGTAAAATGGTAAAGCCGAATCCTTTGCTAACCGGTTCTAAAATAAGACTTATTTGATTAGAAAACCCCTTGATTTGAAACTGTTCTATGGTTTCGAATTGTTCAAAATTTTTACTGAGGAGAAGTCGGCCATGATGCGCTGCATCTGGATGTGATATAAACCCAAGCTCGATTAATACCCCCCAATCTATTGATTTGACATCACTTGCTGTTACTAAAACCAAAGGTTCATTTGCGATTTTTTTACTCACTAACCGACTTGAATCGCTGAGTTCGGTCAGCAGGCCTAAATCGATTTTTCGCTCTAATAAGTTTTGCTCAATGTTTTTATTCGGCGCAAACGTATAGTCCATTATCAACTTTGGATGTACTTGCTGAATGTTGAGCAAATGGGGGTATAGCTTTAGACCAATGCTACCCGGCGATGAAATTTTAACTTTACCTTCGTATTGCTCGTCAAATTTGATCACCCCCTCTAATTCTTGGAAAGAATTAAGTAATTCTCTTCCGCGTTTATGAAGTTGCTCTCCGGCATTCGTTAGCGAAAATGACTTGCCATGCCTAATTAACAAAGCTACACCAAGTTGGTTTTCTAATTTTTTTATATGCTGGCTAACACCAGACTGGGTCATAAAAAGATTCTCTGCCGTTTTGGTAAAGTGCCCTACCTCAACCAATGTGCAAAACGTATTTAACCAAGTTTGATTAATCATTACAAAATGTACTCATAAATATAACAATCGATAATTTTTTATACTTTAACACTGGCGGTATAGTTTAACCATCAAATGAATAAAGGAAAAAAACATGACTAAACCTTATCCAAGAACGTTTTCACACATTGGAATTTCAGTACCTAATTTAGAGCAAGCCGTTAAATTTTATACCGACGTTTTAGGTTGGTATCTCATTATGGAGCCGACTGAAATAACGGAAGACAAAAGTCCAATTGGTGAAATGTGTACTGATGTATTTGGTGCCAATTGGCAAAAATTTAAAATAGCGCACCTATCTACTGGCGACCGCATTGGCGTAGAATTGTTTGAGTTTGTTAATCAACAACAACCAGAAGACAATTTTGAGTATTGGAAAACAGGCGTATTCCATTTTTGTGTGCAAGATCCTAATTTAGAAGAACTTGTTGAAAAAATTGTCGACGCTGGCGGAAAAAAACGAATGGCAGCGCCGCGCTATTATTACCCAGATGAAAAGCCATACCGAATGATCTATATGGAAGACCCGTTTGGCAATATTCTTGAAATATATAGCCACAGTTATGAGTTGACATACGCAGCTGGCGCTTATTAAACCCTCGACGTATTGAACTGTTGAGACAGTTTGGTTGCCTTGAATAATGTTAGTTTGATCAATAAATCCAATGCTGAATTTGATTCTCAGTTAAAAAAGCTTTCGCAGAATTCCCCTTCAGCATTGCTATCGTAGCCGCGATGCCGGCTTCGATACATGTTGGCGCGGCGACCGTTACTGAACTCGGTCCCCCAGCAACCGGCCAGCCAGTCTTTGGATTTAATATATGACAGTAACGTTGACCATCTTTTACTAGATATCGATTGGCATCACCACTTGTGGCGATTGCTCCTGTAGTTAGTTCAATTGTCGTTAAATCTGATGTTTGTTTATCGCCCAGTTCAATAGCGATATGCCAAGGGTGAGCCGTTTTTACCCTATTTATTGTTTTATTTTGATGTAATTGCTGTTGCGGTGCTGGGTCAAACTTCGGTTGATTTGTAACGGCAATATCACCACCAAAATTAACTAAAGCAGAGTACGGTGTTTCGGCTCTGAGTAACTGAACGGCTACATCTACAGCGTATTCTTTGCCAATGCCACCTAAATCTATTTCCATATTGTTAGGCAAAGTAATCGACGACTCATCCCACTTTACATGCTGCCAACCAATACTTTTTAGCAACCGATTAACGTCCGATTTTTTAGGGATTCTATCACTGCCATCAAAAGTCCAAACTTGTCGTAAAATTCCGGAAGTGATGTCAAACAAACCACCACTTATCTGAAAACATGAATGGGAAAACTGTAATAACCTGTAGGTTTCAGGGTCTATTGCTACAGGTTTGTTGTTTGAGTTATTAATCTTGCTAACAATACTTAATGGGTTATATCGACTGAATTTATCTTCAATTTGCCACGTACGTTCGCATATTAATTTAGCAATACGGCCTGTTTCATTAAAATCGTCAGTTTCTATTAACACCTCGCAGGGGCTAGCCATTGCGTTGAACAATATGGCTAAACCGTTTGGCCGCTGGCTTATTTTAAATGTACGTTTATCGATTTTTTGGTCTTTCATGTTGCTTGTAAATATGGCTTTTAACCATTCGCTCAAAACGAATAATTGGTTTGAAAAATGACCGCGTCTACATCCGGAAAAATATCAAGTTGATTAATGACGCCAATGTTATTCACTCCTGGATCTGTTACTTTTTGGCGATATAACTCTGCACGAAAAGAGATCTCATGACCGTTATTTAACGGAAATCCATAGCTGAGCCCTAATGTTAGACCTGTCAGTTTGCCAATGCGATAATCGGCACTGACATTAGAATCAACCTCAGGTTGCCGTGTCACAAAAGGTTGATAGAAATCAGCTTCGTCTTGTTGATAATAACGAATGTGTGGCTCTAAATACCCCTTGCCCATAGGCATCCAATATTTAGCGTCGATTGAATTTGATTTTATTCCCCAGTCATCCCAAAAATAACGATAAGACACGTCAACAACTGACTTACTTAGGTGGTATTTTCCTTGAGCATACACACTGTTTTTTTGACGTTTATCAGGTCGAGATTCGTAGATATTATTGAGGGTTACACCGTTTTCGTCGACGACACTCACGACTTTAAATGGGTCCGTTTGGTAACCATCAACATTAGAATAAGAGTAATTAAATTGGGTAATAAATCGTCTATTTATCACCTGAGTTACCCCAAACAATAGATCGACAATTTGCTTAGAATCTGAACTACGATCGCGACTCGCGTCAAAGTCACTACTCGAGCCCTCGGTATTATTTGGCTGACCATTTGGCGAGTTAATATAATGAGGCATTTCATAAAGTGGAATTGGCAACCCACCTTCCGGCGTTATCGTGTCTTGACCTAAAGACAGGCCTGCCGATACCGTCGTATTTTTTTGATTAAATTCTCGTGCTAATCCAGCATTTATCCCCAATGACAAATAATCATATTCTTTTGATAAATGAGCCCCAGTGCTTAATGTATACTCTCCTTTAAGTGGCTGTGTCCACTGAGCATTAAGTTGCACACGTGTATCTTTGAACGTATCGTCCAGAGGCGTTTCATTTGCCGAAACTGTGTATCTTCCATTACCGGATGGCCGCGTAAAGGACTGAATATTGGGTTGCGCCACCGCGCCGGTTGCCGATGCGCCAGTTAGCGTATCGAAGGTAAATTTCAGATCCAAAAAGTGACCGTCTTCAAATTCTTTTTTACCACCAACAATAACTTCGACCGCTTGAACTCGGTCGGTTTCTCCGTAATACATTACAGCTGAGTCGAGTTTCCAAGCATTACTTTCTTCTGCCTTAACTGACGTTACTGGCGCAACAAATAATGCGCTAACCGCCGCTGATAAGGCAGCAGAAAAACTTAAGGATTTATTCAATTGCATCCGCAACCACCACCGGCAAATCCACGACCGCCACTCGATGCCTCTTTACTAAAATAAATATGATCATCCAGAGCCGCATTAATCGGTGACGATGTTAACGCCATTTGCTTTTTAGCTAATAGGTTTCGCTCCCAAGGTTTAACACCCAACGAACTGCACGCAGAAACATGCAATACCACTATAACCAGTAGTAATTTACGAACTTGAAACGACAATGTGTTCACTCCTTTCGATTCTTTTTCTCAAACCACGGTTGAGTTTTCTAATTTATTGCTAGGCGTTCTATTCAGTTAACAATTGCTTAATTTGCAATTCATATTGGTCTTGTTTATTGCTAAAAAAACCAGTGTGAGCAAAACGAAATTGACCCGTTTTGTCGATAATGAAACTGCTTGGCATGCCTAAAATTTTATACTGCTCTGCGATGCTGCCCGTTGGATTAAAAACTACAGCAAAGTTAGCGGTGTTTTGAAGTAGAAACTCGTCGGCAAGTTGACGTTCTTCGTCGAGGTTAACACTGATAACTGTAAATGACTCAGCACCAAAATCTGATTTAATTTGATTCATCCAAGGAAAAGAGCGTCGACAAGGAATACACCACGACGCCCAGAAGTCGAGATAAATAACTTTCCCTTTATTTTGCTCTAACAGTTGTTGCAGTTGAGCCTGCGGATCATTCAACGCTTTAGGTTGCTCCAAAGCAGTTACTGCTAAACTAAATATCAATAAAAATAACGTGGAACAACTTAGTAAAGATTTAGTCATAACGGTCCAAAACATAAACGTCTAATTTAACTCTAGCGGATTTTATCAGTTTAGGGTGCTTAATTATTATATTAATACTATAACTTTCGCATTTCCCTAGACACATACTACTCCTGACTTCATCTAATGGCTTCAAAAAACAACTTGCAATATACTTGATTATTCAAGTATATTGCAATCAAATTCAAACACACATTGCTAAGAGGTTAAAATATGAACTCTAAAAAAATCGTTACCTTAATGTTAGAACAAGGCTATGTAAGCACGCTGCTAAATAAACGGCTCGATGGTGGATTAAGCGTTCATGGTATAAGTACGACAGAATTTGTTATCATGCATAAGCTTGCATCCTCAGCAACGGGTAACATGAGCAGAATCGCCCTCGCTGATGCGGTAGGCCTTACGGCTTCAGGTGTCACTCGCCTACTCGCACCAATGGAAAAAAATAATATAACGGAAAAGTTGGCAAATCCACGTGATGCTCGTCAAAGTTTAGTTGGACTTTCCGATGTCGGTCGCACCTTATATAACGACGCTTATGTTACTTTTGTCCACAGTTGTACATCGGCTTTTTCGTTACTTGACGAGTCAGAAATAGATATGTTGTTACATTTATTAAACAAAATTAAATGTTAGTTTTCATCAAAGGGGCGCACTATTCGATTCTGTTGGTAAAAATCAGTTTATAAAAATAACCTACTGAATTACGGTTACGAAGAAACCAACAAAAAATAGAATGTGGTAATAAAAACAAGCACAGTAACTTTGTTAAAGTCATTGCCCCTTTTTAATAAGAACTATTTATCATTGATCACTACGTAAAAGCAGGAATATGTGAAAAATTCAGTTGAACAAATTAAGCGGGAATTCGGTGCAAAGTTATTGTATTGGAATAATCTAAAAAGCCGCAGGGTTAAATTCTTAATCATTATTTCCACTATTGGACTTATCGCGCTTAAAGTATTTACAACCGTTTTAACTTTCGACTGGCTCGTAGCGCTCTTTTAAGTGCCCAATTTAGAAACACAACCTAGTAGCAACACAAACCATTTCTGCTTTATTACCGGCTAAGTGTATGCTCGCTTTCCTGCGGCCAGAGCATTTTATATTTGCAATTAAATGAACCCAGATCTTATCTTTAAACTTTCAACTTTCAAAAGTTCGCCCCTTAAGGACCACGAAATTCCATAACCCTATAATATTTAAATGTTTTAATAAATTAAAACCACCTCAGTTTGTATAAACATAAATGAACACTATTTTTATATTATTGCGTAGTTTTTTAAGACATTACCCCAAAGATATTTAGGGTAAGAGCATATTTTTGGCTTTTAAAAGTAATCATCTGCGTAATCGTTTGAAAAATATCGTATTCTAAAGGTACTGCTATTCAAGTAATGAGAGAACGATACCATGGCTAAGCAAAACTACGCTTACGAAAAGCGCCAAAAAGAACTCGCTAAAAAGAAAAAGAAAGAAGAAAAACGTCTACTAAAAGCAAAGGCAAAAGAAGAACCTCAAGATGAAATTAGTCAAGATGATACAACACCAGGTGGCAATGTAGAGAGCGAATAGCTGTTTGGCTTGAGTTAAAACAACGTTAACATTTTAATTGGTATAACTGTGCTATTCACTTATCGATATTTAATGCAATTGTTGTGTTGCTTGCGCTTTTTCAACTGCGTCGGTGATCACGAATTATTTTTATAACCTCCATCACTCAGGAGTATGTCTGTGATTTTAGTCGCATCAATTATTTTGATTTTAATTGCTTTTGTACATTCATACCTTGGTGAAAAATACATTCTAATGAGGTTGTTTAAACGCGATAATATCCCACACCTTTTTGGCAGTGATCAATTCACAAAAGGTACGCTACGTTTTTGTTGGCATATTATGTCGGTCGCCGCACTGGGATTTGCGGCTATTTTACATAACGCTTCTACAGGTGACGTTTTTACCCTCAAGGTCATTGGTGTTGTGTTTCTACTCAGTGCCTTACTCGCAATTTGGTTCACTAAAGGCAAACATTTATCTTGGATCGCTTTTTTAATAGTGAGTACAATATGTTTTATCAAAGCGTATTTAGCATAGCCTTATCAACCAAGAGATCACTTATTACTCTTTTCAAACCATCTACATGGTTGAAATGATGACCCTTAAATCGATGCCGGTAATGACATCGATTACTTCTCAATTCTCTTAAATTGGAGCAACTTTAAATGATAGATTTTATTGCCGTATTTATTACATTTTTTGCTGTTATCGACCCCATCGGAACCATCCCAGTATTTATTGCGGTCACCGAACAATACGATCAAAAGACCAGACGCCGTGTCGCTTTGCTTGCCACTATCGTTTCCGCCTGTGTCCTTATGTTCTTTCTAATGGTGGGTGAAATTGTACTAACCGCCTTAGCCATACCACTTCCTGCTTTTCAAATCTCAGGGGGAATTGTTTTGTTTTTATTCGCATTAAATATGATCTTTGGCGACAGCAAACCCGATGAAGAAATAAAACTACTACAGGACTCCCACAAAGAAACGGCAATATTCCCATTAGCTGTGCCATCGATAGCCAGTCCAGGGGCAATGTTAGCAGCTGTGTTACTAACTAAAAATTCGGTTTATACGATTTGGGAACAAACGCAAACTGCAATGGTTATGTTGTCGGTTTTACTTATCACTTACATTTTTATGTTACTTGCAGGGTTTATAAACAAGGTTGTTGGCAAGAGTGGCGCAAGCGTTATTAGCCGAGTTATGGGGCTAATATTATCTTCGATTGCAACAACTAACATCCTCGCGGGCCTCGGCGAATATTATTAATACTTCTCAATTACTAAACATAAAAAACAGCGGCGATTGGTTTAAAACCAAGGCTGTCGCTGTTCACACTAAACGCATTTAGCCAGTTGTAATTTTTGCCGTAACCGCTTTGAATTTGTTTGAATTGGTTAGAAAGGAAAGTTGGCGTCCCCACCGTACCCCGACAATCCAATCTAAACCACTGTATTTCATACACTTTAATAATCACAACTTAGGCCAGTACCACCAGCAGTACCACCAAAAAATAAAATCAATTATTTTTCTAATGCTAAAAAAGTTTTAATTATGCGGTTGTCTAAATTTGTCTAAGAGGGCGGTTTTAATAAATGTTTTCGACCAGGTATAAAACCACCCCTCCCCCAATGATAATAATCCACCAGCTTTACCCTAAATAATACTTAGGTTAACTTTATTGATCCGATCAAAACCGACCACAAAAAAAGTCTGTAAGTTGCGGAGGTATATTAAAAGCTATGGCAGCGGTACTATGTTTAAAAGGCCTAAAGATTTCGTCTACCCCTCCCATTTTGGCCAGTAGTTTTAAATATCACCGTTCTATTTCATGTATTGACCTGGTCGAACATTGCTTAACCTCGAGGGGTAACGAATTGTTACCCCTCCCATTCTGGCCAGTAGTTTTAAATGTTACCGTTTTTGGTACCAATACGTTTTCGACTGTGCGTTACTTTTTTATTTACCGCTTTGTTTATCAACTCTTAACAAATCGATGTTGTCGTTGAACAGGTTCAAAAATGCTCGCACAATGTGCTTTCTGCGGAGCTGCGTACCCTTAGGTGAAACCCTGCCGGAGTACCTTTTTATTATTTAATGCTGCCGTTATCTTCCTCTGGATAACTAATACCATCAATGAGCCTTGAAAGCGTTTCTAATAGTCTTCGTTCTGTGTGTAACATGCCCATGATGTAATTATCGCTTACTAGGCCACTATCACTTACTAAACAGTGTGTAGCCCTCAATACAAAGCTTAGTTCGTCTTTGTAGTCGTTTAATTCTTCTTTTAAGTTATTTAATTTTTTATTCATAATTTGCCCAGATTTAAATTAAGGCCTTGAATGATCTTTCTCTTTTTACTTAATCCCATTTAGGGATAACACCACCTAATTGTTGATATTAAAGTCTACTTCGCCATAACTTGATAACCACTCTTTTGTAGATTGTTCTTTTATAGATTGCTCCCTTATTAATTCATTATTAAAGGTTTCATTAACACCCTTTACCCGTTCCCCCTTTACACTTAACCCGTAGTTATCAACCCCGCAGTTTAAATCATCCTCCAAGCCTTTAATGGTGGCGCTTTGGTGGCTTTCCTTAGTAGTTACTGTTGGTAGTAAATTAGTAGTATTTTGGTAGATATTAGGTAGTAAATTAGTAGTTATATCGATACCTAAAAGACCACATAAAGTGTTACGTGTTACATGGACTGGTTCAATAGTTCCGTTATCTAGCTTTACTGTTTTGCTTACTGAATGGCGCTGTTTACCCTGAGCTGTAATAAAAATTGGTTTAAGTCTTCCCATACATTCAAAGTATTTAGAATTGTTTTGAGGTAAAGACAAACCCATCTTTAACCACATCATCTTAAAGGCTGAACGATCACCCACAAGAAACTTATTACCTTTGTATGGCGTTCCCGCTTTGTGAGATCGAGTACTTCTTTTATGTGCTAGTTCAGCGTTAAATATGGCAAATGGGCTTGTCCAATCTAATAGGTTCAAGTAATCAAGTTTAACACCTGAGTATCTTCCACCAGCGAACCTACCAGTACTAAAGCCTAGATATTGAAATACAGGAATATTAATCAACTTAGCGATTGATTGTACTATTTCAGATTGGTGTTTTTCCTGCCACTCAGCGGGCATTGGCTTTCCCTCTGCGCATTTCATTACTAACAGGCCGCTTTGTAACTCAACAAGGCCACCGGAGGCTAAATGCTCTCTTAGTAGCATAGGAATTACCTCAGGCCATCAATTAACTTAAGCCTTTCCGCTTTATAATGCTCGATCATTGATTGAGCTTTAACTATTGAGGCCGGATGAACCAAGCTATATCTAGTAAACCTAGTTTTACCTCCATGCTGGTTTTTGTGGTAATGAGGAACACGCCTTACTATAAGACCATGCTCATTGGCTAAAGTTGAAATAGTGGAATTTAAGCACGTTTCGCCATAAGAACTTAACGCCTCCAATTGGAACATGCCTCGTTTACCTCTGGATATTAACTCTCTTAAGCATAATTCTTGTTTAGTTGGCTGCGTTCGCTTGTTTTGGTTGCTGTGTTTGTTATCCATACAACCCCCTTAAGCCATTTCTTTACGTTGCGATACAATTTCTTTAACTGCCGCTTTTAGCTCGCTGGTGGATGCGCCAGAAACAATAACAGCCTGTATATGTCTTATCTCTGTGTTTAACCAACCAACGGAATTAGCGCCAAGAGGGAAAGGCTGCGGTAAAAGGCCGTCTTTAATGCGGTAGTGTAAAGTGGTTTTAGAAATACCTAAAAGCTGGATAACTTCGGGCTTTCTAATAATACGTGTTTGATTTTGTTGGTTCATACCTGTTTTCCTTTGAATGGGTTAGTAACAGGTATGAAATTTTATTCATATAATTATGATTGTTTATCGAATTACCAAAATTTTCTTTTTATAAGATTTTTTCAGATAAACTTTTTCTATATTCCAAAGTTAAAACCTTATGGCTAAATGGGATATCTGTCTGGGTTAATTGGATCTCCCCACGATCGCCCGTAGGATGTAAAATGCGAGCTAAAACGGCATTCGTGATTGAATACCCCTCTAGACTAGATATACAAATTAGATCAATTAAAGGAATAATTTTATTTCCAACAATTTTGTTTAAATCATTTGTTCGGATTTTTGGTAAGTCTGGTTCTGGGATCACTAAACGCTGGCGCCACTTAGGTAAAAGTTTTGATAACTCTTCTAAGATCTGCTCATCACTTCCACCAGCCAAATCTAATGAAATGTGAATGCTTTTCTCCCGAAATGGTTTAATATTTTTTTCATTAAACACTGCGTCAACTGGGCAATCCCATAAGGCTATTTCGTTTAAATATAATTTACTATTACCAGTACTGTTTCTATTTTCCATCTCGAGGAGAGTTTTAGTAATTTCGGATTGTCTTTGTTTATATTCCTCAACCTTTGGTAACTCGTTAATCATTGTGGAATAAAGTTTATCTAAGTGATTACATGAAAGCGGTTCAACAAGACCACCACCACCCAAATCAAGGCGTTCAACTGTTTCTATCTCTGTCACTACCCTATCGAACTTGGTAATGAATGGTGACTGTTTGTAACCTTTATATCGTTCAGTTGTTTTTTTGCCTAATTTTATCATTTTAGTGATAAGTTCAGCGTCTTTTTGAGCTACAACGGAGGGAGAATTCAAACCTGATACCCACTGCCCGCGATCTTCTAACGCATCATAAATTTCTGTTGCATCAGCTGTATCTAAATAAGAGTAATTATCTAAGTTAAACCAATCAGGAATATCACTGATAGTTTTTATCTTTTTCATATCGCCCCCGCGACACCCAAATTAAGACCAAAACCAAGGCGATTGGGTGATCGCCTTTTTCGGGAGCTACCCTAGGTTTTGATTAACTATCCCCGCTTAGGGATGGAATAAGACTACCTTAATGCTGGTGGTCACTCCAATATAACTTTGTTTGATTCTCATGTTTATGAACTCGGTCATCTAAAACAAACCTATTTAATAAATGAATTTTCCACTTATGCGGCTATTAGTTTACTGTTTTTGACGTTAGTTAAAATCTGTTTAACGCTGCTTTCAACCTCACACAAAACGTTTGTTATATCTTCTCCAAATTGTTTTGAGTAAACCACCCGTTCAGCAGTAACAGCCTCTAAAATTAGCGACAATTGAGTTAATGAGCTTTCAATAAAACAATATTGTTTTGATTCGCCCCTGGTTAATTCCTGTAACCACAATTCGAATGAATTAAGTTTAGAAATAAACGATATTGCGCTTGGGGTGTCTAACTGCTGACACGCTAACCGCAAAACCCGCAATAATGAAATAGGCTTATATAACTCAGCCTCCAAAACGTTCTGAATGCTTACAACCGCTTTTAACTCAGCCATAGTTACGCTCCAATGCTGTTTCGTAGATCACGATTGGTTTTCATTCTGGCTTTAATGCTATCCATCAGATCACCAAATTCATTAAGCTCATGTACTTTTTGAGCCTTGAGGTATTCATCAACTAAACAGGCGGCCTCTAAGTTAAGGTTTTCAATTGTATGGTTGCCTAGTTCAAAACCATTTATTGATTCACTCTTTGATTCA
>NZ_JAHKQH010000045.1:0-191255 GCF_018861025.1 Psychrosphaera sp. B3R10 | reverse complement strand
TTGATTCACTCTTTGATTCACAATGACCTATGTTAGAAATAAATTTCTTATGGTTTTCCAAAATTTCTTCACCACTGGCATTACCGACCCATACGCCCGACCTAGATCCCGCAACTTCATTAATTATTTTTTTCATGCTATCGCCTCAATGTATTTATTACCGATTAATAAAACCTAACCACCAACAACTTTTAAACCTTTAGCGCCACCAGCTGCTAAACTCATGTTGCCATATGATGCCTCGTAGATATGATTGCTCCACCACTCCATAACAGGCCGTCTGCGTTCTAAGTAATCAGCGTGATTATATGCGCGTCTTACTGAGTTTTTGTCAGTGTGAGCTAATGCGGATTCGATGACATCAGGATCAAAACCTTGTTCATTTAATGTTGTACTAGCTAACGAACGCAAGCCATGAGCGACCAAACGGCCTTGAAAGCCTATTCGCCTAAGAGCTTTGTTAGTCGTTTCTGTGTTTACGTGCGTTTTAGAATCAATTTTTGACGGGAATAAATAAACTCGATGCCCACTTACCAGTTTTAACTGCTCCAATAGTTTTAAACAGTATGATGATAACGGTACCACATGGTCTTTTTTCATTTTCATTCGTTCACCGGATATAACCCACAACCCATTGCTAAAGTCGATTTCTTCCCATGTTGCCTTAGCCGCCTCGCTTGGCCTAACCATTGTGTGTAACTGCCACTCTAAGCAATATCGAGTTATTAAATTAAGATCACTACTATGGATTGCTTTCATTAGTTCTGGGAGTTCATCCGGCTTTAAAGTTGCCATGTTTGAACCCTTGGGAGATTTAAACGCATCACCAATTTGAGAAAGCCTATTGTGATCAACCATTCCGGTATTAACGGCAAAATTCATAACCCGATTTAATAATTGGCAGCACCGCTTAATAATTACAAATTTACCGGTTGTTACTAATGGACTAAAAACATCAATTACCTTTGTTGCTGTGAGTGTATGTACTGGATATTTACCCAGTTGATTAAATACATGGATTTCCAATGTTCTAATCACTTTTTCAGCGTACTTTGGTGTAACTTCGTCTTTAATTGTATCAAGCCACTGATTAGCGACATTTTCCAATGTGTTTAAGTGCTTACTTTTTTCGGTTTCGGTTGTTTCATCTCTGTGGGCTTTTGGATCAATTTGTTGGCTTAATAATTCTTTCGCATTTGCTCGCATCCCCCTAGCCGCACTTAAGGAAACTTCTGGATAACTTCCAAAGCTCATAGACTGACGTTTTTTAGTATAGGGATGATAATAATCCAATAGCCACGTTTTAGAACCGCTTGGCTTAACTCTTAACTGTAAGCCGTCACCATCAGACAATTTATACTGCTTGTCTTTTGGCTTTGCCTGTTTAACTTGCGTATTGGTAAGAGGGATAACTTTTTTAGCCATTTAGTAGTACCAGTTTTTTGTATTTTTGGGAGTACTACTAAGAGTACCACTAAAAATATGAATGAGACTGAACCCAATTGAACACGATAAAACGCTATACGTCAATAATACTAAGGGGTTTGAATTTGTTTGAATTGGTTAGAAAGGAAAGTTGGCGTCCCCACCGCGACTCGAACGCAGATCTAAAACTTAGGAGGTTCTTGTTTTATCCAGTTAAACTATGGGGACGTTGTGGGGAATTATATCCAAATATGACTTGAGTAAAAGGCTTTTGTTGAAAATATAAGTTGATGTTTTAGTTTGCTTTATCATTCACGTTGCAAAATTGACGGATATTGGTTTATCGGTAACCAATCTGCAGAAAAAAGGAGATGACACGCTATAGGTTTACCATTCCCATGTAATAAACTTGGGAGAATAATTTGTCATCACTCTTATTCTAAAAAATAGCATCACGCTTCGTATAACTCTAAAGGCAGTTTGTCTGGATCTTGGAAGAAGGTAAACCTTTTGCCCGTAAACTCGTCAACCCGTATTGCTTCAACTGGTATGCCTTTGTCTTCCAGTTCTTGTACAACAGCATCTAAATCATCAACAAAAAAAGCCAGATGACGCAAACCTTGAGCCTCTGGAAAACTTGGACGTTCAGGTCGATTTGAAAACGAAAACAATTCAATTTGCCCCCCATCTGGTAACGCTAAATCTAGTTTGTAAGATTGTCGTTCTTCTCGATAGTTTTCAGCAATGATATCCAATCCTAAAACTTTATTATAAAAGGTCTTGGACTTGTCGTAGTCACTGCAAATAATGGCAACATGGTGGATACGCTTTAACATTTTTAAACTCTTTGATGTTTAGATTTACGAAATAAACATTAATATTTACTATCGTAGTAGGTGAGTGAGTGCCAACTCTCTTAATTTTTTTAAAGTCCATCTAAGACCATTTTTTTTATGATCCGAGCTTTCACAAAGTGATCAAGTTTATGGGTTTGGATCCACCAAGTTGCAGCTTCCATTAACAATTCTGGGTTGTCATTTTTATTAGCAAAAAACGCGTAGAATGATAACCCCACGTTGTCGCCCTTTTGGCTAATTTTAGTATCACAAACATCAATTATTTTGGCTCTTAGGGTTTCGTTCATATACTGCTTTGGCTCTTTTATTAATTGTTTTATTTTTATGTTCAAGACGAATTGAGAATAATTGCAGTTACCTATTTGTGATAATGCTTATCGCGTAATACGACTCAATAGCGTCATTGGCATGCAATTCTATTTTGCATATTTACTTTTGAATAACCAAGTTACTTTTATTAGGTAAATCATCTCGGCCGTCAAATATAGACTGATTTGGGCTATATCCCTTAGTTAAATAGACTACCCAATATTCCACGTGCGGCGAGTGCCATTCGCGAATAAAGCCAACACCAATCTCGTCTTGCTCTAGATAAAACTGATGTTCACCTAATAAATGACTTCGGTGGGCCGATGAATTTTTAAATGCTTCCCAAACTTGCGCCGCGGTTTCGTATCCACCGGCTACAGCCTCTACCTGATTTGCATGGAACTGCACGCCGTAATAGTCCGGCAGTTGATAACCGCCATTGGATAAATGTGCGTTTGGGCTGCCACCAAGATTATGCTGAACAAGTCCAAATTCCTGCATCTTTTTCGCTTTTTCCATCGCCAATCTGGTAAGAAGTGGATTACAACGAATACGAGTTCTGTTTTGATCCTTGTCATTTACAATCAGGGTATAGAGTTGTTGCGCTTTTTCATTGTTACCACAATCTTCAACCGGTTTAGATTGAAGTTGAAGACTTGTAATAAACGTCAAGAAAAGTAAAACTTGAGTTATTAACCGAACGGGCTTGGACAATGCGGTGAGCCAGCTTAGGATTACTCTATTAAAACGATTAGTTGTATTAAATAATTGACCTAAAAACACGGATCTTCACCCGATAACCTAGACGCCAACCACTTGTTATATATCATTTGAATATATTCCACCTTCAGCAGGCTTTGTTGGCAGGTCATTACACAATTCACAATGCACACCTTTTCGCGTGTAATACAGCCGAGTTCCAATAAAAATTGCCGTGGAGACAGCCCCCCATGTTAACGCAAAAAGTATTGCCTGCTCAAAAACATGCCCTTTAGCTAGTTCGACCAATAACAGCAACATCGACACAATACTAAAAACCATTGCCGCACGTTTAAACCAAAATTTTATTCCCATAATATATTCTTTAATCACTTAATTTATTTAATATGAACTCGCCGTAAACGACTTAGCTGACACGGTTTGATACATCACCAATTGGTAATCCACTCGCCCAGCCTTTAGCCATCCCTTGAGCTACTGCGTTATAATCAGTTTGTTTACTCACAAGGTTACGTTGCTGACAATAAGCCTCATTAGGGTTAAATATAGACCTAGCGAGTTGACGACCGGTTTCAATTATCCCCGCCGTTTTTGTTCTACGAATATCGTTATACTGCCTAAACGCAAAAGTTATGTCGTTTGGGGAAGCCTTCAAGCATTTAGTTAAATGCCAAACGTCTTCTAAAGCCTGGCAAGCACCTTGTCCAGATGTTGGTAAAGGTGCATGAGCCGCATCACCTAACAGTACCACATTTGTTTTGTACCAAGTCGATATAGGATCGTGATCATGCACATAAATTTTGTTAATACTTGTTACAGGCGTTTCGTTTATCAAGGTTAAAATTGGCGTAGGCCAATCACTAAAATGATTGGCAAGCTCTTGCTTGAATAACTCTGGCTCTGTTTTTATATTTCTAAGGTCACTTACAAATGCGCCACCAGCCCAATAGGCAGACTTATCATTAATAGGCACGATACCAAAGCGCTGGCCGCAGCCCCAAAAATCAAGCACCTGCATTTGGTCAAATAGAGGCTGATTTCCCCTATAAACGCCAATCCAATTGATAAACTTTTGAAATACCGGCGTATTGTTTCCTGTCACAAATTGCCTAGCCGGAGAGTTCATTCGCCCTTCAGCGCCTATAATAAGGTCGGGCTTTATGACCATGCCATTATCAAAGGTAATTTGAGTTTTAAAGCCACTGGGCTGACTTGCAATTGCTGTAACTTGGTGGGCATATCGAATTGATATGTTAAGTTCTTGCGCACGCTCGGTGAGAATTAACATTAAATCACGACGCAAAATTGAATAACTTGGCAATGTCATGTGTTTATTAAGCTGGCTAACATCCAAGCTACCAAGCGGTTCGCCTGATGAAGAAAAACGAGACATTGCGGTTATCTTGCCGCCAAACATTTCAATCTTTTGTAAAACTCCCAGTGTTTCTAAAACAAAGATCGCGTTTGGCCAACAGACTATGCCAGCCCCCATTTCAGAAATGCTTTGGTGACGTTCATATATTGTCGGATTAAACCCGGCTTGTTTGAGCGAAATTGCAGCACTAATTCCACCGATACCTCCGCCTAAAATTGCGATATCCATTTCATTCCTCGGCATAAATTATTCTACTGAAATTGAGAGCAAACAACGCGCTTATTTGTATTGTTTATCCCCGTCATAATAGCTGTCATTCGGGGTATAACAAGCCTTAGCAATAAATCGTTACAAGTTAAGTTTTTGACATTGTCTTAATTGCGGGAATAGTTGGATTTGTGGGACTTTTAAGTATGGATACTTTAGACAAATGGCAATTGTGCGGAAACCTAAAATACAAAAGCCCAATCAAATAAGATTGGGCTAGTCACAACAGCATACGAAGAATGTGTTTAACAAGGCTCTGTTGCCACCTTAGGCTTATTCGACTGGCTTAGGTGATATGACAGTTGCTTCATCGTTTTGAGCACAGCGGCTTCCATAGCGTCATGTAAAGAATCACCAATGTTTTGTTCTTCTATCACATTAAGCGCTTCTCGAGTTGTCCCTCCTGGCGAGGCAACCATATCCTTTAGATAACTTGCATCAAATGCTTGTTCTGCCAATAAGGTAAGCGTGCCGCGTGTCGTTTGCCTCACGACTTCACTTACGTTTACATTAGTTAAGGCGTAGTGTTTAGCGGCCTGCTCTATTGCCTCCACCATAGCGTAATAATAAGCAGGTGCACTGCCTGCAATCCCAACCATATAAGCGAGTTCAACTTCACTTTCGACTTGATAAACTTTTCCAAGTTTTGACAACAACTGGGTTACTTCGGTCAAAAAATGTTGTTTTATCTTGCTGCCATAAAGTGCTATAGCCCCTTCATTAACAGAGACAGGGAGGTTTGGCATCATAGTAAATGTCGTTGGAAGGTTTTGTAGCCAATCACTAACTAAAACCCTAGGTACACCAGCGGCAGCAGAAATCACGATTTTGGTCTGTAGCTCTTGATACGTTAATCCCGCAACAATGTCATCACATGCGTTTTGTACGTTCGTTGGTTTTACGCAAATAAAGATAACATCAGATAGGCTCGCTACTTCGTTATTACACGTGGTAGCAGCTATCCCAAATTCTTTTTCGACTCGCACTTTAGACTCAACCGTGCGGGTCGAAGCAATAATTTGATTGGCAACGACACCTGACTTTAGAAAGCCTTGGATCATTGCTTTTGCCATTTTTCCGGCTCCGATAAACCCTATGCGTTTGGTCGCGAAGTTTCTATCAAATACCATACTAAACGCCAGTACCTCGCACTTGACCTTCGCCAGAAACAACAAACTTTTGGGTCACTAGAGATTCTATCCCCATCGGGCCATAAGCATGGAGTTTAGTGGTTGCAATACCAATTTCTGCACCTAAACCTAACTGACTGCCATCGGAAAAACGCGATGACGCATTAACCATACAGACTGACGCATCTACTGTTTTAATAAACGTATTAGCGCGGTCTTTATCTTCGGTAATGATCACTTCTGTGTGGTTGCTGCCGAATTGGTCAATGTGCGTGATAGCTTCAATTAACGACGGTACGGTACGTATGGCGATTTCTTTACGCAAGTATTCTTGGCCAAAGCTGTCTGGCGTTAACAAAGTTGGGCTCAAAAAGAACTTATGAGCACTTTCACAGGTATTTACTTTTACGCCATGTGATTCTAAAACTCGGGCTGCAACAGGTAAAAAGTCGTCTGCAATGTCTTTATGAACCAATAAACATTCAAGGGCATTACACACCCCTGTGCGCTGGGTTTTACCATTAATCAGAATGTTAATCGCTTTATCAAAGTCAGCATATTTGTCGACATATAAATGGCACACACCTTTGAAATGTTGAATAACAGGGATTAGGCTATGTTCGGACACAAACTTAACTAAGCCTTCGCCACCACGAGGGATAACCAAATCGATTGAATCTTTTTGTTTCATCAATGTTAACAGGTCTTCGCGGTCCGTGGACTCAACCAAAGTAACAAGGTTCTCTGGTAGTGCAAACTCAGCGAGTGTTAAACGAATGATCCCAGCAAATGCTAAATTGGTGTTCTTGGCTTCTTTGCCACCTTTCAAGATAGCGGCATTACCCGCTTTTAAACACATTAACGCGGCTTCTACGGTAACATTAGGACGTGCTTCGTAAATCATACAGATCACACCAAGCGGCACGCTCATCTTTGTCACTTCAAGCCCGTTTGGACGAGTAGAAAAGTGTTCAGTTTTACCGACTGGATCGTCCAGTTTAGTTAGCGTAACTAGATTACTGCATAGCTCATCTAGGCGATCTTCGGTTAGTGTCAGCCGGTCGATAAATGCATCATCAACGCCTTTTTCTTTAGCGCCAATAACATCGACAAAGTTGGCTTGTAAAATCATGTCTTTATTACTGCTAATTCTTGCCGCCACTTCCAAAATAAGACGATTTTTTACGTCTTCTGGCGTCAACATTAATACTTTTGATGCGCGTTTAGCGTTTCGAGCCATAGTCTCTATATTGTTCATTAAACTTCCTTAAGCAGTGTCATTTGGTCGCTTTCATATACAGAATCTAAATGGTTTAGCGACGACGAATCCTCCTGTTCTGTTAGGTAGGACATTAAACAACTACTGCAATTTGTGATTGCTTTCGCGAGAGATTTTCCATCTTCAGATTTAATAACAACAGTATCACCGGTATTAAAGTCACCATTTACTTCAAGCAATTGCTCGCTTGATAAACTAAGTAAACCGTCGATTACTGTTTTTTCACCAGCCTTATTTACAACAAGCTCGCCCTGGGCGCGTGTGGTGTATCTGAGCCAATGATCTTTGTCGTTGATTGGACTTTTTGATGGAAAGAAGATTGTTCCAGGGTTTTCGTTCCGTAACAGTGCAGGAAATGAATCCGCTTGTTCACCGTGAATAATGTAAGTCGCAATGCCGTTTGCAATGGCTTTCTCTGCCGCTTGAACTTTTGTTGCCATACCACCAGTACCAACTGAGTTAGTCGTACGCATATCTAAATTGCGTAAACTGTCAGTGATAGAACGGACCTCTGGGATGTGTTTGGCATCTGGGTTGTCTTTTGGATTTGCGGAATATAAACCGTCAACGTCGGTACATAAGATTAGTGCATCTGCGCCAACCGCCGCTGAAACCATAGCCGCTAAGTTATCGTTGTCGCCAACTTTTAGCTTATCAGTGGTAATAGTATCGTTCTCATTTACGATTGGTAAAATACCGTGTTTTAGGGTTTCGTCGATGGTTGACGACACACTTGCATAACGTTCAGGGTCTCGTAAGTCACCATGCGTCAGCAGAATTTGACAAGTCGCAAAATCAAACAACTTATCCCACGTTGAAACCATTTCAGCTTGACCCGCTGCGGCCATTGCTTTTTTCATTGTGATAGACACATCAGCACTATCAATTTTAGGAAAATGTCGTTTTCCTGCCGCAATAGACCCAGAGGAAACTAAAACAACCTCTATGCCTCGTTGGCGACAATCAATTATAAACTGAGCGATAGGAAATAATTTGTGAGGGCTACATCCACTTCCACTCGGCGCTATCAATGCACTACCCACTTTCAATACAACTCGTTTAAAACTAGAAAACAAAACAAAACTCCAAAAATATATTTAGTGAACTTATGTTTAGTATACTAACTATTAATTTTTAATCAACCTGAAATTACTTTTAGCACCTTATCTATAGCCCCCTAAAAGCTCCGAAAACAAGGCTATATAATGTTATGGCGGTTTATTTTCATTCGATATATATATTTCGTAAACTAATATTATAAACAAGAAACACTGGTGTTTACGCTTTTACAGGAAACATTTTATCTTCCACTACAACCCTGATGAGCCAATCCATTTCGTTTTTGCAGTTTGGACGTATTAAACAACAGAATATGTTTTAGGTAAGGTCGCGATATTTAAGCTTAGGATAAAGATGATAGCTACTGGGCATTGCAGTCAGCGGAAAGAGTATTGCTAAAACCATGCTGGTTTCTTGCGCTTAGCAAAACTAATTGATTGTAGTAAAATTATGTGCCTAACCCCGCCTCAACTAATATTGAGTACAGTTGCTGTGACGACTCGAGTAACCGACATTAATGGGTAAATACAAAAAAACCGCTCTAGTTAGAGCGGTTTTGTTCTTTAATACTGCAATGCAATCAATCTTTAGGTGCGTGAATTTCACCTAGATTAAGAATTGGTGCTGCATCGAGTTCACCTGCGTTCATCATACTTGCAACTCGCTGAACGCTTGATAACAACAATGTCTGCTCCCAAGGCTCAATGTTTTCAAACTTTTCAATAAACGTATCTTCCATTGCACGTGGCGCATCTTTTAATGTTTCCACGCCCAGGTCGGTCAAATATAAAGAAACTTTTCGGCGGTCTTCACTATCGCGTTTACGCACCAATAACTCCTTTGACTCTAAACGGTCTAAAATACTCGTTACCGTTGCTTGAGATAAGTTAATGCTGTCCGATACCTGCTTTGATGTCAGTCCTGGTAAAGCCGAAACTTCCTGCAAAACCAACAGTTGTGGGCCGGTGATCCCAACTGCTTTACTTAACTTCTTAGAACGCAAATCAATTGCGCGGATAATTTGCCGAATTGCGACTAACAACTCTTCATATTTTTCCAATGTACACCCGCCGTAATCTTAAAAATGCCGAACTCTACTCTGCTTCACAAATGTTGGCAACATAGAATCCACTAGCAATTATTTATTATTCAAATTATTTGACCACTAACTTAATGAATTTTTAGTTAGCTCAAATAACTCAGTTGTCTTTTCACATGGTACTTGTGTGCGTTTACTTACAATCACAATAACCAAGGAACTTATTAAAAATGCTGGTAACAGTTCATAAAACTCAGAGCTCAATGTTAGTCCATTTGGTAACAATGGAATATAACCCCAAATAAATACAGTAATAGCACCTGCTAATACGCCTGCAATTGCGCCTTGTTCAGTTAATTGCTTCCACCATAAACTGAATAGAATAACTGGACCAAATGCGGCACCAAAACCTGCCCAAGCACTAGAGACCAATTTAAGTACACCGCCTAATTCAGCAAGTGCAATAAGTGACGCTAAAGCAGCAACAACCACTACACAAGCACGGCTGATAATTAGTGATTTTTCAGGACTTACGTTTTCTGAAAAGTAAACTTTATAAAGATCTTCAACAAGCGAACTGGATGACACTAAAAGCTGTGAGGAAATCGTACTCATAATCGCCGCTAAAATTGCTGCTAATAACCAGCCAGCAACTAAAGGATGAAACAAAATTTGCGACAAATGAATGAATATCGTTTCAGGGTCACTCAATTGTGTACCAACAGATTTAATATACGCAGCACCGACAATACCGGTTAATAACGCCCCGATAATAGATACGATCATCCAATTTATACCAACTCTTCGAGCCTGTGGTAATTTTTTGTGACTGCTTATCGCCATAAATCGAACGATAATGTGTGGTTGCCCAAAGTAACCAAGCCCCCAGGTAAATAAACTAATGGAGGCAACAATTTCGAAATTGGCCTCTTTGGTTAACAACTCCCAAAACTGAGAACCAAAACTCGTTGACTGTGCCACTGTATCAATTGAGATAAATGCAACGTATGGCACTGCAATGAGGGCAATGAGCATAATAACCCCCTGTACAAAGTCGGTTAAGCTCACAGCCAAAAATCCGCCCATAACAGTATATGCGACTACAATTCCTACCGTTGCAAAAACCCCAAATGAATAAGATGTCGCAAATGCTGAGGAGAATAACTTGCCGCCGGCAACAAGGCCAGACGCCGTATATACGGTAAAGAATAGGATGATAACAACGCTCGCGATAAGTCGCAGGTGACTTTTGTCTTTCATAAATCGACGAGACATAAATTCAGGAATGGTTAAAGAATCATTAGCAAGCTCAGTGTAAACCCGCAGTTTTGGTGCAACAATGAGATAATTAACATAAGCACCTATCACCAAACCAATAGCCAACCAAATACTGCCAATGCCAGTGGTGTAAGCTGCGCCAGGTAATCCTAACAACATCCAGCCACTCATATCAGACGCACCTGCGGACAAAGCAGTGACGTTCGGGCCAACTTGTCTGCCCCCTAATAAATATTCACTGTTATTAGATGTGGATTGACGCATGGCATAAAAGCCTATTGCGATTAATAATACAAAATATAAAACTATAGAAACAACTGAATAATCTATCGACATAATCAACTTCATCGTGTGTTAAATACAAAGAAAGAATGTATAAACATTCTCTCTGGCGCAATCAATAATTAATTCGTCTACGAATTAATTTAACCATATAACCACTTTTGTGTAAGCCTGTCCAAATAATTGACAGCACTGCACAAACCTCTAAAAGCCATAGTGGGCACCACATAAACACCTATAATCAACCAAAAACAAAGATACCCAATATAATCCGGTGCTCTACTTAATCGCTTACCAGTAAACATGATTCCACCTCTAACTATTAGAACACTAAGTATTCTGGGCGAAATTAGTAATTATTTCAAGGTTACATAGACATTTAGTTAATTAGTAAGCTAATCAGTTCGGAAAAAACATATGAAAAAGGCAACAAAGATAAGGGTATTTAAGAGAACCAAGCGATGAGTTCGGTAGGGAATAGTAGAAAACAAATTATGATGAAGAGAGGTGTAGCACGATGAATTGTAAAATAATGCTTACTAAACGAAAGGTTTTCGAGGGGACAATCTCACGAACGACAATTCTATTCCAAATAAAATTGTCGAACGTGATGCTATGACTATAAAGATAAATTAAGCTGATTCAGCGGCTTTTTCTTGCTCACATAACTTACGCTGCTTTTCAACTTGTGGGCATTGCCAATCGTCTCCTGGATTAGGAACCCGCATCCATTTTGCAAATACCCAAATTGTCCAGTAGACCATAAACCCAGCCAAGATGGAGTCACTTAAGAAGTGACCTCCCTGCACAACTCGTATCATGCCAACGGCCGCGCCTATACCTAAACCGATGTAGAACCACTTACGTGAACCTAGTAACCACCCTAAGATCATAAAGTAGAAGCCCATTGCAGCATGACCACTGACAAATGAACAATTACGTTCACATTGGTCCGAGATTACCCACGCAGGAGAAAACGTCTTGTCACCACCAAACTCGACAACCGTTCTTGGACGAGCTCGGTCCCAATGATCTTTAAATACATTGTGGACAATTATACCTGGGCCAACTAATAAAGTGACTAAAGCAAATAAACACAAATGCCGACGGATTTTGCAATACACGTTTTTAATACTTAAAAGTAAAAATATAAACATGACTGGTAGCAATAACTTAGGCATATGCTTAAAGATATCGTAGGTTATTTGAACTAATTGGGTTTCATTCCAATAAAATCCATTTTGTTCATCGTAAAATTTACTTGAAACCCACAAGTCTACTTGCGGGAATAAATAGAAAAATAACGAAACTAAAACAAACGCCGTAAGTCCAAACCATGTTGATTTTGTTATTGTTTTTCTCGGTTCAACACATTCAGTTGCCGATTCCATCTGTTCACTCATAATGCACCTTTAGACAAAAAATCGCCTCTATTCTAAGGCGGAATTGCAAAGCTTCAAGTTATATATTTATGAAAAGTTCGAATATAGGGAAAACCCTTTTCCACTTCTGATCAAATTTCTGTATAATCCCGCGTCTTCATTTCTTGTACAAAATTTGTTCAAGTTGATATTTAATTGCAAAGCTCGGGTACATCTATTTATGCAATCTCAATCTACTGTTGCGACAAAAGCAGTCAAACCACCACAGGCCACCGTCCATAGTGACCAAATGTTGTGGGACTACCCAAAATTTTGGGCGGAATGTTTTGGTCCAGCGCCATTTTTACCAACAACTCGTGAAGAAATGGATTTACTAGGATGGGATTCCTGCGATGTAATTATTGTTACGGGTGACGCGTATGTCGACCATCCAAGTTTTGGTATGGCGGTTATCGGCCGAATGCTGGAATCTCAAGGGTTTCGCGTTGGGATCATCGACCAGCCAGACTGGACAAGTAAAAATGATTTCCAACGACTCGGTAAACCAAATCTGTATTTTGGGGTTACCGCCGGTAACATGGACTCAATGATCAACCGATATACATCGGACCGTAAATTACGCCATGATGATGCTTACACGCCAGACAATATAGGTGGTAAACGCCCAGACCGTGCAGTTACGGTTTATTCACAACGTTGTCGCGAAGCCTTTAAAGGTGTCCCGGTCATTGTTGGTGGAATAGAAGCAAGCTTACGCCGCATTAGTCACTACGATTATTGGTCAGACAAAGTACGCCGAAGTGTCATTTTTGATTCCAAAGCCGACATGTTGGTTTTTGGTAATGCCGAACGCCCGCTTGTTGAAGTCACGCATCGTTTATCTCGTGGTGAAGATATAAAAGATATTAGAGACGTTCGTGGCACCGCAATTATAACTAAAGATGCGTTACCAGATTGGCAAGGCATTGATTCGACACAAATCGACAAACCAGGGATCATCGACCCTCTCTATAGCCCTTATCAAGATTACGAGCCAAATACTTGTGGCAATAAAGATCAAGCCATAGAAGAAAGCGCAGTAGATAAAGACGCCAGCCAAGCGATTGTTGTACAACCATACGACAAGAAAAAAACCAAAGCGCAGTTAAGACGTCCATGGGACCGTGTTTACATTAAACTGCCAGCGTTTGAAGTTGTATCACAAAATCAAACTCTATATGCACATACCAACCGAATTTTGCATCAGGAAACCAATCCTGGTTGTGCTAAAGCGTTATTCCAACGTCACGGTGACCGAAGTGTTTGGATCAATCCACCAGCGTTTCCTTTAGAAACGGAAGAGATGGATTATGTTTTTGGAATGCCGTTTGCGCGTATCCCTCATCCAAAGTATGAAGGTAAAAAAATTCCAGCCTACGAAATGATAAAAACTTCAGTTAATATCATGCGTGGTTGTTACGGTGGTTGTACTTTCTGTTCAATTACCGAACATGAAGGTCGTATTATTCAAAGTCGTTCAGAAGATTCAATCATCAATGAAATTGAACAAATTCGAGATACGGTTCCAGGCTTTACTGGTGTCATCTCTGATTTAGGTGGCCCAACGGCCAACATGTATATGTTGCGTTGTAAAAGCGCTAAAGCCGAAGCAACATGTCGCCGTGCATCCTGTGTCTACCCCGATATTTGTAAGCACATGGACACCGACCACGAACCTACGATTAAATTGTATCAGCGAGCACGTGAATTACCGGGTGTGAAGAAAATTCTTATCGCCTCTGGTGTGCGTTATGACTTAGCGATCCAAGACCCACGTTACGTCAAGGAACTGGTTACTCATCACGTTGGTGGTTATCTAAAAATTGCGCCTGAACATACCGAAGAAGGTCCATTGTCTAAGATGATGAAACCGGGTATGGGCACCTACGACAAATTTAAAGAGTTGTTTGAAAAGTACTCGAAAGAGGCAGGAAAAGAGCAGTACCTTATTCCTTACTTTATCGCTGCGCACCCTGGTACAACTATTGACGATATGATCAACTTAGCCCTTTGGTTAAAAGAAAACAGATTCAGACTCGATCAAGTGCAAAACTTCTACCCATCGCCAATGGCGACGGCGACAACTATGTATCACACTGAAATTGATACACTGCATAAAGTTAAACGTCAAAACGATCTTGTTGCGATCCCTCGTGGCGAAAAAGAACGTCGTTTACATAAGGCTATTTTGCGTTATCACGATCCAAAAAACTGGAAAATGATCCGCCATGCCTTAAAAGACATGGGCCTGACTAAGTTAATCGGTCACGGTAAACAACACTTAGTGCCACCAGCATCCGCAGATGAAGAACGTATGTCTGCTAGCAAAGGTGGTCGTGGACAAAAAGCATTGTCTCGTCATACAGGGCTTGGCCAATTTAAACATGGCAAAAAACCAGCTCCTGCGTCATCGAGCCGCAATAATAGTGGTTCAACATCGACGTCGACAAAAAAACCAAAATCAAATACTAAAAACCGTACCCGGTAAGGAATCAATATGTCTGACGTAACTGCAGAATTTTTTAAAGAAGTAAAAGCCACCCAAATGTTATGGGGTTTACACGACAAAGCGAATGACGGATGGGTTGTTGCCGATTCTTCAAATTTTGAAAACGCAGAAACAATGCCGTTATGGTCTACAGAGTCTATGGCACAAAAATGTTGTGTTGATGAATGGTCTGATTTTGTCCCAACTCAAATTTCTGTTGCTGAATGGTTAGAGTTTTGGTTTGAGGAACTAAAAGAAGACGACATTTTAATCGGCTTAGACTGGGAAGATAATGGCCCATGCGAAGAATTAGAAGTTGTCGACTTTACGCAGGAAGTTGCTGAAATTGAAGCGCTATAAAATTGTTTGATATTTAAACAGTTAACACATTTGGTTTGGGTTAAATTTTCGTTTAACCCTGCCAAATTATCGCTTGTTTACTGCTGCTGATTTATTCAGCCACTCCTGTGCAAAACCTCTACAACCCTAGTCAAAATTAGCCATTGCCTCCACATTTTTAGCATTAACTATTTACTTTTTTCAAAAAATCTCTACAATGCGCGACTGTTTAAAAAATGTTCTTTAGTAATCTGTTCTGATGTTTGATGTAGAGCTCAAAGCGAAAGCTTGTATAAGACTCTGCGGCGTTGCCGTGTCTTCGAATATTCAGAATACTTACGTTCTTTCTACAAATAGGTGATTGTAAATGCAACCGATGTTAAACATCGCAGTCCGTGCTGCGCGTAATGCTGGTAAAATTATCGCTCGTGCGTTCGAGCAACTTGATATGGTTAAAGCTGAACTAAAAGGCTCTAATGACTTTGTAACTAATGTTGACAAGGAAGCAGAAGAAGCAATCATCCAAACTATCAAAGCCTCTTTCCCAGATCACTCATTCATTGCTGAAGAGAGTGGAATTACTGCAGGCGACGAAAAATATCAGTGGATCATCGACCCATTAGATGGCACAACAAACTTCATTAAAGGCATCCCTCACTTTGCCGTTTCTATTGCCCTTAAGGTTGATGGAAAATTAGAACAGGCCGTAATTTTAGATCCTATTCGTGGTGAAATGTTCACTGCATCGAAAGGTGCTGGCGCTCAATTAGACGGCAAACGCATTCGTGTTTCTAAAGCACGTGACCTTTCAGGTACGTTAATTGGAACAGGCTTTCCGTTCAAACAAAAACACCAACTTGATGCTTATCAAAACATCTTTGCTGACCTATTCCCACAAGTAGCGGATATGCGTCGTGCCGGTTCAGCTGCATTAGATTTGGCTTATGTCGCTGCAGGTCGTATGGAAGGTTTTTGGGAAATGGGCTTAAAGCCTTGGGATACAGCTGCCGGCCAATTAATCGCCATTGAAGCGGGTGCGGTAGTATCTGACTTTGAAGGTGGTAACAACTTCGACAAATCTGGCAATATCGTTGTCGCAACACCAAAAGTATTGGGCTCAATTTTAAAAACGATTCGTCCACACTTAAACGACGGTTTACGTTCTAAGTAATTACCGCTAATCCAAAACTCAAACGTTTTGGTTTAACTTATCAAGCCCGTTCAATGTAACGGGCTTTTTTATATCTGCATTTCGCTATCTTATACCAATCCTCCAACACAGATAAATCTCGCTAAAATTCGATACTAAAGAAAAAAACCTATATGGTTAAATTTTTTGTAACCTTTTGAACGATCCCATTGTCTTTAGATAAAACTCGAAATTTATGGATGTTATGCCTTTAAATACGGAATTTAACCAACTTGTCTCAAACGAGATACTAGAGCGCGCAAAAGTTGGTGATGAAGCTGCATTTAAAGCAATTTACGAACAATACAGCGGTATAGGTTATGGTATTGCACTGCGAATGGTAAAGCATCACGAGTTGGCTCAGGATGTTTTACAGGATGCATTTATCAATGTATTTCGCCATATAAAGCAATACCAAGGTGAACAGGTTTTTGTTGCATGGTTAAAAAGAATTGTGATTAACCAAGCAATTAACAAGCTTAAAGTACAAAACAAATTTAATTGCGAACTCCCCGAAGAGGATATTATCGAAACGACAAGTCTGTTTAACGAGAATTGGCTTAGTGCGGTTCGAGATATAAATTCTCTGTTAATGCGGGTTAATGACGAATACAGAACCGTTTTTATCCTTCACGAAATTGAAGGGTATAAACATAAAGAGATTGCTGAGTTATTGGATAAGTCAGTGAGTTACTCAAAAGTTGTCTTGATGCGTTGTTATCAGCAACTAAAAGTATTGGCAGAACAATGAAACATTTAACCGATTTACAACTTTTAGGATCCACAGGTGACGAGCCACATATTATGCAATGTGAGGAGTGTCTGTCTCGATTCAATAATTTGACTGCAATACGAAGTTCGTTTGCCAATTTGAACATGCAAACCGAGTTAACAACAAATATCGAAAATAAGCGCGCACCTAGTTGGGACGATTTTCAACGGGCCCAAAATCCAACTTCAAATGTCACTAAATTAAAATTACAACCCAAATGGTTTGCCATGGCCGCGAGCATTTTATTTGCAACTTCAGTATATTTTTTGATGCCCGAAAATAACACGATAGACAGAGAGACAAGCCTTTTGATAGATCAAAATACTGAATTACAAAAGCAAATGGCAAGGCAGTATGATTATAGTGAAACCGCTCAGATTAATCATAATTTGATGTTATTAGACAGTCAGATCCAAAACGCATATTTAAGTCAAAGTAATAAAGTTGTTATTCACGATTTGTGGCGTCAACGAAAATCTGAAATCGAAAGGATTTTAGCTAAAACCACTTCGCCTGCCACAATGAAGATATAGGGATTGTTATGTCTTATGTAAAAGTTATTTTATTTATCTCAGCACTTATCTCAAGTGGCTCGCTACTAGCGAATAAAAATGTTGAAGGACAGCCATTCAGTGATGACGAAACAAATTCATTATCACCTGAGTCAGCAAAATTATTAGCGCAATTAAAGCAAACCACAACTGAAACTATTTTACGGGTTAAAAACATTGAGGCGCAAAGAGGTAATTCATTAAGTGATTTTGAACAGTTATTGTCTTCAGAACCCACACGTATTAGTGATCTAGGCTTAGTGCTCGATGTTCAAAGTAACGACAACTACTTTCATATAGTCGGTATCACCCCAGGTAGCGTAGCGGAAAAATTGGGACTCAATTCCGGCGATAAACTATTTTTCCTCGATGATATTCCAGCCCATAGAAGCCAACTTACTGCCTTCTCTTCTTTTGTTCGTAGTTTCACCGACAAACAAAGTATCAAATTAGACGTACAGCAAGGTGGCGAGCGAAAAACCTTAACAGCCGTGTTAAGTGTCACTGATATTCCTGGCTTCACCCTAAAATTAGACAACTTAGAAGATCAATGTGGGCGTATATACACGATCCCAAAAGCCAGAAGCGACAGAACGTTTTTTCCGTTAGAACTGCGCCGTATCGATGGTAAAACGACCCAAAACTTCAGCGGTCAAATCGTTTCCACTATGGGTATTATTTCAAAGCAAAACGGGGCCCTAAACTCTGTAAGACTAAAAGCTGGCCGTCATAAACTTCTATTTAAATCTGAACCCGCAGCAAGATATACAAAAAAGCGTCCGATGTTTAAAACCCTTCATGAAAAAAAGGAATTCACGCTTGATGTTCTACCAAACAAAAATTATCTGCTCGCGGCTGAAATGATTAACGATAATAAAGAATGGCAAATTAGTGTATTAGAAGTCTCGGATGCAAATTGCGAACTAAAGTGGCATGACGATTAACAGAACTGACACATCGTATTTAACGTAATGAATGCAAGTAAATAAACAAGGAGCTTGAAATGAAAAAATTATTTATCGTTTTTTTGATTTTTTTTAATCCAACAATCTTTGCCAATCAAATGGAAGAATGTCTTGATGCTGAGTGTGTGACTTACTTTAAAGAGTTTAGGCAGTATGCTAAACGTGGTTACGCTGATGCAATGTACGCCTTAGGAGATATGTATTGGGTAGGATACGGCACGAAAAAAGATCCCTCCAGCGCGATAAAAACTTATCGTCGGGCTGCAAAATTTGGTTCGTCCTTAGCGCAGTTCAAACTTGGTTATATCTACCTTACCGACAAAGAAAATTTTGATTACGATGAGTCTTTAAAATACTTTAAAAAGGCAGCCCGCAATGGCAGTGGGCAATCTTCATTTATCCTCGGTGTTATTTACTATCGTGGCCAATTAGGTGAAAAATCACTTTCAGATGCTGACAAATGGCTAACTAAAGCCTATGAACAGAATAACAAGCAGGTTAGGGAATTTATCGAGCATATCTATTTAAAAGGGGAAGTTAATGCCGACAACTTACCTGATGTATACGAGATCATCACAAATTTAGCTAAGGAAACAGAAGCCAATACGGAGCAACAAGTCGTTGCGAAAAAATCGAATGGCGCCATTCAAAATAAGACATCTGACAGCATCGAAACTCAGCAGGCTCCAAACTCAAAAGCCAAGAGAAAATCTACGTTTCGTTGGCCTGAAGACGATGGCACAGAGGTCATAACCGTTCGCGCACCATCGTTAATTGAAATATTTGATTATGAGATTCAGCGCTTTTCTCATATCTCACCTGAAAAATATCGAGTTAATACCGGCTCTAAAATATTTAGCCAAACCTGTGAACGAAATTTAACTTGCACAGGTATGAGTATTAGCCAATACCAAATATTGGCAGGCGAACTCAATGATATCGCTTTGTCCGCTATTATGGGCAGCGGTGGATAACCTTTTATCATATTTATTTGTAACCAATAACCGTCGAGTATTGTCTTTAATAATGAAGTTAACAATAAACATTGGCTGTTAGGGAAAGTGTTGACAGCCCTTATTTGAAAATTCTAGTTCGTCATTTTTATGAATAAGAGGAATACACATGAAACACATCATAATCGCAACATGCCTAATAGCAGCTGGAGCGTCTTTCTCTGGCACAGTTTTCGCTGACCAACAATGTGGTCAAATTACGGTAAAAAACATTACGAAAGAATCACAATCCATCTACCCTGCTTTTATTTACAAAGTCGATGGTAAAAATATTATGGGCCAAAGACAAACAATGAACTTACCTGTCGGGACTCATGAAATCGAACTGAAGGAAATGATAGATGATCAAACGGTTCGACGTTTTAGACAACTCAATGGCACGAGCGAAGCGAAAACATTAACCTTAAATGTGAGCGCGGATAAAAAATATGCCTTAGCCTCAAAGTTTAACCGGGATGCAAAATCACAGATAAGAACGGGACAACACTGGACACCTGTTGTTTGGAAGGAATATGACAAGTCATGTGAATTTAGTTGGCATGACAGTAAAGCTTAACCCATAGCTTGATCACTTCTTACCCTAACAAAGCGACAATACAAAAGGGCTGTATTAATAATACAGCCCTTTTAAATTTATAATGGAGCGCTAAAACGCTGTTCAATTATCTAGATCAATCTGCAATACGTCTGGTGAAACAAGGTTCATTTGGCTTAGACAAGTCCGCGTTATATTCATAACCATCCATGTCAAACTTAAGTAAATTTTCAAGGTCTTTAATTTGGTTTTTAATCAAATACTGAACCATCATGCCCCGGGCTTTTTTAGCAAAAAAGCTGATCATTTTATACTGACCATTTTTCCAATCTTTAAACATTGGCGTTACTAATGGCACACTTAGTTGTTTCTTTTTCACCGATTTGAAGTATTCGGTAGACGCCAGGTTCACCACAAAATTAGAATCAGTTACCGCAATTTGTTCATTAATTTTGTTGGTGATTATCTCGCCCCAAAATTCATACAAGTTTTTACCGCGAGGATTTGCTAAGCGGGTCCCCATTTCAAGTCGGTAAGGTTGCATTAGGTCAAGCGGTCTTAAGATCCCGTAAAGGCCAGATAAGATGCGTAAATGCGACTGGGCATAGTCAAATTCTTGTTGATTAAATTTAGTTGCCTCAAGGCCACTATAAACGTCACCGTTAAACGCTAAAACGGCTTGTTTCGCATTCTCAGTGGTAAAATCTGGGTGCCATTGTGTAAACCGAGCTGCATTTAACCCAGCCAATTTGTCGCTGATGTGCATAAGCGAGCTCAAACCCTGTGGCGTTAATTTAACACAGACTTTTGCTAACTCTTGAGCGTCATCCATCAACTCGGGTAAAGTGAACTCTGCAATAGCAGGTGGTGTTTCATAATCTAAATTTTTAGCGGGGGAAATTAAATACAACATATCTCAACATCAATTACTGCAATAAACTGCAACTAGTTTACCAAATTAACGCCCACGCACTAACATAAAAAAGCGATGACGTTGATTTGTCCCTACGATGACATTGTTAACCCACTTTGAGGACCTTTAAATATGCTTAGGCAATTGTCATCCAAACGGACATATGTGTTATCGCGACAACCATAGTTACACCAGCCCGGAGACTTGCATACCACTGTGGATAACTTTTCACTAATTGGGTTTTATTTTCTATTTGCCAAATGACTAAAAACAGCAACGCTGAAACAAAAATTGCCACTTTAGGCAGTAAAAACAAAGTTCCCCAACCGGCAAGTGCAATCATTATGCTGCCCCATAACAGTCCAGATCTAACCACATGGCGTTTATCAGTCGAAAGATCTGCGATAAAACCCAAAGGCCATAATGCCCCAGCCATAAAACTTAAAATAACGATGCTATAAAAGCGGAAAATAACCAAGGCATCAATTTTAAATGGATTCAGTTGTGGAAACCAAACACAAAAGGTAAAGAAAACAAAAGGGAGTACCCCTGCAAAGGTGATAATGCGCACTTGAGAGTTCAGGCTATTTTGACTATTTTGTTGTAATGATTCGGTCATATTTGTTCAATATTCTAATTGCAAGGAATTTCAGCGGTTACCTTAATAGAATTCCGTTATTTCACAAGAAAAATCATAATAACAGAATTACCTGTTGTACTTGTACAATAGCGTCACAGTTTGTAATTTACCTACAGGTAAATGTGAATTCCACTTGATGAAAGACTGTTTTTTGTAATAAAGTTACAGAACTACAAAATCCAATCTGCAATTAGATAAACACCAAATATTCAGTTAATTTTAGGAGCCAAAAATGGCAAGTGTATTACAGCAATTAAGAGAAATGACAACTGTCGTCGCAGATACGGGTGAAATCGAAGCGATAAAAAAATTCCAACCAGTCGACGCCACGACAAACCCTTCTTTATTGTTAAAAGCGGCTCAGATCCCAGAGTACGTGAGTTATTTAGATGAAGCAGTAAGCTATGCAAAAAGCCAATCTAATGATCCTAAGCAACAGTTAGATGATGCGGGTGACAAGCTAGCCGTATTAATCGGTAAAGAAATCAGTGCCGTTATCCCAGGTCGTATATCAACTGAAGTAGATGCTCGTCTTTCATTTGACACTGCAGCGACTATTGCTAAAGCACACAAGTTAATTAAATTATACGAAGAGTCTGGCATTTCTAAAGACCGCGTACTAATTAAAGTTGCGTCAACATGGGAAGGCATTAAAGCTGCTGAGCAATTAGAGCAGGAAGGCATTCAATGTAACCTAACATTATTGTTTAGTTTTGCCCAAGCTCGTGCGTGTGCAGAAGCTGGCGTTTACTTAATTTCACCATTTGTTGGCCGTATCTTAGATTGGTATAAAGCCAACACGGACCAAAAAGAATACACCGGTGAAACTGATCCAGGTGTTATTTCAGTTCGTTCAATTTATCAATATTACAAACAACACGGTTATCAAACTGTCGTTATGGGCGCGAGTTTCCGTAACACCGATGAAATCAAGGCACTTGCTGGTTGTGACCGTTTAACAATCGCACCTGCATTACTTGACGAACTTGAACAAGAAATTCAACCATTAGAAAGAAAACTAACGTTTTCTGGTGAAGTTCAAGCTAAACCTGAAAAACTAACAGAGGCGCAATTCCGTTGGGATCATAACGAAGATCCAATGGCTACGCTAAAATTAGCTGAAGGCATAAGCAACTTCGCCAAAGACCAAGTTAAGCTTGAAGCATTATTACAAGCTAAACTATAAAATTAAACGCGACCTTTTAGGTCGCGTTTCTACTACACTTTACGTTTAATAAATTCGATGATATTGAGTTAATGTTGTGGGAGACGTTAATGCTATAAATCGATTTGTTTTATTTTCGTAAATATCGTTGTAATACTTATTACAACGTCAATCAAAGAGCTTTTAGAGGACCAATTAATGAGCAATCAAGCATGGCAAAATGTCGAGCAAGAATATAACCGCATGAAACCGAGCCATATGCGTGATTTGTTTGCAGCCGATCAAAATCGAGCAGCAACATTCACCACAAAAGCGTGCGGATTTACATTAGATTACTCAAAAAACCGAATAGACCAGCAAAGTTTGAACGCCCTGCTTTCACTTGCCCGTGACTCAGGTGTTGAATCAAAACGTGACGCTATGTTTGCCGGAGAAGTTATCAACTTATCTGAACAACGCGCAGTTTTACATACCGCATTGCGCAGAGCCAAAGGCGATTCGGTATTAGTAGATGGCGAAAACGTAGTTGATGAAGTTCACGCTACGCTTGCCAAGATCAAACAATTTGTCGCAGAAGTTCACAACGGCACTCGCCAAGGGTACACCGGAAAAACATTTACTGACGTTGTTGCCATTGGGATAGGCGGTTCATTTTTAGGTCCTAAAATTGTTACTGAGGCGTTAAAACCTTATCAACAAAAAGCAATCAAAGTACATTTTGTTGCTAATGTTGATGGTCATCATATAACTGACGTTTTGGCTAAATTAAACGCTGAAACAACGCTAATTGTAATGAGTTCTAAGTCCTTCACGACCCAAGAAACCTTGCAAAATACGTTAACAACCCGTGAGTGGTTTTTGGCGTCTGGTGCGAAATTTACTGATATCGCAAAACATTTTATGTGTGTTTCGAGCAATATTGCCAAAGCAACAGAATTTGGCATTGCTGAAGAAAATATCTTCCCAATGTGGGATTGGGTTGGTGGTCGTTATTCACTTTGGTCAGCGATTGGCCTACCTATTGCCCTTGCCGTTGGTTACGACAATTTTTCCGCGGTACTTGACGGTGCTCGTGATATGGATGATCATTTCCAAAATACACCTTTAGCCGAAAATTTACCTGTAATCTTGGGCGTACTTGGTGTTTGGTATAGCAACTTTTTTGGCTGCCAAAGCCACGTATTGTTACCATACTCGCATTATCTGCGCGGATTCCCAGCATACGTCCAACAACTGGATATGGAATCAAACGGTAAACGTACGAGCCACGAGGATGAAGAAATTGAATACTCAACTGGTCCTATTATTTGGGGCGGCGAAGGCACAAATGGCCAACATGCCTTCCACCAACTAATGCATCAAGGCAATACCGTTGTTCCAGCGGATTTCATTTTGCCAGTAAAACCGGCACATGACGAAATTGAACATCACCAAATGTTAGCGTCAAACTGTTTTGCGCAGACTCAAGCGTTAATGCAAGGTGAAACAAGAGAAGAAATCAAGGCTGCCTTACTTGCAAAAGGCGTTGATGCTGACGAAGCGGAAAAACTGGCTAAACATAAGTTTATGCCTGGTAACCGCCCGTCAAATACCCTGTTGATGGATGAATTATCTCCAAAACAACTCGGTTCTCTAATCGCCTTGTATGAGCATAAAGTATTTGTTCAAGGTGTTATTTGGAATATCAATAGCTTTGACCAATGGGGTGTTGAACTAGGGAAAGTGTTAGGTAACCGAGTGCTAGACGCATTACAAGATAAAGCGCAACCGGAACTCGACTCGTCTACTCAGCAGTTAGTTGACATGTTTAGAGCGGTCATCAAGTAACTCATTGTCAAATATAGTGTTATAATTCGCCTCCTTAGTGAGGCGTTTTTTTTGCCTGACAGTTAATTTTTATAGTTGAGTACAACGTGGCCGCGAAACATTTTGTCGAATTACTTATTTTATCCGCTCTTTGGGGGGCGTCGTTTTTATTCATGCGTGTTGCGGCTCCTGAGTTAGGCGCAACAAATTTAGCGTCCCTTAGGATCATCATTGCGGCGCTCACACTCAGTCCCTTGCTGTACTTAACGGCCACAAAATTTAGCAAACAGAAATCAATTAAACCTTTCATTAAACCCATAATATTCGTTGGAATAGGCAACTCAGTTCTGCCATTTATGTTGTTTGGCTATGCAGCAATGAATATCGATGCGGGTTTGTCCTCGATAATTAATGGGGTCACCCCTTTATGGGGCGCAGTGTTTAGCTTTATAATTTTGTCGGTAACGTTAAGTAAAAGCGCTTGGTTTGGTTTGTTTGTTGGCTTTGCGGGGGTTGTTGTACTGTCATCTCATAAGCTCACTCACGGTGTTAATGCCGAAGTCTTTGCAATATTAGCCGTTGTTACAGCAACGTGTTTATACGGTATATCTGCAAACTACTCTAAACGCTTTCTACAAGGCGTACCGCCACTTTTAGTTGCATCGAGTACAATGGCATGCAGCGCTATCATTATGCTCCCAGTGCTCCTCAGCAGCTCTTTAGAATGGTCTTCAGTCTCAAGCAACGCTTGGCTTGCTATAACTTGTCTTGGTGTTTTCAGTACGGGTATTGCTTATGTGTTATTTTATCGATTGATTGAAAATACCGGCCCAACAAAAGCCATGATGGTAACCTACCTTATTCCGATATTTGGTGTGGTATTTGGCAACGTCTTCTTAGATGAGCAACTATTTATCAATATGTTGTTTGGTGGTCTGCTTATTTTATTAGGCGTTATGTTGACTACAGGCCTTATAAAACCTAGGAAATAGCTTACTTTCCCGACAAATTGTTCAAATTAGTTTCATAAACTGGTCATATTTTTTTCACAAAAGTATTTTACTTTTAACGGCGTTATGGTAAATGTTGCGTTAAGCATTATTCAGGCATCGAAAAATGTACTGAGTATTCCTTATAACAATAAAAATTTTAATACGACGTTAAGGGGGCCATTATGGAAGGTCTAGCTGAGTTATTCGAAAGTGCTGTACAAAATAACAAACCGTCTTCAAAACGAGCATCAAAGCGCAAGTGGCGCGAAATAGAGTCGATAAAAGAAAAGTATCGTCTTCGCGACGAACTTAAAGATATCGACCCATCAATGGAATATGATTTAGCAGAATTAGATTTTTAAAAAAAGCCCAACTTTAACCAGTTGGGCTTTTTTGCTTTAAGTCGACTATACCGTTCAGCTTAAGCTTAATGGCGGTTGCCAGTTTATGGCAACCATATTCTGCTTTACCAAAATATCATTGGTTTTGATGAAATGATCACAACCAAAAAATCCTCTTCTGGCCGACAGCGGAGATGGGTGTGGCGCGGTTAAAATATGATGACGTTCTGGGTCGATTAGATTTTGCTTTTTCTGTGCAAACGCGCCCCACAATAAAAACACGATGCCACTTCTGTGTTGATTTAATGCCGCTATCATATTGTCAGTGAAGATATCCCAACCCCATTTTTGATGAGAATTAGGTTCACCTGCTCGAACCGTCAAGACACTGTTGATCAACAACACACCTTGGTCCGCCCAAGATTGCAAAAAACCGTGCGTCGGGATCTCAAAATTTGGATACTCTAACGCCAATTCTTTATACATGTTACGTAATGAGGGGGGAATTTTGATACCTGGCAAAACGGAAAAACTCATACCATGTGCCTGATTGGGTCCATGGTATGGGTCTTGGCCTAGAATTACGACTTTGACTTGGTCAAACTGGGTATTATCAAACGCAGAAAAAATGTCTTTCTGAGGCGGATAAACGGTTGCACCACTTTCCACCTCGGCAGCTAATTTAGCTTCAATCTGTTGAAAATACGTTAGCTGCTTTTGTTGCTCAATTAAGGTTTGCCAATTCAAAGATAACCTTGCCTATTGATTTGTTAAGTAGGCTCGTAGTTTAGCAAATTCAGGCGCCATCTCACTAGACAATAGTGTTTTCCCAGCGACGTCTGCTAGTTCTTTAGGCAATGAAATTAATTCACCCAAAATGTTTTCAACGCTTTCTTTAAATTTAGCTGGATGAGCGGTACCTAAAAAGATCCCAACTTCGCCTTCTTTAATTTCGTGTTTTAACGCTTTATACGCTATCGCACCATGGGGCTCTGACAAGTAGTCCATTTGATAAAGTTCTTTAACACCCATTTGCGTTAAGTCTTCGTCAATCATGTAGCTTGATAACAAGCTTTTATCAAACCAACCTTGCTCAATCATAAATTCTACGCGTGGCCAGTTGTTTGGTTGGCTCACATCCATAGCGTTTGATAAGGTCGCGACTGTCGTTTTTGGTTTCCATTCGCCCGTAGCTAGGTAACGTGGAACGGTATCATTGGCGTTAGTAGCGGCAATAAAGCGTTTAATTGGTAAGCCTAATACTTTAGCGATAATACCAGCTGTTAAGTTACCGAAATTACCACTTGGTACTGAAATTACCGCTTTATCTTGTTGCTCTGCTGGCAATTGTGAAATTGCTTCAAAGTAGTAACAAACCTGTGCAAATAGACGGCTGATATTAATTGAATTTGCCGAGTTCAACCCAATTTCTTGGCGTAATTCTTGGTCTTCAAAAGACGCTTTAACTAATGCTTGGCAATCATCAAAGTCGCCTTCAACTGCGATTGTTTCAATGTTACCACCCAATGTGCAGAACATCTTTTCCTGCAACAAGCTTATCTTGCCTTTAGGGTACAAAATAACAACACGAATGTTGTCAATGCCGTGAAAAGCATGTGCCACCGCCGCACCAGTATCACCTGATGTTGCTGTAAGAATCGTTAGCTTGCCATCCTGGGAAAAACGACTTAGACACTGAGCCATAAATCGCGCGCCAAAGTCTTTAAATGCTAACGTTGGACCATGAAACAACTCTAAGTTATATATATTACCAGTAACATTGGCTAAAGGTGCTGGGAACTCAAAGGCATTTTTAATCATAGCTGTTGCATCAGCTACATTGATTTCACCGTTTAATAAATGAGAAATAATTATTCCACTACGTTCAACAAACGGCATTGCCAGTAGTTCACTCAAGTTTTCAAGCGGAGTAATTTTTTGTGGAAAAAATAGACCTTGATCACGACCTAAGCCAATTTTTACTGCTTGCTCAAACGTTACCTGTTGGTCGTTATGTTTTATATTGGCTAACAACATTGAAATCCTCGTTACTTCTTACTTTATTCCAGTATTTACTGGGTTAATCTAGATGTTTTGCACCCTGCGGGGCAATTCTACATATATGGGCAAAACCATTCTCCGATTGAAGGTAATGCTCATTCAAATATTGTTCGTAGTTTTTGGCTTCTGCTAACTCAGTGGTTACAGCAAACAATGTTGGCCCTGCCCCACTAATTCCAACCGCTAAAGCCCCTTGTTCCACTAATGCGTTACGCGCACTAACAAAACCTTTGATTAATTTGCCTCTAAAAGGTTCAGCCACGACATCTTTAATTGCCTGGGCCGCTTTAACTTGTTGCCCCTTAAATAATTGCGTAATAAACACAGATAGATTTTGAGCATTGGCAATAACATCATGTTTGTCGTACTGTTTTGGCAATACTTCTCGAGCTTGTTTGGTCGGGAAAGCAAAGCCAGGAAACGCGACAACCACATACCATTGATCTGGTATTGGTAAATCTAGCACGGGCTCATCCGATGACGGTGACATTAATTGTAGTCCGCCAAAATAACTAGGCGCGACATTGTCATAATGCAAGTCACCGCTTGCTGCGGCTTCAATTTCACCCATCATCAGTAACATGTCATTATCGCTAAAATAATGACCAAACAATCGATTCAAGGCGGTTAAACTTGCAACCACAGAACAGGCACTAGAACCTAGTCCACTGCCCACTGGCAACGATTTTACCAGTTCCATTTTTACTTTTGGAAAACTATCATTTGCTAATTTACTGCGAAACAGGCGGTAAGCTTGCCACGCTAGATTTTGCTCAGCATCATCTGGACACACATGGGCATATTCACCCGAATTTGTCAGCTCGTCCTGCTCTGCAAATTCAACATTAACACGGTCACCAAGTTCGCCACCATCGATACGAAGAAGCGCAGCGCCAAGCAAATCAAACCCGACGCTAACGTTGCCAGAACTTGCTGGCGCAAACGCTGAAGCGCGTTGTCCTATCTGACTCACAGCATCACCTCTTGTTGCCAACTCAATGTACGCATTACATCGCCAAACACACCCGCTGCTGTGACAGCGGCACCAGCGCCATATCCGCGTAAAACAAACGGAATTGGTTGATAATAACGACTATGAATCGCTAATGCATTTTCGCCATTTTTAACGGCAAATAATGGATTGTCAGCGCCGACTGAAACGATCTTAACTTTACATTTTCCGTCTTTAATTTCACCAACATATCGTAGTACTTCGTCGCTTGATTTGGCGTTATCAATCAAGGCAGCAAACGTTGGATCTAAACTCGGTAATTTTGCGATAAATTCATCAACACTGCCAGTGGCGTCAAAGTCGTTGCCCAATACAGATTCAACTTCGATGTCTGATAATTCAAGGTTTAATCCAGCTTCACGCGCCATGATTAATAACTTACGCGCCACGTCCATACCACTTAAGTCATCACGTGGGTCTGGTTCGGTATAACCTAAATTACGCGCTTCGATTGTTGCTTCAGAAATGGTTTTTCCTTCGTCTAATTTGCCAAAGATATAAGACAAAGAACCCGACAATATCCCTTCAAATGCAACTAATTCATCACCGGCATTGAACAACCCCTGCAATGTATCGATAACTGGTAAGCCTGCACCAACGGTCGTTTCATATAAGAATCGACGCATTGTTGACTGTGCGGTATCACGTAACTCGTTGTAATACGCCATACTGCCCGTATTAGCCTTTTTATTTGGCGTAACGATATGGAAACCTGCAGCTAAAAATTCTACGTATTGACTTGCAACACTTTCAGAAGACGTACAGTCGACAAGTACGGGGTTTACTAAATGATTGTCTTGAACAAACTGCGTCACGTTTAACAGGCTGAAATTGTTTTCAGAATCCGCTAGTGTCGATTGCCAGTCAGACGCCAAGTCGATACCTTCTGCGTCAAGCAACAATTTACGACTATTTGCGATGCCGTAAACATTGAGTTTAATATTGCGTTGATGTAGCCACGTTTGCTGACGTTTAATTTGTTCTACCAACTCACCACCAACAACGCCACATCCTAAGATGAACACATCGATTGACGGAACTTTAGTAAAGAAGTTTTCGTGACAGACTTTAATCGCATCGGCGCATTTTTTAGACTCAAGTACTGCAGAGATTGACGATTCTGTACTGTCCTGAGCAATCGCAAGAATATTCACACGGGCTTGTGCTAAAGACGTAAAGAATTTGGCAGCAATCCCTTTGTGTTGCCTCATTCCTTCGCCAATCATCGACACTATAGCGACTTCGTTATCTACTTTAGGGTGAGCCAATAAACCGGCTTTAATTTCTAATTCAAATTCACGTAACAACGCAGCAACAGCGTCTTTTTCACGTTCCGTTGGGATACAAAAGCTGATGCTAAATTCAGAGGAAGACTGAGTAATAAGTACAACCGATATTTCACGGTCGGCCATTGCCTTAAACGTGCGACTCGCCATACCAACAACACCTTTCATGCCTGGGCCTGAAACGGTTAGCATGCTTACATCTTCTAAAGATGAAATTGCCTTAATCGGCGACGTATTTGCGGCGGCTTCTTCAGCAATCAACGTGCCTTCTGCATTTGGATTTAACGTATTTTTAATAACACATGGAATTTGGTGCTGCGCCAAAGGCCCGATTGTTTTTGGATGTAAAACACTGGCGCCAAAATAAGACAACTCCATTGCTTCACCATATGACAGCTTTTCAACTAACATAGCACCGCGAACTTGACGAGGGTCTGCGCTATAAACACCATCAACGTCTGTCCATATTTCACAAACAGCAGCATGTAAACACGCTGCAACAATTGCCGCAGAATAATCTGAACCATTGCGACCTAACGTTGTTAACTCTCCATTTTCGTTGGCGGCGGTAAATCCTGGTAATAAGTAAACTTTTTTACCGTTTTCCATATGTGACAATAACGCCGCGCGTGATAATTCGATATCCGCAACGCCATTTAAATAATCGTCAGAACTAACAATCGATTTGGTAGGGTCTAATACCTGCGATTCAAACCCTTTTACTTTTAGATATTGCTGCATTAAATGCACACTAAACACTTCGCCACGACAAATAATGAACGCACGGATATGATCAGGGCAATGTTGTAATAACTTCACGCCTTGAAGTCTTTGACTTAGTTCAGAAATAGTTTGTTCTATTTTTGATACTAATTCAGCTGTTTGACTAAAACCGGCTTGCTCGGCGATATTAAGAAAATGTTTCTCTAAACCATCAAGTTCGCCTTGGTAGTCTTCACCTGCTTCACTGATATCACACAACTTCACCAATCTATTGGTAACGCCTTTTGGCGCTGAAAGTACCGCGGTAATTGTGCTAGAGGTCGCCTGCTCGCTAATAATAGCCGCAACCGATTGAAATCTAAAATCATCGGCCAAAGAACTTCCACCAAACTTAACTACTCTCATACTAAACTACCTTTCCAAGTCTAAAGACAAAAAAACCCGTGATTTTGGTCACGGGTTTAACAAAATTTTGTTGCACTCGTTCGACCACTAGCCCGTATGGGTAATGTTGGTGGTCGTAATAATAGTGCGGATTATGCGTAAATTCATAGGTGCTAAATTTGACGGAATGGGCCAAAAAGTCAAGTGCTAATTATTACAGCTAATGTTGCATTAATTGCAACTAAACATAATCCGGTTACAATTCTACGCAATTTATTGTTAATGTTACCAATAAATTTACTGTAGATTTTGATTTTAGATAACCACTAACATTAAGAAATTAAATTGAATAACGTCATTTTTGGGTTATCCTCACTATAATACTGGATTTTCACAGAAAAATAGCCAAACTGTAAGTCTACAGCTATTGATTCTTTAAACCGATTAGGAATATGTTGGAATGCTGGCAACCAAGAGTATCTCGCGTCGACTACTTGTAAGTGTATTATCTGTCTACTTTGTCCTAACATTTGCAGTGACTTGTATTCAAGTTGTGGCCGAATATACCACGACCAAAAATTACATTAGTGACGAGCTAAGGACATTAGAAAATACATTCAGTGCCAGTTTAACCCGCGCTATTTGGGAACTTAATACCCCACAAGTTGTATCCATTTCTGAGGGTTTATTGGCGATCCCAATGATTGAAGGCGTATTGATCCGAGATGATCAAAGCGAATTGCTGACCCAAATGGGTCAAGTCTCAGAATTTGAGAACTCTAGAAGCAACACCTCAACAGGACATGGCAATGTCATCCATGGTGCCGATGGTTTATTTGGCTATACCTTTCCTCTCGTTTTCGAATTTTCTGGCCGTTCGACCCATGTAGGCGATGTCACCCTTTTCTCAAGTCACCATGTTGTCATCGATAGAATCATTGTCAGTATTTACTTTATGCTCGGCAGCGCAGCGACAAAAACGGCATTTCTAATTGGTCTATTTTTACTCGCATTTAGAAAACATCTTACCAAGCCACTTGGCGATTTGGTTGACCAAATTGAACGAATTGATCTCGATAACTTAGGAACAGCACAACTGCAAGTGACCGAACTTGAAGAAAGCGAATTGAGCGTTATCCAACTGTCCTTTAATAATCTCATTGGAAAAGTCTCGAGTTCCCAAGACGAATTGAAGCAAGCTCAAAAACAATTGCTAAAAACCAACGATATGCTCGACCAACAAAATTTGATGTTGGAGCAAGAAGTCGCGAAAAAAACCGCCAATCTCAGCCAAGCTATGATGGATTTGCAAAAACAGAAATATCAATTGGAAACTCAGCAAAAAAATCTTAAAGAAGAAATTGAAACTCGACGCGAAACAGAAAAAGAACTGGTTGAAAAAACCAATCAACTTGAAAACACCATCGAAAACTTAAGCCTTGCGCACGGTAAACTAGTTGAATCTGAAAAACTCGCTGCACTTGGTGGTCTCGTGGCCGGCATTACTCACGATGTAAACACGCCAATTGGTGTAGGTGTAACTGCAACTAGCTTTTTAGCTGACCGCCTGAATCACATAAGCAAAAAATTTGACGACAAATCTTTAAGTGCTTCTGACATGAAAAGCTTTGTATCTGAAAGCAGACAGAGCATCGACTTACTCAACAACAACTTGTCACGCGCCAGCGAACTTATTGCAAGCTTCAAGCAAATTGCAGTAGACCAAACAAGTGAAGCTGTTCGTACGATCAATATTAAACAATACCTCAATGAAGTGATCACATCGTTAAAACCAAAACTGAAAAAGTCAAAACACGATATTTTTATTAATTGCCCAGACGACTTGGATATGAAAGTTCCTGCTGGTGCGGTTTCTCAAATCTTTACCAACTTCTTATTGAATAGTGTGATCCATGGCTTTGACGGTCGAGATGAAGGCCGTATCGATATCGACGTAAAGCTCGATGGCGAATATGTAGACATTATATATAAAGATAATGGCAATGGTGTCTCAGAAGAACAACTTGCGATGTTATTTGACCCATTTTATACCACCAAGCGAGAAGCTGGCGGGTCTGGGCTGGGTACAAATATCGCTTATAACTTAGTGAAGCAGACCCTCGAGGGCGACATTGAAGCCAGTTCTAAAGAAGGTGAAGGCCTAACCTATCATTTGCGAATTCCAAAATCATTGGAAAACGCCTTACCTCAGACTCACAGATAAAATGTCGATAAATTGGCTGTGATTTGAACAGCCAATTTAACATTACTCTGGTATTATCTTTGGCTCATCAAAGTTAGGGTCAAGATCATGTGGTTTAACAACGCTCATATTTACAAATTTACAAAACCGTTTACGACTAGCGAAGCAGAGTTAGTTGATTCATTTCAAGCGCACCTATTTCGCCCGTGTGGAAGCCAAGATCAACAAACTCAAGGTTGGGTTTCACCAATTCCTGGAACTGAAGGTTTAAGCCACAGCGCCAATAACAACATTTTAGTTTGTCTTAAAACCGAAGAAAAAATTCTTCCTTCGTCTGTCATTAAAGAAGCATTAGATGAAAAAGTTCAGCTGATTGAAGCAGAACGTGGACAGAAAGTCGGTAAAAAAGAAAAACAAACAATCAAAGAAGAGATCACTCAGCAATTATTGCCAAAAGCGTTTTCTCGCAATAGTCGTCTTTACGCCTATATCAATGTGACTGACCAGTTTATTGTGGTCAATTCTTCAAGCGCAAATAAAGCTGAAAACCTATTATCTTTCATGCGCCAATGTTTAGGGACTTTACCTGTTTTGCCATTCAAACCAGAGGGTGATCTAATGGCAACCATGACGTTGTGGGTTCAAAAAGATCAATTACCTGCTCCTTTCGAATTTGCCCAGGATATTGAACTAAAAGCATTAGACGAAGAAGCCGCTGTCGCAAAACTAAAAAATCACAATGTCACCGAAGAAGAAGTGCAACTGCATATTTCAAACGGTAAATTTGTCACAAAATTAGGTTTAGTTTGGTCTGAAAAATCTAAGTTTGTATTAAATGAAGAAGCTGTCATTAAACAAATTAAGTTTTTGGATATCGTAAAAGAGCAAACTGAAGATGTGCCAAATGAAGACAAATTGGCGAAGTTTGACGCCGATTACGCCATCATGACAGGCGAATTGAACCAGCTCATTTTAGAACTGGAAAAAGTCATCGTATAACAAAACATGGTCAACATACTGGGTCTATTACTGACCCTTATATGTTGACCATGCATCCCCTTAAGAAAGCGGGTAGTCCTCACCGTTTTTATCAGTAAACGCTTTTGGTACGTCAACACAACGACACAATTGTTTGCCCTTTGCGTCATAAACCATTTCGTCGTCATTTCTAATCATACTGAACCAATGACGTGTTTTTTGTTCTGTTGTTTCGTCATTAGCCGCATTTTCGCCACCAAAGTTTAGCTTGTTGGTTTCTACTTGAATGTCATCGATACCGGCAATATCTTTTATCCCACGAGTCCCATTTTTATTGAAAATAAGCTCAACATGAAAACCGTCATTTTTTAACACAATCGAGGTTGGTTCGCTTTTGTGACCTGATAAAGCGACAAACTGTTTGGGATGGCTTAAGCCACTTTTGCTGCCGTCTGGGAAGAACGCCAATAAATGCGTGTAATAAATTACATAGCTACTCACATCACGATGTGAACCCGACTCCAAAGGGAAAACCTTATCTAAGAAACTTTTAGAGTACGTCATAATTTCAAGTACGCGTTTCTCGTTTAATTCAGCCAAAATGGATACTTCTTCATTTATGAACTGATCAAAACCAGACGTAGCATTAAATTCATTTTGTGAAGTGTTTGTCATATTCATTGTTCAATCCTCGTTATATGTCGGGTATTTTTAGTGCAATTCTTTTTTGTGTAGTATTTGTCCGAATTGCTTGATAAGCAGTCTAGATGAATTTACACTAAAATTTCACAATAAAAATTTCACACTGTAAATTTTACAAAATAGGAACCAAAATGCGACCGAATAAAAGCCTGTTACGTAAGTCCCATTTCCTTGGCACAAAGATACGAAATTTACGAAAGAGAAATAATTTAACCATTGAAGATTTGTCCGCACGTTGTATTCGGATTGACCCTGAATATGCACCCTCAGTTTCATATTTATCGATGATTGAACGTGGCAAAAGAGTGCCAAGTATTGATATGTTAGAGGTGGTGGCCAGTGTTTTTCAAAAGCCCACAGAGTGGTTTTTAGATGATACCCCAGAACATCAGGATATTGTGCCAGACAAAGGTAATCGAGGCGGCATAAACGGCATGCCACTTGAGCCTAGTTTTTTGTTTTCGCAAGATATTTTACAAATCGCAATACCCGAAATGCTGTCACAAACAGGTATATCCGGACGTCAATTTGCTCATTTGCTAATTCGAGCGCATCAAGAAAACAACCAAAACCATTTTCCCGATTTAGAACGCGCAGCTGAAGAAGTAGGATTAAAACGCATGCCGCTGACCATCGATGAATTATTTGCCATCGTTAAACAGGTTGGGCTTAAAATATTTTGGTTTGACGAAGCACCAAAAGAAGCGCGTGATGAATTAGGGGTCACGTCAAAAAACCTAATCACATCCTATTTTGAACCCGCCAATAAACTGTACTTAAACCGACGCCTAAAGCAATACCCTCGCCGTTTGAAATATGAACTCGCGGTTTACATTGGCCATTGCATTTTACATAACAAAGAAAGTCTACGTAGTGCTCAGTCCGTTGGCAGTCAAAACAATACATCTAGTAACAGACCAACCGCGCACTCAGGCGTCGACCCACAGGATATCCTCCATGCATGGCATGACTTCGAGTCGAGCTTTTTTGCCGGCGCACTGTTGTGCCCCAAAGTGCCTTTTAGGCAACTGCTCGATCGAAACGGGTATGAAATTTCGAGTCACCAGATGGCCGATGTATCGGCCTCAGTCGCGATGCGTCGTATGACCGCGGTATCACCATATCGTCACTGGCATTATTTCGATGCATACTCTCCTGGTAAGCTTAAAGCGGTTTATCGAGGTAATGGCATCCCGCTTCCCTGGGGAAATATGACAAAAGTAGACGATCCTTGTCAGCATTGGGCTGTTTTTAATATGATTTCAGAACCAACTGAAGGCACGTCAGCGCAACTTTCAATAATGAACGTCGATGGCCAATCGAGATTGTATATTTGTGAATCCATCAAGGTTCAAGATATGGCGACTAACCACCACGTGCTTTGCGCGGGCATCGATTTAACACCAGCCATTCAAGCGCAGGGAAAAGACGCAGATTCTATCACTTATGAAATCCAACAAAGTTGTGTTAAAAATGGCGGCAGTGCCGTGCTCACGCCAAAACTAAAATCCAACCTGTTGAGCGTTGCAAAAATATTAAATATTAACTGGATAGAACGGGCGATGGATAAGCAAGCTAAACTCATTTGTTCGAGGGGGAATGTGTGCCCTCGCCAACCGAGTTGCTACAACCCATGTTCGTCATAACTTTAGCGGGACTTAAATGAGTACATTATATATCACGGGCGCCGGTGTCAGTGCTGAAAGTGGCATTCCTACATTTCGAGGAGAAGATGGATTTTGGACCATAGGCAGTCAAAATTACACTCCCCAGCAAATGGCTACTCGTGAGATGTATAAAACAAATCCGAGTGAGTTTTTGACCTGGTATTACAAGCGTTTTGTTACATATCGGAACTGTGGGCCGAATGACGTCCACCATTGGTTAGCAAACAAGGATGTTGTAACTCAAAACATTGATGGCTTAGATGGTAAGGCAGGGAATACCGATTATATTCCAATTCACGGTCGTATCGACCAAGTTACTTTGTTTCATACTCAAGGCCAAGATATTGATTGTTTAGCCGCACCTTGGGATCAGGTAGACGAATCAAATTTAACCGAATCGTTGTTATCCATTTTCAAAATTCCAGCAACCGGCCCCGAGAAATATGTATCGTTAAAGCCGTTTGTATTGCTATTTGATGAATTTTATACCGACTTGTACCGGGTATCAGCGGCTCAGACTAAAATGAAAAACGCGGCGAAAATAGTCTTTATGGGGACGTCTTTTAGCGTCAATATCACTCAAATGGCACTCGATATCGCGCGCCAGAATAGAATCCCAATTGAAGTTGTAGACCCATCACCAAGTCATGTATTACATCCGGATGTCACTTACCACGCGATGACGGCACTAGAGTACATTTCCAAGCAGGATTAGTACTCCTCTTCTGGCAATTTGTATTTCTGCAGTATTTCTATACGTTTGGTTTCAAGTGAGTCTAGCGTCTGCTGAAATTTATTTATGATCAGGTCTGGGGTTTCTTTACTAAACGCAAAATAATTACCAATTTTATTAACTTGCCAGACTATTTTATAGCGGTTTCTCGACTCGTGAAGTTCCATCAATACATGATGTAAGCCGTGAATAGACAGCATAACCAAATCAACTCTTTCATTTTTAAGCATTAAAAAGGCTTGTTTTACATTCGACAACTTTGCTAATTTTTGATCTGGGAAGCCAATTTTGCGCAGTGACTTTTCTGAAATATCCGCTCTAACTGTGGCGACACTATATTTAAAGATGTCTTTAGTTTCTTTTATATCGATGACTGTTTTTTGTTTTGCAACTAGCACATGAGTCGATGAAAATACCGGACCCACCCACTTAAATAAGTCTTCTCTCTCCTTGGTCCGCGACATAGTAAACAGTACAGTATTAGGTGTATTTTCTAGCTGTCGATAGCCTCGCACCCATGGCACGACCAAAACGTCTTTTTTGGGTAAGGAGAGTGTCGACCAAATTTCGTGAAGCAAGTCGATGGAAACGCCCTGCAGTAAATTATCTTTATAAAAGTTTGCCGGTGGATAATTTTCCGCCACATAGTTCGTTTGATTGTGAAGTTTGAAGAGTTCAACCCACTCATCATCAGCGACCGCGGCCTGACTGAACGTAAATGACAATATCACCAATACAAGTTTAACTAAGTAACTAAATAATTTAGACATTTCCCAATATCAATCCCTGTAACTATGGATACTTTAAGTGTAACCCTCGATTACGGTTTAGCCAGTTTATTTACGATAAAATTACTGTCGCCATCGCATAATTTTGCTCATCTGAAATAGAAAGCAAAGCGCTTTTTACACCGAGGTCATCTGCTCTTTGTTTTGCAGCTAATGTTAAAGTCAATTTGGGGGCCCCCAGATCATTGTTTCGAATTTCAAAATGTTGAAATGAAATTCCACGTCCAATGCCTGTTCCTAGCGCCTTTGCGGCTGCTTCTTTAGCAGCCCAACGCTTGGCTAAATATCGGCTTGGTTCATTATCTTGCTGAAATAAGCCCATTTCATAATCTGTTAACACTCGACGTGCCAGTCTATCTGACCCTGCACACGCTTGCGTTATCCGAGCGATTTCAACAATATCTGTTCCCAAACCGATGACTGACATGGCTATATTCCCTGCCGAGCTTCATTCATTAATATTTTCATATCACGTACCGCTTTGTCTAAACCGTCCATCGCCGCTCGGGCAATAATTGCGTGACCAATATTTAATTCATAAATTTCGGAAATTTCCGCGATAGGTTTTACATTATGATAATGTAAGCCGTGCCCAGCGTTAACAATTAATCCTTTGCTAGTCGCGTATTTAACGCCTTCAATGATTTTTTGGAGTTCTGCTAATTGCGCTTGTTCTGTTGTTGCATCAGCATAGTGACCTGTATGGATCTCAATATAAGGCGCTTTAGTCGCAACAGCTGCGTCTATCTGCGCTTGGTCGGCATCAATAAACAAAGAAACTTTTGTACCAATAGCATCAAGTCGAGTCACCGCATCGGTAATTTTGGTTAATTGACCGCAAACATCCAAACCGCCTTCGGTGGTCAACTCTTCACGTTTTTCAGGCACTAAACACACAAACTCAGGATTGACTTCCTCTGCAATACGGATCATTTCATCCGTAACCGCCATTTCTAAATTCATGCGTGTTTGTAGAGTTTTTGCCAAAACATATACGTCTCTATCTTGAATATGGCGACGGTCTTCACGAAGGTGAATAGTAATACCACTCGCCCCAGCATGCTCGGCTACAGCAGCAGCATGAACGGGATCCGGATACGTTGTACCACGGGCTTGTCTAAGTGTTGCGATGTGGTCAATATTGACGCCTAAGTGGATTTCGCTCATACAGTCTCCAAAAAAGAATTAAGCGGTTCTAAATAATTCACGGGATTTTAACGGTTTATCCCCTAAATGGCGATGCAAACATGTTTGCATAATCAATTTTAATTGTCGAAACAGTGGCTGGTGCTGACGAAATTGGTCAATTGTGATGTCTTCAAAAGGGATTTCTAATAAACTCGACATTAAACTGAGATCTTCTCCGATAAATGTATCAGGCGCAGAAATCGACCGGTTAGACAACACAAATCCACTGGCGTCAAATAACTCATATACATCGTTAAATACAATGTCATCCCCTGTCATCATGTCAGTTTCAAAGTTTAGTCCATAGCCAAGTTGCAGCAATAACTGCAATTCAAACCGGCGCAACAATAACGCCATCTGCACTGAAAAATGCGCTGCAGTGTTATCCAGTTTTGACAATGAAATAAGGGTGGATTGATATATTGAAAAAAGTTCGGGGAAAAACGCATCCGATGCACACAAACGGCAAATGATTTCATTTAAATAGAAGCCACAAAAAAGGCTTTTACCCTTTAGTGCTAACAAATGTTTAGATTGTTCTAAGTCGGCATCAATTTGTTTTAACTTTCTGAGGCCTGAAGTCCCTTGAATACCGACATTCAAGGGTCTAAAAGGCTGGAGCAGTGCAGAGCGCTGAGAGTTTTTCTTGCTCCCTTTATAGGTCACAATAGACACTCTTCCTTCATCTTCGAGTAGAACCTCTACGATAGCTTGGTTCTCTTTATAACTTCGAGAATGAAGGATAAAAGCAGATTTTATCTCTACATCAGGTGTCATTAATTAATCTTCGCCATACCCCAATGAACGCAGTGCACGTTCGTCGTCAGCCCAGCCACTTTTGACTTTAACCCAAAGCTCAAGGAAGACTTTTTCGTCGAGTAACAATTCAAGATCTTGACGTGCGTCACGGCCGATAATTTTTAGCTTTTCGCCTTTTTTACCGATAACCATTTTCTTCTGACCTTCACGTTCAACTAAGATCAAGGCATTGATGCGCCAGATTTTTTCATCCCATTTAAACTGTTCAATCTCAACAGTTACACTGTAAGGTAATTCTTCACCTAAAAATCGCATTAGCTTTTCACGAACAATTTCGGCGGCCATAAAACGAGAAGTTCTATCTGTGACATTATCTTCTGGAAAAAAGAATGGGTTCTCAGGTAAAAATTTAAGAACAGTTTCTTTTATCGGCTCAATGTTTGTCGACTTTTCTGCTGAAATTGGAATGATTTCTTCAAACTTATGTTTGGCACCAATCTCTTGCAAAAATGGCATTAATTCTTCTTTGTTTTTGATGTTGTCGACTTTATTAATAAGAAGAATACATGGCTGTTTTGAACGTTTTATTTTGTTCAATACCATTTCATCGTCTTCATGCCATTTCATGGCTTCAACAACAAACAACACCATTTCAACATCACCAAGAGCACTTGACGCGGCTTTGTTCATTAGCTTATTAATCGCGCGCTTTTCTTCTTTATGCAGACCCGGCGTGTCAACGTAAATGACCTGATCATTGCCTTCCGTATGAATACCTAAAATACGGTGACGTGTCGTTTGTGGTTTTTTAGACGTGATCGAAATCTTTTGCCCTAAAATTTGGTTCATCAAGGTTGATTTACCTACATTTGGACGCCCAACAATCGCAATTAATCCGCACCGTTTAGGGTCAGATAAATCTGCACGATTGTTAAGGTTTGCCAACAAGGCGTCTAATTCTTGTTGATTATTTTCTGAATTACTCACTTTTAATTACCTCTAAAGCTAGTCGTGCTGCACCCTGTTCCGCTTTCCTGCGACTCGTGCCTGATGACAAAACGACTTCACCATTGTCTAAAGTACATGAGACTTTAAACTTTTGATTATGTGCTTGCCCTAATACTTCTTCAACTTCATATATAGGTAAAGCGCGTTTTCTTGATTGCAGCCACTCTTGTAACTGCGTTTTTGGATCTTTTAATGCTGAATTTGGATCAACATTTTTTAATTGTTTGTCGACTAAATTAAGGACAAATGTTTTACATTCTTCCAGACCCGAATCTAAATAGACCGCACCTATAATCGCCTCAATTGCATCTTCTAGTATTGACTCGCGGCGACAACCGCCGCTTTTCATTTCGCCTGGACCTAAACGCAACCACTCGCTTAACTCGAGGTCTTTACCTACAATTGCCAAGGTTTGACCTTTAACGACTTGTGATCGCATTCGAGTCAATTCACCTTCTGTTGCTTTAGGAAAGGAAAAATACAGTTTTTCCGCAACAAACATTCCTAATAACGAGTCGCCAATAAACTCTAAACGTTCATTGTGACTACCTTTAAAACTTCGGTGCGTTAGCGCCTGTACCAATAACGACTCATCGTTAAATTGGTAACCAAGTTTTTTACATAATTGCTTATAATCTTTTTTGATCAATTTTTTTCGCCCAAAAAACAATAAGGCCAACTCGAATTAACTCTAGCAGAGCAAATTCGAGTTGGCCTGTCTTTCTTAAAGTTACTGTACTGTGCCGAGACGTGAGAAACGGATATCTACTGGAACCCAATTTGGTAACCAACTCACTTGGCCATCGTTGTAAACAAAACTCATCCAAATGAATACCGCTTTACCTACTAACTGCTCTTCGTCAACAAAACCCCAAAAACGACTGTCTGTACTATTATCTCTATTATCGCCCATCATGAAGTATTTGCCGTCAGGGACAATCCATTCACTGGCGCGCGTTCCAGGTTGTTGATAAAAGCGATCTGCCATGTCTGGGATAGCTGGGTTAACTAATATTTCATGATTTACGTCACCTAATTGCTCATTGGCCGTAATCAATGGCATGCCCATATGAACAAAGGCCCCCTGCTCTTTAGCTTCCAATTCAACCGGCATCAGTTTTTTACAATTTTCTGGTTCACGGTCACAACTTGGTTGAATCGCCAATTGTTTATTACGATAAACAATGCGGTCACCTGGTAACCCAATAACACGTTTTATGTAATCAAGACGTTCATCTAAAGGGTACTTGAATACCGCAATATCTCCGCGTTTTGGTTCACCCGTAGCAACCAGTTCAGAGCGCCAAACAGGATCGTGGACACCATACGAGTATTTTTGAACCAAAATAAAATCACCCACCAACATCGTTGGCATCATCGAACCCGACGGGATTTGAAACGGTTCAAACAAAAACGAACGGAAAATAGTAATTGCCGCCAAAATTGGAAAAATGGACTGTGCTGTTTCTGCAATTGCTGGTTGCGGTGCAATTTTATCTAGCTCTTCCTGAGGAAGTTCAACACCAGAAGCTACTGCGGTTGCAACTCTTTCTCTTCTAGAAGGCGCAAACACCTTTGCATCAATAAGCCAGATCAGGCCACTCAACAAAGTGATAACCACCAGAAATACTGCGAAATATCCTGCCATACCAATAATTTCCTATTTTAGATTTACTTGCCAATTTTCAAAATGGCTAAGAATGCATCTTGTGGTAATTCAACATTACCCACTTGCTTCATTCGTTTTTTACCGTCTTTTTGCTTCTGCAATAGTTTTTTCTTACGAGAGATGTCGCCACCGTAACATTTCGCTATTACGTTTTTACGAAGCTGTTTAACCGTTGTACGCGCAATAATATGTGCACCAATTACCGCTTGAATCGCAATATCAAACATTTGGCGTGGAATAAGCTCACGTAACTTGTCAGCTAATTCTCTGCCACGACTTTGTGAAAAGTCACGGTGACAAATCATTGATAACGCGTCGACGCGTTCACCGTTAAGTAAAATATCAACACGTACCATGTCCGCAGGAGCAAAACGAGTAAAGTTATAATCTAGCGACGCAAACCCACGACTAGTCGATTTTAATCTGTCGAAAAAATCCATCACAACTTCCGCCATTGGTAAGTCATAACTTACTGCAACTTGCTTACCATGGTAGCTCATGGCGGTTTGCGTTCCGCGTTTCTCAATACACAAAGTAATCACATTACCGAGATACTCTTGTGGTACTAAGATGTCGGCTTTACAAATTGGTTCCCGAACTTCTTCAATTTCACCTACAGAAGGTAGTTCAGACGGGCTGTCGATTTTAATTATTCCGCCGTCTTTTTTAAGAATTTCGTAGTTTACCGTTGGTGCTGTGGTGATCAAATCCAAGTCATATTCACGCTCTAAACGCTCTTGGATAATTTCCATATGCAACATACCAAGGAAACCAATACGGAATCCAAGTCCAAGTGCTGTCGAACTTTCTGGCTCATAGAACAAAGAAGCATCATTTAGGCTTAGCTTTGACAAAGCATCACGAAACGCTTCGTAATCGTCAGAGCTCACCGGAAATAAACCAGCATATACTTGTGGCTTTATTTTTTGAAAACCAGGTAACGGCTCTGGCGATGGGTTGTCTTTTAACGTTAACGTATCACCTACTGGTGCGCCCAAAATATCTTTAATACCTGCGATAATAAAGCCAACTTCACCAGTCCCTAACGTACCAGTGTCTGTTTGTTTAGGCGTGAAAATACCAACTTTATCAACGATATGAGAAGCGCCAGTCGACATGACTTTAATTTTATCGCCTTTTTTCAATTTGCCGTGTTTAATTCGAACTAACGACACAACACCTTGATAAGCATCAAACCACGAATCAATAATAAGCGCTTGAAGCGGGGCTTCTGGATCACCGACCGGTGGCGGGATATTTAATACTATATCTTCAAGTACATCTTCAATACCGATACCCGTTTTAGCAGAACATTGCACGGCGTCGAGAGCATCAATACCAACAATGTCTTCAATTTCTTCAGAAACTCGGTCAGGATCAGCTTGCGGTAAATCGATTTTATTCAAGATAGGACGTACTTCTAGGTCCATCTCAATGGCGGTATAACAGTTGGCTACCGTTTGCGCTTCAACACCCTGACCGGCGTCAACAACGAGCAAGGCACCTTCACAGGCCGCTAACGAACGAGAAACTTCATAAGTAAAATCAACGTGTCCAGGCGTGTCGATGAAGTTCAATTGATAACTTTCACCATTTTTAGCGTTATAATTTAGCGTTACGCTTTGTGCTTTTATCGTAATCCCACGCTCACGTTCAATATCCATCGAATCTAGTACTTGCGCTTTCATTTCACGATTGGTTAGTCCTTCGCAATACTGAATTAGGCGATCTGATAATGTGGATTTACCGTGGTCTATGTGGGCAATTATTGAGAAATTCCGGATGTTCTTCATATATTTAGTGATATACCTTCGCCATGATACTGACGTAATAACAAAAACTGATCTACGCTCGACATTTTCAAGCGTATAAAAAGGGCGCAATTTTACACTGAAATGACGTTGTACTCCACTGTTAAATAACTCAGCGGGTTTTTAAACCAATAACTTCTGAGATAAAATTGTGACATAAAAAAACCAGCTCAATGCTGGTTTTTGGTAACAAAATATTTAAACCGCTTAAGTACGACTGTTTTCCGTTTTATCTAACGTCGAATTATTCGCTACAACCTCCGCCTGGACGCTGTTTGGTTTATTTTCACTATGCTGGCTCTGATTTACTTGGATCTGCTCAGCCCCTTGATTTACCGAGTTTTGTAGCAGTGGCGAATTACCTGAAACTAAGTCATTTAATGTTCCACTTTCACCATCAACCATATTTAACTCTCTTAACATAGCATCAACAAGTGGCGCATTTGCTCGATAATTAAGTGCTGCACTTGTTACCTGCTCTGAAAAACCACCACCATTGGTGCCATTGCTTTCAGTTCCACCCTGGCTTTGACCTGCGCCATAACCCTGTAAAATCTTAATACCATCAATGTTTTGTAGAGGTTTAACGGCTTCTGCAACCACTTGGGGTAAGGCTTGTAGCATTGCCAACGCTTTTTGCAGCTCGACTTGTTCGGCGCTCAATACGTTATCAGCCTCATGCAAGGCACGTTTACCGGCGGCTTCGACTTCGAATTTTTTCTCGTCAGCTTTAGCCAATAACACAGCTGACTCTGCTTCAGCATGCGCTTTAATCTGAATAGATTCAGCATAGTCTGTTGCGGCTTGTTTTTCTGCTTCGGCTTTAACTGTGACACCGACAGCTTCACGTTCAGCTATTTTCTTCGCATCGATAACTTCAATTTGTTTTTGTCTTTCTGCTGTGGCGACTTGCTTTGCTGTTACAACCGCCTCTTCCTTTTCAACTTTCAGCTTCTCAGATTCCGCCGCTTTAGCACGTGCCGCCGACTCTTCTTCCGACTTCACTGCTACAGCAATTTGCTTTTCTTGTTGAGCGACTTCGATATCCCGTTGCTGTTGAATTTTAGCTTGTTCAATCGCATTGTTTTTTTCAATATTCCGACGTTCAATTTCTTTTTGTTTTTCGATTTCTGACGATTCAATCGCTTGTTCTTTTTCAATTTCAGCTTGTCGCTCTTCACGCATTTTTGATTCACGTGTTTTTACGATTTCTGCATTTTGCTCTGCTCGTAAAAATGCCAGCGATTTTTCTTGCTCAAGTTTAGCTTGTTGTTCATCTTTACTAATATCTAGTGATTCACGCGACGCGTCTAAATTACGGCGTTCAACTGCAATCCGGTTGGTTTGCTCAACGTCATTTGTTTCTTTTTTCTTTTCTTCAATAATACGAGCCAGTTTTGCACGACCTTCTGCATCAAACGCGTTGTTTTCATTGAAATATTGCAAATCGGTTTGGTCAAAGCCGGTGAGAGAAACCGTCTCCAGTTCAAGACCATTTTTTTCTAAGTCGTTAGCGACATTCACTTGCACTTTCTGTACAAATTCAGAACGTTGTTCATGCATTTCTGTCATTGACATTTCAGCGGCCACTGCACGTAAAACGTCAACAAACTTAGATTCCATTAACGCTTTAAGTTCCTCAACGCGTGTCGTACGAATACCGAGAGTTTGTGCTGCCATAGCGATCGATTCTTGATTTGGCGCAACGCGTAAATAAAAGTCGGCTTTAACGTCGACCCGCAATCGATCCTTGGTGATAAGGGCTTCAGATTTCGTTTTTTCCACTTCAATTCGTAGCGTGTTCATGTTTACTGGGATTGTATCGTGCAAAACTGGCAACACTAATGCGCCGCCATCTTTTACGACTTTCTCACCACCAAAGCCGGTACGAACAAAGGAAACTTCTTTTGTTGCTCTGACATACAATTTAGCGAAAATCAGCCCTATTGTAAGTAAACCGACCACCACTGCTACTGCAATAATTAATATAAGTTTCATATCCGTTGTAATACTTTCCATATCCATCTCCATTTTGTAAGAGTTAACTTTTGTTGATTTATTTGACTTACTTTTTTATTTGGGAGGCGCTGACACGCCATCCATTTAGAATAAACTTATTGAGTTAAACAAGATTAATCAAACCGTGTTACCAACCACCGAGAACCTTCTTTAACTACAAGAACAACGTTTTCGCCTTGGCTAAATTCGTCTTCTTCAATAGGTTCTACTAACACATAGTGTTTTTGATTAAATTCGTCTCTAATCATGGCTTCTGCAGGTTGACCTAGCTTCGCCGTGCCAACTGTGATGTTTGCAAGTAAACCGGCAAAAGATTCTTTCGATACTGCTGAGGATTCTTCTTTTGGCATAATCTCTGCCAATTTAGTACAGACTTTGCTATTTAAGAAGAGCGAGATAACAAGTGTAATACCACCAGCTAAAAGTTTTGCTATTGAAACATCGAGTACAAAAAAGACAAAATAACTCAAGCAATAGCCAACAATGGCAAAGACTGTTAAAAAGCTCACAAGCCAAATTAACAAGGGTAATTTTTTTAGACCTAACCAGCCCAAAATATCCAATGACACTGATGCGCTGCCAGAAAGACTCGCTGTCGTGTCAATATCTGCACCACTGTCGAATAGATGAGAAAAGGAAAAGCCAACCAGTTGACCGGCAAGTTCGATAAACAACAATATTAATACGATTGATAAAGCGATGGTGTAGTAACTGTTAAATGATGCAAATAGAAATTCACTCATTGGTTATTCTCCCTATAACGTGCGCTTATAAATTACAAACGTAACCTATAGGACACAAAAAATCCATTGTTAATTAGTTTTTTCTTTTAGTTCAGTTGTTTAATTTCAATTGATTGTGGAATGATTTTCAATAATTGCGGTAGCAGAGCAGTGTCCGACAAATTACTCAGTTTTAACTTGGCCAAATAGAAACCCAATGCGCCACCTGCAAAGGTAAAAAGTATTACCATAGGTTCGGTCACTTCAATCAAATTTGCCAACCAATACTGTGCCGAAAAGGCAAAAAACATTGCAGTTATAAGTGGCAGAATATACATATAAAACGCACCACTAACTATCGTATCTTCTGCAATACCAATTTCAACAACGGCTCCGTTTTCAGCATTTAAATGATTTACCACTTTATTGACAACTGACTTACCGGCTACAGCGCTTGCAATAGCACTTGTGCCACAATTCGACTTGGCCGCACAACTTGAGCAGGTTGACTTGATTGACGTTTCAACCCATGCAAATTCACCTTCGAGTTGGACAACAACCCCCTGCTCTTTAATCATTATGGTTGTTGAACCGCTTTCACTGAGCTGGCAATTTTTACGGCGATTTCTTCTGGCACTTTACCAACAACGGTCACGTCAAACCCATTAGCGTGCACCATTGCAAACGATGTTGCACCATCTCGTAACACTAAAGGTCCATTAAAACTCTCCAGTGGTCTTTGAACGTAGATAGATACTTCAACCAAGCCATCGCTATATAGATAATAATCAGAAACTTCACGACTTATAGAGACATGATGACGGTCACTTTTAATCAACTTAAAGCCGTTTGGTAACCATGACATATTCCAATTATTCGTTTCCTGACGCTGGGCGATCAATGCCTCTGTAGCCGGTGGTGTTGAGAATTCAAAAAGTTTTGTAATCTCTGGTGCAGGCTCTTTGTGCAACGTTAAGTGAGTCATCAGAACTTGTTCTTTAACATCGCCTACTTCGTCGACAAAGGCTAAACGTAGCGGTAAACCGCTTAATACATCGATCCAAATCCAGTAGTTATAGGCATGTTTGCTTACCGATTCAATACGGATAAGTTGTGCTGAACGGCCTGCGATTTGACTTTTACTCACCAACACAAACTGATAGCTATTAATGAGTTGTGCAGCATTTTTATAAAAAACTGGCGGAATAAAACTTCGAATGCTTGTACTTTTAACTGAATACGGTTCTTTGTTAGGCTCCACAAATGTCACAGTATCGCCTTTACGAATCGTCATAACGCCGCCACCAATAAGGGGGGATACTCGCTCTACTTCTGTACCAGTGCTTTCTTCAACACCATGGACCCATTGAAAAGATTCGGTTTTTTCACCTTTTAAAGTGACAATGCCCGCCTCAAAGTTGGTTTGAGTTAATGCCATTCGTAATTTAGATAACCAGAAGGCTGCATTAACTTTTTCAGTCGTTGCTGCAATATCGGTAGGAATGGCGGGAGAGGAAAATGCTGTGCTGGTAAACAGCAAAAACAAACAAATAATGGAAGACTTAGCTGCCACAAAAATACGATTAAAATAAGTAGTGAAGCTAAACGAAAACAAAGGGACCACGGGATTTCCTTATAAACAAGAACGCCCGTAATTCTATCGAGTTACAGGCGTTTTTACACTAATTGATTTTAACTTTACATCATTAGACAAATTGAATTTAGTTATCGTTCTCTTCTTTGTCTTTATCTAGCTCTTCATCTTCAGCAACACGAAGTTGTTGATTATGGTCAGCCATCAACGCATTAATGCGAGTTTGGGTCACTTGGTTGGCTGAAGGTTTAGCTTTTAAGCCATCCGTCGACACCGGTGAAATACCATCAATAAGCGGTGTTGTATTTAATACCGGAGAAGGCATTAGATTATTTTGTGGTGCCATGTTGCTCACCCCAAATACCGCTACAAGTGCAACTGACGCGGCAATTGCCATTTGGCCCATGCCTTTACCAGTAGAGCTAGACGTGAAACTCTTAACCTTACCAGTAATACGCTGATGCCATTTAGGATGCGTACTTATTGCAACAACAGAATCTGAAGCAACGCTCGATTCTAATCCGGCATCCTGTTCCAAACCTTCAATTGCGGCTTGAATACTCATGGAAAACGCATTGTCTGTAACCAACTGTTGTTCGTTACGTAATACATCGCCAATCAATCCGTAACGCCCAAACGTTGCCGTTTGCTCATCACCTAGAACATCCATTGTCTGTTCTATTTCAGATTGATTTACTTCATCATCCAGTAATGCGGAAAGAGATTCTAAATTATTGTTAGTCATAAATACGACCGACTCCAGTTATTACTGTATTGCTTTTAGTAAAACCTAAATGCTCACCAAAACAAAACAATTATCAAATAATTAGGCGCTAGTTAAAACACCTAGCAATTTTTAAACCTGTTTTAACGATTATCTAACAACGGTTGCAATTTAATATCAATTGCATCCCTTGCTCGAAATATCCTAGACCTTACGGTCCCAATCGGACATCCCATCGCTGCTGCTATATCTTCGTAACTCATGCCATCTATTTCCCTTAATTGAATCGCTACTCTCAGCTCTTCAGGGAGGCTTTCCATGGTGTCAAAAATTACATGTTTAATTTCTTCTGTTAATGCCAACCGTTCAGGTGATGCGTTTTCTCTAAGGGCATCACTTGTTTCGTAATATTCGGCGTCTTCTGCATCAACGTCTACGTTTGTGGGTCTGCGCCCCTTGGCCATTAAATAGTTTTTTGCACTATTTACGGCGATTCTGTACAACCAAGTGTAAAAAGCCGCTTCTCCACGAAATCCAGGTAATGCGGTATATGCCTTGATAAATGCGTCCTGCGCAACATCTTGTACATCCCCGTTATGCCCCAAATATCTAGAAACTAAGCTAATGATTTTGTTCTGGTATTTTCTAACCAATAAATCAAAGGCCTTTTTATCACCAGCTTGCGCTCGCCTTACCAGTCCTAAATCTTTGCTTTGCTCGCTCATTCGAGCTACTACTCCCAGTTTATTAGAGTTGATAATCTGATATCATCCCTATCTGTTACAACTATGACCTGCTGAATTTAAAAAAGTTCGAATATATTTACTTTTTTTTGTAAAAAACTCGAAATCTCTTATTTTTCAAGATCTCATAGCGGGATTATAGTGGTTTGAGCCATGCCATTCCATTTAATTATACGGTTACTAAGTGACTAAATAGTAATATGGGATAACACTCCACCACTTATGAATTTTAATTTAACTGGCCAATTACAGATGAATGACAAAATCCAACATAAAATAGATTGTTTAATTATCGGCAGTGGTGCCGCTGGATTGACTTTAGCGCTAAGTATAGCCGATAAAGCATCAGTCATTATATTGAGTAAGTCCGAACTGAAAGAAGGTTCGACCCTATATGCCCAAGGTGGTATAGCCGCCGTTTTTGACGAGAATGACAGTATTGAATCTCATGTTCAAGATACATTAATTGCCGGTGCAGGCTTATGTAATGAAGAAGCAGTGCGATTTACAGCAACCAATGCAAAAACGTCAATGCAATGGCTAATTGACCAAGGCGTACCATTTGATCAAATTATTGCCCAGGATGGTTCAACTCGATTTCATCTAACCCGCGAGGGCGGTCATAGTCATCGCAGAATATTGCATGCCGCAGATGCGACAGGTAAAGCAGTACAAACCACTTTGCTTGACCGAGTACGAGCCCACCCAAACATTTTTCTATTTGAACGTTTCAATGCGCTTGATTTGGTCACAAGCAAAAAACTTGGTAAAAAAGACAAGCGGGTACACGGCGCTTATGTTTGGAATAGATCAAAAGAGCGGGTCGAAACCATTGAAGCTAAGTTCGTTGCGGTTGCGACAGGTGGTGCCAGTAAAGTTTATCAATATACGTCAAACCCCGATATTGCCAGCGGCGATGGTATTGCAATGGCATGGCGTGCCGGTTGTCGTGTCGCCAATATGGAGTTTAATCAATTTCATCCAACAAGTTTATACAATGATAAAGCACAAAATTTCCTAATTACTGAGGCAATGCGTGGTGAAGGGGCCTATCTAAAACGTCCTGATGGCACTCGTTTTATGCCTGACTTTGACGAACGTGAAGAACTCGCACCTCGAGATATCGTGGCACGGGCAATCGACTTTGAAATGAAACGCCTTGGTGCTGACTGCATGTACCTTGATATAAGTCATAAAGATGAAACTTTTATCTTGGAACATTTTCCTACGATTTACGCCACATGCCTAAAAGTAGGTATTGATATTACTAAAGAACAAATTCCAATTGTCCCTGCAGCACATTATACCTGTGGCGGTGTTGTTACTGACTTAAACGGCAAAACAGACTTAGACAACTTGTTTGCTATCGGTGAAGTGGCCTACACAGGGTTGCACGGCGCAAATCGCATGGCCAGCAACAGCTTGCTGGAATGTATTGTATTTGCCCATGGCGCGGCGAGTTCAATTCTGGCTGAAATAAACAATATCAGTGAACCCGATCCAATTTCGATGTGGGATGAAAGTCGCGTAACCATCTCAGAAGAAAACATTTTTATCAGTCACAACTGGCACGAACTCAGATTACTAATGTGGGATTTTGTCGGTATTGTCCGTTCCAATCGCCGCTTACATAAAGCGATTACTCGGATCGAATTGATAAAACAGGAAGTAGACGAGTTTTACGCTAATTTCAAAGTGAGTAATAACTTGCTTGAGTTACGTAATTTGGCACAAGTAGCGCAACTTATTGTGCTGTGTGCTTTGGAACGAAAAGAAAGTCGTGGGTTACATTTTAACAAGGATTATCCTGATACCTTAGACATCGCAACTCCAACGTTTTTATCACCGGACAAAGATGCCTAGTTTTACCAAACGATTTATGTCGTAATTAAATTTACTAAAATATTGACCACTAAACGCGCCAATTTAGGTTAGCTTATTGGCGCTGGTCGATTACATCTAAGGCAAATCCGCCTTAACCGACACCAATCACTTGCCATTATTTGATCAGAATAAAGCGTTAACCAAGTAATTTGAGCCGACAATCTGTTTTGTAATTTGATATGCAAACAACCAAATAACACCCAACTCCCCGACTGTATTTGCATGTCTTGCGACAATTCATAGGTGCTAGGCATAGAATCAATTTTCAATGGTTTGGCGGCCGTTGTCATTGCTGGCCTATTGCTATGACGCGCAATAAATACAAGGTTTACTTGGCCTTTTTCAGTTAGTAGGAGAAGATGTGGTGTCGGACGTTTTGAAAACACCAAAAAGATGAATAGGCCAGATAGCGCAATCAGCAAACTAATTAGTGATAACAATAGGGTATTTAAATGCGGTGTTATTAAGACACTAACTACAACTAAGAAACAAAGCGCAACATACAACCTGTGTCGCACTTTATTGGTTGTTGCTACGGCTACCCTAAAGTAAGACGAATCATCCATGATCCTATTCTCGTTAACTCACTTTAACTCTATTTAATATGAGCTCAACCATGCCGCGTAATTCCTCGTCTGGACAAATTTCATGTCCCATAAACCAGGCAAACAACTCTGGATCTTCACTCGCCAATAACCGCTGAAAAGTATATCGCTGCTTTTCGTTTAACGCGTCATATGCATCGTCAACAAACGGTTCAAACAATACATCGAGTTCTAACATACCGCGTCGGCATGCCCATTTAAGTTTTGGCTTGGAATCTAATTGAAATTTTGTGCCGCTCTCATCTACATATACGACTTGTGCTTTTTTTTCCGTCATCAACCGTCTCGATTATCATTTTGAAGGCCTATGATACCAAAAGTTTGAGTTTAAAATATAGCTGGACTTCAGCTTATATTCTTTTTGTCCAAATCAACTTGGCATTTAATCATGTTTTACGACAACCCCCATTTCTCAGCTCTGATAGACTAATTAACAAAATCAATTGGAATTTGTAAATTCATCCCCATAGAAGTAGGCAATTCGTAAAAATTGGACTAAACCATGTCAATGACCGTTTCCTTAACTCAATACAGTGTGATTAAACTCTCTGGGGTCGACGCCACCTCGTTTTTACAAGGTCAAGTTTCTTGTGACGTCACAAAGTTGACGGACGCAAATTGGCTTGCCGGTAGTCACTGCAATGCCAAAGGCAAAATGTGGTCGACCTTTATCGCTAAAAAAATTGACGATGCACTTTATCTAATCGCGACCAAAGACAGTGCTGCAGCTTCATTAGCTGAACTAAACAAATACGGTGTTTTTGCAAAAGCGGATATCGTAGACGACACCGCTAACTGGCACGTTTATGGTTCAGACCACGTCAATGCCCAAGGTTTTAACTTTGAATTGGCTCCTGGACATGTCCTAATTTTAAGTAAAGATGAAATCGAAACCAGCGGTGATGCTGCCCAATGGTGGCATCAAGAAGTCCTAAGCGGACGCGCACATCTGTACGCCAAGACAATTGGAGAATACGTACCTCAAATGTTGAACCTCCAAGCGTTAGACTATATTTCGTTTAACAAAGGTTGCTATATGGGACAAGAAACTGTCGCCAGAATGCGCTACTTGGGCAAAAACAAACGTGCATTATTTGTCGCTTCAATTGACCAACCTGTTGAATTTGAAATTGGCCAAGACGTATACGTTGCGTTAAATGGCAATCGCAGAGCGCAGGGTAAAGTGATAAACTTCTCTAACTATCAAGGTGAAACCGCCGTGCAACTCGTGTTGCCAAAGGACATCGAACAGCAACCTATTTATATAAACCAAGATGATGATACGGCACTAAGTTTACTAGAATTGCCCTACTCTCTTGCAGAAAACTAAGGCTAAAAATGAAAATTACAAATAACTCCGTTGTTAAAATGCATTACGCGGTAAAAGATAGCGAAGATACTCTAATTGACAGTTCTTATGACTCACAACCAATCGAGTTTATTTTAGGGACAAAATTTTTAATCGAAGGATTAGAAAAAGAGTTAATTGACCATGTTGTCGGCGATACATTTGAAGTTAAAGTTGCCGCTGAAGATGCATATGGGGAACGTTTTGACGGTCTAGTACAAAAACTTGGTAAAGAGTTGTTTGCAGACTTTGAAGTTGAAGTTGGCATGCAATTGCGCGCTGGGACAGACAATGGTGAGCAAACGGTTATCGTTGTCGCAAAAGACGACGAGAGTGTAACTGTTGACGGTAACCACCCTCTTGCGGGAATCGACTTAGCATTTGACGTTGAAATACTAGAGGTGCGTGAAGCAACTCAAGATGAACTTGCCCACGGTCATGTTCATAGTGCAGGCGGATGTGGCCACTCTCACTAGGCGCATCAACTGTTTGGGTTAATGTTGCAAAGTGTGACATTAGCTCAAAATTTACAGTTAGTATTTATCTGTTCATTCTTGTCTTCAAAATAATATCTCCAATAACAATAGTTGATTCGCATAACTGTTAATCAACATAGGCTAGGCCATTATTAACGTGCAGCTGATTTTCCTTATTTTATTTGCGCTCTTTGCTTTTGCTGGCAATTCTATTTTTGGCCGTTTAGCGTTAGGTGATAACCACATCGACCCCATAACGTTCACCAACATTAGACTAATATCTGGTGCTATTGCATTAGCTATTTTCCTTTTTGCAAAGAGACAAAAATTGGCATTGAATCGGAAGTCGAATTGGCTTTCTTCATTATGGTTAATGGTTTATGCCTTTTGCTTTTCACTTGCCTATGTCTCACTAGATACTGGCACAGGGGCACTAATATTATTTGGCGCTGTACAGATAACCATGTTTATTGCTTCTGCATTGCAGGGAAAATCGACATTAGCCATTGAGAAGTTTGGCGTAGGATTAGCCTTTTTGGGGCTCGTAGTTTTGGTGTTTCCGGAGTTAACATCACCGAGTATTGTTGGGTTTATCCTAATGGCCCTGTCAGGTATGGCCTGGGCAGTTTATACGATTCGTGGAAAAGCTGGCTCTGATCCAAGCATTGATACTAGCTTTAACTTTATTTACGCCGTACCAATCTGCCTGCTTGTTGCGCTTTTTAATTTAGACACAACTATTATCAATCAGACAGGGGTTTTGCTTGCGATCGCATCTGGTGTATTAGCAAGTGCGGCTGGCTACACGGTCTGGTACATCATATTAAAACATATCAACGTACTACAGGCCGGCGTTATACAACTTGCCGTTCCGATTATTGCAGCGGTTGGTGGCTTAATATGGGCTGATGAAGCAATTACGTTGCGGCTCGTTGGCGCATCCGTATTGGTTATTGGCGGTATTTTTCTTGTTTTAGCGAAACCATTTAGCCAAAAAAGTTCGAGTGTAAGAAACAACTAAAGTCGAATATGGCTGTACCTGTGCGGAATATTCTCCGCTTAACGTCTTGCTATTTATGTTTGGAATGACGAACAACTTCAGCTAAACATTCATACAATTTTTCGACATCAATTGGCTTCGAAAGATGTGCGGAAAAGCCAAAATCCTGTGCCTTGGACTTACTTAATACGTCCACATCAGCAGTTAAGGCAATTATTCGCATATTGTTTAAATCTGGTGTCATTAAAATCTGTTTTGTCGCCTCATAACCATCCAGCACAGGCATCTGGCAATCCATGAGTATTGCATCAAAGGGTTCGCGTTTTGCTGCCTCAACAGCCAATGCACCGTTTTCTACAACAGTTGGTGTAATAGCAAATTCTTCAAGTACCTTAGTCACAAGCAGTTGGTTAATTTTATTGTCTTCTGCAACCAATATTTTTAAATGGCTAATATCTACCGTTGGTACAGATTGCTGTGTTTTAAGTTTCTCATGTCCATGTTTAGTTGATATTTTCAACGGGCACGATAGTTCAAAATACGTCCCTTTTGATATTTGACTTTTAGCAGTAAGCTGTCCTCCCATCAATTCACTCAATTGTTTAGATATGGCTAATCCCAATCCTGTGCCACCGTATTTCCTTGAGGTTGTATCGTCTGCCTGAGTGAATGGCGTGAAAATGTGCCTAAGTTGGCTCGGGGTCATGCCTATTCCTGTGTCCGTTATGCCAATCTTTACTTCCGCAACCCCGTTCCTTTGCATTTTAGCATCGGCACTTAAGGTAATACTGCCGCTATCGGTAAATTTAATAGCATTACTGCACAAATTCATAATAATTTGTTGCAACCTTGTTTTGTCAGCTTTATACAACACCCCGTCGGGTAAGTTGTCATTAATCAACCAGTTTATGGATTTTTGCTCTGCTTGAGCTTTAAATATCACAGATACCTTTTGCAAAATTATTTTTAAATCAAAATCCTCTTCGCTTAGTTTCAATTTCTCGGATTCAATTTTGGCAATATCTAAGATATCGTCGACGACATTCATCATAATATCTGACGAAATTTCGATTTTATTAACAAACGACTTAATCTCATCGATATCATCAGATTTATTCGCAAGTCGAGCAAAACCAACAACAGAGTTCATTGGTGTTCGAATTTCATGACTCATATTCGCCAAAAACCGGCTTTTGGCTTCATTTGCATGTTTGGCTTCCTTCACCGCCAAACTGAGCGACTTGGTCTTTTGTGAAACGAGGCGGTCTAATACAACTTGTCGATTATTCATCATTAAAATTAAGCTTATAAAAATAACCACTAAAGTAAATTGCAGGATAAACAACACTAAATACGAACGATTTTTAAATAGTATGAGATTTGCTTCATTGACAAATATTTTCATCTTCCAAATCTGGTTCAACATATTTAGATTTAAAATTGCGCTAGTCTTTAGTGTATTAACGTCCTGAAAATTTTTGCTGGTTAAAAATGGGTGTTCTTCGCCAAATTCAAATAACTCGTACTCAAATAAATGTCGTTGCTCTTTAGTTAAGGCCATTTCGATTATTTTAGAAACCGAAAAAACACCTGTAGCAAATCCAGTGATGTGATTTTTGGTGGGGTCATCGATGTCGTGACCAGGCTTTAGAACTGGATAAAACACCAAAAAAGATGGATCAAAAAAGTCGTTTTGAACCAACTGTAAAATTTGCGTCGCTGCGGGTTGATAGGTATTTAAAATTGAATCAATAGTAAGCTTTCTCAAAGGATTTGAATAGACGTTAAAGCCAACGGCTTGCTTATTACCTTCAATTGGATTGATATATTGCACATAAACAATAGGGTCCCCCTCACTTAAAGGGTCACCTTTAATATGCTCACCATCACTATATTCTCTTGCCAGAAGTTGTTGCGCAGCATCCAGTTTGTCTTGTGAAATTAAGGGGTTCCAGGACAATGCCTTAATCGAATTATCAATGGCCAAAAAATCATCAGATAACATTAAAAAATCAGATTTTTTTAAGTCATCCTGCAATTGAATTGAATGACTCAATTGCTGAAGTTTAGCGACATTGGTTGTTATTTTTCTGTAAATCGCATTTTCAATGGTTTTAATATTTGAATCAATATGCGAATCCGCATTTTGATTAGAGTCCTCTACGAATAACCAAGTCATCATAACAATTGCTACAAACAAGATACTAACCGAATTCACAACCATATATTTCGGTTGACTTGAGTCCTGCTGTTCATCATTAACTGTGTAAAGACTGAGTAAAAATGGTGTCATGATCAATACACCCGATGAGTCTCCCAACCACCAGTACATCATATTAAGTAGGTAAGCGTCCCAGCTAAAAAGGTCATTCAGTAAAGTCAGTGACAAAGTGCCAATATTTGACGAAATTAAATTAACAAATAGGCCCACAAAAAAAATAAAACTGATGGTTTTTTTACTTTCTGCTTGTTTTATAGGATTACCAATCCAACGATTAAGAATGTATGCACCGACAAAGGTCTGCAACGTCGCACCGGAGGCGATTAGGATATTTTGAAAGCCGAGTTCAGACAATATTTGAGAAACTTCAAAATTGGGCAAAACTGAAAAATTGAAAATGATTGATGCGACAAATACCGCAGGTAATAGCTTGTATCCCCATAGATATACAGCGCTAAGCGCGATACCCGCAGGTAACCAAACTGGTACAATTTGACTGTTAAAAGAAATATTAGAAAGGATATAACCGGTACCAAAATAGCCAAGTAACAAAAATGCATACCGCTGCGCTAGAAGCGAGTTATTAGTCAATTCAAATACCCTTTTTTAAATATGTAACCTTAGTATAAGTCCTATTAAAAATTCTGCATTTCCAAATAAAGCTATTGAGTTATTTATTAATAATTTAGGCTTGAATCAGTCCAACTCGAATTGCAAAACGAACCAACCCAGGGATATCACGTATAGCGAGTCTATCCATTATATTAGAACGATGAGCTTCAATGGTTTTTACACTCAGGAAAAGTTTTTCGGCTATATCTTTAGTAGAATGACCTTCTGCAATTAATTGTAGAATATTACGCTGCCGTGCAGTTAACAATTCTAATGCGTCATTCAGTCCGTTAGGGCTATTATTCAACTTTGCGATAATATTCTGATCGATATCCGGACTAATATACAATTTGTCATGTAGCACATTTAATAAACCTTGCTCCAATTCGCTTACCGCAGCGTCTTTTAACATATAACCATCGGCACCAGCTTTTAAGGCTCTTAACACATAAGGTTCGTTATTGTAATGAGACAATATAAGCACCTTCACTTCCGGAAACTGACTTTTAATGAGTTGGGTCGCTTCAAGTCCGTTCATCTGTGGCATAGAAACGTCCATAACAACAACATCAGGATGCGCACGTTTAACGATAGCGATGGCCTCTAGGCCATTACTTGCCTGTAATATGTTGTCACTATCAATAAAGGCAAAGTGTCTGACTAAGCTGATGATCCCCTGTCTTATCAAGGTATGATCATCTGCAAATAATATGGTGTATTTCTCCATTAACTATCACCTATTTTAGTTTTTGTTTGCCTGCTCTTGCACTTTAATCGCTGCAATTTTCTTTTCCAGAGCATGATTAATTCTAACCAGATTATTTTGCTCACGTCGCAACTCACTTTCATCTCGCAAATTCGTTACTATTCGTTTTGCTTCTCCGTTAGACGCACGTTCGATGACGCACCCCCTTTCAACAATCCATCGCCAATCGCCATTGTTATCAGAAAATCGGTACATCAATTGAAATCGATTGTGGCCAGCTGCCAATATAGCTTGATATTGCGTTTGAAACATTGATTTATCGTCAGGGTGGATCTGATTTAAGTAGCTGTCAGATAAAAATGTAATTCCATCCAGATCAAAAAACAGCTTACTGTCTGTGATTTTTTCGACAAAATTTTGTTCTAAATCACAATCTAATACAATGTCACCTGTCACCCAGAAACACAAATCCATTAATCGTTTCTGTTGCCTCAACGTAGTCATATATTGTTTATCTTTAAGGCTTGAATCGCGCTGCAAAATAAATAGTGCAATACAAAGTAATATCCCTACGATAACAATAAAAATGCCATGCCAACTTGGGTTTTCTGAAACATGGTTAAACGATAAAACAGGTTTTGGAAAATCAAAATTAGCAAGTTTAAGCTTTTCAACTGTTACAGAGTCAACTCTAACAATATATTGACCGTCTACTTTCCAAGTCCCATTATCGGTAACTAAAAATAGCTGATTATCGGCGCTGGTAATGACCTTATAAACCACATTAAAATTGGCCTGTGCGTTAGCATTTGCACTAAATGCCAATACCAGCAACACAACGACTATATATTTAAGAGATTTCAAACTACGTTACCTCTGCCAACAAAAGGCACCACCAGTTTAATCGATGTCCCAGTTTCAGGACTGGAATTTAACTGCAATTTTCCATTAATAGTAAAAGCACGCTCTCTAATACTTACCAGTCCTAAACTTTGACTCTTGATTGCAAAATTTAACTTAGAGCCTACATCAAAACCAATGCCGTCGTCGATTACTGATAATGTAATTGTATTATCAACAAAGGTGAACTCGAGCTTAACTTTTGTCGCTTTAGCGTATTTATGAATATTGGTAAACGCTTCCTGTGCAATCCTAAAAATAGAAATCTCCAATTTTTCGGACATCCTCGGAACATCAGTTTGGATCTTAGTCTCAACATTTAATGTACTGAATTTAACCTGTCGTTCTGCTAGCCAGCCTAATGCAACAGATACCCCCATATCGTCCAAAATTGAAGGTCTTAAATTAAGTGATAGATTACGAACCGATTCCAATAACTCGTTTAGCACATGATTAATTAGTTCAATATCCGGTTCAGGCAATTGATGCTGAATTTTAAGAAGCGTCAAACCTTGGCCAATTTCGTCGTGAAGTTCTTTAGCAAAGTATCGTCTTTCTTCTTCCTGCTTTTCCATCAAGTTTTTTGACAATTGAGCGAGTTTTTCAAGCGCATCATCACGATTCTTTTGGATTTCGATTCGAGATTCCAAATCGGTAAAAGACGCTTGGTACCAATCGTTTTCTGGATGCAATGGTTTAATATGTAACGACACTGTATGTGGGGCTAAGTTATTTCGATTGATTACTGTTTCCGCTTTATAAAAACCTTTTGTACAAAATTTTTCTTTAATTTCTGGCCAAAGGGGGTGTTCCAACAAAACATTATGTAATTCTTTGGTGTTGCTATCAATTTTCTCGCCAACAAGACGCTTGTATGCTTGATTAGCAAACAAGATACGGCCATTTAGGCTACCACAAAAGTATGGAGTTAAATTCGTATCTAAGCCTTGTTGATACATATTCATCACGCGAGCTACTGACTGATTTATTCTAACAATTGTGACAACCAACAAATAAAATAGAAATACATGGAGAATTACCGCTCCCCACCAGACAACGAACCCTTCCCGACCAAATATTTCAAATAAAGAAATAATAGCTATGACCAAAGGTACAGAATGCATTTCACGTTGCGAACTATGGGGATGACTCAACAGCAGTAATGAAGACAAAATTAAACACGAGGCTGAAAACGTAACCAGTATGACAAGCAACAAACTGAATTCATCAATATGATTAAAATTCACATTTAATGTAAATGCATAAACACAGCTAAAAATTAACCCGGTACCAATTAGAATATTAATCAGCCATTCTTTTTTGATTTTTTTTATCTGGGATACAACATAAAATAGCGTAACAACGGCGGAAATAATTAATGTTATACAGCTAATGACAACCCAGTATGCGGGATTATCAACATACCCATAAAATGTTGATTCAATGCCGTGTGCTACCAATATAGTCGGTATATGCCATTTAAAACGATCCCAACGTAATACACTGCCCAAATAACTTTTTGTTAAAAATGAAAGATAAAATAGCGCAGACAAACACAGTACTGCCTTGAAGCTTTTAACTTTTACAAAAAAATCATAGTTTAGAAAGATGGCTGTTTGCATTTGTGACATAAAAATAATCACAACAAACGAAGCAAAAAATGCCAACGTGGCCACTACAAAATGACGAGGTGAATTTGTACTATTTAACATTCGTTATTCATTCCTGAATAAAATCAATCCATTTATCAATTAGATAAATAAGATCGTCCTTACCGCACCTCAAAATATGGTCACCTAGAAATACATCGTATTCGCTTTCATCTTCTGTTTTTTCCTGACGCATATCCTCATCTTCGTCACGTTCAGTAACCAGATTTTCTAAATGCTCAGCATAATTATTGTGATAAATAGTGAGTTCTTCTGCTTCAATATTGACCGACCACTCTTGCCCGAGCAATACCCCAGAATTTTTTAGCAATTGCTCGCGTAAAGTTTGCAGCACTGAAATACTCATACCAGCTGGCGCTAACTCGTCGTTAAAAAAATTAGCGACAACAGTGTACTCACCGCCAAGTTCTAAAAAATGTCGTTTTAGACGTCGATCGTAAACAAACTGAAAGTCCAAGTTAAGTCCTTTGTTGTAATTGCGTATACCGCTCGCATTACGCTAGTGTCGTATTAACTTATAGTAGTTGTTTTAAACAAAAAGCCTTAATGAATAATCTGCGGATATTAAAAATAAGTGGGTATTCTTGTTAAGTAGCTTAAGCGCTGCAACTAGATTAGGAATAACCAATTGAAGCATTTCCGTAAAATTCGCGTCAAAATTCGCGTTAGAAGTTGTTTAGAAACGATAAATAATTCACTAAAAGTGCCTATAGACTTTCCTTTCATCATATCCAAACAAATTCTTACTACAAGAAAATAACTAACCGTTACGCTTTAATAATAAGTCATCCTCTTGCTTATTGATAATTATCGACCACATTGATCCTAGGACATTGGCAACAGGAGTTTTAAATAAGCTAGCATTTCCGTAATTACTATCAACCTGCATTGCTTGAGTGTCGTTATTAAAAGAAAATATTGGACTAAACTCACCATCACGTAAAGTACTCTAGTATATAAAGGGTTGACCCGGCAGACCATTACAGTTGACTAAAAATTCATTTTGAATGGCGGATACCAAGTTACGTTATGGGCAAAAGCGTATACCGCCTGAAAACTTGTAAGACATATCTCACAGTACCCTAAGACCTTTCTGAATATAGACGACTAAACCATAGAACAAAACACCATAAACACTTGTTTCATAAGGAAAATAACAATAAAAACACAATGTGACTACTTTTATATTTAGAAACCATAATATTTTCATAGTTCCCCATTTTTCGTTTGTCTCTAATATGAACTCAACGAAACGACGAGAGTGTTAAATGATTTAACACACAGGGATAGGAAACGCTGGAAGCGAATAAGGAAATATTGTAGGAAAGCAGGAGCTTAAACACAAGGAAATGGATAGGGATAGATGGGAAGCTAATTGGACTATTAGGGATGGAAACGTAGGATGCGTTAACGGACTAATATGGACGCACGGAGCGAACAATACGGAAATCAGTCGGTATGGAAATTGGAATCATAAGGACATGAACGCAAGGTAGCGCAAAGGAATATGGGACCAAATGGATGGGAACTCAATGGAATTGAGGGCAAGGAGCAAACAGGGAAGACGATACTAACGGAATTAGTTGAGCAGGACGCTTAAAGAGTCTATGAAAAAAGCAGCTTAGCGCTGCTTTTTTTATGACTGTAGATCACCGCTTATCGACATTCTATTGTGTAATTACGTCATTTTAAGTTATTCATACGACTAACATTCAAACTGAACTTCGCACCTACAGCTTTTATCATCAAGCTCTGTCAAATAAACCCAGACATGCACACACAGCTACTGAATCATATGGATTTCAGCTTTTTATTCTACTATTTCTCACCTATTTTTTACTCCATTAAAAGTGATCAAAATTAGTCCCTCAACATTTTATTTACTGTCTATAATCTAATTAAGAGTCGATTTTAATTTTTACCGCTAGAGCATTTCTTGCGTAATTGAAGGTACATGTATAAACGAAGCGGTGGGGATATTTACAACTTACTTGGGTAAAAACATATTGTTAATAAGCAATATCAATAAACTTGCGATGTAACTTGCTCGCTTATAACAGACAACTGCAATGAGTAAAATTGATGCTGACGGTTCGCAAGCTATTTTTACACGATAGGCGGAAATAAATGGACGTAATCAATTACTCGGTACACTTATTATGAAAATTGCTGATTTACCTAAAAATGAAAAAGAACGTCTGAAGACCTTATTTTCCTATGGGATACTTGATACAGAACATGAAAAAGCTTTTGATGACTTAACAATATTGGCGTCTGAAATATGTGAATGCCCAATTGCAATGATTAGCTTAGTAGATGCAAAGCGACAATGGTATAAATCTCGGATTGGTGTCGATATAGACTGCACAAGTCGTGACGTAGCGTTTTGTGCCCATGCAATTTTACAAGATGAAATATTTGAAGTTCGTGACACTATGTTAGACGAACGGTTTGCTGACAACCCACTCGTGACCAATTCTCCACACATTAGATTTTATGCAGGAGCGCCCCTTAAATCCCCATCAGGTCTAAATATAGGCACGATTTGCGTTGCCAGTGACCGACCTAAAACATTGAGTTCAAAGCAAAGTAAATCATTGCTTACTTTGGCAACGTCCGTGATGTCTCAACTAGAATTAAAATTACAAAGTACCAAGCTCATTTTAGCAAACAGCTACAAAGAATCGTTTTTGTCTAATATTTCCCATGACGTGCGAACCCCTCTGAATGCAATCATTGGCCTTTCCGACTTGTTGACGAAAAATGTCGAACTCGCAGCGCAATTTCCCGCCGTCACTGAAAACTTGTCGCAAATAGACTTAAGCGGCAAGCAAATGTTAAAAACATTGAATGCCTTATTGGAGGTCGGTAAAATTGATGCTGGTGTGTTAAATCTAGAAATTACGCATTCTGACCCTTCTGACTATATCAAATTTGTCGTAAACAACTTAATGATCAAGGCCAACGAAAAAAGCATTAAAGTTGATGTCCAAATAGCCAATGATATTCCTAAAACAGTGGCAATTGATGAAGCTAAATTTGGTTGTGTTTTATCTAATATAATAAACAATGCCATCAAGTTTAGTCATTCAAACTCCAAGGTCATTGTGAGTGCATCAGTGCTTAATGAGACACTGATATTAAAAGTCGTCGATAGCGGTATTGGAATTCAAACTGAAAAGATCCCTTACCTATTTAATCAGTTTGCGCAAATTACGGGGCAATCACAAAACAATGAAGGTTCGGGCTTAGGGCTATCGATTACTAAGGGCTTAGTCGAACTCATGCATGGTCATATCGATGTTCAAAGTAAAAACAAAGTCGGCACAACAGTAACTGTGTCTCTGCCTTATAAGAATGTACCGACGCCCTCGTCCAGCAATATACAAACAAAGAACATCCCAGACACGACAAACATACTTGTTGTTGAAGATAATAAAGTCAATCAAATGGTTATTGCAGCCTTGTTAGGCGCAATACCGGTGCAGTTTAAAATCGTAGGGACTGGCGAAGAGGCTGTAACCTTTGGTACAAATGCTGATTTTGACTTAGTTTTGATGGATATTCATTTACCGGGAATAAGTGGGATAGAAGCCACTCGCCGGCTAAGAGCGAACAAAGTCAAAATTCCGATCCTAGCACTTACCGCAGATGTGTATAGGTCAAGTAGAGAGAAAGCCTTATTTGATAGCTTTCTCACTAAACCAATTGCTCTTGACCAATTAGTCGACGCGATTAGTCAAAATTTACTAATCCAAGCGACTACCTAAAACGTAGATCGTAAAATATCGACTAGTCTCTGAAATTGTTAAATTGTAGCGGTTGCCCCAGCTCTGCGCTTCGTAGCACTTGCATAGCTTGTTGCAGATCATCACGCTTTTTACCCGTCACTCTGACTTTATCACCTTGGATAGACGCCTGAACTTTAAGTTTGTCTTCTTTGATCAACTTAACGATCTTTTTAGCCATGTCTTGTTCAATGCCCTCTTTAAAACCAATAACTCGTGTATAGGTTTTACCGGTGATATCGACTTTCCCTTCGGTGTCCATTGATGCCGGATCTAATCCGCGCTTGGTGCATTTATTTCTCAAAATATCTAACATTTGCTTTAACTGAAAATCGCCTTCACCAACCATTTTCACGGTGCCGTCTTTATATTCAAAGTTGGCCTCAACCCCACGAAAATCAAATCGTGTTGACACTTCTCGAGTTGCATTTTCAGTAGCGTGACGCACTTCATTTACATCAATTTCTGACACAATATCGAAACTAGGCATAATAATCTCCAAAAAAGAACGGTAAGCCTAGGCTTACCGTTTATCAAAATACAAATTTACGCGGACTTTGTTAAGGCATTAACTGGTCTTGATCAGCACCTTCTTTTTCAACTTCTGTTGGCATCATGTCTTCTTTACTGATCCCTAAAGCAAGCGCGATAGAGCTCGCAACATAAATTGATGAATATGTACCAATTACAACACCAAACAATAACGCAGTGGCAAAGCCTTTAATTAGCTCACCGCCAACAAACAACAAGGCCAACAACACTAGAGCTGTCGTAAATGATGTAACCATAGTACGGTTAAGCGTTTGCGTTAACGAGATATTGATAATTTCTTCTGCTTCACCTTGACGTATCTTTCGAAAGTTTTCTCGGATTCGATCGGATACAACAATAGTATCGTTAAGTGAATAACCGATTACGGCTAACACAGCAGCTAATACCGTTAGGTCAAATTCAATACCTAGGGCACTAAATAAACCAACCGTAATAATAACGTCATGTCCTAACGCGGATACCGAGCCTAACGCAAATCGCCATTCAAAACGAAGAGCAACATAGATTAGGATACATAATAACGCCGTTAACATGGCTAAACCGCCCTGTTCTCTAAGTTCACCGCCCACGCTCGGGCCAACAAACTCGATTCGACGCATTGTCGCTGTATCGTCCATAGCAGTTAACGCTGACATGATCGTATCTCCGATCATTTTAGAGTCAATTTTTTCACCTACTGATTCGCCCTCAGCATGTAATCTTGGTGCAATTCGGATTAATACATCACGACTTGAGCCAAAGTTTTGTACCGTAGCGTCACCAAAGCCGTTTTCATCCATAACTTGACGGACTTTTGTTAAGTCAGCACTTTGCTCAAAAGAAACTTCGATTAAGCTACCACCGGTGAAATCAAGGCCCCAGTTTAAACCTTTTGTTGCAAATGACGCGATTGAAGCGACAATTAATAAGATTGAAAACGCCGACGTTATGCGGCGAAGCGACATAAAATTAACTGTTTCTGATAAATTTAAAAGTTGCATATTAATAATCTCGCCGAGTTATATCGAAAGTTTTTCGATTCGTTTACCACCCCATGTTGCGTTCACGATTGCACGTGTCCCAACAATGGCAGTAAACATGGAAGTAGCAATACCAATGGCTAACGTAATCGCAAAGCCTTTAATTGGTCCAGTACCTATAGCAAACAATATAACCGCAGCAATAAACGTTGTGATATTGGCATCGGCAATTGTCGAGAAAGCACTGTCATAACCATGATGAATCGCCTGTTGAGGGCTACGGTTATCTTTCAACTCTTCTCTTATTCTTTCAAATATAAGTACATTGGCGTCAACTGCCATACCAACGGTTAATACGATACCCGCAATACCAGGAAGGGTTAGTGTTGCGCCTGGGATCATAGACATTACACCGATGATCATAACTAAGTTTGCAGCTAGTGCGACGTTTGCAACAAGACCAAACTTTTTGTAATAAACCAGCATAAACAGTAAAACTAAGCCAAAGCCTAACATTACGGCATTAAAACCAGCATCGATATTTTCTTGACCTAAACTTGGACCAACCGTACGTTCTTCAACAATTTGAATTGGCGCAATTAGCGCACCCGCACGTAACATCAAGGCAAGGTTATGTGCTTCTGATGACGAATCCAAACCGGTAATAACGAAGTTACGACCTAAACGCGCTTGAATCGTTGCAACACTAATAACTTCTTCATATTTTTTAAGAATCGAAACGCCATTTTTGTCTTTTACTTCAGTTGGCTTGTATTCGATGAACACAACAGCCATTGGGTTACCAATGTTGTCTTTTGTCATCGCCGACATTTTATTGCCGCCTTTTGTATCTAATGAAATACTTACCTGCGGCATTCCGTATTGATCAAATGAACTTTGTGCGTCAACTATGTGGTCACCCGTAAGTCTTACTTTTTTCTCAAGTAAAACAGGTCCCTGTTTCTTACTGTCATATAGTTTAGCTTTTGGTGGAACACGGCCGTTCATAGCAGCGCCAATATCACCGTCTTGATAAACCATTTTAAATTCTAATGTCGCAGTGGCGCCTAAAATTTCTTTCGCACGTGCAGTGTCTTGTACACCTGGTAATTGCACAACAATTCGTTCTTGCCCTTGACGTTGAACTAAAGGTTCAGCTACGCCGAGTTCGTTTACACGATTACGAATAATAGTAATGTTTTGGTCAACCGCGTAATTACGCGTTTCTTTGATTTTTTGTTCCGTCATTGAAACTAACAAGTCAGGTTCACTTGTTTTGCTATCTTCAATAACGACAAGATCCGGATATTTTTTCTCGATAAAGCGACGGGCGTCGTCTAATTCTTCAGCTTTTCGAATCTGAACTCGGACAGCTTCACCAGAACCGGTTTGCGCTATACGACGATAATAAATTTTCTCTTCACGAAGGTCAGCTTTAAAGTCTTCTTCCATTTCAGTGAATTTTTTATTCATGGCTTCTTTCATGTCCACTTCCATAAGGAAATGCACACCACCACGTAAGTCAAGACCAAGCTTAAGTGGACCAGCACCAAAGGCCTGTAACCATCCAGGTGTTGCAGGAGCAAGGTTTAACGCTACTACAAAGCCGTCGCCTAAACTATCGCCAATCGCTTCTTTCGCTTTTAATTGATCATCTTCACGCTTAAGTCGAACCAAAATACGACCTTCAGCCAATTCTGATTTTTTATATTCTATTTTGGCTTCATCTAACTTAGCCACAACAGTGTCTAATACTAACGCATTAACTTCAGCGCCACGGACGCCAGATACTTGGATGGCGGGATCTTCGCCGTAGAGATTTGGTGCAGAATACAACCCGCCGATAAGCAGTACCAACACCACCATGACGTATTTCCAGAGTGGATACTTATTTAACACGTTAAGACCCTTTTATAATTATTATCGTTAAATGAAAAAGCCCGGCTAAGCCGGACTTAACAACTACTAAATTGATTTTATTGTGCCTTTAGGCAGAACAGAATTAATTGAGCCTTTTTGAACCATTACTTCAATACCTTCCGCAAGTTCAACACGAACGAAGTCTTTATCGTCAGCAACTTTAGTGATTTTACCAATCATGCCGCCAGCCGTTAAAACTTCATCGCCTTTTGCAAGTGACGATACTAGGTTTTTATGTTCTTTTACGCGTTTAGCCTGTGGACGGTAGATCATGAAATAAAAGATCACACCGAAAATTAACAACATGATCAACATGTCAGGTCCTGCAGCTGCAGCTGGAGCGCCGCCTTCGGCATATGCGTTAGAAATGAATAAACTCATGGATTTCCCTTAATCTCTTTAATAATTTTTACAATGAAATTCTATATAAGGACGAAACAGCGTTTATACAATGCCTCGTCCACTAATTTTAAGCTATTTGTTTAACCCTTCATCCGACATTGGCGGAACAGGTAAATCACGTAATGCGTAAAACTCAGCAACATATTCATCTAGTCGATCGTTTTGAATTGCATCACGTAAGCCTTGCATTAATCGTTGGTAATAACGAAGGTTGTGGATCGTATTTAAACGAGCGCCCAAAATTTCGTTACATTTGTCTAAGTGATGTAAATAAGCGCGGGAATAATTACCACAGGTATAACAATCACATCCAGCATCAAGTGTGCCCGTATCGTCTTTATGACGTGCATTACGGATCTTAACAACACCGTCAGTAACAAATAAATGACCATTGCGAGCATTTCGAGTTGGCATTACGCAGTCGAACATATCAATACCACGTCTTACCGCTTCAACGATATCTTCAGGCTTTCCAACCCCCATTAAATAACGAGGCTTTTGTTCTGGTAATTTGTAAGCCGTAGTATCTAAGATATTTATCATATCTTCTTTAGGCTCACCAACCGACAATCCACCAATGGCGTAACCGTCAAAACCTATTTCTTCTAGACCCGCTAGTGAAACTTCACGTAAGTCTGGGTACATGCCACCTTGCACGATACCAAACAATGCCGCTTTGCTGTCACCGTGTTCTTCTTTAGAACGTTGTGCCCATCGTAATGATAATTCCATTGACGTTTTAGCTTCTTCAACTGTCGCTGGATATGGCGTACATTCGTCAAAAATCATCACAACGTCAGCGCCTAAATCGCGTTGAACTTCAATTGAACGTTCTGGCGTTAACATAATTTTTTCACCGTTAATTGGTGAACGGAATTCCACACCGGCTTCAGTTATCTTGCGCAAATCGCCTAAACTAAATACCTGAAAACCACCCGAGTCTGTCAGAATTGGTTTTTGCCAATTCATGAAGTCGTGTAAATCGCCGTGTTTACGAATAATTTCAGTGCCTGGACGTAACATCAAATGGAACGTATTGCCTAAACAAATATGAGCACCGGTATCTAATAATTCGTCGGGTGTCATCCCTTTAACCGTACCGTAAGTACCGACCGGCATAAACGCAGGAGTTTCTACCTCACCGCGATCAAACTTTAATTTACCACGGCGAGCTTTGCCGTCGGTGTTGATCAATTCAAATTTCATCGTTGGTCTCTAAAATGACAAGCACTATTTAGCTTGATTAAGTCTTCTAAAATTGCGCGCATTATATCTGAGTTCTTAGTAAAAATCCCTATTGAATAATCAACTAGGTGAATTACAATGGCAACTTCTGCCAAATGGAAGTCAGCGCACGCTGCATGGGCATGTCTCCAAGGAACCGCGCCAGGTTATTTTAATCTGTATAGAGATTTAGGAGTCATAATGTCTACCTCAATAATTGCCGACATCATTGGTATGTGCGGCACTTTTTCGATTGTTCTTGCCTATTTCATGATCCAATTGGATAAAATGGATCCCAAAGGCGTGATCTACAATTTGCTTAATTTGGTTGGCGCAATCTTGCTGCTGATTAGCCTTTGCATTAATTTTAACTTAGCGAGTTTTGTCATTGAACTGTTTTGGATAGCAGCGTCTTTGGTTGGATTGTATAAATATTTTAGAAAAGGCCGAGTGCAAGTCTAAATGGTAAAGCGGTTTTCCGCTCTACCATTTTCTTTCATCAGCTATGGAACCGTTTTTTTAGTTAAGAACATCGCGTCACCGTAACTAAAAAATCGGTATTCATTTTCAACCGCTAAGTTATAGCCATTCAAAATATGTTGTTGACCAGCAAAAGCAGACACCAACATGATCAAGGTTGACTCAGGTAAATGAAAATTAGTGACCATCGCATCAACTATTTTAAATTCATATCCAGGATAAATAAAAATATCTGTTTCGCCAGTTAGAGGTTTTAATTGCGAATATTGACCCGTTTGCATCTCTGACTTCCAAGCCGCCGATTCAATTGATCTCACCGACGTTGTCCCGACCGCAATGACTCGTTTTCCATTCGCTTTAGTTTTTTGAATTGCTTCAACAACCTCTGCCGACACATCTGCATATTCAGCATGCATTTTATGGTCGGTCACCGTATCAACACGAATCGACTGGAACGTTCCAGCGCCTACATGTAAAGTAACAAACTCAGTTTGCACACCTTTTGCGGCTAATTCCGCTAATAACCCTTCAGTAAAATGCAAACCAGCCGTTGGTGCAGCAACCGCACCTGGCTTTTCGTTATAAACCGTCTGATAACGTTCCCTGTCAGATTCGGTGTCCGGACGGTCAATATATGGTGGCAGTGGCATATGCCCTTTTTGTTCTAAAACCTCAAGAACTGTGGAGTCTGTAAGAAATCGCAATTCAAATAAATCATCGTGCCGCTGGATCATTTCTGCCCGAACGTCCTCTTCTAGAATAAGAATAGTCCCGGGCTTTGGCGCTTTACTGGCTCTGACATGCGCTAAGACAGAAGCTTCGTCAATCAATCGTTCAACTAAAATTTCAACTTTTCCGCCAGATTCTTTTTTGCCATACATCCGGGCTGGAATAACACGAGTATTGTTAAAGATAAGTAAATCACCAGGTTCTACCAACGACACGATATCAGAAAATACCCTGTGGTTAACCTCGCCCGTATTGCCATCTAACACCATTAGTTTGCTACTACTGCGTTCACTTTTAGGTGCTTTGGCAATTAACTGCTCGGGTAAATCAAAATGGAAATCGGCGACTTGCACATCTAACCTCAAATAGTTGGTAAAATTCGCGATATTCTACCAGTCTTTAATAGAAATCCCCAACTTGTGGTACTTATCTTATTCACGACTTGTTTAAATTCTCGTTTCTTTATAGAGTAAAGGTCTTTTTAGGCACAGATGCGTTAAATGAACGCGTAATATAAAGGTTGTAATTTCGTGGATCGTAAACTTCCCCTACTACTCATTACATCTGATCCTAAAAATCGTGTACAACTAAGTAGTCGAATCAGAAGTTTACAACTGTTTGATATCCATACTGTTGAAAACAGCACAAGTGCAATTGAAAAGTTAAAAAATAATAATTTTCACTTTATCATTTCAGATATTGATATCGGTGATGTTGATGGTTGGTGTCTATCAAGTTTAATTCGATCGGACATTTACGTATGCGACCGTAAAATTCCTATCGTATTGTTGACCGACACTCACAGTGAACGTATTGCCGAAGCCACAGCTAAAGCATTTGGTATAAACGCGGTATTAACTAAAAGTGAAACATCTAAAGTAAACGAAATCTTAGCCGACGCGTTTTCTCTCTCATTACCGATCAGTAGTAAAATGACCGCCTTAAATGTTATGGCGGACAAAAGCTTAGCGTCGGAAATCGAATTACTTATTGATTCAAAATTTGAGACCTTCACCGTTCCAAATGCCAAAGATGGCTTGGCTATTCTCCGCCAACAAAACATTGACTTTCTAATCGTTGATAATGCGCTGCCGGAAAACACAGCGTCAGAATTAATCAAAGCTGTACATCAAGAACTGCCAGAAATTCCATGTGTCGTTATCGTTCCTAGGAACGATATTGAAGTTGCCGAATATTACATGATCCATGGCGCAAGTGACTTTATCTACCGTCCTTTAAATCCTTCCCGAGTCCTTAATATTTGTGAACGGGCTGCGCGACGCAATGACTTTATGATCAGCAATAATCAATTTGCGCAAAAAGTATCGCAGCTAGAACAAAGTGAACGGAAATTTCGCGACCTTTTTGACGAGCATACAACCCTTCTAGAGAACTTGAGTTCTGTTGTCATTGAATTAGATAAAGACGGTAAAATAAAATTCCTGAACAAAACCTGGTGCAGTTTAACTGGGTTTTCGATTGAACGATGTATTGGCAAAAACTTACTCGAGTTTATTGAAGTTGATGAATTAGGCGCTGTCAGATTCACCGCCAAAATCAACAGCATGTTGAAGTTGAATCAAACATCCTCTACCGAAGAGGTCAAAATTAAAACGGCTTACAATTACAATTTGTGGGTTGAGATTAAGCTGCATAAAATAATTAAAAATGGCGTAACGTCAGGTTTAAGTGCAACAGTTGATAATATTCATGATCGTAAAAAAGCAGAAGAAAAATTAAGTCACCTTGCATTACACGACACGTTAACTGGTCTCTATAATCGATATTACTTTGATACGCAACTGAGTCGGTTGACACTCCTTGCGTCACGCGGAGATGACAGCCACTGTTTGCTCTACATCGACCTTGACCACTTTAAAGTAATTAATGATACAGAAGGTCATCAAACGGGTGATATGGTCCTTCGAGAAGTGTCTCAGATACTTTCGCAACGCCTTAGACAGTCAGACATTTTATGCCGAGTTGGTGGTGATGAATTTGTTATCCTGTTGTCCAGTACAACAATGGAAAACGCAAAAACGATTGGCAATAATATTTGTAAGCAAATATCCGATACCCATTTTCAATTTTCCAACAACACCTATAAAATCAGCGCCAGTATTGGTCTGTCAGAAATAGACGGCCACAGCACAGCGCCTGAATACCTCCGACAAGCTGATATCGCTTTGTATGTGGCCAAGAATAAAGGCCGAAATCAAATTCATTGTTTTGCAGAAGATGACGTTGAATCGACAATGCAATTCGACAATATGAAATGGGTACACCGGCTACAAGATGCTGTTATTAATGACAATCTAATACTGCACTTCCAGCCAGTTTGGGATCTTGAAGAAAACAAAGTGGCCTACTTTGAAGCGTTGGTCAGACTGCAACATGGCGATACGTTAACTTATCCAAACGAGTTTATTCCTGCGCTTGAACGTGCAGAGGACATTAGTTTTCTCGATCATCAAGTGATTAACCAAGCATTAAAATCCCTGAGTAGTAACCCTGAATTACACCGTGTGGCCATTAACCTTTCTGCACATGCTTTTTCAGATGAACGCTTAGCGCCACTTATTGAATCAAAACTAAAAAAATACAATGTCGATGGTCATCGAATTATATTCGAACTCACTGAATCAGCCAGCTTAACTAATGTAAGTGGCACAAGGCGGATGATTGAGACCATAAGCGCGCTAGGTTGTGAATTTTCCATAGACGATTTTGGTACGGGCTTTAGTACGTTTGCTTATTTGAAAGAACTGCCGGCACACTCTGTTAAAATTGACGGTAGTTTTGTTAAAGACATGAACAATAATTCGGTTGATAAAACTCTTGTAAGTGCTATTGCAGAAGTCGCAACCGCGTTAGGTAAGACATCCGTCGCGGAGTTTGTTGAAAACGCCGATATCTTTGACGAGTTGTTGAAAATGGGGGTTCGATATGCCCAAGGATATTACATTAGCCGACCGTTACAACTTGATGACGTTAAAGACTTTCAATTCGCACACAATAAAAAAGCCACTTAATAAAGTGGCTTTTTTTATCCAAATAATTTTTAAATTATCTGTCTTTAATTGCTTTGGCTATCTCTGAATCTCCGTGACCATTGGCATTTGCCCAATCTAAATCACCTGAATCAGCAAAATGTGATGCTGGCATACGTTTAACGATAAACTCGCCCGCGCCTTGAGCATTTTTTGTCATTGCGTAACGAACCAAGTTCTCTCCGCCACAAGTTATGCCGTCATAGATATGGCGTAGTTTTACGCCGGCTTCTTTTAACTTCTTACGGACACGTGATTTGTTATCAGTTGCAACGTTATCGCAAAATCCTGCAAGCACTGAAGCCATATCTGCAGACTTGGCTGGAGTTGAAAACGCAATTCCACCTAAAATCAAAGAAACAGACAATAGTGTTGTTACAAACTTCATAAACATTCTCGCTTTTTTATTATTATTAAGGACATTACCACAGAATTATTGTTATTCAAGTCTATGTTTTGTCAATTTAAGGAAAACCCCTAATCCTTTACAAGAGTAACAAACTGATAAGGATAGCTATTCTTCTCGTCAGGGAGGTGGCTTTCTTTGTCCACTTCCGTCCAACTACCGACGGTTTCCCAATCTGGGAATTGTGTATCACCATCATTAATCGTTAAATCGATCAAAGTTAGATACAAGGTCGACGCTAATAATAAATAGTGTTGGTATATTTTACCACCCCCAATGATCATTACTTCAGCTTCTTTTTCAACCAAAGTGAGCGCATCTTCAGGTGAATGTACAACATCGACCCCTTCATGCGTCCAATCTTTATTACTAGTGACGACAATATTTTGTCTACCCGGCAGTGGTCGGCCAATTGAATCAAATGTCCGACGCCCCATAATGACCGGTTTACCAAGCGTTATCGATTTAAAATGCTTTAAATCGGCAGGCATATGCCAAGGCATGTCATTATCTCTGCCTATTACCCTATCGTGGGCCATCGCGGCAATTAATGAAATCTTAGTCACGCGGCTTTCCTAATCTCAATTATGGCTTGTAGATGACTTCAACATCGTAGTCATCTTCGTTCCAATCTTCATCGTCTTCGTCATCTGCATCACCTGCAGCCGCTTCCAACGCTTCTTCATGGTAACTATGCCACTGGAATTCAACTTTCTCATCTTCATCCGTAACAATTTCTCTCGGCATATCTTCTAACGCGTCTGACAAATCGTTGCATAAATCTTTTGTATTTTGACCTGTGGAAGCTGAAATCTGGTAAACAGGCCCATCCCACTCCAAGCGTTCTACGATAGATTTACAAAGCTCGTTTGCTTCTTCTTCTGACATCAAGTCAATCTTGTTAAAGACTAACCAACGCGGTTTGCCTGCAAGTTTTTCGCTGTACTGTTCTAATTCACCAACGATAACTCGTGCATTGTCGACTGGATCAGAACCATCAACAGGTAAAATATCGACTAAATGCAACAGTACGCGACAACGTTCTAAATGGCGGAGGAATCGGATCCCTAAGCCAGCGCCATCTGCAGCACCTTCAATTAGGCCAGGTATATCCGCAACAACAAACGAGTTACCCGCACGGACAACACCTAAATTTGGAATAAGTGTGGTAAATGGATAATCAGCGACTTTCGGTTTAGCTGCTGAAACTGACCGGATGAAAGTCGATTTACCAGCGTTTGGTAAACCTAACATACCTACGTCAGCTAATAACAACAGTTCCATTTGTAGGTTTCTAACTTCACCTGGCGTACCATTGGTTTTTTGTCGAGGTGCACGATTAACGCTACTTTTAAAGCGCGTATTACCTAATCCGTGGAATCCACCTTTGGCCACCAATAACTTTTGACCGTGTTTGGTCAAGTCACCAATGATTTCGTCTGTGTCTAAGTCTCGAGCGCGAGTACCGATTGGTACTGACAATATGCAATCTTCACCACGTGAACCTGTGCAATTTCTACCCATGCCATTTTGGCCACGCTGGGCTTTATGAAAACGCTCAAAACGATAATCTACAAGGGTATTGAGTCCTTCATCTGCGAGTAAAAACACATCGCCACCATCGCCACCATCGCCGCCGTCTGGACCACCATTAGGTACATATTTTTCACGACGGAACGAGATCGCGCCGTTACCGCCATCACCAGCGTCGACTTTGATTTCTACTTCATCTACAAATTTCATTTCGCAATTAACTCTTGTTGTTCTAAAGCGCCTACCTATCACTATATCTCGGGATGGGTAAAGCTGCCACTATTCTAGTATGTATGCATTAGAAATAAAAAACCCCGCATAAGCGGGGTTTTAAAATACTTTACAGTTACTGATATTATTCAGCAACAATGCTCACGTATTTACGGTTAAGTGGACCTTTAACGTCAAACTTAACTTTACCTTCTGCAGTAGCAAACAATGTGTGGTCGCGGCCCATACTAACGTTTGTGCCAGCGTGGAATTTAGTACCACGTTGACGAACGATAATATTACCGGCTAATACTGTTTCTCCACCAAAACGCTTAACACCTAAACGTTTGCTTTCTGAATCACGACCGTTACGAGTACTACCACCAGCCTTTTTATGTGCCATTTTATAGTTCCTCTACTAATTAAGCGTTAATGCTTGTAATTTTCACTTCTGTAAACCACTGACGATGGCCAGCTTGTTTACGTGAATGTTTACGACGCTTAAATTTAACAATTTTTATTTTCTCACCACGACCGTGAGAGACAACTTCAGCTGTGATTTTACCACCAGATACTAATGGCGCACCAACCTTTACATCGTCGCCGTTAGCAACTAACAACACTTGATCAAACTCGACTGCAGAACCAGTTTCTACGTCTAGTTTCTCAAGACGAATGGTTTGGCCTTCAGCAACACGGTGTTGTTTACCACCACTTTGGAATACCGCGTACATATTACTCCGTCTCCTGTGCGTTCTTCGCACAATTTTAATCTGTAAAACAGGGCGCGAATTCTAAATGAGATGCAAAATAGACGCAAGCACTAATTACGTTTAAATGAATAAAAAACGACATTTAATTACTAAATCAGATAAAAGCGGTAGATTGCCCATTTAAGTTTACTTATTTTATGATGATTTAGATTTCTTAATCTATTTTGTATTTAGATAATGTGTGTACTCAGGTACACTTTGCCGCAAGTTGAATTAAAATTTTAAAGCAGTTGATGGAAATTCAGAAAATCATCGAACTTGCCAGTCCCGACATGCAAGCCGTAAATCAGTGTATCGCGTCTCAATTAAAGTCAGATGTCGCGTTAGTTAACCAATTAGGTGTTTATATCGTTAATAGTGGCGGTAAACGCATTCGCCCTATGTTAACCGTATTAGCCTCGCGAGCGCTGGGTTATGAAGGTGATAACCATTCTACTTTAGCGGCCATAATTGAATTCATCCATACCGCAACATTACTCCATGATGATGTTGTCGATGAATCTACGATGCGCCGTGGCAAAGAGACCGCCAATGAAGTGTTTGGTAACCAAGCAAGTGTACTTGTGGGTGACTTTCTTTATACCCGCTCGTTTCAAATGATGGTTAGCTTAAAATCCATGCGTATTATGGATATTTTAGCCAATGCGACCAATGAAATTTCAGAGGGCGAGGTTTTGCAGTTAATGAACTGTAATGATCCAGACACCACTGAACAAAGTTATTTTGATGTCATTTATGGTAAAACCGCACGATTATTTGAAGCGGCAACGCAACTCTCGGCTATTATTGCAGGTGCAGATGAGGCAACTGAACAAGCGATGCAAAAATATGGCATGCATTTAGGTACGGCATTTCAGCTAATTGACGATGTAATGGATTACACTTCAGAAGCCGGCGACATGGGTAAAAATACCGGTGATGACCTAGCAGAAGGGAAACCGACTTTGCCTCTGCTATACGCCATGTGGAATAGCACAGGTGCACAATCTGAACAAATTCGTCTTGCGATTCAAAACGGTGATGGCCTGCCCCACCTCTCAGACATCATAGCAACGATGGAACAAACCGGTGCCTTAGAATATACGAGAATAAAAGCCGAGAAAGAAGCAGACAAAGCGATAGAGCAATTAACCTGTTTAGAAGAGTCTGAATTTAAGCAAGCGCTTATTTCTTTAGCACATATCTCCGTTCATCGAACGAATTAACTTCTTACCATTAGTTCCACTTTACGATTGTGTGGCCAATTTATTTAGTAAATTGGTCACGTAGTAATAAAGCAATATCACATAAATAGACTTTGCTTAGGTATGACTTAGGCATAAACGGTGGACTGAACCCGTATCAAAGCAGTAATTTTACCGCCTACTGAATAATAAAAAACCGCTTAAGGGCTAAGCCCCAAAGCGGTTTTTTGACGATATTTTAAGTTTAATTACGCGTTAACGAAATCTTCACCTAGTTTAATATCACCACGTAAGCCTTCAATCATTTCAGCTTTACATTTTTCTTCATATTCACTTAAGTCGCCATAATGAAGAATTTCTTGAACACCGTTTTTACCAATTAATACTGGCTGTGCGAAGAAACGAGCATCAGAACCGTCACCTTCAACATATGTGTATTCAAATACGTCTTCTTCGCCGTTAAGCGCGTCTACTAAGCTTAGTGCAAAACGTGCTGCTGCTAGACCCATAGACAAAGTAGCAGAACCGCCACCCGCTTTGGCTTCAACAACTTCTGTTCCTGCATTTTGAATACGGTGAGTTAATTGCTCAATTTCTTCTTGAGAGAACTCTACGCCTTCAACTTGAGAAAGAAGAGGTAAAATTGTTGTACCAGAGTGACCACCAATAACAGGCACTACAATATCTTCACAATCCAAACCTTTAACTGCAGCAACAAACGTTTCTGCACGAATAACGTCTAGTGTCGTAACACCAAACAATTTCGCTGGGTTGTATTTACCTTTTGCTTTTAACGTTTCAGCAGCAATTGCAACTGTCGTATTAACAGGGTTAGTGATAATTCCGATACATGCTTCTGGTGCATGGTCAGCAATACCTTCAACCAAGTTTTTAACGATACCTGCATTGATGTTGAACAAGTCAGAACGATCCATACCCGGTTTACGTGGAACACCAGCTGGGATCAATACAATGTCTGCACCCGTTAACGCCTTATCAAGGTCGTCTGCCCCAAACCCTTCAACTTTTACAGAAGTTGGGATGTGGCTCAAGTCAACAGCAACACCTGGAACAACCGGTGCTACGTCGTACAATGCTAATTCAGAACCTTGTGGTAACTGAGTTTTTAGTAATAAAGATAGAGCCTGACCGATACCACCAGCGGCACCTAAAACTGCAACTTTCATGTATTTCTCCAGTTTAATTGGTTATAGAGTACGATTTCCGGCAAACCATACTTAAATATGAGTAAAAACTCAAATAGCAATTAGTATTATAGCGGCAAATGAATTATTATTTATTTGTTAAATGTGGGGGAAAATATTTACATGAGTCAAACCAAACAAGAAGAGCTAATAAAAGCGTTCAAAGCATTACTAAAAGAAGAACGTTTCGGATCGCAAGGCGATATCGTTGACGCCCTAAAAGCTCAAGGATTTGACAATGTAAGTCAATCTAAAGTCTCAAGGATGCTGACTCGATTTGGCGCTGTTAGAACCCGTAATGCCAAACAAGAAATGGTCTACTGTTTGCCTGCAGAGCTTGGTATGCCTACCGCTAAGAGCCCTCTTAGACAATTAGTGCTCGATGTAGAACACAACGAGTCTATGGTTATAATCCGAACCAGTCCGGGCGCTGCGCAGCTCATTGCTCGCTTACTCGATTCAGTTGGAAAAGCCGAAGGTGTGCTTGGAACAATCGCCGGCGACGATACTATTTTCATCGCACCATTGAAGGTAAGTGAGATTGAACATACCCTAACAAACGTGAAACAATTGTTTGAAACTGTCTAGATAACTAGCCAAAAATAAAAAAATCCGCATATTTTCATGCGGATTTTTTATAAGTAATTACTTTAAACTAATCTTCGTTTATAGATCCGATCTTATGAATCGAAAGATCTGCACCAACAAATTCGTCTTCATCTGTCATTCTTAGAGCAGAGAATTTGTTAACCAAACCGTAAACAATTCCACCACCGACTAACGCAATTGTAATACCAGCAAGTGTACCGATAATTTGAGCTGTCAATGATACGCCACCTAAACCACCGAGCGCTTCACTACCAAATATGCCACAGGCAATACCGCCCCATGCACCGCAAACGCCATGCAATGGCCACACACCTAATACATCATCAAACTTAAACTTGTTCTGTACATAGGTAAACAACCAAACAAATAAGCCACCAGCAATCAAACCGACAAACAATGAACCGATTGGATGCATGACATCAGAGCCTGCACAAACCGCCACCAAGCCCGCTAATGGACCATTGTGAATAAAACCAGGGTCATTTTTACCAAAATACAAAGCAGCTAATATACCACCGACCATCGCCATTAATGAGTTAACCGCCACAAGGCCTGAAATACCATCCAGTGTTTGTGCTGACATCACGTTGAAGCCAAACCAGCCGATACTTAATATCCAAGCACCTAACGCTAAAAATGGAATGTTAGATGGTGCAAATGCCACAAGTTTACCGCCACGTATTCGGCCTTGTCGCATTCCCAACATTATAACAGCGACAAAGGCTAACCAACCACCTACACCATGGACGACCACAGAACCTGCAAAGTCATGAAACTGAGCGCCGGTTAACGCTTCTAACCAAGCCTGAAAGCCCCAATTGCCATTCCAAATAATCCCTTCAAACGTTGGATATACCACACCAACTATCAACGCGGATGCGATTAAAAATGGATAAAAACGACCACGTTCCGCAATACCGCCCGACACGATAGCTGGAATTGCTGCCGCAAACGTCATTAAAAAGAAGAACTTAACTAAATCATAACCATGGTTTTCTGATAACGTCTGAGCACTCGCAAAAAAGGTCGTATCGTACGCTAACCAATAACCAACAAAAAAGTAAGCTACGCATGATACGCCAAAATCAGCCATGATCTTAACCAACGCATTAACTTGGTTTTTGTGTCTAACCGTACCAACTTCTAAAAAGGCGAATCCGGCATGCATGGCAAAAACCATTATAGCGCCGAGTAATATAAATAACGTGTTAGAGCTTTGGACTAATGTCTCTACTGCACTATTAATTTCTTGCATTTTGTCTAACCCTATATCGCTTCGTTGTTTTCTTCACCAGTACGGATCCGCACGACACGGTCGACATCAATTACAAAAATTTTGCCATCGCCAACTTTGCCAGTTCTGGCTGTATTGGTAATGACATCAATGCAGCGCTCCACATCGTCACTGTTGACAATCATTTCAATTTTTACTTTTGGTAAAAAATCGACCTGATATTCAGCGCCTCGATACATTTCCGTATGCCCTTTTTGGCGTCCAAACCCTTTTACTTCAGTGATCGTCATGCCGACGACTCCTACTTCTTGCAGCGCAAGACGAACGTCTTCTAAACGGAACGGCTTTATGATTGCTTCAATCTTTTTCATTTTTACACCATGTTGATTGCATATTTATTTTGAAAAAGAGCCTAAATATTCACAGTTAAATATGCAATAGTTACAGGTGAGTATTGGTCACTTATATGGATGAAATCTTTTCACCCATATAAAAGCCGAATGATAGTGTCTAGGGAGACTGGCGCGAAAGACTAGATTTAGAGAGAGCCTTGGTTTACCAAAAAGTCCACTGAAGGTGCAAAAAAGGCTGCCCCCGTTTCTGCAGTTGTATAATTTAACAAGTGGTCATAGTCCCCATCATCATTACCGACGACCATATTTGATAAGATCGCAGAAAACGCATCAGGGTCAGCGCAATACGAGATAAACAATAATCCCTGATGGCTTAAATCACCATAGGGCATACTTTGTCTCATTAACTCTCGCGTTTTTCCTTCTGCATTTTTGACATTTGATCTTTTCACATGCGCGGTTAAAGGCATATCTTCCGCTGAAAATTCTTTGTCATCCATTTTTGTCCGACCAATGATCAACTCTTGCTCCTGGGTTGGTAATTTATCCCAGCGATTAAGGTGGTGGCGATAGCGTTGAACATGAACAAAGCTGCCAGCAGTGAACTTGCCGGCATCTGCTAGTAATGCAATTTCACGACGTTTTCTGCCTTTTGGATTTTCGGTACCATCTACAAAGCCTGTTAAATCACGACCGTCTAGATAGCGAAAACATGGCACCTGTTCGATTAGTTCTATGGTTTCACCAAATAAAGTTAAAATACGGCGACTCGCAATATAGTTCACATCTTGGCGGTCAGAACGAAGTTGAATAAACAAATCCATTGGCGACGCCGGCATTTGTCTGTCGTCTTGCCCCATTGCCGGAAATGGTTTTAAACCAGGGGGGATATCATCTGGGTAAAGTTCTTGCCAAAAACTTGCACCAATCGCAATAACTCCACTGAACATACCTTCGGAAAACTGTTCAGAAATTTCGTCAAAGATTTTCGGTAGTTGGCTTAGCGCTTCTCTAATTACGGGCTCGTAACCTTCATGTGCATTAAAAAACAAATGCAATCCATGTAAATTTGCTTCAGTACAAATGCCCCATTGTTCTCTCGCCATTATTCACCTCTTCATTTGTATTAACGCATTCTACTCTGAAATACACTTAAGCTTAATAAAAACAATAACCTTATGTCCTAAATTTCAACTATAGATAACTCTCTTTTATTATATAACCACAAATTTGCCTTTTTAAATTGAAAAACACCTTAACCGCCCTTATTATTTACAAACCGACCGGTCTGTACCTTAAGTGGAATAGTTAGAAAACAATTAATGTCCAAATTTATTATCATAGTTACTCTCATCTTCAGTTTATTTTTTAGCCACTCAGGTCACGCTGTGGAGAAATTTGTTGAATTGCAAACAGGCTCATTAATGGGAATGGCACATATTTCGTTTGGTCTAACGCTCCATAAGAATCACAACTTTTCCATTGGCATTGGTTTTGTACCAGAGCTAGACAGCCACGAAGAAATGACGCTAACGAGTTTAAAATATCGCTATGAAGGTGATACTCGTATTGAAAGCGAATTGTTTGGTACGTCTATAACAATTAGTCCATTTAACTTTGGTTTGGCAAGTCTAATTGGTCACCAAGACGAAATATATAAGAAAAGCCCAGATTACCTGCCCGATGGCTATTATTTCCCTACGGCAAAACGCGTTATTTTTAACTATCAGACAGTTGTTTCTTTCAATTCAGACCTGCAAGTTTATATGGATTGGAGTGTGCTAGATGTTGGCCTGATAAATTACGTTAGAAATTTTGAATTTTATAATGACAATTACGACGCCTTTGGTTTGGAAGGCATCGTAAGTTATGGCTTTGGTATAAGGAAACGATTTTGAATTCAATTATGAATATTGTCGCCTCAAACGGCTATAATTATCTTCGTACAGCCTTAATTGCTGTAGCAACAACACTCATTTTGGTGGGCTGTGATTACGAACTTTCGCCATGGCAAACCGACGTCTATTGCCCGGGTCAATCCGTTGATGAAAACCTTGCGTTGATTAAACAGATTGAACAAACCAAACAAATCGGCGATTCATTTAAAGTTGCATTATTGGGCGACCCACAACAATTTCCAGAAGATTTTGACGAAACGATAAAATTGTTAAACACCTATGCAGAAGTCGATTTTATTATTCTATTAGGTGACTTAGTCGAAACTGGATTAAAACAGGAGTTTGAGTGGACATGTAAAGCCATGAATCATTCAAACAAACCTATTATTCCAGTAATCGGTAACCACGACTCATTATCTTATGGGGTCGATATTTGGCTTCAAACGTTTGGTGAGTACGATTTTACATTTTCATATTTAGGGACGAAGTTTGTTGCCTACAACGACAACCAATACGAATTTGAAGACGTGCCAGATCTAGACTGGTTAGAGCAAGCTTCAGCAATTTCTGACGACGAAACACGGCTACACACCATTGGTATGTCACACATCGAACCTTGGGGAAGAGCCCCAGATCTAAGCCAGTTCTTGGCTAAAAATGGGTTTGATCAAATGCTTCATGCCCACAAACACAAATTTGCTTATTACCAGCGAGAAGAAGTGGGCTTGCCTCACTTTATAACCGCCGATACTCAAGATGTTAAATTTGCCATCATGACGGTTACACCAGATACAATTACAATTGAACAATGCGATCCTGTCTGTTTACCGGCCGAAATTGAAATTAGGTAGGTTTTTCTCTATCTCACTAAAAATTAATAAAAAAGTCACATCTTAGAAACAAAACAGAAATAAAAATGAAATATTTTATTCACATTGAAATATTTCTGTAACATTTGTGCTATTTAATACCGTCAAATATTTCAAGACGCCGATTTTGCGTCTAGGATTAAGTTAAACAACTTCCTTGATATAGGTATTAAAATGAAAATATTGCGACCAATCATCGCCGTTGCTGCCCTAAGTGCACTGACAAACAGCGCATTTGCTGCTCAATTTACGACTGACGTTTACGGTAAAGTTAACGTTACCGTACAAAACTCAGATGGTGAAACTGAATTAAAAAGCAACTCATCTCGTTTTGGCCTAAAGGGCTCTGAAAAGCTTAAAGGCGGCTTGGAAGTGTTTTACAAATACGAAATTCAAGTTGATGTGGCAGATGAATCTACAACAGAAAACTTAAAATCACGTAACCAATATATTGGTCTTAAAGGCTCGTTTGGTGAGGTTATTTTAGGCCGCAACGATACTGTCTTAAAGCAGTCTCAAGGAAAATTTGACCTATTCTCTGACTTAACTGCCGATATAAAAAATGTAGGCTGGAAAGGTGAAAATCGCATTAACGATTCAGTAACCTATAAAACGCCTAAAGTTAATGGCTTCCAGTTTGGTGCAAGTTATTACATCGATGAAGAGAACGACGATTCTGCGACATCGCTTTCGGTGACTTACGGTGACAGCGCCCTGAAAAAAGGCAAGTACTATGCAGCCGTTGCGATGGACAATGAACTAAATGGCTACAACGTAACTCGACTAACGGGCGGAACTAAAGTCGGTTCAGTTAAACTTGGTGCTATGTTCCAGACTCAGGAAAGTGTTGATACCGGCATCGAAAAAGATGGCTTTATGGTCAGTGCTGAGTATCTAATGGGAGCCTATAACTTAAAAGGTCAATACCAAACCTTAGAAGATGATTCTGGCTTTACCGTCGGTGCGGATCGTAAATTAGGTAAAAATACCAAAGCATTTGCGTTTTATACGACATTTGGTTCAGATGATGATGCTTCTGGAAGCAACAAAAATTACTTAGGTTTAGGTCTAGAACAAAAGTTCTAACTTGCCTCGATGATAAAAGCTTCAGCAACCCTTTTATACGATTTGCTTATGCTTTAATTAGAAATTCAAAAACCGCGGTTAACCCTGCGGTTTTTTTTGTTTATGTCATTAGCTAAACAAAGCTAGTGATCTTGTCTCTATTTAAGAACCGAGTTTATCGCAGCAATCAAGTTATCAGGATCATCTGTACCTAAGCTAATTGTAGTGCCATCTTTTAGTTTTAGCGCAATCGCCTGTGTCCCTGATACCGTATATAACCAGCCCGTTGGAATGTATCTGATCCCTAACCCGTAGTACCATTTAGTTGTGATCAAACTTACTGAATCCACTGCTTCTAACGGCAATGACTTACGCCAAAAGCCAGGGCCAAAAGACCACCTAATAACGTCAGAATCTACGTTGATATTAAGAGAGTGGAACAGAAAAGCGACAGGCGCTAGCACCAAAAACACTGGCCAACCTATATCTGCTTTTTTTTCAATCGCCATAAAAAAGACAAAACCGAAAATCCCTGCCATTACAACCAACAATGCCGTACCGATTTGTTTATGTTGATAGTGCATTTAACATCCTCACCGTTTATTTATCACCCATAAGGTTATTGTACTGTATAGCAAACACACCAATTTGCTTATCTAAAATTCAACCAATAAAACAAGCTTTACCGCAAATATCTACATTTTTTTGCTAAGGTGCGTTATCACCTAATCCGCCATCTTATCGCCCGTAAGGAAAATATGAATGTTTGACACGTTACTTCGATTCCGTTGGCTAAGTCTTATCGGTCTGCTCGCGTTGTGCTTACCGTTTGCACTTTTTGCCCACGGTGTTGATGAGAGTACCCGGGCATTCTTGCAACAACATTCGGGAGTGCAGTTTATCCCGTTTTTGTATATCGGCGCTAAACACATGGTAACAGGCTATGACCACTTATTATTTCTAGTTGGTGTACTATTTTTCATCCATAAAAGTCGCGATGTATTATTGTATGTCAGCATGTTTACACTTGGGCATAGTTTAACTTTGCTCTTTGGCGTTCTAAATGACATTCAAATAAACGCCTATTTAATCGACGCGATTATTGGCTTGTCAGTTTTATATAAGGGCTTTGATAATTTAGGCGGCTTTAACGCGTTATTTGGAAAATCTCCTAATCCTCAACTGGTCGTTCTCATCTTTGGCTTATTTCATGGTTTTGGATTAGCCACCAAACTGCAGGAATTCCAACTACAGGATGAAGGTTTAGTGATCAATTTGTTAGCGTTCAACCTAGGTGTTGAATTGGGTCAATTTACCGCATTAGCGTTTATCTTATTGATAATTAATACGTGGCGAACACATCCGAGTTTTATCCGATTTGCCAAATATACAAATGGGTTATTGATGAGCGCTGGCTTTATGCTCTTCGGCTTACAGTTAACTGGATACTTTATTTAGTTGGGCTTAAAAGTGTAACAATAATTATTAATTCAATAATGCCATATTGAAAAAAGAGAGTTAAATATGCAACAAACAGTTTTATTATCAACGCCAGCTTTAATTAAATACACATTGTTAAGCTTTATTTTTGCAGCGGCTGTATTACTGATCATTATTCTTCCTGCAGAATATAATATTGACCCAACCGGGCTAGGTGAAAAATTAGGGCTAACGGTATTTACTCAAACTTCGACAAATGCCATTAACACAAACTTAAAACAACCTGTCCAGAACGCAACAAATAAACCGCCGGTCACCATAGAAGTAATTGTGCCAGCTGGACGTGGCGTTGAATACAAGTTTGTAATGACGCAATATCAAAAACTAAACTACGAATGGCAAACCAACGGCTCTTTACTGTACTTCGATTTGCACGGCGAACCCAAAGGCGATACTACGGGCTATTTTGAAAGTTACGCGATTGCGACATTAGAAACGATGAAAGGCAGTTTTACCGCCCCTTTTTCCGGTTCACATGGTTGGTATTGGAAAAATACCACTGATAAGCCCGTCATTGTGACCCTGATTGTTGAAGGCCAATACATATCACATCGCCTAAAATAGTCATTTAGTTTCATCCAAAAAGTTCTAAGTTATTAAATGACATAACAATTTTATGATTGTTTCTATTTAATGATCGTTTAATGTCATTTTTTTATTACCCCTAAGTCTTTTGTCATATTATTGTCATATACTTATTTAATACTGTATTCACAGTAATTATTCCAATTTTATGAATAGAAAATGACAAATAAAATATTAGTAATTGAAGACGAAGCACCAATTAGAGAAATGTTAGCTTTTGTACTTGAACAAAATGGCTATGAAGCACTTCAAGCCGAAAGTTTTGAGGAAGCCCAAAAGTATTTAATAGACCCTTCACCTGTGCTTATTTTACTCGATTGGATGTTACCCGGTGCCAGCGGCATCCAGATTGCTAAAACGCTGAAACAGCAGGACTACACCAAAGACATTCCAATTATAATGTTAACAGCCCGCGGCGAAGAAGAAGATAAGATCCGAGGTCTAGAAGTAGGCGCGGACGATTACATGACCAAGCCATTTTCACCAAAAGAACTCATGGCCCGTATTAAGGCGGTGTTACGCCGTGTTTCACCGACTTCAATTGAAGATTCAGTGCAGGCTAATGGACTGGTTTTAGACCCAGTTTCACACCGTGTAACGGTAAACGATGAACGAATTGAGCTTGGTCCAACAGAATTTAAATTACTGCATTTTTTCATGACGCACCCAGAACGGGTTTACAGCAGGGAACAATTATTAGATCATGTCTGGGGTACAAACGTTTATGTTGAAGATCGTACAGTTGATGTACAAATACGACGTTTGAGAAAAGCCATGGGCGACGTTAATCATATGATCCAAACGGTTCGAGGCTCAGGATATCGGTTTTCAGCTAACAACTAAGGATTTAAATGATACAACTGCCAAAAATTAGGGATATTGTTGTAAAGGTAGCGTTAATATTGTTGCCTTTTATCCTAATCGGAATGGCCTTCGGGTATGTCTACCAAGCCATAGCTATTGGTTTATTGTCGATTATTATTTGGCATTACTTTCATCTTCTAAAAGCCATTCATTGGCTGTGGTACGACAATAATTCTGCCCCGTATAATGCCAAAGGCGCTTGGGCACTACTTTTTGATGGCCTGTTTCAGTTACAACGTAAGCACAAACAAAAACGCAAAGAGTTAGGGTTGTTAATCAAACGGTTTCGCAAAGGCGCGGAATCATTGCCAGATGCCGTTGTTGTTTTTACCACTGATAGAACCATAGTTTGGTGTAATACGTTAGCCCAAATAATGATGGGCTTCAAAATGCCAAGTGATATTGGCAACCGTCTAGATAATTTTCTCCGTCATCCTGAGTTTATTCACTATCTAGAACAAAAAGAATACGACGAACCATTTGAGTTCTCTTCACCGCTAAATGAACACATCACACTCGAATGTAGAATCGCCCCGTTTGAAAAAAATCAGTGGACGTTAATTGCCCGCGACGTCACTCAACTTAGACTCATGGAACAAATGCGGAAAGACTTTATCGCCAATGTGTCGCATGAACTCCGAACACCATTAACGGTTATGCGCGGCTATTTAGAAATGTTACCTAATGACGAAGCGCCATCGATGGGAATTTGGCCACAAGCGCACAAGATGATGAGTGAACAGTCCCAACGAATGGAAGCATTGGTTGAGCAGCTAATGACATTAACACGTTTGGAAAACGCCCAGCCAACACAATATGCCAAACCCACCGACGTCCCTGCACTGTTGGAAAAAATACAGTCTGACGCAATTGCGCTATCGAACAACCAACATGAAATCACCTTAAATATCGACAAATCATTGTGGATGTTAACTGACAAAGAGCAACTCCGTAGTGCCTTTTCTAATTTGATATTTAATGCCGTAAAGTACACACCTGCCGGCGGAAAAATAGAAATAGAATGGCTCAGTGACGACAAAGGCGGTGCTAAATTTTGTTGTAAAGACAATGGACAGGGAATTGCACCGGAACATATTTCAAGACTAACAGAACGTTTTTATCGAATTGACGAAGCGCGTACACGAGATAGTGGAGGTTCAGGTTTAGGCTTGTCTATCGTCAATCGTATATTAAAAATTCATGACAGCAAACTTACCATTACGAGTCGTCGACAAGTTGGTAGTCAATTTGGCTTTGTCATTAATAAAAAATTCATCTGCCCGCCTGAAAGCCAATAACGATAGGAGATTTCATGCCCAAACGGCTATATGAAATCTCTTTCAAACCCGCAAAAACGAGTTTATTACAAATTAAAGACACTTTATTTAAAACGTCGTTTGCCAAGCGTTAAAAGATCATTTGGCACGTTATTTTCTAACAATAACGAATTTTACAAAATAAATACTTATTATATTTCAGCAACTTACACCTCATTAGCATTTAATTACCAGAATAAATGACACATGTAATAAAGATGTCACATTTCATCTCTACTATGGCCAACATTGAAAAGTAAAACATAACCTTTCGGGTAAAAACTTATCCAACGTCAGGTAAAACAGATTATTTAATCGGAGCAAAAAATGAAACTTAAAGCACTTGTTGGCGCACTTGGTTTTACGTTAGCCACGTTAGTATCGACCTCTGCGGTAGCCGTAGACAAAGACATCCCTACTTACCAAAAAACCAGTGGTATATCTGGCAATTTATCTACTGTTGGTTCTGATACATTAGCTAACATGATGACCTTTTGGGCTGAAGAATTTAAGCGTTTATACCCGAACGTTAACATTCAAATTCAAGCAGCTGGTTCATCAACAGCGCCACCAGCGTTAACGGAAGGTACGTCAAACTTCGGTCCAATGAGCCGTAAAATGAAGTCTAAAGAAATCGAAGCATTTGAAAAACGTTTCGGTTATAAGCCAACACCTATTCCAGTTGCAATCGACGCGTTAGCGGTATTTGTACATAAAGACAACCCGATTAAAGGGCTTAAAATATCTGATGTCGACGCAATATTTTCATCAACACGTAAATGTGGCGCACCACAAAATATCGACCGCTGGGGCGATTTAGGCCTGACAGGTCAATGGGCTGCAAAAGACGTTCAGTTATTTGGTCGTAATTCAGTTTCTGGAACTTACGGTTACTTTAAGAAAAAAGCGCTATGTAAAGGCGATTTTAAAAACAACGTGAATGAACAACCTGGTTCAGCATCTGTCGTCCAGTCAGTATCATCTTCGCTTAACGGTATTGGTTATTCAGGTATCGGTTATAAAACGTCTGGTGTACGTGCTGTTGCACTTGCTAAGAAAGGCACAAACTATGTAGATGCGAACATGGAAAATGCGGTTAACGGTAAGTACCCACTATCTCGCTTCTTGTTTGTTTACGTAAACAAGCACCCAAACAAGCCTCTTTCTCCAATGGAAACTGAGTTTGTAAAAATGGTGTTATCTCAAACAGGCCAAGAGATTGTTGAAAAAGACGGTTACATCCCTCTTCCAGCAAAAGTTATCGAGAAACAGCTTAAAGTACTTGGTCTTAACTAAACGTCATAAACGTTAGATAGTTTCCAAAACAAAAAAAGAGCACTTAATGTGCTCTTTTTTGATCGCATTACAATAATCTATTTGTAATCAAACCTTAACTTGCCAACTCCAAATCCACCACGATATCTGTGGCTAATTCTTCAAGCGCTTCTGCGATCACATCTGCGTCCAAACCTACCGGAAGTTCGACTTTTGCGACTGCATGAAACAAGCCTCCGCCCCAGTTAGGCGCACTTTGGCGACTCGACGTAAAGTTCACTATGCTGGCACCTTTATGCTGAATTATTTCAGATAATTCGCGAACAATTCCTTTACGATCATTACCCGTGATCACAAACTCAATTTGTTGGTTTTTGTCACTTTCACTACCCGTACCGTCGTGAACATCTATTTTTAGATCGTCCATTTGTGACAATGCAGAAGTTAAATCACTTATAAACTCTTCAGCAACTTCAACTTCAACAACACCAGCAAAATAGCCCGATAAATGAGACAAGTTACTCGCAAGCCAATTGCCATGGTTCTCTACTAAAACATTTGATAGGTTCTGTACTAACCCAACTTTATCTTTACCGATTACTGTTAACACAAGCTTCTTCATATCTTGGCCACTTATTTTCTTATTATTTGGGAAGAGTATTGTCAACAAATCAAAAAAAATCCAGCACTATGCCCAGATAAAGTGCAATCAAATTGTCTAATGTATATTATTTAATCATATTTATTTCTCTATCATGACCCCCGTTTCCTTCTTATGTCACATAACTGTAACAATAACGAAATATAATACGCAGCAACTAATCTAGGGCAGGTAATTAGTATGTCTCAAATTTCGAGTAACGGATTGAAAACAGATTCAAAACGTTTATTCAAAGATCAATTCGCAAAGTACGGTGTAATGACGGGCGGTGTTTTAGTCCTTTGTGCACTACTTTTGATTTTCTTTTATTTATTGTACGTGGTGAAACCCGTATTTAATGCAGCTCATATTGAACCTCGCAGTTCAGTTAGCACTATGGCTAATAAATACGTCGCCGTTGGGATAGAAGAACAAACCGAAATTGCGTTTGGCTTAACTGACAAAGGTATGGTTGACTTTTATAACGTCAAAGGTTCGGGCACAGGTAAGCTAATTACTAGCGTTGATGCCAACATCGATGACAATATAATCGCATTTTCCTCAAGTGCGCCTCATCAAGGACAATATGCATATCTAAACGAACACGGTGAAATTACTGTAATCAAACCGTCATTTAGAGTGGCGTTTCCTAATGATGTACGCACGTTAACTCCGGTTATTACTTACCCTTTTGGTGAGCAACCTACACCGGCGCTAGACCTCCCAGCAGGAGAAGCGAGAAATATTTTATCTCGCGGTGAAAAGACCAACTTTGCTTTTGCAACTGACGAAAACGCCATTGGCATCGTTTACAAAACAGCCAATGATGACGTTATCTTCTCACGTTTAGAAAGTGAAGAAGATATGTTCACTGACGAACTCAGCTGGACGTCTTATCAATCGGATTTAAACTTTGTTACAGGAACAATACAACAGCTTCTAATTTCCCCAGATGCATCAAGGCTCTTTGTTGTCACCGACAAACATATCTATGTCGCAAATAGCCGAGATGGTGAAGATGTTCAATTGTTGTATACAGTTGATGTTGGCAGAAACGCCGCGACAATTACTACAGCAAAGTTACTGGCCGGCGCAAACTCCCTGATGGTTGGCTACAGTGATGGTTACATTGGTCAGTGGTTTGAAACAAATAGTGCGGATGGACGAGCGTTTATTCAATCTCGTCATTTCCAAATGGCAGTAGACACCGAAGATAAAGCAGTTGTTGCTATTTACCCTGAATTTTATCGCAGAACATTTACCGCGGTAACTAAAAGCGGTGAAGCAAATATATTCCATACCACTTCTGAAGCGGAATTATGGCAAGGGCAATTAGTGGACCAGGCAATTCTCGATTTTGAATTTTCGCCGCGCTCTAACGCCATTGTGATTTATTCTGCAAAAGGCTTGAGTGTGTTTAAAATTGAAAACGAACACCCTGAAGTTAGTTGGTCGGGACTATGGCAAGAAGTATGGTACGAAGGTTACCCAGAAGCCGACTACATTTGGCAATCATCTTCTGCAAGTGACGATTTTGAATCTAAATTTAGCCTAGTACCAATTTCGTTTGGCACCCTAAAAGCAGCGATGTATGCAATGATGTTCGCCGTACCAATTGGTTTAGCGGCAGCGGTTTACACCGCATACTTTATGGCCCCAAGCGTTCGTAAGATAGTAAAACCAACGGTTGAAATTATGGAAGCATTACCAACGGTTATCTTAGGATTTTTAGCTGGCCTATGGCTTGCCCCCGTCATCGAAGAACATCTTCCTGGTGTTGTATTGTTACTCATATTGTTGCCACTTTCGGTTTTTATAACTGCATTTATTTGGCACAACTTACCGACTAAAGTACGTAATAAAGTACCTGCCGGATGGGATTCAATTATTTTACTACCTATTGTTGTTATTGTTGGCTGGACATCGTTTGCGTTAAGTCCGCTAGTTGAACTGTGGTTATTTAATGGTAATACACGTCTCTTTATCACCAACGACTTAGGCATAACATTCGACCAACGAAACTCGTTAATTGTTGGAATCGCAATGGGCTTTGCAGTTATCCCAACCATATTCTCAATTGCGGAAGATGCGGTATTTAGTGTACCAAAAACCTTATCATCTGGTTCATTAGCACTAGGCGCAACGCAGTGGCAAACCTTAGTAAAAGTAGTTTTGTTAACAGCAAGCCCAGGTATCTTTTCTGCTGTAATGATGGGGCTAGGCCGCGCAGTTGGCGAAACAATGATTGTATTGATGGCCACAGGTAACACACCAATTATGGACTGGAGCATATTTGAAGGAATGCGCACATTGTCAGCAAATATCGCTGTTGAGATGCCAGAGTCGGAAGTCGGCAGTTCGCACTACCGTATCTTGTTCTTAGCCGCCTTTGTATTGTTTATATTCACCTTCTTTTTTAACACGATTGCGGAATTCGTTCGCCAACGTTTACGTGAAAAGTACAGCTCACTTTAATGCGCACCTACTTAAGATTTTGGAGAATTTAGAATGAAGTCATGGTTTAAATCAGGTGCCCCTTGGATCTGGATGACAGCTGGTGCAGTTAGCATCAGCTTGATATCTGTAATCGGGTTACTATTATTAATTGCAAGTCGCGGCCTTTCGTATTTTTGGCCGTCAGATATTTATCAGTTTGGCGTGAATACCCAAACGGGTCAAAGCTACACTGTTATCGGTGAAATATATGACCGCGAATTAGTTCCAACACAACGCCTTATCGAAGCTGGGATCAAGTTTGATAACATTCAAGGCGAGGAAGTTGAACGCCTATTAGTGAAAACCGGTAACCGCGAATTTGTTGAACTGGATTTTCAGTGGATATTAAGTCCTGAAATTACACAAAGCGACACACCTAGTGGTCTCGCTGTATTTGAACGCAGCAAAAATGGTAACTTTTACGGTTTTGTTGAAGCGGTAATAGCCGACGGCAAACGTATCGTTGAAAACAAAGAAGCCGCATTAGAACAAGCTATTGAACGCGCTGTTGAACTCAATGATTTGGCATTAGATTTACAAAACGATGAAATCGGTGCAATAAACTACGAACTAGAACGACTTAGATTAAAACAACGAAAGTATGAATTAGAAGGCACATTAACCGCTGAAAAAGTTCAAGAGCTATATGACCGACGCGCCGAACTTAATTTGGAATATCGCGAATACGAAAAGCAACTATTTGCTTATCGTAACCAAGCGAAACGTGACGAAGTCATAGTAAAAGATATGCGCGGTGAATTAGTATCATTGCCAATGAACTACATCTTGGATGTCGCATTTCCAAACGACATGAACTTTTTTGGCAAGGTTGCACGATACGGAAAACAAATATCGAAATTTATATTTGATGACCCGCGTGAAGCCAATACCGAAGGTGGGGTGTTCCCAGCCATATTTGGTACGGTCTTTATGGTAATGTTAATGGCTGTTATTGTTACACCATTTGGGGTTATCGCTGCAATTTACCTTCATGAATATGCAGGGAACAGTGCAGTAACCAAAATCATCCGTATCGCGGTTATCAATTTGGCCGGTGTCCCATCTATTGTCTATGGTGTATTTGGTCTAGGGTTCTTCGTATATATGTTTGGTGGTTCACTCGACCAATTGTTTTACCCTGAAGCTTTGCCAGGACCTACGTTTGGCACCCCAGGTGTAATGTGGTCGGCACTAACATTAGCGATATTAACTTTACCTGTTGTTATTGTATCAACAGAAGAAGGCCTATCTCGTATTCCAGGTTCGTTACGTCAAGGTTCATTAGCATTAGGGGCAACAAAAGCAGAAACACTATGGCGTATCGTGATCCCTATGGCCAGCCCAGCAATTATGACGGGTCTGATCTTAGCCGTTGCCCGCGCAGCAGGTGAAGTCGCACCATTAATGTTAGTTGGTGTCGTGAAGATGGCACCTACCTTACCTGTCGACGGAAACTTTCCGTTTGTACACTTAGATCGCAAGTTTATGCACTTAGGTTTTCATATTTACGATGTGGGCTTCCAAAGTCCAAACGTAGAAGCCGCAAGGCCTTTGGTTTATGCAACATCGTTTTTATTAGTGACGGTTATCGTTGCGCTAAATATTACAGCGATTGGCATTCGTAACCATTTACGCGAAAAATATAAAGCGCTAGAGCACTAAACCGGTCACTAGCTAAATAGAATTTTAAAGATTAAAGAAAGTAAGAGAGTGTGAGATGATTTCTGTAGCACCAGATATGAGCAACAAAACGTCGTCAGTAATAGATTTAAACAACCTAAGAGATGAGCAGATTGCCCTTAGGATAAAAGAGTTAGATCTTTATTACGCAGAAAAACAAGCGTTAGAAAACATTACGATGAATATCCCAAAAGGCCAAGTGACTGCTTTTATCGGTCCATCTGGTTGCGGTAAATCAACATTACTTCGTTGTATTAATCGAATGAACGACTTAGTTGATACTTGTCGTATTGAAGGCGAAATATTATTACATAACCAAAACATCTACGATAAGTCAGTTGATGTTGCGTCACTTCGTCGTGCCGTAGGTATGGTATTTCAACGCCCTAACCCATTTCCAAAAACCATTTATGAAAATGTGGTTTACGGGCTCCGTTTACAAGGCATAAAAGACCGACGCATTTTAGATGAAGTAGTTGAACGTTCTCTTCGAAACGCAGCACTTTGGAATGAAGTGAAAGACCGCTTACACGACAGTGCACTAGGCCTATCTGGTGGTCAACAACAACGACTTGTGATTGCCCGAGCAATCGCCATTGAACCAGAAGTTTTGTTGCTCGATGAACCAACTTCAGCACTAGATCCAATTTCAACATTAACTATTGAAGAATTGATCACTGAGCTTAAAGACAAATACACTGTTGTTATTGTTACGCATAACATGCAACAAGCCGCTCGTGTTTCTGACCAAACCGCCTTTATGTATATGGGGCAACTAATCGAGCACGCCGATACAAATACGCTATTTACTACACCAAAAATGAAAAAGACTGAAGATTACATTACGGGTCGTTACGGTTAACAACCGGGTCTTAGTAGTAACAGGTTAAATAGCGACTTAGGGGGAAACATGGAATTAAATTTAAACAAACACATCTCAGGCCAATTTAATGAAGAATTGGAGCAGATCAGAAATGACGTATTAAAAATGGGCGGTCTTGTTGAACAGCAGTTAACCAATGCGTTAAATGCCGTTAACAATTCAGACCAAGCCTTAGCAAAACGTGTATTGGAAACCGATTATTTGATCAACCGGATGGAAGTTCAAATCGATCAGGAATGCACACGTATCATTGCCAAACGTCAACCAGCGGCGTCAGATTTACGTTTAGTACTTGCAATTGTCAAAACTATAACTGATTTAGAGCGCATTGGAGATGAAGCAGAACGAATTGCTAAAGTCGCATTGGAATCGTTTAATAAGACACAACAGGAGTTTTTGGTGTCGATGGACAACATGGGCCGCAAAGCGATCCATATGTTGAACCAAGTATTAGATGCATTTGCGCGAATGGACGTTGACGCGGCATTTGAAGTACATAAGTCAGATAAAATTTTGGACAAAGAGTACGAAGCTATTACACGCCAATTAATGACCTACATGATGGAAGATCCACGTTCTATTCCAAAGGTTATGGATGTCTTTTGGTCAGTGCGCTCGTTAGAACGCATTGGTGACCGATGCCAAAACATCTCTGAATACGTTATCTATTTTGTTAAAGGCACCGATGTACGCCATACTTCTGAAAAGGACATTCAAAATAACGTGCTTTCATAAATATTATGCGTAAGCTTGTCAACAGTAAAAAAACCGCTTAAATAAGCGGTTTTTTCACACCTGCGGCAATTTTATGGTTAAAATACCGCGCGAAGTCATTTCTGTCATAATAATGTAATAAAAGTGACATAAACTGCGTTCCGCTCAACCTAGGTCTATATTTTACAACTACACTATAGAACTAGGAATTTAGTTGTTGTGTTAACGCAGAATTTTACAACACAACAAATTTGCTGTTTACCAAATAAATAAAGGTATAAATATGGCCGCTCATTCAATATTAGGCGTATTTGCAAAGTCTCCTCTAAAACCTTTAGAAGAGCACATCAATCAGGTTCAAGAAGCAGTTGAACTATTGTTGCCATTTTTTGACGCTGTTTTTGCAGAAGATTGGCAAGAAGCCGCCAAGATCCGCGCTCAAATTTCCCACGCTGAAAAACAAGCCGACGTGCTAAAACGTGAAATACGTATGAATTTACCTCGTGGTTTATTCCTTCCTGTTGAACGTACAGACTTGTTAGAGTTAATTACCCAACAAGATAAAATTGCCAACCGCGCAAAAGATATTTCTGGTCGCTTCCTTGGCCGTGAGTTGACTATCCCATTGTCGATTCAAACTGAATTTAAAGCATTTATCCAACGTAATGTCGATGCTACCGAACAAGCACGTAAAGCTATCAACGAATTTGACGAGTTATTAGAAACTGGTTTCAGAGGACGTGAAGTTGAACTTGTTGCTCGTATTATCACTGAATTGGACAAAATCGAAGATGATACGGACACGATGCAGATCAATATCCGCATGGCTTATAAAAAGTTAGAAAACGAATTAAACCCGATTGATGTCATGGTGACCTATCGTATGCTCGAATGGATTGGTGATTTGGCAGATGTTGCCGAACGAGTTGGTTCACGCCTTGAGCTTATGCTCGCGCGATAATTAATGTTAATAAAAAAATAGTTAGGTATTTCAATGGACATTATTTCAACTTACGGCGTAATGCTGATCGTTCTTGCGGCAGTAGTCGGTTTTTTCATGGCCTGGGGTATTGGTGCAAATGACGTTGCCAATGCAATGGGAACATCAGTTGGCTCTAAAGCGCTAACAATTAAACAAGCCATCATAATTGCGATGATCTTTGAATTTGCTGGTGCTTATTTAGCAGGTGGGGAAGTAACTTCTACCATCCGTAAAGGCATTATCGATTCTACTCCTTTTATCGCCAACCCTGAATATCTTGTAATTGGTATGATTTCGGCACTATTTGCCGCTGCTATATGGCTAGCTGTTGCGTCATACTTAGGTTGGCCTGTATCAACGACCCATTCAATTGTCGGAGCCATTGTTGGTTTTGCGGCTGTTGGTGTTGGTGTTGATGCCGTTAATTGGGCAAAAGTTGGTGGCATAGTCGGCAGTTGGATTGTAACCCCCGCCCTCTCCGGAACCTTAGCCTACTTTATATTTATGTCGGCACAGCGGCTGATCTTTGATACTAAAGATCCTTTAGCTAATGCCAAAAAGTACGTTCCGTTTTATATGTTTCTTGCTGGATTTGTTATGGCCTTGGTCACGATCAAAAAAGGTCTTAAACATGTCATGAAATCAGGCGAGTTTTCAATTTCAACCACTGAGTCTTATGTTTATGCGATTATCATCGGTATTGCTATTGCATTGATTGGTAAGTACTTCATAAGCAAAATTGAGATTGACCCTAAAGCTGACAAAGAAATGCATTTCAACAATGTTGAAAAAATATTTGCAGTGTTGATGGTTGTTACCGCATGTTGTATGGCATTTGCCCACGGTTCGAATGACGTTGCTAACGCAATTGGTCCTTTGGCTGCGGTTGTGTCTATTGTACAAAATGATGGTGAAATCGCTGCTAAAGCTGCACTTGCTTGGTGGATATTACCACTTGGTGGATTTGGTATCGTTGCAGGTTTAGCCCTTTTCGGTCATCGTGTAATTGCGACAATTGGTAATGGCATTACGCATTTAACCCCTAGTCGTGGTTTTGCTGCTGAACTTGCCGCAGCATCAACCGTTATTATCGCTTCAGGTACAGGCTTGCCAATTTCAACAACACAAACCTTAGTAGGGGCCGTGTTAGGTGTAGGTCTTGCTCGTGGTATCGCTGCGTTAAATATGGGTGTTGTACGTAACATCGTGATTTCGTGGGTAATTACCCTACCAATCGGCGCCGGAATATCGATTGTTATGTTCTTCATTCTAAAAGCTGTCTTTGGGGTAGCTTAATAGCCCTTTGATGTATTTTAAATGAATGCATATTTCGTCCGTTTGTTTTTATTATCATAAACAAACGGACATAAAAAAAGCCGCTTTATAAGCGGCTTTTTTATATCTAAAATTTACGCTAAATATGAAGCGTGTTTACTCTTAGTATTTATGCTGCTTCAGCGGCTGCTAATACTTTAGCTTGGCGTTGGATCAGGTTGGTTACTTGATGCATAGAGCCTAAATGAGCAAAAATCGGTCCAAGGAAACCACGGTTACGGATCTCTAAGAAGTCTTCATCAGACAACGCATTCAGTTTCTTTTCATCAACAATATTTAAGCCGTTTAATACGTATTCTTTACCTTGAACTTTAACACTGATGTTCTGTGCGCTAAGTAGGTCGTGTTTAACAAGAAGTTCAACAAACGCTTTTGTCATTTGCTCATTCTCTACGTAGCTCATTAAAGACGCTTTACGTTTGTCTAAATACTCAGACTCTGAACCATCTTCGTTAAACAAAGCGTCACCTTCAGAATCGCTCACAACTTCGCTGTCGACGTCGATTGCAATACCGTATAGATTCTTATCATCTGGGTTAGGGATAACGCTAAATGGTTTATGAGTGTAACGTGCAGGCATGTACATGCCATCCCATTTGTTTTCTTCGCTAACAAACAAGTTTTTACCTTGTTCTAATCCCAAAATGGCGACCGGAAAGAAACTTTCGCTTTTATCTTTAACAAATGCAATCGGGTATTGATTACCAGCAAGTGCAAACTCTTGAACAACAACACCTAGTGCATGTTGTCCCGCAAGATCTTCAACATTAGAAATTGTTTTGATTTTGACATTCTTGTGCGTTTCTTTATTTAACGGCTGAAAATTAGTTGCCATTGTTATTCTCCTTGGGTTCCGAGGCCTTTAAGACCCTTTATTATGTGTCCAATTTAACATCGGTACAACCAGCGGCACAGAAAAGGTGTAGGCCAGTCTCAATCGTTTCTACTTTTAACGGTTTTTTACATTTGAGACAAGGTACAGACTTTCCAGCCAATACTTGTTTAATCATGTTCTTTTGCTGATGAAATGAATCAGATGACGATTTGTTAATACCGGAAAAGTCCATGATGTTTAAATTCGACTATTTATGTTTGTAAACTACATGTGGACAATATCCACAAATAAAAGGGGGAAACAACTAAAAGATTGAAATAATCGAACAGGCGAATGAAAATCCACCGTAGTTAGGCAATATTGTAAGGACTTTTGGTATTTATATACCCATTTGTGATAACCGGTCGATTATTTCTCTCGTCAACCGTTCTAGAGTTGGGTGCTCAACAGCAAACTGTGTCTCCATTGCCAACAGTTGTTCTGTTAGCGACTCTTCGGCTTTAAGTTCGTTAGACTTAATCATTTGATGCATCTGTGCATCTAATTCTCGCGCCTGTTCCAATAATGCATCGTCCACATTTGGCATCGTTTCTAACGCCGTATGTAATTCAACGACCGAATCCAACAATTGTCTTGATTGCATATCTTTCTCCAGTTTTCTCACTCTTCAAATATAGTTGAGGTGTTAAAAATAGCAAAGTTGCAAGGAATTCAATTGGCGCAGATATCAACAACTAACTGAGTTTTACTTTTGGCTGATCAGTAGGCACAAAAAAGCCGCTTTACGCGGCTTTTGAAGATTTAGCTATTGTTTGTCAATCTACAATTAGAAAGATTTACCAAGGCTAAATACTAATGATTCATTATCATCAAGGTCTGAACCAGAAACGATAAGAGAAACACCTAGGTCAAATTCGCCTACAGTTGTTCCGTAACCCGCTTCAACATAACTACCTTCCCAATCGCCGCCAAATACGCCAACTGTTCCGTATACGCCGTTATCAGCAGAGTACGTAGCACCTAAGAATGTGTAGCTTGCGTCGCCATCGTCAGCACCGTCTTCGTGAGTACCAAATGTTAATTCAACGCTTAATGCGCCTTTACCAGCTGATAAGTTTAATTCGTTGTAAGACGTGTCAAAATCACCAGTGTATTGGTAAGTTGTAACACCAACACTTAATGCAAAACCGCTTTCAGTTTCAAGACCGTATGCACCGTAAAGGTCAATTTCAAGTCCGTCAAAAACGTCTGCAGCCCAAACACCAGCTGACAAGTTGCCTTTTTCATAATCGATACCAGCGCTACCAGAACCGAATGCTGTTTGTTGTACACCACGGAAGTGATACTGAGAAACATATCCTGCGTTTGCAGACCATTCAGCCTGTGCTGCTACTGGTGCAAGGATTGTTGCGCTTAATAATGCTGTTAAAAGTGTTTTTTTCATGTGAAAGTTCCCTAGATTTTTGTATTTTATAAATATAATTATTATTGATTTGTGGTTTACTAGGTTAATTCAACTACCAAGCCAACTTTTAACACATTGTTTTTATTGAGTATTTTTTATACTCATTTAAAAAAAAGCGATTATATCCCTATTATGGTGCGAACAAATTCACCATTTAAGGGCGGTTTTATCAGTTATTAAGAGATATATATGAAAAATTCAGCGGTTATTGCCCCATCTATTTTGTCAGCCGATTTTGCCAAACTTGGTGCTGAGGTTGATGAAGTGCTTACAGCCGGTTGCCAATGGGTGCATTTTGATGTGATGGATAATCATTACGTTCCAAACCTGACATTCGGTCCAATGATATGTAAAGCGTTAAAAGACTACGGTATTACAGCCCCAATCGATGTGCATCTTATGGTTGAACCTGTTGATGAGATGATTAAATCGTTTGCCGCTGCAGGTGCCGATTATATTAGTTTTCATCCAGAGGCAACAAAACATCTTCATCGCTCGGTTCACCTTGTAAAAGAGTTAGGGTGTAAAGTTGGCCTTGTATTAAACCCTGCAACCCCAATTAATTTGATTAAAGATGTATTGGAGGATCTCGACATCATCCTAATTATGTCGGTTAATCCAGGATTTGGTGGGCAAAGCTTTATTCCAAAAACACTAGATAAAATCCGTGCGGTGCGTCGTTTGATTGACGAACATAATTTAGATATCAGGCTGTCTGTTGATGGCGGCGTTAAGCCAGACAACATTAAGCAAATCTTCGATGCAGGGGCAGATACTTTTGTCATGGGCTCGGCGATATTTGCAAGTGAAGATCGGGCAGCCACAATTAAACAGACTTTAGCGCAGGTTAACTAATTTAAAATTAACCATGCCCAAAATTTGCAAAGACAATCTGACGGTCAACTTTACACTTTAAAGATAGTCGATTACCTAAGTGGGTAATTATTGTAAAAATCAGCCTAAGTCGATTGCACCAATAAAAATAGCCGCTACAATAGCGGCTTCCAGCAAGTTTCGACACTTTTACTCTGACAGGACAGTTATGACACAATCAGTTTTAAGCGGTATCCAGCCAACGGGCGGTATGACAATAGGTAACTATATCGGCGCAATCAACCAATGGCGTACGTTACAAAACGATCATGATTGTTATTTTATGCTGGTTGATATGCACGCGATTACTATTCGCCAAGAACCAGACGTACTGAAAAGTCGTGTCTTAGACGGTATTGCCTTGTACGCTGCCTGCGGAATTGACCCAGATCGTTCTTCGTTATTTGTGCAATCACATGTAAAAGAACATGCACAACTTGCTTGGGTACTAAATTGTTACGCCCAAATGGGTGAGTTAAATCGCATGACTCAGTTTAAAGACAAGTCGTCAAAACATAACAACAATATCAATGTTGGTTTGTTTAGCTATCCTGTTTTACAAGCAGCTGACATCTTGTTATATCAGGCTGACAAAGTGCCTGTAGGTGAAGACCAAAAGCAACATTTGGAACTGACTCGCGATATCGCAACGCGATTCAACAATGTTTATGGCGACGTATTTACCGTTCCAGAACCGTATATCCCAGAGTTTGGTGCACGTGTAATGAGTCTACAAGACCCGACGAAAAAAATGTCGAAGTCCGATGACAACCCAAATGGCTACATCATGTTGCTAGATGAACCTAAGAAAATTGAGAAAAAGCTCAAAAAATCGGTTACTGATTCTGACGAGCAAGCCCGTATCTATTTTGACACCGCTGAGAAACCTGGCGTTTCAAATCTCTTAACCTTGTTAAGCGTTGCAACTAATCAGTCAATAGCAGATTTAGTACCTCAATATGAAGACAAAATGTATGGGCACTTGAAAAAAGATACCGCCGACGCAGTTGTTTCAATGTTAGAGCCAATTCAAGCGCGATTTAAAGAAATCCGAGGCGACCAAACTTTATTGAACGACATAATGAAAAAAGGGGCAGACAAAGCATCTGTTAAAGCTGAGAAAACACTCACAGCAGTTTACGATGCAATCGGTTTTATCCCGCGTCCATAAAGATTAAAGGCGGCAAAGGCAATTAGCCTCGCCGCCTTATTTTCCTCAGCGAGCATTCCTCTATGTTGTTAATGATAGATAACTACGACTCTTTTACGTATACGTTAGTGCAATATTTTCAATCGCTAGATCAAGACGTAAAAGTGGTTCGCAACGACGAACTTTCTATCGCTGCAATAAAGTCATTAAATCCCGAACATATAGTAATTTCGCCAGGCCCCTGCTCTCCGAATGAAGCAGGTTTGTCACTTGAGATCATAAAGCAGTTTTATCAAACCACGCCTATTTTTGGGGTTTGCTTAGGTCACCAAAGCATAGCGCAGGCTTTTGGAGCAGACGTCATTAAAGCTAAAAAAGTAATGCATGGTAAAACCAGCTTAATTACGCATTCAGAAAATGGCTTGTTTAGTCGTGCAGAAAATCCATTACAAGTAACACGATATCACTCACTGATTGTTGATCATAATACGCTACCGGACTTTATCCAGCCTACCGCTTGGGGATTGGAAAAAAATAATGTAAAAGATGAATTGATGGCGTTGCAGTTAAAAGATTATCCCGTTGCTGGGGTACAATTTCATCCTGAATCTGTGTTAACGCATCAAGGTATGTTAATTCTAGACAATTTTTTGAAATTCTAGCTACAATACTAAATTGCAAAAAAACAACCTTAAATCATAGTGTAACAGTCAGTGTAACAGTCAGGGCAGCAGTAAAGTTATGAGCGTATCGCAGCAGGAAAAAACCACATCATTTATCCAGTCTCGATTTTTTGATCTTATGTTGTCAGAAAAAATCGCTTTAACCCGTTTGGGTGTTTATGCCGACAGAAAACAATTGGGTACTGCTCGTGAGTTACTGCACATTGAAGAGAAAGCGCTTGAACGTAAGGTGAAACAACAAGCCACTGAAACAGAATTCAAAGAATATGTGAACGAATACTTCCACGAAGCCCTATTCGAATATTTAGACGTATACTCAAATGATAAGAACTATTTATTCTCCCAAATATTAACTATTGACCCAAATATCCCTGATGTTTTAGACGCCTGCGTAAAAAGGGCCACGACGGCGACGCAGTTGGATACCTTAATATCAAAAGTCACATTCTTAACTCGTGACATTTTAAAAATGGTAAATAACCCGCCCTTCCGAGCAGAAAACTCAAACAAGGCGCATGTGGATAAAATTGGCTTAGCCGTGAGATATATTGGTGTTGATAATGTCAGGTTTGCGCTATTAAGTTACATTGGTAAAAATTGGCTGCCACACAGCACAGAGCCTTATAACGATTTTAAAGAAAAGTTTTGGCAATATTCTATCGCAACGGCCAATTGTGCCCGCACTTTGGCTAAATACTACAAAATAGATGAATCCGTCGCATTTTTGTTAGGGCTGCTCCATGGCATAGGTATGTCTATGTCGCTTCGACTCTATTTACGTGCCTTTGATACAGTGCGGGTAATACAAATGAAAGCGTTAACCAAAGCCAATCGCAAAGACATTGTCAAATTAGTCGACACATTAACGCTAGATAATAGCTTTGTTAGTGAAGCTTTACGACGATTTACCCCCACAGTTTCCCATCATGTTATTGAACGACTTGGACTCAAATTTGCGCCAATACTGCCAACAATGGAAGAGTTACGAGAGAACGTACCGTTTAAACAATCAAGTCCAATGACCCGGCTATTAAAACAATCACAAACATTTGTGCAGTACAAAATGCTGCAAAAATCGCGACTAATTGAGTTAGATGACGCTAAGGTTTTTTTGACTCAAGCAAATATCAATAACGACATTATTACCATTTTAAATAAAGTTGATTTGCTCAAGATTGACATTCGACCGCAAGAATAAGTCCTTTATTCGTCGTTTTCAGTCAGAAAATAAGATCCCGTGAAAATTATTTGTACTTTTTTTTCTGACATTCTATGCAACCGACATTTTGCATATTATTAAGTGGATCCAATTTGCGCTATAAATCCAGTCCGTGAATACATAAGGGAATAGTTTATACGTATTTAATTATTGGCAAACTTCGACTTGTGGGTAATTATTCACTTTTTCTTTATATATTCGTTTATTGCTTGATTTTAAAGGCGTTGCCACGATTTTGATGGCAAGACATATCAAAAAAATTCTGCAATAATCGATTCATATTCCTACTAATTAGACTAAATTTACTAGTCTACTGTTTTAATTGAGGTTGGCGACAATGAATATTACCCGCGATATTTTTGATGATGTAATGGTACCGAACTACGCACCTTCTGCTGTGATCCCAGTTCGAGGAAAAGGGTCGCGAGTTTGGGACCAAAAAGACAATGAGTACATCGATTTCGCCGGTGGCATTGCTGTTAACTGTTTAGGTCATTGCCATCCAGCATTAGTAGAAGCGCTAAATGAGCAAGGCCAAAAAATATGGCATTTGAGCAATGTTATGACCAACGAACCGGCTTTACGTTTAGCCAAAAAATTGGTTGATGCCACATTCGCTGACAAAGTATATTTCGCCAACTCTGGTGCAGAAGCAAATGAAGCGGCGTTAAAACTTGCTCGTCGTTGGGCTCTGGAAAACTTTGGTGAGCAAAAATCACAAATCATTTCATTCAAGCAAGGTTTCCACGGTAGAACATTCTTCACGGTAACGGTTGGCGGCCAAGCAGCTTATTCTGATGGCTTTGGGCCAAAACCTGGTGCAATCGAACATGCGATATACAACGACCTTGCCAGCTTAGAAGCATTAATTTCTGACAATACATGTGCCGTAATGCTAGAACCGATTCAAGGTGAAGGCGGAATAATTGCCCCTACTGATGAGTTTATCAAAGGCGTTCGTGCACTATGTGATAAACACAATGCATTGATGATCTTCGACGAAGTGCAATCTGGCGTTGGCCGTACTGGTCATTTATATGCCTACATGGGCCTGGGTGTTACACCTGATATTCTGACAACCGCAAAAGCACTTGGTGGCGGTTTCCCAATTGGTGCCATGTTAACGACGACAGACATTGCAAAACATCTGAAAGTGGGTACACACGGTTCAACCTATGGTGGTAACCCGCTCGCTTGTGCCGTTGCTGAAGCTGCATTTGATACCGTAAATACACCTGAGGTGCTATCCGGTGTTGCACAAAGAGAAGCCTTGTTTAAAACAAAGCTTGCTGAAATTAATGCCAAGCACAATGTTTTTAGTGATATTCGTGGTCTTGGTTTATTGGTTGGTGCTGAATTAAACGAAACATATACAGGCCGCGCTAAAGACTTTTTGAATGCCTCTATGGAACAAGGTCTTATGACACTTGTTGCTGGCGCCAGTGTTATTCGTTTTGCACCATCTCTTGTCATTCCATTAGCTGACATAGAAGCCGGTTTAGAACGATTTGAAAAAGCTGTCGCAGCAATCGTAAACGCTTAATATCACACAAATTATACCTATCTTAAAGGCACCAACTGGTGCCTTTGTTAAAGAGGATGACGCATGTTTGTAATTCGTCCAATTGAAAAAAATGACTATTCTGAGTTGCTCAAAATCGCGGAAGAGTCTGGCCATGGATTTACATCATTACCTGTTAATGGTGAATTACTGGCCTCTAAAATTCAACGCGCGGAAACCGCTTTTAACTCTGATGAATCAGAGATCCCAACCGAACAAGGCTACTTGTTTGTTATGGAAGACGTCGAAACTGGCGCGATCATGGGAACCAGCGGAATAGAAGGTGCGGTTGGACTCGACGACGCTTTTTATCACTACCATTTAAGTAAAGTGGTTCATAACAGTCGCGAATTAAACATTTATAAATCAGCCGAAATTTTAACGCTGTGTAATGATTACACTGGCGCAACTGAGTTATGCACGCTGTTTCTTCGCGATGACCATCGGAAAAGCATTAATGGTCGCGCATTAAGTAAGTTTAGATTTTTATTTATTGCCGAACACAGACGTCGTTTCGCCAATACAGTAATTGCCGAAATGCGCGGGGTTTCTGACGACGATGGCAAATCACCTTTTTGGCAATGGTTAGAAGATCATTTTTTCTCTATCGATTTTCCTACCGCCGATTACTTAACAGGTATAGGTCAAAAAGTCTTTATCGCAGAACTTATGCCTAAATACCCTGTGTATGTAAACTTGCTATCGAAAGAAGCACAAAAAGTCATCGGTAAAGTACACAATAAAACCCAACCAGCACTTCGATTATTAAAGTCTGAAGGTTTCAGCTGGAAACGTTACGTCGATATCTTTGATGCTGGGCCTACGGTTGAAGCTGACGTGAGTCAAATTAGAACCGTTCGTGATAGTGACAACTACACGGTCGAAATATCTGAACAAGCAAGCGGCACTGAATTTATAATTGTCGCTAACCTAGCGGTCAAAAACTTTAGAGCAACAGCGTTAAAAACAACGTTAGATCATAAAAATTTAGTGATCCAGTTGCCGGCTAAAGTCGCCGCTAATTTACACGTGGCGGCCGGTGACAAGGTCCGTGCGTCAAAACTGATATAGAGTAAATATTATGACTAAAAGTGAAAATCTGTTTATCAACGGACAATTTATTAACGGCCAATGGCTAGCGGGCGAAGGCGAAGCATTTGAGTCTTTAAATCCAGCAACAGATGAGCCAATTTGGGCTGCCCAAAGCGCTTCCCCAGCGCAGGTAAATAGTGCGGTTGTTGCTGCTAGAGCGGCATTTTATCCTTGGGCTGATCTAACAGTTGAAGCGCGTCTTGAAATCGTTAAACGTTTCGCTGAACTGCTTGGTGAATACAAAGATAAAATCGCCTACGCTATTGCAATGGAAACTGGCAAACCACTTTGGGAAACAAAAACTGAAGTAGGCGCGATGATTGGCAAAGTCGCAATTTCTGAAAAAGCGTACTTTGAACGTACTGGCACAAAAGAAAACCCAATGCCACAGGGCAAAGCCATATTACGTCACCGTCCACACGGCGTAGTAGCGGTTTATGGCCCTTACAATTTCCCAGGACATTTACCAAATGGACACATAGTTCCTGCGTTAATCGCCGGTAATACGATTGTGTTTAAACCAAGTGAACTGACACCAATGGTTGCTCAGATCATGGTAGAGCTATGGCAAAAAGCAGGATTACCAAACGGCGTACTAAACCTTGTACAAGGTGAAGTTGAAACCGGTAAAGCACTAGCAAGTCATCCGCAAATTGACGGACTGTTTTTTACAGGTAGTTCAAATACCGGTCACGTATTGCATCAACAATATGCTGCACAACCAGGTAAAATTCTGGCATTAGAAATGGGTGGCAATAACCCACTAATCGTAACGGAAGCTGAAAACACAGAAGCCGTTGTGCACGATATAATTCAGTCGGCATTCATTTCTAGCGGTCAACGCTGTACGTGTGCCAGAAAACTATTGTTACCTGAAGGCCCTGAAGGTGATGCGATATTAGCCAAATTAATTGACGCGACAAAAGCGATAGTTGTTGGCGATTCTCTCGTAGAAGGCAATGAAACACCATTTATGGGATCGATGATATCGGTGCAAGCTGCAGAAGGCATGGTTGAAGCTCAAAATCAATTAGTTGAACTTGGCGGCGAAATTTTAGTTGAGTTAACTCACTTAAAAGAAGAAACCGGATTTGTTTCTCCTGGGATTATTGAATGTACTAATATCGCAAACTTCCCAGATGTTGAACACTTTGGTCCTTTACTGAAAGTCTTCCGTTTCTCAGATTTTGATCAAGCAATCGAGATTGCAAACAATACAACATACGGCCTATCTGCTGGCTTACTTAGTGACAATGAACATTTATACCAACGTTTCCTAAGTCGTATTAGAGCCGGTATCGTTAACTGGAATAGACCAATTACTGGCGCGAGCAGTGCAGCGCCGTTTGGTGGTGTAGGCCAAAGTGGTAATCACCGTGCAAGCGCTTATTACGCGGCTGACTACTGTGCTTACCCAGTCGCCTCTGTTGAACTAGATAAAGTCGAATTACCCGCCACATTAAGCCCAGGTATTACGATCTAATCTAAACAACCTATTAGAAAAACCTCTTAGTTATAAGAGGTTTTTTTTGGCCCATTACTTAGCGCGTTTTTAGTGAAAAATAACATTGCCGTTGATCAGCTTCAAAAATACACTAATAACCGCAACTAATTTTGAATACTGACCAATTAAGAGTTAAATTAAGGCACATTAACAAAGCGCATATTGAAACCGACTTTCAACAAGCGTTACCTAACCAAATATTAAATGTGATGAGGGCAAAATGGTTATCGACAAACCCGCTTACGTAGAATTAATCGATTATCTGACATCCAACTTAGATGTGTTTCGCCACGGTACGGCTTCTGAACAGTCGAGCAATAAAATAATTGAAGACCTCGTCGAACAGGAAATTGGCAACCAGATTATCATTCTTTGTACGCAACACGACGAACTTGAAACAAACCACCGCTCGATAATTGTTCGAGAAGTTGATGGTATTGTGTATGACATTCAGCAAGTTCTTGGTGTTTTTTGGGGTCAAAAAGCAACAGATGAGCAAAAAGAGTTTCTCGAAGAGTTTGTTGGGCTAATTAAAAATGTATTTGATACAGCAATTGCCAACCTGCTCGATTAGGTTTTTCAATTAACCACCCCTATTAACAAATCAAAGAAGTAAATAAAATGAAAGCAACGGTAAAATGGTTAGACGCGATGACATTTGTAGGCCACTCAGAAACTGGCCACAAAATTGTTATGGATGGCGATCGAGAAGGTGGCGCCCCCACGCCAATGGAAATGGTACTAATGTCCGCAGGAACCTGCAGTGCTATTGACGTTGTGGGTATCTTAGAAAAAGCACGTCAAAAAATTGTGGATGTCGAAGTCGAACTTAGTGGCGAACGCGCCGACAGTATTCCTAAAGTTTTCACTTCTATTCATTTGAATTTTGTCGTTACCGGACATGACATTCAGGCAAAACATGTTGAACGTGCCGTTAGCTTATCTGCAGAAAAATATTGCTCTGTTGCCAAAATGTTAGAAAACACAGCAACCATAACCCACAGTTTTGAAATTAAAGCCGCTTAGTCCTCAACACTTTTTGATATAAGGGCGGGCGATTAACTACTTTAAAAATTATTGTCTAAAATAGTAAAACACCATTATCATACGCAAAATTTTTAAGAGGGTGCTGCGTTGAACAGTAAAATTAAACTACACGGCTTTAATAACCTAACCAAAAGCCTAGGGTTTTGCATATATGACGTGTGTTATGCAAAAACAGAATTGCAACGTAAAGAATATATCGAGTATATCGATGAACAATACAATGCAGACCGTTTGACCGATATTTTGACCGAAGTTTGCGACATTATTGGTGCAAACATCTTAAACATTGCGCGCCAAGACTATGAACCACAAGGTGCTTCAGTAACGATTTTAGTAAGCGAAGAAGAAATAAAATCGCCTGACGAAGTCGACCAAACTGAAACACCGGGTCCGGTTCCAGATGTACCAGAGGTAATTGCTGCGCACTTAGATAAAAGTCATATCTGTGTTCATACCTACCCTGAGATTCATCCACACGATGGTATTTGTACATTTCGAGCCGATATTGAAGTGTCTACTTGTGGGGTCATTTCACCACTTAAAGCGTTAAACTACTTAATCCATGCGTTAGAATCAGACATTGTTACGTTAGATTATCGTGTACGCGGGTTTACACGAGATACCGACGGCCGAAAACACTATATTGATCACAATATAAACTCTATCCAAAACTTCATCGGTGATGACATTTTAGAGCTTTATGAAATGATCGACGTGAATGTGTATCAGGAAAATATGTTCCACACCAAAATGATGATCAAAGATAATGATCTGAACAACTATTTGTTTGGGATCACTAAAGCTGATTTGGAAAAAGACGAAGAAGATGAAATCCGACTAAAACTGCGAAAAGAAATGCAGGAAATTTTCTACGGTAGAAACATGCCTGACTAGGTGTGTTTCTAACTCATTAGGGCAATTATGTTAACAATTAGTCTACAACCTCGATTTTCAGAAACCGATGCGTTAGGTCATATCAATAACACTGTTGTCCCTGTTTGGTTTGAAACCGCCCGGGTGCCGGTGTTTGAAATTTTCAATCCGACCCAAAATTTGACAAAGTGGAACTTGATCTTAGCCAAGATTGAAGTCAATTATGTAGCGCAAATGTCGTATAACGCTAATGTCGAAATTAGGACCTTTGTAAAAAGAATAGGAAATTCCTCGCTTACTTTACTACAGGAAGTTTGGCAGCAAGACCAAAAAGTCGCGTTTGGTGAATGTGTGCTCGTCAAATTTGACTATGGCACTAACCAATCCTGCGCCATTTCTGAAAGTGAGCAATATTCACTCAAAAAACACATCAGATAGTCGAAATAATCGTCTTTTTGCGACAAAATAATACAATTGAATCGACACTTTAGAATTTATTAGCGCTATACTCAGGTAATTAAATTTGGCATCCAAACAAAACAGTCGCAATAAAAGATTAAAAAAGTAAAATTCGATAAAAGTAAGCGCTTTGATTAAACGACTAATTCACAGTCTTACTGTTTTAAATTAAAAGATTAACTAGCACAAATGAATGGACTTTCTGTGACAAAAGCTTTGATCATTTTATTTATTTTAAGCTTCCCCTCTTTAGCCAACGCTAATGTAAGATTTAGCGGCTTTGGGAACTTAGGCATTGTTGCGAGTGATTCAGATTACCTCGCATATCGCAATAACACTTCTCAGGCTTTTGGCAAGTTCTCCGGCGACCTCGATTTCAGAACAAACTCAAAACTAGGCTTACAACTTGAATGGCAAGGTGACAGTGACTTTGATGCTGTTGTACAAGTATTATTGCAGGAAAACAAACAAGAAGCGTTATCAGATTATTTTAGATTAGCGTTTTTACGTTACAAACCAACAGCAAATTTAGACATTCGATTAGGCCGAGTTCCTTTAGACACCTTTTTGATTACAGAGTATAGAGAAGTAGACTATGCATTCCCCTGGGCAAAAGCCCCAAATGAAGTCTACGGCATTATTCCTTTCTACTTTGTTGATGGTGTTGATGTTTCTTATACTCTACCGCTTGATGATTTTAGCTTTTTATCAAAAATATACACAGGTTCTTCACGTTCGAATATCGGTAGTTTGCAGTATGCGGACTTAATTGAGATTGCCAATATCACTGGTTTCTCTTTTGAACTGCAGAGTTTTAATTGGATGGTATCGACAAAATTTAGTCGGGGACATTTTGATGAAAACCCAATAGGCACAATGGAGTTGATTAACGGCTTAAAAACACTAGAACCTTATTGGCCTGACGTAGAACGCTTTGCCACTCAATTTGAACTAAAAGATGCTGTTGCAGATTATGTATCCATTGGTGGTCGGTACGATTTAGACAACCTGACTTTTTATGGTGAACTCGCTGAAGTTTCCAGTCAAGAAAGAGCGATAGCGGATTTGTCGAGTGGTTACTTCTCTGCAACCTATAGAATTGATAACTTTCAGATATTTACCAGCCTAGGATTTACTAATTCAGGGCGATACAGTTTTTCAGAAGATGGAGACACAGGCCTTCAATTAAAATCATTACCTGCCCAGGCATTTTATCAACTGAGCCTTTTAAGAGAAGGTACTGAGTCTGTAGCAAATTATTATGCGTCGAGTCAGCGTACTGTGTCTATTGGTGGCCGATGGGATATCAGCGACAGTATGGCGTTAAAACTGCAGTTAGACCGAACTGATGTTGACCAAGGCGGCGATACGTTATGGCTCAACAACCCTGATAAATCTCTAGACAAAGATCATATTGTTCACGCTTTGTTTCTTAATCTGAGTTTTATATTCTGATGAAATTACTGCTTAGAAGTTTCAAATTACTCGTCATGTTAACGGTGTTTAATAGCAACGCGTTGGAACAATCGCTCGTTGTTGTGGTAAATACTGACAACCCGACGGAACAACTAAGCAAACGACAACTAATCGATTTATATATGGGAAAATATGTCGCATTTCCCAATGGTGAAAAAGCGCAACCAATTGATGGCCCAAGCGCAATGCGACATAAATTTTATTATACTTTGGTCAATAAAAACCTATCACAAATTAACTCTTATTGGTCGAGAGTGCGCTTTACTGGCAAAGCTACGCCGCCGATTGGATATAATTCAATGGAATTTATTCAGGACTATATTGCAAACAATAAAAATGCGATAGCCTATATAGAATCCAGTTATGTAACGGAAAACATGAAAGTGGTATATCGATTTGAATAAAAGTGGATTATTAATTCGTCTCGCCTTAATCATCATATTTGCTGCATTAGCAATAGGCTTTCTCTCGGCCCAAATTTTTTATCGGATCACCTACTTAGATACTGTTCAAGATACTAAAAACGAAATTAGCCAGTTGTATTCAACCGTTTCAGCTACCGCATCTGTGGCGGCTTACCTCGAAGACACTGAAATGGCCAACGACGTACTAAAAGGGTTAGTGAGCAACAATGTTGTTCTTGCGGCCGAATTTAAAACGAGTAATTTGAAATTAATTGATGGGGTTCTTGCGCAATCGGATAACGCCAAAAGTGAATTTGATATCCCATCGCCATTTATAAAAGAAGACACCGTCGGCAAACTTATTCTTTACCACGACGAAAAATACATTCAGCAACACGCACAACAAATCGGTCAGAACAATGCCACCGCCCTAGTAACTCAGGCGATATTTGTTACGTTAATTACAATCTTTATTGCCTATGTCTTAATCACTAAACCAATCCTTTCTGTAGGAAGCGCACTAGGTAAGGTGAAGCCCGGTACAGAGGATAGGTTAAGTTACCCTGTTTTTCATACCAGCAGTGAAATAGGAGTACTCGTCGACGACGTCAATTTCCTACTTGATAAAGCATATAACTCATTTCAAGAAGAAACCAAACTAAGGCAAGACATTGAATTTCTCGAAAAACGATTCCGAATGTTATTCGAAAACTCGATTTCACCAATAATTTTGACCGAACCGTCGGGCAATATCATATTGTTTAACAAAGCATTTGAAGTGTTGTTAAGTAAACTTGGTAAACATTTTAAAAAGAACTTTGGGGTTTTGTTAGAAGAAATATTTGTCGACCGCGAACAACTAAAAGATGTAGTTGAACTCGCGATATCAAGTGATGAAATCGCCACCGGCGAATTTAAACTTGTTTCTGAAGACCCTTCAAGCGATACCGTTTGGGTACAAATCGTTGTCACAACAATTGTCTCCGAAGACTTAAAAGAGTATTACCAATTAACGCTACATGATATTTCAAAACGTCGAAAACAGCTTGAAAAACTCAGTGAACTTGCCGACTACGATCAACTTACTAATATACTTAACCGCCATGGCGCAGAAGTTCAAATCAAGCAACTCATTGCCGATCAAATACCATTTGCCTTTATCTTGCTAGACTTAAATGGCTTTAAACAAGTTAATGACATCTATGGTCATGACGCAGGGGATGAAATACTGCGCCATGTTGCAAAACAATTATTGATAAGTTTACGTAAGCGTGACATTGCATGTCGATGGGGTGGAGATGAGTTTGTCGTGGTTTTACCGGGTATCAGTAAAGAAGACTTAGTGAAATTGTCAGAAAAAATATACGATAAAATTGCCAAACCCTATTACCTTAATAATCAAGACATGCAAGTTGCCGTTGGATCAAGTATGGGCGTAACCTTTTATCCTGACGACCATACCGATCTTAAGTCGTTAGTGAAGTTAGCTGACCAAGCGATGTACCGAGCCAAAAGAAATAAACAAACTGCGCCAAGTGAATACATTAAATTTGCTTTCGACCAGGACAGTTCCGGAGGCGTAAAATGATTGATGAGAACGTCATTGTAAAAGGAAATCCAATATCGAATTCCGAACGTTTTCAACTTCAAAATAAAACAAACCGTACCCGCCAACTATTAATCGTTTTAATGGTCGTAGTGACAATTGTATTGATTAACGATTCAATATTTTTGAACATGAGTAACCTCTACGAACACGCCAGTACACTCATTTTAATGGGCTTTTTCTACAAATTTCTGAGCGACGATACGACTAACGAAATTGTCAGTTTACTCATGTGGACATTAGTCATTTTAGCGTCTTATTTTTGTTGGAAAAACGATGGATTATACGACACCGCAATCCTCATCTATCCCTGTATTCTAATTGGTACTTCGCTGTTAAGTGGCTCAATATTACTATTTAGCCTATTGGCTTATATGGTGTGTTCATTGTACGGATTAGCTTGGGTGACTGAGCTAGGGGTTATTGACGCAATTTCCGTTACTGATAATTCCATCTGGGCAAAAGCCAACAACCTCGCACTGGTTTTATTTTTCTATACCATTTCTTTGAGATTTTTGACCAACGAGAATCTAAAATTAATTACTCGCCTTGTCACCGAAAACGAAAAAACCCAAGAAGCGCAGGCAAAGGCTAAGGTCGCATTTGATTTAAACCCCCTAACAAATTTACCTAATGAACACATTTTTGCGGTCAAAACTAATGCCGCTATCGAAAAAAATACTAATGGCCCCACGTTAATCGCGTTAATAACCATTGACCAAAAAAACCTAAAGTGGATAAATTCAACTTTAGGTTATGAAGTAGGCAATAAGTATATACAAGCTTTATCAGAGCGACTTCAGATTTTAGTCGGTAAAAAAGCCAGTCTATTTCATCTTTCTGGCAACGAATTTTCATTTTTATTAGAAGCAAACGGATACGACGAGATCTCTCAGTTTGTTCAAGACATTGTATCGATTAATCGCCAACCGATTTTAATCGATGACAATGAACTTGAAATTCAAAATTCAATTGGCATCGCCCTGTTCCCATTTGACGGCAAAAGTTATGAGATCCTGCGCACCCGCTCGCTAATTGCTTTATCCCATGCCCATTCGCTTGAAAGTCGAGAATTTAACTTTTTTGAAATGGAAATGGAAAGCCAGTTGAAAAAGCGCAGTCATCTTTCTCACGCCCTCAAAAGCGCCATAGAAAACGAAGAATTTGAGCTTTACTACCAGCCTAAAATTCATTTGGAGTCTAATGAAATCGTTGGTGCAGAAGCACTGCTGAGATGGAAAACTAAAACCGGTGAGTTTATTACACCAAATGACTTTATCCCTATTGCCGAATCCTCTGGGCTAATATCACCAATAGGTAAGCAAGTTTTAATGCAGGCTTGTCGTGATTGTAAAGAGTGGCACTCAAAAACAGCCCAGCAAATTCAAGTTTCAGTGAATATTTCACCGTACCAGTTCCGCCGTGGAAACTTACCTAATATTGTTCATTTAGCCCTAAATAAAAGTGAATTAGCACCACGATTTTTGGAATTAGAAATCACCGAATCCATTGTCTTTGACGATACAGACTCCGTTAAAGATCAATTACATACCATTACCAAACGAGGTGCTTCAATTGCTATTGACGACTTCGGTACAGGTTATTCGAACCTAAGTTATATAAGTCAGTTTAACGCATCGACTTTAAAGATAGATATGTCTTTTGTACTCGACATCATGGACTCACCCCTTAATAAACACTTAGTTAATGCGATACTGCAAATGAGTAAGAGTTTAGACATAGAAAATGTTGCTGAGGGCATCGAGAACAAACAAACCAGCTTATTGTTAAAAGAACTTGGTTGCACATACGGCCAAGGCTTTTACTGGTCAAAGCCCATTCCGCAGCAAGAGTTCATTCAATTTTTAATTAATTACAAGGCTCAAGGGAACGGCAACGTTACACCGATAAGACAGGCAAACTAATAACGCTTAGCAAAGCAACTGAGTGGCAGGCTAATAAAGTGTTTTTAAATCGGGTAAATTACCAAGTGAGTCTTGTTCTAACGCATTTTGCCGTTCTTCTTCGGTAAGGATACCAACAAAAGGTGTTCTGCGTCTGAGCTTACGCATACGCGGTGAATCTTCTACAATTGCAGCGACAAACACATCGGGTTGATCAATCAATTCCATAATTGACCACCACGTTAGAAAAGCCCCATATCCCATTCGACCTTCGTCACGACGTTGTTCAAGGACAGCAAGTACTTGTTTAATGTACGCGTCATTCCCTTTTAAGTTGGCACTTACCAACTTTAACGCAATGGCACTATGGATGACGGTGATCTGGCGATCGATGTTTTCATCCTTCACGCCCGTTTTCCTGACTTGGTAAGACCGTTTTCGGCCAGACTGTTGTCGGTTAAACATAGTCCTATTCCTCAAGTATTCTAAAGAGCACTACATTACCTAAGATTTTGTTTTTATAACAAACAAACAGCAGAGATTAAATATTTACTACGCCGTTAAATTTTTTACATAAATAGTAGAGCAACCAAATATTAATACCGCCAAATACAGCCAACAACTTAATTAACAGCTCAAAACCCGGTGCCTGTGCATATAAAAAACCTACCGCAAAAAAAGACATAGCGACCAACAAGAACGCTAAGATCATAACCAGCTTAAAATCGTAGTTCTTTTCTTGAGTTTCAATTTTATCCATTACATTTGACATGATTTTCCCAAATTGACATTTTTAACACGAGCCATCTTTTAAATTAAAGTGTCTCGAAAATAGACAAAACAACATTAGTTAGTGTGAGAAACAAAGGAGCAAAAGAACAAAGGCGAACTGTTTAGTGTCCGAGTTTTGTGATTTATACGCCGTCCCACTCCATAAACTCTCGATTTAAAATTTGTGACTTAGATAACTTAGAATTGCAGTTAGGCATAAATATTTCGCGCGCACCAGCGCCAAATGCAGCCTCTTTAAAAGCTCTGATTTCTACGTTTGTGTAACCACCTTCAACTGGCTCTAACAAGTGAACAACCGCTGTAGGGTCTTGCAGTAAGAAACGTCGAGGAGCTAATTCCTTAGCAATGCTTTTGAAGCAGTCTTCAATCTCCATAAAATTACCCATTAACGTTCTTGGGTGATTTAAAGCACTACAAGATTTAGTTATTGATTTGTCACCTTCAACAAAAGTTACCGTAACTTGACCTCTTTTAACTTGATAATATAAATGACGCTTAATCCAGAACACGAAACTTCCTTTTTAGATGTATGAAACCTTGTCATCGAACCGAAGTGCGGAGCAGTTGACAAATTTATTAGACAATTTTTTGCGCCACTAAGTAGGTGTGTAACTCTGGGTACTGATCAAACTCTAAATGTTTGATAGTACAACCATTATCGAGAAACACTTGTATAAAGCCATTTGTTCCAAGAGATGAGTAATACATCATGGGCCCCATAGTATCATCGGTATGATCTCCCGGTTCGTTAACCCCGCCAAATGAAAATATCATGATGCCGTCGGGGTTTAACGCATTTGCCAGTTTTGAAATCACACTAACTTGCTTATCCAATGGTATATGCCAAATGCTATCCCAAGCAGTAATGAAGTCATATTTTTCTGATAACGGATAAGAGCAAATATCTTCTTGATATAAATTCCATTCTGGATTGCGGCTTCGAGCTAGCGCTATCATCTTCTCTGAGATATCTAAGCCTTCAGGCTCAAAGCCTTCTTTGGCTAGCAAATCCATTATTCTCCCAGTTCTTCCGCAACCAACATCAAGTGCCTTGCCTTTCAACTTTACAAAGGATAATGCTTTTTTATGTTGATCGATTCCGTTTTTCATATTGAATCGATCATCAGACCAACGATCTGTAATTGTGTCGTAGTTTTTGCCTATTTGTGCTGGATTCATAGGGTTTTGCCTAACCCCCATTAAACGGGAAATTATAGTTGGCTAAAATAAGCGACGAAGGAAAAAAAACCAACTGTTATTTGTCCTGCTTGAGTAGATTGTTAGCCATACTTGGCTCTAACTCTATCCATGCACCTGCAAAGTTATCATTATTAAACCAAAGCAAATTTTCTATTGAGAAATTAGAAACCACTACTTTCGTATTTGACGTCCACACAACTTTTAAATTGTCGGGTTTTCCATCCAACCCAAACAAGCCTCGGTATACTTTACCGGTTTTCACATCAACGATGTTTAAGCCTGATTGCCAATTTGTTGTTGCACCACAATCAGAATAACCAAGTTTTGCAATTTTTTTACCGTTTGGCGAAGGAAACTCTGCTACGTCTGTATGCTTACATATTGAAGAAACGTCAACATTTAACAAATCCATTCCATAGCCTATGGCTTTAAACCCAAGCCAAATAAAAAATAAAATTGCTCCAAGATCCCAGACTGTTTTCTTAATATTGGTGACAATGCTCATGCAAATCCTTAGGTATGGTTAATGCCGAATCTAGCGGCGTAAAATAGCTTGGCTAAAATGAGAGAGAAAGGCGTAAAAGCCAACTGTTTTTGTAACTTGATAGCATGCACTTACAAATCCAACGTACTAAATTCATTATTGTTATTCATTAAATAGGTTATTTGAATGTCATACTTGATAGATATTTGCCGAAAAACACTATCATATTTAAGGTCTCTCATTCCAAAAATTATTCGTGTTGGTACAGCGGAAATATATTCATCTTTAGAATACTCATTCTGAAATAGCCTATATTCATTTTCATACTTCCAGCAACTAGATTTACTATTTAAAATCCCTAGATCTTGTGGTTGTAATTTTCCATCTAGTATCTGTTTTGTCTGTTCTATAGAAATTGATGGTGGACGACCATACTGGATAGCCCTGATATCGAAGTCTTCTGGAGATAAGTCGTACTCAAAACAAACGCCTGAATAGCCACCAGCATAATGTGCCCATAAAAGTTCATTTTTAAAACAACGGGTAAAGCTGACGGTTCTTTTTGAAGCAATAAAAAAGTATAGTTTATCTTTAATATCTAAAGAGTCATTGTTCTAAAGTTCTACTCTTGATTCCGTGCTACTCCAACTGCCCTCAAGAGGGTCATTTAATGATTTGCAAGGAGGAAGAAAAATTCGTTGATTTACAATCATATCTAACGAGTGCAAAAAACCGTCACCTTCTAAAGATTTAAACTTATAAAGTTTCATAGACTTCCCAGTGAATCCAACGATGGCATGCTAACGAGGCTGTAGAAATACTCCAACAGCCCAAATTGATGAAAATCGTGTTCCTGCAACAAATTCTAAGCTTTTTCTCGCACTAGGTAATGCATTTGGAACCCATAAAATGGGCCGTTTTTCATAAAAAAAAGTTATTCTACGGCCTCAGCGCTTCATTAAGAAGCTGCGGCTAAGCTTGGCTATACTTTGGGAGAAATGACCGTAAGCCAAGTGTTATACGTCCGTTCTTAATGTTTTTGTTATATGCCCATTATTGGGAGGCATTCGGGAAAGAACCATGTTTTATCTGTATTTTTAAACCTCTTAAGCTTAGCACTACCTTTTGAAAAGGTATAAACCGCGAGATTAGGTTGCCACTCATTTCTGGGTTTTTCACGTGTACCTTTATTAACTAAGGCCTCGTCACCGAAAAACAAACAAACGTAAAATAAATCAGTATAGTTTTTTACGCTTTCTCCATACCTTGTCACAGTTATAGTCTGAATCTGAGGCTTTTTTAAATCGTCTTGGAGGTTAAATTCACCATAATTGGATTTAACTACCAGTTTAAGCTCGTCGGAATCTATCCTCTTAGCACTAATGTTAATATCCCCCGCACTTTTTGGGCCTATTGCAGAAATTGATATGCTATCCCATTGCGGTGTCCATGTAGAAGTTGCAAATATTTTAGCAGAGTATAAAACCACAAATAAAACTAATAAGTATTTTTTGCTCATCAGGTTCGGTTTCTCTTAGATATATAACGCCGTTTTAAGCGGCAAATTGCAGTTGGCTGAAATAAGTGAGGCACGAACAAAAAGCCAACTGTAATTTGTCCGACTTGAAAACCCTTGTTAGGTGCATATTCACCTAGCTAACCAGTCTCGTAATTTTTGCGCTGTATTGGTGTGATAATCATATACTAACCATAATGGTTTGGGCTCACCAACCATTGTGCCCCATACAATATGTCTATAAAGTCCGAGGTATTCTTGTTGAGCCCATGATTGCTCATAGCTGCTAGCAGCAGCAGGCAATAATGCGACATTACGTGTAGATAAACTTGAATCACCGATTCCCAACTCCCAAGGAACCCACTTTGAATCTTTACTATTTGTAGTAACAAAAACGACTTGCTTTCGACTTTCTTTGATTTGATTTTTCAGTATAGATGCTGTTTCAGGACTCGGATTATCAGGTAATCTATTATCACCTAGATCACAATAAACTGAAGCACCATGACTTTCTAATAAGTTAATAACTGCGGGTAAATACTCTTCATCTTTTGAGGAATGTGATAAAAATGTATCTTTATTGCCTTTAGATGAAGAGCGAGATTTCAGAGTCGCTTGCTTATTGGTTGTTAAATTAGCATTAAACCTTTTAAGATCATCAAAAGTAGTAAAATCAATCATACAGCTACCTTGTTATTAACCTATAGCGATAGTTTTTGTTACGAAAATTAAAACGGCTAAGGATAAATAGAAGCCCCAAACTGAAAAAGATTTTATAGACTCCCATTGTAAATATGAAAGGTTCCCTTTGGGGGCAACACTATACAAATCAGATTCTGTAAGGCTTTTGCTATGAAGTTTACTGATAAAATCGTTATAAGAATTTCTAAATGCTTTCTCCAACGCTAAATAATATGCATCTAATGCAGCAAAAACCAAAGTAGGTAGCATTGCAATATATGCATATTCAGGTTTACCTTTATCTGCAACAATAACAAGCACTGCTGATACCAAAGTTATACACCATGCTTTACTTGATGAGCTATTCACTGCCATACGCTGAATAACATTTTGTAATATGCTCAAATGAGTTTGTATAGATGGCGACGTAGGATCAATGTTTACTGTGGTTTCTTCCATTTTTAATTTGCCTTATTAGATATAGCGTGACTAATCCAATTAGACATATTTTCAGCTATTTCACCATATGCATTTATAGAGCTAGGGTCATAGCAAGGAACATAGTCTGACATTTTTTTACCACTTTTGAATTTAATCTGATCAAAAGGGTTTTTACCTTTACGGCTAGTACCATTTCTCGGGCATTTAATATTATGTATATGAATACCTAAAAGTGCTTTACCATCATTCCATGCTTTAATTATTTCGTGTTCAACCCAAGGTCTACTAGCTGTCTCACTACCAATCAAAACGATAATACATCGTTTGTATTTCATGTTTTGATCTATCCAATTTTCTACAGCTTTTTTACCTGTGCGTTTTAATGTTTCCCATTCATTTGGCGTGGTTGGTGCATTCCCTTCAATCGAACCAATATTTCGAATTTGTTGAACCCTCATAACATCATTTCCGAAATGAAAGCTATAAAAAACAGGTACTTTTGCCATTTTTTTGTCCTTGTTATTTGATGATATTCCAGTTAATCCGCCAAGTACACTTCCTGCTAGCACTCCACCTACACCAGGAAATATTAAATTACCTGCAATGGCTCCTACTAACGCTGGTATAACAATTTTGGCGTTATCATTATTATTCTTAAGTTCTTTTTTAGGTGCCTTTAATTCTTTAAATTTACTCACAGGTAATGCAAGACTCCATTATGCACCTAGCAGTTTAATCAGAGGAAACTTTCCTCTTTTTAACAATATTTATATTTGTATCAAATTACACAAACCTTTGCTACAAACTAATTTTACAAGCAAGGGAATGACGTTTTTTGTTCTGAAATTATGAGCCAATTTAGGGCGAATTATGTGATTCCTCTGCACTCGGTTGGAGGTCCCAAATATCGCTAAGGCTGACTCATATTACAAGCTAGGGGATGACGTTTTTTGTTCTGATTACTTTGAGCCAATTGAAAGTGAATTATGAAATTCCTCAGCACTTGGTTGGAGATCCCTAATATCGCTAAGGCTCTTTTGGGATGACGGTTTTTCCTGGTTATTTGGGAGGATATTTGTCTTTAAAACAACGCGTTATTGCACATAAAGTTCAGGCGACTTTTTTCCTCCATTCAATATTCCTGAAATTAAATCAGTTTTCAAAAGTATGAGACAGGACGTCGAGTAAGGGATGTTTTCATGGACGAAATTACATCCCGTCTTTTAGACAAAACTGAATTTAATGTAAGCCAAGAATATTGGCTGGATGCGGCCTTTTTGCCTACTTTTTTGGCTGTTGAAAAAAGTAAGGTCGACGCAGTCGAAATAGCCGCCCGCAGGGCAAAGAAAGGCGCAGCCTGCAAAGCGAATTATGTGATTCCTCTGCACTCGGTTGGAGGTCCCAAATATCGCTAAGGCTCGACTCATATTACAAGCTAAGGAATGACGTTTTTCTTTCTGAAATTACGAGCCAATTTGTTATCCAGTAACAACAGCTGGCGTTGTAATAAAACGTGTCACATGAGTCTGCGTCGGTCTATCTGGAATAAAATAAGCACACACTAAACTGCACACCGCAAAGCCAGTTCCGACCAGGAAAACCGACGTTGGGGAATGTAACCATAACAAACCTAACAAAGCAGGAATAACGACTGCAGCAATATGATTAATCGTAAAGCTAACAGACGCTGTTGCGGCGAGATCCTGCTGGTCAGCAATTTTTTGTAAGTAGGTTTTTATCGCAATCGCTAAGGCAAAAAACATATGGTCAATGACATACAAACCAGCGGCAATTTCTGAAGACTCAACAAAAGCGTAACCGGTAAAGACTAAAATAAGTCCCACATACTCCAAGGTTAACGCTTTACGTTCACCAATTTTACCAACAAGTTTGCCAATCTTAGATGCAAACAACAGGTTAAAAACGTAATTAATACCAAACAGAATACTAATCTCACCAACACTATAACCAAACTTGTCGACCATCATAAAACCGGCAAACACCATAAATATTTGACGTCGTGCACCGCTTAAAAACGTCAAGGCGTAATACAACCAGTAGGTTTTTCGCAATATAATTTTTTTGTGTTGAGCATGTGGTTGTTCAAAAGTTGGAAAGCGCATCAACAACCAAATAACAATACAAGCACCAATAACACCGGCACTCAAATAGGTCGACTCATAACTAACGGAAAAGAACTCCATCGCCAACCAAATACCACCAAATGCAAGTAGCGATGCAAAAGACTTCATAGCTAATGCTTTACCCATAAAATGGGCCGCTTGATCTTTTGGTAGCCACTGTAACGTTAAACTTTGTTGCGTGGTTTCATAATAGTGAAAGCCAATCGACATAACTAACGTGGTTAAATAGAGACCAATTTCTGACGGAAAGTATCCAGTAATCGCAACACCAAAAGACAATAAACCTAACGACAAAATGGCAAATTTTTGTTCTTTAATAAATAGCAAAACGTATATCGCGGTGAAGGCTAAAAACCCCGGGATCTCTCTAATTGACTGTAACATGCCAATTTCTGCTCCGGTAAAAGCCGCTTTTTCAACAACAAAGTTATTTAGCAGTGTGACCCAAACAGAAAAGACAAAGGGCATAACAAAAGCCATTGCCAACAAAAAGACATGCTGCTGTGGTAAAGCAGTAAAAGGATTAGATAATTTCAAAATTGTTTCCCCATGAGCCAAAATGTTGATCAAGAGTAGTTGCGCAAAATTTAAGAGAAAAAAGGCCGCTATTTAGCGGCCTTTTTAGCAGGATGTTGCGATTAAGCGCCGAACGTTTCCTGCAACGGTGGTACAACTTGTTTCTTACGGCTTAATACACCGTCAAGCCATACTTTATTGTCGACCAATTTAACGCCGTAGGCGGATTCAACAATGCTCGCATCGTCGCTAGACACCAAAACTTCTGAGCCTTCTTTCATAATGTCTGTTAATAACAACATTACAGTATGACGACCGCCCTCTTCTTTTAGTGCCGCAATATCGGCTTCTAAATCCGCTTTCATGTCATCGAAAATCGCTAAGTCGATAACTTCCAGCTGACCGATACCAATCAACTGTCCGTTCATTTTAAAGTCTTTAAAATCACGTAATACTAAGTCTCGAACAGGCGTTCCTTCAACCGCTGATTTTACTTTGAACATATCCATACCAACTTCTTTTGGATCATCAATTCCTGCAATTTCGGCGAGTGCTTCTACACATTTAATGTCAGCCGTTGTGCACGTTGGGGATTTAAAAATAACTGTGTCACTTAATATTGCACACATCATCGCGCCTGCAATGTCTTTAGGAATTTCAACATCATGGAAGTCATACATCATTTTGATGATGGTATTCGTACAACCTACTGGACGGATCCAACATTCTAATGGGGCATTTGTCGTGATATCGCCAAGTTTATGATGATCAATAATCCCTAGGATTGTTGCATCGTCAATGTCATCTGGACCCTGTACGCGGTCTGAATGGTCGACTATGTATAAGCTCTCGCCCGCATACGATAATTTTAGTTCAGGCTGTTCAAAGCCAAATTTGTCCAATATGTATAGCGTCTCAGGTGACAACTCACCCAATCTCGCTGGTACAGTTGGTTCACCCAACGTTGTTTTCAAATAAGACAATGCAATTGCAGAGCAGATAGAGTCTGAATCTGGGATTTTATGACCCACAACATAATTTGGCATGATAAACCTTCACAAAAGTAGTTTTGATATTGGCGCGAATTATAACCAAATTAGCGCAAAATTCGAGTAATTAACCTAAAAATATAACGCCTTAGTTAAATCGATTCAGTCTAAGATTGAAGTATCCTGTCTACGCGGGTTAGTATGGGGGAATACTTATCACAAATTCAGGGAATGAAATGTTCAGAATTTTAGCCGCAATCGCGATTGTGCTAACCCTAGCGTCTTGTTCAGCAACGAAACAAAAAACCGTTGCAAAAATTGACAAAAACCTAATTCAAACATTGACACCTCAGCAGTGGCGATTAGCTTTAGAGCAATTTAATCAACTCGGTTCCATCCAAGTTTATGGAAATTACCTCGATATTATCCGGTCGTTTGACACAGTTGAACGAAATCAAATCTGCCTCCCTGAGAACCAGTCCAGACTCATTGATGCAATTCGACTCAATCGCACAAGTTTAGTGGCGACATTGTCGTTATACCGATGCGCAGTAGAAACCAAAGAATCGGCTAAAGCGGAGCAGTTATTGACAAATGTGAAAGCAATTGCAACGCAACTTATTGGTGAAAATAATGGTCAAACGCCGCGCCATGCGGTTAAAGTTCGCGAAATTGATGAAGCATATGTCATCCTTGATACCGCTGGATTTGACCTTTTAGGGTCAGAAATCATCTTAGGCGAGGTCGGCTTTATTTACAAAATGCACACCTTCGACCGCTTGACTCAAAAATTCAGATACCAGTATTTTGATAACTCTGAGTTTATGTATGCAATCCATAAAAGTGCTATTAGCCAGCCCGTCTCGCGTCAGATGTCGACTAATTTAGCGTTGCAAACCTATCGCGAACAAAGCCATGCGCCAATTGTGCTCCTTGATGTAAAAAAACTGCTAAATGCCAAAAAAGTAGACGAAGCACAAAATGTCATCGACGCCCTTGGAAAACCAGAACATCTAAGGCAACTGATTGCGGTTGCTCGGGCAGACATTGCATTACAACAACACGATTTAAATGCACTTCAACAACTCATCGAACCGCTAGTCTCTTATTCTGAAAGGGGCTCGCTTGAAGCCCACTTAACGCTGATAGACACCTTACTTAGATACGGCGAGACAGAAGAAGAATTTAAGCAGGTTGACCTAAGCCTAGAACAAATCATCAAACTAAGTGATCAAAGCACTGCTTACCAGCTTGTTTTAGACAATATTCTAAGCCACCCTTCACCGACTCAGGCAGTTTCAGGATGGTGGCAAGCCACTCAAAACATCAATATTATTCAAGCGGTTGGAAAACATTACCAACCTCCAGTAGAAGCTAGACAGGCAATTCCAGATAACGAAATTGACCTACTCAAGTTTGCGTCGTCTAAAAACGACTTAAACGCCATGTTTATATTAGGCAAATATTTTATTCAAACGGCAGATACCTCAAAACAGAATGAGCTAAAAGGACAAGAATTAGTCCAAAAAAGCGCTAACTTGGGATTCGAACCTGCAAAACTTTTTATTACTGAGCACCATAAATTATGATTAAAACCTCGATAATTCGCATTTTGTTTGTTGTGTTAATGGCCAATAGCGGAATTGCATTTGCCTCAGATGAACCTCTCACCTCGGGTGGATTTCAATACTCAATTACGCCAATACCAGATTGGGTATTAGAGCAAGCTGTTCCAGAGCCACAAAAGGAGCTTTCTCAGGGCAGTCAATACTTACTAAGTGACGAGCAACTTAATGTATCCGAGGGTCGATACGACAGCTTCTCGCGAGTCGCACAAAAAGTCACAACCGAACAAAGCCTTGAACAGGCGTCTAAACTTTCTATGCAGTTTAATCCTGAATTCCAGACATTTGCTTTGCATAAAATTTTAGTTAAACGTGGCGCAACCACATTGGATCTTACTCGCACCAGTAAAATCGAACTATTCCAACGCGAAGAACAAGTTAATAACAACATTTACGACGGCAAAGTCACTGTTTTTATTGTTATTCCCGACATCCGAGTGGGCGATATTGTTGAGTACGCATCTACAACCTACGGTAAAAACCCAGTTTTTGGCGACAATAATTTTGCTTCGTTTTCGCTGGGATGGGGCGTGGCTGTGCAATCGAGCTTTATGCGCTTAGTTACCGACCTTGACCGACCTTTAGAATATCGAGTCCACAAACATTCGGGCGAGCCTGTGGTTAACAAAACCGCAACAACCATTGAATATTCCTGGGCTCAAAAAGATAACCTCGCAATCTTAGATGAACAAGGTTATCCGGCAGGCTTTACCCCTTACCCATTTATCGAATTTAGTGAATTTAACAGTTGGCAGTCAGTTATCGACTGGGCTTTGATCCATTACAAACAGCAAAATTCAGCTTCAAAAATTCTGCAACAATATGTCAATGAATTAAAAGCGACATCCAAGGATAAATTTGAGTACATTGAAACTGCAATAAAATTTGTCCAAAACGATGTCCGCTACTTCGGAATTGAAACCGGCCAGAACAGCCATATCCCATCGAAACCAGGTGAAGTGTTTGAGCGTCGTTATGGTGACTGTAAAGACAAAACCATGTTGCTAAATTACCTATTAACCGAACAGGGAATTGAAGCCTACCCAGCGCTGATTTCAATGCAATCACGGGGAACCATTGCCGATAACTTACCAAGTCCAGGACATTTTGATCATGTTATTTCTTATTTCATCGTTGATGGCAAAGAATACTGGATTGACGGCACAAGAACATTTCAATTAGGCAAGTTGGATAACATAGGTGTTTCTAGCTTTGAGCAAGCGTTGGTTATCAGGCCTAATCAAAAGTCGTTAACTGAATTAAAAACACAATTTAAACATCGTTCACAAACCCATGTGCATGAGACTTTTGCAGCTACAGGGGGTTATGAAGATGACGTCAATCTAACGATGTCGATTAAATTCCACAGCCACGAAGCAGAATACTTAAGAGGCGCGTTAGCCGCCCAATCAATTACAGAGTTCACCAAGCATTATCTGGATTTTTACAGTAAACACTTCCACGGGATCAGCGTCGTTGACGACATAAAAGTGGTAGATGACACAGTCAACAACATTGTCGAATTGACAGGTAAATTCAAAATAGCTGAATTTTGGCATATCGAAAATAATCGAGTTACCACGCCATTATACGGTGAGTTTCTGTCGAGTTATGCCCAGTTACCTAGTACCATTCAACGTAAATTTCCACTGGGTTTATACCATCATTCAGAAGTCTCACAACAAGTAGATATTATTTTTCCAGAAACGGTGGAATGGACCTTTGAAAACAACCCACTGACTATCGAAAATGAATCTATCAAATACGTTAGAGACATCAGTTTTGAGAAAGAAAGGTTAACGGTTAAACATCATTATGAAACGAAACAAAAATCCATGCCACCAGCTTCGGTTGCAGGTTATGTTCGAGATATAAAAAAGATTAGAGACGCGATTTATTTGTCTGTTTATAACGGAAAAAATGCGAGTACATCGATACGTTCTGTGTTACGAAACTTACTTAATCGTAAGCTGTCTGAGCAGGCAGGTGCAGAACAAAATAATCCCGAGTAACCCTCGGGAGCTAACACTGACTAAAACAGTTAAGTTAGTGCAAGGGATCTAGTATATGTCGATGCATTCTTAAAACATTGGCATATTGGGCGTTATCATAGATAAATTGGAAACAAGCAGTATTAAACTATGAACAAATTAACATTAACTATTTCATGCCCGGACCAAGTTGGGCTCGTCGCTGCAGTAAGTAACTTTTTAGCGAAACACCAAATTTCGATTATCGAAGCAAATCACCATACTGATGGCGAAACAAAATGGTTTTTCATGCGTCACGAAATCATTTTTGATCCCACAGTCACGACTAAAGACAAGTTACAGAATGACTTCAAAGCAATAGCGACTCAATACGATATGACCTGGACATTGGCCGACAATGCCGTAAAAAATCGAGTTGTGCTCATGGCCAGTAAAGAATCTCATTGCATCACTGATATCTTACATCGTTGGCATGAAAACGAATTAAACTGTGAAATTGTTGCGGTTATTGCTAATCATAAAGAAATGGAAAAATACGCTCAATGGTATCAACTTCCATTCCACCATATCGATTTTAAGGCCGACAAAACCTCTGCATTTAGTCAAATGGAACAGTTCGTCTCTGACTACGAAGCCGATACCATAGTGCTTGCTAGGTTTATGCAAATTTTACCAGACACCTTATGTCAAAAGTTTGCTCACCAAGTCATCAATATTCACCACAGTTTTTTGCCCTCGTTTGTAGGTGCAAAACCTTATCACCAAGCCTATGAACGTGGTGTAAAACTGATTGGAGCAACCTGCCATTATGTCACAGCAGACTTAGATGCAGGGCCTATCATTGAGCAGGAAATAAGTAGAATAAGCCACAGTGACTCAGTACAAGACATGGTGCGTAAAGGTAAAGAATGTGAAAAGCAGGCACTAGCACGCGGGCTTAGATACCACCTAGAGCACCGCGTAATGGTTAAAGGCAACAAGACTGTCGTTTTTGCTGATTAGTGCCTCGCTTTATAAAAACAGAGGCCTATTTAAAACCGATTAAATACCGAGCATTGGTTATTTTTTCGGTTTTTCAGATACCCATAAGTGGATAATCCCTTTAACAACTACAACATCATTTTCATCATACGCTGTAACTTCAACTGGCAGGTCGCCAACTTGCCATTGATTATTCTCTAGTAAAGCGACGCAACGAATATCACTACCGGCCTTGGCGGTGTATTGTAAATCCATGCCTTTAGGTATCCATCGTAAATGGGTTGGTATTGATGCTTCCGCCATAAAACCCATTGCCATTTCAAGACCATTTGCTATAGCTATGACATGTACAGTGCCAATATGATTTTCGACCTTTCTACGCTTTTTGATTAGGCAGTGACATTCGCCAGGAACCACTTTTGTGATCAAAGGAGACACGGTCTTAAAATACGGGGCTTTATTGCTAGCAAATAAACTAAACAATTTTTTACCAAAAGGTAATTTACCCATTTTGTTATACAACGACAGCACATAGTTTTTAGACATTACCCTTCACCTATCAACAAGATTTAAATAATTAATATGTTCGAAAAATACCGCTCAGTTAGCACGGCATGATCGAATTACATTAGTGGGGCAAATTAACACATCCGACCAGATGAAGTCCAAATATTATTGCTCATCTATACCAGAAACAAATATGCCAGAAACAAAAAAGCATCCAATTAAGGATGCTTTTTTGTCAATATTTGAAACCAAATCAATTAATAATTATGGTAGTCCAAACAGGTTAATACTTCCTGTTTTGAACCCAAAATAACCGGCACTCGCTGATGCAATTCTGTTGGCTGTATATCAAGAATATTCTGGCTACCGGTTGATATTAATCCACCAGCTTGTTCGATCAATAATCCCATCGGATTGGCTTCATACAAAAGGCGAAGCTTAAATGGCTTATCTACTTCGTCAGTGTGAGCCGGGTAAGTGAAGATCCCACCACGGCATAAAATGCGATGCACATCGCCAACCATACAAGCGACCCATCGCATGTTAAAGTTTTTACCACGAATGCCCTGCTTACCATCTAAAATGTCCCGAATATAGCGCTGCATCGGAATTTCCCATTTATGCTGATTTGAACTATTAATTGCAAATTCCTGAGTTTCTTCTTCAATGGTGACGGCTTCTTGTGTCAGCAAAAATGACCCATGGGTTTTATCCAAGGTATAAAACTTCACACCTTTGCCCGTTGTAAGTGCCAAAATAGTTGAAGGTCCATACATTACATAGCCCGCAGCGACTTGATTACGACCCGGTTGCAAAAAGTCTTGCTCGGTAATAGGTTCATCTGTCGGTTTGTCAGCTGGTACCGGCATAATAGAAAATATGGTGCCAGTAAGACTGTTTACGTCGATATTTGAGCTGCCGTCTAAGGGATCAAATGCAACTAAAAAACGACCACCGTGGATCCCTTCTACTACAAAGTCCTCTTCTTCAGAGGCTATGGCACGAACAAACCCAGATTCCAACAGCATGTCTTTTAATAATTGGTTGGACAATATGTCTAATTTTTTCTGCGTTTCGCCTTGAATATTTTCGTCTAGCGTTGAACCTAAAACACCTGCTAAGTCTGCTTGCCCTACGCGAAACGAAATATCTTTACACGCTGCTAAAATGGTTCTTATTAATGAAATTAAATCTAGCTCTACGCCGTCTTCTCTTAAAACTGGTGCTAATCTACGCATATAAGTTTTGCCCTTTTAATTCCCTCTGCCGACGCAGAGACTACTAATATTCCGCCAAATTTTCCGAACATGATACATCAAAATGGTCGACTTTGCAGGTCAAAAGTTGCCTAACATGAAAGTTTACCAACACGATTACATAAGCTTTTTACTAAAAACGATTGTCTGGTTATTCCAATCACTCCCAACATAATGCACACTAAACATTAACCGATAAAAGATGGAAGTTAGCAAATGCGATTTTGGAAACACGGGTTACGTTATTTAAGTATAGCCACTTTATTTTTAACCTTTCAGTTATTTGCTGCCGTCAGCTCAGTCGGCGAATTCACGCGCGATATGTTGCATATCGAAGGTTATTATGACTTCTACTATGACAAGGATAGCGGCAAAATATTTCTTAACGTTGACAAAGAAAAGAAACCTTTCCTATTTCAAAGTTCTCTTCCAAGCGGTTTAGGCTCTAACGACATAGGTTTAGACCGCGGTCAATTAGGTCGTACTCGCTTGGTTCAATTTGAACGCCATGGTAATAAAGTATTATTGGTGCAACTAAATACCGACTACCGAGCGTCATCGACAAATCGTGCAGAACAAAAAAGCGTTGAAGAAGCATTTGCCACTTCAATCATTCAAGGATTTGAAATAAAGGCTAAGACTCGCGGTTCCATTCTTATTGAATACACCGATTTTCTTTTAAGCGATATCCACCAAGTTTCCGCGACACTAACCGCTACAGAGCAGGGGTCCTTCAGTGTTGATAAATCCAGAAGTGCCGTCGATTTTGGCAGCAGTAAAGCGTTTCCTAAAAATACCGAACTCGAAGCAATAATTACATTTGTGGGCAGCAAAGCTGGCAAATTTGTGAAACAAATAGCACCAGAACCTTCAGCGCTCACTGTTCACATGCGTCATTCTTTAATTGAATTGCCTGACGATAAATACAAACCACGTAAATTTCACCCATTCAGTGGTTTTTGGAGCGTATCCCATAAAGATTACTCAGCCTCACTAGACCAATCTATGGACGTTAAATATATCCCTCGACATCGATTACAAAAACGTTTCCCAAATAAGGCAAAGAGCCAGGCCATAAAACCAATTGTTTATTATCTTGATCCAGGTACGCCAGAACCTGTTAAAACGGCATTATTAGACGGTGCAAAATGGTGGAATAAAGCGTTCGAAAGCGCCGGATACATTGATGCTTTTCAAATAAAAATGTTACCGCCCCATGCCGATCCAATGGACGTTCGCTACAATACGATTCAGTGGGTTCATCGCGCTACGCGAGGCTGGAGTTATGGTGCATCGGTTATAGATCCCAGAACCGGAGAAATTATTAAAGGCCATGTGACATTAGGTTCACTACGTGTGCGCCAAGACTATCTCATCGCACAGGGACTTACGGCACCATTTACTTCAGACAAGCCCGACACAAACGCGATAAAAAGCATGGCTTTGGACCGTATCAGACAGCTTTCTGCGCACGAGATTGGCCATACGTTAGGTATAGCGCATAACTTTTCGGCGTCGGTTAATAATCGCGCCTCTGTGATGGACTACCCACATCCAAATGCAGTACTTATTGACGGAAAAATAGACCTTTCGCAAGCCTATACCCATGGTGTCGGTGACTGGGATCACTATGTCATCAAGTATGGTTATTCCGAGTTTGGTAAGGATGGCAACGAAACCGAAGCTCTTGCAAAACTTGTCGAACAAGCAAAAAATGCCGGCTTACGCTATATGTCGGACCCAGATGCACGGGCGATGAGCAGTGCTAATCCAGATGGACATTTATGGGATAATGGTCAAGATCCTGCAATTGAACTGCAACGTATGCTAGAAATAAGAAAGGTTGCCCTAGCTCAGTTTGGCCTTAACAATTTAGCGGCAAACCAACCATTAAGTGATTTACAAGAAATCTTAGTCCCTATTTACTTATTTCATCGATTCCAAGTCACTGCTGCAGCAAAACTCATTGGCGGCGTGGACTATCATTACGAAATTAAAGGCGCTAAAAACCACGGCATCAGCAATGTTACGTCTTTACGTCAACGTTTTGCTTTAGAGCAGCTCATGGCCACGTTAACTTTTGATAATCTAACCATACCTAAAACAGCCTTAACCCTAATTACACCTAAAGCCTATGGCAGCTATAAGAATAGGGAAAGTGCGCCATCAAAAATGGGTTTAGTTTTTGATCCAATAACATTAGCAAGCGCCAACGCGCAACATACGCTGCAGGCCATATTAGACCCTGCTCGTCTAAACCGAATTGCGTTTCAACATAGCCAAGATCAAAGCAACTGGTCGCTCACCGAATACTTGCAAACGATTGTTGATAGCACAGTAAAAACACTGCCAACGGATAGTAGCCAAGCTCCTGTTTATCAAAGATTATCAGCATTAACGGTTGAAAACCTAATGACCTTATTAACCAATGAATCATCAAGTATTGAAATAAAATCGGCAACACTGAAAGTCATAAAAGGTATGTCAAATTGGTTATCCGTGTCGATTGTCGAGAAAACAGCTCACAGTGACACGACGCTTTATTTGTTGCAGCACCACATTGACTGGTATTTAGAACACCGTAAATGGCAGCCGTTAATTAAAGCACCTAAGTTGCCGCCAGGTTCGCCAATTTAGAAAAAAATGTAAACCAAGGCGACGAACAAGTCGCCTTTTTGTTATCCTGTTACAAACTCCATCATGTAATAAAATCATGCATATACATATTCTCGGGATCTGCGGTACCTTCATGGGCGGAATCGCGGCTATTGCCAAAGAGCTAGGTCATAAAGTGACGGGCTCTGATCAAAATGTTTACCCACCCATGTCGACTCAATTAGAGCAATTAGGCATTGAACTAACCCAAGGTTGGGACACGAGCCAATTTGACCCTCAACCTGATGTTGTCGTAATCGGCAATGCCCTTTCGCGGGGCAATCCAGCTGTAGAATATATCCTTGATAGAAACATACCTTATACATCTGGTCCAGAGTGGCTAAAACACCACCTTCTTAAAGACCGTTGGGTTATCGCTTCGAGTGGAACGCATGGCAAGACCACAACTTCAAGCATGATTGCCTGGTTGTTAGAAGACGCAGGACTAGAACCTGGCTACCTCATTGGCGGGGTGCCTGGCAATTTTTCGGTTTCGGCCCGTGCCGGTAAGTCTCCATTTTTTGTTATTGAAGCCGATGAATACGATACTGCATTTTTTGATAAACGCTCTAAGTTTGTGCATTACTTACCACGTACGGTCACGATCAATAATTTAGAATTTGACCACGCTGATATTTTTCCAGACATAAGCGCTATCCAAACCCAGTTTCATCACTTGGTTCGGACTGTGCCTTCAACCGGTAAAATCATTGCACCAAAACATGTAAATGCGATAACCGAAACACTTCAACGCGGTTGCTGGAGCGATGTTGAATTAGTCGGTGATCATGCCGATTGGCAGGCAAAGCTAATGCCTAATAGTGAAGGCCGAACTGACGGCAGTCGATTTGACGTTTATTACCAACAAACATTGGTAGGCCAAGTGGCGTGGACATTAACGGGTCAACATAATGTCGACAACGGGTTAATGGCTTTGGCTGCGTCTCACCATGCTGGACTGACAACAGCGCAAGCGATAGCTTCACTTTCGAACTTCATTAGCCCCAAACGACGCATGGAACTAATTTACAATCAGCACAACATTGAAGTTTATGACGACTTTGCCCATCACCCAACAGCAATCAATACCACTCTCGCTGGACTTCGCCAAAAAGTTGGGACACGCAGGATCATTGCCATCATAGAACCTCGTTCAAATACAATGAAAATGGGTGTGCATAAAGATACATTAGCGGATTCGTGGCAAAACGCAGATCAGGTTTTTCTGTTTCTCGAAAAAGATTTAGACTGGGCAGAACGTTTGTCTAACTCGACAACACCAACCACTATCGAAACGTCAATATCAAGTTTAGTTGCACGTGTGATTGAAATTTGCCAACCAAATGACCATATAGTGGTGATGAGTAATGGTGGGTTTTCGGGTATTCACCAGCTAATTACTAATCAATTAAATACAAAATTTGCGTCAAACTAACGCCATGGAGAATGAGATGACACAGCCTTATTCCGGTCCGACCCTATTTGCAGGTGAAGTGACTATTGGTGTAACTGGTGCATCTGGCGCGCCTTATACTTTAGAGCTAATTAAACAGTTAGTTGCCGCCAATCATCAAATCTATTTGTTGTTTTCAAGTGCAGCAAAAGTGGTATTTAAAACTGAAGTTGAACTCGATATCCCCGCTCACCCTGAAAAGGCAAGCAAATGGTGCGAAAACTACTTCAACAGTGCCACTGGGCAAATTTGTGTGTTGGGAAAAGATCAGTGGTTTTCTCCCCCAGCCTCGGGTTCGGCTGCACCTAAAAATATGATCGTAGTCCCGTGCTCCACCGGTACTTTATCGGCCATTGCCAATGGCACCAGTGACAATTTACTTGAGCGAGCGGCAGATGTGGTTATAAAAGAACGTGGTAACCTTATTTTGGTCCCCCGTGAAACACCTTTTTCCGCTATCCATTTAGAAAATATGTTAAAGCTTTCAAGGTTGGGGGTCACTATAATGCCCGCAGCACCTGGGTTTTATCATCAGCCAAAATCCATTGACGATTTAGTGCAATTTATGGTCGCCAGAATGTTAGACCACCTCCGAATTGAACAAACTTTAGTCCCACGTTGGGGCTATACAAATAAAAAGTAAACTTAACGATATGAAAGCCTTAGAAATATCAGATTTAAAAAAGACCTATCGTTCTAAAAATCGTACGGTAGAAGCACTTAAAGGGGTTACTTTTAGTGTTGAACAGGGTGACTTTTTTGCCCTGTTAGGCCCAAATGGTGCAGGAAAGTCCACCACAATTGGCGTTATTAGTTCACTTGTGAATAAATCATCGGGTTCAGTAAAGGTGTTTGGATACGACATCGATACCGAGCTTGAAGATGCAAAAGCGCAAATCGGCCTAGTTCCACAGGAATTTAACTTCAATCAGTTTGAAACCGTTTTACAAATTGTATTAAACCAAGCTGGATATTATGGTGTTGAGCGCGGCGAAGCGCATATTCGAGCAGAGAAATACCTCAAACAGATTGATTTGTGGGAAAAACGCAACGACGCTGCACGTTCACTTTCTGGCGGAATGAAACGCAGACTAATGATTGCACGTGCCTTAATGCACGAACCTAAACTGTTAATTTTAGATGAGCCAACCGCAGGTGTAGACATTGAGATCCGCCGCAGTATGTGGGAATTTCTAAATAAAATTAATAAAGAAGGCATCACGATAATATTGACAACGCATTACCTCGAAGAGGCAGAAATGCTGTGTCGTAACATTGCGATTATCGATAAAGGTGAGATTGGTGAAAACACCGATATGAAGAGTTTGCTGTCAAAACTCAATATCGAAACTTTCATTTTAGATACGGTTGAATTTAGCCAAGCGCCAGAGTTAACCGATTTTACTTACTCTATTATCGACGACCACACAATTGAAGTGTCGGTGGAAAAACAAAAGGGCCTTAACGACGTATTCACTCAATTAACCAGTCAGAATATCCAAGTATTGAGTATGCGCAATAAGTCCAATCGACTTGAAGAATTATTTGTCAAACTTGTAGAAGACGGCAAACAACAAAAAGCGAACAAAGGAGACAAATCATGATTGGCAAATATTCAGTCGCGCTTAATGCCGTCTTAATTAAAGAATGCACACGATTTCTCCGTATTTGGGTTCAAACCTTAGTCCCACCAGCGATAACTATGACACTCTATTTTGTCATCTTCGGTAGCCTAATAGGCGAGCGCATTGGCCAAATGGGCGGGTTTGATTACATGGCCTTTATAGTGCCAGGCTTGATCATGATGTCTGTAATTACAAATTCCTATTCAAACGTAGCGAGCTCATTTTTTAGTGCCAAGTTTCAACGAAACATTGAAGAGTTGCTCGTTGCACCTGTGCCTAATTACATTATTGTTTTAGGCTATATTGGTGGTGGTATGTTACGTGGTTTGTTAGTGGGCATTATCGTAACGCTCGTTGCGACATTTTTTGTTGATATTCATATTCATAGCTACTTTGTATTAATCTCAACAGTACTGCTCACGGCGATGGTTTTTGCGTTGGCGGGGTTAATTAACGCCATCTTTGCCAATACATTTGATGACATATCAATCATACCAACATTTGTGCTTACCCCTCTAACGTATCTCGGTGGTGTCTTCTATAGCCTGACTTTATTACCTGAAGTTTGGCAAACCGTGTCAAAGATTAATCCAATCGTATATATGGTTAATGCCTTTCGTTATGGTTTTTTGGGCGTAACTGACGTCAATTTGACATTCGCATTTGCAATGATCATTGGCTTTGCTGTGATATTTTTCACCATCGCAATGATGTTAATAAATCGTGGTATTGGTATTCGTTCGTAACAAAAATTTAAAATCGAGGTAAAAATCCTATTTTTACCTCGATTCATCCCATCTGCACTTTACACTCCCCTTTATTCAACTATAACTATATGTTGTTAACTAATTTTTTTGATTATTATGAAGTAGGCTGTTTTTTAATGCATAGTTGATAATTAGACTAAAGAAATGACCACTTGGGTCGATAAAAAACAACGCCTCCGGATATTAAAGGGTTTGATCACGTGGACAATTTTAAAAATCTAAGTGTCTTTATTAAAATAAATGTCATTACAGTTATTGCACTAGTAGCGCTAATTGTTGTTATCGTCTTAAATGCAACTGCCATCAGTGCCAATAATAAAAACTTAGATGAACTAAAAAACAGCCGATATGAAATAGCCCAGTTATCTACTGCTAACTCTTTTATTATCAACAAAATAGATGAAACCTACACCCAGGCAGTTACGTTTGGTGATGAAGACTTAATTAATAGCGCAGAAGCACAATACGAGCGCTTATTAAAAAACATCGACTCTATTCAACGTCTCGAGCAGGCCGCGGAGCGCGCCAAACTCAACGAATTTAAATCAACACTAAAAGACTACAATGAGATTGCCAAAGTCATCGTCAAAAGCTTTATTGCAGGTGACGTCGATTTTGCGGTGGTTCAAGAAAAAGCTAAAGTTAAATCGGACCTTTTTGAACAACTGACAAGCAATTTAGAGCAATACAAAAAACAGTCTGACAATAAATATTCACAGTTGGCCGAAGATTCCAAAACCCGATCAGAAAACGCCATTTTCACCAGTGTTCTCGTATCTGTTGTTCTCGTGTTTATCATTGTTGGATTAGGCATTGTCATCGGTAAAGGCATTAAACAAACAGCATCAGTAGCAGCGGAAACCTTACGCGAGTTAGCTGATGGTGACGGTGATTTAAAGTCCACCTTAGTTGTTGAAAGCAATGACGAAATTGGCCAAATGTCGCGCAACTTTAATCGTTTCATGGCGGTATTAAGAGGCTCTATTAGTGACGTTATGTCGGTGGTTCAACCATTATTGGACAACTCCACTCGATTAATCCAACGAATGGAAGTTGCAGAATCGGCCATGCATAAACAAGGCGAAGACTCGACCCATGTTAAACAATCCATGACTGAAATGAGCCAAAGTGTTGCTGAAATAACAAATTCGGCTAATGAAGCGGCAACCGCGACTACTAACGCAGAACAAGAAGCAATTCAAAGCCTTGAAATTTTGAATCAAACTATGGCCGTGTCGCAAGCGCTCAATAACGAAATTAAAGTGGCGTCTAACGTCATTCATAAGCTGGCTCAAGATACGCAGAACGTAAACAAAATCTTAGATGTAATCACTTCTATCGCTGAACAAACAAACTTATTGGCGTTAAACGCCGCTATTGAAGCTGCCCGTGCAGGCGAACAAGGCCGTGGTTTTGCCGTGGTTGCTGATGAAGTAAGAGAATTAGCAAGTCGTACATCTAAATCGACTACGGAAATTAGAGAATTGCTTAATGCCCTAACAGAGGCAGCAAGTGCGTCGGTTGAATCAATGGAAAGTGCCAGTACGCAAGCACAAAGAAATGAAGAATTTGCAGCACAGACCGGTGAATCAGTTAATAAAATTGCGACGCATATTCAAACGATTAATCAGCTCAATACCCAAATTGCCACCGCAACTGAGCAGCAAACGATGGTCGCGCAAACCGTTACCCAAAACGTTGACGACATGAACCATTCAATCGGTGATTCATTAGAAGCCCTAGACGACATTCGTGACGTTTCTAAGAGTCTACATACCCTGTCTGACGACCTACTTGAAGCGGCATCTAAGTTTAAATTGTAAAATTAACACTAAGTTCGACAAAAAGACTGCATTGTAGTCTTTTTGTTGTTCGCTGCATTTGCTAAAATTCGCGCAAAATCGACTCTTCGTTACCACCTTAGGATCCCAAATGAGCTTAGCCAGTTCCGTTTTAGCAGTTAATAATGATCTTCCAATAAAAACCGACCTGCCTGTGCATAGCGGAAAAGTACGTTCCGTCTATTGGCTTACCGAGCAAGACAGCAAACGGCTGATTGCAGAAAAAGGCTATGACGTTCAATCTGACGCTCCTTTGGCCATTATGGTTATCAGTGACCGCATCTCGGCATTTGATTGCATCTGGCACGGTGAAGGTGGGATCAAAGGTGTTCCAGGGAAAGGCGCTGCACTAAATGCCGTTTCTAATCACTGGTTCCGATTATTTAAAGAACAGGGATTAGCTGATAGCCACATTTTGGATATCCCACATCCATTTGTCTGGATAGTGCAAAAAGCAAAACCTGTCATGATTGAAGCCATTGCCCGTCAATATATAACAGGCTCGATGTGGCGCAGCTATGAAAAAGGTGAACGCGAATTTTGTGGCATCGCCTTGCCTGACAATTTGCAACAAGATCAAAAGTTACCTGAAATATTAATTACGCCGTCTACAAAAGGTATTCTAAAAGGGATCCCTAATGTGCCTGAAGCCGATGACGTAAATATTCGACGTCAGGATATTTTAGAAAACTACGAAGCTTTTAACTTCTTAAAAGAATCAGATGTCGCTCGCTATGAAGTGTTACTAAAGGAAGGGTTCAACCTTATCAGTGACGCTCTGGAGCAAATTGACCAAGTATTTGTCGATACTAAATTTGAATTTGGCTATGTCAAAGACGCATCAGGTAACGATAAGTTGATCTATATGGATGAAGTCGGAACCCCAGACTCATCGCGTATTTGGGATGGACCAAGTTACCGTGACGGTAAAGTTGTAGAAAACTCTAAAGAAGGTTTTAGACAGACCTTGTTAAACTATTTCCCAGATCCAGATATCTTACTCAATAAAAACCGTATGCCTGAACGCGAAGCATTAGCACGAGACAATGATTTACCAAAAGACGTTATCATGGCAATTTCAGAAACCTATCGCAATATTGCAGAAAAAATAACTGGTGAGAAAATCGTTTTATCTTCGGATCCAAAACAAGAAATCATCGACGTATTACGCGAGCAATTTGATTTAATTAAATAGGTTATAAGTACGTAAATACAATAAACCCGCTGACTTGAGCGGGTTTTTATTTACCTATTTTGTTCTATCTTTGGTGACGACTTTCTCCAAAAAGGTAGCCCACTTTCAATTGCAAATTAAAGCACCAGCCCTTATTGCACTTTACTACGACCTAATACCAATTTCATTAAACCACCAAATGCCAAGCCCGCAAAGAGCCAAATACCCACTTGCACGGCAATACCTGTCGAGGTCAATTCACCACTAACGATCTTTGGTGCAGCGGTAAAACAAAACATTAGTGCGCCATAAATAAGACCCATTTTCAGCCAAGGCGTTTGTTTTGCTGTTGGAAGTTCAGCTTCGGGACTATTTAGTAACTCTGCCTTTTTAAATTTCAACCACTTTGTTTTTAACGGTTTACGAAACCAGCCCCAAATTGGAAAGGTAATAGCCAATAGAACCAAGCTTGTAAAGTTCCAAAGGCATGGAATGACGTTTTCACATGAAGGGCACATAAACCCAAACCAGTTTTTATAGGCGCCTCGTTTAGCCCATAACAAGCCATTGTGAATCGTATTGCAGTGTGGACAGGGAATATATTGCCGCTCCATTAACGGGGCGTCGCTGGTTTTATCTATTAAGGTTATCTTAGGAATTCGTTGTCCTAAGATAAGCTCATTAAAAGCTAGCCCAGGGTTTACTACCCAGTGTATTAACATTGGGTGAGGTAACTTCCAAATTTTGTATTTTTCTTTGTCAAATTCCATTACAGAGCTCTCGTATTTCAAAACAATTATTTCGTGGTCGTTGATAAATCACTATGACTACCATCGACATAGGTAGAGCAATTTTTACCATTCCGTTTCGAAGTATACAAGCCATCATCTGCGCGTTTTGTTAACGTATTTATCGTATCGTTTTGATCCGCTAGTGTTATGCCTAAACTGATGGTTAGACTGAGGTATTGTTCAAATGTAGAATTTTCAATCATAATTCTTATTTTCTCAGCTACATGCATCAAACCATCTCGGTCAATGTTGTCACAAATCACAATAAATTCTTCGCCGCCCCAACGCCCGAGCAAATCATTTGTTCGGATTTGCAGTTGAATCGCTTCACACATTTGTATTAATACCTGATCGCCAACGTTATGCCCAAACTTGTCGTTTACGAGTTTGAAATTATCCAGATCGATTAATATCACCCCAAAATGTAAGTTGGTGCGAGCCATACGTGAAAATTCACGATTAATAAACTCTGTGATGAGATGCCGATTTGCGACGCCGGTTAAGTTATCCGTTCGGTATAATTTTTCTAGCTCCTTCATTTTTTCAAAAATGACTTCTTTGGCATTTTGATTTTCATAGGTCACAACCGCTAGACCAAAAATGGAGCATGAAAAAATAGCAACAAACCACTGCAATTGAATAAGAGACAGGTTGCTGTCCCCCACGGCAAAAGGGCCTAAATTTTGTGATGTTGCAGTAACCGCGATTGCTAACACAATCAGTTGAATTGTAAAAAGTATGCGCTGCCCATAATGGACCATAGTAACTAACAGCAATGGCAACATAATAGTGCTCAAGAACATCACTTCAACAGGCATATTTATTAAGTCAAAAATAGCTGCCGTCGCTATACTAGCGGGCAACGCAATAATAAAGAACACCAAAGCGCTATGGTTATGATGAATCTGTTCAGGATTAAACCAAGAGATCAATAATGGCGTAAATACCAACACGCCAACTGCATCACCGATCCACCAAGTAAAAAACATATTGATCAAATCTTTATAACCAATAAAATCAAAAACAGATAGCCCCAATACGCCAAACAAAGCGCTAATTAGGGGCCCTAATATGACCCCGACAGCGACAAAAATGGCAAAATGTAGTTTGCGATGCAATGGGTTATTTGTTTTGGTTAAATGATAAATAAGTGCCGCGGAGCCAATGATGCTAAAAACATCACCTATGCCATTAAAAACCCCAGCAATCAAAGAATCAATTAATGCAGTTGAGCTCGAATAGGTCCAAATATTGTTAAATAATACGCCGACAAAAACCCCCGGCCAAACACGGACGCCATACTTTAAGGCTAATGCAAACAAGACTCCAGAGGGGATCCAAATAGGACTGACATGGCTAGGTGCAATCGCAAAGCTTTGACTAAATCTCGCGAGCAATATGTATACGACTGTAAAAATTACAATATCTTTTAAGCGGATGTCGTAAAGCGCTTGAACATTAAATAAGTGGTCGCAGGCGACACGTTCTTTATTTCGAATATGACTTTCTATATCTCGTTCAGTGGATGTAACAGTCTTCCACTCCATTAGACAACCCTCTTATTATTATTGGTGAGGTTGTAGTCACAATTAGTGCTTACTAAGTACATGCCAAAAAAACAATGGGCTGATCTTCTATATGTCGCTCTGTAATGGCGCTCTATTCGCTTTACTTCATCGCTTTTCGTTGCTGCCAATCGGAATTCGCCATCTGAAAATACTTAATAACTAGCTTCCTTTGACGTGAATAACATCGGAAATGCATAGTTTCGCTAAATGTCGGTACATTAAAAAGAAAGTATAGTCTGTATTTCTTAGTTCGCAGAAAAAATTCCAAACCATCCCAAATACAGCATGAAAATCGAGTTACGACTTACACTCCTCTGTCGTATGTCAAAAAGTTAACCGGCTAATTCCGTAACAAAAAACTAAGGATTTATACGATAGATAACCTCAATAGACTTAGTTACTGTAATCGTTTCAGGCGGGTTGATTGACAAGTTCTCTCTCATCGAAGAATTTTGTCTAACACCGAATGCTTGATAACTTCGCCCCTGCTCTCTAACCGAATAAACAGAGCCAATGGTAGCGCCAACTCCCAATGCGAGGTTTTCTGCGCGTTGTTTGGCATCTTTACCGGCTAATACTGACAACCTTTGCTCTATTTCTTTTCGGCTTTGTAAGTCAAACGTAACGTTAATGCCTTCAACTCCGTTGAGGACTAACAGTTTATTCACCAGTTTTTCTGATGCCAATAGATCAAATATCACAACATTAAAATTTTGGTTCATCTCGTAGCCCAAAATCTGAAGTTCGTTTTGAGACTCTCTATGGCGAAAACGCTTTGCTTTTTTTGTTATATCAAACGAATTAACATGTTTAGGGTCGATACCCAATTCCGTAATAATCTTGTTCACATGATTAGAAATATAGACGATTTTTTTAACGGCATCTTCTGACTCTTCTGCGAACGTAACTATCCGAAAACTGACCTCTGACTTATCTGGCGGTATTTCATATTCAGCATGACCAACCACACTCAAAAACGGAAAGCTGGGTTGTCCCTCTGCAATAAGAACAAAAGGCGATAAAAAAACGGCAAAAAATAAAATTAACGGGATGAATCTCATGAAATATCCTTGTTCAATAGTTAGTGATTCGACAACGGCAATTTGTATAAGTTCACTAAGAATAAAGCAAGTTTTACACTTAAAAACTGTACTTTTTAGGTAACTATCACTTGATTACAACTCGATTTCCGTTGCAATTGGGCTTATTTTACCATTGCCCTAAATGACAACTGCAAAGCTAATATCGCAATAAATTTACTTGTCGAAAGCACTACTTAGCTTGTTTTTGTTGGTGTCTGGCGACGCACTCGTGTTAGGGTCAGTATTCTCTGAGTCTCAAATATCTTAATTATGAATTTTAAAAATTGCCCTTATTGCCAAAGTCATCATTTTGAAATGCCTGACAATCGATTCTTTAAGTGTCTTGATTGCCACCAGACCTACTTTCATAACGCGGCTAGTGCCGTAGCGGGTATTATTCATGTCGGGGATGAAATTTTAATAAACGTACGAAAAAAAGAACCCGCCGCAGGCTGCCTAGATTTAGTTGGGGGATTTACCGACTTTGACGAAACACTTGAACAAGCCCTCACACGAGAAACAATAGAAGAGCTAGGTATTCGGATTACTAATTGGAAATATCTCTGCTCAGGCTCAAACACGTACCTTTACGATTCAATTACATATCACACTGTCGACACTACTTTTTATGCCGTACTAGATGCTAAGCCAGACATTACTATCCAACATGATGAGTTAATTGCGGCAAAATGGATAAAAATAAGCGAGATAAACTTTAGTCAATTTGGATTTGACTCATTAAAAGCTGCTCTGCAACTTTATGTCACTAAATTAGCAGGCAATGTCTAAATCGCAAACTAGTGTTTTGGCATAAAAAAACCGCCATGAAGGCGGTTTTTACTTTGAAGTTTTTTACTTCTTAACTAAAGACAAATGACTTACTTTAGGTTTCTGTTTTTTGGGCTCATCAGCTGCTTTTCCAGCAGATTCAACCTCAGTAACAGCACTTGGAGTCGTTAATGGATCACCATCTAAATCTTGCTCTAGATCATCTGGTAAATCTTCTGGCGGGAACATAGTTCCGGCACCATTTTCTTTAGCGTAGATAGCACTTATGGCATACATTGGGATATAAACGTCATGCGGCACACCACCAAATCGAGCAGAAAAGGTTAATTGTGTTTTATCCATATTTAACGCGTTGACAGCACCAGGACTCACGTTTAATACCACCTGTCCGTCTTTGACGGTTTGAGGCGGTACACTTACATGCGGTAAATCGGCTTCCACAACAATATACGGTGTACAGTCGTTGTCTAAAATCCAATCATAAAACGCCCTCAACAAATAAGGGCGATTTGACGTCAAATTATCCATCTTGACTTAGTACGTCGCGCGAATATCTTTTTCAACATCTGTTAAAGATGCTTGGAAAGATTCACGTTCAAATACACGTAGCATATACGTTTTAACTTCTTTAGACGCAATGCCTTCAAGCTCGATGCCCCAAGAAGGCAAACGCCATAATAATGGTGCTAAATAGCAATCGATAAGACTGAATTCTTCACTCATGAAATATGGCTGTTCTGCAAAAATTGGCGCGATTGCTAAAATGCTCTCTTTCAATTCTTGACGAGCTGAATCATCACCAGCTTCAATTTTACGCGTTAACGAATACCAATCTTGCTCAATTCTATCCATCATCAAACGACAACGACCACGGGCAACCGGATAAACAGGCATCAGTGGTGGATGAGGGAAACGTTCGTCAAGATATTCGTTAATGATATTTGCTCTGTATAGGCCTAGTTCTCTATCAATTAGAGTTGGAACATTACCATACGGATTAACTTCATATAAATCTTCAGGCATGTTGTCAGGCGTTACATAATGAATATCAACGTTGACACCTTTTTCTGCTAGCACTATGCGGACCTGGTGGCTATACATATCGTTAGCACCAGAAAATAAGGTCATTACTGCTCTTTTGTTTGCAGACACTGCCATTTAAATCTCCATAAATTTAGGGCTTTCGCCACTTAAATTAAATTACGCAAAAAGGGGTTAAACACCCCTTTTTATACTTTAGAATAGTTAACTACTTGAATATTATAGTATTACTATTTTTTAATATCTCTCCAGTACTCTTTCTTCAAGAGCACTGCAAATACGAAGAATATGAAACTATATAACATGGCTTTCCAGCCCATGCTTTCACGTTCTAAAATCATTGGTTCACCTATGTAAACCATGAAATTTGTTAAATCTCGAACGACAACGTCATATTCATCTTCACTTAGCTCACCAGAACCATCAACAACAATTTGCTCTCCAAGGGAGATACGTTTCATTTCACCGTCGATTAAACGTTCTTCAAAAACTTCTTGTTTTGTAGGAACGCCCTGTAGTTCTTGCAATACATGTGGCATACCAACATCTTTAAATACTGTGTTGTTCACGTTAAATGGACGTGAAGGGTCAACATAGAAAGATTTTAGGTAGCTGTAAATCCAATCTGGACCACGCAAACGTGCTTCCAAAGTTAAATCAGGAGGTGTAGCTCCAAACCACTTTTTGGCGTCATCCGCTGGCATCGCATTTTTAATGTGCTCACCAATCTTTGTGCCTTTAGTAAAAACTAAATGCTCTAAACCAAGATCAAGTGGAATACCTAAGTCGTTAAACGTACGTTCGTAACGTTGGTATTGCATTTGGTGACAGCCTAAACAGTAGTTCATGAACGTTTTAGCACCATTTTGAAGAGATGCCTTATCTGTTAAATCAATATCTACTGTATACGGTAAATGACCACCACCTGCTGAAAATGCAGACGTTGAAACTAAACCAACTAACAATCCAAGAGTCTTAATAAACTTTTTCATTATTTTGTGATCCTTTCAGGCAATGGTTTAGTCTTTTCGTTTTTACTGTACAACCATAACGCCACGAAGAACATAAAGTAGGCTATGGTGAATAGTTTCGCCATGGTTTCTTTAAACGGTGTCGCTGGGGTCGCCCCGAGATAACCTAAAACAATAAATACCATTGCAAAAATAATTAGGTTCACTTTGTGTAAACCACAACGGTAACGCCATGAGCGAACTTTACCGCGATCGATCCAAGGAATTAACGCTAACAAGATAATTGAAGCAAACATTGTAACCATGCCACCGAATGGATCTGGAACAGCCTTCAATATCGCGTAGAACGGAGTGAAATACCAAACCGGGAATACGTGCTCTGGTGTTTTAAGATTGTTAGCCGGTTCAAAGTTAGGGTGTTCAATAAACTTACCGTAAAAATCTGGATTGAAGAACATGATGTAGGTGAATATAAACAAGAATACACCAAACGCCATCAAGTCTTTCAACACCATATGCGGGAAGAATGGAACAACATCGTCGAGTAAATCTTTTTTCGACGTGTAATATTCATGGAATTCGAATTTTGTTTTGTCTTCGTCAGCTACGGTTCCTTTAGGACGTTTAACATCGACACCATCAGGGTTGTTTGAACCCACTTCGTGTAATGCAACGATATGAAGGAAAACCAAAATAACGATAACTAAAGGCAATGCAATAACATGTAGAGCAAAGAAACGGTTTAATGTCGCGCCCGATACGACGTAGTCACCACGGATCCATAACGCAAGGTCTTCACCAATGACTGGGATAGTACCAAATAGTCCGATGATTACCTGAGCACCCCAATAAGACATCTGACCCCATGGAAGTAGGTATCCCATAAAGGCTTCAGCCATAAGTGCAAGGTAGATGAACATACCAAACAACCACAATAACTCACGTGGTTTTTGATAAGAGCCATACATTAAGCCACGGAACATGTGCAGATAAACCACTACGAAAAACGCCGATGCGCCAGTAGAGTGCATATAACGAATAACCCAACCATATTCAACATCACGCATGATGTATTCAACAGAGGCGAATGCGCCCGCTGCAGATGGTTCGTAACTCATTGTTAACCAGATACCAGTAACCAATTGGTTTACCAAAACGATAGTCGCTAAAAAACCGAATACGTACCAAAAGTTCATGTTTTTAGGCGCAGGATATTTTGACATGTGCATTTCATATGTACGTGTCATTGGGATGCGAGCATCAATCCATTCAACTAAATTTTTAAACATTATGCAGCTCCTCCATCTTCACCGATCAAGATCGTTGTATCGTTGACAAAGTAGTGAGGCGGAACTTGTAGATTTGCCCCCGCTGGTACACCGCTAAATACACGTCCAGCCATGTCAAATTTTGAACCATGACAAGGGCAATAAAATCCAGAGTCTTGCCCTTCAACAATTTCCTGATAACCATCAGACAGATAACTTGGTGAGCAACCTAGGTGAGTACAGATACCAACTGCAACAAAGATTTCTTCTTTTTTAGAACGATACGCATTTCTGGCATATTCTGGTTGCTGGTCTGCTGTCGAATTAGCATCTTTTAGATTGTCTTCTGAAATGCTAGAAATTTGCTCTAACATTTTAGGGGTTCGATAAACGATCCAAACTGGCTTGCTTCGCCATTCAACGCGGATCAATTGACCCGGCTCTATTTTGGTAATATCTACTTCCACTGGAGCACCGGCTGATTTAGCTCGAGTACTCGGGTTCCAAGAAGCAATAAAAGGCACTGCCGCAGCTACCACACCAGCTCCACCTACAACTGAGGTGGCGGCGGTAAGGAAACGACGACGACTATTGTCTACGGGCGCATTGCTCATCCAATTTTTCTCCGCGATTAGGATTAAAAAGCGTCTAAGAGTCAACTAATTGTAGCTGGTTCTTAAAATTCTTGTAATTTCTACGATTCTACCGAAAAAGCCCTATGTAAAACAAGGCAATATACAAAGATAGGTTAGAAAAATTCAAATAGTTAATGATTATGCCATTAACGGCTACATTTTAACCAGTTAGTTAAGTCGATATCTGTCTATTTTCCTAACGTTTTGCTCTTTGTTGAGTCGCTGAACACTTTTGACTTCATCAAAAAATTGGCGGCTAGTAACCAAACAGCCTCAAAATTTCAATTGGACGACTATGGCGGAGTTTTTACGTACCACCAAACGAGTCATTATTTTATGCACTAAAAATGCACAACTTAAATATTTATCCCATAATTCGAAACACAAAAAGTGCAGACGGGTGGCACACGTTCGGGTTTAAATACTGGCATAAAAACGTTAATCAAATGACTTATGAACACCCTTCTTGGGCATCCATCGATTCTGGCATCCTGCTTCATTCTACCTCCTACATCCATGTAGTCGTGCCCACCGGGTGTTGCCCCATCCTTGTCTTATCCCAGCTATAAGTTTGAACTTATGAACACCCTCTTTGGCCATCCATGGCCACCGGGTGTTGCCCCATCCTTGTCTTATCCCAGCTATAAGTTTGAACTTATGAACACCCTCTTTGGCCATCCATGGCCACCGGGTGTTGCCCCATCCTTGGGGCAAAAAAAAAAGTCTGCGTGAGCAGACTTTTTTGATTTGATAAACGTAATATAAATATTAACGTTTTGAGAACTGTGGACGCTTACGTGCTTTATGTAGACCCACTTTCTTACGTTCAACTTTACGAGCGTCACGAGTAACGTAACCTGCTTGACGTAATGAAGGACGTAAAGACTCATCAAATTCGATAAGTGCGCGAGTGATACCGTGACGAATTGCACCAGCTTGACCTGTAGTACCGCCACCTTTAACTGTAACGTATAGGTCAAATTTACCTAATGTTTCAGTTAATTCTAATGGTTGACGAACAACCATACGACCCGTTTCACGACTAAAGAAATCTTCGATAGTGCGCTTGTTAATTAAGATGTTGCCTGTACCTGGACGAAGAAATACGCGAGCTGTTGAGCTCTTACGACGACCTGTTCCATAGTATTGAGTATTAGCCATTGGTATATGCTCCTTAAATATCTAAAACTTGTGGTTGCTGTGCAGCATGAGAATGTTCAGCGCCAGCATACACTTTAAGTTTACGGAACATTGCACGGCCAAGAGGACCACGAGGCAACATGCCTTTAACTGCTTTTTCGATGATCATTTCAGGCTTTTTAGCTTGTAAGTCATCAAAATTGATATCTTTAATACCACCTGGGTAACCAGAGTGAGAGTAGTAAATCTTACCTTGGCCTTTGTTGCCAGTAACAGTTACTTTCTCTGCATTAACAACGATGATGTAATCACCAGTGTCCATGTGCGGAGTGTACTCAGGCTTATGCTTGCCACGTAAACGTAGAGCAATTTCTGTTGCGATACGACCAAGGGTTTTGCCCTCAGCATCGACAACATACCAATCACGAGTGATGGTAGATGGTGTTGCAGTAAAGGTTTTCATTATCTAGAACCTAATAAATTAAAGTTTTAAGCCAGTAAGTTGCTGTCATTTGACAACAAAATACCCCATTTCATTTGCACCCCTTCGAGTGCGTAACCTAATGCCGGCTAAAGCAATAAGGTTAGTAACGGTGGGTAGGCGCGGGATTATACAGATTTACAAAGAAAGATCACCTAAAAAATGAACAAAATTATGTAAATCTAAGCAATAAGTCTATTTTTGTTAAAACACGCTGCTTTAAACCAAACCTACTTTAACTCACCTAAGGAATATGCGGTTCGGCCAGATACTCGTGGCTTTGCATTTCCTGCAGTCGACTGATGCACCGTCTGAACTCAAAACTTAATGTACCTGTGGTATAAAGTCGATCCAAGGGGACTGCCGCTGAAATGATCAACTTTACTTTGCGCTCGTAAAATTCATCAACCATAGCAATAAATCGACGAGCAGCATCATCATTGTTCTGCCCCATTTCTTTTACATTTGAAAGTAAAACAGAATGGTATATTCGACTGATCTCCATGTAGTCTAGCTGCGAACGCGCTGTTTCACATAGTGCACCAAAGTCAAACCACACTACCCCGTCTGCCACTTCACGCGTTTGAATTTTACGACTTTCAATTTCTATCATGAAATTCTGCTTGCCCACTTCAGGAGCAAGTTGCTTGAAATACTTATGTAGGTTGCTATCTGCCTGTGCATCGAGTGGTGAGTGAAAAATTTCAGCTTTTTTTAATGTTCTCAAACGATAATCAACGCCAGAGTCGACATTAACCACATCGCAATGTTGCTTTAATAAGGCAATCGCTGGTAAAAATCGAGCGCGCTGTAGCCCGTTTTTGTATAAATCGTCCGGCACTATGTTTGAAGTCGTTACAAATACAACATTTAGCTTAAACAGCTCTTCTAATAATGTTCCTAAAATCATTGCGTCAGTTATATCGGAAACATAAAACTCGTCAAAACAAATAATCTGTGTTTTTTCGGCGAAGCGTTTCGCCACAATTTTTAACGGGTCACTAACACCTTTTAACGAATTTAACTCATCATGCACTTTGTGCATAAAGCGGTGAAAATGAATGCGTAGTTTTTTTTCAATTGGCAAACATTCATAAAAGGTATCGACCAAATACGTTTTACCGCGTCCAACACCGCCCCAAAAATAAATTCCCTGAGCCGTTTGGGGCTTCGACTTATTACCAAACAATTTTGAAAAAAAGCTCGGCTTTTCAGTTTGTTGATTTAGCACTAAATCATCATATAAACGTTGTAAGTTTTTAACGGCATTTTCTTGTGCAGCATCATGCTGGAAATCGTTACGTTGCAAATCAGTCTGATATTGTTGCCAAGGAGTCATTTCAGTGGTCGGATTCGACATAATATTAAGTTCTACGCTTTAAATTTTTAATTTTGACTATATAAAGAAAATAGTAACATGGCATAGGCGTTCTGAGACATAATCAATTATGATAAAAGACGTAAATTTATTATTTAGGAAGTAGTTATGGAAATTTTGACTGGTATTTTATTATTTCTGTTGGGCTTGATTGCCGGCATCGGAATTATGTTACTTAGAGGCAAGTGGGATTCAGGGGTCCAACAAACACAAACTGCATTAAACCAGTGCCAACAAGATCAAGCGCAACTAAAGCAAGATTGGCAAGATCAACTTGCGCAGTTTCGTTCAGTTGCAACTAACTTAGACGAAATGTCGCGCCACATTAATAGCAATATCCAAGAAGCTGAAAGTCTGCTTAATAAAGCACCTAAAACACCTTCATTCCCATTCTTTTCTAAAGAGGCGACTGAAATATTGCAAAGTGCAGATTCGAAAAAACGCGAAAAAACAATGCTTTCAGATCAACCATTGGATTATTCATCTACAAAATCAGGTGTATTTGAAGGCGAAAATTTAAACAAAAAACAAAGTGTGTAACACAGACTTTGATTTTAAAAAGTAACATTATGTTTCAACAGTGAACTTAGCCAAGCTAATCCTGTCTGTTTCAGTGATTCTATTTAAGGAGTACGGAAAATGTCAGTTTCGGTAAAAACTAAAATCATTAAACTAACCACTATTTCAGCAATTGTATTATCAAGTCTCAGTATGAGCCTTCCTGCACACGCAGCGTTTCCATTTTCATCATTCAAAGACGAAGTCCCTTCTTTGGCTCCTATGGTGGAAAGGGTAACGCCTGCCGTTGTCAACATTTCGGTTAAGGGCAGTAAAGAAGTCAAAGCTGGAATGGACCCATTTCAATATTTCTTTGGTCAACGACGAGGTCAATCGCAAGTTCAAGAAAAACCATTTCAAGGTTTAGGTTCTGGTGTGGTTATTGACAAAGATAAGGGTTACATCGTTACCAACTTCCATGTAATAAATGACGCCGATGAAATATTAGTCACCCTAAAGGATGGCCGCAAATTCAAAGCAAAAAAATTGGGCGGAGATGAACAAAGCGACATCGCCGTGTTAAAAATTGAACCCGACAATTTAACAGAAATGGAACTAGCCGATTCAGATAAAATTCGAGTAGGGGACTTTGTTGTTGCCATTGGTAATCCATTTGGTTTAGGTCAAACCGTTACATCCGGTATTGTCAGTGCAAAAGGACGCACAGGGTTAAACACGAGTAACGGCGGTTATGAAGACTTTATTCAAACTGACGCCGCTATAAATTCAGGAAATTCTGGTGGTGCGTTGGTCAATCTTAACGGTGAGTTAGTCGGTATTAATACGGCGATTATTGCCCCGGGCGGCGGTAACGTTGGGATAGGTTTTGCTATACCTTCAGTAATGATGAATAACTTGATTGAACAAATCATCGAATTTGGTGAAGTCAAACGCGGCGTTTTAGGTATCCAAGGCGCCAACATGGATTCAGATATCGCGGCCGCATTTGGTCTAAAACTGGCGCAAGGTGCTTTTGTACAACAAGTTATGCCAGACTCCTCGGCAGAAAAAGGCGGGCTTAAATCAGGTGACGTTATCACTCATGTTGACGGCGTGAAAATACGTTCATTTACTGAATTAAGAAGTAAAGTCGCAACTAAAGGCGCAGGCACAAAAGTTGAACTACAAGTATTACGAGACGGCGATGAAGTTGATGTCAACGTTGTATTAGGTGCTGCTGACCAACCTGTGGTTACTGCGGAAAATATTCACCCATCATTAAAAGGTGCAAAACTAGCTGCGGGCGAGACAAAACGAGGCGAAGCTGGTGTCGTTGTTTCTGAAGTTGCAGAACGTTCACCCGCCGCTATGGTAGGGCTTGAAGATGGCGATGTCATAGTTGCAGTTAATAATAAACGAGTAATATCCGTTACCGAACTAAGAGAATCACTGGAAAATTCCGGCGGCGTTATGGCGCTTAATGTATCTCGCGGTGGCAGTTCATTATTCATACTCATTCGATAACTCGCTTTTTACTCAAGAACGGCCTACAATATCCAACATTGTAGGCCGTTCTCATTGGCCCAACAGTGACAACTTTATAGATAATTTACAGTAAGTTAAGGACAGCCAGTGTTGCAGAAGTTCCGTTATATTTTTAATGCGATTGCTTATGGTTTGGCAGCTGCGTTGGTTGTCATCGCTATAAACCCACAACTGCGTTCAAATCTTGGTATTACCCAGTTTACTGACAAAGTCATTAATCAGGAGGCCATGTCATTTGCCAACGCAGTTAAATTGGCAGCGCCTGCAGTTGTTAATATCTATTCTATTGTTGTTAATCACAGTAACTTTAATCAAACGCAGGCAATTAACGATCTTGGTTCAGGTGTCATTATGGCGTCGAATGGGCACATTCTCACCAACTACCATGTTGTTGATAGCGCCGAGATTATCTACATCGATTTACAGGATGGACGACGTTTTAGTGCCGAAGTTATTGGTTTGGACGAAGTCACCGACCTGGCATTATTAAAAATTGACGCCACCAACTTACCTACTATCCCACAAGATCCAGACCTAGAAGCGCAGGTAGGCGATATTGTTCTAGCCATCGGTAACCCATTAAATTATGGCCAAACTATTACTCAGGGCATTATCAGTGCCTCTGGCAAACGCGGCCTAACGCCAGGCCCAAGCCATGGCGATTTGATTCAGATGGATGCAGCTATAAATGTAGGTAATTCAGGCGGTGCCTTAGTAAATTCGAAGGGAATGTTGGTCGGCATCAATACTGCGTCTGCACAATCAGACCGGACTGGTATTCAAGGGATATTTTTTGCTATTCCTTACAAACAAGCAAAAAATATTATGGATAAACTGCTCGCCGATGGTGAAGTTAAGCGGGGTTATTTAGGACTCAGCGGTACGGCAATAAACCAAATGGGGGCACCGGTAAGAAGCAGTGTTGAGTCTATCGCTGGTATCCAGATCACAAGTGTTGATCCCCTCGGTCCGGCGTGGGCTTCAGGTTTAAAAGCAAATGACGTACTGTTGTCGGTTAACGGCAAACAACTTATCAGTTTAAGTGAACTATTGTCATTTGTTGAAAACGTCGAGCCCGGTAGCATCATAACTTTTAAACTGTTCCGAAATGGCAATTTATTAAATAAGGACGTTGAAGTCGGAAGACTTGAAACCAGTCGATAACGGATTACCCTTCGACCAACTGCAAAACTGCATGCAATGACTAAATTTGTATTTGCCATTTAAAATACTACGCTTAACACAAGCAGTAGATTTTAAATTCGGAGTGGTTATGCAGTATCCATGGTTAAGAAAAGCCAATAAGACATTTATTTATGTCATAATCTCACAGTTAGTTTTTGGCCTAGTTATTGGGCTCTTTAATGATAGCTTTACACAGGCACTCATTATCGGCGGGATAATAGCCGCATTCCCATTATTGCTGTTAACCCAAAAACCTTATGAATCAATCACGCGTCATTGTGTCGCAATTGCAATTCAATTAGCAACCGCCCTGCATATCCATTTAGCGCAGGGTTTAACCGAAATTCATTTTGAGATATTTTCGTTGCTTGCCATTTTGATATTTTATCGAGATTGGAAAGTTATCCTCACGAGTGTTTTGGTCGTTGCAGTCCACCATGTCCTATTCTTTATTTTGCAACTACAGAACATGCCTGTTTATGTATTTGAAGCCGGTCATCTTGCAGTTTACATATTAGTCATTCATGCATTATTTGCCGTGATTGAAGGTTGTATCCTAATGTATATTGCAAAAGACAGCCACGACGAAGGGGTGGCCGCTTATGCTGTTCAAAATTCGATTCATCAGATTTTGGCTCATTCTGGGAAATTTGACCTGACGGTGCCAATTCCTAACCAGTTGCCTGCATTAAACGAATATAATCGACTGATCATGTCCTTTAAATCTTTAATTGAACAAACGAAAAACACTGCAAATACAGCGTTAACCGCAACTCAACAAGCGGTAGATACCTCTACAGAAATGATGGCCTACTCAGAGCAAGGCACAGGTCAAGTTGAATCGATAGCTCGTTCTGTGGAAAATATGGCGATGGCAAATTCTGACATTTCAAATCGCGCCAAGGATGTAAGTGATAGTGCAAAATCAGCTCAGGGCTCAACTTTAGAGATCCAAGAAACCATAACGCACTCTCACCAAACCATTAGGCAATTGAAAGAGATCATTTCATCTACCGCTGGCACAATTGAAAACTTATCATCAAAATGCAACCGAATCACCGAAGTTATGACATCAATAACCGCGATATCTGATCAAACAAACCTGCTCGCGTTAAATGCCGCCATTGAATCAGCCAGAGCGGGTGAGCATGGACGCGGCTTTGCCGTAGTGGCCGATGAAGTGCGTCAACTGGCTACAAAAACTCGTGAAAATGCTCAGGGGATTAGTGAAATAGTACAAACCTTGATAGAGGATGCCAGCCTATCGGTAACGCAAATGGGCAACTGTATTTCCCAAGTTGACCAAGCTGTGGAACAGTCTGAGCGAATGTCAGATACTGCAAATAAAGTCGTTTCTAGTATCAAATTAGTTGCAGATAACATTACGTCAGTAGCTGACGCAACGGTTCATCAATCCGACGTATCCGATGCGATTTCTAGCGCAACACAAGAGATGCAAAATCTATCTTCCATTTTAGATCAAAACATTTCTTTGACGCAGCAAGAGATGCAGAATTTGCAGTTGCATATTGGTGAACTCAACGACGAATTACAAAAATTCGAAGTGTAACAATGAAGTCGACAAGGTGGTATTGGGCCGTCGCAATGGCGATTTGGGCAAGTGTCGTCATTATCTTGCTCTACCTGACAACCATTAAAACGTTAACAGAGTTTGATCCTAAGCAACAGTTGGTAACGCAGGCTGCATCGAGTTCATTTGATCAAGATTTCAAAGCGAGAATACAGCAATATGCACCTCAGCTAAATAATACCGTAGTGCATTTTAGCCAATCACAGTGCAACTGTAATAAGGCGGCAGAGGAGCACATAAATAGTGTTAAGTTGCTTGCCCAGGAACACTTGATGTCTAATGTCGTTATCAACGAAGATTCAAAAGACATGCTAGCTTTAATCCCATCCACACCTGCAGTTGCTGTTTTTGATCAGGACGGTGAGTTACAGTATTTAGGGCCCTATTCTGCTGGATACAGCTGTACTATTGGAAATGGAATCGTGGAGTCATTTATTTCTAATATGGGGAAATCAGTTGCAGTAGGCGCTGCGGTTATTTCGCAAACAAAAGGCTGCTACTGTGCAGTAACAGCCTTAGAATCTTAAAACTAAGGTTCGTCGACACGTTCAATCAGAGCGCCCAACGCGATCAGTTTCTTTTCAATTTTTTCGTAACCACGGTCGATATGAAACACTTCGTCAAGTTGTGTTGTACCTTTCGCTACAAGGCCTGCAATGACAAGACTAGCTGATGCTCTCAAGTCAGTAGACACAACCTGTGCACCCGTTAGCTTATCACTACCAGTACAAATAGCAGTGTTGCCTTCAAGTTGGATCTCAGCGCCCATTCTGCGTAGTTCAGGGACGTGCATGAAACGATTTTCAAAAATCGTTTCAGTAATCGTCCCTACCCCTTTTGCAACTACATTTAAAATTGTAAATTGGGCCTGCATATCCGTTGGGAAACCAGGATGCGCTAGTGTTTTGATATTCACTGACTTAAGTTGACGATTGCGCATATCAAGCCGAATAGAATCATCATCCCATTCAACAATCGCGTTTGCGTCACGCAACTTCTCGATAACAGGTTCAATCAAACGGTAATCTGTATTTCGACAAACAATGTCGCCACCTGTTACCGCAGCCGCCACTAAAAACGTGCCAGTTTCGATACGGTCAGGTAACACAGTGTGTTCACAACCCACTAATGTATCAACACCTTCAATTTCGATGTTATTACTACCAGCACCAGTGATCTTGGCACCCATTTTATTTAAACATACGGCAAGGTCGACAATTTCAGGCTCACGCGCAGCGTTTTCAAGAATTGTGGTACCTTCGGCTAAAACAGCGGCCATCATCAAGTTTTCAGTTGCACCAACACTTATCGTGCTCATGTAAATCCGATTACCCTTGAGGCGACCATCAACTTTCGCCTTAACCATACCAGCTTCAACTGTAATTTCAGCACCGAGCTTCTTTAACCCTTCGATATGCAAATCAACAGGTCTCGCCCCAATTGCACAACCGCCTGGTAACGATACTTCAGCATGGCCAAATCGCGCTAGAAGTGGGCCTAATACCAAGATTGAAGCACGCATCATATTGACGAGATCATATGGGGCATTTGTTGAATAAATCGGACCAGCATCAATGGTGACAGTATTACCCACTTGCTTTGTTTTGGTCCCGAGCTGTTCTAACAATTGGCGGGTGATAACAATGTCCCGCAAATCGGGAACGTTATGAAACACACACGGATGTTCATTCAAAATAGAACTGATTAATATAGGCAGTGCGGCGTTTTTAGCACCGGAAATGGTCACTTCGCCACTAAGGGCTGGACCACCGGTAATTAGCAATTTTTCCATAGGAACAACTTGTAGTTAGGAAAGGAGTTGAAGTTTTTTGTCTTTTTCCCACGCCGCAGGGGTGTAGGTTTTAATGCTAACTGCATGCATGCTGCCGTCAGAAATATTTGCCAACAAAGGTTTATAAACTAATTGTTGTTGCTTCACTCGAGACAAACCGTCAAAACAGGCGCCTACAGCAGTGATATGAAAATGTGAACCGTCTGATTTAACAATAACTTCACTTAAATCAAGTTGTTCATTTAAAAGGGTTTTGATTTGGTTTAAATCCATAATACGCTCAAAATTGGAACTGAATTTTTAATTGCGATGTAATGGCAGTAACTCTAACACGTTGCTTATATTCGCTAAAGCAATTAATTGTTCAGAACCGCCGCAAATCGTAACAAGCTTGTGTAATTTTTGATAATGATCGACAACCTTTAACAGGTACGCGACACCTGCGGTGTCTATGTTAATCACTTTTTCAAGGTCTATTTCAACCCGATCATCGAACGCTAAAAACTCGTAAAGTGCATCATCAGATAAATTAAATCGATCTAATTCACCGTCAATTATTAACTTATTCTTATCGCGTTTAACATTAACTGACATGGGTTAACCTAGGTCTTTTGTGACGATTGGCTTAGCGGCTTTTTCTAATAAAAACTGAGTAACAGACTCTATGCCTTGTTGGCGGATTAGCCCCTGCAACTCCTGCGTTTTACTATTTAACACGCTGATGCCCTGTGCAACCATGTCGTATGCGGCCCATTCACCTTGCTTGTTTTTACGCAATACAAATGAAATTGGAATATCTGGACGACCTTCATCTAACACACGAACTTTAACTTGCACGCGTTTACCAGTAACCGGTGTAGAAGGTTCAAATATAACTTGCTGGTCTTTATATAAAGTCAAAATACCAGCGTAAGTCGCGATTAAATAAGAACGAAAAGCTTCATAAAACTCTTCCCTTTGTTCTTTAGTGGTCTGGCGATAATAAGGACCCAAAACTTTTGCCGCTGCAAATTTGTGATTAATCGTTGGAGCTAATTGCTCTGCAACAACACCACGTAGAACTTCTGGGTCTAGCTGAATTTGTTCTTGTTCACGTGCAATACGTCTAAATAAACGGTCTGCAACAACGCGCACTAATCCAAATGGATCAGATTTATCTACGTTTGATAAATCAGTAATGTTTTCAGTTTTTACCGGTGCTGAATAAACTGGGGCTGCAAGCCCTACGACCAATAAAAGCGATAAAGAAAAATGTTTAATCATGATTACCCTGGCTAAATAAAAATTGCCCAATTAACTCTTCAAGTACTAAGGCTGACTTCGTATCTTCAATAAAGCCACCCTCACCTAATATTTCAACGGTTTCGTCGATAAACCCAGGTTCCAATCCTAAATACTGTTCACCGAGTAAACCAGAGGTCAGAATGGACAACGAACTTGTGTCTGGGAAGTTGTTGTATCGTGAATCAATTGCAAGTTTTGCGATTGGTGCATAATCAACAGGATCAAGTGTGATTTCTTCAACTCGACCAATAACAACACCACCAACTTTAACCGCGCTACGCACTTTCAAACCGCCAATATTGTCAAATTTTGCATAAAGATTATATGTCTGACCCGACCCTGTAACCCCTGCGCTGGCCACATTTAAAGCCAAGAAAATCAAAGCTGCAATACCCAACGCGACAAAAAAACCAACCATTATTTCAAACTTTCGAGATGTCATTTAAATTACCAACTTTTAATTTCCAAACATAAGGGCTGTAAGAACAAAGTCCAACCCCAATACTGCCAACGACGCTTGCACAACAGTTTGTGTTGTCGCCTGGCTAATTCCTTCCGACGTCGGAACTGCATCATAACCTCTAAATAATGCAATCCAAGTCACTACAAACGCAAAAACAATACTTTTAATAACACCGTTTAAGATGTCATCTGTGAAATCAACGCTAGCTTGCATAATGGACCAGAAGCTCCCCTGATCAACACCAAGCCACTCGACACCAACTATGTGGCCACCAAGAATACCTACCGACGAAAACATGATTGCCAACAAAGGCATACTAATCACACCAGCCCAAAATCGTGGAGCGACTATTCGGCGAAGTGGATCAACCGCCATCATTTCTAACGACGTTAACTGCTCGGTTGCTTTCATCAAGCCAATTTCAGCTGTTAATGCCGAACCTGCACGGCCAGCAAACAGCAATGCGGTAACAACCGGCCCTAATTCTCTTAATAGTGCCAATGACACCATAGGACCTAAGCTATCCTCAGCGCCGTAATCAATTAACACAGTATAGCCTTGCAAGGCGAGTACCATACCGATAAATAAACCTGACACTAAAATAAGCACAAGTGACTGAACGCCAACCACATGTATTTGCTTAATTAGCAGTGGAAACGCTTTTTTGAAATTTGGTTTACCACCAAATAAAGCACCAAATAAAAGATACGTCGCCCGACCAATCGCCGCGAAACTACTTAACGTACCCTTACCTAAATTTTGCAACCAATCCATCTTAATCCTGCATTAAATCTTGCTTGATAGGCTGAGCGTTGTAATGAAATGGCACCGGACCATCTGACTCACCCCTTAAAAATTGCTGGACCAAAGGTGACTCACTCGCCAATAGTTGCTCTTTAGTTCCATGCCCAATAACTCTTTTATCGGCAACGATATAAATATAATCAGCAATACTCATCACTTCTGTTACATCATGAGATACCACAATGCTTGATAAGTTCAATGACTGGTTTAAATCTCTTATTAAACGAACCAATACGCCCATAGATATTGGGTCTTGTCCTACAAATGGTTCGTCGTACATTATCAATTCTGGATCCAGAGCAATTGAACGTGCCAAGGCAGCTCGTCTTGCCATACCTCCGGATAACTCATTTGGCATCAAGCTGTGAGCACCACGCAAACCAACGGCCTCAAGTTTCATTAAAACCATAGTTCGGATGATGTCTTCCGGTAACTTAGTGTGTTCTCGAATTGGAAACGCCACATTATCAAAGACCGTCATTTCGGTGAATAACGCTCCACTTTGAAATAACATGCTCATTGTCTCACGAACTTTATATAATTCCGAACGACTTAAAGAAGGGATATTGTGACCATTAACAAGAATTTCACCCGAATCAGGATATAATTGACCGCCAATCAAACGCAGCAAGGTTGTTTTGCCTATACCACTCGGTCCCATTATTGCGGTCACTTTACCTTTAGGAAAGATCATAGACATGTTGTCGTAGATCAATCTGTCGCCTCTAGAAAACGTCACGTTTTTTAGTTCAACATGTGGTGATTTCAACCAATCTGAGGGTTGTTCACTGTTTTCTAATTGAGAGGTCAATCGCAACTCCGATTCTGACATTAATAGTGGCTCCATATGATGTACATTGTATGAGTTAAATAGCGATTATGCTACGTCTAAAACGTTAAAAAATGTAACGTAGCTATATTGACGAAAAATCACGCAAAAAGTTTCCTAAATGCGTTAAATCAACGATAATTCTTTGCTTTATAATTCTACAACCGCCACAATATCAGGCAACTATGTTTATCGATATGACTTAATTTATGTTATCTGCCTCAATAATTTTAATTCTTTCCTTTGCGGTGCTCGTGTGGAGCGCCGACAAATTTGTATATGGAGCTTCTGGATTAGCCAGAAATCTGGGCGTTTCTCCAATGATCATCGGCTTAACTATAGTTGCAATGGGCTCATCTGCACCTGAAATAATGGTATCAGCCAATGCGGCATTAAATGGTGCGACGGATACCTCCGTCGGTAATGCACTTGGTTCTAACATTACAAACATACTTTTAGTGCTTGGCATTACAACGATGGTTCGCCCACTGACAGTATCTTCTACCACCTTATATCGTGAAATGCCGATTCTATTAGGATTTACATTGCTCGCCTGGTATATCTTATCTGATAATGTTTTAAGCTTTAACGAAGGAATCGGCCTGTTGGTTGGCTTTTTTATGTTTATTGGCTTTCTCATTTTTTTGGCTAACCACACTAAGAACCCTAACGACCCTTTACTTGCCGATAACGACGACGAAATCCCGTCAGATTTACCAACCTTATATGCCGTGTTGTGGGTCATCGCTGGGTTAATCATGTTGCCACTTAGCTCTCACTTTTTAGTCAACTCTGCAGTGATCATCGCTCAATTCTTTGGCATTAGCGACCTTGTTATTGGATTAACAATTATCGCGATTGGAACCAGTTTGCCAGAGCTTGCGGCAAGTGTAGCCGGCGTATTAAAAGGCGAAGATGACATGGCAATTGGTAATGTCATCGGCTCAAACATATTTAATATACTAGCCGTGTTATCGGTTGGCGCCCTTATTCATCCGAGTGAAATAGACCCGAACGCCGCATCCCGTGATATTTTTGTCATGATCGGAGCAACAGTCGCTCTACTGTTTATGGCAATGAACTTTAAAGGCACTCGCAGAATTAATCGCGTTGAAGGCGGTTTACTGTTAGTAGGGTTCGTTGCATACCAAATTGTCTTATTTAGTTAGTTTAAGTCGTTATTATGAATTCGTTAATACAATCAGGTTTACAAGTTGTTGCGATTGAAAAGGCCGCTATTGAGCAACTTTCCGATTCCATAGACATCAATTTTGCAAATGCATGCGAACTAATGTTGGCGTGTAAAGGGCGAATTATTGTTACTGGAATGGGCAAGTCAGGTCATATAGCCAACAAAATAGCGGCGACATTAGCTAGCACAGGGACACCAGCTTTTTATGTTCACCCCGGTGAAGCAAGTCATGGCGACTTAGGTATGTTTACCGACGCCGATATAGTGTTAGCGTTATCAAACAGTGGTGAAACAGCCGAAGTCATTTCGTTATTACCGGTGTTAAAACGCATTGGCTGTGCAATTGTCTCTATGACTGGAAAACCAAGCTCAACACTAGCCGTTAATTCCGATGTGCACCTTTATGCAGGCGTTAAACAAGAAGCCTGCCCACTCGGACTTGCACCAACAGCATCGACAACAGCGAGTTTAGTTCTTGGCGATGCATTGGCCGTGTCAATGTTAGAAGAACGTGGGTTTACCGCGGAAGACTTTGCCCTTAGTCACCCCGGCGGAGCACTTGGCCGTAAGTTATTACTCACTAATAAAGATGTAATGCATACTGAAAAACGGATCCCGTTGGTCACTGACCAAGCGACATTAAAACAAGCGATCATCGAAATGTCAGCCAAAGGACTTGGTATGACGGGGATCACCAATGACCAGGGACAATTAGCGGGTATTTTTACCGACGGAGACTTGCGTCGTTGTCTAGATCAAGACAAGCTCGACATGTCCGCCGGTATAGTTAACTATATGACTCGTAACTCAATTTGCAGCGCCGCAAATATCCTTGCCGCTGAAACTTTGCATATTATGGAAGAAAAAAAGATAAACAGTCTTTTTATAATCGATGATAATAACTTCCCAGTGGGCGCGATAAATATGCACGACTTATTAAAAGCAGGGGTACTTTAAATGCGCAGATATGAAACTTGGTATCAGGCAATACCAAATGATGTTGTCGCTCGCGCGCAGCAAATCAAATTATTAATATGCGATATCGACGGCGTTTTTTCAGACGGAACCGTAATTCTAGCCAACAGTGGTGAAGAATTAAAAGGCTTTAATACCAAAGATGGTTATGGCATTCGTTCTTTAATAGATGCAGGTGTTGAAGTCGCCGTAATCACGGGACGCAAATCAACAATTGTGCAAACTCGCATGAGCAGTTTAGGTGTAAAACATATTTACCAAGGTATGGACCAAAAACTAGAAGGTTACGAGCAACTAAAATCAGACTTAAACTTAACCGACGAACAAATCGCATACATTGGTGATGATTTTCCAGATGCTCCGGTAATGTTAAAAGTTGGCCTTGCAACCGCTACAGGCGACGCGCACCCATATATCAAAAGCATTGCTCATTTAGTAACGACATTAAATGGTGGACGAGGTTCTGTAAGAGAATTAACCGACCTACTGATCATGGCGAACTATGGTGAAGAGTACATTACCGAGAATATCACCGGAGCAAGTCTATAATGTTAGCCCGTGGCGTTGTTGTTATATTGTTTTTGGGGATCGTTGCCGTTTTATGGCAGCCCAATTTCGCGCCACAATCGCAAATGCCTTTTGACTTTGAAGAAGAACTGATCCCGGAATTTACCGCTAAATTGCTGCATCAAGAGTTGTTTGACTCTAATGGTGAACTGCAGCAAGAAGTGTTTTCACAAAAAATGGAGCACTTCTCAGAGTTGTCCCTTACTCATTTTATTTCACCTGAATTTATAATTTATCAAGATAAAAAACCATTTTGGCGACTCTCCGCACAAATTGGCGACATGCAAGAAGGTATATTAACCTTAGATAAAAATGTCATCATGGTACAACTTGGCGAAAAGTCGTTGATCCAAACCATAACAACAAATTTTTTAGAAATTAACTTAGACTCTAACTTGGTAACAACAGACAATCCGATTACGATTACGGGTGATAAATTGACAATTGTTGGGCAAGGTTTGGTTGCAAATTTAACTGAAGGCACGGTGACACTAACTCATCATGTGGAAACGCTGATTAAAGGTAACAAGTAATGACATTCAAGCGACACGCGTATATCGCCACAATATTGGTTGCTCTATTTAGTATGGCCGTTTCGGCAAACAGCGAAGATTTGAAAATAAAATCGGACAATCAAGATCTTAATTACAACAACAATACGATGTATTTTAAAGGTAATGTTGTTGTTTCTCAGGGGCCTATATCAATTAAAGCGGATGAGCTATTTGTCGACACCCAGGACGGCACCGGTGAAAAATTAATTGCCAAAGGCAGTCCGGCTTTATTTACTCAAATCGACGAAGAAAACGGTAACTTAACCGCAAAAGCAAACGAGATTGAATACTTTGTTACAACTCAAACCCTTAAATTAAGTGGCGACGCAAAGTTTAAACAAGGTGGCTCTGAAGTACAAAGTGGCTCGATCGAATTTGACCTTGCTAAAAAGCGCGTAAAAGCGGATGGCGATGCCTCAACGGGTGGTCGAGTTACCACTACGATAAAAACAAAAAAGAAAAACGGCTAACGACGGAATTAATAACTCGATGACTAAATTAATCGCAACACATCTCGCCAAGTCGTATAACAAAAGGCAAGTTGTAAAAGACGTCAGTATTTCAGTTAATGCCGGTGAAGTCGTCGGACTACTTGGGCCAAATGGTGCCGGTAAAACGACAACTTTTTATATGATAGTTGGATTGGTTCCTAACGACAAAGGTAGCATTACGCTTAATGATATTGACTTAAGTCACGAACCAATGCATGTTCGTGCTCGTCATGGAATAGGTTATTTACCACAGGAATCATCGATATTTAGAAAACTTACTGTTTCCCAAAATATCATGGCCGTGTTACAAATGAGAAAGGACATCAATGCCAACCAAAAAGCCGATTTGTTAGATGATCTTATTGGTGAATTTCATATAGAACACATTCGCGATAGTTTAGGTATGGCATTGTCAGGTGGTGAGCGTAGGCGAGTAGAAATTGCAAGAGCGCTGGCTGCGGATCCTAAAATCATATTACTTGACGAACCATTTGCTGGGGTCGACCCTATATCAGTAATTGATATTAAAAAGATTATCCAACAACTCGTCGCAAAAGGGATCGGTGTTTTAATTACCGACCATAATGTACGTGAAACGCTTGATGTATGTGAAAAAGCCTATATCGTGAGTCATGGTGAATTAATCGCAGAAGGTACACCAGAAGAAGTCCTTGCTAGCGAAATCGTGAAAAAAGTTTACTTAGGTGACCAGTTCACTTTGTAATTTAGTGTATAACCATTAATTAGTATAATCTGATTGGAATTAGATGAGACCTTCACTTCAATTAAAAATGGGTCAGCAATTAACAATGACCCCACAATTGCAACAAGCCATAAGGTTGTTGCAGTTATCCTCATTAGAACTCCACCAAGAAATTCAAGAAGCCTTGGATAGCAATCCTCTATTGGACGCAGAAGACGAAAGTTTAAATCACGAAAAAAGCGAGCAATCGATAGAAGATGTATTGGGTGAAACGGAAGGTCAAAACAAAACGACCGACGACGATACCGACTGGGCGCAGGAAGAAATAAATACCACTGAAGCACTTCAAACCGAAACCATCAGTGAAGAGATGTCTACGGATACAACATGGGATGACTACATGAGCGCCGCCCCTGCGAGCTCTGGCCCAGCATATGAAGGCGAAGACACAGTCTATCAAGGTGAAACCACTGACAATATTCAAGACCACCTCCGCTGGCAGTTAAACCTTTCTACGTTTACCGAACAAGATCTTGCAATCGCGACCGCCATTATTGACGGCGTCGACGAAAAAGGCTTTTTACGCCTCACCGCTGAGGACATCGTAGAAGCCATTGACATCGAAGATGTGGAAATAGAAGAAGTTGAAGCGGTACTTAAACGTATTCAACTATTCGACCCCGTAGGCGTCGCCTGCAGAGGGTTACAAGAATGCTTGTCGGTGCAATTGAAACAATTTTCAAATGACACGCCATGGAAATTTGAAGCCATAGACGTTATCGACAATTATATCGATTTACTGGCCAATCGTGATTACCGGACTTTACTTAGAAAAACCAAGTTAAAAGAACCCGATCTGAAAGATATTCTAGAACTCATCCAACAACTTAATCCAAATCCTGCAAGTGTCGTTATCAAAGATGAAATCGACTACGTCATTCCCGATGTAACGGTCGTTAAGAAAAAAGGTCGTTGGTTAGTAGAGCTAAATCCAAATTCCATGCCTAAACTAAAAATAAACGAACAATATGCATCGTTGTCAAAAACCTCAAAAAATACCAGTGACACGCAATTTGTACGTTCCCATTTACAAGAAGCTAAATGGTTTATCAAAAGTTTAGAAAGTCGTAACGATACACTGTTAAAAGTATCAAACTGTATCGTACAGCAACAGCAGGGATTTTTTGAATACGGCCCAGAAGCCATGAAACCAATGGTTTTGAACGATGTCGCAGAAATGGTCGACATGCATGAATCAACAATTTCTCGTGTGACGACTCAAAAATATATGCACACACCTAGAGGAATTTTTGAACTTAAGTACTTCTTTTCGAGTCATGTAAGTACAGAGAACGGTGGTGAATGTTCTTCCACTGCGATTAGAGCTTTAATCAGAAAGTTAGTTGCGGCGGAAAATCAGGCTAAACCTCTCAGTGATAGTAAAATTGCAGAGATCCTGGCTGACCAAGGTATTCAGGTTGCCAGACGGACTATTGCAAAATACCGGGAATCATTGAATATTCCCCCTTCAAACCAACGAAAACGACTGGTGTAAACACCTCTCTATATCAACAGAAGGAATTTTTTATGCAAATTAATTTAACTTGTCGTCATATAGATTTAACAGAGTCATTAAAAGAATACGTAGATAACAAATTTGCTAAATTAGAGCGTCACTTTGACCATATCAATAATGTCCATGTGATTTTAGACGTTGAAAAACTGAGTCAAATAGCTGAAGCAACCTTACATGTAAACGGTGGTGAATTGTTCGCCACTTCTGAACATAACGATATGTATGCCGCGATTGATAGTTTAATAGATAAGCTAGATCGACAGGTAATAAAACATAAAGAGAAATTGACCCGTCACTGATGGGTTTAAACTAAATAAACGTGACGCTAGGGACGGCGTCACAAACAACACCTTTTGGCGTAAGCAAAAGGTAGGCAGTTAACCAAACATGAATTTAAAATTATTACTTCAACCAGATTGCACCAAAGTTATTGCTGATTGTAAAAGCAAGAAAAAAATACTTGAACATATAGCTGAAATTGCGAGTGCGCAGCTGCCAAATTTATCTAGCATAGATATTTTAGAGAGCTTGATGAACAGAGAAAAGTTGGGCAGCACTGGTATAGGTAACGGAATTGCGATACCACATGGCCGAATAAAAAATTCGAGTAAAGCCGTAGCAGTTCTCTTAGTTACCCACAAAGGAGTGAATTACGATGCGATTGATAAACGACCTGTAGATATATTTTTTGCCCTGTTAGTACCAGAAGATCAATGCGACACTCATCTGGCAACATTGGCATCGATAGCAAAAACCTTTGACAACAAAGATGTTTTACGCAAAATTCGTAGAGCAGAAACAGATTTGGATTTATACAACATAATAGAAGCCGCCTAAAATGCATATTTTTATTGTTAGTGGCCGTTCAGGCTCAGGGAAGACCGTCGTACTGCGAGTGTTAGAAGACCTTGGTTATTACTGTGTAGACAACCTACCAGTAAATCTATTGCCAGCTCTATCGCACAGTCTCAGTCAAAATTATGAACAAGTTGCCGTTAGCATTGATGTTCGGAATATTCCAGAATCCGAGCAAGAGCTAGTCGAAAACCTCGATTTTTTACCTAAAAACGTTAATACAACGGTTTTGTATATTGACGCTAAAGACGAGGTTTTGATCCGTCGTTATAGCGAAACTCGTCGCTTGCACCCATTATCAAAAAAAGAGTCTGGCCTACCTGAGGCAATTCAAGAAGAACGCAAGCTCCTTGATTCTATTGCGACTCGTGCCGATTTGTTTATCGACACGTCAGATTTAAACGTTCACCAACTAACCGAAATGGTGCGCGAAAAAATTCTTGGTAAATCAGAAAAAAACCTCGTAATAACGTTTGAATCTTTCGGTTTCAAATATGGTGTACCAAACGATATCGACTTTGTATTTGATGCACGTTTTTTACCAAATCCACATTGGGAACCTGCTCTGCGGCCTTTAACCGGCCTAGATTTACCCGTAATAGAATTTTTAGAAGCCGAGCCATTGGTTAATAAATTTGTATTCCAAATTAATAACTTTATGTCGACGTGGCTGCCACATTTGGAACGAAACAACCGCAGTTATTTAACCATTGCCATTGGCTGTACTGGCGGAAAACATCGCTCGGTTTACATCGCCGAGGCACTTGCAAACTTATATCGCTCACGTGAAAATGACGTTAAAACGCGCCATCGTGAGATAAGTCGTTATTTGAAGAGTGAATAAACATGGAAATTAGTCGTACCGTTACCATAGAAAACAAACTTGGGTTGCACGCCCGTGCGGCCACCAAACTAGCGCAATTAGCTCAGGGATTTGAAGCAACGGTAACTATTCAACAAGCAGACAAAAAAGCCAATGCCGATAGTGTGATGGCATTGTTGATGTTGGCCAGTAACCAAGGTAAAGATGTGACCGTAATCGCGACGGGTAACGAAGCAAAAGTCGCTGTTGACGCTATCTGCGAGCTCATTAGCAATAAATTTGATGAAGACGAATAATTAGTATTTTGATTGTTTTAACTTAAATAAAAACAATCAGTTGCTATTAAAAAATGTCATTTTGAGTTAATATTGGCGGCGAGACCACACTTAGGTTTACGTTTCCTTTATATATTGGGCCAGCGATTGGCAATATATCCTTTATAGAAAGTAACTTCATCACACACTAAGGGTTTTATGGCAGAGCTTTTAGAGCAAGAATACAACATCCCTATCGAAGAACTCAATACTGCACTTAGCGGCGGTATGTTTGTGCACGTTAGAAACATGTTGGATTCGATGCCTACTTCAGATATCGCTCTGTTACTGCATTCCTCACCACCAAAATCTCGAACCGTAATTTGGCAATTAATCGACTCCAGTATCCAAGGTGAAGTTCTCGAAGAACTGTCTGAAGATGTGCGTAACCCTATCTTACGTAGCATGACCCCAGAAAAAGTCGCTGAAGCTGCCGGTAACTTAGACGACGACGACTTTGCCGAAGTCTTACGTGGTATGCCAGATACGATTTATCGTAAAGTATTAAAAAGTATGGACAAGCGAGACCGCAAACGCGCAGAGCGTGTGTTGTCCTACGAAGAAGATACCGCCGGTGCATTGATGAACACCGACACAATAACAGTACGTCCGGACGTAACGGTGGACGTCATTTTGCGGTATCTGAGATTAAAAGGCGCTTTACCTGAAGCCACCGATTATTTGTATGTAGTGGACAAAGACGAAAAATTTATTGGTGAAGTCTCCCTCGCGGCCTTGTTAACCAGCCAACCGGTTAGCCTAATTTCTGAAGTAATGGAAACCGATTTCGAAGTCATTCCTGCAACGATGGAAGAAACGGAAGTCGCGTCTTTGTTTGAACGGTACGACTGGATTTCAGCTCCGGTTATTGACGAAAATGGGTTATTGCTTGGACGTATAACCATCGATGACATCGTCGACGTAATCCGCGAAAATGCCGCGCACTCGATGCTAAGCATGGCGGGTCTCGACGACGAGGCGGATACCTTTGCGCCAATCGTAAAAAGTACCCAACGACGTTCTTTGTGGTTGGGCGTGAACCTGTTTACCGCGTTATTAGCCGCATTTGTCTCCAGCCTGTTTGAATCAACCCTCGACGAATTAGCGTTCCTAGCAGTTTTAAATACCATTGTCCCGAGTATGGGTGGCGTCGCGGGTAGTCAAACACTAACTCTCGTTATTCGCGGGATGGCCGTAGGTCATGTTACACAAGCTAACCAACGATGGTTAATGGGCAAAGAGCTCGCTATCGGTTTCTATAATGGTCTAATTTGGGCTGTGTTGATTGCTGGTGTAGTTGCACTTTGGAAACAAGATTTAATGTTAGGCGCTGTTATTGCTTTTGCAATGATGATGAACCTAATCGCAGCCGGACTTTCTGGCGTATTTATCCCCCTAATGCTAAAACGCATGAACATTGATCCAGCGCTTGCTGGCAGTGTAATATTAACCACAGTTACCGACATAGTCGGCATCTTTACCTTTTTAGGTACAGCGACTTGGTTACTGATCTAACTCAATACGCTATACTCTTGCCGAATACCCTATTTTCTTTATATTGGACTGACTTAAATGATACAACTTGGCCGCTTTAATACGCTCACTGTAGTAAAACATGTTGAATTTGGCGCGTTTCTCGACGGTGGAGAAGCCGGCGAAATATTACTTCCACGTCGTGAAGTTGATGACACAGTGCAAGTTGACGAAGAGATCAGTGTATTTATTTACCTAGATTCCAAAGACCGACCAATCGCAACATTTAGAAAGCCTAAAATACAAGTTGGCGGATTTGCCTATTTAAAAGTTGTCGACGTTAATCGCGTTGGTGCGTTTTTAGATTGGGGCTTAGAAAAAGACTTGATGGTGCCATTTGCAGAGCAAAATACGCCAATGGAAGTGGGCCAATCATATATCGTCACTATGTATATCGATTCACTCGACTTACGCCCTACCGCGTCTTCTAAAATAGACAAATTTTTAGTTGAAGAAAATAACAAGACATTTAAAACAAACGAACAAGTTGAACTGCTTATTGCGTCGAATACAGATTTGGGCTTAAAGGCGATTATCAACCAGAGCCATTGGGGTCTAATTTTTAAAGACGACATATCAAAACGATTATCCTACGGTGAAACCGTGTCGGGATTTGTAAAACAGATCCGTGGCGATGACAAAATTAATATCGCGCTGGAAAAAACCACTGAAATTCGTGACCGTCAGAGCCAACAAATCATCGACTTTTTAGTTAAAGAAGGTGGATTTGCCGGCGTTCACGACAAGTCAGATCCGAATTTAATTAGAAAATTATTTGGCATGAGCAAAAGCGCATTCAAAAAAGCCATTGGTGGACTGTATAAAAAAGGTGACATAGTCATCGAATCAACCGGTATCAGACTGATCGAAAAGTAGGCTACACAAGGCCTAGAACAGATCCTGGGGTTGTTACAACTTTTTACATTTAAACAAGTATTAAGCCGTTAAGTACAGGTGACAAGAGTAACGCCATTACGTTATTCTTGTTGGCTGAAACTATGTGCATAATATTGCATGTAAAAATTTGTGTTCAACAAAGGATTTTCAAAATGAAAAAGTGGACTCTACCGGTAATTACCCTTGCCGTATTAACTGGTTGTAATTTGGTTTCACCATTTGGTGACGCTGACAAACAACAAGTCATCGCTGGTATCCCGGTTATCGAAGAAGTAACTGCGGAGCCTGGCAAAACAGTTATCCCATATAAAAAACTCCAATTGGAAAACGGCCTAACGGTTATTTTGCATAAAGATACTTCCGATCCACTTGTTCATGTAGACGTCACTTATCATGTTGGTTCTGGCCGTGAAGAAATTGGTAAATCTGGTTTCGCACACTTTTTTGAGCACATGATGTTCCAAGGCTCAGAAAACGTGGCTGACGAGCAACATTTCAAAATAATCACAGAAGCTGGCGGTACTTTAAACGGCACAACCAACTCAGACCGCACAAACTACTTTGAAACCGTACCGGCTAACCAACTAGAAAAAATGTTGTGGTTAGAATCAGACCGCATGGGTTACTTGTTAGATGCGGTAACTCAAGAAAAATTTGAAGTTCAACGCGAAACCGTTAAAAACGAACGTGGTCAGCGTGTCGACAATCGCCCTTATGGCCGCTTGTACGAAACAGTGTCTGCAGCGCTTTACCCAGAAGGACATCCATATTCTTGGCCTGTAATTGGTTATATGGAAGACTTAAACCGCGTTAACGTTAATGACTTAAAAGCCTTTTTCCTTCGTTGGTACGGCCCAAACAACGCGACATTAACGATTGGTGGTGACTTTGATGAAGTAGAAACATTATCACTTATCAAAAAATACTTCGGCTCTATTCCTCGCGGCCCTGAAGTTAACATGCCAGAAAAAACCATAGTAACACTTGACGAAGATCGTTATATCTCTATGGAAGACAACGTACATTTGCCACTGATATACATGGCATTCCCAACAGTAAGTAATCGTCACCCTGACGAAGCACCACTGGATATCTTATCTGAAATTTTAGGTGGCGGAAAAACCTCTATCCTTTATAAAAACTTGGTTAAAAACCAATTTGCAGTACAGGCATCTGTCGGTCACCCGTGTTCAGAGCTTGCTTGTATGTTTAATATGTACGCTTTGCCAAACCCAGCGGCAGGCAAGTCACTTGCGGAACTAGAACAAATCATTCGAGATGCGTTAGTTGAATTTGAACAACGTGGCGTACAAGAAGATGATTTGATTAAAGCCAAAGCACAAATGGAAGCGTCATTTGTATTTGGATTACAAAGTGTGTCAGGTAAAGTGAGCCAGCTCGCTGCCAATGAAACATTTACTGGCAACCCAAATTATATTGAGCAAGATATCGCTCGTTATGCCAATGTCACTAAAGAAGACATCATGCGTGTATTTAAACAATACATTAAAGGCAAAAATTCAGTTGTAATGAGCATAGTACCTAAAGGTCAATTACAAGCCATTGCCCACGAAGATACTTACACAATTCCAAAAAGAACGATTGGTGAAAAATCTAATACTAGCGCAGATGACTTAGAATTACGCGTAGCGACTTCAAGTTTTGACCGCAGTGTGATGCCTCAAGCGGGTGCAAACAAGGCCGTAAATGTTCCGCAAATGTGGCAAAACAAATTAGATAACGGTATTACCGTACTAGGTGCTCAAAGCACTGAAACACCGACTACTGCGATTCTAATCAAAGTTCCTGCAGGTAATTACTTTGAGACAAAAGACAAAGCAGGCATGGCGTCAGTTCTTGCTGCAATGTTAAATGAGTCGACAACGACACGTTCTGCTGAAGATATGAGTAAAGCGCTAGAAAAACTTGGCAGTAACGTCAGTATTTCTGCTGATGATCACTACCTTAATATCAATATCAATGCGTTAACAAAACATCTTGATGCGACACTTGCATTAGCAAACGAAAAATTAGTCGCTCCAGCGTTTGATGCAAATGAATTTGCTCGCGTTAAAAATAATGCAATTCAAGGCATTAAAAACAGCCAAAAGGATGCGGGTTATTTAGCATCTACTGCGTATCGTAAATTAATGTTTGGTGATTCATTAGCAGGAATGCCTCAAGGTGGAACTGAAGCAACTGTCATGCAATTGACTTTAGCTGACGTAAAAGCGTTTTATCAAACTCATGTAAAACCAGCTGATGCACAACTTATCGTTGTTTCTGACTTGCCACAAACAACCGTTCAGAAGTCATTGGATTCGCTAAATAACTGGCAAGGTAAAGGCCCTAAATTATCAATTGAAATCCCTAATAGCTCTCACAAAGCAGGTGTGGTCTATTTAGTCAATAAAGATCAAGCAGCGCAATCTGCGATCAGAATTGGTAAGCGCGGGATCAGTCGCGATATTGTTGGTGAGTTTTACAAATCTTACCTAATGAACTTCCCTCTTGGTGGTGCATTTAACAGCCGAATCAACTTGAACTTACGTGAAGACAAAGGTTATACCTACGGCGCACGTTCATACTTTTGGGGTGACAAGTTATCAGGTGGTTACACTGCAAGTGCTGAAGTCCGTGCCGATGCAACTGACAAATCAATTGTCGAATTTGTTAACGAAATCAAAAGCTACCATAAAGATGGTATAACGGATGCAGAACTTGATTTCATGCGTAAAGCAATCAATCAGCGAGATGCATTAAAATATGAAACGCCAGGCGCCAAATTGGGTTTCCTTGCACAGATACTTGAGCACGATTTAACACCTGACTTTGTTAATGTCAGAAACGATATAGTTGCCAATATCAGCAAAAAAGAAATCAACGCTTTAGCGAAAAAACATCTCAACATCGACGAAATGTTGATGGTTGTTGTTGGTGATGCAAAAGTGTTAAAACCGCAGCTAGAAGCTTTAAACTACAAAGTTATAGACTTCAAACTATAAAAAATAGCCTGCCATACCGGCGTCGAGCAGTGCCCTGTACTGCTCAGCTTGAAAAGGCATAACAACCTGATTGTTAAACAATAAAAGCCCGCTTGTTATAATAATAAGCGGGCTTTTTGTTGCATAAACCTGAACCAAATTAAAAGCTCACGAAAAACACCGAAATACACTTTGAAAAATTCGCGTGATTAATCAAACCCAACTTCGGTGCTAGGCACGAAATTCATATTCAAAAAAGCGACAGTCACTTGATTTATTATGAGTCGATTGCCACTAGTTTAAAGTCGGTTTATTACCAATAATAATCAGCGTAGATTTGAATTAGATAAACTTCAAAAGTAGCCGTTTATAAGCGCCAAATTAGCTTTTTTATATAAACTAAAACTGTTACTGTGAAGATTAAAATTCTATTAGAGATTGTTTTTATGACAATTGATGCAATTAAGAAACTGTTTTTAACATGTTTATTAACTGCTGCTTTTTGCATGCATTTTGTCGTCAAGGCAGAGCCCAAAATCAAACTAGGTGTGACTGAAAGATGTCCTTACGTTTGTGCTGAAAACTCAGCAAATCAGGGTGTTCTAGTTGATATAATAAAACGCATCTTTGAGAAGAAAGGGGTGACCGTTGAAATTCAATTCTTCCCTTTAAATCGCGCAATGCGAATGCTTGAAAATAATGTTATCGATGGGGTTGTCGGTATTTTACAGCGTAATGCTCTGCAACTCGTTTACCCTGCGAAGAGCATTGGACAAGTGCAGTATGTCATGTACACCTCTGGCAATAGTGACTGGCTATATACTGGCTTAAATTCTCTAAAAGGCAAAATACTTGGCGTTGAGGCCGGTAAGTCTTACGGCATTTTTGACAGTTACATACAGCGCCATACCAAAGACAACCGTGTCATTTACCAAAATTATGGCAATAATTCGACAGCAAACCTGCTAAAACTATTAGAAAATCAGTACATAGATATTTTGTTCGAAGACAAAAACGTACTGAATTTTCATTTAAAAAGAAAAAAAAATAAAAAGCTAATAGAAGGCGGTGTCATTCCTCCAGATCATTTATATGTCGGCTTCTCACCAAATAATCAACAAGCTAACACATACGCTGAAATAGTGACGATGGGCATTACCGAAATGCGCCAATCGGGAGAGCTTGCTAAGGTCATGGCCAATTACGGTCTGACGGACTGGGAAAACCAAGTTGCAATTGAACGCGACCCGTTTGCTGGAAATTATGTCGAACGATTAGAAACTAATTTTAACTTTAAATCAGGCGGCAAAAAAATTGAATCTGCAACACTAATATTCGAAGGCTCAACAGCTAAGTATGGCGGATATTGGCAATATGCTGCAAAATTCAAAGAGTCTTTAGAACGACTTTCCGTCGGGCAGTTAAAGGTAAACCTAAAATTTGGCGTGACCACCGAGCATGACATCGTAATGAATATTGCCGAAGGTAAAAGTCACATGGGAATGGTAGCGACAAATAACTTGTCACCTTTTGCACCATCGTTAGGCTTTCTATCGTTGCCGTACATGTTTCCCAATGAGGAGAGTATTAAAAAGTTGTTTCACGATCCTTTGATGGAAAAAATTGCCGACCGTACTGGATTAGAGTCAAATGTGAGGCCACTTAGTTTCTTTATCGGCGGTTACCGCCTATTGGCAAATAGCGCAAAGCCCGTAAGGACTACTGCGGATTTGCAGGGGCTAAGGATCCGAGTTCCGCGCAACCAATTAATGGTCGAAGCATTTCGTTCCTGGGGCATCGAACCGGTGCCATTGCCTTGGACAGGTATTTGGCCAGCCTTAGAGTCAGGGGTTATTCAAGGTCAGGAAAACCCAATCAATATTATTTTTGATGGTGTCAATAAAACAGAAGAAGTATGGGATGTATTAAAATACATTACTAACATCCATTACTTTATGTTTACCGCGCCCCATATGATGTCAGAGTCATTTTATCGTCAACTAACACCACATAGTCAGATGCTTGTTCAACAAGCCGCTAGAGAGGCTGAGGTGTATAGTTGGAGTTTGGTAAAAAAAGAAGATGATAAAATGACACAATTTGCCAAAACCAAGGGCATGATATTTGTTGACCCTTTAAATGAAGTAGGCGATTGGCAGGCGAAAGCCCATTCGATTTGGCCTGAATTTTATTTCAGAGTGGGCGGTAAAGAACTCATTGACGAGGTATTGGATGTTATCAAATAGCATCAAATAGCTAAGATGATAAAATTTGAGTTTATTACGGTATTTCTGGACGCGAAACTCATTAAATATTTACAGGCCCCATGGCAGATAAAAGCATTAAGGAAATAAAATGCCAAAATTGACTAAATTAGTTGCCCTAACTAGCTCATTATTACTTTGCTCTTCCCTCTTATCAGCAGCAAATATTGATACCAAACTTATTGAGCAACACTTACAAACACGGGTATCTGAAGGTTCGGTTGGCGTCGGACTCGTCGTTGCTGTTGTAGACGGTAAACAAGACAAAATCATTGCTGTGGGTAAAGCCAATAAAACAAACAGCATGGCACTAAATAAATCGAGTTTGTTTGAAATTGGCTCGATCAGTAAGACGTTTACCGGACTTTTATTGGCAGACATGGTGATTAAAGGTGAATTAAATCTTGACGATCCTGTGTCTAAATATTTACCCAAGGGGGTATCTATGCCGACACGCAACGATAAGCAGATCACCTTATTGCATTTAGCAACACATACCTCCGGTTTACCGCGTTTACCTACGGATTTCCAACCTAAAAATATGAAAAATCCTTACGCAGATTACTCGGTCGATATGATGTATGACTTTCTATCTAACTATCACTTACCCCGTGATATTGGCCAAACCCCAGAATATTCAAACCTCGGAGTGGGCCTGTTAGGACATGTACTCGCACTAAAAGCTGGAAAATCTTATGAAGACTTAGTTAAAGAACGAATTTTAAAGATATTAGGCATGGACAATACGACCATAACTATTTCTGCCGCACAACAAAAACAACTGACAACTGGCCACGATGTATCTGGTAATCCAACCCCTCATTGGGATTTCCCGACACTTCCTGGAGCAGGCGCTTTACGTTCTTCTGGCGCAGATATGTTGATCTTTTTGAAGGCCAATATGGGCCTACTAGACAGCCCATTAGCGGCAGCCATCGATTTAACTCATAAGTTTCAACATTCCTTTGGTAATGACACATTATCCATAGGACTAAACTGGATAATCGCTAACACGCCAGCCGGAGATGTCATTGTGCATGACGGCGGCACTGGTGGGTATCGTTCGTTTATTGGATTTAATAAAACATCCAATCTTGGGGTTGTTGTTTTAGCCAACTCACAGGACGCTCCCGACGCGATAGGACAAGCGGTGTTGACCGGAAAAATTGACTCAATAAAAATGGTTGTGACTGAGGAAGTGACGTTAAGTAAACAAGAACTAACAGCCCTTACTGGTGATTATCAATTGGCGCCCAACTTCATCATTACCATAAGCGAAGCGGGCGGGCGTTTGTTTGCCCAGGCTACCGGACAACAAAAATTACCAATATTTGCGAAATCTAAAAATGAATTTTTTTATAAAGCTGTTAAAGCGTCTTATACATTTAATAAAAATAAAGAAGGGAAAGTAGACTCCCTAGTGCTGCATCAAAATGGCAATCATCCCGCCAAGAGAATTGAGTAATAATCAGTTGCAGTAAATCCCTACAGCTAATTGTAAAATAGCAAAAGGCGATTGATAAACCTCTTTATCAATCGCCTTTACATTTAAATAGAGACAAAACATAAAGTCGCTAATCTAGACTTTAAATTGACCTGCAACTTGTTCTAAGTCCAGTGAGAGTTTTGCCAGTGTCGCTGCAGTTTGCTTAGTATCACTCGACGAGTCCGAAACAATTGTCATGCCTTTTTTGATGTCATCGAGATCCAACTTCATCCTACCAATGTCATCTTGACTGCCCTGTGCCGCGGTTGCTAACACTCGGTTTTCATCACTTAACGAACGCACAGTTGCTTGAATGACTTTTAAAGAATCAACGGTGATTTCAGCAGCCGATACCGCTTCGTTGGCTTTCTCTTTATTAACATCCATTGCTTCAACGGCACTAGATATAGAGTTAACGATCTCTTCCAATATCGAGTTTATTTCATAGGTTGATTCGTGAGTTCGAGAGGCCAAAGTTCTCACTTCACCGGCAACAACCGCAAAACCTCTACCGGTTTCGCCTGCCCTAGCAGCCTCAATCGCGGCGTTAAGCGCTAATAAATTCGTTTGGTCGGCGATGTCCGCGATGGTTTTAACAACGTCGCTAACTTTATCCCCAGCCTGCTTCAAACTGAGTAACATTTCTGCCGACGCATCGATATCACTTGAGAGTTCAGAGATAATATTTGCCGTTTGACTAATATTAGCGGTGCCATCTTCAACCTGTGTCGCCCCGGTATGAGCAATGTCAGACGCGGTTTCCGACCGATTAGCTGCATCTGCAATGCTTGCCGCTAACTGTTCTGAACTATAGAATATTTTATCCACAACATCAGATAGTTTCGCCACTTCATTACCTGATAAGCTCGCACTTTGATTCAGCACTGAAATTGAATCTTTAACGATGGCGGCAGAGTTACTAATATCTGAATTAACTTTTCTAAATACCGATAGCAACTTGTTAATACTTGCCGCGGTTAATGCAACTTCGTCGTTTGATCGAACATCGACTGATTGACTCAAATCATTATGTGCAACCACATTATCTAGCTGATTAGACAGTGATTTAATTGGCGACGCAATATTTTTCTTGGCAAATCCGTAAGCGATTGCCGTTATAACAACAATGCTCAAAGTACTTAAAAACAACCAAAGTCTCATGCTACTTACATCGTTGCTGATGACAGACGTTTTTTGATTGGCTTCTTTTGATAATACGGTTGCTGACATAGAGACGATAGACTCAATCCGCGTGGCTTCTTCTTGAATTTTTGTTAGCGACCCCCGCGCACCGTCCCAATCTACTTCGTCACTGGTCATTATGCTTTGAAATCGCTCAAGTTCACTTTTTAGCAGTTCAAAATTAACCTTTTTTCCGGTCGGTACTAAAATATTTAAACTTTTCATCGCACTAACAACGGACTTAAATTCGCTGTTTACTGAAGTTTCAAATGCATCTTTTTCAATGGTGTAACCGTACAAACTGTAAGCGGCAACTAAAATTCGATTGACCCCTTGGTTCACTTTTGTGACATTTTGCAAGGCGGGTAAACTTTTATCGACAAACTCATCCGTGACTCTATTAATGTCTGATAGACCGGTAAACAGCACACTCGTTACAATAGCAACAATGACAATGATGGCTGCGTAACCGACTAAGACTTTTCGGCTAATAGAATTCAACAACATATTTATTCCTCGAATTGACAACAGACAACATAGGCCCAAGTAATTAAGACCGAATATATCACGACTATATTTCATTCTAGTTTAATACTAGATAATAAGGGTAACGGCGGGATAATTCATAAGTTAACATTGAAATTGGAAAAAACACCATTACATATTGTTCATTGATCCAAACAGGAGTGGAAAATGACCACAATAGTTTCAGTTCGTCGCGGCGACAAAGTATGTTTAGGCGGTGACGGCCAAGTTTCGTTAGGCAACACCGTAATGAAAGGTAATGCCGTAAAAGTTAGACGCTTATATCGCAACAAAGTTATTGCCGGGTTCGCCGGTGGTACAGCCGACGCATTTACCCTATTTGAAAAGTTTGAGGCCAAACTTGAAATGCATCAGGGCCATTTAACTAAGGCAGCTGTTGAATTGGCAAAAGACTGGCGCACCGACAAAATGTTGCGCAAACTCGAAGCCCTTTTGGCCGTTGCAGATGAAACCGCCTCACTAATAATTACAGGTAATGGCGATGTCATCCAACCAGAACATGACCTAATTGCAATAGGTTCTGGCGGACCATTTGCCCAAGCAGCAGCAACTGCTTTATTAGAAAACACAGAACTTTCTGCCAAAGAAATCGTGGAAAAAAGCCTAAATATTGCCGGCAGCATCTGTGTTTACACCAATAACAATCTTACGATTGAAGAGCTATAAGCAGGATTTTATTATGTCAGCAATGACCCCTAGAGAAATAGTACATGAGTTAGACCAACACATCGTTGGTCAAGACAAAGCAAAACGTGCCGTATCAATTGCGCTCCGCAACCGCTGGCGCCGTATGCAACTCGACGCTGACTTTCGTGCTGAAGTCACCCCGAAAAATATATTAATGATTGGACCAACCGGTGTCGGTAAAACAGAAATCGCACGTCGATTGGCAAAACTAGCCCACGCGCCGTTCATTAAAGTTGAAGCAACTAAATTCACTGAAGTCGGTTATGTCGGGAAAGAAGTCGAAAGCATTATCCGTGACCTTACCGAAATAGCGGTTAAGTTAACCCGTGAAACGGCAATTCAAAAAAACAAACATAAAGCAGAAGAAGCGGCAGAAGAACGTGTCTTAGACGCCCTTTTGCCACCGGCTAGAGATTCGTTTGGACAAACGGTTGATAGCGATGCACCAGAAAGTTCAACTCGTCAGGTTTTGCGTAAGCGTTTGAGACAAGGTGAGCTTGACGACAAAGAAATCGAAATTGACGTTGCTCAAAAAGAAATTGGTGTTGAGATAATGGCGCCTCCGGGCATGGAAGAAATGACTTCTCAATTACAGGGCATGTTCCAGAACTTATCGGGTGAAAAGACCAATAAGCGAAAACTAAAAGTCTCTGTTGCACTTAAGTTAATGATTGACGAAGAAGCCGCTAAATTGATCAACAATGATGACTTAAAAGAACAAGCTATTGAATCGGTAGAACAAAACGGCATCGTATTTATCGATGAGATAGACAAAATTTGTAAACGTGAAGGGGCAAATAGCGCCGATGTTTCACGCGAAGGTGTGCAACGTGACTTACTGCCTCTGGTAGAAGGCAGCACAGTATCGACAAAATACGGCATGGTGAAAACCGATCATATGTTATTTGTCGCCTCTGGGGCGTTCCAAATGAGCAAACCGTCGGATCTTATTCCAGAGTTACAAGGTCGTTTACCAATCCGTGTTGAATTAGATGCCTTAACTGCTGAAGACTTTGAACGGATTTTAACGGAGCCCCATGCTTCTTTAACCGAGCAATACAAAGCATTGTTAGCGACTGAAGGGGTGACTGTCAACTTCACTACGGATGGTATCAAACAAATCGCTCAAGCGGCATTCAGAGTCAATGAGACCAATGAAAACATCGGTGCTCGACGTTTGCATACCGTTTTGGAACGTTTGATGGAAGAAATCTCCTATAACGCCTCTGAAAAATCGGGCGAAACGTTTGAGATTACCGAGCAATTTGTTAAAGATAATTTAGATGAATTAGTGGCTGACGAAGACTTAAGTAAATACATACTTTAATTGTTAGCGAACCCCAAAAATGACAAAAGGCCTGATTTAATCAGGCCTTTTTTGTACTTTCATTTGGGTTAAGAAAAATAAATTTCGTTTTCTTAATCTTCAGTTAGCAATCTAGCAATTGTTCTTACACCCATCGCCGTTGCACCAGCAGAATACTTAGCGTTACTCGAACCGTTAAATGCGCCAGCGAGGTCAAAATGTAACCAACCCGTGCCGTCTTCTGTAACAAATCGAGATAAGAAGCCAGCTGCATTTGATGCGCCACCCATACCGCCACCTTTTTGCGGACGACTATTTGCCGTATCAGCATATGGAGACGGACAAGTATTACGATGGAATTTGTCTAATGGCAAAGGCCACGCACCTTCAAACTCAACTTCTGCAGCCGCTAAACCTTTAGTAACATATTCCTTATCTAAACCAAATACCGCGTTGTAATCGGAACCTACGGCCATCATTGCTGCACCAGTTAATGTCGCCGCGTCGATAACTTTTTTAGCACCCAATTCTGTTGCATGGAATAATCCATCCGCCAACACCAAACGACCTTCGGCGTCGGTATTCACGATTTCGACTGTCGTACCATTTTTATACGTTAAAATGTCGCCAAGTTTAAATGCATTGCCACCAATCATATTCTCAGCACAACATAAGATCAGTCTGACACGTTTGTTCAAACCACGAAGGATCGCCAATGCCAACGCGCCTGTAACGGTTGCTGCACCGCCCATATCGCATTTCATCGTTAACATGCCTTCAGACGATTTTATTGAATATCCGCCACTATCAAACGTGATCCCTTTACCAATTAGTGCCGTTTCTATTGGCGCGTTCTCATCGCCTGTAGGATTGTAATCTAAGCTTAATAACACTGGAGGATGCACACTCGCTCGGCCAACGGCATGAATACCTACCCAGCCAGCTTCTAATAAATCGTCGCCAATAATAACATTTGCTTCTACTTTGCCCGTTGCTACCGACTTAATAAAGTCTATAGCGTGATTAGCCAGCGCTAATGGATACATATCCTGTGGCGGCAAATTGATAATATTTCGAGTCCAATCATAGGCCAGTTTGCGGTGTTCTAATTCGCTATCATCACTCGCCCAGACAACCGTTTGGCCGCCTTTAGCAGTGACAAACCCGAGATAAAAAGCCCATTGTTGTTCAACTGTCCACTCACCAGTAAGCGTCACAGCGTCGATACCTAAACCTTGAATTTTACGTGATGACGTTTGCACAAGCGGCAAACTTGCGCGTTCGTCCAATTGCTGAATATGTATTTGATAACCTTCTACTGTCGTACTAATTGGGTTTGAATCACCCCATTTTTTAGCGGCAGGTTGTCCGCTCAACGTCACTTCGATCGTATTAGTCATATCATTATTCTCAATTTTGTAGGGATTTTATTATTATCAAAAACTCGTTTTGTGCACGATGTCTTTGTTTCATTATAGATAATAGAAAATTATCACACCTTAGTCAGTCGTTCTCTATGGTAATGTAAAAAATAATCTTTAATATTGGCTAATTATCTATTCTACGTATTCAATTTTAAACACTACACATGGAGAGGCTACATGGCTGGAGCAAGTTTTTTCGCGCTATTTGACGATATCGCGCTTATATTAGACGATGTTGCTGCAATGACAAAAGTTGCTGCAAAAAAAACGGCCGGTGTTTTAGGCGACGATTTAGCGGTCAATGCCGAACAAGTATCTGGTGTCAAAGCCAATCGTGAACTTCCTGTTGTGTGGGCGGTTGCAAAAGGCTCGTTTATCAACAAACTTTTCCTCGTCCCAGCCGCACTGGCAATTAGTGTTTATTTGCCGTGGTTAATTGTCCCCTTGTTGATTTTAGGTGGTTTATTTTTGTGTTTTGAAGGCGCAGAAAAGATCCTAGAGTCATTCCACCAAAGCGATAATAAGACCAACGAAAAAAAAGCCGCACATAAAGAACTTGTCGAAGCGGTAAAAGACGAAACTGTCGACCTTGTTGAATTCGAGAAAAATAAAATCAAAAGTGCTATCCGAACTGACTTTGTATTGTCCGCTGAAATTGTCATCATCTCACTAGGCACATTAGTTACAGCATCACTAAGTGACAAAATTACGGTTTTGAGCATCATTGCTATTGCAATGACTATCGGTGTTTATGGCCTGGTCGCGGTTATTGTTAAGCTCGACGACTTAGGTTTATATTGGCAATCACTAGGCAATAAAACCTGGGTCAACAAAGTTTTGTACTCATTAGGTGGTGGACTTTTATTGTTTGCTCCGCGCCTAATGCAAAGTTTGGGGGTCATCGGCCTTGTTGCTATGTTTTTAGTTGGCGGCGGTATGCTCACACATAACATTCCATTTTTGCATCACTTCTCTGAATCAGTCGTCAATATCGTTCCCGACATGTACCTGCTAAAAGGCACAACAGGTATATTACTCGACGCTATTTACGGAATTTTAGCCGGTTTATTTGTTGCTAGCGTAGTTCATTTTATTCCTAAAAAGTCACCAACGGAGACAGTTTGAAATTACAAAAAGGTACTTTAATAAAACGGTATAAGCGATTTTTAGCCGATGTGACCACTGAGTCGGGGGATGAAATTACGATTCATTGCCCTAACACGGGTGCAATGACAGGATGTGCCGAGCCGGGCTTTACCGTTTATTACAGCACGAGTGACAACAAAAAACGTAAATACCCAAATACCTTTGAATTGGCTCAAAATCAGTATGGCCACTATATTGGTATCAATACTGTTAAAGCAAATGAACTCGCCGTAAATGCTTTTGAGGCGGGGTTAATCCCAGAACTTAATGGCTACAATACCGTTCAACGTGAGGTGAAATATGGTGAAGAAAACAGTCGAATCGATATTAAACTTTCGTCGCCTGAGCTGCCAGATTGTTTTATTGAAGTTAAATCTGCAACTTTATTGCTAAATGCTGAAACCCATTTAGGAGCATTCCCCGATGCGGTGACGACTCGTGGTCAAAAACATTTACGAGAACTAACACGCATAGTTGAAGAGGGCTCTAGAGCTGTTTTACTCTTTTTAGTACAGCATACTGGGATCAAAAATATTCAGGTCGCTGACCATATCGACCCTATATATGCCAAAGAATTGCAAAAAGCTATCGCTCAAGGGGTAGAAATTGTAGTAATTTGTACCCATATAGACCCGCAACAAATTAGAGTGAGTGAAAGAGGCAAATTTATAAATAAGTAAATTTAACTCAGAATTACTCATTTTCGCAGTAAATTACGGCCCAATTACCATATGTAACATGAATTGATTGCGTATTGTGTCCAATTTTGCTATAGATAGCGCCGTTTTTTTTAGCACTACGCACAAGATGCTAAAGTACACAAAATATAACTGCGCGAATTGGTTTTAGAACTTTAGGAGATAAACAACGCATGGCAGATAAAAAATCATTGGGACTATTAGCCCAAGCAGGCGTTGAGGCTTATCAAGAAAGCCCAAATGAAGAGTACATGAGCGATGAGCAGCTTACGCATTTTAGAAAAATCTTAGAAGCGTGGCGCAACCAACTTCGTGAAGAAGTAGACAGAACTAAAAGTCATATGCAAGACGAAGCTGCAAACTTCCCAGATCCAGTTGACCGCGCGTCACAAGAAGAAGAATTTGCACTTGAATTACGTACGCGTGACCGTGAACGCAAGTTGATCAAAAAAATTGAAAAAACACTTGGTTTAATCGAAAGCGATGATTTTGGTTTTTGTAAAACATGTGGCATCGAAATCGGTATCCGTCGATTAGAAGCACGTCCTACTGCAGACCAATGTATCGATTGCAAAACGTTATCTGAAATTAAAGAAAAACAACTTGGCGGTTAAGGCTAAAGCCTTAACACCTTGTTAAGTTAGCGTTGCGTGAGCCACACATTTACGAACTTGTTTAGCAATCAATCTACGTTGCTTAAACAGGCACAATATCGTGGCCGCTTCGCTCCCTCCCCCAGTGGTCCCCTACATTTTGGTTCTCTATTAACTGCACTTGGCAGTTATCTACAAGCAAAAGCCAACCATGGTTTGTGGTTTGTACGCATCGAAGATATTGATAAACCCAGAGAACAGTTTGGCGCCGTTGACCAAATTTTAGATGCTCTAAGCGCGTTTGGTATGTCTTGGGACATTGATCCAAATACGAGCGAAGACCTCGCACCTGCAGACCGGGGATGTTTAGTTCAAACTAGGCGTTTACGTCGCTATCAAGAGATCTTAGACACCTTACACGCACATAACCTTACCTATGCCTGTCATTGTAGCCGCAAGAAAATTAGGCAAATGGGGACCAATTATACGGGTTATTGTAGAAACAAAAATTTACCTCTCACCGATGCGGCCATACGAATTTGCAATGATCATGTTAACGCCACAAAGACTAACTCTGATTTTGATCACGAAGACTACATTATCAAACGTCGCGACGGATTATTTGCTTATCAACTCGTTGTAGTTATAGATGACATAGATCAGGGCATAACGGAAGTAGTAAGAGGCGCAGACATTTTACCCCTCACAACTCGACAAACGTCGTTGTACAAGTTGTTTGGCATCACCCCACCTAATTATATGCACCTGCCATTAGTATCAACTAAACCAGGGTTTAAACTCAGTAAACAAAATCATGCTCGTGCCATTGATATCAACAATCCAAAACCTGAGCTAATACAAGCGTTAACCTTACTCGGCTTACCTGTTCAGCAAGATTTAATGTTAAAATCGGTAGCAGATATCATTACATGGGCTGTGGCACATTGGGATATCGCCAACTTGCCTGATACGACTGAGATAATAATTTCAGAACAAAAAACGTCATTCTCAAGCTTGTAAAACTAGTCTAGCCACAGCGATATTTGGAACCTCCAACCAAGTGCAGAGGAATTTCATAATTCACCTTTCAATTGGCTCATAATTTCAGAACAAAAAACGTCATTCCTTAGCTTGTAATATGAGTCGAGCCACAGCGATATTTGGAACCTCCAACCAAGTGCAGAGGAATCACATAATTCGCCCTAAATTAGCTCATAATAACCAGAACAAAAAACGTCATCCTAAAAGAGCCTTAGCGATATTTGGGACCTCCAACCGAGTGCAGAGGAATTTCATAATTCGCCCTAAATTAGCTCATAATTCCAGAACAAAAAACGTCATTCCTTAGCTTGTAATATGAGTCGAGCCACGGCGATATTAGGGATCTCCAACCAAGTGCAGAGGAAATAATAAAATCAGCGACTCTGACCCCACAGGTCTAGAAAAAACGTCATCCCAAAAGAGCATTAGCGATAT